>NZ_JBFUBQ010000002.1:0-779323 GCF_056405695.1 Polaromonas sp. P1_F6
GCAACACAGCCCTGCTGGGCAGCGTCATCGCCAGCGACAACCAGCCCTGCTGGGCAGCGTCATCGCCAGCGACAACCAGGCGGTCAACGCCCAGAAGAACAGCTTCAAGACCGGCGGCACGCTAAGCATCAGCGACATCCAGAACACCGCCAGCTACAAGGGCGAGTCAATCGGCATCAGCTTTGGCGGCGGCGCCACCGCCAAGACTGCCGGCATCAACGGCCTGGGCATAGGCATCGGCTCAGACAAGGGCGATGCCAGCAGTACCAGCAGCGCAGGTATCAGCGGTATTGCCGGCAATACCGCCGTCAGGAGCACGGATGCCGAGACCGGCCTTAAACCCATCTTTGACGCAGCCCGGGTACAGGCCGAGATCAATGCGCAGGTGCAAATTACGCAGGCGTTTACACGCGAAGCGCCCAAAGCGGCTGCCAGCTTTGCCGACAGCCAGGCCAAGAGCCTGCGAGATCAGATCAAGGAAACCATGACGCCGTCAGAAAAGACGGCCCTGATTCAGGAAGCCGAGAAGTGGGGAGAAGGCGGCATCTACCGGATCGCCCTTCACACGGCAGTAGGCGCGTTGGGCGGCGGCATGGACGGCGCCTTGGGCGCGGCTACCAGCGCCAGTTCAGCCAACCTGATGAACGCGTTCCAGGACAACCTGCAGTTAGGCCTGCAAACGGCAGGCTTGGGTGACGGCGTCTCCAAGAGCATTGCTCAAGTCGTTGCCGGGCTGACGGCCGCAGGCATTGGCGCTGCTGTGGGCGGAACTCAAGGGGCGGCCACTGCCTGGACTGTGGATGCCAACAATCGGCAGTTGCACTATACCGAGACCCAAAAGCTAGATGCAGCAAAAAGAGGAAAAACCACAGAGGAGAAACGCCGACTGGACGCCGCAGCGTGCGCACTTACCCGGTGTGCCGACGGCATTCCTGATAGTGACCCAAACTGGATCAAGCTCAACGACATGCAGCGAGTGGGTGAAACATACGCGGCGGAAAAAGCGATTCTCCAAAAAACAGGGGAGTTTATTTACACCAATCTTGACGGAATAAGAGATGGGCTGACACGAAATGGCGAAGTGGTTACACGCGTGGGAGGCGCGGTTAACCTCGGCGCTGGCGCCATCGGCACAGTTGGCGGCGGTGTGATTGCAGCGGGTGGTGCAGCATCATGCATTGAAACTTTGGGACTTGGCTGTGTAGCCGTCCCCATCGGGATTGGCATCGCTGGGGCGTCCAACCTCCAGATGCAGCAAGGGAATGCGGCAGCCTTTGGTGCCTACCGCTCAAACGAAGGTCAGCGTGTTCTGGACTCTTTCAACCTGGAAACATATCCTGGCGAGCGTGATCCGCTCATGCTCCTTGGAATTGATGCCGCCAAGTTCGGGCTCGCGTATCTGGGAGGAAAATATATTCCAAAGGCACTAGCCAAGGCCGAAGGAATAAGCGCAAGTCCGGGGGGGAGCATTGTTGGTGAAGTTGTCGCAACAACAAAACCACTAGCACTGCCGGCCCCAAAACCGGGTGAAGTGATTCCAAATGCAATGAGTGCGGAAGAAATTTCTCAGGCAGCCGATATCGTTGCATACAAGGGCGGAAGATTTGTGGGACAGCTGAGCCACAATACCCCGGGAATTGATGGCTGGTTAAATGGTGTCCCTGTTAGCCTAAAGGAAGTAACAGGAAATGGCATGACAGCAGTGCAGCGAAATATCGTTGATGGAACTAAGCAAATGGTTAACGCAAAGCAAATTGGCGATATGTACGTAGATGCCACCAAGACTGGCATATCAGTTCAAGACGTCACAAGCTGGGTCAAACCGGGGTCACCTGTCTCCAACATCCTGAACGAAGGTACCGTGGGCAACATCAATATTAAAACCATAAATGGATGGATAACATTGACTCGTTCTACGCTGACGACTAAGGGCACGCCATGAAAAGTTCTTTTGTCCAGATGGATGCCAATCCAACACAGGACGAATTAACGAGCGCCATAAAAAATGGCTTCTCCCGTTTCAAACAAAAGACGCCAACCTTGACGATGGAACTGGTTGGGCCAATTCACCGAGATCCTTATGTAAAGGGCGCGGCTGAAAATGAATGGTGCTGGGTTTCAATTTCTGAGCAGCCTATTGATGAAAGAATTCCCGACGCCAAGAAATACATGGGATCGGTGAGTACCCGAGGAGATGATTTATTTGCTGCTCTGGTGACTTATTCGCTGTGCAAAGAATTTGGCGATTCTGTTGATGACAATGCTGGTTACCTTGAGGCCGGAAAAGAGTTCACCCTTGCTGAGCTTGAGGCCGCGTTGCAAGCCAAGCTACGCGTTTGATGATTGATTCCCATAGCGACTTAAACCATTTAGACAGGTAATTTTCCAGCCGCCCTTGATCAGCTTGTATCAACTTTGAGGGTCAAGAAAATGCGGGACTCGGATAGGAATTCACCCTCGCCTCCGGCCAAGACATCAAGGTCCAGGGCTCCAGCGTGATTGGCGACACCGGCACCACCCTGGCCGCCGGCCGCAACATCGCCATCGAAGCGGCCACCAACACCAGCAGAAGCACGTCTTTCTTTGAGAAGAAGGAGTCGGGATTCTTCCAGGAAGGCCTGTCTTACAACGCCAGTGAGCAGTCCAACGACAGGCAGGGCCGCAACACCACCGCAGCGGCCAGCACCGTGGGCGCCCTGCAAGGCAACGTGGTCGCCGTGGCCAACAACAACTACCGCCAGGTCGGCAGCGACGTGATCTCACCGCAAGGCAATATCACCATCAGCGCCGCCAAGGTGGACATCGTGGAAGCCCGCGAGACCAGCCGCAGCACCACGGAAGATAGAACCTCCCAAAGCGGCTTTGGCGTCACCTTCAGCAACCCCGTGCTGTCGGCCATCGAAAGCGTGCAGCAAAGCGCCCAGGCCATCAGCAACGCCAGCAAGGTCAAGGACTCGCGCATACAGGCACTGGCCGCAGCCAGCACGGCACTCACGGCGTACAACACCTACAACCAGGTCGCAGCCCTGGTGAAGGACCCGGCCGCAGCAGCCAGCATCGGCGTAAACCTGAGCATCGGCTCCAGCAAGAGCCAGAGCAACACAGAGAACACCAGCAACACGGCCGTGGGCTCCAATGTTGCCGCTGGGGGCGACATCACCATCGCGGCCACTGGTGCAGGCTTGGACAGCAACCTCACGGTGCAAGGCAGCCGCATCAACGCCGGCGGTAGCGCCAGCCTCATGGCAGACAACCAGGTCAACCTGCTCGCCGCCATCAACACCGCCAGCGAGCGCAACAGCAACAGCAACTCGGGCGCCAGCCTGGGCATCGGCTTCAGCGTGGGCGCCAAAAGCGGCTTCAGCCTGAACGCCAGCGTCTCCAGCGGCAAGGGCGAAGGCAACGGCGACGAGATCCGCTACACCAACACCCAGGTGCAGGCCGGCAACACGCTGGTGATCGCCTCGGGCGGCGACACCAACCTCATAGGCGCGGTCGCAGCTGCCAAACAGGTCACCGTGCAAACCGGCGGCGACCTCATCATCCAGAGCCTGCAAGACCAGTCCGTCTACAAAGAAACGCAAAGCAGCGCCGGTGCTGGGGTGAGCCTGTGCATACCGCCCTTCTGCTATGGCTCCAGCAGCGGTAGCGTAAGCGGAGGCAAAAGCAACATCGACAGCAACTACCAAAGCGTTGGCGAGCAAAGCGCGATTCGCGCGGGCGATGGCGGCTTTAACGTTGCCGTGGGCGGTAACACGACCCTGGCTGGCGGGCAGATCACCAGCACCCAAAAGGCTGTGGACGACGGCAAGAACAGTTTCCAGGCCGGCGGTGTGTTGACGCTCACCGACATCCAGAACGTTGCCAGTTATGAAGGCAGCGGCTACCAACTGGGAGCGGGGCTGAGCGGAACCCTCGGCGACCAAAGCAGCCCAGGGGCGATAGCTGACATGCGTGACCGCGGCATGACCGATGCACAAATCGAACGGGCCAGCCACACCGTAACCCGCCCGGGCGGAGGCGCCGGTTATGGGCAGACCAGCGGCGACGCCAGCAGCACCACCACGGCAGGGATCAGCGGCATTGCAGGCAACACGGGCGCCCGAACCGGTGACGCTGAAACCAGCCTCAAGCCGATCTTTGATAGGGACAAGGTCAGGGCGAATATTGATGCGCAGATCGCTATTACTGCGGCGTTTGGGCGGTCTGCCAGCACGGCTTGGGGCGACTACGCGAATCAGCAACAAGCTGGCGCACCGGATGCCAAATCCGCCGCCTGTTGGGCTGAAGGGGGCGCCTGCCGGGTTGCCGGCCATATCCTGATCGGCGGATTGGGTGGCGGCGTAGGCGGCGCTGCAGGCGCCGGCGCCGCGGCACTTGCAGCAGACGAGATTAACAAGCTCACAGAGGACCTGCCCCCGGTCCTTAAAAACCTTGTGGGCGCGGGCATTGCCGCCAGTATTGGCGCAGCGGCAGGTGGTTTGACAGGGGCAGCTGCTGCGTTTAACGAAGACACCAACAACAGGCAGCTCAACCCCAACCAGATCAGCCGCATCCAGCAGCTGGCCAATGGCAGCAATGCGGCTGTGGCACGCCTGACAATAGCCGCTTGTGCGATTCGCCGGTGCGCAGATGGCGTGCCACCCACCGATGCCAATTACCGCTTGCTGTCGGATATGCAAGCGGCTGGCGCCACCGACGAATATGCTGCCGAGCGAAGCACCTTGGCCCAACAAACCTACAGAGTCGGCACCAACCCAAGTAATCAGACGTCACCGCTCAAGTTGTTCAACGACTACAACGCCTCGGACAGCGCGGTGGATGCGTTTACCAGCAGCAACGGCGGCATTCGTACCATGGGACTGCTGCAGGCGCTGGGCGGGGCCGGGATGATAGCCGCGGGCACAGGCGCTTGTACGACCGGGTTTGGCTGCTTCCTGGGTGGTGCGGGTGCGACCTTTGGGTGGGATCAGGTCGTAACAGGTAGCAATACCGCCGCAACAGGGCAGCCTACGCTTACGATGGGAGAGCAAGTTCTGCAAGGCATGGGCCTGAGCCCGCAAGCTGCTGCGCTGACTTATGCAGCACTGGGACTTTCGCCGGCTGCGGTGGAAGGTATATTGCTGAATCGGACCGTTAATGCACAGGCGGCGGCCTATGCGGCGGCCAGAAATACGTATGCTACAAATGGGGCAAGTGGGGGAACGGCAGTAGCAGGAGAAATTGCAACCCCGGTGACTTCTGGCGGGACGGCGAATGTGGTGACCGTGCCAGGACTGAAAGGGCAGCTGGCCGCCGAAAATCTTGCCAACATTGCGGCGCAGGATGCGAGACTTGCGAAAGCGGCGAGCGGCAGTGGAGTGCCAAATCCGAATTTCTCCGTCGGAAGCGGTACGGCGACCGAAGCGAATAGCTTGGGGCAGATATGGGTAGGTGATGGAGCGCGACCATTGAACGGTGTACCCGGCGGATTGATCAGCGCTGACGGTACGCGAGTCTTTAGGCCTCCGACTGCAAAGCCCAATGCACCTGCCGAGTTCAATCCGACCGGTGTCCAGGCCAACTTCCAGATGAGGGACCCGAATACAGGGGCTGTAATTTCCAACGGACACATGGTGATCAAATGAACAAACCCACTCTCAAAGGGATTGATTTCGGTGCAGAGGATCTCAACACCTACACCCCGCAAACACCAGACAACTTTTGCATGTGGCTGACCTTAGCGATCGGACCAGAGGGGATTGAAGGCAGTCATCTGTTCCAAGTTGGGATATGCACAAATTCGTGGCTTGCGCATCAGCTATCGATCAAGAGTGCATATGTTTTGCGGCACATGATCCTCGTTGAAAGTTTCGATTTTGAATTGATCAAGAAGACAGTTAGCGAGATTATTGAGAACGCTGAACGCCCTACTTGGGAGCAGTCAGTACCAATTCTTTCCAGATACTTTGCGTGGGAGTATGAGGACTACCAGTCGTAAAGGACGTTGTGTTGGATCTGAGATGATTTTGAAAGCCATTGAAACGGCTGAGGTGCAAAAGGTCATCTCCGTTTCAGCGCAACTCGGTCTAACAAACGCAAGAGTGTTGATTTCCATCACAACTTAAACCACTTAGACGAGTAATTTTCAGTCGACCTTGACCCGCTCGGGTCTGGCTTTGCAGTGCAAAAAGAGGCGGAACTCGGAAGTAAATTCACCCTTTGGTGACCAGTTGTTTCCCAAGCGCATGGAGCAAAATTTGATGGAAAGACTGGGTCAAGTAGCTGCGGAACGCAACACTCGGTAAATTTATGAAATTTTGGCAACTTCTAAGCATTGCTGGCGAAAAATTGGTTGCGGAAAAGGCCACAACAAATTCTTTATGGGCGCACTACGCCATCTGGATTGGCGACTTGCCTGCAATCGTCAACAGTCAAAATAGAGAAAAGTTGGACGCGAATTTAGATTTCGCTTTTGTTAGCTGCGTCCTATCAGAAGTTCAGCAAATTTGCTACTTCGGTAGTGACGGAATTTTGAGATCTTGGAGGTTTTCTCCTGAAGATAAGCCAGTGTCTCTGCTAAGTGTTTTTAACTCATACGGCGGTGACATATTGGAGGAGATCCTTGAGAAAGGAAGTGTAAAACCATAGAACCGCACAACTCCTTGCAGGCAGCCTGAGCCTGAACGCCGGCAACAACGTCAACCTCAGCGCAGGCCGGCAGACCAACAGCTTCGGCTTTGGCATGACCACCGCCGAGAGCGACCTCTTCAGCAGCTCCAGCACCAAAGAGCGCCGCAGCACTGATCAGGACAACCCCGTCGGCTGTTGATTTCCATCACAACTTGAACCACTTAGACAGGTAATTTTCAGTCGGCCTTGACCCGCTTGGGTCTGGCTTTGCCGTTCAAAAAGAGGTGGAACTCGGAGAGGAGTTCACCTTTTGATGACCCTTTGTTCCCCAAGGCGCATGGATCAAGATTAGATGGAAAGACTGGGTCAAGTAGCAGTGCAACTCAACATCATTACTGCCTATCCATTCCAATAAACAAGGAGCTTTAAATGCTGTGTCCTAGATGCGCGCAAGGCGATATAGCTAAAGCGCAGATAAAAAAAACTGGGCAAGATATATATGTGTGCCAAGAGTGTGAGGCCACATGGTTTTCCTCAGCTGATATAGGCGTAATGCCATTTGTAGATTTCGGCACGTACATGGAGAAGCTTGAACTATCACCGTTGTGGGATGAGCTAAAAATTCAGAAAAAAACATAGCCATAGAAATAGCTCGCATTTGAAACCGATTTTGTTGGGCAAATGGGGGAGTGGTGTTGAATTCCGTCGAAATCTGACCCACTTAGCGCAGTAATTTCCATCCAAAACTGACCCACGTAGGCACTACCCTGCTTGTTTTAAAAGCAGGGGTGTTGATTTCCATCACAACTTAAACCACTTGGACAGGTAATTTTCAGTCGGCCTTGACCCGCTTGGGTCTGGCTTCGCCGTTCAAAAAGAGGTGGAACTCGGAAAGGAGTTCACCTTTTGATGACCCTTTGTTCCTCAAAGCGCATGGATCAAGATTTGATGGAAAGACTGGGTCAACTAGCGGCGCAACTCAACAATCAAATAGGCCTCTAGCCTAGATGGGGCGTGCGCCAGCTGCTATAAATTCAATGGCATCACCAGCTACACCAACACCCAAGTCAAGGCTGGTGAAAAAGTCAGCCTGACCACGGGCGGAGACGCCACCCTGCAGGGTGCCGTGATCCGGGCCGAGCAGGTCAAGGCCGACATTGGCGGCAACCTCAACATCGCCTCATTGCAGGACAGCAGCACCTACACCAGCAGCCAGCAAAGCCTGGGCGGCTCACTGAGTGTGGGCGTCGGCAAGATCAGCGGCAGCATCAGCGCTTCCAGCAGCAATATCAACTCCAACTTCCAGAGCGTTGCCGAACAAAGCGGCATCAAGGCCGGAAGCGGCGGCTTCCAGGTCAGCGTGGCGGGCAACACTGCCAATGCCCAGGGTCCATCTTTTGGCGCCGACCGGAAAGGGCGTATTGCCACTGTGGCCTATTGTGGGACGGCGTCTTGTCCTACGCATAACGCAGATGCGGTAAACCGGGCATTTTTAAGCTGGCTGACTACCATTTATCCAGGTGTTACAAGCCGCTGTGTTCTTTAACGAGTGTTGCGGATTGTTCTTTCATTGCCAAGTCGGCTCACAAACCGCTTTTCCTGCAACCATGACTTCAAAGAACCCAACCGAGCTCCATTTTCTTTCCACCGGTATAGCCGGCCTGGACAATATTCTGGGCGGCGGCCTCATCAAAGACCGCATTTACCTGATCGAAGGTGAACCTGGCACCGGCAAGACCACCACCGGGCTGCAGTTTCTGGTCGAAGGCGCCCGGCGCGGTGAGTCGGTTGTCTACATCACGCTGGCCGAAACGGCCGCAGAACTGGGTGGTGTTGCCGAATCCCATGGCTGGGACATGGAGGGCATCCACATTCATGAGGTCCTTCCTTCCGAAAACCTGCTGACGCCGGAGGCCGAATACACCATGTTCCACCCCTCCGAGGTCGAGATGGGCACCACCACCCAAATGATCCTGTCTGTGATCGAGGAACGAAAACCGACCCGGGTGGTGATTGATTCCCTCTCCGAATTGCAATTGCTGGCCGATACGCCGCTGCGCTATCGCCGCCAGGTGCTGGCACTGAAGCAGTTTTTTGCCAGCCGTTCCTGCACCGTGATGCTGCTCGACGATCGCACCGCCGCCGGCATTGACCTTCAGGTGCGCTCCATTGCCCATGGCGTGATCACGCTGGACCAGTCCGTGAAGGACTACGGGGCCGAACGGCGCCGCGTGCGCGTGGTGAAGTACCGCGGCATCGCCTTTCGCGGCGGAATGCATGACTACGACATCCAGTACGGCGGCCTGTGCGTGTACCCGCGCCTGGTGGCGGCCGAGTCGCGCGTGATGGGCAGACGCGAGCAGCTCAAAAGCGGCCTCACCGAGCTCGACACCCTCCTTGGCGGCGGCCTGGAAGAGGGCACGAGCACCCTCATCGCCGGGCCTCCCGGTACCGGCAAGTCGTCGCTGGCGGCCCAGTTTGTCACTGCCGCGGCGCAGCGCGGGCAGACCAGCGCCATGTTCCTGTTTGAAGAAGCAGCCAACAATTTACTCAATCGCGCGGATGGCTTGGGGATGGAAATCCGCGAGCCCTATGAAGCGGGTGTGCTGAGCATTCAGCAGATCGACCCGGCCGAACTGTCCCCCGGGGAGTTCGCGTCGGTGGTGTGCCAGGCTGCCGACCGCGGCTGCAAAGTTGTCGTCATCGACAGCATCAACGGCTACCTCAATGCCATGCCGGATGAACGCTTCCTGACCACGCATTTGCACGAACTGCTGACGTACCTGGGCCAGCGTGGTGTGGTGACCATCCTGGTCGGCGTGCAGCAGGGCATGCTGGGCGGCCAGATGTCCACCGCGGTGGACGCCAGCTATCTGGCCGACAACGTGCTCATGCTGCGCTATTTCGAGCATGACGGCGAGGTCAAGCAGGCCGTATCGGTGTTCAAAAAGCGAGGCAGCCTCCACGAGCGCACCATCCGCGAATTCTCCATGTCCCGCAAGGGTATCCACGTAGGTGCGCCTCTGCGCGGCTTCCGCGGCATCCTGACGGGGGTGCCGGTTTATGTCGGTAACGATCCTGAAGTGGGTGGCGCCCGCGGAGCGAGATAGGTGGAGCGGCGAATCGTCATTTGTGCGCCTACAGGGCGGGACGCGGCGCTGACTGCCAAAGTGCTCCGGTCAGTGGGCATCCACAGCATTGTGTGCGCGAATACCGACGAGTTGATGACGCAATTGCCGCTGGGCGCCGGTGCCTTGTTGCTGGTGGAAGAAGTTGTCAGCGGTGTGGCCATGCGGCCACTGGCCGAATACGTGGCCTCACAGCCCACCTGGTCGGACATCCCCATCCTGCTTTTGACGCGTAGCGGCGCCGATTCGCTGGATGTGCAGCGGGCGGTCGAGCATCTGGGTAATGTGACGCTGGTGGAACGACCCGTGCGCACCATTGCCCTGATTACCGCCACCCGCTCGGCCGTGCGGGCACGCGAAAGGCAATACCAGGTGCGCGATGCCGACAAGCGCAAGGACGAGTTCCTGGCTACGCTCGCGCATGAACTGCGCAATCCGCTGGCGCCGATCCGCACGTCCATGGGCATCCTCAAGCATCTTTACCCGGATTCGGGCCAGATCACGCAGCTGCGCAATGTCGTGGACCGCCAGGTTGCTCACCTGACGCGATTGGTGGATGACCTGTTGGACGTGGCCCGCATCACCAGCGGCAAGGTCACCCTGAAAAGGGGGCAGATCACACTGCAATCAGTGATCAACCATGCGGTGGAGATTTCCGCTACCGCCATGGAAAGCAAGCAGCACCGGCTGGACGTGCAGGAGCCGGACGCACCGTATCTGCTGGATGCCGATCACGCACGCCTGGTGCAAAGCGTCGCCAACCTTCTGGTCAACGCCGCCAAGTTCACGCATCCAGGCGGGCATATCGTGCTGCGCGCGGAAGTCGAGGGGCCTGTGGTGACTTTCCGGGTCGCCGACAACGGGATCGGGCTTGAGGCGTCTTCTCTGGCAAAGATCTTTGACCTGTTTGCCCAGACGCCCGTGCCTGGCGAAGCGCCGACCGGCCTGGGGATCGGTCTGAGCCTGGCCAGGCAGTTTGCCGAGATGCACGGCGGCACTCTGCACGCCAACAGTGAAGGCCTGGGTCATGGCAGTGAGTTCGTCCTGGCGCTGCCGGTGGTTCTGGAGGGCGGGCAGCCTGCATCGCCTGTGCAAATGGCGGGCTCCGCCCGGTCCGGAAATGCCAAAAAAATCCTGGTGGTGGACGACAACGTGGATGCGGCCAATACCTTGGGCGCTTTGCTTGGCATGGACGGGTTTGCGGTGACAACGGCGTATGACGGTGTGGCCGCCGTTGCCGCAGCCAAGGCCCACAGGCCGGACGTTATCGTCATGGACATCGGAATGCCCGGCATGAACGGGTACGACGCAGCACGCTTGATCCGCCAGCAGCCTGCCGCTGAAACCATGGTCCTTATTGCACTTACTGGTTGGGGACAGACAACAGACAAAGCCCTTGCCAGTTTGGCCGGGTTTAACCATCACCTGGTCAAACCGGTGGATTACGAAAGCCTGATGTCCTGCCTCGTTGCCTGATGTGGGTAAAAAGCAGCGGCCGGAATGCCGGGAATTAAAGCTCAAACCAGGGAAGTGGCGCCTGATTCGAGCTTGTCCTACACGCATTTCCTATCCCGCTGACGCATCGTGGCCAAGCGTGAACCTACAGTCAAAACCCAGCCACTCAAAGCCTTCATTGGCGCCGCCATGTTTCTAGACAGCTTTCCCCTGCATGAACCAGGAATCCGGGCAACCCGGCCTGTGCGCGAAGTCGCCATGGAAACGGGGAAATCCCGCAGTGCCTGGCCGTTCATCGTTACCGGCAACGGTTTTGGTGTGTCGCACGCTGCCCGTGATTCCCGGGGCGGAATGCCCTCAATGTCGGCATCCGTATTTCCCGCCACGGATCCCGGCAGCTTTGTTACCTGACGTTCAGCGACACGAAGGACACAAGATGGGCCTGAAAAAACGTACCGATCCAAAGAGTGATCGTGACCGCAAGAACGGGTCAGCCGCACGGCCTGACGCCATATCTGCCGACGAATACGGCAGAGAGGGCACCAACAAGACCATCGCGCAGCCCAAAGCCGACAACGCGCCGTCCGAAGAGTTGGGCAATACCCCGCATGTCGGGAAAAGCCCCTACACGCGGGGTTGAATCGCGGGGTTGATCTTCTGGATTAGCGAGGGGGAGGGACCTCTTGGGTCCTTAACTTTGCAGCGCGAAGCAAGCCTGCGCTGAAAGCCGCACAAGCTCGCTTCGTTCGGGGCCTTACAGGCCTGCAGCCGCGCGAAGCGTAGCTGCTTTGTCCGTCTTTTGGTCTGCGTTCACATTCGCGATGCGAATATGAACTTCGCCCGCATACCGATACCGCGCTACGCGCGGCGGCCTTACAGGCCGGCTGCCGCCCGAAGGGCCGCAGCTTTATCGGTACGCTCCCACGTAAATTCTGGCTCGTCGCGGCCGAAGTGGCCGTAGGCTGCCGTCTTTTCGTAGATGGGGCGCAGCAGGTCCAGCATCTGGATGATGCCCTTGGGGCGCAGGTCAAAGTGTTCATTGACGAGAGCCGAGAGTTTTTCGTCGGAAATCACGCCGGTGCCTTCGGTGTAGACCGTGACGTTCATGGGGCGGGCTACGCCGATGGCGTAAGCCACCTGGATCTGGCACTGGCGTGCCAGGCCCGCGGCCACAATATTTTTGGCTACATAACGGGCTGCGTAGGCGGCTGAGCGGTCCACCTTGCTAGGGTCTTTGCCGCTGAACGCGCCGCCGCCGTGCGGGCAGGCGCCGCCGTAGGTGTCGACGATGATCTTGCGGCCGGTCAGGCCGCAGTCGCCCTGCGGGCCGCCGATAACGAAGCGGCCGGTCGGATTGATCAGGTACTTGGTGTCCTTGAGCCACTCTTTGGGCAGTACCGGCTTGATGATCTCTTCAATGATGGCTTCGGTGAACGAGGCCTTCATTTTGTGCGCGGTTTCGCTCTGGTCAGGGCTGTGCTGGGTTGACAGCACCACAGTGTCGATGCTGTGCGGTTTGCCGTCCACATAGCGCATGGTCACCTGGCTCTTGGCGTCGGGGCGCAGGAAAGGCAGGCGTCCGTCCTTGCGCAGCTGGGCCTGGCGCTCGACCAGGCGGTGTGCGTAGTAAATCGGCGCAGGCATCAGGTCCGGGGTTTCGTCGCAGGCATAGCCGAACATGAGGCCCTGGTCGCCGGCGCCGATGTTCAGGTGGTCGTCACTGGCATGGTCTACGCCCTGGGCGATGTCATTGGACTGCTTGTCGTAGCAGACCATGACTGCGCAGCCCTTGTAATCGATGCCGTATTCGGTGTTGTCGTAGCCGATGCGCTTGATGGTGTCGCGGGCGACCTGGATGTAGTCGACATGCGCGTTGGTGGTGATCTCGCCGGCCAGCACGACGAGGCCGGTGTTGGTCAGGGTTTCGGCGGCAACGCGGCTGCGCGGGTCCTGCTTGAAGATCGCGTCGAGGATTGCGTCGGAAATCTGGTCGGCGACCTTGTCGGGATGGCCTTCAGAGACGGATTCGGATGTAAAGAGAAAATCGTTCGCCATTGCGTACACTCCATGAAGTTTGTCGGCGCGTTGCCGGCTGGAATGCCTCGGCGAACGCTTTAGCAGTTTGGTTTAATGTCGCCCTGCAAGTAGTTCAGTAACTCGGCGACAGCTTGCATTATATGACGGCTGTTTTTTGGCCGGCGTAACCTTTCGATACCCCTTTCACCTGATTCATGCCCTGGTTGTTCCGCTTCTTTTCCCTCTGGCCGCTGGCCGCCCTGCATGCGCTGGGCGGCATGCTGGGCTGGCTGGTGTGGGGCTTGAGTCCGCGCTATCGCGCGCAGTTCAGGGCACATGTGGCCCAGGCCGGCCTCCCTTTTTCGCTGGCCCGGCCGGCGATTGCCGAGGCAGGACGTTTTATTGCCGAGCTGCCGAAACTGTGGATGCGGCCCGCCACTGAATCCTGCCTGGGCAATGTCCGTGTTGAAGGCCAGGTGCACGCGGAGCAGGCTTTTGCCGAAGGTCGTGGTGTGATTTTTTTCGGCCCCCATTGCGGCAGCTTTGAGCTGGGCCCGCAAGCATTGGCTGAGCTGTATGGGCCCATTACCGCAATTTACCGGCCCGCACGCAAGGCCTGGCTGGCCCGTCTGGAACGCCTGGCGCGTGACCGGGCTAACCTCACTGTCGTGCCCGCCTCCTTAAGCGGCATCCGCCTCATGCACAAAACCCTCAAGGCCAACCAGGCCGTAGCCTTGTTGACGGACCAAGTGCCGCCAGAGGGCCTGGGCGTGTGGGCGCCTTTTTTTGGCAAGCCGGCCTACACGATGACGCTGGCCGCGCGGCTGGCGTTGCAAAGCGGTGCGGTGCTGCTGCCCGTCAGTTGCGAGCGCCTGGCCCGCGGCAAAGGGTATTTCCTCAAGATATGGCCACCGGTGCAGGGGATGGACGCCTCTGATTCCGGCGCGCGCGCCGACCTGTTGCATGGGGTGACACAGATCAACCGGGCGATCGAAGCCATTGTGCTGAGCCAGCCGGGCCAGTATTTGTGGGGCTACGCACGCTACAAAACACCACGCAAGGAAACTCCCCTTTGAAGACTCCCCGTCAGTTGGCCAGCCGAGTCGTGACCCGCGGCGGCATTTTCTTTATGCGGGTGCTGGCGCTGCTGCCGCTTTCCTGGACGCGTGGCCTGGGCGTGCTGCTCGGCTGGATGTTGTATGCGGTGGTAGGCTCGCGCCGGCGCGTGGTGGCCACCAATTTCGCGCTGTGTTTCCCCGGTTATCCGGCCGCAGAACGGCGCCGCCTCACGGTGCTGACATTCGTCTTTTTTGCCCAGGCCTGGCTGGACCGCGCCTGGCTCTGGCATGCGCCCCAGGCCTGGGTGCAGCGGCGTGTTCAGGTGACGGGTGCCGTGCAGGAACTGGAGGGCAATGAGCCCACGGTGATATTCCTGCCGCATTTCGTCGGCCTGGATGCGGCATGGGCCGGTGTGGCGCTGCAGATGCCGCGGCCCTCGACCACCATTTACACCGACCAGTCGAACAAGCTGGTGGACCGCTGGATACTGCGGGGCCGGCGGCGTTTTGGCAACCTGCGGCTTTTTGGGCGGGGTGATGGCGTCAAGCCCATTGTGGCCGCGCTTCGGGAAGGGCAGCCGCTTTACCTGTTGCCCGACATGGACTTCGGCCCCGACGATTCAGTGTTCGTGCCTTTTTATGGCATACCCACCGCAACGGTCCCGTCTCTCTCGCGATTTGCACGCCTGGGCCGCGCCAAGGTGCTGCCCCTGTTGCCCCGGATCACTCCGACGGGCTATGAGGTGGAGGTGCTGCCTGCCTGGCCGGACTTCCCCAGCGATGACCCGGTGGCCGACACCGCGCGCATGAATGCGCAACTGCAGGACTACATCAACACCATGCCCGCCCAGTACTACTGGGTGCACAAGCGCTTTAAAACCCGGCCCGAAGGCGAGCCATCCCTGTATTGACGGCGGGCGGGTTGGGCCGAAATTTTAGGGAAATAGTCTTCCGGGCCAGGCGAAATCAGCGCGAACAGCTATTAAATCAATAGCAATTTAGCGCAAAAAATCCTCCAAGTGCGCCACCACCAATGCGGGCTGCTCGTGCACGATCCAGTGGGTTGCACCTTCGATGCGGCGTAAATCCATCTGCGGCACGTAGTCGCCCAGGCCTTCCAGCAGCGCGGGCGGCAAGGCTGTATCGTCCAGGGCCCAGAGCACCAGCGTCGGCAGGTGAACTTCCAGCATGTCCCGTGGAATGCTCACTGCCGCGGCGGCCGGGTCGTTGTGCGGCGGCCCGGGCCGCGGCGGTCGCAAGGGCGAAGCACGGTAGTAATTGCAGGGGCCTGTCAGGCCCTGGCGCCAGATTTCGCGGTATTGGTCCTTGACGGCTTCGGTCAGCCAGGCGTGCGGCCCATCGGCTGCGCCCATCTTGGTAAAAAAATCCCAGAGCCGCCGAAAATCGTCTTCAGCCAGCAATGCTTCAGCATCCGGGCGGATCAGGAAGTTCATGTAGGCACTGGCGGCTTGCTGTGCCGGTGAATGCTGCAGTTCGCGCAAAAAGGTGCCGGGATGCGGCGAGTTGATGATGGCCAGCTTTTTCATCAGCGCGGGGTGGCCCGCGGCCAGGTTCCAGGCCACCGCGCCGCCCCAGTCGTGGGCCACAAGGCAAGCTAGTTGGCCACCCTCCAGCGCAATCAGCGCTGCGATGTCCTGCACCAGGTGTTTGGGCCGGTAGGCTGCCACGTCCAGTGGTGCGCTGGAATGTTCAAATCCGCGCAGGTTGGGTGCCACACACCGAAAACCGCCGTTTTCGGGCCGCGCAAAATGCTCCAGCAAGCCGTCCCAGACAAAAGCGGCTTCCGGAAAGCCGTGCAGGAACATCAGGACAGGGCGGCCTTTTTCACCTGCAGTCCGGCAGGACAAGGTGATGCCGTGGGGCAATGCGTACAAGCGGGTGGCTATCATGTTGCTACTATTTTTATAGCTGCTTGCGCTCGTCCCTGTTGGGCTGGAGCCGGTATTTATCTGAAACCTCAGCGCTGGAGAGCTGTCTCAGTCATTGATCTCGGGCAGCTCTTCAGGCGCCGCTTTGGCAGGCTTTGCCGGTTTTTCGACCGATTTCTCTGCCGGATGGGCCCAGTCCCACAAATGCTGGGCCACTTCTTCGACACCGCGGCGCTTCAGCGAAGAGAAGAGTTTGACGTCTCCGCCGCCGGCCTGCAGTCGCACAATGGACAGCGCCTTGGCTGCTTCGGTCTTGTTGAGTTTGTCGGACTTGGTCAGCAGCACCAGGAACTTGAGGCCGTCTTCCACCCGTGGCCGGATCACGTCCAGCAGGATCTCGTCGAGCTCGGTCAGGCCCAGGCGCGGGTCGCACAGCAGCACCACGGCCTTGAGGTTGTCGCGCGTCTGCAGATAGTTGCCCATCACCTGCTGCCAGCGGTACTTGGCTTCCTTGGGCACGGCCGCATAGCCGTAGCCCGGCAGGTCGGCCAGCACGGCGTCCGTCACGCCCTGTTTGCCCAGGCTGAAGAGGTTGATGCTTTGGGTGCGGCCCGGCGTCTTGGAGGCAAATGCCAGCCGGTGTTGCTGCGTCAGCGTGTTGATGCAGGTGGATTTGCCGGCGTTGGAGCGGCCGACAAAGGCGATTTCAGGCACGTCGACACGGGGCAGGTGCTTGAGCTCGGGCGCTGTGGTCAGGAATTTGGCTGTGTGCAGCCAGCCCATCGCGATTTTGGGGTCGGGCGCGCCGGTTGCGGCTACAGGTTGTTTGGACGGAGAGGGTGAGGTCATGATCGGGCGGTCCCTGGAGATCGGTTGCACGCTACCGGCATGCGTTGGAGGGAGCAATGGCTTCGGGGACGGAACCCGGGAAGCGCTGAGGCGGTGCGGAGCTGCTGGCCCGTTGCCGCGGCAAGACCCGAATAATCGGGGGTGCCCTGAAGCCATTGTAAAATCAGAAAGTTATAAGTTTTGTGCGCCAACCAATTAAAACCCCCGATATGAAGCTGTTCGTTACTTCTCTCCTGGCCGCCTTGCTGGCCGTGCCTGCCGTGTCGTCTTATGCTGCCGGCGAAGCCGCACCTGCACACGGCGCCGCTTCGGCTCCCGCAGCAGCCCCGGCCAAGGTTGCCAAGCCTGATCTGGTCAAGGGCGAGGCCAGCTTCACCGCAGTTTGCGCCAGCTGCCACGGCGCCGACGGAAATTCCGGTACCCCTGCCAACCCCAAGCTGGCGCAGCAGCACCCCGAATACCTGGTCAAGCAGCTGCAGGAGTTCAAGGCCGGCAAGCGCAAGAACCCGATCATGCAAGGCTTTGCGGCGGCACTGTCTGAAGACGACATGAAAAACATCGCCTACTGGGCGACGTCCAAGAAAGCCAAAACCGGCTTTGCCAAAGACAAGGAACTGGTTGCTCTCGGCGAGCGGATCTACCGCGGCGGCGTGCAGGACCGCCAGATCGCAGCCTGCGCGGGCTGCCACAGCCCCACGGGCGCCGGCATTCCTTCCCAATATCCCCGCCTGAGCGGCCAGCATGCTGACTACACAGTGACGCAGTTGACGGCTTTCCGTGACGGCGGCCGAGGCAACAGCCTGCCCATGAGCCAGGTGGCTGCCAAGCTGAACGACCGTGAAATCCGCGCGCTGGCCGACTACATTGCCGGCCTGCGTTAAGCAAAGTACAGCAAAGGACTGGCAGGCGAGCGTTTTTTTTGCTGAAAGTACCCGCAGGCTGCCTGCAGTATTGAACCCAAGCCTCCAAAACCAATCACACCAAGGCGGGTCTTTCTGATGAAAGCCCGCCTTTTTTCTTTTTCCCTTCTTTTTCTGGTTCGCAGGCTTTCCTGAGCCAACCGCAGGTTCCATTTCAAGCATGACAGTTTCCACCGAGGGTATGAAGGTCAATTGGGGCTCCCGCAGCTGGCGGGCGGCGGTGGAGCTGCTGTCGTCCATGCGGTTTTCCATTTCGCTGCTGACGGTGATCTGCATCGCATCGATCATCGGCACGGTGCTCAAGCAGGCGGAGCCGCTGGGCAACTACGTGAACCAGTTCGGTCCGTTTTGGGCGCAGGTGTTCAGCCTGCTCAGCCTCAACACCGTGTATAGCGCCTGGTGGTTCCTGTTGATCCTGGCTTTTCTGGTGGTCTCTACTTCTTTGTGCATTGCGCGCAACGCCCCCAAGATCTTCGCGGACCTGAACCAGCTCAAGGAAAACGTCCGGGAGCAAAGCCTCAAGGCCTTTGGCCACCGTGCCGAGGCTGCATTGGCAGAGTCACCCGAAACGGCTGCGCGCCGCATTGGCCAGACGCTGGTGCAAAGCGGCTGGAAGGTGAAACTGCAGCAGCGCGCCGGCAACGGCTGGATGGTGGCGGCCAAAAAAGGCGCGGCCAACAAACTGGGCTACATCGCAGCGCACAGCGCCATCGTGCTGGTCTGCGTGGGCGGCCTGCTCGACGGCGACATGATCGTGCGCGCGCAGATGTGGCTGAACGGCAAGTCGATTTATGCCGGCGGCGGCCTGATTGCCGATGTGCCTGCCCAGCACCGGCTCAGCGACAAAAACCCGACGTTTCGCGCCAACCTGCTGGTGGCCGAAGGCACTCAGTCCAGCACCGCCATCCTGAACCAGCCGGGCGGCGTATTGCTGCAGGAACTGCCGTTTTCCATTGAGCTCAAGAAGTTCATCGTTGAGTATTACTCGACCGGCATGCCCAAGCTCTTTGCCAGCGACATCATCATCCACGACAAGGAAACCGGCGAAAAGATCCCGGCGCGGGTGGAGGTCAATCACCCGGCCAACCACCGCGGGATCGAGATTTACCAGTCGAGCTTCGACGACGGCGGCTCCAGCGTGACGCTCAAGGCCATTCCGATGGCCGCGGCCAGCAAGCCGTTTGAAATTCAGGGCACGATCGGCGGCTCCAGCGGCCTGACCAACGGGCAGGGCGATGGCGCCGAAAAGCTGACGCTGGAATACACCGCGCTGCGGGTCATCAACGTGGAAAATTTCGCGTCGGGCGGGAGCATGGGTTCCGGGGCCGATGTGCGCAAGGTCGACCTGCACCAGGCGATTGACACACGGCTTGGCGCGGCGAACAAGACCGTGACGCAAAAAGAGCTGCGCAACGTAGGCCCCAGCGTGAGCTACAAGCTGCGCGATGCATCCGGGCAGGCCCGTGAATTTCACAACTACATGCTGCCGGTCAAGACGGATCCGGCGGAAGACAGCCCGGCGGTCTACCTGATGGGCGTGCGCGAAACACCGTCCGCGCCTTTCCAGTACCTCCGGATCCCGGTGGATGCTGAAGGCGGCATGGAGACCTTTTTGCGGCTGCGCGCGGCGCTCGCCAATCCGGCGCAGCGTGAGCTGGCGGTCAGGCGCTACGCAAGCCAGGCCATTGGCCGGGAGCGGCCGGAGCTGACGCAGCAGCTTGCTGCGTCGACGTCGCGGGCACTGGCCCTTTTTGCCGGTGACGTTGCAGACGCAGCGGGCGCAGCGCAAGGCTCGACGGGCAAGCCCAAAACCGCTGCAGGCCTGCAGGCCATCTCTGATTTCATGGAGGCCAACGTGCCCGAGGCCGAGCGCAACCGCGCCGGCGAGGTGCTGATCCGTATCCTCAACGGCGCGTTGTTTGAGCTGACGCAGATGACCCGCGAGCAGGCCGGGCTCAAGCCGCTGGGCCAGGATGAAAAGACGCGGGCCTTTATGTCGCAAATGGTGCTGAGCCTGTCGGACGCCAATTTCTATCCCGCGCCCATGGCGTTTGAGCTGAAAGACTTCACCCAGGTCCAGGCCAGTGTGTTCCAGGTGGCGCGTGCACCGGGCAAGACCATCGTCTACCTGGGTTGCGCCTTCCTGATCCTGGGCGTGTTCGCCATGCTTTATGTGCGCGAACGCCGCGTCTGGGTCTGGCTGGCACCGCGCGGCGCAGGGGGCGGTCAGGCAGAAGATGGCAATGTTGCGGGTTCAATGCCAGAATCGGCCGAAGGCCACAGTCAGGCCACCATGGCCTTGTCGACCAACCGCAAGACCATGGACGGTGACAAGGAGTTTGAGATGTTGAAAACGAAACTGTTGCAGGCGCCTTTATGAATACCTCCACGATCAACCACACCGCGGTGAACACCACCACGCTGAAGGCCGGCGGCGACAGCACGCTGAGCCTGAACGAGGGCTATTTCGCCCGGCGCAATGTATTGGACTGGGTGTTTGCTGCGCTGGTCACCGGCGGCTTGCTGTATGCCTTCGCCCGCTACAGTGATTTCATGGATGTCTATGAAAAAGGCATCCTGTTCGCGGCCATTCCGGCGGCTATCGCCATGGGCTGGTTCTGGCGGCCGTTGCGGGTGCTGATGATGGTGGTCAGCGCCTTCGCGCTGCTGGGCATCGCGTCCTACCAGGGAGATCTGGCGCGCGCCGAACAGGTGTTCTGGCTCAAGTATTTCCTCTCCAGCCAGTCGGCCATTTTGTGGATGAGCGTGCTGTTCTTCATGAGCACGATTTTTTATTGGCTGGGCATGTTCGCAAGCGGCGCGACCAATGCGCAGGGCCATAGCAGCCATAGCGCCGTGCTCGAGTCGGTAGGTTCAAAAATTGCCTGGGCCGCCGTCAGCATGGCGTTGATCGGTACGCTGGTGCGCTGGTACGAAAGTTACCTGATAGGCGCAGATGTGGGACACATTCCGGTCAGCAACCTGTATGAAGTGTTCGTGCTTTTCTGCTGGCTGACCACCACCTTTTATCTCTATTTCGAAGCGCAGTACAACACGCGCACTTTAGGGGCGTTTGTCATGTTGGTGGTCAGCGCAGCCGTCGGTTTTCTGCTTTGGTACACCGTTGTGCGGGAAGCGCATGAGATCCAGCCGCTAGTGCCTGCGCTCAAAAGCTGGTGGATGAAATTGCATGTGCCGGCCAACTTTATCGGCTACGGGACTTTCGCACTCTCCGCGATGGTTGCGCTGACCATGTTGCTGAAAACCGCGACCAGCAAATCTCTGTGGATTGGCCTGGTTGCCTTGCCGACCGTCCTTGTTGTCTTGCCTTTGACGGCCGTGATGTTTTTCGGATCGGCTGAAATGGCTCCCGCCATGGGTAAGGCTCTGCGCATGGTCGTTCCCACCGTCATCTTCTTTGTGGCCGTCATTTGGGCGCGCAAGGCGATTAATGCGCACACACCGGATGCCGTCGTTATGGACGACCTGATGTACAAGGCCATCGCTGTAGGCTTTGCCTTCTTCACCATCGCCACGGTGCTAGGTGCCTTGTGGGCCGCCGAGGCCTGGGGCGGCTACTGGAGCTGGGACCCCAAAGAAACCTGGGCATTGATTGTCTGGCTCAACTACGCCGCCTGGCTGCACATGCGGCTGATGAAAGGGCTGCGCGGCACGGTCGCTGCCTGGTGGGCGCTGGTGGGGCTGGTCGTGACTTCCTTTGCCTTCCTGGGCGTCAACATGTTCCTCTCGGGCCTGCACAGCTACGGAACCTTGTAGCCGGCAGCAAGTCCTTGTAAGGTCGGGTTAATTCGCCGGCCGGGTTGAATCCCTGTAAGAAGTTGCTGCGTATTCAGACTAACCCTTAAACGGATTTCAAGGACCTCACATGCTCATCAGGACCCACGCCAGCGGCTTCGACCACCCCGTTCCCAGCGAGATCACGCCGCAGGGCATTTATCACGGCCGGCGCGACCTCATCAAACTGATGGCCACTGGCGCCGCAGGTGCTGCCATGGCCGGATGGGCCGGGCGCCAGGCGATGGCGCAAACGGTACAAAAACCCGGCAAACTGGCGGCGCTGGCCGGTGGCAAATCGGCGGTGGCCGGTGCGGTGACCATGGAAAAGATCACCGACTACAAAGACGCCTCTACCTACAACAATTACTATGAGTTCGGCACCGACAAGGCCGACCCCGCCAAGAACGCCCACACCCTGGTGACCAAGCCCTGGTCGGTGGCCGTCGAAGGCCTGGTCAAGCAGCCCAAGACTTTCACGCTCGAAGACCTGATCAAGCTGGCACCGCAGGAAGAGCGCATTTACCGCCTGCGCTGCGTCGAGGGCTGGTCCATGGTGATCCCGTGGGTGGGGTATTCGCTGTCGGAGCTCATCAAGAAGGTCGAGCCGCTGGGCAACGCCAAATACGTTGAATTCGTCACCCTGGCCGATCCCAAGACCATGCCGTTTGTGGGTTCCCGCGTGCTCGACTGGCCGTATGTGGAAGCCCTGCGCATGGACGAAGCCATGCACCCGCTGGCGCTGCTGGCCTTCGGCATGTATGGCGAAGTGCTGCCCAACCAGAACGGCGCGCCGGTGCGTATGGTGCTGCCCTGGAAGTACGGCTTCAAGAGCGGCAAGAGCATCGTCAAGATCCGCTTTACCGACAAGGAGCCGCGCACCGCCTGGAACAAGGCCGCTGCGCAGGAATACGGCTTTTATTCCAATGTGAACCCGGACGTCGACCACCCGCGCTGGAGCCAGGCCACCGAACGCCGTATCGGTGAAGACGGCCTCTTTGCCAAGAAGCGCAAGACGCTGATGTTCAATGGTTACGAAGCGCAGGTTGGCCAGCTTTACGCGGGCATGGACCTCAAGAAGAATTTCTGAACAATATGGCCCCCACGCTTGTCGCTTCGCGTACTGCGCTGCCCCCCGGGGGGGCCGCTGCGCCTGCGGCCCGGCAAAGCCGGTTCCGCGGCCCCTGCTGGTGTGAGGGGCATGGGGCGTTGCATCTCGACGAGAGTCGCTCCGATAGCGGATGGCTGTGATGGCAAGCTCGCAAAAATGGTTGCTGCATCCTGCTGCTAAACCAATGCTCTTCGCCGTTTGCCTGCTGCCCTTTGCGTGGCTCTTCTATGGCGCTTTCACTAACCAGCTGGGCGCCAATCCGGCCGAGGCGTTGATACGCGCCACCGGCGACTGGACATTGCGCTTTATCTGTATCGTCCTGACGGTCACGCCGCTTCGGGTCATCACCAGCACGCCTGCACTGGCGCGCTTTCGGCGCATGCTGGGGCTGTTCGCGTATTTCTACGTCGTCATTCACCTGCTGAGCTACAGCTGGTTCGACATGGGCTTTGACTTTGCCGATATTGCCAAAGACATCGCCAAGCGGCCTTTCATCCTTGTGGGGTTTTCGGCCTTTGTGTTGCTGACGCCCCTGGCGGCTACGTCCTTCAATGCGGCCATCAAAGCCATGGGTGCCAAACGCTGGCAGTGGCTGCACAAGCTGGTCTACCTGATTGCCGGCTTGGGGCTGCTGCATTTTTTCTGGATGCGCGCCGGCAAGAACAATTTTGCCGAAGTGTTCGTTTACGCCGCGATCATCGCCCTGCTGCTCGGCTGGCGTGTGCAGCAGTTCTTGAGGAAAAAGAGGCCAAAACCCATATACGACGTGCGCAACCAGCTATCATAATGATAGCGGTATGCGCTGATCGACGCTGATCCGATGAGGCACGTGCTTGCCCGGGCGTGGTTCCGGATTAGCCCGCTATCAGCTGTTCCTGCCGCATCTGGTCTTCAGCGCTTTCCCGCCGGCGTATGAGGTGCACTTCGCCACCGTCAACCAGCAGTTCAGCGGCCCGGCCACGCGTGTTGTAGTTGCTGGCCATGCTCATGCAGTACGCACCTGCCGACATCACGGCCAACTGGTCACCCGCTGCGACAGACAGCACGCGGTCGCGGCCTATCCAGTCGCCGCTTTCGCAGACCGGGCCCACGACGTCATATGTCGCCTCGGCGGCCGTGCCTTCCCGCAGGGGTGCGATGGCGTGGAAAGCCTGGTACATCGCGGGACGCGGCAGGTCGTTCATCGCCGCATCGACGATGCAGAAGTTCTTGTGCTCGCCCGGTTTGACATAGAGTACTTCCGTCAGGCAAACCCCGGCATTGCCGACCAGCGAGCGGCCCGGCTCGATCATCAGCTTTTTGCTGCCGTAGCCGCGTGCGTCGATCTTCGCGAGCAGCTGCTGCCAGAGCGCGTCGGCTTCGGGCGGGGTGTCGTTGTTGTAGTTGATGCCCAGGCCGCCGCCGAAATCGATATGTTCGAGCGGGATACCCGCAGCTTCAATGGCTGCCACCAGGTCGAGCACCCGGTCCATGGCGTCAAGGTACGGTGTGGTGTCGGTGATTTGCGAGCCGATGTGGCAGTCGATGCCGACGACCTGCAAGCCTTTCAGCGAAGCCGCGTGCCGGTAGATGCGCAGCGCGTCTTCGTGTGCCACACCGAACTTGTTGTCTTTAAGGCCCGTGGAAATATAAGGGTGCGTCTTGGGATCCACATCGGGATTGACGCGAATGCTGACGGGCGCACGCATGTCCATGGCGAGAGCCACCCCGGACAGCACATCCAGCTCGGCTTCGCTTTCGACATTGAAGCAGCCGATGCCGGCGCTCAGGGCCTGGCGCATTTCGCTGCGGGTTTTGCCTACGCCTGAAAAAATGATCTTCCGGGCCTCGCCACCAGCGGCCAGTACGCGGTTGAGTTCTCCGCCCGAAACGATGTCGAAGCCGCAACCCGCCCGGGCAAACGCCTGCAGGATGCCGAGGGACGAATTGGCCTTCATGGCATAGCAAATTTGCGCGTTGCGCCCTGCAAAGCCGCGCTGGTAAGCCGCCAGCGCCGAAAGCATGGCCGCCTTGGAGTAGACAAACAGCGGTGTGCCGTGTGCCGCGGCCAGATCGCCAAGCCGGACATTTTCAACAAACAGCTCGGTATCGCGGTAAGCGAAATGGGGGTGGCCGGGGAGAGGTTGGCGGGTCATGAAGAATGGGCTTTGAAGCGGTTGGAGTTATTGGCAACTATCTTAAGGAGCGCCGGGCTTGCGCGCCATGATCGATTGACGGCATGAACGGTCGGGCGCCTTTAGATTGAAGGCCCAGCCACCGGATGGCCTGAATCTTCAATGAATCGGCCAGGTTGCTGGTCAGCGAGCGGCTGACGCCGGCGTTGCAGGCGCGGCAGCCGGCGGCGCTGTAGTGGCTGTGGCCGGCACCTTCGGGGGAACCGGCAGGTAAAGTGCGCCTTTTTGTCCGCAACCGGCCAGCAAGGCCGCGCCGACCACAATTGCAGCAAGGCCATAGCGGGAGGCCGAAGGGCAGATGCGGCCTAAAATTTGAGCTGAAGAAACCATGATGGGATTGTAATGACGGACCTTGAATACCAGGATCTGGCCGAGAGTGCACTCAGGGCCGTTGAAACCGCCTGTGACCGTATCAATGATGAGACCGACGCGGACATTGATAACCAGCGCACCGGTGGCATGGTCACGCTGACTTTCTCCAACCGCAGCCAGATCATCATCAACCTGCAAAAACCCTTGCAGGAAATATGGATGGCGGCCAAGGCCGGCGGATTCCACTACAAATTCAGTGGCGGGCAATGGGCTGACACCAAGGACTCGAGCGAGTTTTTTGCCAATTTGTCTCGCTATGCCAGCGAGCAGGCTGGCCAGACATTGCTGTTCGCGGCCCCCGTGGAAGCAAATAAAGCGTAGCAGCAGAAGCTTGCAGGTGTGCCGTGATTGGCGTTGAAACAAAAAAGGGCTCCGTGGAGCCCTTTTTTGATGCGTTTCATCTCAGTTCTTGAACAAGTCCAGAATGCGCTTTTTCTCGTCCGAGGGTGGTAGCACCTGGATCGCGCCTGGCACTGCCGGCGTGGCGGCAGCTGCCGGATCTTGTTGTATGCCCACCGTGCTGACCCCCGAGCCTTTGGCATATTCGCTGTAATACCACTCTCCGCCAACGTTGACGACACCTTCGGGCGCCGGGTATTCGGTCACCGGCACGCCCTTGAGGGCGTATTCCATGAAGTTGATCCAGATCGGCAGGCTCAGGCCTCCGCCGGTTTCCCGGTCGCCGAGTTTTTTCGGCGTGTCGTAACCCATCCACACCGCCGCCGTCAGAGTAGGCTGGAAACCCACGAACCAGGTGTCGATCGAGTCATTGGTGGTACCGGTCTTGCCAAAAAGGTCGGGGCGCTTGAGCGTGGCTTGCGCTTTGGCCGCCGTACCCGAGCGTGCGACTTCCTGCAGCAGGCTGTCCATGATGAACGCATTGCGCGCATCGATGGCCCGGGCCGATTCGTCCAGCACGGGTGGCTTGCTTTCCAGCAGGACTTTGCCGCGCTGGTCGGTGATTTTGGTGACCAGGTAGGGATTGACGCGGTAACCGCCGTTGGCAAATACCGAATAGGCGGTGGCCATTTGTATCGGGGTGACCGATCCGGCGCCCAGCGCCATCGTCAGGTAGGCGGGATGTTTTTCGGCCTCAAAGCCGAAGTGGGTGATCCAGTCCTGCGCATACGGGGCGCCGATAGCCTGCAGTATGCGGATGGAAATCATGTTCTTGGATTTCTTCAGGCCGGTCCGCAGACTCATGGGACCGTCGAAAGTGCCGTCGTAGTTTTTGGGCTCCCAAGGCTGGCCGCCAGTGACGCCGGCGTCAAAAAACAGCGGGGCGTCATTCACCACGGTCGCTGGGGTAAAGCCCTTCTCGAGGGCAGCGGAGTAAATAAAGGGCTTGAAGCTGGAACCCGGCTGGCGCCATGCCTGGGTCACATGGTTGAACTTGTTTTTCTCAAAATCAAACCCGCCCACCAGCGCCCGGATGGAACCGTCGCGCGGATCAAGGGCCACAAAAGCGCCTTCCACTTCAGGCAGCTGGGTGATTTCCCAGGTGTTTTTCGGTGTTTTCGCCACGCGGATTAAGGCGCCGCGGCGAATCTTGATGTTGGGCCCTGCCTTGTCAGCCAGTCCGGATTGGGCGGGTTTCAGGCCGTCGCCGGTAATTTCAACTGTCTCGCTGTTCTGGCGCATGGCCAGAATCCGTTTGGGATTGGCTTCCAGCACGATGGCCGACATCACATCTCCGTTGTCGGGGTTGTCGGTCAGTGCGTCGTCAATCGCATCTTCCGTTTCCTGCGCATTGGCCGGAAGATCGATGAACTTCTCGGGGCCCCGGTAAATTTGCCGGCGCTCATAATCCATGATGCCCTTGCGCAAGGCCTTGTACGCGACCGTCTGGTCGGTGGCACGCAGGGTGGTATAGACATTCAGACCGCGGGTGTAGGTTTCGTCCCCGTACTGGTTGTAAACCAGCTGGCGGACCGTTTCAGCGACATATTCTGCGTGCACCCGGCCCGCGTCAGGCCCGGTCCTGACCTTGAGCTCTTCTTCTTTGGCGGCCTTGGCCTGTTCGGCGGTGATGAAGCCGTTTTCTTCCATCCGCTCGATGATGTAGAGCTGGCGGGCCCGGGCCCGCTTGGGATTGATGATGGGGTTGTAGGCCGAAGGCGCCTTGGGCAGGCCTGCCAGCATGGCTGCCTCGGAGATGGAGATGTTTTTCAGGGGCTTGCCGAAATAGGCCTCTGAGGCCGCGGCAAAGCCATAAGCCCGGTTTCCCAGAAAAATCTGGTTCATATAGATCTCAAGGATCTGGTCCTTGGTCAGCAGGTGCTCCAGCTTGAAGGTCAGCAGGATTTCATAGATCTTGCGGGTATAGCTTTTTTCGGCCGACAGATAGACATTACGGGCCACCTGCATGGTGATGGTGGAGGCGCCCTGGCTCTTGGCCCGGCCCACATTGGCAAAGCCGGCCCGGATCACGCCCAGGTAGTCCACGCCGCCATGCGAGAAAAAGCGGGCATCTTCGATGGCCAGAACCGCGTCCTTCATGACCTGCGGGATGTCCTTGATCGGGGTGAGGCTGCGGCGTTCTTCCCCGAATTCGCCAATAACCACCCCATCGGCGGAGTAAACCCGCAACGGCAACTTTGGCCGGTAGTCTGACAGGTCTGAGATATCCGGCAGGTTGGGGTAGGCAACCGACAGCGCTACAGCCACAAACAGCAAGACGGCGGCAACACCAGCCAGCAGCAGGCCGCCACTCCACAAAAAGAGCATGACCAGCCAGCGGGGGACGAGGGACTTTGCGCGACCTTGCTTGACCGGGGCAGAGTTTGAATCAGAAGACGTGGGTGTGGAGGGCATGTAGACAATCGTAAAGTCGCGTCACCATTATAAAAATCCCTGGAAGCGGGTTGTGCGGGGTGTCAGGGCAAGGGCCATACTTTTACGTTTGCAGACAACGTTTTAGGGAACCTTGCAAACTCCTGGCCCGGTACGACCGTCTGCTTTTGACAACGTTCCAGATGTCCAAAACAGGAAAAATCCTTACTGCACAAAGAGCTTACTGCTACTATTCAAGTGATTTCTTAAGTATGCAGGGCTACATATTAGCCGTCATTTGGGGACCGCCTTGATCTCTCTGGGATCGTTATTCAACCGCCAACAACCCGCTTTGCTGGGTTTAGATATCAGCTCATCCAGTGTCAAGCTGGTGGAGTTGAGCCGTGACAAGGCCGGTAATCTGGTGTTGGATCGCTGTGCGATCGAACCGCTGGAACGAGGCTGGATTACCGATGGTAACGTCGAAAAGTTTGACGAAGTGGCCGACGCGGTGCGCCGGCTCGTCAAGAAAAGCGGAACCCGCACCAAGAATGTGGCGATGGCCCTGCCGGCTTCGGCGGTCATTACCAAAAAAATCATTCTCCCGGGCGGCCTCAGCGACGCAGAGCTCGAAATTCAGGTCGAATCCGAAGCCAATCAATACATTCCGTTCTCGCTGGATGAAGTCAGCCTCGATTTCTGCGTGGTAGGCCCGAGTGCTACCTCCAGTGGCGACGTTGAAGTGCTGATTGCTGCTTCGCGCAAGGAAAAAGTGCAGGACAGGCAGGGTCTTGCGGAAGCCGCCGGGCTCAAGCCTATTGTTATAGATGTGGAGTCGTATGCCTCCCGCCTGGCCACCGCCCGCTTGATTGAGAGCCTTCCCAACAAGGGCGTGGACACCATGGTAGCCCTGTTTGAAGTGGGTGCATTGACGACCAGTATGCAGGTCATCAAAAACGATGAAGTACTTTATGAGCGTGATCAGGCCTTCGGTGGAGCACAGCTGACGCAACTCATCATTCGGCAGTACGGTTTTTCCCCTGAAGAAGCAGAAAGCAAAAAACGCAGTGGCGATTTGCCGGAAGACTACGAATCCGGCGTGCTGAAGCCTTTTGTCGAGAGCATGGCGCAGGAAATCGGACGGGCCTTGCAGTTCTTCTTTACCAGCACACCGCACAACAAAGTTGACTATGTGATGTTGGCCGGCGGCTCGTCCGCCTTGCCAGGCCTGACCGACTCTGTCACCCAGCAGACTTCATTTGCCTGCGTGCTGGCAAACCCTTTTGAGGGAATGGAGCTCGGGGAAGGCGTACGTGAAAAGAAGATGCGGCGCGAAGCGGCATCCTACCTGACCTCTTGCGGTCTGGCTTTGCGGAGGTTTCTGCAGTGATTCTCGTCAATCTGCTTCCCCATCGCGAAGCTGCGCGCAAGCGCAGGCGCGAAGTATTTTTTGCCACGCTGGGTATGGCGGCCTTGATCGGCGGTCTTATTTGCGGCGCTGTTTATTCCTGGTACCTTGCCCAAATTGAGGGCCAGCGGGGAAAGAACAATTTTCTGAAAACGGAAATTACCCGGTTGGAAGGACAGATCAAGGATATTGCCACGCTGCAGGCGGAAATTTCCGCACTCAGGGCTCGCCAGAATGCCGTGGAAGACCTGCAGGGAAACCGCAATCTGCCGGTGTATTTGCTGAGCGAACTGGTCAAGCAGTTGCCCGATGGGGTGTATATCACCAGCATGAAACAAGACAATCAGGCCGTGTTTATCACTGGCGTCGCACAGTCAAACGAACGTGTTTCGGAATTGTTGCGCAACCTTGCTAACAACAGTGCGTGGTTAACCCGGCCGGAACTTGTAGAAATCACCGCCAGCACAGTCTCACTGAGTGCGCGTGACCAGCGCAGGGTATCCAATTTTTCAATGAAGATTGGTTTGAAGCGGGCCAGCGATCCGAAAACTGTTGGCGCCACACCGGCAAGCTCAGGGACAGTACCGGTGGTGTCGGGGGCGGCTGCCAAGCCAGCTTCTGCCGCTTCGGTGCCGGCCAAGGTATGAGGCGGAATGAACGAGTTTGACTATGGCAAAAATCTCTAAAAATTCCATCGACTTTGGAGCAATTCAAAGTAGTCTGAAGTCCCAGTTTACGGGCCTGGATCCCAATGATCCACCTTCATGGCCAGCACTTCCACGTTACCTCCTGTGCGTGGCCGTGACGATTTTTGTTGTCGTGGCTCTTTGGTTTGTATGGCTCAGCGCATCCGATGAGGAGTTGACCGCAGAGAAAGCCAAGGAAGTCAAGCTTAAGGAAGACTACACGGCAAAGCTTGCGCAGGCTGTCAATCTGGATGCGCTGAAGAAGCAGCGCGAACAGGTTCAACAATATGTAACCCAGCTTGAAAAGCAGCTACCGAGCAAGGCCGAAATGGACGCACTGCTTTCTGATATTAATCAGGCGGGTTTGGGGCGTAGTCTGCAGTTCGAATTGTTTCGCCCAGGTCAGGTTAGCGTGAAGGAGTATTACGCGGAATTACCGATCGCTGTTCGAGTCACAGGCAGGTATCACGATATGGGTGCTTTTGCGGCTGATATTGCCAATCTTTCCCGCATTGTCACTTTGAATAATCTGACCATATCGCCCGGCAAAGATAGCACCTTGGTGATGGATACCACGGCCAAAACGTTCCGCTATCTGGACAATGATGAAGTAGCCTTGCAGCGCAAGAGCRCTCCTGGAGCCAAAAAATGAGTGCAGGAAAATACGCGGTAATTTTTTGCGGTTTGGCAGGGATTTTATTGGGCCTGTCCGGCTGTGGTTCCTCTGAACAGGAGGAGTTGCAGGAATGGATGACGCAGCAACGGAACGCTACCAAGCCTAAGGTAGATCCGCTGCCGGAGCCCACTAAATTTTCACCTCAGTTGTATGGCCAGGAAGGTTCCATAGAGCCTTTTAGCATTCAAAAACTGACACAGGCACTGAAACGTGAATCCAATCAGGCGACGGCCAACGCCGCCCTGATCGCACCTGAACTGAGCCGACGAAAAGAACCATTGGAGGCATATCCCCTGGATGCTATTGCCATGGTGGGTAGCCTGATCAAGGTTGGCCAGCCAGTTGCGCTGGTACGAGTGGACAACCTGATTTATCAAGCCCGCGTAGGGAATTACCTGGGCCAAAACTACGGCCGGATCACCAAGGTCACTGAAACAGATCTCGCCTTACGCGAGATAGTGCAAGACGCCGCGGGTGAGTGGATAGAGCGGACCGCGACTTTACAGTTATTAGAGGGATCAAAATGAACAAGCAGACACCGGCACTAGAGACGCAGGAAAAAAAGGGCCGCCTGCAGCTTTTGTTTGGGCGTGTGTTGCGTTGTGCTTCGCTCAGTCTGGCATTTTCTGTAACTGCCGCTCCCTTGCTGGCGCAGGCACAGAATGCCATCCAGGCTGTTTCCGGATCAGTTCAGGGTGGTGCAGAGGTTATTCGAATCGATTTGGCAGAACCTCTGGCTGCGGTACCGACGGGTTTTAGTATCCAGACGCCAGCGCGTATAGCACTTGATTTTCCCGGGGTTGGTAACTCCATGGGACGATCTGCAGTAGACCTCAACTTGGGAAATCTGCGCTCGGCGAACGTCGTGCAGGCGGGTGAAAGAACCCGTGTAGTACTGAATCTAAAGGTGCCAACGGCGTATAAGGCTGAGATTCAAGGGAAATCGTTGTTGATTACCCTCGATTCAGTGGCGGTGGCTGCGCCCTCCGCTACTACACCGCCAGTGTTTGCTGAAAATCGCAACACCGACACATTGCCCTTGAAGGACATCGACTTCCGTCGTGGCGTTGAGGGTTCTGGCCGTATCGTTGTGGACCTGCCCAATAACCAGGTTGGCGTGGATATACGCCAACAAGGCCAGACTTTGGTGGTTGAGTTCCTGAAAACCGCATTGCCAGAAGGACTTCGCCGTCGTCTGGATGTGGGCGATTTCGGAACACCAGTGCAAACCGTCACCACATTTCAAACGGGGGATAAGGTCCGTATGGTGGTCGAGCCCAAGGGCGCCTGGGAACACAGTGCGTATCAAAGTGATAACCAGTTTGTCCTGGAAGTGCGCCAGCAAAAAATTGACCCAAGCAAGCTGACGCAAGGACCTGGGTATAACGGTGAGAAGCTATCCCTGAATTTTCAGAACATTGAAATTCGCTCCCTTCTGCAGGTGATTGCAGACTTTACGAACTTCAATATCGTGACGTCGGACTCGGTTACCGGTGCGGTAACGTTGCGTCTGAAAGATGTTCCCTGGGATCAGGCACTGGACATTATTCTTCAGGCCAAGGGACTGGGCATGCGCAAAACAGGCAACGTCTTGTTGATCGCACCCAAAGACGAACTTGCAGCCAAAGACAAGCTGGAACTGGAGTCAAAGAATGCGATTCAAAGTCTGGAAACGCTCCGGACCCAGGATTTCAAGCTTAACTATGCAAAAGCTGCAGATATTGCGGCAGGGCTGTTGGGCTCCGGTGCCGGTGCTACAAAGATACTGTCTGCGCGAGGCAGCGTGATATCGGAGGCGCGCACCAATCAATTGTTCGTTACCGACATACCATCGCGACTTGAACAGGTGCAGGCGCTGATCGCGAAATTAGACGTCGCAGTCCGTCAAGTGTTGATTGAAGCTCGTATCGTTGAAGCGTCGGATTCCTTCGGTAAATCTCTGGGCGTGCGGTTAGGGGGTCGACCTTTCACCCAGGGTAATAACACCGCTTTTGGCGGGTCGTATAGCCCGACAGTTGCAGGAACTACTGCAGGTGAATTCGTGAGCCTGCCTGGTGTGGGCCAAAACGGATTCAACGCAAGTACGTTTGCCATTTCTTTGTTCAATGCCGCAAAGACACGATTCCTTAATCTTGAGATTTCTGCATCTGAAGCAGATGGCAAGACGAAAATTGTTTCCAGTCCACGTGTCGTGACTGCTGATCAGGTGAAGGCTCTGATTGAACAGGGTACAGAGCTTCCCTATCAACAGGCGACTTCCAGCGGTGCCACCGCTATTGCCTTTCGAAAGGCAAACTTGAAGCTCGAAGTCACTCCGCAAATAACGCCGGAGGGGAACATCATCCTTCAAGTGGACGTGAACAAAGATAGCGTGGGACGTGAAACAGCGAACGGATTCGCGATTGATACCAAGCATATTCAAACGCAGGTACTGGTGGAAAATGGTGGAACCGTGGTCATTGGCGGCATTTTTGAGCAAAATGATCGTGACAATGAAACCAAAGTCCCGCTTTTGGGCGACATCCCCGGTGTTGGCAATTTGTTCAAACAAAGAACGCGATCTGCCACGAAGTCTGAATTGCTGGTGTTCATCACGCCCAAAATGCTGACTAACGGATCTGCCCTGCGTTAATTCCGACCACCCGTCTGATCGCCTTGGGCGAGTTCGAGGGCGGTAGGTAAAGAAGGCGTCGTGCTGAAGGACTGCGCGTGGGACTGCCAGTCCTCTGCGTAGTTGCTTGGCATGCTTCTGGGCAACCTTTCCTCCATATCAATTGAATGCACATCCGTTGAGAATCGCCTGCGTGGGCTTGCCTGGGTCGGGGAAATCCACCGTCGGCAGGCACCTTGCCCGAAGAATGGGGTTGCGGTTCATTGACTCGGATCAGGTGATAGAACAACGTATCGGTTGCTCTATCCGTGAGTTTTTTGAGCGCGAAGGTGAAGACGCATTTCGCGACATCGAGCAACTGGTCATCGATGAGTTGACTCAGGGTGAGGTTTGCGTACTCTCCAGCGGCGGCGGGGCTGTGCTGCGCCCCGCCAACCGGCAACATCTTCGGGAGCGGGCGCAGGTGGTTTACCTGCATTCCATCCCCGAAGAGGTTTTTCGCCGTTTGCGGCATGACCAGAACCGCCCCTTGCTTCAGGTGGCCGATCCGCTGGCGCGGCTCAGGGATCTTTACGCCGCCCGTGACGCCCTCTATCGGGAAACGGCACACTATGTCATTGAAACAGGCCGCCCTTCAGTCTCTACGCTGGTCAACATGATCCTGATGCAGCTGGAGCTGGCAGGCGTGATGGCTCCGCCTCCCGACCGGCCATAACCATTGGCAAGCCTTGGAAGGGGTGGAAGCCTCTACACTTCTTCCATGCAAGAAAATTCCTCTTCCGCCGTTGCGACAATCCGGATTGATCTGGCCGAACGCAGCTATCCGATCGTCATTGGCAGCGGGCTTCTGGGAACCAGCAATACCTATCAGGACGTGCCCAAAGCCGCGACGGCGCTGGTGGTGTCAAACACCACCGTGGCACCGCTGTATGCCGCGCAACTCACCCGGGCATTGCAACAACGCTATGACAAGGTGCTGCTGGTCACCTTGCCGGATGGTGAAGCCCACAAGGACTGGCCAACCCTGCAATTGATTTTTGATGCGCTGCTGGAAAACGGCTGCGACCGAAAGACGGTGCTGTTTGCCTTGGGCGGTGGCGTGGTCGGCGACATGACCGGCTTTGCCGCGGCCAGCTACATGCGCGGCGTACCATTTGTGCAGGTGCCCACGACATTGCTGGCCCAGGTGGATTCCTCGGTTGGCGGCAAGACGGCGATCAACCACCCACTGGGCAAAAACATGATCGGTGCGTTCTACCAGCCCTTGCAGGTGGTGTGCGACCTGGATGTTCTGGCGACGCTGCCCTCTCGCGAACTGAGTGCGGGCCTGGCCGAGATCATTAAATACGGCCCCATTGCCGACATGGCATTCCTTGAATGGATCGAGACTAACCTGGAAGATCTGCTCGCCAGGGAGCCCGTGGCCATGGCCCACGCCATCCAGCGCAGTTGTGAGATCAAGGCATGGGTTGTAAGCCAGGACGAGCGGGAGTCGGGCTTGCGGGCCATCCTGAATTTCGGTCACACCTTCGGCCACGCGATTGAATCCGGTCTGGGCTATGGGGAATGGCTGCATGGCGAGGGTGTGGGCTGCGGCATGGTGATGGCCGCGCATCTGTCAGAGCGTCTGGGCCTGGTTGACAAGCCTTTTACGGAACGCCTGACCAATCTTGTCCGACGATGCGGCCTGCCGGTGCGAGGACCTGTGCTGTCAACCACCGACAATGCCGGCCGCTATCTCGAACTGATGCGCATCGACAAAAAATCCGAAGCGGGTGAGATAAGGTTTGTTGTGATCGACGGCCCCGGGAAGGCAGCCGTTCGCAGTGCGCCGGATGCCATGGTGCGCAGTGTCATAGATATGTGCTGTGAATAAGCGGCGGAAAATATGGAAGAGGTACCTGAAATTGCTATCAATTCAGGAGCTTCTTGCGCTTGTGGGGTATGGGATTCCGGTCATTTTTATGTTTAATTCATGAATCTCCAACCCTACGCCTGTGACCCTTCGCGTTCGCGCGGCCGCCGCTTTGCCGAGCCTGCTGCGCCAACCCGGTCCGAGTTTCAGCGCGACCGCGACCGTATCGTGCACTCCACCGCTTTTCGGCGCCTGGTGTACAAAACCCAGGTGTTTCTGAATCACGAAGGTGATTTGTTTCGCACCCGGCTGACTCATTCGCTGGAGGTCGCCCAGCTGGGAAGGTCCATCGCCCGCACGCTTCAGCTCAATGAAGATCTCGTGGAAGCCATTGCGCTGGCGCATGACTTGGGCCATACGCCGTTCGGCCATGCGGGCCAGGATGCCTTGAACGCATGTCTGAAAGCCTGTAACCCAGACAGCGCAGGCTTTGAGCACAACCTGCAAAGCCTGCGCGTGGTGGACTCCCTTGAGGAGCGCTATCCGGCGTACAACGGGCTGAACCTGACCTTTGAGACGCGAGAAGGAATCCTGAAGCATTGTTCCAGGCGCAATGCACGCCATATTGAAGCCCGCGAGCCGGACGGTGTTGCCCGCCGGTTCGTAGAGCCCGCTGACGGGCCGCGCTGGCAGCAACCCGGTCTGGAAGCACAACTGGCCAATCTTGCGGACGAAATAGCCTACAACGCACACGATATTGACGACGGCGTGCGCTCCGGCCTGTTAAGCCTGGAGCAACTGGAGGGTGTCGAGCTGTTCGCGCAACACTGCCGGGAAACGCAACTGGCGCACCGGGCGTTGAAAGGCCGGCGGCTGCTGTTCGAGACCATACGGCGCATGCTCAGTGCGCAGGTCTATAACGTGATGGATGCGACATCGCTTGCGATTTACAAGGTTGCCCCTGCCAGCGTGGACGAAGTTCGCAGGCATCCGGCGCTGGTGTGTTTTACCGAAGAAATGGCGACGCAGTCTGCATCCCTCAAACGTTTTTTGCTGCGAAACCTGTACCGCCACCCGAAAGTGGTGGAAACCACGCAGGCTGCCAAGCAGGTAGTTCGTGATCTGTTCGAAGCCTATATGGCCGACCCGGCCCAGATGCCGCAGGCTCACATCGACCGGTTTGACGGCATTGATGCCCCCCATGCGGCGGGCGCAAAACCCGAGAGGGTGGTCGCCGACTACATTGCCGGCATGACAGACCGCTTCGCCGCCAAAGAGCATGAACGTCTTAAGGGGCGCGCAGCCTTTCCGGTCTAAGTGGAGTTGTGGCCGCCCATCGCAGCAAACAACGTGACTGAGCCCCGGCCAACAACAACCCCGAGCCCGAACGCGGCCTGGTACGTGATGGCTGCCGGTGTGGTGGCCGCCCTTTACGTGGGCAAGCTGCCGCCTGCGCTGCCTGTGCTGGGAAAGGTATTGGGCGTGACATTGCTGCAGGCCGGATTTCTGCTGTCGCTGGTGCAGCTGGCGGGTATGGTGCTCGGGCTGCTCATCGGGCTTGTTGTGCAGCGTGCCGGCCTCAAGCGCAGCATGGTGGCCGGGCTGCTGGTGTTGTCCGGTGCCGGCCTGTTGGGCGGCGTGTCTCCCGATGTGCATTGGCTGCTGACCGCACGTGTATTCGAAGGGCTGGGATTCCTCTGGGTGGTGTTACCGGCCCCAGCCCTGATCCGCCAGCTGGTGCCACAAGAGCGACTCAACGGCATGCTGGGAGTCTGGGGCGCCTACATGCCGCTGGGCGCCTCTCTGGCATTGCTGGGAGGCCCCATGATCATCGGCCTGGCCGCACCTGACTGGGGTTGGCGAATCTTGTGGTGGCTTCTGGCCGCGCTGGCCGCAGTGCTGGCTTTGCTGGTCGCGTGGCAAGTTCCTGCACAGGGGCATCTGCATGATGGCATGTCCCCCCGGCAATCGCCGGCTCCTCATTTCCGTGGCGGAGATATTGTCCGCGCGACGCTGCGGTCGCGCGCAGCCTGGTACATGGCTGTTGCTTTTGCGATGTACTCGGGACAGTGGCTTGCTGTGGTCGGTTTCCTGCCGTCCATCTACACCCAGGCTGGCGTGAGCGGTGTGTGGGTGGCATGGCTTACGGCGCTTGCTGCTGCCGTCAATATCATCGGCAACGTCGCGGCAGGCAGGCTGCTGGAGCGTGGTGTACGACCGGTGGTTCTGCTTGGCGCAGGCTTCCTGTCGATGGCTGGAGGTGCCCAGCTCGCATTTGCCGTGCAACTGTCCCCGGAAATACAGTATGTGGCCATACTGGTCTTTTCGATGGTGGGCGGCCTGATCCCCGCAACGCTGTTTAACCTGGCCATCCAGCTTGCGCCCCGCCGTGATGCCGTGTCGACCACCGTTGGCTGGGTCCAGCAGTGGTCGGCGCTGGGGCAATTTGCCGGTCCTCCGCTGGTTGCCTGGGTGGCCAGCACTGCGGGAGGATGGCAATGGACGGGTTGGCTTGCGACGGCCGGCTGCGCCATCGCCCTCGTGTTGGCGATCTTGCTTCATCGTCTGCCTGGATCTGCCCGCCAACGCACTTGAACGGGCGTATGTTGGCGTCCCATGCGCATAGGCTTATGACGTGTTGGCATTTCCACGGTGGTTTTTGGAGGTTGCACAGATTACGCTGAGGGCTTGCGCACAATTTGTGACATTTCTTCGGAATATTGAGCGCATGCTGAGGTACGGGCATCAAACCTGCTTTGGCTATTTCGTCTCTCAAAAGGTGTTCTCATGGGTTTCAATCGACGTCAACTAATTCTGCGCGGGGTTTCCGCGGGCGCTGCGGTAGCAAGCCCTGCGCTCTGGGCTCAAAGCAAAACCAGCCGCAAAATCGTTCTTGGCCAATCGGTGCCCTTGACAGGTGCAGCCGACCAGATCGGCCTGGCGTATCTGAATGGGGCAAAGATTTATTTCGACGCCATCAATGCAAAGGGCGGTGCCGGCGGTCACAAGATCGAAGTCAAGACACTCGACGACGGCTACAACCCGGCCAAGGCTGCCGCCAATGCCAAGCAGTTGATCGACGAAGGCGTCGACGCGCTGTTCGGCTTTGCCGGAACAGCCAGCTGCGACGCCGCGTTTGCCGCTTCCAAGGCATCCGGGGCGCTCTTTTTCGCACCTTTTGCAGCATCGGATGCGTTGCATGATCCTGCGCTGGCAAACATCTTTCATGTGCGCCCGGCGCTGGCTGACGAGGCCTACAAAATTGCACGCCACTGCGCCACCCTCAACCAGGACCGTATCGGTGTATTTGCCGAAGATGACGCCATGGGGCGGGGCGGCCTTGCCGCGGTGAACCAGGCCCTGATCGACCTGAAGCGCCCAGCCATCGTTGGCAGCGCCCTGTCGCCGGTCAACAGCGACAAGGTCGATGCTGCCGTGGCGCAGCTGATGAAGGCGCAACCCCAAGCCGTTATTCAGGTCAGCCTGTTCAATTCCTCGGCGGCTTTCATCCGCAAGATGCGCCAGGCCGGGTTTGGCGGTCAGTTCCTCAATTTCTCCGTGGTGGGGATTGACCCGCTGTTCAGCGCGCTGGGCAAAGAGATCGGCGGGGTTGTTATCTCGCAAGTGGTGCCTTCGCCGCGCAGCACCGGCACGCCCATCATCAAGGAATACCTGGATGTGCTGAACCAGACCGACCAGACGCCCAGCTATGAAAGTGTTGAGGGCTATATTGCGGCCAAAACGTTTGCCGAAGGCGTGCGCCGCAGCGCGGCCGGCAGCGGCAAGCCCGACCGGGCAGGCCTGCAAAAGGCGTTTGAAACCATGACCGACTACGACGTGGGGGGCTTTCGCGTCAACCTGCGCCCGAAGAAATACGAATCGGTGCGGGCGATTGATCTCGTCACCATCACGCCTGACGGCAAAGTCGTTCGTTAAGCGCCCTTGTTCCGGGGCGTTCTAACAGCGCTTCGATGGACTCGCAGCAGGCGGAAAAAATCGGGGTCAGATTCCTTTTATCATGATGCAAACTCTCGGTATTGCATTCCATGGCCCGCCTTCCCCGTCTGACGCTCCCCGGTTACCCGCACCACATCATTCAGCGGGGAAATAACCGGCAAGCTGTCTTTTCTTCGGCCGCCGACCACCAGGTGTTTTTGGCGTTGCTCGAAGAAAGCGCCCGCAAGTTCGGCGTTGCCCTGCATGCGTACGTGCTGATGGACAACCATTTCCATTTACTGGCGACGCCTTCCACAGCGGACAGCCTGCCGCAGATGATGCAAGCTGCCGGGCGGCGCTATGTGCGTTACTTCAACGACAGCCAGGGCCGCTCCGGCACCTTGTGGGAAGGGCGTTACCGGGCCACCGTGATCGAGGCCGAGCGCTACCTGCTGGCGTGCATGGCCTATATGGACCTCAATCCAGTCCGCGCGGGACTGGTGGCCGAGGTCAAAGACTATCCGTGGTCCAGCTACGGCCATTACGCAGGCCTGCGGGTCGACGGCCTGCTCACGCCACACCCGATGGTCTGGGCATTGGGCAACACGCCGTTCGCCCGTGAAGTGGCCTACGCCGGACTGGTGCGCGCCGGCATCACGCTGGAGCAGCAAGACCAGCTGACCCGATCCGCCCTGAGTGGCTGGGCCCTGGGTGGAGATGGCTTTTTGGCGGAGTTGCAAAAGCGCACAGAGCGCCGTGTCACCAGGAACCAGGCGGGACGCCCACCCCTGCGCGTGGCTGAGGGCCCKGATGATGAATAACTTCATATTTATCAAGGCTTGACGCGCTTGACTTTAATATGTCCCCAATTTATTGTTGATTAAATTAATCGACATTTAATTGGAATCTGACCCCATTTAAACCGCTTGGCATTGTTGTTGCAATGCAATATGCTCCCATTCCCTGCGAAAAATTATGAACCTTGCGGATGGAAGCGTTGCCATGCCTTTTCTAAGGCCGCGCGGCACCGCCGTCATCCCCAACTGACGAGGAATTGCCATGACCACGGCTGCTGAAATCAAACATTTTGAAGAAAACGGTTTGTACTCCGGTGCAAACGAACATGACGCCTGCGGCGTCGGCTTCGTGGCGCACATCAAAGGGCACAAAAGCCACGCCATCGTCCAGCAAGGCCTGAAAATCCTCGAAAATCTCGACCATCGGGGTGCAGTGGGCGCTGACAAATTGATGGGTGACGGCGCCGGCATTTTGATTCAGCTGCCCGACGCGCTGTATCGCGAAGAAATGGCCAGCCAGGGCGTGCAGCTGCCGCCGCCCGGTGAGTACGGCGTCGGCATGGTGTTTCTGCCCAAAGAGCACGCATCCCGCCTGGCGTGCGAGCAGGCGCTGGAGCGCGCCGTCAAGGCTGAGGGCCAGGTGCTGCTGGGCTGGCGCGACGTGCCGGTCAACCGCGACATGCCCATGTCGCCCACCGTGCGCGAAAAAGAGCCCATCCTGCGCCAGATCTTCATCGGTCGCGGCAACGATGTGATCGTGCAGGACGCGCTGGAGCGCAAGCTGTACGTGATCCGCAAAACCGCCAGCGCCGCCATCCAGAACCTGCGCCTGACGCACAGCAAAGAATATTACGTGCCCAGCATGTCCAGCCGCACGGTGGTCTACAAAGGCCTGCTGCTGGCCGATCAAGTGGGCACCTACTACCGCGACCTGACCGACCCACGTTGCGTCTCGGCGCTTGGCCTGGTGCATCAGCGCTTTTCCACCAACACCTTCCCCGAGTGGCCACTGGCCCATCCCTACCGCTATGTGGCCCACAACGGCGAGATCAACACCGTCAAGGGCAACTACAACTGGATGAAGGCGCGTGAAGGCGTGATGTCCTCGCCAGTGCTCGGCGCCGACCTGCAAAAGCTCTATCCGATCAGCTTTGCCAGCCAGTCCGACACCGCGACCTTCGACAACTGCCTCGAGTTGCTGACCATGGCCGGCTATCCCATCAGCCAGGCCGTGATGATGATGATCCCCGAGCCCTGGGAGCAACACACCACCATGGACGAGCGCCGCAAGGCCTTCTATGAATACCACGCCGCCATGCTCGAGCCCTGGGACGGCCCGGCCTCCATCGTCTTCACCGACGGCCGCCAGATCGGCGCCACGCTGGACCGCAACGGMCTTCGTCCTTCGCGCTATTGCGTGACCGACGATGACCTCGTCATCATGGCCTCCGAATCCGGCGTGCTGCCGATTCCTGAGCACAAGATCGTGCGCAAATGGCGCCTTCAGCCCGGCAAGATGTTCCTGATCGACCTCGAACAGGGCCGCATGGTCGACGACGAGGAAATCAAGGCCACGCTGGCCCACAGCAAGCCCTACAAGCAGTGGATTGAAAATCTGCGCATCAAGCTGGACGACGTGGCCGGCAAGGCCGCCAAGACCTCTCCGGTCACTGTGCCCGCGGCTTCGAACCTTGCCCTGCTTGATCGCCAGCAGGCCTTTGGCTACACGCAGGAAGACATCAAATTCCTGATGTCCCCGATGGCCGCCAACGGCGAAGAAGCCACCGGTTCCATGGGCAACGACAGCCCGCTGGCCGTGCTGTCCAACAAGAACAAGCCGCTGTACAACTACTTCAAGCAGTTGTTTGCACAGGTGACCAACCCGCCCATCGACCCGATCCGCGAAGCCATCGTGATGTCGCTGGTGTCGTTCATCGGCCCCAAGCCCAACCTGCTGGACATCAACCAGGTCAATCCGCCGATGCGGCTGGAAGTCAGCCAGCCGGTGCTCAACGTGGCCGACATGCAAAAGCTGCGCGATATCGAGTCGCACACCCAGGGCAAGTTCAAGAGCTACACCCTGGACATCACCTATCCGCTGGCCTGGGGCCATGAAGGTGTCGAGGCCAAGCTGGCTTCGCTGTGCGCCGAGGCGGTCGACGCGATCAAGGACGGCAAGAACATCCTGATCATCAGCGACCGCGGCATCAGCGCCACGCAGGTTGCCATTCCGGCCTTGCTGGCTCTTTCCGCCATTCACCAGCACCTGGTGAAAGAAGGCCTGCGCACCACGGCCGGCCTGGTGGTCGAAACCGGCTCCGCCCGCGAAGTGCACCACTTTGCCGTGCTGGCCGGCTACGGCGCCGAAGCCGTGCACCCCTACCTCGCCATGGAAACGCTGGCCGAGCTGTCCAAAGGACTGCCGGGCGACCTCAGCACCGACAAGGCCGTCTACAACTACACCAAGGCCATCGGCAAGGGCCTGTCCAAGATCATGTCCAAGATGGGCGTGTCGACCTACATGAGCTACTGCGGCGCGCAACTGTTCGAGGCCATCGGCCTGAACCGTGACACCGTGGCCAAGTTCTTCACCGGCACGGCCAGCCAGGTTGAAGGCATGGGCGTGTTCGAGATCGCCGAAGAAGCGCTGCGCATGCACCGCGCGGCCTTCAGCGACGACCCGGTGCTGGCCAACATGCTGGACGCCGGCGGCGAATACGCCTGGCGCGTGCGCGGCGAAGACCACATGTGGACGCCCGACGCGATTGCCAAGCTGCAGCATTCCACGCGTTCCAACAACTGGAACACCTACAAGGAATACGCCCAGCTGATCAACGACCAGAACCGCCGTCATATGACGCTGCGCGGCCTGTTCGAGTTCAAGATTGACCCTTCCAAAGCCATCCCGATTGATGAAGTCGAGCCGGCCAAAGAGATCGTCAAGCGCTTTGCCACCGGCGCCATGTCGCTGGGCTCCATCAGCACCGAAGCCCATGCCACGCTGGCTGTGGCCATGAACCGCATCGGCGGCAAGAGCAACACGGGCGAGGGCGGTGAAGACCCGAACCGTTACCGGCAAGAGCTCAAAGGCATCCCGATCAAGAAGGGCGAGACGCTGAAAAGCGTGATCGGCCCTAAGCAGGTTGAGGTAGATTTGCCGCTGCAAGACGGCGACTCGCTGCGCTCGCGCATCAAGCAGGTGGCGTCCGGCCGATTTGGCGTCACGGCCGAATACCTGGTGTCGGCCGACCAGATCCAGATCAAGATGGCGCAGGGCGCCAAGCCCGGCGAAGGTGGCCAGCTGCCCGGCGGAAAAGTCAGCGAATACATCGGTTCGCTGCGTTACTCGGTGCCGGGTGTCGGTTTGATCTCGCCACCGCCGCACCACGACATCTACTCGATCGAAGACCTGGCCCAGCTGATCCACGATTTGAAGAACGTGAACCCGCGCGCCAGCATCAGCGTCAAGCTGGTGAGTGAGGTCGGCGTAGGAACCATTGCAGCGGGCGTGGCCAAGGCCAAGTCCGACCACGTGGTGATTGCCGGCCACGACGGCGGCACGGGTGCTTCGCCCTGGTCGTCCATCAAGCATGCCGGCTCGCCCTGGGAAATTGGCCTGGCCGAAACGCAGCAGACCCTGGTGCTCAACCGCCTGCGCGGCCGCATCCGCGTGCAGGCTGACGGCCAGATGAAAACCGGCCGCGACGTCATCATCGGCGCGTTGCTGGGCGCTGACGAATTCGGTTTTGCCACCGCGCCGCTGGTGGTTGAGGGTTGCATCATGATGCGCAAGTGCCACCTCAACACCTGCCCGGTCGGCGTGGCTACGCAAGACCCTGTGCTGCGCCAGAAATTCAGCGGCAAGCCCGAGCATGTGGTCAATTACTTCTTCTTCGTCGCCGAAGAAGCACGCCAGCTGATGGCGCAACTCGGCGTGCGCAAGTTTGATGACCTGATCGGCCGCGCCGACCTGCTCGACACGCAAAAAGGCATTGAGCACTGGAAGGCCAGCGGTCTTGATTTCGCCCGTCTGTTCTACCAGCCGAATGTGCCGGCCGACGTGCCACGCATGCACGTGATGGAACAAGACCACGCGCTCGAAAAAGCGCTGGACGTGCGTCTGATCGAAAAATCCAAAGCCGCAATTGAAAAGGGCGAAAAAGTCCAATTCATCGAAGTGGCGCGCAACGTCAACCGCACCGTCGGCGCCATGCTGTCGGGCGAGCTGACACGCCACCATCCGCAAGGCCTGCCCGACGACACGCTGCGCATCCAGCTCGAAGGCACGGGCGGCCAGTCCTTTGGCGCCTTCCTGGCCAAGGGCATCACCATGTACCTGATCGGCGACGCCAACGACTACACCGGCAAGGGCCTGTCGGGCGGCCGTATCGTCGTGCGCCCGAGTATCGACTTCCGCGGCGACGCGGTGAAGAACACCATCGTCGGCAACACCGTGCTGTACGGCGCGACCACCGGCGAAGCCTTCTTCAGCGGCGTGGCCGGTGAACGTTTTGCCGTGCGGCTCTCGGGCGCCACGGCGGTTGTTGAAGGCACGGGTGACCACGGTTGCGAATACATGACGGGCGGCACCGTCGCGGTGCTGGGCAAGACCGGCCGCAACTTCGCCGCCGGCATGAGCGGCGGCGTGGCTTATGTGTATGACGAAGATGGTTTGTTCGCCACGCGTTGCAACACTTCCATGGTGTCGATGGACCGCATCGTCACCACGGCCGAGCAGCACACCCATGACAAGGCCGACTGGCATGCCGAACAAAGCGATGAGGAATTGCTCAAGCGCCTCTTGCAAGACCACAACCGCTGGACCGGCAGCAAGCGCGCGCGCGAGTTGCTCGACAACTGGAGCGAGTCACGCCTGAAGTTTGTGAAGGTCTTCCCGAACGAATACAAGAAGGCGCTGATTGAGCGCAAGGAACGCCGCCTGGAAGCCGCGACCGAAACCACACGGGTCCAGGTCGCCACCAACCAGGAAGCGGTGGCGGCCAAGTAAGGCTGCTGAAGCTCTCACGCCACCTTACGTTTGCTATTAAATTTATAGCTGCTTGCGCTCATCCTTAAAGGGCTGGCGGCCTAAAACGCTTAAAAGAATTGCACAGGACGCATCATGGGAAAAATCACCGGCTTCATGGAATACGAGCGCATCGAAGAGGGCTACAAGCCCGTGCCGGAGCGCCTGAAGAACTACAAGGAATTTGTCATCGGGCTGGACGACGCGCAGGCCAACAAGCAGGCCGCGCGCTGTATGGACTGCGGCACGCCGTTTTGCAACAGCGGCTGCCCCGTCAACAACATCATTCCAGACTTCAACGACATGGTGTTTCGCGCCGACTGGAAAAACGCCATCGACACGCTGCACAGCACCAACAACTTCCCCGAGTTCACCGGTCGCATCTGCCCGGCACCCTGCGAAGCCGCCTGCACGCTGAACGTGAATGACGACGCCGTCGGCATCAAGTCCATCGAGCACGCCATCATCGACCGCGCCTGGTCCGAAGGCTGGGTCAAGCCTGTGATGCCCAAGCACAAGACCGGCAAGAAGGTTGCCGTGGTCGGCTCCGGTCCCGCCGGCATGGCCGCCGCGCAGCAGTTGGCGCGCGCCGGCCATGAGGTGACGCTGTTCGAGAAGAACGACCGTATCGGTGGCCTGCTGCGCTACGGCATCCCTGACTTCAAGATGGAAAAGGTCCATATCGATCGCCGCGTCGAGCAAATGAAGGCCGAAGGCGTGAACTTCCGCACCGGCGTGATGGTGGGCAGCATCAAAGACCCGTTGGGCAAGGATTCCAAAGTCACCAACTGGGCCAAAGAAAGCATCACCCCCGAGCAGCTGCAAAAAGACTTCGATGCCGTGATCCTCACGGGCGGCGCCGAGCAGTCGCGCGACCTGCCCGTGCCCGGCCGCGACCTCGACGGCGTTCATTTCGCGATGGAATTTTTGCCCCAGCAAAACAAGATCAACGCCGGTGACAAGGTCAAAGGCCAGCTGCGCGCCGACGGCAAGCACGTCATCGTGATTGGCGGCGGCGACACCGGTTCCGACTGCGTGGGCACCAGCAACCGCCACGGCGCGGTCAGCGTCACCCAGTTTGAACTGATGCCCCAGCCGCCCGAGGAAGAAAACCGCCCCATGACCTGGCCTTACTGGCCGATCAAGCTGCGTACATCTTCCAGCCACGAAGAAGGCTGCGAGCGCGAGTTCGCCATCTCCACCAAGGAACTGATCGGCGAAAAAGGCAAAGTCACGGGCCTGAAGACCGTTCGTGTCGAATGGAAAGACGGCAAGATGGTGGAAGTGCCAGGCTCCGAGCAAACCCTCAAGGCCGACCTGGTGCTGCTGGCCATGGGCTTTATCTCGCCGGTGGCGTCGGTTCTGGATGCGTTCGGCATCGAAAAAGACAACCGTGGCAATGCCAAGGCCCATACCGACTTCACCGGCGGCTATGCCACGAATGTGCCCAAGGTGTTTGCCGCCGGCGACATCCGCCGTGGCCAGAGCCTGGTGGTATGGGCGATTCGCGAAGGCCGYCAGGCCGCGCGCGCGGTCGACGAGTTCCTGATGGGCTTTAGCGACTTGCCGCGTTAATCGCCGCGCCCGGCCTTCGCAAATCGCCCCAAGGGGCGGTTAAGTAAACCCCAAGCTCGCGCTTGGGGTGCGCGTAGGCCGCCAGGCCGCGCGTGCGGTCGACGAGTTCCTGATGGGCTTTAGCGACTTGCCGCGTTAATCGCCGCRCSCGGCCTTCGCAAATCGCCCYAAGGGGCGGTTAARTAAACCCCAAGCTCGCGCTTGGGGTGCGCGTAGGCCGCCAGGCCGCGCGTGCGGTGGACGAGTTCCTGATGGGCTTTAGCGACTTACCCCGCTAAGCGCTGCGCCCGGCCTTCACAAATCGCCCCAAGGGGCGGTTAAATAAACCCCAAGCTCGTGCTTGGGGTGCGTAGGCCCCGCCAGGCCGCGCGCGCGGTCGACGAGTTCCTGATGGGCTTCAGCGACCTGCGTCGCTAAGCGCCGCGCCCGGCGTTTATAAATCGCCAAAAAGGGGCGATTGAGAGGCCCAAGCTGGTGCCCGGATTGCGTGAAATGGTGCCAAACCTCCAGAAATCACCCAATTGGCGTGACGGTCCGTTGCGCTTTGCGCACATCTGCCTGGTTGGCAAATAACACCGAAAACCCCGGGTGCTATCAAAAAAATAGCTGCTTGCGCCGGATAGTCGCGGCTTGCGGCCACTATCTGCCCGACAAAGCGGCAGCCTTTTTGGGCTGCCCGCGCTGCTTTAGGCCGCTCAGCCCAAGGTTTTTGGTTTCCGGTCAGGGGCTGTATAAGGGCAAACCCCGTATCATTCGGTATTACTTACCCAAGCCAACACACCTGCTGGCCTGTCTTTTCTCCTTCAATGCCCGACATTTCCGCATCATCATTGGTTGAGTTCAAGGATGTGACGTTTTCCTATCCCGGCTCTGCCGGTGATCGCGTCATCCTGGACAAGGTCACGCTGTCCGTGCCTCGCGGCAAGGTTACCGCGCTGATGGGCGCTTCGGGGGGCGGCAAAACCACCGTCCTGCGCCTCATCGGCGGGCAGCAAAAGGCTGTCAGCGGCGCTGTGCTGTTCGACGGCAAGGACGTCGGCAAGCTGGCCCAGGCGGAACTCTACGCCGCGCGCCGTCGCATGGGCATGCTGTTCCAGTTCGGTGCGTTGTTCACCGATCTGAGTGTTTTCGACAATGTGGCGTTTCCCTTGCGCGAGCACACCGAATTGGGTGAGGCCCTGATCCGCGATATCGTGCTGATGAAACTCAATGCGGTGGGCCTGCGCGGCGCGCGGGACCTGCTGCCCAGCGAAATTTCGGGCGGCATGGCCCGGCGGGTCGCGCTGGCGCGGGCCATTGTGCTGGACCCGGAACTCATCATGTACGACGAACCGTTCTCGGGGCTCGATCCGATCTCGCTCGGTACCGCCGCGCAGCTCATACGCCAGCTCAACGATACGCTGGGCATTACCAGCGTGGTGGTGTCGCATGATCTGGAAGAAACCTTCCGCATTGCCGACAAGGTCATCATCCTGGCCAATGGCGGCATTGCGGCGCAGGGCACACCTGACGAGGTGCGTCGCTCCACCGATCCGCTGGTGCACCAGTTCGTCAATGCGGAAAGCGAAGGCCCCGTGAAATTCCACTATCCGGGCCCCACTGTGGATGCCGATTTCGGCAACCCGGCGGCCAAATCAGGGAAGCGCGCATGAGCCGCTATAGCCCTGTCGCCCTGATTTCCGGCCTCGGTTTTTCCGTGCGCAGCCAGCTGGCCGAACTGGGCTACGCCGCGCGGTTGATGTCCCGGCTGGTGGCCCTCACCGGCCCCGCCCTGGCCCGCTTTGGCCTGGTGCGCGACCAGATTTTCTTTTTGGGCAACTACTCGCTGGCCATCATTGCCGTGTCGGGCCTGTTTGTCGGTTTTGTGCTGGGCCTGCAGGGCTACTACACGCTGCAGCGCTATGGCTCGGCAGAAGCGCTGGGCTTGCTGGTGGCGCTCAGCCTCGTGCGCGAACTCGGGCCTGTGGTCACTGCTTTGCTGTTTGCCGGCCGCGCCGGCACGGCGTTGACGGCCGAAATCGGCCTGATGAAAGCCGGCGAACAGCTCTCAGCCATGGAAATGATGGCGGTGGACCCGGTGCGGCGCATCCTGGCGCCCCGTTTCTGGGGCGGCATCATCGCCATGCCCCTGCTGGCTGCCGTGTTCAGCGCCGTGGGCATCATGGGTGGCTGGCTGGTGGGCGTGGTCATGATTGGTATTGATGCGGGCTCCTTCTGGAGCCAGATGCAGTCCGGTGTCGATGTCTGGCGCGACGTAGGTAACGGCATCATCAAGAGTTTTGTGTTTGGCGTCACCGTCACTTTTGTGGCCTTGCACCAGGGTTTCGAGGCCCAGCCGACGCCTGAGGGCGTGTCGCGCGCGACCACGCGGACCGTGGTGGTTGCATCGCTGGCCGTGCTGGGGCTGGATTTCCTGCTGACCGCCTCGATGTTCAGCCTTTAAAACCGTCTTCATACATTTTTAATTCCCCCATGAGAAAATCCTGCTTCCCAGTGTTTGCCTTGGGTGAACCCCGCAAGGACAAAACAGCCCGGAATGGCGAAGACGCCGGACCAGGCCACTGAAAGAAAACGATGCAACGTTCCAAAAATGATCTGTGGGTGGGTTTGTTCGTGTTGATTGGCGGCGCCGCCATCCTGTTTCTGGCGCTCAAGTCCGCGAATCTGCTCAGCCTGAATTTCGATACCTCCTACAAGGTGACGGCGAAATTCGACAACATTGGTGGCCTCAAGCCGCGAGCCGCGGTCAAAAGCGCTGGCGTGGTAGTGGGCCGGGTTGAAAATATCACTTTCGACGACAAGTCCTACCAGGCCAGCGTCAATCTGGCCATGGAAAGCCGTTACGTATTCCCGAAAGACAGCTCGCTGAAGATTTTGACCAGCGGATTGCTGGGCGAGCAGTACATCGGCGTGGAGGCCGGTGGGGACGAGAAAAATCTTGCCGCAGGGGACGTGGTCAAAAACACGCAGTCTGCCGTGGTGCTTGAGAATCTGATCAGCCAGTTTTTATATAGCAAGGCGGCAGACAGCAGTTCCGGATCAGGGTCTGCGCCGCCATCAGGGACGCCAGAAAAAAAATGACAGCAGAAATCACGATGAAAAAACCGGCCGGCTGGGCTGCGGCAGTGCTTGCACTGGCACTTCTCCAGGGATGTGCAACCGGCCCCAATGCGAGCCCGTCCGATCCGCTGGAGCCGTTCAACCGGACCATGTTCAATTTCAATGATGGTGTGGACCGCGCCGTCGTCAAACCCGTGGCAACCGCGTACCGGGATATCACGCCTGCGCCTGTGCGCACCGGTGTCACCAATTTCTTCGGCAACATTTCCGACGTGTGGTCCACCGTCAACAACCTGCTCCAGGGTAAAGGCCAGGCTTCTGTCGAAAGTTTTTTCCGCGTCACGACCAATACCATCTGGGGCGTGGGCGGCATTTTTGACGTTGCCAGCGATCTGAAGATTCCCAAGCACTCGGAAGATTTTGGCCAGACGCTCGGCGTTTGGGGTGTGGGCTCGGGCCCCTACCTCGTGCTGCCTTTGCTGGGCCCTTCTTCCGCGCGTGATTCGGTAGGTTCGCTGGTTGATTACCAGGGCGACCTGGTAAGCCGGATCGACAATGTCCGTGCCCGCAATTCCCTGACGACTTTGCGCCTGGTGAATGCCAGGGCCAACGTGCTCGGGGCCGGTGATGTCCTGGACCAGGCCGCACTCGACAAATACAGCTTCACCCGCGAAATCTACCTGCAGCGCCGCCGTAGCCTGATAGGCGGGACTTCGGTGGAAAAAGAGGAACGTTACGATTTGCCGGAAGGCACATCGGCCGCCCCAGCGGCACCAGCCTCCGCCGCCAAATAGCGTCCTGCCGGGTGTGAACAGGGGTCAAAAGGCTGTTGATTGCAAACAATATTTACAAGACTGCCGTAAAACTTCATTCACAGCCCGGAAACCATCCCGCAGAATAACCATCGAACCATCGGTTGCAACAGTGACGTATCCGTAGAGGTACAGCAATTTCCGCAACCGCATGCTTCGTCATAGAAGGAAAATCATGAAACGTAGAACACTTGGCCATTTATTTACCGCCGCCCTCAGCCTGGCCCTGATGGGGTCCGCACCGTTCGTTCGCGCAGCCGATGAGGCACCCGATGCCCTGATCAAGCGCGTTTCGGCCGATGTGCTGGACAACATCAAGACGGACAAGGCTGTAAAAGCCGGTGACCTCACCCGGGTGCTCGCGCTCGTCGACAGCAAGATCATGCCCAATGTGAACTTCACGCGCATGACGGCCTCTGCCGTCGGCCGCAACTGGCGCCAGGCCACGCCTGAGCAGCAAAAGAAGCTTCAGGACGAGTTCAAGGTCCTGCTGATCCGCACCTATTCCGGCGCACTGGCACAGGTCAGCGACCAGAGTGTCAATGTCAAGCCGCTGCGCGCGGCTCCGGAAGACACTGAAGTCGTCGTCCGCACCGAAGTTCTGGGCCGGGGCGACCCAATCCAGCTGGACTACCGCATGGAAAAAACCGCCACGGGCTGGAAGATCTATGACCTCAATGTGCTGGGCGTCTGGCTGGTGGAAACCTACCGCACCCAGTTCGCCCAGGAAATCAGCGCCAAGGGCGTTGATGGCCTGATCGCTTCCCTGGTTCAGCGCAATCAGTCCAATACCGGCGCGGGCGCCAAGAAATCCTGAGCGGCGACCGCGCCATGCTGACACTCCCTTCCGCCTTGACCCATGCGGTGGCTGCCGGTTTTTCTCATGGCCTGAAGCAGGCTGTGCAGTCCCAGCCGGGCGGGGTGGTGGTGGATGCGAGCGCACTCACCGAGTTTGATTCTTCCGCTCTGGCCGTCCTGCTTGAATGCCGCCGTGAGGCGCTGGCCGCCGGCAAGGGGTTCACGGTCACCGGCTTGCCTGTCCGCTTGCGCCAGCTGGCAGGCCTTTATGGCGTGGCGGAGCTGGTGCCTGCCACGGCCTGAGCCGTACCGCTGCGGCACCGGCCGCCCCCAGGGCATTCAGGTACCTGCCGGGATAAAACGGCGCCAGCCCTTAAAATGATGGGCTAATGCCAGCGATCTCATTTCAGTCCGTCTCCAAAACCTATTCCTCTGCGCGAAGCCAAACAGGTCCCATTGTCCGGGCGCTTGACGACGTCAGTTTTGACATCCGGCTGGGTGAGTTTTTTGGGCTGCTCGGTCCCAACGGCGCCGGCAAAACCTCTCTCATCAGCATACTCGCCGGCCTTTCTCGTGCCAGCAGCGGCCGGGTCCTGGTGCATGGCAGCGACGTGCTCACCGACTATGCCAATGCAAGGCGAAAGCTCGGCGTCGTACCCCAGGAACTGGTGTTCGACCCCTTTTTCTCCGTGCGCGAGGCGCTGCGCATCCAGTCCGGCTATTTCGGCATCAAACGCAACGACGACTGGATCGACGAACTGCTGGTCAGCCTGGGGCTGGCCGACAAAGCCAATGCCAACATGCGCCAGCTCTCCGGCGGCATGAAACGCCGCGTGCTGGTGGCGCAGGCGCTGGTGCACAAGCCGCAGGTCATCGTGCTCGACGAACCCACCGCCGGCGTTGATGTGGAACTGCGCCAGACGCTGTGGCAGTTCATCGCCAAACTCAACAAGCAGGGCAGCACGGTGCTGCTCACCACGCACTACCTCGAAGAAGCCGAGGCTTTGTGCAGCCGCATCGCCATGCTCAAGCAGGGGCGGGTGGTGGCGCTGGCTCAGACTTCCGAGCTGCTCAAGGCAGCATCGTCGAACGTGTTGCGCTTCAAGATCGACAGCGAATTGCCGGTGCACCTGGCCGCGCAGGCCCGTATCACCGGGCGCATCGTGCAGTTCCCGGCGCACAACGCCAATGAAATCGAACAATACCTCGCGGCCATCCGTGAGGCGGGGCTGGTCGCGGAAGACGTTGAAATCCGCAAGGCCGACCTGGAAGATGTGTTCCTGGACGTCATGAACAAAAAGCCGGCCGGAGAAGCCACCGAACTGAATTTAATGGGAGTGGCAACATGATCGCGTTCATCCGGGGAAGGGCCGTGCGCCGCGCCGGGCCGCCCCAAGCAAGCACAGCCCCCGAGGGGCTGGAGCCTGCGGCTCCAAAGCTGCTTGAGCAGCTTTGGACAGGCGACAGAGGCGAAGCGTCTCGCGAGCCGCGGCCTGCAAGGCCTCGCGTAGTACGCGAAGCGACAAGCGTGGGGGCTTTTGAATGACTGGCTGGCAAACACTGCTCTACAAGGAAACCCTGCGCTTCTGGAAAGTGGGTTTCCAGACGGTCGGAGCCCCGGTGTTGACCGCCGTGCTCTACATGCTGATCTTTGGCCACGTGCTGCAGGACCAGGTCAAGGTTTACGACCAGGTCAGCTACACCGCCTTCCTGGTGCCCGGACTCGTGATGATGAGCGTGTTGCAGAACGCGTTCGCCAACAGCTCTTCGTCGCTGATCCAGAGCAAGATCATGGGCAGCCTGGTGTTTGTGCTGCTCACGCCGCTGTCGCACTGGCACTGGTTTTTTGCGTACGTCGGCTCGTCCGTCGCGCGTGGCCTGCTGGTGGGTACCGGCGTGTTTGCCGTCACCGTATTTTTCGGCCAACCCGCTTTTGTGGCGCCGCTGTGGATTGTGCTGTTCGCGGTGCTCGGCGCCGCCATGCTGGGCGCGCTGGGCGTCATCGCCGGGCTGTGGTCTGAAAAGTTCGATCAGATGGCGGCCTTCCAGAATTTCGTCATCATGCCCATGACCTTCCTGAGCGGCGTGTTTTATTCGATTCACTCGCTGCCGCCTTTCTGGCAAAAGGTCAGCCACCTGAACCCGTTTTTCTACATGATTGACGGGTTCCGCTACGGATTCTTTGGCGTCAGCGATGTTTCGCCCTGGCTGAGCCTGGGTATCGTGACCACCGCGCTGCTGGTCGTGAGTGGTGTCGCGGTCAACATGCTGCGCACAGGCTACAAAATCAGACACTAGAGATATGGCCCCCACGTTCGCGCACTTCGTGTCGCTCCCGAGGCCTTGCAGGCCGCGGCTCGCGAGACGCTTCGCCTCTGTCGCCCGTCCAAGCCTGCGCAGGCAGGCTTGGAGCCGCGGGCTCCAGCCCCTCGGGGGCGCTGCGCCTGCGGCCTGGCAAAGCCAGTTCCGCGGCCCCTGCTTGCGAAGACACTCGTCTCATGCCTCAATAGAAAACTTATGACCAGCGAAGAACTTCAATCCATCATCACCGCAGGCCTGCCGTGCGAACATATCGAACTGTCGGGCGACGGCCGCCATTGGTACGCGACAATCATCTCCAGCGCCTTTGAGGGCCTGCGCTTGATCCAGCGCCACCAGAAGGTGTACGCCACGCTGGGTGGCCGCATGCAGACCGACGAAGTGCATGCGCTGTCGATGAAAACGTATACGCCCACCGAATGGGCCAACAACAACACGCAATAAGAACATGGACAAATTACTCATCAGGGGCGGCAAATCACTCGCCGGCACGGTCGAAATTTCCGGTGCCAAGAATGCCGCGCTCCCGGAACTGTGTGCAGCCCTGCTGACAGCCGACACGGTGACGCTGCAGAATGTGCCGCGCCTGCAGGATGTGGCCACCATGCTCAAGCTGGTGCGCAACATGGGTGTGCAGGCCGAACGCAGCCAGGACGTGCCCAGCACCGTGGTGCTCAATGCCGGCGGCCTGAGCTCACCCGAAGCCCCTTATGAGCTCGTCAAAACCATGCGCGCTTCCGTGCTGGCCCTCGGCCCGCTGCTGGCGCGCTTTGGCGAGGCGACTGTGTCACTGCCCGGCGGCTGCGCCATTGGTTCGCGGCCGGTCGACCAGCACATCAAGGGTATGCAGGCCATGGGCGCTGAAATTGCCGTGGAGCACGGCTACATGATCGCCAAGCTGCCGGCTGGTCAGAAGCGACTCAAGGGCACCAGCATTACCACCGACATGGTGACGGTCACCGGCACTGAAAACTTCCTGATGGCGGCCAGCCTGGCAGAAGGCGAAACCATCCTGGAGAACGCCGCGCAGGAGCCCGAGATTGGCGACCTGGCTGAAATGCTCATCAAGATGGGCGCAAAGATTGAAGGCCACGGCACGCGCCGCATCCGCATTCAGGGTGTCGAGTGCCTGCATGGCTGCACCCACCAGGTGGTGGCCGATCGCATTGAAACCGGCACCTTTTTGTGCGCGGTGGCCGCTGCCGGTGGTGACGTGGTTTTGAAGCATGGCCGAGCCGACCACCTCGACGCGGTGATCGACAAGCTGCGCGAAGCCGGCGCCGTGGTAACGGCGGGCGAAGGCTTTATCCGCATCCAGGCCAGCGGCCGAATGAAGGCGCAATCCTTCCGTACGACCGAATACCCTGGCTTCCCGACTGACATGCAGGCCCAGTTCATGGCGCTGAACGCCATTGCACAGGGCAGCAGCACGGTGACCGAGACGATTTTTGAAAACCGTTTCATGCACGTCAACGAAATGGTGCGCCTGGGTGCCAAGATCCAGATCGACGGCAAGATTGCCGTCATGGAAGGCGTTGAAAAGCTGTCGGGTGCCACCGTGATGGCTACTGATTTGCGCGCCTCCGCCAGCCTGGTAATTGCCGGCCTGGTGGCCGAAGGCGAAACCATGGTGGACCGCATCTACCACCTGGACCGCGGCTACGACCAGATGGAAGCCAAGCTGCGCGGAATCGGTGCCGACATAGAGCGAGTCAAAGCATGATCACGCTTGCTTTATCCAAGGGCCGCATCTTCGACGACATCCTGCCGCTGCTCAAGAGCGCCGGCATCGAGGTACTCGACGACCCGGAAAAATCCCGCAAACTGATCCTGGACACCAACCAGCCCGGCCTGCGTGTGGTGCTGGTGCGCGCCACCGACGTGCCCACCTATGTACAGTACGGCGGTGCCGATCTCGGCGTGGTCGGCAAAGACACGCTGATCGAATCCGGCAGCCAGGGCCTGTACCAGCCGCTCGATTTGCAAATCGCCAAATGCCGCATCAGTGTGGCCGTGCGCGAGGGCTTTGACTACGCCGCCGCCGTGCGCCAGGGCTCGCGCCTGAAAGTGGCCACCAAGTACGTGGCGATTGCCCGCGAGTTTTTCGCCACCAAGGGCGTGCACGTCGACCTGATCAAGCTCTACGGCAGCATGGAGTTGGCGCCGCTCACAGGCCTGGCCGACGCCATCGTCGACCTCGTCTCCACCGGCAGCACGCTCAAGGCCAACCACCTGGTCGAGGTCGAACGCATCATGGACATCAGCTCGCACCTCGTTGTGAACCAGACTGCGCTCAAGCTCAAGCAAGAGCCCATCCGCAAGCTGATAAACGCTTTTTCTGCCGCCACCTCTGCACCTTCCCTTAAATCTTGATGCTATGAAATTAATAGCTGCTCCCGCTCGTCTGTCAACGGTTTCAGCTGATTTTGAGGCTGAATTCAAGGCGCGCCTGCATTGGTCTGCCGACACCGATGCGGCCATTGAGCAACGCGTGGCCGACATCCTGGCCGATGTGCAGCAGCGCGGCGATGCGGCGGTGCTGGAATACACGGCGCGCTTTGATGGCCTGTCAGCTGCGTCGATGGCTGGGCTGGAACTGACGCAGGCGGATTTCAAGGCCGCATTTGATGCCATTCCCGCTGCCCAGCGCGAGGCCCTGCAGGCCGCAGCCGCCCGGGTGCGCAAGTACCACGAGGCACAGAAGAAGGCATCGGGAGAGAGCTGGAGTTATCGCGACGAAGACGGCACGCTGCTGGGCCAGAAGGTCACGCCGCTGGACCGGGTGGGCATTTACGTTCCGGGCGGCAAGGCTGCCTACCCTTCCAGCTTGCTCATGAACGCCATCCCCGCCCACGTGGCTGGTGTGCAAGAGATCATTATGGTGGTGCCAACGCCTGTGCGCGGCAGCGTAGCCACGGGCGGCTCAGGCGACCAGGCGGCGTCGAGCAAAGGCGAGCGCAATGAGCTCGTGCTGGCCGCCGCCTATGTGGCCGGGGTCACCCGCGCCTTCACCATCGGCGGCGCGCAGGCCGTGGCCGCGCTGGCCTACGGCACGCAAACCGTGCCCAAGGTCGACAAGATCACCGGCCCCGGCAATGCTTACGTGGCCAGTGCCAAAAAGCGCGTTTTCGGCACGGTGGGCATCGACATGATTGCCGGCCCGTCTGAAATTCTGGTGCTGGCCGATGGCAGCACGCCCGCCGACTGGGTGGCCATGGACTTGTTCAGCCAGGCCGAGCATGATGAGCTGGCCCAAAGCATCCTGCTGTGCCCCGACGCCGCCTATATCGATGCCGTGCAGGCTGCGATTGACCGGCTGCTGCCCGAAATGCCGCGCGCCGAGATCATCGCCAAGTCCCTCACCGGCCGCGGCGCGCTGATCCACACCCGCAGCATGGAAGAGGCCTGCGAGATCAGCAATCGCATTGCCCCCGAACACCTCGAAGTCTCCAGCCACGACCCGCACAAGTGGGAGCCTCTGCTCAAACACGCCGGCGCGATCTTCCTGGGCGCCTACACCAGCGAATCGCTGGGCGACTACTGCGCCGGCCCCAACCACGTGCTGCCCACCAGCGGCACGGCGCGCTTCAGTTCGCCACTGGGTGTCTACGACTTCCAGAAGCGCTCCAGCCTGATCGAAGTCAGCGAAGCCGGTGCGCAAGTCCTCGGCAAGATCGCCGCAGAACTTGCTTATGGCGAGGGCCTGCAGGCGCATGCTCGCGCGGCCGAAATGCGGCTTTCCAAACCCGATTGAATCGTAAATGACCCGCATTTTCAGATCGCTGAATCTTGTCGTTGCTGCTTGCATTGCGCTGGCAGGGTTGCAGGGCTGCGCGTCCGTGGTGCAACCCTCAGAGAAACCTCCCAATGCGATTGAGCTTTCAGGAGTGGTCTCCGAAGTATCTGCCTCGCCCTACTATGGTTTGAGTTCGGTTCAGCAAAGTAGCGCGACGCTTGCTGGGGGCTCTGCTGGCGTTATGCTGGCCAACGCCATTGGTGCGCAGCAGGGCAATCGCGACGTCAGCTCCATTGTGGTGACCGTTTCAAACATCTTGTCGCTGACGCTTCCTGTGAGTGGCACTTTCCGTTCCGGCGAATGCGTGAAGCTTTTTGTAGATCCCATGTTCAGGGAGCTGCTGAACCGCAAAGACGTGGCCAACATGAGCATGCCCACGGGCTCCGCTTTCGTGCAGAAAAGCAGTTGCTGAGCGAGTCGGCAATCACAATACCGCCAGACAGAATCAATTCACCCATCATGAAACAGTCAGATACCGTACTGGCCTCCGAGCTCAAAAAACTGATTCGCCAGGACGTGCAGTCCATGCATGCCTACGCCATCCAGGACTCGGCCGGCATGGTCAAGCTTGATGCCATGGAGAACCCGCACCGCCTGCCGGCATCGCTGCAGGCCCATCTGGGCCAGCGTCTGGGTGCGCTGGCATTGAACCGCTATCCGGATGGCCGCGTGAATGATCTGCGCAAGGCCCTGGCCGACTATGCGCAGATGCCCGAGGGCTTCGACATCATGCTGGGCAACGGTTCGGACGAGTTGATCTCGCTGCTGGCCATGGCCTGCGATGTGGAAGGGGGCTCCATATTGGCGCCATTGCCGGGCTTTGTGATGTACGCCATGAGCGCGCAGCTGCAGGGTCTCAAATTCATCGGCGTGCCGCTGACGGCCGACTTTGAGCTCGACCAAGCCGCCATGCTGGCCGCTATTGCCGAACACCAGCCGTCCATCATTTACCTGGCCTACCCGAACAACCCGACGGCCAACCTGTGGGACGACACGGTGATTGAAAAGATCATCGAAGCCGTGGGCGAACAAGGTGGCCTGGTCGTGATGGACGAGGCCTACCAGCCGTTTTCCAGCAAAAGCTACATCGACCGCATCGCCAGGCACAGCCATGTGCTGCTGATGCGCACCCTGAGCAAGTTCGGCCTGGCCGGCGTGCGCATCGGCTACATGATGGGCCCGAAAGCGCTGATTGCCGAGATCGACAAGGTGCGCCCGCCCTACAACATCAGTGTGCTCAACTACGAATGCGCGCTGTTCGCGCTGGAGCACCAGGGTGAATTCGCCGCCCAGGCCGCGGAGCTGGTGGCTCAACGTGCTGTGTTGCTGCAGGCCCTGGCCGGCATGGCGGCCAGGGGCGTCAAAGCCTGGAAAAGCGACGCCAACATGATCCTGGTGCGGGTGCCTGATGCGGCCAAAACCTTTGAAGGCATGAAATCGCGCAAGGTCCTGGTCAAAAACGTTTCTAAAATGCACCCATTGCTGGCCAATTGTTTGCGCCTGACGGTCGGCACCGCGGACGAGAACGTGCAAATGCTGGCGGCGCTTGAAAAATCCCTATGACCACCCCTACCCACGCTCCCCGCATTGCCGAGGTTTCACGCAACACCGCCGAAACCCAGATCATCGTCAAGCTCAACCTGGACGGCACCGGTAAAGCCAGCCTTTCCACGGGCATAGGCTTTTTCGACCACATGCTGGACCAGATCGCCCGCCACGGCCTGATCGACCTCGACATCCAGGCCAAGGGCGATTTGCACATTGACGGCCACCACACGGTGGAAGACGTGGGCATCACGCTGGGCCAGGCCGTGGCCAAGGCTGTGGGAGACAAAAAAGGCCTGCGCCGCTACGGCCACGCCTATGTGCCGCTCGACGAGGCGCTGTCGCGCGTGGTGGTCGATTTTTCGGGCCGTCCGGGCCTCGAGATGCATGTTCCTTTCAAGAGCGGCATGATCGGCACCTTCGACAGCCAGCTCGCCTACGAATTCTTCCAGGGCTTTGTGAACCACGCCTTTGTGACCTTGCACATCGACAACCTCAAGGGCGAGAACGCCCACCACCAGGCCGAAACCGTGTTCAAGGCATTTGCCCGCGCGCTGCGCATGGCGCTGGAGATCGATCCGCGCGCCGCAGGCGTGATTCCATCGACCAAGGGTTCGCTGTAACCCCTTCGCACTCAACGCCGGGAACACGTCCAATCCTTGTTTTAATGCCTGTTTTTGCCTCCAGACCAATGGTGACGGGCGCAAGCAGCTATTAAATTCGTAGCAAACTACCTTTCGACTTTCAATGGCAAAACCCAAAACAGTCGCCGTGGTCGACTACGGCATGGGCAACCTGCACTCCGTGTCACAGGCTGTTCGCCATGTGGCGGGCGGCAGCGGCTTTGACGTGCTGGTCACCTCCCGGGCCGAAGATGTGATGTCGGCCGAACGCATCGTGCTGCCTGGCCAGGGCGCCATTGCCGACTGCATGCGCGAGCTCGCAGATTCCGGCATGCTGGAGTCGGTGCTGCACGCTGCGGCCAACAAGCCGCTGTTCGGTGTTTGTGTTGGCATGCAGATGCTGCTGAGCCACAGCGACGAAGGCCAGCCCGGCGACGGCGGCGTGGGTACCACCGGCCTCGGATTAATCCCTGGGGAGGTCACCAAATTCGAGCTGGCCGGCAAAATCCAGCCCGACGGCAGCCGTTACAAGGTGCCGCAGATGGGCTGGAACCAGGTTTACCAAAATGGTGCGGGCACGGCCAGGGCCCACCCGGTCTGGGCTGGAGTTCCCGACGGCGCGTACTTTTATTTTGTACACAGCTTTTATGCCCGGCCGTCGGATGCACGCCACATCGCGGGGGAGGCCGACTACGGCGCGCGCTTTACGGCGGCGATTGCACGCGATAATATTTTTGCCACCCAGTTCCACCCCGAAAAGAGTGCCGACCACGGGCTGGCCCTGTACCGCAATTTCCTGCACTGGAATCCCTGAATACCTTGGGTCAGACCCGGTACCGGGGCGTCCGGCTTTTTGTTACCCTGAGCGTCCGTTTTGTCCTTTACCGTTTTACCGTCTTTAACCGCACATGCTACTTATCCCCGCGATTGACCTGAAAGACGGTCACTGCGTCCGCCTCAAACAGGGCGACATGGATCAATCCACCATCTTCAGCGAAGACCCGGCCGCCATGGCGCGCAGCTGGGTCGACAAGGGCGCGCGCCGCCTGCACCTGGTGGATTTGAATGGCGCCTTTGCAGGCAAGCCCAAGAATGAGGCTGCCATCAAGCAGATACTGGCCGAGGTCGGCAGCGAAATCGACGTGCAGCTGGGCGGCGGCATCCGTGACCTGGACACCATCGAGCGCTACCTTGACGCCGGCCTGCGCTACGTCATCATCGGCACCGCAGCCGTCAAGAACCCCGGTTTTCTGCAAGACGCCTGCACGGCCTTCGGCGGCCACATCATCGTCGGCCTGGACGCCAAGGACGGCAAGGTCGCCACCGACGGCTGGAGCAAGATGACCGGCCATGAGGTCATCGACCTCGGCAAGAAATTCCAGGACTACGGCGTCGAATCCATCATCTACACCGACATCGGCCGCGACGGCATGCTGACCGGCATCAACATCGACGCCACCGTCAAGCTCGCCCAGGCGCTGACGATTCCCGTGATCGCCTCCGGCGGCCTTTCGAACATGGCCGACATCGAAAAGCTCTGCGAGGTCGAGGAAGAGGGCGTGGAAGGTGTGATCTGCGGGCGCTCGATTTACAGCGGTGATCTCGATTTTGAGAAAGCTCAGGCGAGAGCCGATGAGTTGAATGGCTAGTCCATTAAGCAAGCGCAAGATTCCACTTTGGAGCGTCATTCTCACAGTGGGGTTGAGCGTAGCCGCCGTGTTGGGATATGTGGCCATTGAATACGGCTTCTCAGCCTTACCGGGTTTTTTGCTGTTTTGCCTGGCGTTGGCGATAGCGGCCCCCCTAATCGTGTTGTTTTCTGCGTCCTAACCCATGCTCGCCAAACGAATCATTCCTTGCCTTGATGTGACTGGCGGCCGCGTGGTCAAAGGCGTCAACTTCACCCAGCTGCGCGACGCAGGCGACCCGGTCGAAATCGCCGCGCGTTACAACGAGCAGGGCGCCGATGAGCTCACTTTCCTCGACATCACCGCCACCAGCGACGGGCGCGACCTGATCCTGCCGATCATCGAAGCGGTGGCTTCGCAAGTGTTTATTCCGCTGACGGTTGGCGGCGGTGTGCGCACCGTTGAAGACGTGCGTCGCCTTCTCAATTCCGGGGCCGACAAGACCAGTTTCAACTCGGCCGCCATCGCCAACCCGCAGGTGATCGCTGACGCTTCTGCCAAATACGGCTCGCAGTGCATCGTGGTGGCGATCGACGCCAAGCGCCGCGGCGCGGAAGGCGAAAAGCGCCTCACACCCGCCGGCGAACCGGTCGGCCCGGGCTGGGACGTCTACAGCCATGGCGGGCGCAAGAACACCGGCCTGGACGCCGTGGCCTGGGCCACCGAGATGGCGCGCCGCGGTGCCGGCGAAATTTTGCTGACCAGCATGGACCGCGACGGCACCAAGTCGGGCTTTGACCTGGCCCTGACCCGCGCGGTGAGTGACGCCATCAGCGTGCCCGTGATCGCCTCGGGCGGCGTCGGCAACCTGGAGCATCTGGCCGACGGCATACAGACCGGCGGCGCCGACGCGGTGCTGGCCGCCAGCATTTTTCATTACGGTGAATACACGGTGCAGCAGGCGAAAGCTCACATGGCGGCACGCGGCATCCCTGTCCGTCTGTAGCATTTCTTAAGCGGTTTTGGCCTGTAGCCCAATGAATACAGGCGCAAGCAGCTCCTGATTTGATAGCGAATCATTTTCCGGCGAAACTGGCGTCAGCACAGAGCCCCCGTGGTTTGGCGGCTTGTAATACAGCTGTTCAACGCAATCTTGGACAATACACACCATGAACTGGTTAGATGAAGTCAGCTGGGACGACAAGGGCCTGATCCCCGTCATTGCACAAGAAGCCTCCAGCGGCGATGTGCTCATGTTCGCCTGGATGAACCGGGAGGCGCTGCAAAAAACTGCCGAGCTTGGTCAGGCGGTGTATTTCAGCCGCTCGCGCGGGCGGCTCTGGCACAAGGGTGAGGAATCCGGCAACCAGCAAACGGTGCATGAGATCCGCCTGGACTGCGACAACGACGTGATCCTGCTCAAGGTGACGCAGCTGGGCCACACGCMGGGCATAGCTTGCCACACGGGCCGCCACAGCTGCTTTTTCAGTGTGTATAAAGACGGTCAATGGGTGGTGACCGAGCCGGTCCTGAAAGACCCGACAACCATGTATAAAAAAGCATCAACAGACTCCGGCAAACATGACCACGAATGACTCCCTCCAGCGCCTGGCGCAGATCATCGAAAGCCGCAAGGCGGCCAACGGCGGTGACCCGGACACCAGCTATGTGGCGCGCCTGCTGCATAAAGGCCCCGACGCTTTCCTGAAAAAAATCGGCGAAGAAGCCACGGAAACCGTGATGGCGGCCAAAGACATCGACCGCGGCGGGCCCACGGCAGAGCTCAAGGGCAAGCTGGTTGGCGAAGTGGCCGATCTGTGGTTTCACAGCCTGATTGCGCTGGCGCATTACGGCCTCAGCCCGCTGGACGTGATTGCCGAGCTGGAGCGCCGCGAAGGCACCAGCGGCATCGAGGAAAAAGCCTTGCGCAAGGCCCAGCACCGTGATGCGGCCGAAAAGCCCTGAGACGGGCGTTTCCTGGCCCCACACCGTGGCTGATTTTTCTTCTCCCTGATATCGCTTTGACTGGAACCTGAACGCATGGAAACCGACCTGGCCGAATTCGAAGGCAAGAATCCCAACGACCGCGCCGTCATGCATGTGCTGTACGGCCTGCACACGCTGGCCTGGTTCAGCGGCGGTGTGTTTGCGGTGATCGCCGTCATCATCAACTACATTCGCCGCGCGGATGAAACCGATGCGCTCTACATCGACCACCACAACTACATGATCCGCACCTTCTGGTGGACGCTGGCCTGGCTGGTGCTTCTGTCGCCGCTGTGGCTGTTGATTGTGCCGGGGTGGGTGGCCTATGGCATTGTCTGCCTCTGGTACCTGTACCGCTGCGTGCGCGGCTGGATGCGTTTTAACAGCCATCGCCCCACATAAGCCCTTTCAGCCACGACCCAAGCCATGAACCATTCCGACACCTGCATTTTTTGCAAGATCGCTGCGGGCACCATTCCAAGCCGGAAGGTGTACGAAGACGACGAGCTGTACGCTTTTCACGACATCAACCCGTGGGCGCCCGTGCATTTCCTGATCATTCCCAAGGACCATATTCCGTCCATGGCCCAGGTCGGCCCCGAACACGCTGCTTTGCTGGGGCGCATGATGGTGCTGGCCCCCAAACTGGCGATGGAGCAGGGCTGTAACCCCTATCCGGAGGGCGGCTACCGGATCGTGACCAATACCGGCGCCGAGGGTGGCCAAGAGGTGCATCACCTGCACTTTCACGTGATCGGCGGCCCGCGGCCATGGCTGAAGGGCTAGAAGGGTTACAAGCCAAAGGGAACCCTGGTGCGCACAACCACACTAAACCGGTAGGCCAATGTGTGTAATCGGTTTTCCGGCAGGCAGGGCCTTTAGAATCAACGCAATTGCGTGCAAACCGCCCCAAACCGGCAATGTTGCATTTACACCTGTATTTACAGATTAGGAGCAAATCATGGGTTCATTTTCCATTTGGCACTGGCTGATCGTGCTGTTGATCGTGGTGATGGTGTTCGGCACCAAAAAGCTCAAAAACATGGGCAGCGATCTCGGCGGCGCCGTCAAGGGTTTTAAAGACGGCATGAAGGACGGCAGCCAGACGCCCGCCGACGTGCCCGTGCCGCCCGCCAGCGTGACCAACGCCCAGGCCGCTGACAAAACGACAATCGACGTTGAAGCCAAGCAGAAGTCTTGAGCGCAATCATCTGACGCAACCTTCCAGCGACACCTTCTGCAGTGATTGATCTAGGCATCTCCAAAATGGCGCTCATCGGCGCCGTGGCGCTGATCGTTATCGGCCCGGAGAAGCTGCCGCGCGTGGCGCGTACCGTGGGTACGTTGCTGGGTAAGGCCCAGCGTTATGTGGCCGACGTCAAAAACGAGGTCAACCGCTCCATGGAGCTGGACGAGCTCAAGAAGATGAAGGAAACCGTTGAGGGCGCCGCCCGTGACGTCGAGAACTCCATCCAGACCAACGCCAGCGATTTCGAAAAATCCTGGGCCGAGGCCACGGGAGAGTCGTCCTCCGGCGCTTTGCCGGGCATGGAAATCTTCCCCGAGTACAGGCACCCGAAAAAGAAGTGGCGGCTCAAGCAGGGCGCGACGCCCCAGTGGTACAAGGCCCGTTCGGGCGTACGCACCAAGGCCCAGTCCGGCGCGGCCCGCGTGGCGCGCTTCCGTCCGCAGCCGGGCCGCATGCCTTGAGCTGCTTTCCTGCTGATTCCTTCCTGTTTGCGTGCCTCCCCGCGCAGCCCCACCAGCGCAAATTCCCCTCATGAGCGATCCCCACACCGACAAGCCCGACGAACTCGCGGGCACCGAGCAGCCTTTTGTGCAGCACCTCGTGGAGCTGCGCGACCGGATGATCAAAGCGGTGATTGCCATCGGCATTGCGGCCGCCGTGCTGGCGGTGTACCCCGGCGCCAGCGCACTCTATGACCTGATGGCCGCCCCGCTGGTGGCCACGCTCCCCAAGGGCGCCACGCTGATCGCCATCAGCGTGATCACGCCGTTCGTGGTGCCGATCAAGATCCTCTTCATGGCCGCCTTCATGATCGCGCTGCCGGTGGTGCTGTACCAGGTGTGGGCCTTTGTCGCACCGGGCCTGTATTCGCATGAGAAAAAACTGGTCATGCCGCTGGTGATTTCCAGCACCCTGCTGTTTTTCATCGGCGTGGCGTTTTGTTATTACTTCGTGTTTGGCCAGGTGTTCGCCTTCATCCAGAGCTTTGCGCCCAAGTCCATCACGGCGACGCCGGACATCGAGGAATACCTGAGCTTCGTGCTGGGCATGTTCCTCGCGTTCGGGCTGGCCTTTGAAGTGCCGATTGCGGTGATCCTGCTGGTGCGCATGGGCATACTCACCGTGGCCCAGCTGCGCCAGTACCGCGGCTATTTCTGGGTGATCGCCGCCATCGGCACCGCCCTGGTCACGCCGCCCGACGCCGGCTCCATGATCATGCTGCTGATGGTGGTGGGCGGACTGTATGAGGTCGGCATCCTGGCGGCCCTGCTGTTCGTCAAGCACACCAAGGTGCCAGAGACTGACAGCGACACCGAAGTAGCCAAACCCTGACTTCCGCCGGCGCTCGCCGGCTCAGCCCCTCCCGCATGCACGGGACGTCAAATCTTTTTGGAAAAAAACGGCCACAGCCCAATGTGGCCGTGCGCAAGTCGCTATTAATTTGGTAGCATCTTCATGCACGATTGCAGCGTGCTGACGGCGCCCCGGCTGGTCAGCGCTGCTGCACCTTGGGCCGCTGGCGCTTGCCGGGCGTCACCGGGATCTCGGTCTGCTTGTCCTTGCGCAGCACCGTCAACGGCGCCGGCGTGCCGGGCTTGAGGGCTGCCACAGCGGTCAACAACTGGCTCACGTTGCGTACGCCCTTGCCGTTCACGGCGGTGATCACGTCGCCGGGTAGAAGGCCGGCCTGCGCGGCCGGGCCGTTTTGCAGAACGCCGGTGATGATGACACCACCCTCTTTGGCCGCAGCCGCCGGAAGGCCGAATGTTTCAGCGAGTTCGGGGTTGAGGTCCTGCGGCTCCACGCCGATCCAGCCCCGCGTGACCTGGCCGTCCTTCACGATGCCGTCGAGCACCAGCTTGGCAGTCGACACCGGGATGGCGAAACCAATGCCCATGGAGCCCCCCGAGCGCGAATAAATCGCGGTGTTGATGCCCATCAGGTTGCCGTTCACGTCGACCAGCGCGCCGCCCGAGTTGCCGGGGTTGATGGCGGCGTCGGTCTGGATGAAATTTTCAAAGGTGTTGATGCCCAGCTGGTTGCGCCCCAGTGCGCTCACGATGCCGCCGGTGACCGTCTGGCCCACGCCAAACGGGTTGCCGATGGCCAGCACGGCGTCGCCCACCTGCAAGGCGTCGGAGTTGCCCAGCACGATGACGGGCAGCTTGTCCAGGTCGATCTTGAGGATGGCCAGGTCGGTGTCCGGGTCGGTGCCTATGACCTGTGCTTTTGCCTTGCGCGTGTCGTTGAGGATGACTTCGATCTCGTCGGCGCCTTCCACCACGTGGTTGTTGGTCAGGATGTAGCCGCTGGCGCTGATGATGACGCCGCTGCCCAGTCCGCCCTGCGGTTCATTGGGGCTCTGGTCGCCGAAGAAAAACTTGAACCACGGGTCTTCGGCATGCGGGTTTTTGGCGGCGGCCTTGCTGGTGTTGATGCTGACCACCGCTGCCGAGGCAACTTTGGCCGCCGATGCGAAGCCGCTTCCGGCACCGCCGCTGCGCGGTGCGGTGCCGGCCGGGGCCTCGATGACGGACACGCCCGGCATGTTGCCGCGGTCCAGCCACTGCGGCTTGAGCGTGGCCACCACGAAGTAGGCCGCCAGCAGGACGGTGACGGTTTGGGAAAAAAGAAGCCAGGTGCGTTTCATGAGGCGTGAGGGTCGGCGTGCCGGTACGAAGGTGCGGAAGACGAAAGGGGGCGGGAATCCGGGGCGGCACAGGGCCGGAAGGGGCGCGGCGCCAACTGATGGAGTTTATCGCTTCGGGTCCCCGCTCGCTGTAAGGAAGCATGCCGGCTGGCTCCGGTACCATGTTCCTGGCTGCCGCAAGGCCGCAGCCGCGGGCAGCCTGAACCGCCGCCCGCGGTCAACAACCATAACGGAGGTGACAACATGCATCAGTGTTCAAGGCGGACCTGGCTCGCGCGTGGCGCGGCCGCATTGACAGCGGGTTCGGCGGGACTGGCATTGCCGGTTCTGGCCGCACCCACGGCGACGAAATTTCCGGCCAGTGTGGTGGCGCAGGGCACCACACTGCAGCTCAACGGCGCCGGCACCCGCTTCAAGGCCATTTTCAAGGTCTATGACATGGCCCTGTACACGAGCCGCAAGGTCTCGTCGGCCGACGAGGCGATGAAGCTGGGAACGCCCATACGCCTGGCCTTTGTGGCGCTACGCGAAGTCTCCGGCACCGACCTGGGCCGGCTCTTCCTGCGCGGCATGGCCGACAACTCAAGCCGCGACGCTGTCAGCCGCCACTCGGTGTCGAGCAACCGTCTGATCGATATCTTCTCGGGCCGCAGCAAGCTGATGCCCGGCGATTCGTTCGCGATGGAGTTTGTTCCGGGCAAGGGCACCAGCTTTTTCATCGCCGAGCAGCCGCAGGGCGCAGCGGTCGGTGATGCGGAGTTCTTTCGCATGGTGCTGGGCATCTGGCTGGGGTCCGTTCCGGCGGACTTCATGCTCAAGGACGCGTTGCTGGGCCTTGAGAAAAGCTGAGCGTCCTGAAGCAGCGCCCTGAGACAATGGGGCCATGAGCACCACACGACAGGACTTGCTGCAGGCCTTTGACACGCTTTTGCAGCCCGCGCGCTTCAAGGACTACGGCCCCAACGGTCTGCAGGTCGAAGGCAAACCCTCGGTCGGCAAGATTGTTTCCGGCGTTACCGCCAGCCTGGCGCTGATCGAAGCGGCCATTGCGGCGCAGGCCGACGCCATCTTTGTGCACCACGGCCTGTTCTGGCGTGGCCAGGACGGCCGCGTCACGGGCTGGATGAAGCAGCGCCTGGCCTTGTTGCTGGCGCACGACATCAACCTCTACGCCTATCACCTGCCGCTGGACGCGCACCCCGAGCTCGGCAATAACGCCCAGCTGGGCTTGCAACTGGGCCTCACGGCGACGGGGCGTTTCGGCGAACAGGACCTGGGTTTTATCGGTGGGCGCGTCGACGGAGGGGAATTTTCAGATGCCGGCGCACTGGCAACACATCTGGAAAAAGTACTTAATCGGGTTGTAACCAAAGCAGGACCAGCGCAATCAGCTATTAAAAACATAGCATGGTGCACGGGCGGCGCGCAGGGGTATTTTGAGGCGGCGATTGCCGCAGGCGCCGACGCCTTCATCACCGGCGAGATTTCCGAACCCCAGGCGCACTACGCGCGCGAGATGGGCGTGGCCTTCATCGCCTGTGGGCACCACGCCTCCGAGCGCTACGGCGCGCCGGCCGTGGCGGCGCAGGTTGCCACGCAGCTGGGCCTTGCCCACCAGTTCATCGACATCGACAACCCGGCCTGAAGCTTTTTCCCGAGAGGATCAGGCCGGCTTGTGGCGCTGCCGCCCGGCGCGGCCGGTGTTGGAACTGGCGGGTTTGGCCCGCAGCGGTGTTTGCGGCGCGGCGTTTCGCAGCGCATGCCAGCTGGAGCCCAGCTCGGCATGCTCCACCGGCACGGCGGTGCGGGTTTCCGGGTCCAGCAGCGCGGCGCGGGAGCGCATGGCGCGGGCAGCCTGCGCCACAGACTGCGCTTCGTGCAGCAGCTGGGCGACGTCCTTGCCGGCGACCGACAGATGAACGATGCCGACGGCAATGTCCGGCTTGATCCGGGCACGCCCCCCGCCCAGGGCCGTCACGTCCATCGGCCGGCGCAGGTCGGAGGCCACGCGCAGGCCCAGTGTGCGTATCCAGCGCGGCGAATGCATGGTTTCCAGCAGCACGACAAAGCAGCGGTCATAGTAGCGGCCGGCCGGGTTGACGGCGCCGGTGTGACGCTGAATGCGGCGCGCCATCTGGATATAGATTTCGTTCAGGCCGGCCTGGCCGATCTGGGGCAGCAGGCCTTCGGGCTCGAACAGCAGCACGGCCATCAGCGCGCCGTCGCGCCGCGTGCGCAGACGCCGGCGCTGCGCACGGATGATTTTCTGCACCAWCGCCACGCCGTCATAGAGCTGGGTGATCGGGTCGTGCCCCGACGCTTCGCCGTGCTTCAATTGCCGCGTCTGCCGGTTGCGCAGCCACAGCATGGCGGCCGTGATGACCACACTGAGCAAGGCTGCCATGGCCACGCCGGCCTGCAGCGGCAGTGAAAACCGGGTGGGGCTCAGCGCCAGGCCGTACAGGCCGATCTGCGCGGGCAGCGTCAGCAGGCAGCCCAGCGCCAGGCCCCAGGCCATCCGGTCACCGAGTTGCGTGGCGCGAACCGACAGCCACAGCACCACGGAAAGATTGACGACGGCGAGCGTTGCCGAGGCGGGCAGGGCCCACTGCGGCTCCAGCAGCAGGCAGAGCGGCCCGCCGGCGATGCAGACCAGGGTGATGGTTAACAGGCTGACCTTCATCAGGTGGTCGCGCTGGTGGGCCGACAGCCATTTGCTGGCGCCGAAGCTGCCCATCGACGCGCAAGCCGGCCCGACAAGGAGTTGCGCAATGCCCAGCGACTCCTTGCCGTCCGGCCAGAGCTCCATGGGCAGGCCGCACAGCAGCATCACCACCAGCCAGCAAAGCACGAGGTAAGCCAGGGTCTGCCAGGCAGCGCGGGTGCGGCTGTAAAGGGCATCGGCCAGGGCCAGCAGCAGCACCAGGCCAAGTGCGCCGGCCGCAGCACTCCACAGCATCATTTCACCGTCGGACATCAGGACGGGCATGGCAGCATTCATGGCAGGCTGATGTCCTGTGCGCTGGCGGGCTGCCGCTGCGATGTGGTTTGCGCCAAAATACCCCCAGCATGCATCTGACCGACCCCCCTGAATTCATTGATCCGGCGCCGCGCTGTGCAGCCGGTGTGTTGACCTGTTTCTTTGTGATTATGGGCTGTCCTGTAACCAAATGCACCCTGCGGCCGCAATTCACCGCGGCGGCGCCCGGCTTGTGAACAAGCCGCTGCTCATCACCATGGGTGACGCCGCCGGCATCGGCCCGGAGATCATCGCCAGGGCTTTTCGCGATGCACCCGTTGAAATGGCGGGCTGCACCGTGGTGGGTGATGTCGCCACGATGCGCCGCGCTGCCGCGCTGACAGCGTCCCCGCTGGCGCTGCCGGTGGCCCGGCTGGACGCCCTGGCCGATGCGGTGGGGGTGCCGCCCCATTGCATCGGGGTGTTGCAAAAATGCGAGTTGGAGGCCGTGCCTTACGGCCAGGTCAATGCGCAGGCGGGCCAGGCCGCGGCCGACTGCATCGTCTGGGCTGCCCGCAGCGTGCTGGCCGGTGAGGCGTGCGCCATGGTGACAGCGCCCATCCACAAGGAAGCATTGGCGGCGGCCGGCGGCTGGGCAGCGGCCTTTCCGGGCCACACCGAAATGCTCCAGGCTGAAGCTGCCGCTTTTCTGGGTAAATCGGCGGCGGACGTGCCGGTGCGCATGATGCTGGCCAACGACGAACTCAAGACCGTGTTGGTGAGCATTCACATGTCACTGCGGCACGCCATTGAGGCCGTCACCTTTGACAACGTGTTGCAGACCTTGCGCATCACCCATCGCGCAGTGGCTGCCAGCCTGGGCCGGGCACCGCGCATTGCGGTGGCGGGGCTGAATCCGCACGCCGGTGAAGGCGGACTGTTCGGCAGCGAAGAGCAGGCCATCATCGCGCCGGCCATCGCTACCGCCCGCGCAGAAGGGCTGGATGTGAGCGGTCCCTTCGCACCCGACACGGTATTCATGCGCGCGCGCCATGCCGCCGGCAAGCCCGGCGAGTTTGACGTGGTGGTGGCGATGTACCACGACCAGGGGCTGATCCCGGTCAAGTACCTGGGCGTGGAGCAGGGCGTGAATGTGACGCTGGGCCTCCCGCTGGTGCGCACGAGCCCAGACCACGGCACGGCGTTTGACATCGCCGGCACGGGGCGCGCGGACGCATCCAGCTTGCTGGCGGCTGTTCGCATGGCGCGCCAGCTAAAAATCAAGCGAAATCGGGCTCTGACCCAATAGCAGTCTGCGCTAGCAGCTATTGAATCAATAGCAAGCACCGTCTCTTCGCAAGCGGGGGCCGCGGTCTGGCTTTGCCAGCCGCAAGGCGCCGTCCCCTGTAGGGGAGAGGCCCGCTACACGAAGTGAGCGGGCAACAGGGGGGTAGATATCTTTCAAGCGAGGGCCGCGGTCTGGCTTTGCCAGCCGCAAGGCGCCGTCCCCTGCAGGGGAGAGGCCCGCTACACGAAGTGAGCGGACCACAGGGGGGTGCTTACTTTTTTAGACTGTCGCGGATTTCACGCAGCAGCACGATGTCTTCAGGCGGCGCGGCGGGCGGTGGCGCGGCTTCGTGGTGGCGTTTGAGCCGGTTGATCTGCTTGACCATCAGGAAAATGATGAAGGCCAGGATGACGAAGTTGACGCTCACCGTCAGGAAGTGGCCGTAGGCAAAGACCGGGACGCCGGCTTTTTTGAGGGCTTCAAGCGACATGTCGGTGCCCGGCGGCACGGTGCCAAGCAATACGTACATGCTGGAAAAGTCCAGCTTGCCGAAGACCAGGCCCACCAGCGGCATGATCAGGTCGCTCACCACGGCGTCGACGATCTTGCCGAAAGCGGCGCCAATGATCACGCCTACGGCCAGATCGATCACATTGCCCTTGACGGCAAATTCCTTGAATTCCTGCATCATTCCCATGAGTCTCTCCTGTTATTGGCAGCGGTTGCCGGCCGTACCGGCGTTCTGAAAAAAATGATTATGAAGGCTGGCCGTGTTTTCGGGCGGCGCGGAAGGGGCGGCTTGCAACAAAGTATGCGAAGGCGGCCGACTGCCTTAAAAACAGGCACTTCCAGCCCAGCCATGCGGGCCGCCACCGCCCGGGCCGGGCCCTCTGCCTTGAAAAACGACATCGCGCTCCGCTACAATTGCGGGTTGACCCCACTAAGCCTCCCACCAAGCCTATTTCAAGCCAGTTCTTGAAGGACTCTCATGACCCAAGCAAGCGAAGCAAGCGCGAACGGTGTGCCCCACGGCGCCCCCGTCGATAAAGATAAAAGAAACTGGCTCGTGGCCACCTGCGCTGTAGGCGGCGCAGGCGTTGCAGCCACCGCAATCCCCTTTGTCAGCACTTTCCAGCCCTCCGAAAAAGCCAAGGCTGCCGGTGCGGCCGTCGAGGTCGATATCTCCGGTGTGAAGCCCGGCGAAAAGATCACGGTGGAATGGCGCGGCAAGCCCGTCTGGATCATCAAACGCACGCCCGAGCAGCTCGCCGAGCTGCCCAAGGTCGACGCCCTCCTGGCCGACCCCAAATCCGAGCGCAAGCCCGACGAACTGACCCCTGAATACGCCCGCAACGAAAACCGCTCCATCAAGCCCGAAACGCTTGTGGTGGTGGGCATCTGCTCGCACCTGGGCTGCTCGCCTTCCGACAAGTTCCAGCCTGGCGCGCAGCCTTCGCTGCCCAACGACTGGGCCGGCGGTTTCCTGTGCCCCTGCCATGGCTCGACCTTCGACATGGCTGGCCGCGTGTACAAGAACAAGCCCGCGCCGGACAACCTGGAAGTGCCGCCGCACATGTACCTTTCGGACACCCGTCTGCTGATTGGTGAAGACAAGAAGGCCTGAAGGCGCTTGCCGTAACCCGCGTTAACCAAGCTCCTTCACAAGACCCTGTAGCCAGCACCTGATACCCGCCGACCTTTCTGCCGCGTACCAGGTGCTTGCCAAAGAATCCCACCGAACCAGGATCAGTTATGGCTGAATTCAAAGAAATTTCCCCCGATGCCCCGCTCGCCGTCAAGGCGATGAACTGGGTCGACAACCGGTTTCCCGCCAGCAAGCTCTACAAAGAGCACATGAGCGAGTACTACGCACCGAAGAACTTCAACTTCTGGTACGTCTTCGGCTCGCTGGCCATGCTGGTGCTGGTCATCCAGATCGTCACCGGCATCTTCCTGACGATGAACTACAAGCCCGATGCCGCGCTGGCCTTCGGCTCTGTCGAATACATCATGCGCGACGTGCCCTGGGGCTGGCTGATCCGCTACATGCACTCCACCGGTGCTTCGGCCTTCTTCGTGGTGGTCTACCTGCACATGTTCCGCGGCCTGCTCTACGGCAGCTACCGCAAGCCGCGTGAGCTGGTCTGGATCTTCGGCTGCGCGATTTTCCTGTGCCTGATGGCCGAGGCCTTCATGGGCTACCTGCTGCCATGGGGCCAGATGAGCTACTGGGGTGCCCAGGTGATCGTCAACCTGTTTGCCGCCATCCCTTTCATCGGCCCTGACCTGGCGCTGCTGATCCGCGGCGACTATGTGGTCGGCGACGCGACGCTGAACCGCTTCTTTGCTTTCCACGTCATCGCCGTGCCGCTGGTGCTGCTGGGCCTGGTGGCTGCGCACATCATCGCACTGCATGAAGTCGGCTCCAACAACCCTGACGGCGTTGAAATCAAGGGCCCGAATGCACCGAAGGACGCCGCAGGCCACCCGCTCGACGGCATTCCCTTCCACCCTTATTACACGGTGCACGACATCTTTGGTGTGAGCGTCTTCCTGATGATCTTCACGGCGATCATCTTTTTCGCGCCCGAGTTCGGCGGCTACTTCCTGGAGTACAACAACTTCATCCCGGCCGACCCGCTGAAGACGCCGGCACACATCGCACCGGTCTGGTACTTCACGCCTTACTACTCCATGCTGCGCGCCATCACCGGTGAAATGGCCGGTGCGCTGGGCATCATCGCGATCGTCGCCGCAGTGCTTGCCGCCCGCAAACTCTCCGGCATCTTCAAACCGGCGGTGCTGGTGATTGCCATTGGCGCGGCCTTGCTGCTGGGCCTGCTGCCTTCCATCGCCAACTGGATCGGCCTGGTCATTCCCTCCGCCGGCGCCGGCATCGCGCAAGGCCTGGATGCGCTGGCCAAACCGCTGGCCGGCGTGCCTTTCCTGGGCGAGCTCTGGGGCATGATGATCAAGGGTATCGACGCCAAGTTCTGGGGCGTGGTCGTGATGGGTGGTGCGGTCATCATCCTGTTCTTCCTGCCATGGCTGGACCATAGCCCGGTCAAGTCCATCCGCTACCGCCCTGACTGGCACAAATACCTCTACGGCATTTTTGTCGTGAATTTCCTGGTGCTCGGTTACCTGGGCGTTCAGCCGCCATCGGCCATCGGTGAGCGCGTGTCCCAGCTCGGCACCCTGTTCTATTTTGGTTTCTTCCTTTTGATGCCGTGGTGGAGCCGCCTGGGTACGCCCAAAACGCCGCCTGACCGTATTATTTTCCACGGTCACTAAGCAGGAGATAACAACAATGAAAAAACTGATTTTTTCCCTGATCGCGGCCCTCGGCCTGGTTGCCGGTGCACACGCTTCCGAAGGCGGTATTGCCTGGGACAAGGCACCGAACAACACGAATGACCTGGGCTCGCTGCAAAACGGTGCCAAGCTGTTCGTCAATTACTGCCTGAACTGCCACTCCGCTGCTTTCATGCGCTTTAACCGCCTGAAAGACATCGGCCTGACCGAGCAGCAAATCAAGGACAACCTGCTGTTCACGACCGAAAAAGTCGGCGACACCATGAAGGCCGCGATTGATCCCAAGCAGGCGAAGGACTGGTTCGGCGGCAATCCGCCCGACCTGACCGTGATTGCACGTTCGCGATCGGGTGCCGGCGGCACGGGTGCCGACTATCTTTACACCTACCTGCGCAGCTACTACCCCGACAACACCAAAGCCACGGGCTGGAACAACCGCGCTTTCCCGAGTGTGGCCATGCCGCATGTGCTGTGGGAACTGCAGGGTACGCGCGAGCCGCAGTACGACTACAAGGAAGAGCACGGCCACAAAGTGGAGATTTTTAAAGGTTGGAAGCAGCTCACCCCCGGCACCATGACGCAGTTGCAGTATGACGAGGCGATGGGCGACCTTGTGGGCTACCTGCAATGGATGGGCGAGCCGGCCCAGAACACCCGTATTCGTGTCGGCGTCTGGGTGCTGATTTTCCTTCTCGGCTTGACCTTTGTTGCCTGGCGCCTGAATGCGGCGTTCTGGAAAGACGTCAAGTAATTTTTCGCCGGGGCTAAGCTCCCGGCACCTTCTGGAGTGGATGCTTTCAATGTATCCACTCCTTTGCATTTAGGAGTTCCGCACCATGATGGTCCTTTATTCAGGCACGACCTGCCCCTTCTCGCACCGCTGCCGTTTTGTGCTGTTTGAAAAGGGCATGGATTTCGAAATCCGCGATGTTGACCTGTACAACAAGCCGGAAGACATCAATGTGATGAACCCATACGGGCAGGTACCTATCCTGGTCGAGCGCGACCTGATCCTGTACGAATCGAACATCATCAACGAGTACATCGACGAGCGCTTTCCGCACCCGCAACTCATGCCCGGCGACCCGGTTGACCGTGCGCGCGTGCGCCTCTTCCTGCTGAACTTCGAAAAAGAACTGTTCGTCCATGTCAGCACGCTGGAATCGCGCGCCTCCAAAGGCAACGAAAAGGCGCTTGAAAAGGCCCGTTCGCACATCCGTGACCGCCTGACACAGCTCGCACCGATCTTCCTGAAAAACAAGTTCATGCTCGGCGACAACTTCTCCATGCTGGACGTGGCGATTGCCCCGCTGCTGTGGCGCCTGGACTACTACGACATTGACCTGTCGAAAAATGCCGCCCCGCTGCTCAAGTACGCGGAGCGCATCTTTTCGCGCCCCGCCTATATCGAAGCACTGACGCCGTCCGAAAAGGTCATGCGAAAGTAATGGCCCCCACGCTTGTCGCTTCGCATACTGCGCTGCCCCCCGAGGGGGCGCTGCGCCTGCGGCCCGGCGAAGCCGGTTCCGCGGCCCCGGCTGGCGAAGAGTGTGACACGCTGTTTCGGATTTAACTTGGCTGAATTCATGAACGCCCTGGACTCCACGTCGACCCGCCCTTATTTGATACGGGCTTTGTACGAGTGGTGCACCGACAACGGCTTCACGCCTTATGTGGCCGTGTCGGTGGATGACACCGTGCAGGTGCCGCGCGAGTACGTCAAGAACAACGAGATCGTGCTCAACATCAGTTTTGACGCGACCTCGTCGCTCAAGCTCGGCAACGATTTCATCGAGTTCAAGGCGCGATTTGCCGGCAGTGCCCGGGAAATCATGGTGCCCATCAGCCACGTGATTGCGATCTATGCCCGTGAAAACGGGCAAGGCATGGCCTTTCCCATGGTTGCGGCTTCCGCCGGTCCGGTTTCCGGTGCTGAGGCGGGTGCCGAAGACCCTCATGGCGCACCTCCGGTGGCTGCCGCGCCGGCTGCGCACCCGCACAGCCCGGCGGAAGGCCCGGAAAAGATCATGCAGCTGGTGCCCGAAAGCAACGCTGATACGCAAGCCGATGACGGTTCCGAGCCGCCGGATCCGCCCAAGTCGCCGCGCACACGGCCTTCACTGAAACGGGTCAAGTAAAATAGCTTTGTGCCGCTTTAGCTCAGTTGGTAGAGCAACCGCCTTGTAAGCGGTAGGTCGTCAGTTCGATTCCGACAAGCGGCACCATTTCTCCTTTCCTGTTGCCTTCCCCATGCCATATGGGTACCATACGCTACGAAATTGGTAGCAGGCAATGTGATCAACATGCGGGCCAGGACGTATTGAGGCTTCTGTGAGCCGGTCTGGACGACTACTTTTTGGCTATTAGTATCTTGAGCCGAATTGATGTAACCTTCCAACCTTTGCCGAGAAGGCGCGCCTGGATCAGGGGGAGCAACTGCCGGATTTTTGCAGCAGCCGCATTGCCATTTACCAGCAGGCACCAGGTTTCACCGTCAATCGGTCCGGCCTGAACGGCGGGCCGCAGGGCTTCAGGAAGCAGCGATTCAATGGCCTTGAGCCTTTCGCTGGACTCCTGAACGAGCTCCGTCAGCCGTGCCAGGGAAGGTGAATTCCCGGCCGCCTGGTAAACGGAAAGCGCCTGGGGAAGGCGCCGGTCAGTGGTCATGATGGGCAGATAGCAGCCTGGCAAGCGCAAGCTGAAAAAAAAGAGGTAGACAAGTGCATTTGATTATCACGGATGCGTGGCTGGCGAAAAGCCGGGCCATTTATTTAAGCGGTACCAAACTGGTGCTGGCCGGCTTTGTCGCCGCCCTGGCGCTCATGCTCGTGGCTGCGGGTCTCTATCACTGGGTGTTCCTCAAGGGAGCCCGGGAGGGCTGGCCGGTCGTCGGCTCACTGGTCAAACTCATGGTCAAGGACGAATTCGACCAGCGCGACCGCTTCATGCGCGAAAACCTCGACGTCATGGCCAGGCGGGTCGGCGAAATGCAGGCCAAGATGATGCAGCTCGAAGCGCTCGGCGAGCGGGTGTCGGGCCTGGCAGGGGTCAGCCCGAATGACATCAAGGTGACGCCCGGCCGCGGTGGCGTGCTGGTGGCGGGTCCCTCGCTGACCATGGAAGAGCTGCAAGCCACCCTGGCTGACCTGGACAAACTGACTGACCAGCGCGTGGACCTCATGACCGTGATGGAGTCGCGCCTCTTCGACCAGAAGATCAAGAAAATGATGGTTCCCACCCAGGAACCGGTGGCCGGTGGCAATCTGGGCTCACCTTTCGGCTGGCGCATTGACCCGATGAACGGGCGCTCGGCCTTGCACACCGGCTTGGATTTCCCGTCCGAGCCGGGTACCGCGATACTGGCCGCCGCAGGCGGTGTGGTCGTCACGCAGGAATACCACCCCGCCTACGGCAACATGGTGGAAATCGACCACGGCAACGAACTCGTCACACGCTACGCCCATGCGTCCCGCGTGCTGGTCAAAAAAGGCGACCTGATTAAGCGTGGCCAGAAGATTGCAGAAGTGGGCACCACGGGCCGTTCCACCGGTCCGCACCTGCATTTCGAGGTGCTGGTCCAGGGTGTCTTCCAGGACCCGCAAAAATTCCTGACCGCAGGGCAAAAACTGCCCGGGCCCACGGTGGCAGCGGTTTCTCCGCGTCCGGCTGTGCCGGCTCCCCAGCTGCCGCGCCCCCACTAGGCGCTTGCCGTTGCCGTGCCACGTGCACGGCTTTTGGTTTGCCGCTGAGGTTTTACGGCGGCGGGCCATGCGACTCCCTTGGCAGAGTTAAAATCAGGGGTTTGGGCCCAGTTGAAGTAACTGTTGGCGCCCACACCTAGGTTCCGTACACAAAAAGGGATTTCGGCCGCATTGCCTAGCTCGCGGGAGCGGTCAAAGGCGGCCTCGCATTTATGGCTTCCAACATCCTGACCAAAATTTTCGGCAGCCGCAACGACCGCCTGCTCAAAACCTACCGCAAAACCGTAGAACGCATCAATGCGCTGGAACTCGAGTATGAGAAACTGAGCGACGACCAGCTGCGCACCAAAACCCAGGAATTCAAAGACCGGGTGGCCGCAGGCGAAGAGCTCGATGCCATTCTTCCTGAGGCTTTTGCCGTGGTCCGGGAGGGCAGCAAGCGCGTCATGAAGATGCGTCACTTTGATGTGCAGCTGCTGGGCGGCATGTCGCTGCACAACGGCAAGATTTCCGAAATGCGCACCGGCGAGGGCAAGACCCTCACCGCCACGCTGCCGGTCTACCTCAACGCACTGACCGGAAAAGGCGTGCATGTGGTGACGGTCAATGACTACCTGGCCAGCCGCGACGCGCGCTGGATGGGCAAGCTCTACAACTTCCTGGGCCTCACCGTAGGCATCAACCTGCCCAACATGTCGCGCGAGGAAAAGCAGGCGGCCTACGGCTCCGACATCACCTACGGCACCAACAACGAGTACGGCTTTGACTACCTGCGCGACAACATGGTCTACGAGGTGGCAGACCGCGTGCAGCGCGGCCTGAACTACGCCATCGTCGACGAGGTCGATTCGATCCTGATCGACGAAGCGCGCACGCCGCTCATCATCAGCGGCCAGGCTGAAGACCACACCGAGATGTATCTGGCGATGAACAAGGTCGTGCCCTTGCTGACGCGCCAGGAAGGCGAAGCCGATCCGCGCACCGGCGAAGGCGTGACCAGGCCCGGCGACTACACCATCGACGAGAAAACCCACCAGGTTTTCCTGACCGAGCAGGGCCATGAGAACGCCGAGCGCCTGCTGTTCAACCTGGGCCTGATTCCGGAAGGCGCCACGCTATACGATCCGGCCAATATTTCGCTGATGCATCACCTGTATGCAGCGCTGCGCGCCAACCTGCTGTACCACCGCGACCAGCACTATGTGGTGCAGGACGGCGAGGTCGTGATCGTTGACGAATTCACCGGCCGCCTGATGTCGGGCCGCCGCTGGAGCGACGGCCTGCACCAGGCTGTCGAAGCCAAGGAAGGCGTGCAGATCCAGGCTGAGAACCAGACGCTGGCCTCCATCACCTTCCAGAACTATTTCCGCCTTTACAGCAAACTGGCCGGCATGACCGGTACGGCCGACACCGAAGCCTACGAATTCCAGGAAATCTACGGCCTCGAAACCACGGTCATCCCGCCCAATCGCGTCAGCCGCCGCGACGACCAGCTGGACCGCGTCTACAAGACCACCCGCGAGAAGTACGAAGCTGCGATCAAGGACATCCGTGAATGCTATGAGCGCGGCCAGCCCGTGCTGGTCGGCACGACGTCGATTGAGAACTCCGAAATCATCGACCAGTTGCTGATCAAGGAAAACCTGCCGCACCAGGTGCTCAACGCCAAGCAGCATGCCCGCGAAGCTGACATCATTGCCCAGGCCGGGCGGCCGAAAATGATCACCATCGCCACCAACATGGCGGGCCGCGGCACCGACATCGTGCTGGGCGGCAATGTGGAAAAATTGATTGAAGCGGTTGAAACGGACGAGTCGCTCGATGTGGCGGCTCAGGAAGCGGAAATCACCCGTCTGCGCGCGGTCTGGAAAGAAGAGCATGAGCAGGTTACCTCCCTGGGCGGCTTGCGCATCATCGCGACCGAACGCCACGAATCGCGCCGTATCGACAACCAGCTGCGCGGCCGTTCGGGCCGCCAGGGCGACCCCGGTTCATCGCGCTTTTATTTGAGCCTGGACGACCCGCTGATGCGCATCTTCGCGGGCGACCGCGTCAAGGCCATCATGGAGCGGCTCAAGATGCCCGATGGCGAGGCTATCGAGGCGGGCATTGTGACCCGCAGCATCGAGTCGGCCCAGCGCAAGGTGGAAGCGCGCAACTTCGACATCCGCAAGCAGTTGCTGGAATACGATGACGTAGCCAATGACCAGCGCAAGGTGATTTACCAGCAGCGCAACGACATCATGGATGCGGCCAACCTGCAGGCGCAAATCGCTTCCCTGCGCGAGGGCTGTTTCACCGACCTGGCGCGGCAGTATGTGCCGGTTGAAAGCGTTGAAGAGCAGTGGGACATCGCCGGGCTCGAGAACGTGCTGCGTGACGAGTGGCAGATCGAGTTGCCCCTGCGCCAGGAGCTGGAAGCCGCGACCGCCATCACCGACGACGAAGTCGTGGAAAAAGTCATTGCCGCGGCCAACGCCGCATTCGCCGACAAGGTCGAGAAAATCGGCGAAGAAAACTTCACGCAGTTCGAACGCATCGTCCTGCTGCAGAGCATCGACAGCCACTGGCGTGAACACCTGAGCGCCCTCGACTACCTGCGCCAGGGCATTCACCTGCGCGGCTATGCGCAGAAGCAGCCCAAGCAGGAATACAAGCGCGAGGCTTTTGAACTCTTCGGCCAGCTGCTCGACAGCGTGAAGAACGAAGTCACCAAGGTGCTGATGACGGTCAAGATCCAGTCGGGTGAACAGCTGGAGCAGGCCGCCGAGGAAATGGAAAGCCGGGCCGAGAACATCACCAACGTCACCTACACCGCACCCACTGAAACCGGTGAGGTGGAAACGACGCTGGACAGCGAATCGCAGCGCCGCGCGTCGTCCATACCGGCTGACGAAGTGCCGCGTGTGGGCCGCAACGACCCTTGCCCTTGCGGCTCGGGCAAGAAGTACAAAAACTGCCACGGCCGACTGAACTGAGCACCGCGCTGCGCTGAACACTGCCGATTTAACCCTGATTTTCCGGAGTCCTGGAACATGCCCGTCAATCTGGTTGCCACGCCCGCCGCGGACCTTTACCCTGTGCCCGGCGTGCGCTGGGGAATCACCGAAGCGGGCATCCGCAAGGCCAATCGCAAAGACCTTTCGGTGCTGCTGCTTGACGAGGGCGCCTCGGTCGGGGCCGTCTTCACGCAAAACCGCTTTTGTGCGGCGCCCGTGCAGATCTGCCGCGAGCACCTGGCTAAAAATGACGGCAAGACGGCCGGCATACGCGCCATGCTTATCAACACGGGCAATGCCAACGCCGGCACCGGCGACGACGGCCTGAGCCGCGCGCACGCCAGCTGCATCGCACTGGCCCGGCTGCTGGACATTGCACCTGAGCAGATCCTGCCGTTTTCCACTGGCGTCATCATGGAGCCGCTGCCCAACGACCGCATCGCGGCCGGCCTGCCTGCCGCACTGGAGGCTGCCAAGGCCGACAACTGGGGCAACGCCGCCGAAGCCATCATGACGACGGATACGGTCGCCAAGGCTTTCTCCGCGCGCGTGAAGATTGCAGGCGCCGACGTCCCCATCACCGGCATCAGCAAGGGCGCCGGCATGATCCGGCCCAACATGGCCACCATGCTGGGCTTCATGGCCACCGATGCCTGCGTTGCCCAGCCGCTCATGGCGCAGCTGGCCACAGAACTGGCCGAAGGGTCATTCAACCGCGTGACTGTCGACGGCGACACCTCAACCAACGACTCGTTCGTCGTGATGGCCACCAACAAGGCGAAGCACCCGCCCATCACTTCACTCGACAGCGCAGAAGGCAAGGCCCTGCGCGCTGCCATGCTGGACATTGCCCGCAAGCTGGCCCAAGCCATCGTGCGCGACGGCGAAGGCGCCACCAAGTTCATCACCGTCGCCGTCGAAGGCGGCAAGACCGGCGAAGAGTGCCGCAAGGTGGCCTATGCGATCGCGCATTCGCCGCTGGTGAAAACCGCCTTCTTCGCCAGCGACCCCAACCTCGGCCGCATCCTGGCAGCAGTCGGCTACGCCGGTATCGATGACCTGGACCAGACAAAAATCGACCTCTACCTGGACGACGTGCTGGTCGCCAAAAACGGTGGCCGCCATCCTGCTTATGTCGAGGCTGACGGCCAGCGTGTGATGAAGCAAAGCGAGATCACTGTGCGCGTGGTGCTGGGCCGAGGCGATGCAGCCGACACGGTCTGGACCTGCGATCTCTCCTATGACTACGTCAAAATCAACGCGGATTACCGCAGCTAGTCCGGCCGAGCATGAACGAGCAGTTTGAACGCCTGATCACCCGTGTCGAGTCCCTGATGGCACGGATTGAATCCGTGCTGCCGCAACCGCTCACCGCGCCGGACTGGAGCGCTTCGATTGCCTACCGCTACCGCAAGCGCAGCTCCGGCCACGGCTCGCTGGAGCCGGTGCGCCACATCGGCAACATGAGCCTGGGCGACCTCAAGGAAATCGAGGACCAGAAGGAAAAGATCCGGCGCAACACCGAGCAGTTTGTCAGCGGCAAGCCCGCCAACAACGTGCTGCTGACCGGCGCGCGCGGCACTGGCAAGTCCTCGCTGATCAAGGCCTGCCTCAATGAATATTCGGCGCGCGGCCTGCGGCTGATCGAGGTCGACAAAGCCGACCTGACTGACCTGCCGGACATCGTCGACGTTGTGTCCGGACTGCCCGAAAAATTCATCGTCTTTTGCGACGACCTGAGTTTTGAAGAAGGCGAGCCCGGCTACAAGGCGCTCAAGTCCATCCTCGATGGTTCTGTGGCAGCGGCGACGCCCAATGTGCTGATCTACGCGACCAGCAACCGGCGCCACCTGCTGCCCGAGTACATGACCGAAAACCTCACCTACACCCACGGTGACGATGGTGAGGTGCATCCCGGTGAAGTGGTCGAAGAAAAGATTTCGCTGTCGGAGCGCTTCGGCCTGTGGGTCAGTTTTTACCCCTTCACCCAGGACGAATACCTGACCATCGTCGCGCAGTGGCTGTCGTCCTTCGGCGTGGGCCCCGACGCAATTGCGGCCGCGAGGCCCGCATCGCTGGTCTGGGCGCTGGAGCGCGGCTCACGCAGCGGCCGCGTGGCCTACCAGTTCGCCCGCGACTACGCCGGCCGCGATAGTGCCAGCCGGCCCGCGGCGGCTGCACCCATCGCGGCGTATGAGCGGCCGGGCGCTGCGGTGGCTGCTGCGTCGCCCGACGGCGACCACGCTCCCGACCATTCGACATGAGCGTGCTGGTCGCCGACGGCGAGCGCCCGCGCGAGGGCGGTGTGGACCGCAAGGTGGTCGACGTGGCCGTCGGCGTGCTGATCCGGCCCAATGGCGATTTCCTCCTCACCTCACGCCCACCGGGCAAGGTCTACGAAGGTTATTGGGAATTTCCGGGCGGCAAGCTCGAAGCCGGTGAAACGGTCGAAGAAGCCTTGCGCCGCGAACTGCAGGAAGAAATCGGCGTCACCATAGGCGCCGCCCAACCCTGGAAAGTCGAAATGGTCGACTATCCGCACGCCTTGGTCCGCCTCAACTTCTGCAAGGTCTTCGACTGGACCGGCGAACTCCACATGCACGAAGGCCAGTCCTTTGCCTGGCAAAACCTGCCGGTCACGGTGCAGCCGGTGCTGCCGGGCACGGTGCCTGTGCTGGACTGGTTTGCCGCAGAAAAATAGAACACCCCCGTTCAGGCTCACTTCGTGTAGCCTGCTCCCCCCTTGCAGGGGGCGGCGCCTGCGGCCCGGCAAAGCCGAAAACTAAGTTCACCCCGTCGGACGCTCACTGCGTGTAGCGCCTTCCCCCTTCCAGGGGCGGCGCCTGCGGACTGGCAGAGCCAGATCCGCGGCCCCTGCTGGCAAGGCAGCCGACCGCTATTAAATTTATAGCTGCTTGCGCTTGCCAGTATTGGGCTAGAGGCACTATTCATGGGTAAAAAGAGGCCAAAAAGCCCCTTTTAGACATCAAAATGCCTTCAAGACCCGTTGTGTCGGCCGCCAAACGGCGCTAAGACCCGGTTTTCAGGCATCAAATAGCGCCTCAGCCCAATAGTGGCAAGCGCAAGCAGCTATTGAATTGATAGCGGTGTTTTGCCAGCAGGGGCCGCAGGTCCGGCTTTGCCGGCCTGCAGGCGCCGCCCCCTGCAAGGGGGAAAGGGGCTACACGCAGTGAGCCCCGATGGGGGTGTGCCTAGAACTCCCAGGCTTTGCTCGCCCCCATCACGGCATTGGGGTAGGGCGACTTGCCCCGCGATCCGTTGTAGCGGCCCAGGCCCATGAAGAGGTCGCCGCGTTCGCGGTCCAGGTAGTGGCGCAGGATCACGCAGCCAAAGCGCAGGTTGGTCTGCATGTGAAAGAGTTTGGAGGGGTCGCCGTCGCCGATCACACGCGTCCAGAAAGGCATGACCTGCATGTAGCCGCGCGCGCCGACGTTGCTAACCGCGAATTTGCGGAAATTGCTTTCGACCTGGATCAGGCCCAGCACCAGTGTGGTGTCCAGCCCGGCGCGGCGGCTTTCGTACCAGACGGTTTGCAAAAACTCCTTGCGGATTTGCCACTCGGGTTTTTTCTTCTTGAGCCGCTCGCTCATGGCGCCCAGCCAGCGCAGGTAGGCGAGCCGGCTTTCGGTGTCCTTGAACTCGGGCACGGGAGGTGCCTGGTTGGCAATCGCCGAACTCAAAGCCGTGCGCACCGAGTCGATCAGCGGCTCTTCCACCTGCGCGCCAGCATGCGCCTGCTGTGCCAGCAGCAGCGGGCTGAGGGCGATGGGCAGGGCCTGCAGGCAGCTTCGCCTGGAAATCCCCTGCGCCTTGGCCGGAGCGGCACCGGATGCGGACGTCGTCAATGAGCGCACGGAAACCATTGGAGCGTCAAAGCGCCAGCTTTCCCTTGAGGAAATCAAAGGCGCCGGCAACGTCGATCTTGCTCGAAGCCGCATCGCGCCGGTGCTGGTATTCGAGCTGGCCGTCTTTGAGGCCGCGGTCGCCGATGGTGACGCGGTGCGGCACGCCAATCAGTTCCCAGTCGGCAAACATGGCGCCGGGCCGTTCGCCGCGGTCATCCAGGATCACGTCTACGCCGGCTGCAAGCAGTTCGGCGTAAAGCTTGCTGGCGGCCGCTTCGACTTCGGGAAAACGGTCAGGGCTGATGGGGCACAGCACCACGGTGAAAGGCGCAATCGCGTCGGGCCAGATGATGCCGCGTTCGTCGTGGTTCTGCTCGATGGCGGCGGCCGGCAGGCGCGTGATGCCAATGCCGTAGCAGCCCATTTCCAGGAACTGGGGCTTGCCGTTTTCACCGAGGAAGGTGGCGTTCATGGCTTGGCTGTATTTGGTGCCGAGGTAGAACACGTGGCCGACCTCGATGCCGCGCTCAATCACCAGCGCACCCTTGCCGTCGGGCGAAGGGTCGCCCGCAACCACGTTGCGGATGTCGGCCACCAGTTCGGGCTCGGGCAGGTCGCGGCCCCAGTTGACGCCGGTGGTGTGGAAGTCCACTTCGTTGGCGCCGCACACCCAGTCGGCCATGGCCGCGACTTCGCGGTCCGCCACCAGCTTGACGGGTTTCTTCAGGTTGAGCGGGCCGAGGTAGCCAGGCTTGCAGCCGAAATGGTCTTCAATTTCCGGCAGGGTGGCAAAGCGAAAGTCCGCCAGGCCCGGCACCTTGCCAACCTTGACCTCGTTCATGTCGTGGTCGCCGCGCAGCAGCAGCAGCCAGACCTGCGTCTTGATGACCTTGCCGGTTTCATCCATCTGGTCGGTGGCCAGTACCAGCGACTTGACGGTGGAAGCGAGCGGGATGCCCAGCAGTTCCGCCACGTCGGCGCAGGTGGCTTTGCCGGGCGTGGCGGTTTTGGTCAGCGCCTGGGAAGCGGCCTTGCGTGCGCCCTGGGGCGCCAGCGCCTCGGCTTTTTCCATGTTGGCGGCGTAGTCGCTGCCGGGGCAATACACGATGGCGTCTTCGCCGGTGGCGGCGATCACCTGGAACTCTTCGCTGAGGTCACCGCCAATGGCGCCGCTGTCCGCCGCGACGGCGCGGTAGGTCAGGCCGAAGCGGTCAAAAATCTTGCGGTAGGCCGCGGCCATGACCTGGTAGCTGGCCTTGGCGCTCGCCTGGTCGCGGTCGAAGCTGTAGGCATCCTTCATGATGAACTCGCGTCCGCGCATCAGGCCGAAGCGCGGCCGGCGCTCGTCGCGGAACTTGGTCTGGATCTGGTACAGGTTTTTGGGCAGCTGCTTGTAGCTCTTGATGTCCTGGCGCATCACATCGGTGACGACTTCCTCGCTGGTCGGCTGGACGACAAAGTCGCGGCCGTGGCGGTCCTTGATGCGCAGCAGCTCGGGGCCCATTTTTTCAAAGCGGCCGGTTTCCTGCCAGAGCTCGGCCGGCTGGATCACCGGCATGGTCATTTCGATCGCGCCGGCGCGATTCATTTCCTCGCGCACGATGGCCTCGACCTTGCGGATCACGCGCAGGCCCATCGGCATGTAGTTGTACACGCCGGCGCCCAGTTTCTTGATCATGCCGGCCCGCATCATGAGCTGGTGGCTGACGACTTCCGCGTCGGCAGGCGCTTCCTTGAGGGTGGAAATAAAGAACTGGGAGGCTTTCATGGGCGGTTTTCGGGGATTCCGGGGTTGGAAAAAGGGATGGAAAAGAGTCGAAAAGGGGGCAGGAAAGGAACGGGAAAGGGGTGCTGCAGCCCGCTGTGCGCTTGGCGCTGGGGCCTTCGCTGTGCATAATGGACTCAGTTTAAAAAATTGAGGTTTGATTATGCTTGACCGGGACGGCTTTAGGCCCAACGTCGGCATCATCTTGCTCAACCAGAGAAGTCAGGTATTTTGGGGCAAACGTATCCGTACCCACTCGTGGCAATTTCCGCAGGGTGGCATTGACCGGGGCGAAAATCCCGAGCAGGCCATGTACCGCGAGTTGCATGAAGAAGTGGGGCTGATGCCGCAGCATGTGAATGTGCTGGCCCGAACCCGAGACTGGTTGCGCTATGAGGTGCCTGACCGGTTCATCCGCCGCGATGCGCGCGGACATTACAAAGGCCAGAAACAAATCTGGTTCCTGCTGCAACTGGTTGGCCACGACTGGGACTTGAACCTGCGCGCCACAGACCATCCGGAGTTCGATGCCTGGCGCTGGAACGACTACTGGGTGCCGCTGGACGTGGTGGTCGAGTTCAAGCGTGGCGTGTACGAAATGGCCCTGACCGAGCTGTCGCGGTTCGTTCCGCGCACGGACGCGCGTTTCGAGCAACGCCCCGACCACCGCAACCGTTATTTGCGCGGGGGATTGCATCAGCGTGACCATGCGGGCCAGGCCGGCGAGGGCGGTTTACCGACCGCTGGCGAGCCCTTTCATGCACCAATGACACGGCTGGGAGCGTCTTTCGAACTGCCGCCCGGCGCCACTTTTGAACCCGATCCGCAGACCAGCCTGGATGCGAACAGCCAACCAACCAAACCATGAATCTCAAACCCGCCCTTGTGGCCGCCGCACTTTTGCTGGGCATCAGCTGTACATCGTGGGCCGTCGCCCCGCTGGAAGATCCCGAAGAGTGGAAAGAAGACAGCGTCTCGGCGCCGCCGGCCTTCGACCTCACCAAACTCGTCACGTTTGAGGTGTCGCCCAATTCCCAGCTGGTGTACGGTGTGGACCCTGCGACCATCCAGATTTCGAACAAGGACAGCGTCGTGCGCTACGTGATCGTGGCCTCCAATGCCAGCGGCGCGCGCAATGTGATGTACGAAGGCATACGCTGCAGCACCGRTGAATTCAAGACATACGCCCGTTATTCAGACGGCAAATGGACCAACGTCAGCAAGCCCGAATGGAAGTCGGTGTTCGGCAACATGCCGTCCAAGCATGCCTTTCGTTTGGCCAGGGCCGGCGCCTGCGACAGCGCGGCACCTGTGCAAACAGTGGACCTGATGGTGTCGCGGCTGAAGAACCCGAACTTCAGGACCCGGGAATAAGGCACAGGAAGCAGGGCCGCAGCCGGCAAAGCCTAGCGGGTCAATACCAGGTTGGTGCGGTGAACCATCTCGGGCTCGCCGGTGTAGCCCAGCAGTTTTTCGAACTCTGACGATGCCTTGCGGCAGATCATGCGGGCTTCGGCGCTCGAATAATTGGCCAGGCCGCGCGCGATCTCGGCGCCTCCGGGGTCCCTGATGGCGATGACATCGCCGCGCGAAAACTCCCCCTGAACGGCCGTCATGCCGATGGGCAGCAGGCTTTTGCCCTCATCGCGCACCTTGCCCACGGCGCCTGCGTCCACCGTGACTGAGCCCCGCATTTGCAGGTGATCGGCCATCCATTGTTTGCGTGCCTGCATCTTCTGGGTTTGCGCCACCAGCAGCGTGCCGATGGGCTCGCCCCGGGTCAGCCGGACCAGTGCTTGCGGCTCGCGGCCCCAGGCGATAACTGTCGATGCGCCTGAGCCCGCGGCGCGTTTGGCGGCCAGGATCTTGGTGATCATGCCGCCCTTGCCGATGCTGGAACCTGCGCCTCCCGCCATGGTCTCCAGCGCTGCGTCGCCGGCCTTGGCCTCATGCACAAACTGCGCGGCCGGGTCCTTGCGCGGATCGGCGGTGTAGAGGCCGCGCTGGTCTGTGAGGATGACCAGCGCGTCGGCTTCCACCAGGTTGGCGACCAGTGCGCCCAGCGTGTCGTTGTCGCCAAACTTGATCTCGTCATTGACGACGGTGTCGTTTTCATTGATGACAGGCACCACGCCAAGCTGCAACAGCGCCAGCAGGGTGGAGCGCGCATTGAGGTAGCGTTCGCGGTCTGCCAGATCGGCGTGCGTCAGCAGGACCTGGGCGCTGCCGATGCCGTTTTCGCGCAGCTTGGTTTCATAAACCTGTACCAGACCCATCTGGCCCACGGCGGCGGCGGCCTGCAGCTCATGGATGGCCTTGGGCCGCGTTGCCCAGCCGAGGCGTTTCATGCCCTCGGCAATGGCGCCGCTGCTGACCATGATGACCTCCCGGCCGTCCTTCACGAGGGCTGCCAGCTGCTCGCACCACTGGCCGATGGCCACGGAATCCAGCCCGCGCCCTTCGTTGGTGACCAGGCTGGAGCCCACCTTCACCACGATGCGTTTGGCGTTGCGCAGGACCAAGGAGCCGGTTTGTTCTTGCATTTAAGTGTATTTTAGGGCTCTAGCCCAATCAGGGCGGGCGCAAGCAGCTATCGTTTATATAGCAAATGCCGGCGGCGTTTGCCCGGAAATCAGCGGGGAAAGGCCGTTACGGGGATTCCGGCGGCAGTTCGGCAAATCGCGGATCAACCTCTTCCACCGGCTGCTCGCTTTTCTGGACTTGCTTGACGTGCTGGTAAATGGTTTTGACCAGCTGCTCGCAACCCTCGCGCGTCAAGGCCGAGATTTCGAAGACGGGGCCCTTGAACTTGAAGCGCTTGACGAAATCCTTCACCAGCGCGGCACGTTTGTCCTTGTCCACCATGTCGAGCTTGTTGAGGACGAGCCAGCGTGGTTTGTCGTAAAGGGCTTCGTCGTATTTTTTGAGTTCGCCCACAATTGCCTTGGCTTGCGCCACCGGGTCCACGCCTTCATCGAAAGGCGCCATATCGACAATATGCAACAGCAGGCGGGTGCGCTGCAGATGCCGGAGGAACAGGTGGCCCAGGCCGGCGCCTTCCGAAGCACCCTCGATAAGGCCGGGCAGATCGGCCACCACGAAGCTTTGTTCCGGGCCCACGCGTACCACGCCGAGGTTGGGATGCAGGGTGGTGAAAGGGTAGTCTGCAATGCGCGGGCGCGCGTTCGACACGGCCGAAATGAAGGTGGACTTGCCGGCATTGGGCATGCCCAGCAAGCCGACGTCGGCCAGTACCTTGAGTTCGAGCTTGAGGCTCTTGCGCTCGCCGGGCCAGCCGGGTGTCTTGCTGCGTGGCGCGCGGTTGGTCGAGCTTTTGAAGCGCAGGTTGCCGAAGCCGCCGTCGCCGCCCTTGGCGATCAGCACCTGTTCACCGGGAACCAGCAATTCGTAAAGTACTTCCCCGGTTTCGCCATCGGTCAGGATGGTTCCGACCGGCATCTTCAGGATGATGTCGTCGCCCTTGGCGCCGAACATGTCCGAACCCATGCCATGCTGGCCGTTACGGGCCTCGTGGCGGCGTGAAAACCGGAAGTCCACCAGCGTGTTCAGGTTGATGTCGGCCACCGCGTACACATGACCGCCGCGTCCGCCGTCGCCGCCGTTTGGGCCGCCGAACTCCTTGTACTTTTCGTGGCTGAAGGAGACGCAGCCACTCCCGCCATCGCCTGCGGCAATGTCAATAAAGGCTTCGTCAACAAATTTCATGATGGAGTGCTGCGGTTAAAACAGGGGGCGTCAGGGGCCGGAGATCAAGTTTACAAACAAAAAAGCCCCGACAGGTCGGGGCTTCGTTTCAGTCGAAGTGACTTATCGAAGTGATCAGCTTACGCCGGGGTCACATTCACGGTGTGCTTGTTCAGCGCACCCTTGATGGAAAACGAGACCGAGCCGTCAACCAGCGCGAACAGCGTGTGGTCCTTGCCGATGCCGACATTGACGCCTGGGTGGAACTTGGTGCCGCGCTGGCGCACGATGATGCTGCCTGCGTTAATGACTTCACCGCCAAATTTCTTGACGCCGAGCATTTTGGGCTGTGAATCACGCCCGTTTCGCGTAGAGCCGCCGCCTTTTTTCTGTGCCATTTTTCGTTACTCCTGGTACGTCCCTGTTCAACCGGCGATGGCGCCGATTTGCAGTTCCGTGTAGTTTTGCCGGTGGCCCTGACGCTTTTGGTAGTGCTTGCGACGGCGCATTTTGAAAATGCGAACCTTGTCGTGCCTACCCTGGGAAAGGACAGTGACTGTAACAGTGGCGCCGGACACCAAGGGCGTACCAACCGTGATTGTGCTGCCGGTGCCGACAGCCAATACCTGGTCAATAACGATCTCTTGGCCTACGTCCGCAGCAATCTGTTCTACTTTAATTTTTTCTCCAGTAGCAACCTTGTATTGTTTGCCACCGGTTTTTATGACCGCGTACATGTAAGACCTCTTTATTGAGTTCTGCAGACGGATTTCCGCAGAGCCCAATATTCTAGCATGCCGGGCCAAAATTGGCCAGCCGCCCGTTTTCCGGGCTTTTTCGGGCCGAATGTGGGGACTGAGCCGGGTATGGCGGGCGGGGGTCTTCCTATAATCTGCCCAAACTTACGTCTGGATCCGCCTTTTGTCTGCCAATTCTTCAAGCACCGCCGCAGCCCTCGCCCTGATTGCAGACGACATGCGGGGAATGGACGCCGTCATCGAGCTTCGCCTGAAGTCCGAGGTGCCCCTTGTAAGCCAGGTCTCCCGGTACATCGTTGCGGCCGGCGGCAAGCGGTTGCGGCCGGCACTGTTGCTTTTGATGTGCGGCGCTTTGGGCTACAAAGAGGCTCAGCGCTACAACCTCGCCGCCGTCGTCGAGTTCATCCATACCGCAACGCTTCTGCATGATGATGTGGTGGACGAGTCCACGTTGCGCCGCGGGCGAGCAACCGCCAACGAAGCCTTTGGCAACCCTGCCAGCGTTCTGGTGGGTGATTTTCTGTATTCCCGGGCCTTCCAGATGATGGTCGAAGCTGGCGATATGCGTGTCATGCAAACCCTTGCCGAGGCAACCAACGTGATCGCCGAGGGCGAGGTGCTGCAACTTATGAACATGCACGACGCGACACTGTCGGAGGAGGGCTACCTCCGGGTGATCCGCTCCAAGACGGCCAAGCTGTTCGAAGCCAGCGCCCGCCTGGCGGCCTTGCTGGCCCAGTCGCCGCCAGCCATTGAGCAAAGCTGCGCAGACTACGGCCAGGCACTGGGCACCGCATTCCAGGTGATCGACGACGTGCTGGACTACGACGGGGATGTGTCTGAGATGGGGAAGAACCTGGGCGACGATTTACGCGAAGGCAAGGCGACACTTCCGCTGATCATCGCCATGCAGCGAGGTACCGGGGCTGAGCGTACGACCATCCGGCAGGCAATTGAGACGGGTGGCACGGACCAGATGACACAGATCATCGCCATCGTGCAACAGACCGGAGCGCTGCAGGCCACCCGGGATGCTGCGGCTGTAGAAGCACAGCGCGCGCTGAATGCCTTGCAGGCCCTGCCCCAAAACATTTACAGTAATGCCCTGATGCAGCTGGCCTCCCAATTGCTGGAAAGGCGTTTCTGACGGCTGCCGGATCGGGGTGTAGCTTAGCCTGGTAGAGCGCTACGTTCGGGACGTAGAGGCCGGAGGTTCGAATCCTCTCACCCCGACCAAAAATATCCTGGCCTTGGCCGTATGTGTGCGTTTCTTCGCATACTTCCAACGCCGGGCAGGCCTCTGGCGCGTTTTCGATTTACACCTTGTAATCTATAAGCGATGATACCTATTTAAGCCTATCCAGAGAATCCATGGCCGCTGTCGACACTGCTATTAACCAACCACCATCCATGGCATTGCCAGGTCTGGGTCGGGCCTTGGTGGTTGCGGGGAAGCTGGGTCAAAAGGCTGCTGAAGACATCTTTCGCAAAGCCCAAACGGGGCGCACCAGCTTCATCGCCGAACTGACGGGCTCCGGAGCGGTTTCCGCGTCTGACTTGGCGCACACCATGTCGACCGCCTTCGCGGCGCCTTTGCTTGACCTGGACGCCATAGACATACAGCGCCTGCCCAAGGGACTGCTCGATTCCAAAATCTGTGCAACGTACCGTATCGTTGTTCTGAGCAAACGCAATAACCGGCTGATTGTTGCAACGGCAGATCCATCTGACCAGGAGGCGGCCGAAAAAATCAAGTTTTCCACCCAGATGGGGGTCGACTGGGTCATCGCCGAATACGACAAGCTGTCCAAGCTGTCGGAAGTATCCAACACCAGCGCCTCTGAGGCGATGGAAAGCATCATCGGCGATGACTTTGAGTTTGATGAAACCAGTGTGGATTCTGGCGCAACCGAAGATGAAGCGGGTGTCTCCGAAGTTGAGGACGCTCCGGTTGTCAAATTTCTCCAGAAGATGCTGCTTGATGCTTTCAGCATGCGCGCTTCCGACCTGCATTTCGAGCCGTTTGAGCATACCTACAGGGTGCGCTTCCGGGTGGACGGCGAATTGCGCGAAATCGCGTCACCACCGGTCGCCATCAAGGAAAAGCTCGCCGCGCGCATCAAGGTTATCTCCAAGCTGGATATCTCGGAAAAACGCGTACCGCAAGACGGCAAAATGAAACTCAAGATCGGCCCCGACCGGGTCATCGATTTCCGGGTGAGCACCTTGCCGACCATGTATGGCGAAAAAATCGTTATCCGTATTCTGGATCCGAGCAGCGCCAAGCTGGGCATTGATGCACTGGGGTATGAAACGATTGAAAAAGAGCGCCTGATGGCCGCCATTCAGCGACCCTACGGCATGGTGCTGGTGACGGGGCCCACGGGTTCCGGTAAAACCGTGTCGCTGTACACCTGCCTGAATATTCTGAACAAGCCGGGTGTCAACATTGCCACCGCTGAGGATCCCGCCGAAATCACATTGCCCGGTGTCAACCAAGTCAGCATGAATGACAAGGCCGGCATGACTTTTTCTGTCGCGCTCAAAGCCTTTTTGCGGCAGGATCCGGACATCATCATGGTCGGTGAGATTCGCGATCTTGAAACGGCTGATATCGCCATCAAGGCCGCGCAGACCGGCCACATGGTCATGTCCACGCTGCATACGAACGACGCACCCACCACGTTGACGCGTATGCGCAACATGGGCATTGCTCCTTTTAATATTGCCTCAAGCGTGATCCTGATCACGGCCCAGCGCCTTGCGCGCCGGCTTTGCCCCAACTGCAAGTCTCCTGCTGATATCCCTCGCGAGACATTGCTGGAGGCCGGTTTCAAAGAGGATGACGTCGACGGCTCGTGGACGCCGTATCGGCCTGTGGGTTGCTCCATGTCCACAAATGGTTACAAGGGGCGTGTCGGTATTTATCAGGTGATGCCGATTTCCGAGGAAATCCAGCGTATTGTCCTTCGCGACGGAAGTGCGCTTGAAATCGCTGCGCAGGCTGAACTCGAAGGGGTCCGAAGCCTGCGCCAGTCCGGATTGCAAAAAGTTAAACTCGGAATGACCTCACTGGAAGAGGTTTTGGGTTGCACGAATGTTTAAATTTGCTCACGCAAAGTGCTGATTAATCGGCGTCTGTAGCGAAAGGTGGCTTGGGCCATCGATAAAACGAGAAAACCATCATGGCAACTGCAGCATCTGTCAAAGGCGTCAAGGAATTTGTTTTTGAGTGGGAGGGCAAAGACCGCGGCGGCAAACAGGTTCGGGGCGAAACCCGGGCCGCCGGAGAAAACCAGGTCAAGGCTTCCCTGCGCCGCCAGGGCGTTTTGCCCACCAAGATCAAAAAGCGCAGCATGCGCTCCGGCAAGAAGATCAGGCCGAGGGATATCGCTATCTTTACCCGCCAGCTGGCTACGATGATGAAAGCGGGCGTTCCGCTTTTGCAGTCGTTTGATATTGTGGGTCGCGGCAATCCGAACGCCAGCGTCACCAAGCTTCTCAACGATGTGCGCACTGACGTGGAAACCGGTACCTCCTTGAGCGCGGCTTTTCGCAAATACCCGATGTATTTCAATGCGCTGTACTGCAATCTGGTCGAGGCCGGTGAAGCTGCAGGTATTCTGGAATCCCTGCTGGACCGCCTTGCGGTCTACATGGAGAAAACGGAAGCCATCAAATCGAAAATCAAGTCGGCCCTGATGTATCCCATTTCGGTGGTGATTGTGGCCTTTGTGGTGGTCGCGGTCATCATGATTTTTGTGATCCCGGCTTTCAAGGAAGTGTTTAAATCTTTTGGCGCTGACTTGCCGGCACCAACGCTGTTTGTGATTGCCGTTAGTGAATTCTTCGTAGCCTATTGGTGGCTCATTTTTGGCGGCATCGGTGGTGGCCTTTACTTTTTCTTCCAGGCCTGGAAGCGCAACGAAAAAATGCAGAAGTTCATGGACAGAGCCTTGCTCAAGGTGCCTGTCTTTGGCTCCCTGATTGAAAAATCGTGCATTGCCCGATGGACCCGTACCTTGTCCACCATGTTTGCCGCCGGCGTTCCATTGGTTGAAGCGCTGGATTCCGTCGGTGGAGCGTCTGGTAACTCCCTCTATGCCGATGCCACCGAAAAAATCCAGCAGGAAGTCTCCACGGGCACCAGCCTGACCGCCGCGATGGGCAATGCGAATCTGTTCCCGACCATGGTGTTGCAGATGTGCGCCATTGGTGAGGAATCCGGCTCCGTCGATCACATGCTCGGTAAGGCCGCCGACTTTTATGAGGCGGAAGTCGACGAGATGGTGGCCGGCCTTTCGAGCCTGATGGAGCCCATCATCATTGTGTTTTTGGGTACCCTTATTGGCGGCATCGTGGTATCGATGTACCTGCCCATTTTCAAGCTGGGTCAAGTCGTTTGATGGGTACGGGTATGGGCCCGGCGTTTGATGCGTCGCTGGCCGGCATCCTGGGCCTGCTGATTGGCAGTTTCCTGAATGTTGTGATTTACCGCCTCCCCAAAATGATGGAGCGGCAGTGGGCGCAGGAATGCGCGGAACTGGCTGGGCATGCAGCAGAACCTTCCGACAAGTTCAATCTGCTGGTGCCACGCTCACGGTGCTCCAGTTGCGGCCATGCCATCCGCTGGTACGAGAACATTCCGGTGGTCAGTTATGTGTTCCTGCGAGGCAAGTGTTCGGTATGCGGCTCGCCCTACGGTATGCGCTACCCCGTCGTGGAGGCAGTGACGGGCGCCTTGTTCTTCTTTTGTGTGTGGCGTTGGGGCTGGTCGCTGACTGCGCTGGGCTGGTGCGGCTTTTCGGCCGCACTGCTGGCCCTGGCGATGATCGACTGGGACACCACGCTGCTGCCGGACGATATCACCTTGCCTTTGCTGTGGGCCGGCCTGATCGTTGCCGCCCTGCAGTGGAACCCTTCGGTTAGCCTGCCAACGGCCTTATGGGGTGCCGTCGCTGGCTACCTGTCTCTATGGCTCGTGTACTGGGCCTTCAAACTGGCCACCGGCAAGGAGGGCATGGGCTATGGCGACTTCAAGCTTTTCGCCGCACTCGGTGCCTGGTTCGGCTGGCCTGCGCTGGTTCCCATGATCCTGATGGCTTCGGTGATTGGTGCTGTCATAGGTATTGCGTTGAAGTTCTCCACCGGCTTGCGCGAGGGCGGTTATGTGCCCTTTGGACCTTTCCTGGCCGGTGCGGGTTTCACGGCCATGATTTTTGGGCCGCAATCCATTTTGCGATTTGTGGGCTTGTGATGCCATGTCCCGTGCAGCCMTGCGTATTGGACTGACCGGTGGCATAGGCAGCGGTAAAAGCACGCTTGCCGGTATTCTGGTTGCTCACGGCGCGGCGTTGGTGGATGCTGATGCCATCTCCCGTGCGGTCACGGCAGCCGGTGGGGCGGCTGTGCCGGAAATTGCAGCGCTGTTCGGCGGAGAACTGATCACCCCCGAAGGCGCCATGCACAGGGAACGGATGCGGCAGCTGGTCTTTGACGACCCGTCTGCACGGCGCAGGCTCGAGTCCATCGTGCACCCCTGGGTAAGCCGGGAAACCCTGCATCAATATGAGCAGGCGGTCGCGGGCGGCAGTGCTTGTGTCATTTTTGACGTCCCGTTGCTGGTGGAGTCGGGACGATGGCGACAGCAGCTTGACCAGGTTCTGGTTGTGGATTGCAGCGAGGTGACCCAGATTGACCGCGTGATGACCCGAAACGGCTGGCCACGGGAGGTTGTGGAGAAAATCATGGCTGGCCAGGCAAGCCGCGCGCAGCGCCTGTCTGCGGCTGACATATGCCTCTATAACGATGGCTTGTCTCTGGCGAGCCTGGAAGCCCTGGTCCGACAGCTTGCCAGGCGCTTCGGGCTATGATGCGCAAACAAACCTCCTCATTCAAAGCTGACGAAATCTAGCGCTGTGATCCTTTACGAGTATCCTTTTCACGAACGAATACGCACTTACCTGCGACTTGAGCACCTGTTTCGCCGTCTCGGTGAACTGGTGGAGCGTGAGAGCCCGACGGATCATCATTACGCGATCACGACCATTTTTGAAATCATGGATGTCGGCGCGCGGGCCGACCTGAAGACCGACGTGCTCAAGGACCTTGAGAAGCAAAAACATGTCCTCAACGGCTACCGCGGCAACCCGGCCATTTCCGAAGCCGTTCTGGACGAGGTGACCGGCCAGCTTGAGGGCTGTTTTTCCGCCTTGAACAACCTGCCGGGCAAAGCCGGTCATTCCCTGACGGAAAACGACTGGCTGATGAGCATTCGCAGCCGTGTCGGCATCCCGGGCGGGACCTGTGAGTTTGATTTGCCGGCCTACTATGCATGGCAACACCTGGACACCGAAACACGCCAGCAAGACCTGCAGCGCTGGATCACACCGCTGGTGCCGCTGGCCGAATCCATACGTGTACTGCTAACGCTGTTGCGTGACTCCGGGGCGCCTCAAAAAGTGGTGGCGCCCGGCGGGCAATACCAGCAGACGTTGCCGCAGGGGCGTACCTTCCAGCTGTTGCGCCTGCGGATAGACCCGGCTCTGGGGCTGATTCCCGAAATCAGCGGTAACCGGCTGATTGTGTCGGTGCGCCTCATGCGTCACGGCAGTGACGACCGGCTGCACGCCAGCACCGAAGATTCTGCGTTTGAGCTGACGCTTTGCTCCTGATTTCAGGACTTGCAGCCTCCCCGCCATCACACCCGATTGATCCCCAGACCTGTCTACAAACATGCCTGCGATGAAGAACGATTCCCCGCCCCTCAAACGGGTCGTATGCCCGGGCTGCGGCGGTGAAAGCATTTACGCACCCAGCAACCCTTTTCGCCCATTTTGCAGCGAGCGTTGCAAGAACATAGACTTGGGCGCCTGGGCCAGCGAAGGGTTCCGCCTGCCGGCGGATGTGCCACCTGATGATGAACAATTTGGCGACCCCAAGCTGCAATAAAGCTTGAGGCGAAACGCGGTGTCACCTGCGTTTGCGAAAGAATAAAAAGGGAGGAAAAAGTATGAACAGGAATTTTTGCAATGCGCTGGCTGCCGTCTTGGCCATGGCGCTGCTGGGCGGTAATGTGCAGGCTCAATCGGCCCAGGATGGGGTAAAGCCCGCCAAGGCCAAAAAAACCAAGAAGACCGCCGCTCAATCCGGTGCGGTAAATTCAGGCGGCAAAGTCAAATTCATCTCAGGGTCCGGCGAGACACCCGGCCAGCGCGATGCCCGGCTCAAACGCGAATGCAAGGGCGCGGTAGATGCAGGCGCCTGCGCGGGCTACACGCGCTGATCCATCGATGGCGCCGGTGCAAAGCCGGCACAACGCCTGCAACGCTCAGTTGGTGGTGGGGGTTCCCAGCACCTGTTGCAGCTCGCCGTTCTGGTACATCTCCATCATGATGTCCGAGCCGCCGATGAACTCGCCTTTCACGTAGAGCTGTGGAATGGTCGGCCAGTTGCTGAACTCCTTGATGCCGTGGCGGATTTCCTCGTCTTCCAGCACGTTCACGGTGGCGGGCTTGTTCACGCCGCAGGCCTTCAGCACCTGGATGGCACGGCCGGAAAAACCGCACATCGGGAATTGGGCCGTGCCTTTCATGAAAAGGACCACATCGCTCGATTTGACGATTTCGGCGATGCGTTGCTGGGTAGGGTCTGTCGTGCTCATGGTGAATCCTTTTGGGGTGTGGGCCGAAGCGCCTGTACCGGGCCGAAAAACGCGTTTCGGCGAGGCTGTTTCAAATACATGGAATCTGGAAACCAGAATTCAACCTCCCGATTATCCTGCCGTTTGATTTCCCGTGTGGATTCATCGTTCGCCCGGCCACAGCCCGCCAGAACAGCGTTCGATGCCCGCCAGGTCGCGCCGGCTCTGAACCTGTACAAAGCCCTCTTGCGCCAGCAGTGACCGCACGGCTTCTGCCTGGTCGTAGCCATGCTCCAGCAACAGCCAGCCGCCTGGCAGCAGGCTGGCGGGCGCCTTCCGGGTGATCTCCCGGATGTCCTCCAGCCCGTCCGGGCCGGCAGTCAGGGCGGCCAGGGGCTCGTGAATCAGGGCAGCCAGATGTGGGTCAGCGCTGGCAATGTAAGGCGGATTGCTGGCGATCAGGTGAAAGTGTCCGCTAACTTCCTGCAGCCAGTGACTTTGAATGAAATCGATCTCCAGGTTCAGGCGGGTCGCATTATCCCGGGCGACATCCAGCGAGTCCGCACTCGCATCCACCGCCGTCACGCGGCCCTGTCGGCCCGTCTTGGGCAGGCTGTGGGCAATGGCCAGGGCAATGGCCCCGCTGCCCGTGCCAAGGTCCAGAATTCGCGGGTCGGCCGGTGCGCCGGGCACCTGCAGCAGCTCAAGCGCCCAGCTCACCAGCGTTTCGGTGTCGGGGCGCGGTACCAGCACACGGGCATCCACCTGAAGCGTCAGGCCGAAAAACTCCTTGCTGCCCACGATGTAAGCCAGCGGTTCTCCGCTGGCGCGGCGCAGGCACAGCGCCTGGAAACGCTGCGCGGCATCTTCTGCCAGCTCGTCCGTATCGTGGGCCAGCAGCCAGGCGCGGGCATGCTCCGGTTTGCCCAGCGCATGCAACAACAACAACTGGGCATCCAGGCGGTCCAGCCCCAATGCCTGGGCGGCAGCCAGGGCTTGCGCGCAGGTAAGCCCGCTCAACTGAACCCCCTTGAAGTGCTATGAAAATAGTAGCTGCTTGCGCACATCCTGATTGGGCTGGAGGCCTTTTTGTTGCTCAACTGCTGATGTTCAGGCGCCATTGTTGGCGGTCTCAAGCTCCGCCAGCAGCTCGGCGCCGCGCGCCACCTGCAGGGCCGTGACCACATCGCCCAGGTCGCCTTCCATGATGGCCAGAAGCTTGTACAGCGTCAGGTTGATGCGGTGGTCGGTCAACCGCCCCTGCGGGAAGTTGTAGGTGCGGATGCGGTCGCTGCGGTCGCCTGTGCCCACCAGCCCCTTGCGCAGGGCGGCATCTTTGGCGGCGCGCTCGGAGCGGTCTTTTTCGTGGATGCGTGCGGTGAGTACCTTGAGCGCCTGGGCCTTGTTGCTGTGCTGGCTCCGGCCTTCCTGGCATTCCGCCACGATGCCGGTCGGAATGTGCGTGATGCGCACGGCCGAATCCGTCTTGTTGATGTGCTGGCCGCCGGCACCACTGGCGCGGTACGTGTCAATACGCAGGTCGGCCGGGTTGATCTGGATGGCTACGGCTTCGTCCGGCTCCGGCATCACGGCCACCGTGCAGGCGCTGGTGTGGATGCGACCTTGCGTTTCGGTGGCGGGCACGCGCTGTACGCGGTGGCCGCCTGACTCAAATCGCAGCTTGCCGTACACACCGACGCCCAGGGCGTCCGTGGCGCCGTCAATGCGCAGCACGACCTCCTTGTAGCCGCCCAGTTCGCTGGAGGATTCACTGATGATTTCCACCTGCCAGCGGTTGCGTTCGGCAAAGCGGGTGTACATCCGGAACAGGTCACCGGCGAACAGCGCTGATTCATCACCGCCGGTGCCGGCACGGATTTCGATGAAAGCCGCGCGCGCGTCGTCCGGGTCCTTCGGAATCAACATCAGCTGCAGGGCCTCGTCGATCTTCGCGATATCGGCTTTGGCGGCGGCGATTTCTTCCTCCGCCATCGCAGCCATTTCCGGGTCATCTTTGGCTTCAGTCAGCATGCCTTCAGCACTGCCGAGGTCGGCCTCGCGACTGGTGAGCCGCAAGTACTGGTCGGCGATCACGCTGGCTTCGGCGTGCTCCCGGGTCAGCGAACGGAAGCGGTCCAGGTCGCTGACCACGTCGCTGGCAGACAGCAGCGCGTCCAGCTCGTGCAGCCGCAGCAGCTGGCGGTCCAGGGTTTGGCGAAGAAAAGGTTTCATGGGAATGGAGGACTGGAAAAAGGGGGCCGGAAGGCCGTCAACAACGACGCTCCGTCAGCGGAGCAACCGGCTGTGGCCGGCACAGGAAGTCAGTGCCTTGGCGGCCGCTAACGCTCTTTGTCGTCGGACTGGATTTTGGGCAGCTGGCCGCGCAAAAACAGCCTGGATACGGTCTGTGCCGTGGCTTCGCGGCTGTTGGCGTCGCCCGCATGCAGCTCGGCCAGCGCGCCGTGCAGCATTTTCTGGGTGAGGCCGCGGGTCAGCGCGTCCAGCACCGTGTCGATGGGCTCGCCCCGGGCCAGCAGCTTTTTGGCCCGCACGATTTCGGCAGCGCGCCACTCGTCGGTCTGCGCATTGAGCTGCTGGATCAGCGGCACGCTGCGGCGCTGGCCCAGCCAGTGCATGAAGTTCTGCACGCCCGCGTCGATGATGACCTCGGCTTGCGCCACGGCGGCCTTGCGGCTGTCCTTGCCGGTCTGCACCACGTGGGCCAGGTCGTCCACCGTGTAGAGGTAGATGTCGGGCAGGGCCTTGACTTCGGGTTCGATGTCGCGCGGCACGGCCAGGTCGACCATGAACATCGGGCGATGTTTGCGCAGTTTGACGGCGCGCTCGACCGCGCCCAGGCCGATGATGGGGAGCGTACTGGCGGTGCAGCTGATCACGGCGTCGAACTCATGCAGGCGGCTGGGCAAATCGGCCAGGCGCATCACTTCGGCGCCGAAGCGGCCGGCCAGCTTCTCGCCGCGCTCCAGCGTGCGGTTGGCGATGGCCATGGCTTTGGGGTTTTTGGCGGCGAAGTGGGTAGCCGCGAGGTCAATCATCTCGCCGGCGCCGACAAACAGCACCTTGATGTCGCCGAGGTCTTCAAACAGCTGGCCGGCCAGCCGCACGCTGGCCGCCGCCATGCTGATGCTGTGCGCGCCGATTTCGGTGCTGCTGCGCACTTCCTTGGCCACGGCAAAGGAGCGCTGGAACAGCTGGTGCAAGGTGGTGCCCATGGCGCCCGCGTCTTCGGCGGCGCGCACGGCGTCCTTCATCTGGCCCAAAATCTGGGGCTCGCCCAGCACCATGGAATCGAGCCCGCTGGCCACGCGAAAAGCATGACGGGCCGCTGCATCGTCGTGCAGGGTATAGGCATGTGAGCGCAGCAAGGCGGGCGAGACGCCGCCACTGTGCGCCAGCCAGTCCAGCGTGTGGTCCAGGTCGTTCTTTTCGCCAGCGCAGTAAATCTCAGTGCGATTGCAGGTAGAGAGCAGCGTGGCCTCGGGCTGGCGGGCCAGCGACTCGCGCAAACCGCGCAAAGTGGGCTCGACCTGGTCCAGGGCGTAGGCGAACCGGCCGCGCAAATCGAGCGGTGCGGTGTTGTGGTTTAGCCCAAGGGCCCAGACTGACATCCTCCGATTATAAAATTGAAGCGGTCAGGACGGTACAAAGGCCGGACAATCGCCCTGATAGTCCTTTTTTTGGCCGTTTTGAAGCTTGTTTTGGATTTGCTCTGAAGCCAGGCGAGTTTTTAACTATCCCTACGCGCATGACCTTTTACCTGCTGGCGAACCACCTGCTCAATCTTGTCCTGCCGGCCGCCGCGGTGGCCCTGCTGCTGGTGCTGGCAACTCAGCTTATGGGTGGATTATTTAGATCAAAAATGCCTTTAGCCCAGACCTGGTATGCGCAAGCAGCTATTGTTTTTGTAGCAAACGTGGTGGTGCTGGTGGCCGGGCTTGTGTTCTTCGGCCATGACGGGAAGATGCTGACGTATGCCGCCATGGTGGTCGGCGCGGCCGTCTGCCAGTGGGTTTTGCTGGGCGCCTGGCGGGCCTGAAGGGGTTCTATAAATCCAATTGCCGGGCGCATGGCTGCGTTGCGCGCTGCTCGGAATCCTCATGCACCCAAGTGCATTCCGGTGTCCTGCGCTCCGTGCGCCTTGCCCTGCACCCGGTAATTGAATTTCTAAAGTCCCTTCGAATAGCGACTACAAATCGGGCTTGAAGACGTTCACTGCGTCGGTGATGATGCCGTCGGTGCCCAGGGCCAGCAGCCGCTGCACGTTCGCTTCGTCATTCACCGTATAGCTCAGCAACTTGAAGCCGGCTTTTTTGGCCTGGGCCACCGTATCGGCGTTCCAGAGTTTGTGGTTGCAGACGATGGCCACGCAGCCCAGCTGAGCCGCTGTTTCCAGCCAGTTGGCGGGGAGTTGGTCGAGCAGCAGGCCGCGTGGCAACTGGGGCTGGGCATTTCGAGCCGCCTCCAGCGACAGCGGCTGGAAGGACGTCAGCAGTGGGGGAATGGCTTGGCCCTGCCACAGCCGGGTCGCTTCGTTGGCCACCACGGTGCCGGTGTGACTGTCGATGCCCGGTGTGGGCTTGATCTCGATATTGAGGAAGTAGCCCTTGTCCAGGCAAAAGCGGGCGATGCGCTCAAAGCTGGCGAGGCCCTCCGCGGCAAACGCCGGGGAATGCCAGCCGCCGGCGTCAAGCTTGGCCAGCGCCTCCCAACTTAACTCGCCAGCCACACCTTTGCCGTTGCTGGTGCGCTCCAGCGTGGCGTCGTGCAGCAAAAAGGGAACGCCGTCGGCGCTCAGTTTCACGTCGCACTCAAACATGCGGTAGCCATGGCTGGCGCCCAACATGAAGGAGGCCAAGGTGTTTTCCGGCGCCAGCTTGCCGGCGCCGCGATGCGCTACCCAGCGCGGGTAGGGCCAGTTGGCAGCTGATACGGGGTTTGTCATGGGTGTGCTCAGGACCTGTGGAGACGAGACGAAAGCCGGAAATTAGATCCGTTTGCCCGTTTCCGAGTCAAACCAGTGCAGGCGATCTGCGCGCGGCGTAACGTGGATGGTCGCACCGATCTCGGGTGCCGTTGACAGGCTTTCGTCGGTGCGCACGATGATGGCTTCGCTGCCCATGCGGCAGTACAACAGGCGCTCGGCGCCCAGCATTTCGATCGTGTCGACCTGCACTGCCCAGCCGGTGGGACCCACCGTCAGGTGCTCGGGGCGTATGCCCAGAATGGCGCCGGGCTTGCCGCCGAAGTCGGCATTCGGGGCCTGCTTGAGCAAATTCATGGGAGGCGAGCCCATGAAGCTGGCCACAAAGGTGGTGGCGGGCCGGTTGTAAACCTCTTCGGGCGTACCGAACTGTTCCATGCGGCCGGCGTTCATCACCATCATGCGCTGGGCCAGCGTCATGGCTTCGACCTGATCATGCGTGACGAAGAGGGATGTGATGCCGAGTTCGCGGTGCAGCTTCTGAATTTCAAGACGCGTCTGCACGCGCAGTTTGGCGTCCAGGTTGGACAGCGGCTCGTCAAACAAAAACACCTGCGGCTGGCGCACGATGGCGCGGCCCATGGCCACGCGCTGGCGCTGTCCGCCCGAGAGCGCGCGGGGCTTGCGGTCCAGCAGGTGGCCCAGCTCCAGGATTTTGGCGGCCTTGTCGACGCGCGTCTTGATCTCGTCCTTGGGCACCTTGGCGATCTTCAGGCCGTAAGCCATGTTGTCGAATACGCTCATGTGCGGGTAGAGCGCGTAGTTCTGGAACACCATCGCGATGTCACGCTCGGAAGGTTCCAGCTCGTTGACGACCTTGCCGCCAATGGAGATCTGCCCGTCGCTGACTTCCTCCAGCCCGGCCACCATGCGCAGCAGGGTGGACTTGCCGCAACCCGAAGGCCCGACGATGACGATGAACTCGTGGTCGTTGATCTCGGCGTTCACGCCGTGCAGCACTTGCAGTGCGTCCTTGCCGGAACCGTAGCGCTTGATGACGTTATTGAATGAAAGGGATGCCATGTCTGTATTTCCGTTGTGTCTTGGTTGTTCTTGGCTGGTTTGGGCTGGCTCTATTTTTCGGTGTCGACCAGGCCCTTGACGAACCATTTCTGCATCAGCACCACCACGAGGGCGGGCGGCAGCATCGCCAAAATTGCAGTGGCCATGACCACGTTCCATTCGTTCTGGCCGTCACCGCCGGCGATCATGCGTTTGATGCCCACGACGACCGGGTACATGTCTTCACTCGTCGTGGCCAGCAGCGGCCAGAGGTACTGGTTCCAGCCGTAGATGAACTGGATGACAAAAAGCGCGGCGATCGAAGTCTTCGACAGCGGCAGCAGCACGTCGAAGAAAAAGCGCATGGGGCTGGCGCCATCCATGCGTGAGGCTTCGGTGAGCTCGTCAGGCACCGTCAGGAAGAACTGGCGGAACAAGAAAGTCGCCGTGGCCGAGGCAATCAGCGGTACCGTCAGGCCCGCATAGGTGTTGAGCATGTTCAGATCCGACAGCACCTTGTAGGTGGGCAGAATGCGCACTTCCACCGGCAGCATCAGCGTCACGAAGATGGCCCAGAAGCAGGTCTTCTTGAAGGGGAAGCGGAAGTACACGATGGCGAATGCCGACAGCAGCGAGATCGTGATCTTGCCGATCGCGATCACCATCGCCGTGACGAAGCTGACCCACATCATGTGCGCCACCGGTGCATTGGAGCCGACGGCGGATTCGCGCCCGAACAGCGCCGCCTTGTAGCTGTCGATCATGTTGGTGCCCGGCAGCAGCGGCATGGGCGCCTGCACGATTTCCTGCGCCGTGTGGGTCGAGGCCACGAAAGCCAGGTAGAGGGGGAAGGCGACGATAAAGACGCCCAGGATCACGATGACGTGGGCGAGGATGCCGTGGGTTCCGCGTTTTTCAACCATTGGCGTTCACCTTGGACTGTATGTGTGAGGGATAGACATGTTTTTCCGCCGGGCCGCCCCAAGGAAAAAAGCGCCCCCGAGGGGCTGGAGCCCGCAGCTCCAAGCCTGCCTGCGCAGGCTTGGACGGGCGATAGAGGCGAAGCGTCTCGCGAGCCGCGGCCTGCAAGGCCTCGCGCATTACATGAAATGAAAAGCGTGGGGGCGTCATCAGTACTGAACCTTTTTCTCGACGTAGCGGAATTGAATTACGGTCAGCGCCACCACGATCACCATCAATACCACCGACTGCGCAGCCGAGCCGCCCAGGTCCATGGCCTTGAAGCCGTCGTAATACACCTTGTAGACCAGGATGGCCGTGTCCTTGCCCGGCCCGCCCTGTGTGGCGGCGTCGACGATGGCAAACGTGTCGAAGAAGGCATAGACCACGTTGATGACCAGCAGGAAGAAGGTCGTGGGCGACAGCAACGGGAACTGGATGGTCCAGAAGCGGCGCCAGGGTTTCGCACCGTCAATGGCGGCGGCTTCGATCAGTGACTTGGGAATCGACTGCAGGCCCGCCAGAAAAAACAGGAAGTTATAGGAAATCTGCTTCCACACCGAGGCCATCACGATCAGCGTCATGGCATGGCCGGAGTCGAGCAGATGATTCCAGTTGATGCCTATCTTGCCCAGCGCGTAGGCGACCACGCCCAGCGAGGGAGAAAACATGAACACCCACAGCACGGCCGCCACAGCCGGGGCAACCGCGTAGGGCAACACGAGCATGGTTTTGTAGAACATGCCGCCGCGCACGATGCGGTCGGCAAACACCGCCAGCAACAGTGACAGGCTGATGCCGATGCCAGCCACCATCACCGAGAAAAACGCGGTCGTCTTGAACGACTCCACATAGCTCGGGTCGTCCAGCAATTGCCGAAAATTGGCCAGGCCGACGAATTCGATGGAGGTGCCGAAAGGGTCTTGCTGTTGCAGCGACTGCAGAAGCGCCTGCGCCGCTGGCCAGAAGAAAAACACCAGGATGACCGCCATTTGCGGCAGCAGCAGCAGCCAGGGCAGCCAGCTGGATCGAAAGACAACGCGTTTTTCCATAGGGCCTTCAGTGGGCAAAAACTTGTGAGTGCTAAAACATAAAAACCCGCCTGGCCTTCCCCGATGAGGGGGAGAGGGCGCAGCGGGCCGAGTTTAGCCCGCCGTGCGGGCCTGCTCTGTCTCTTGGGCGATCAGCCCTTGTTGGCCTTCTGGAAGCGCTCAAGCTGCTCATTGCCGCGCTTGACGATGGAGCCCAACGCTTCTTTGGCCGTCTTCTTGCCGTTCCAGACCTGCTCGAGTTCTTCGTCCTCGATCGCGCGAATCTGCACATAGTTGCCCAGACGGATGCCGCGGCTCTTGTCCGTGACCTTGCGGATCATTTGCGTCACCGCGACGTCGGTGCCCGGGTTCTGTTTGTAGAAGCCGGACTTTTCGGTCAGGTCGTACGAAGCCATCGTCACAGGCAGGTAACCGGTGCGCTTGTGGCTGGCGGACTGCACTTCAGGCGTCGAGATGAAACTGAAGAATTTGGCCACGCCCTTGTATTCAGCGGGCTTCTTGCCCGACATGACCCAGAGGCTGGCGCCGCCGATCACGGTGTTCTGTGGCGCGCCGGGAACGTCCTGGTAATAGGGCAGCGGGGCCAGGCCGTAAGCGAACTTGGCGTTTTTCGCCACATTGCCGTAAAAGCCCGACGAGGTGTTGATCATGGCGCACTCGCCCGACACGAAGCTGGCTTCCGGTACGTTGCCGCGGCCCTTGTAGATAAAGAGCCCCTGTTTGGCCATGTTGGCCAGATTCTCGATGTGGCGCACGTGCAGCGGCGAATCCACCTTCAGGCGCGCATCCATGCCTTGCAGGCCGTTGGCTTTGGTGGCGAACTCGACGTTGTGCCAGGCCGAGAAACTTTCCACCTGTGTCCAGTTCTGCCAGGCGGTCGTGAAGGGGCATTTGTGACCGGATGCCTTCAGTTTGGCGGCGGCGTTGACGACCTCAGGCCAGGTCACGGGGGCCTTGTCGGTCGGCAGGCCCGCAGCCTTGAACGCGTCCTTGTTGAAATAGAAGATGGTGGTGGAGCTGTTGAACGGGAAGCTCAACATCTGGCCGTTCGGCGCGGTGTAGTAGCCGGCAACAGCGGGTATGTAGGCTTTCGGATCGAACTTTTCCCCGGCGTCCTGCATGATCTTGCCGACCGGGACGATGGCTCCCTTGCTGGCCTGCATCGTGGCGGTGCCCACTTCAAACACCTGAAGGATATGTGGCGCATTGCCGGCGCGGAAGGCCGCGATGGACGCCGTCATGGACTCATCGTACGTGCCCTTGAACGTGGGCACTACCTTGTATTCCTTCTGGCTCTCATTGAATTGCTTGGCCAGGTCATTGACCCATTCGCCGTTGACGGCCGTCATTGAATGCCACCACTGGATCTCGGTCTGGGCCTGGCTGGCCAGCGGCGCGCACAGGCCGAGGGCCGCGAAGGCGAATGCTGAGAGACGGTTTTTCATTAAAACTCCTGGGATTGGACGCGCACCGGGGCGCGCCACGTTAAACGGGACAGTGTAAAAACTGTTTGTGACAAGCGATTTAATCGATTTGCGGGCTTCCCGACAAGCGGGATTTCCATAAGGACACATACGACTTCCATGGCGCCACGGGTAAATGTTGCGCTGCGGTAATATAGGGCAACAGCGCTGGACACGGGTCCGAAGCCGCTGGCTTTTCACGATGAACGCCCCTACTACCCTCCAAGAATTGAACGTCTTTGCCGATGACGCAAAGGCTGGCGAAGCCCGCATTCGCGAGATTCCCTATAACTACACCTCGTTTTCCGATCGGGAGGTGGTCATCCGCCTGCTCGGCGAGCGTGCCTGGGACTTGCTGAACCGCCTGCGCGACGAGCGCCGCACCGGCCGCTCCGCGCGCATGCTGTATGAAGTGCTGGGCGATGTCTGGGTCGTGCAGCGCAACCCCTATTTGCAGGACGACCTGCTGGACAACCCCAAGCGGCGCAAGCTGCTGGTCGACGCCTTGCAGCACCGGCTGACTGAGGTCGAAAAACGCCGCACCCCGGATGCAGATCAACAGCGCGACGCCATTGTGGGCGAACTGCTCGACGCCGCTCGCGGCGCCGTCGCCCGCTTCTACACCTCCTTCAGCGAGATGTACGACCTTCGCCGCCTGACGGAACGCAAGCTGCGCAAGCTGACGCTCAAAGACAACATCAAGTTCGACGGCCTCTCGCGGGTGTCACATGTCACCGATGCGACTGACTGGCGTGTCGAATACCCCTTTGTGGTGCTCACGCCCGACACTGAAGTCGAAATGGCCGGCCTGGTCAAGGCCTGTATCGAGCTTGGCCTGACAATCGTGCCGCGTGGTGGCGGCACCGGCTACACCGGCGGGGCGATTCCGTTGACCTGGAAGTCGGCTGTCATCAATACCGAAAAACTCGAAGCCATGACCGAGGTCGAAATGGTTTCGTTGCCCGGCGTTGACAAGCCAGTGGCTACCGTGTGGACTGAAGCCGGCGTGGTCACCCAGCGTGTGGCCGACGCGGCCGAGCGCGGCGGCTTCGTCTTCGCGGTCGACCCGACCTCTGCCGAAGCCTCCTGCATAGGCGGCAACATCGCGATGAATGCAGGCGGCAAAAAGGCCGTGCTGTGGGGCACCGCACTGGACAACCTCGCTTCCTGGCGGATGGTCACGCCCCAGGCCGAGTGGCTGGAAGTCACGCGCGTGGGCCATAACCTCGGCAAGATCCACGACGCCGAGATGGCCAGCTTCGATCTTCAGTATTTCGAAGCCGACGGCAAAACGCCTATCCGCACCGAGCGGCTGGATATTCCCGGCAAGACTTTCCGCAAGGAAGGCCTGGGCAAAGATGTCACCGACAAATTCCTGAGCGGCTTGCCGGGTATCCAGAAAGAAGGCTGCGACGGTCTCATCACCAGCGCGCGCTGGATCGTGCACCGCATGCCGGCACATACCCGCACGGTTTGCCTCGAATTTTTCGGCAATGCCAAGGACGCGGTGCCCAGCATCGTCGAGATCAAGGATTTCATGTTCGCCGAGCAAAAGCGCGGCGGCGCCATCCTGGCGGGGCTGGAACACCTGGACGACCGCTACCTGAAGGCGGTCGGCTATGCGACCAAATCGAAAAAGCACGGCGGCCTGCCGAAGATGGTGCTCTTTGGCGACATTGCCGGCGACGACGCCGATGTGGTGGCGCGTGCCACCTCGGAAGTTGTGCGCATTGCCAACTCGCGCCACGGCGAAGGTTTTATCGCCATCAGCCCCGACGCCCGCAAGAAATTCTGGCTGGACCGCAAGCGCACCGCCGCGATCTCCAAGCACACCAATGCCTTCAAGATCAATGAAGACGTGGTGATTCCGCTGCCCCGCATGGCCGAATATACCGACGGCATCGAGCAGATCAATATCGAGCTCAGCCTGGCCAACAAGATACGGCTGTGCGACGAGCTGGAGGCTTTTTTCCTCAAGGGCAACCTGCCTTTGGGCAAATCGGACGATGCCAACGATATTCCTTCGGCAGAACTGCTGGAAGACCGTGTGGGCCAGGCGCTGGCGCTGATAGCTGAGGTACGAGCGCTATGGTCCGGCTGGCTGGCGGGTGTAGCGACCTTGTTCCCGCAGTTGCAAGACCATTCGCTGCGCGCCAGCTGGAAAACCGATATCCGGGCCCAGCTTCAGGCGATTTTCTCGGGCGGCGCGTTTTTGCCCATCCTGGAGGAGTGCAATGCCATCCACAAGCGTGTGCTCAAGGGCCGTGTCTGGGCGGCGCTGCACATGCACGCCGGCGACGGTAACGTGCACACCAACCTGCCCGTCAACAGCGACGACTACGAGATGCTGCAGACCGCGCATGTGGCGGTGGCGCGCATCATGGTGCTGGCTCGTTCGCTGGACGGCGTTATCTCCGGGGAACACGGCATTGGCATCACCAAGCTGGAGTTCCTGACCGACGAAGAGCTGCGGCCCTTTACCGAATACAAGCAAAAAGTCGATCCGGAAGGGCGCTTCAACAAAGGCAAGCTGCTACGAAATCAGGAGCTGCTCGCGCAAGAGGGGAGCGGTCTTCAGTCCAAAAATGATGCTAAGCCGATCTTGCATGCCGACTTGACCAATGCCTATACCCCCAGCTTCGGCTTGATGGGGCATGAGTCGCTGATCATGCAGCAGTCGGACATCGGCGCCATTGCCGACAGCGTGAAGGATTGCTTGCGTTGCGGCAAGTGCAAACCGGTGTGCGCCACCCATGTGCCGCGCGCTAACCTGCTGTACAGCCCACGCAACAAAATTCTGGCCACCTCGCTGCTGGTGGAGGCTTTCCTTTATGAAGAGCAGACCCGGCGCGGCGTGAGCATCAAGCACTGGGAAGAATTCGAAGACGTGGCCGACCACTGCACCGTGTGCCACAAGTGCCTGACGCCTTGCCCGGTGGACATCGATTTCGGCGAAGTCTCCATGAACATGCGCAACCTGCTGCGCAAGATGGGGCAGAAGTCTTTCCGGCCCGGCAACGCTGCCGCCATGATCTTCCTGAACGCCACCAGCCCGCAGACCATCAAGTTCATGCGCAGCGCCATGGTGGACGTGGGCTTCAAGGCCCAGCGCCTGGCCAACGACCTGATGCGCCGGCTGGCACGCAAGCAGACGGCGCTGCCGCCGGCCACGGTCGGCAAGGCGCCTGTGAAAGAGCAGGTGATCCACTTCATCAACAAGAAGATGCCGGGCGGCCTGCCCAAGAAGACAGCACGTGCGCTGCTGGACATCGAAGACAAGGACTACGTCCCGATCATTCGCAACCCCAAGAGCACCACGTCGGAAACCGAGGCGGTGTTTTATTTCCCCGGCTGCGGCTCCGAGCGCCTTTTCAGCCAGGTGGGCCTGGCGACGCAGGCCATGCTCTGGCATGCGGGGGTGCAAACTGTGCTGCCGCCGGGTTACCTCTGCTGCGGTTATCCGCAGCGCGGCAGCGGCCAGTTCGACAAAGCCGAGAAAATCATCACCGACAACCGGGTGCTGTTCCACCGCGTCGCCAACACGCTGAACTACCTGGATATCAAGACGGTGGTGGTGAGCTGCGGCACCTGCTATGACCAGCTGCAGGGTTACGAATTCGACAAGATATTCCCGGGCTGCCGCATCATCGACATCCACGAATACCTGCTTGAAAAAGGCATCACCCTGCGCACCGACCAGCCCGGCGCTGGCTACCTCTATCACGACCCCTGCCACAGCCCGATGAAGCTGCAGGAGCCAATGAAGACCGTCAAGGCGCTGCTGGGTGACAACGTGCTCAAGAATGACCGCTGCTGCGGTGAGTCGGGCACGCTGGGCGTTACCCGGCCGGACATTTCCACGCAGATCCGTTTTCGCAAGGAAGAAGAGCTGCGCAAGGGCGAAGCCCAGCTTCGCGAGGCGGGTGCCGTTGCCGAGGCGGGAAACGTCAAGATACTCACCAGCTGCCCGAGTTGCCTGCAAGGGCTCTCGCGCTACGGCAACGATCTGCAAAACGGCCTGCTCGAGGCGGATTACATCGTCGTGGAAATGGCCAATCAGATCCTGGGCAAGGAGTGGCTGCCCACGTATGTGGAGGCGGCCAACCACGGTGGCATCGAACGGGTGCTGGTCTAGGGCAATTTCTGGCTTTGATGTCAACGGGCTTATTGCCAGAATGCCGAATCCTCACGAAGGCCTGATGCGTCCGGCCTTTTCTTTTCAGAAAGCGATTTCCCATGGCAGGCCTTCAACCTGGTTCACCCACGCCCACCGCATTGACGGTTCACAGCCAGTCGCGCATTCTTGAAATCGCGTTCTCCGACGGCGCCGAGTTCAGGATTCCGTTTGAACTCATGCGCGTCTATTCGCCCTCGGCAGAGGTGCAGGGCCATGGCCCTGGCCAGGAAATTTTGCAAACCGGCAAACGCGAAGTGAATGTGGTTGAGCTCGAGCCTATTGGCAATTACGCGGTCAAGCCCGTGTTTTCCGATGGCCATGAGAGCGGAATCTTCTCGTGGGACTATCTCTACAAACTGGGCGCCGACCAGGCCCAGTTATGGGACGAGTACCAGAGGCGCCTGCAGGCGGCCGGTGTTGAGCGCGATGCACCCATGGCCGCGCCCGGCGGCCACGGCTGTGCAAGCCACTGATTCCGCGCGAGCGGTGCGCGGCCGCGACGCGGCGGCGAATGGGCATTTCGCGCCACTGTTGTTTTTCCAGCATAAAAGCGGGCAATAAGCCGCAATGCCCCATGTCAGCTCAGGGTTGTCGAGAGCAATTACACCTTTGCCCTCTAGCATTGATGGTATGAGCAGTACCCATTTCGGTTTTGAATCCGTTGACGAGCAAGACAAGGCACGCCGCGTGCGCGGGGTGTTTGACTCCGTGGCGCCCAAGTACGACGTGATGAACGACCTGATGTCGATGGGGCTGCATCGGGCGTGGAAGGCCTACACGGTGCTGGTGGCCAACGTTAAAGAGGGCTACCAGGTGCTGGACATCGCCGGCGGCACGGGCGACCTGGCGCTGGCCTTTGCCCCCAAGGTGGGCAGCACGGGCCGTGTGGTGCATACCGATATCAACGAGGCGATGCTCCGCGAAGGCCGGAACCGCCTGCTGGATGCTGGTGTCAGCTTGCCCACCCTGGTGTGCGACGCCGAACATCTGCCGTTTCCCGATGCGAGCTTCGACGTGGTGACGGTCGCCTTCGGGCTGCGCAACATGACGCACAAGGAAGATGCGCTGCGCGAGATGAACCGCGTGCTCAAGCCCGGTGGCAAGCTGCTGGTGCTGGAGTTCTCCAAAGTCGCCAAGCCGCTGGAAAAGATTTACGACTGGTATTCCTTCAAGGTGTTGCCGCGGTTGGGCAAGCTGGTGGCCAATGACGATTCAAGCTACCAGTACCTCGCCGAATCAATTCGCATGCACCCCGGCCAGGACGAACTGAAAGCCCTTATGCATAAAAGTGGTTTCGGCCATGTGGACTATCACAACATGACAGGCGGAGTTGTGGCATTGCATGTTGGAATCAAGTGTTGAAAAGTCAAACGGCCTCAAAACCGTGATCAAGGAGACGATATGAAAATCTGGTCGGCAATTTTTTCCGCAGCGCTTGCGTTAACCCTGACTTTGGGGGGAGCGCCTGCTGACGCCAAACGACTGGGCGGTGGTTCGTCATTTGGCAAGCAGTCGTCCAACGTGACCAAGCGTGAGGCGGCGCCTGGTGGCGCCAATCCCGCCAAACCGGCGGCCCCTGCGGCAACGCCGGCGCCTGTTGCGCCCAAAAAGCCCTGGGGCGCCATGCTGGGCGGCCTGGCCGCAGGTCTGGGCCTGGCCTGGCTGGCTTCATCGCTGGGCCTGGGCGGCGCCTTCGGCCAGATCATCATGTTTGCCTTGCTGGCGCTGGTGGTCATGCTGGTGATCGGCTTCATCATGCGCAAATTCAAGGGCGGAGCGGCTGGTGCGCAAGGCTCTGCGGCCGGGCAGGCGCCTTTTGCCTTCCAGGGTGCGGGCAACGCCACCACCCCCAAGAACTACAGCCCTGAGAACGTCGGCAACGATGCATCCGCGCGCCCCTGGGAACGCAGCAGCATGGCTTTTGATGCCAACAAATACGATGCGGCAGCGCCCGCAGGCGGTTCCATGATCGGCTCGGCCTTGCTGGGTGCGCAGTCCTGGGGCGTTCCGGCCGGTTTTGACGCCGAAGGCTTCCTCAAGGCCAGCAAGGCCAACTTCGTCACGCTGCAGGATGCCTGGGATCGCTCCGACATCCAGAACCTGCGCGCCATGATGACGGACGACATGCTCGAGCAGATCAAGACCCAGCTCGCCGACCGCGAGTCACACACCGGCGGTGTGGTCAACAAGACCGAGGTCGTGATGCTGGATGCGCAATTGCTGGGCATCGAGGAACTGAGCGATGTCTACATGGCCAGCGTGGAGTTTTCCGGCATGATCCGCGAAGACGCCTCCGCAGGCGCCAGCCCCTTCCGCGAAGTCTGGAACATGACCAAGCCACGCAGCGGCGGTAGCGGCTGGCTGGTCGCCGGCGTGCAGGCTCTCCAATAACCCCCGTCCAGGCTCACTTCTTGTAGCCTGTTCCCCCCTTTCAGGGGGCGGCGCCTGCGGCCCGGCAAAGCCGGTTCCGCGGCCCCCGCTGGTGAAATACCTCCAGTGGTAGTGCCCAAAGAATTCTTCAAGCCAGCATGAGCCGCGGGACTGACTTCACCGGACCGCAGGCGGGCGGCCCCCTCGGGGGGCAGGGAGCTACACGAAGTGAGCGACCGTGGGGGCCACATTGCTGTCAAAATCGGGAACGTATGAATACCACGACGTCCCCATTTTCTTTTCTGGAATCCATTGCCACCCGCTTTCAGCCGCCCGCCTGGGTGGTGGATGAGGGGCAGCAACGGCTGGTGCTCTTCCTGAACCATGTCCTGATGCAGGAAAAGCAGGCGCAGGACCGTCTGCTGCGGCAAAAGGGGCGCGTGGTGCATCTGCGCTGGGGCCTGTTTGCGATTGACCTGGTGGTGACACCCGCGGGCCTGGTGGACCGGGCCCAGCCCGCTGCCAAGCCGGACCTGTTGCTGGCTGTGGCTACTGAATCGCCGCTGACCGTGATGCAGTCTGTGCTGGCCGGCAAGCCGCCGCCGGTGAAAATTGAGGGTGATGTGCAGCTGGCCGCCGAACTGGGCTGGCTGGCTGAAAACCTGCGCTGGGATGCCGAAGAGGACCTTTCCCGGCTGATCGGTGATGCTCCTGCGCATGCAGTGGCCGATGCCGGGCGGCGAATCTTTGCCGGGCTCAAGCAATTTTTGGCAAGTACACCTCTTGCGTCGGTTCCTCCTTCGTCCGCGGCAGCAACCTCCGGCGCCCAACCTTCTGAAACGGCGCCCAAGGCGGGTCCTTCTGCGGCAGGCGGCGATGCCGAGCCAGTGAAAGCACCTGCTGCATGAGTCGCCTCTTCAGAGGTGTTTTTATTGTCTGGACCGTGCTCCGGTTTGGCCTGGATGAGCTGGTGCTCTCCAGTTTCGAACGTCCCTGGATCCGTTTGCTGACCCGCATCGTCTCGCTGGGCCGCAACCTGAAGGCGCCGCGTGGCGAGCGCCTGCGCGAAGCGCTTGAAAGCCTGGGCCCCATCTTTGTCAAGTTCGGCCAGGTCATGTCTACCCGGCGCGACCTGCTTCCGCCCGACATCGCCGACGAGCTTGCGCGCCTGCAGGACCGGGTGCCGCCTTTTGAGTCCGCCGTCGCCGTCGCCATCATCGAAAAAGCCTTTGGCCGGCCGCTGGACCGCATCTTTGCCAGCTTCGAACAAATTCCCGTAGCCAGCGCCTCGATTGCCCAGGTGCATTTCGCCACCTTGCCAAATGGCCGCGAAGTGGCCGTCAAGGTGCTGCGGCCCAACATGCTGCCTGCCATTGAGAAAGACCTGGCGCTGATGCACATGATGGCCGGCTGGGTGGAAGGCGCGTCTGCTGATGGTAAACGCCTCAAGCCCCGCGAGGTGGTGGCCGAGTTCGATAAATACCTGCACGACGAGCTGGACCTGCTGCGTGAGGCGGCCAATGCGGCCCAGCTGCGCCGCAACATGCAAAACCTCGACCTGGTGATGATCCCTGAAATGGTCTGGGACTTCTGCATGCCCGACGTCATGGTGATGGAGCGCATGAAAGGCGTTCCGATCAGCCAGGCCCAGCGCCTGCGCGATGCCGGTGTCGACATGAAAAAACTGGCGCGCGACGGCGTCACCATTTTTTTCACCCAGGTGTTCCGCGACGGCTTCTTCCATGCCGACATGCACCCCGGCAATATCCAGGTCAGCCTGGCGCCGGAAACATTCGGTCGCTACATCTCGCTGGATTTCGGCATCGTGGGCACCCTGACCGAGGTCGACAAGGAATACCTCGCACAGAATTTCAGCGCGTTTTTCCAGCGCGACTACAAACGGGTGGCCGAGTTGCACCTGGAATCCGGCTGGGTTCCGCCCGAGACTCGGGTGGACGAGCTGGAAGCCGCCATCCGCGCGTGCTGCGAACCCTACTTCGACCGGCCGCTCAGGGAAATTTCGCTGGGCCTGGTGCTGATGCGGCTGTTTCAGACTTCGCGCCGTTTCCATGTCGAAATCCAGCCCCAGCTGGTGCTGCTGCAAAAGACCCTGTTGAACATCGAGGGCCTGGGCCGCGAGCTGGATCCTGACCTGGACCTTTGGAGCACCGCCAAGCCCTTTCTCGAAAAATGGATGCTCGAACAGGTGGGTCCGGAAAAATTGCTGGCGCAGCTCAAGGCGGAGGCGCCTGCTTATGCCAAGCTGCTCCCCGGTTTGCCGCGCCTGCTGTCCCAGTACCTGAAATCGCCCCCCGGAATCAACCGACGAGAGCTTGAGGAACTGCTGTATGAGCAAAAGCGTACCAACAAGCTGCTGCAAAGCCTGATTTATGGCGGTTTGGGCTTTGTGTTGGGGCTGATTGCCATGCAGGTTGTCCTGCGGGTACGGGTGTTTTAGGGCCGGCCGGGGAAGGTCTCAACGGCCTATAATTGAGGGCTTTGCATCTGGGAGCCTTTTCCAGGCAAATTCCCCGGGATATTCCCGGGAATACCCCGGGGACAGCCCCTCAAAGCCTTAAGCACTATGCCAATCTACGCCTATAAATGCGAGTCCTGTGGGCATGCCAAGGACGTTCTGCAAAAAATCTCCGATGCGCCCCTCTCGGTGTGTCCGCAATGCGGCGAACCCGCGTTCAAAAAGCAGGTCACGGCGGCGGGTTTCCAGCTCAAGGGCTCGGGCTGGTACGTGACGGACTTCCGCGGCGGCAACAGCACGGGTGTGCTAGCACCCAAGACCGACGGCGGCGAAGCCGGCACTGCCAGCGGCAACGGTTCGGACAGCAAGCCGGCCGATTCCGGTGCAGCCGCGCCGGCAAGCACCGCAGCAGCCCCCGCTCCCGCGCCGGCCGCGCCCGCCAAGACTTCGGCCAGCGACTCCTCTTCCAAGACTTCCTCGTGATGGCTTCGATCCGCCGATGGCTTCTGGCCGGACTGTTGGTGCTGGTGCCCCTGGCCATCACGCTGTGGGTGCTCGACTGGATCGTCGGCACGCTGGACCAGACGCTGCTGATTCTTCCCGGCGCCTGGCATCCCGACAAGCTGCTGGGTTTCCATATCCCCGGTTTCGGCGTGTTGCTGACGCTGCTGATCGTGCTGCTGATGGGCGCGGTTGCCAGCAATTTCTTCGGCAAGAAACTGGTCCGCTGGGGCAACTCGTTCCTGAGCCGCATTCCCATCGTCCGATCCATCTATTCCAGCGTAAAGCAGGTCTCCGATACGGTGTTTTCGGAAAACGGCAATGCCTTTCGCAAGGCCTTGCTGGTTCAGTGGCCGCGTGAAGGTGTCTGGACCATCGGCTTTCTGACGGGACTGCCCGGCGGCGATGTGGTCAATCACCTGCAGGGCGATTACCTGAGTGTTTATGTACCCACCACGCCCAATCCCACCGGTGGCTATTTTGTGATGCTGAAAAGAAGCGACTGCATTGAGCTCCAGATGAGCGTCGATGAGGCTTTGACCTACGTGATTTCCATGGGCGTCGTGGTGCCCTCCAAACCTGTACCGCGGCCGCTGACTCCTCCCCTGTAAACCGCGAAAATTGCAACATTGCGCGCGAGGCGCTGAAAGTCCGAGATTTTTTATGGCTATCGTTTCCCAAATGCGTTCGAACTATTGCGGTCTGGTGACCGAGGCCTTGCTGGGCCAAACCGTGAGCCTGTGCGGCTGGGTCAATCGCCGCCGCGACCATGGCGGGGTGATTTTCATCGACCTGCGCGACCGCGAAGGCTATGTCCAGGTGGTCTGCGACCCGGACCGCGCCGACATGTTTAAAACTGCTGAAGGCGTGCGCAACGAATTCTGCGTGCAGGTCAAAGGCGTGGTGCGGGCCCGCCCTGAAGGCACGACCAACGACAACCTCAAAAGCGGCAAGGTCGAGGTGCTGTGCCACGAACTGATCGTGCTGAACCCGAGCGTGACGCCGCCGTTCCAGCTTGACGACGACAACCTGTCGGAGACGACGCGCCTCACGCACCGTGTGCTGGATTTGCGCCGCCCCTACATGCAGAACAACCTGATGCTGCGCTACCGCGTGGCCATGGAAACGCGCAAGTTCCTTGATGCCAACGGCTTCATCGACATCGAAACCCCGATGCTGACCAAGAGCACGCCTGAAGGCGCGCGCGATTACCTGGTGCCCAGCCGTGTCAACGAAGGCATGTTCTTCGCGCTGCCGCAAAGCCCGCAGCTGTTCAAGCAGCTGCTCATGGTGGCGGGCTTTGACCGCTACTACCAGATCACCAAGTGCTTCCGTGACGAAGACCTGCGTGCCGACCGCCAGCCCGAATTCACGCAGATCGATATCGAGACGTCCTTCATGGGCGAGCAGGACATCCGTGACCTGTTTCAGGGCATGATCAGCAACATTTTCAAGACCGTGCTCAACACCGACTTGGGCGAATTCCCGGTGATGGCCTACAGCGAAGCCATGCACCGCTTCGGTTCCGACAAACCTGATTTGCGCGTGAACCTGGAGTTCACGGAACTCACCGAAGTCATGGCGACGGTGGACTTCAAGGTTTTCAGCACGCCTGCCACCACTGCCGGCGGCCGTGTGGTTGCCCTGCGCGTTCCCGGCGGGTCCGAAATGAGCCGCGGCGAGATCGACGGCTACACCGAGTTCGTCAAGATCTACGGTGCCAAGGGCCTGGCCTGGATCAAGGTCAATGACATCACCAAGGGCCGTGACGGCCTGCAAAGCCCCATCGTCAAGAACATCCATGACGCGGCGATTGCGGAAATTCTCAAGCGCACCGGGGCCCAGAATGGCGACATCCTTTTCTTCGGCGCCGACAAGGCCAAAGTCGTCAACGACAGCATTGGCGCGTTGCGCCTCAAAGTCGGTCACAGTGAGTTCGGCAAGAAAACCGGCCTCTTCACCAAAGGCTGGAAGCCGCTGTGGGTGGTTGATTTTCCGATGTTCGAATTTGACGAGGAAGGCCAGCGCTGGAGCGCGGTGCACCACCCGTTCACCGCACCCAAGGACGGACACGAAGACTGGATGGATACCGACCCGGGCCGCTGTATTGCCAAAGCGTATGACATGGTGCTCAATGGCTGGGAGTTGGGCGGCGGTTCGGTCCGTATCCACCAGGCGGACGTGCAGAGCAAGGTGTTCAATGCCCTGAAGATCGGCCCGGAGGAAGCGCAGCAGAAGTTCGGCTTCCTGCTGGACGCATTGCAGTACGGCGCACCGCCCCACGGCGGCCTGGCCTTCGGCCTGGATCGCATCGTCACCATGATGACGGGCGCCGACTCGATCCGCGACGTGATCGCATTTCCCAAAACCCAGCGCGCGCAGGATCTGCTCACGCACGCGCCCAGCCCCGTCGACGAGAAACAACTGCGCGAACTGCATATTCGCCTGCGCAACCCACAGCCAGTTTAATGTGGCCCCCACGGTCGCTCGCTGCGCGTAGCTTCCTGCCCCCCGAGGGGGCGCTCTTTTCCTTGGGGCGGCCCGGCGGAAAAGCCTGTCGCTCACAAGCAAGCGCACGCATCTGAGTGACGAGGGGATACCTTGAAAGCCTTCAAGATCCCCGAATCCGTGCTGGTCGTCATTCACACACCGCAGCTGGACGTGCTGCTGATCGAGCGCGCCGACAACCCGGGCTTCTGGCAGAGCATCACAGGCGCCAAAGATATGGCGGGCGAGCCCTTGCTGCAGACCGCGGTGCGCGAGGTGCTGGAAGAGACCGGCATCGCAGCCGCGCCCGGCCAGTTTCGCGACTGGGGCCTGTCCAACGTCTACGAGATTTATCCAGTCTGGCGCGCCAGGTATGCGCCCGGCATCACCCACAACACCGAACATGTCTTCAGCCTGTGCTTGCCCCAGGCCTGCGATGTAAGGCTCAGCCCCAGGGAGCACACTGCCTGGCAATGGCTGCCGCACTACGCCGCTGCCGACCTGTGTTTTTCCCCTTCGAATGCGGAAGCGGTGCTCCTCCTGCCGAAATTCATGGCTTGAGCCGCGCAGCGCGCAGGCGCAACACTTTGTGAGTTTGGCGTTTCACTGGATTGGCAAACATCGGCCAGTCGGTTCAAATGGAATGGACCTTCCCGCCAACTCTCCACACTTCCAGGGAAAAAGCCGCTGGCCATGTTTCCACTCCACAAGTCCGGTGCGTTGCAGTTGTTGCAGGGCGGCCGGGATTTTTTCCCCGCACTCGTCAAGGCCCTGGACGCGGCGCAGACCTGGATCCAGCTGGAAACCTATATTTTTGATTTCAACGGTGCTGGTGCGGATGTCGCCGAAGCACTGGTTCGCGCGGCCCGGCGCGGCGTAACGGTGCAGGTGCTGGTCGACGGCATAGGCACCGGCCCCCTTCCGGCCGAGTGGCGCGAAAAATTCGCGGCGTCGAAAGTCGACTGGTGCGTGTACTCGCCCCTGGGGACGGGCCTGAGCCGCCTGGGTCTGCTCCTGCCGGAGCGCTGGCGCCGGCTGCACCGCAAGCTCTGCGTGGTCGACCAGCACACGGTGTTTTGCGGCGGCATCAATGTGCTCGATGATTTCTACGATCCCAACCACGGGGAGCTCCAGACTCCGCGCGTCGATTTCGCGGTGGCTGCCACCGGGCCGCTGGCAGAGGAGGCCGCTGATGCCATGGCGCTGCTGTGGTGGCGTGTGCAGGCTGGCTACAGTGCGCGGCAGCGTCACATGGCCGCCGCATGGGAGAACTTCAGGGCAGCGGGCTATGGCGGGCGTACCGGCACCACATCGCTCGCGGCGGGTAACGGGTCTGGCGTTGCCGGCCCCAAGGCAGCGCTGATCCTGCGCGACAACCTGCGTAATCGCAGCAGCATCGAGCGCGCCTACCGCAGGGCCATCGGCAAGGCGCACCGGGAGATCATCATTGCCAACGCCTATTTTCTGCCGGGCGGCAAGCTGCGGCGCGCCCTCATCGGGGCGGCCAAACGCGGCGTGCGTGTCACCTTGCTGCTGCAGGGGCGCTACGAGTACTTCATGCAATACCATGCGGCCCGGCCCGTCTACGGTGCCCTGCTGGAAGCCGGCGTGGAAATCCATGAATACGAGGCCGGTTTCCTGCATGCCAAGGTGGCCGTGGTGGACGGGCATTGGGCCACCGTGGGTTCGTCCAACCTGGATCCCCTGAGCCTGCTGCTGGCCCGCGAGGCCAATGTGGTGGTCGAGGACAAGGCCTTTGCCGAAAGCCTGGCGGGTATTGTGCGCGAGGCCATGGCGAAACAGGGGCGGCGCATGGAGCCGGCCGACCACAGCCATCGCCCCTTTGGCCAGCGGCTGCGAGGCTGGATAGCCTATGCCCTGGTGCGGCTGGCGCTGCTGGTGGCAGGCCAGCGTTATTGATGCGTCTTGTGCCAGCCCGGCCGTCATGCCGTTAGCTATGAATTTGATAGCTGCTTGCGCTCATGAGGAAAGGGCTGGAGGCCAAAAACCTTATCAAATTCCGGACAAGACGGTTTAGGGGCAGGCTGGTAATATCTGGCATGCTTATGAAATCCGATACGCCCCCCCAGGACGCGACCGACGAGGGCACGCCCGTCTCCGTCAAGATCCGCGAACGCCTGGCCCAGGCCCGCAAGCGCTTTCACGCCAACGACAACATCGCCAAGTTCATTGAACCGGGCGAACTCGAAAAGCTGCTGGACGAAGTGACCGGCAAGATGCAGGGCGTGCTCGACAGCCTGGTGATCGACACTGACGGCGACCACAACACCAACAACACTGCGCGCCGCGTGGCCAAGATGTACCTCAACGAGGTGTTCAAGGGCCGCTACGTGCATGCGCCCACCATCACCGAGTTTCCCAACGCCGAGCACCTCAACGAGCTGATGATCGTCGGCCCCATCACCGTGCGCAGCGCCTGCTCCCACCATTTCTGCCCGGTGATCGGCAAGATCTGGATCGGCGTGCTGCCCAATGAGCACACCAATGTGATCGGCCTCTCCAAATACGCGCGCCTGGCCGAATGGGTTATGGGCCGCCCGCAGATCCAGGAAGAAGCGGTGGTGCAGCTGGCCGACCTCATCATGGAAAAAACCCAGCCCGACGGCCTGGCCATCGTGATGGAGGCGAGCCACTACTGCATGGCCTGGCGCGGCGTCAAAGACATGGACAGCAAGATGATCAACTCGGTGATGCGCGGCGTCTTCCTGAAAGACTCGACCTTGCGCCGTGAATTCCTCGCTTTGATCCCGCAGAAAGGCTAACCATGCTCGTCCGTTTACTTTATGCAAGCCGCGCGGTCGATACCAGCCCCGAAGCCATCGAAGGCATCCTCTCGCAATCGCGCCAGCACAACCCCTCGTCGGGCATCACCGGCATTCTTTGTTATGGCGGCGGCATCTTCCTGCAGGCGATTGAAGGCGGCCGCATGGCGGTCAGCGAACTGTTCGGCCACATCCAGCAGGACGCCCGCCACAAGGACGTGATCCTCCTGCACTTCGAGGAAATTTCCGAGCGCCGTTTTGGCGGCTGGACCATGGGCCAGGTCAACCTGTCCAAGCTCAACCATTCCATCCTGCTCAAATACTCCGAAAAAGCCGAACTCGATCCGTACTCGGTCTCCGGCAAAGTCTCGTTCGCACTGCTCGAAGACCTGATGGCGACCGCCTCCATCTGCGGCAGGGTTTGAGGCCTGCGTACCGTCAGGCCTGACGCGTGTCTCCAGGCGCCCTGGCCCTCGTACTCCTCGCCGGACTGATTCACGCCAGCTGGAACATCGCCGCCAAGAAGGCCGGCGGTGATGCCCGCTTTGCCGCTTTTACCGGCCTGGTGCTGCTGGTGGCGTGGGCGCCGCTGGGCATCTGGTTCGGTATTGCCGAGCTGCCGCGCTGGGGTTGGGCGCAATGGCTGCTGCTGTGTGCCAGCGCCGTGCTGCACACCATCTATTACATTGTCCTGTTGCGCGGCTACCGCAAGGCGGACCTCACCGTGGTCTATCCGCTGGCGCGGGGCTCAGGGCCGCTGCTGTCGTCGCTGGCCGCCATCTTGCTGCTGGGCGAGCAGATTTCCGCGCTGGGTCTGGCCGGTATCGCGGGTGTCGTGGGCGGCGTATTTCTGGTCGCCGGCGGGCCGGGCTTGTGGCGCGCCTCGCACGACCCGGCGCAGCGCCAGCGGGTGCGCAAGGGCATGGTCTATGGCTTGTTGAGCGGCGCCTTTATCGCCAGCTACACCGTCGTCGATGGCTATGCGGTCAAGATCCTGCTGATGTCGCCGATCCTGGTGGATTACATGGGCTGCCTGCTGCGCATGCTGGTGCTGGCGCCCGCTTTGCTGCGCGACCCCGCTGCGGCCAGGGTGTTGTGGAAGCAGCAATGGAAGTACGCGGTGTTTGTCGGCGTCGTGAGCCCCGTGTCTTATGTGCTGGTGCTGTACGCCATGCAGACCGCGCCGCTGTCGCATGTGGCGCCTGCGCGCGAGGTGTCCATGTTGTTTGCCGCGCTGATAGGCGGCCACCTGCTGGGCGAGGGCGACCGTGCTTTACGTCTGATCGGCGCCGCCTGCATTGCGGCGGGTGTGATGGCGCTGGCGCTGGGTTGAGACCGTGATTGAGGCCGCGATGACAGTGCCCTTGCTGCTTGGCTGCGATTTCTCCAGCAGCCCGACCAAGAAAAAACCCATTGTTTTAGCCCTTGGGTCCATGTCTCATGGGCGCTGCGTACTATCAAAAATAGAGCGACTGGAGTCCCTGGCGGCATTCGGGCACTGGCTGCAACAGCCCCAGCCCTGGCTGGGCGCGTTTGATTTTCCATTTGGCCTGCCGCGTGAACTGGTGGCGCATCTGGGCTGGCCGCTGCAGTGGGAAGCCTGCATGCGCCACTATGCGGCCCTGAGCCGCGAAGACATCCGGAGCACCTTTGCCGCCTTCTGCAACGCGCGGCCAGTGGGCGGCAAGTTTGCCCATCGTGCCGCCGACGGCCCGGCCGGCTCCAGCCCCTCGATGAAATGGGTCAACCCACCCGTGGCCTACATGCTGCACGCCGGTGTGCCGCGTTTGCTCGCGGCGGGCGTGCACCTGCCCGGCCTGCATGACGGCGACACCCAACGTGTGGCGCTCGAAGCTTACCCGGGCCTGCTCGCGCGCGAGGTGCTGGGCAGCCGTTCTTACAAAAGCGACGACAAAGCCAGGCAGACGCCCGAGCGGCTGATCGCACGCAAAGACCTGATCACCGCGCTGGAGAACGGCCAAACGCGTCTGGGGCTGCGCCTCAAGGTCAGCCACGCGCAACGCGACCTGCTCGCCGACGACGCCAGCGGCGACAGCCTGGACGCCGTGCTGTGCCTGATGCAGGCGGCCTGGGCGGCGCAGCAGGGTGCTCCCCGCTACGGCTTGCCGGTGGAAATGGACACGCTGGAAGGATGGATCGTTACAGCGTGATCAGGGCGGGAACGAGGCTGTTTATTCGTACAGTATATTCAGGGCTTCCCCGCTTCTCTTTTGTTCTCTGAAAACTCATGCTCCTCCGGTCTCTGCGCACATCCCGGCCTTGATGGCTTTAATGCGCGCTGGCGACGACAGCACGGAAACGAAGCAGCCGGATCTTCAATGTTCATCAAGATTTCTGCCTCCAGGTCAATACTGGCGGGCGCAAACAGCTATCAATTTGGTAGCAAACTAATGTGACGAAAATTTCCGTAGTCAAGGCCGTGGGCGTGTTCTTTCTTGTGGCGCTCATGCATGGGGGCGTGTCGGCGCGCACGGCCTCGCCTCCCGTCGCGGCCTGGTCCGGAATCGTCACCTATGTGGTTGATGGCGACACCGTCCGGGTGCGCCCGGTAGCGGGGGGTAAACCGGTCAGCATTCGCATTCAGGGTATTGACGCGCCGGAAATCTGCCAGCCGGGCGGAGCCCTCGCGCGCGATGCGCTGATGCGCCGGCTTCTGGGCAAGCGTGTGGCGGTGCATGGCCAATACCACGACGACTACGGCCGCCTCCTGGCCAGGGTGGTGTTCAGCGGGGAAGATGCCGGCAAATGGATGGTCGCAAACGGTATGGCCTGGTCCTACCGCAGCCGCGGCAATGCAGGTCCCTATGCCCGGGCGGAAAAACGTGCCCAGGCCGCAAAGCTGGGACTGTTTGCATCGACAAAAGGCGCGCCGCCTGTGTATCCGGCGCTGTTCCGCAAGCAGCATGGAAGTTGCCACTGAAAAGACCCGGGCCTGGGGGTCTGCAAAAACTGCAGGATCCAGGCGCTGCGGTGGCCGCATCGCCGCCCGGTCACAACGAAAAAAGCAGGCACAGATTATCTGTAGCCTGCTTTTTTTAGCCACCTGCGCGGTGGCCCGGCCTGTTCAGCCGCTTACGCTCAAGGACGAACGACGATGTCGTTGCGCACACCCTTGACGTTCTTCACATTGCGGGCAATGTTTTCGGCCTGGGCTTTTTCAGCGCTGGACTTGGCAAAGCCGGACAGCTGAACCGTGCCATTGAGCGTTTCCACCTTGATGGAGGACGCTGCAACGGTTTTGTCCTCGATGAACTTGGCCTTGACGGACGTGGTGATGGCAGCGTCATCAACATAGGCGCCAGCAGTCTCCTGTCCACGCCCAACGGCGCAGCCGCTGCCGATGATGGTGATGCCTGCCAGTGCGGCGAATGCAATTGCGCGAGCGTATTTCATATTGTTTTCCTCTAAGTTGGTTTAATCGTCTGGTGCATGGTTAAAAAGGCCTGTCGACTGGCGGCACCACGCCGGCCGACCTGCGGTAATCGTTATTTCTCCAGCCAGTCCTTGAGCTCGTCGGCATGCTCTTCCTCATCGGCAAGAACATCTTCGAGGAGGCGGCGTGTCGTGGGGTCCTTGTCACCGATCAGTGCAATCATCTGGCGATAGGTTTCAACCGCGATGCGTTCGGCGATCAGGTTGACCCGCACCATGGTTTTGAGGTCACTGGATTCGTCGTAATCCGCATGGCTGCGCTGCAGCAGTGTGGCCGGCGAAAAGTCCGGCTCGCCGCCCAGCTGCACAATGCGCCGGGCAATGCGGTCCGCATGTCCGGATTCTTCATTGGCGTGGACCAGGAACTCGTCGGCAATGGGCGGCGACGACACACCGCTGGCCATGAAGTAGTGCCGCTTGTAACGCAATACGCAAACCAGTTCTGTTGCCAGTGCGTCATTCAGCAGCTTGACGATCGCGTCGCGGTGCGGCCCGTAGGCCGGCGTGATTGCGCCGTCGTTGAGGCTGCTCCGGGCTGCGTTCAGCCCTGTTTCATCGAGCACCAGCTCGTCGGGGGCGGTGCGGGAAAGCGTGGAGGTGTTCATCGTGTGTAGGGTGTTTTTTCAGGCTTGTGCGGCGCGCCAGACAGCATGGACAGCAAGGTGCCCGGGAGTTCGGACGTCTTGAGGGCGGCCAGCAGCAAGCCGCCAAGTGATACCAGGCGCCAGGGCCGCAGTACGACCGCTGCAGCGCCTGCCGCGGCTGCAATACCCAATAGCTGCAACGGCTTTTCTTCGGCGTACCTGTCAATCATCGGCCGGGCAATGTCAACTGCCACGCTCACGGGGTGATGTCGCCACCAGCTCCCCAAGGCATGTTTGAGAACGCCCCAGGTTCCGCGGTCGAGAAAGTGCGCCGGATCATTCTCCGGGCCGGTCTCTGCATTGCCCGGGTTTTCTTCATGGTCCAGCTTTTCCCGGCTCATGTGCCGGACAATGGCCTTGCGGCTGCTGGCCAGCCTTTCCTGCGGCGTTGGGGCGGTGAGGGTGGACATCGGTTCAGGCGGCCATGCGCAATGCGCGCGCGTCGCTGTCAATCTGGGCTTTCAACTCGGGAAAGCGTTCATTCGCGAAAGGTTTTTTCGCGCGCAATGCTGCCCCGATGGCGATGGCCAGTGCAATGCCCGGAACCACCACCAGTGCCCAGTGAAACTGGTTTTGAAGCGCCCCCAGCATGACGGCCGTTCCTGCGAGTCCCAAAAATACGGCGGCCGCCAGTACCGCAATCACCCACGCCACAGCCCGTGCAACCAGCTCGGCACCCGCATCGGAAGCCTCTTCATGAAAGAGCGCCGCGTAAGCAGAGACATGGTCCATGACGAGGTCAGGCCGCTGCACGATGGTGGAGAACAGGGGGTGAAGCATTGGTGGGGCGAATCTGCGTGCTGTGGTCGTACCGGAAAAGGGGCGGGCGCGAGCCTGGCGATCAGTAACGGTTTTGGTTGCGATGGCGTGCAGACGACACCAGCAGCGCAATGCCGGCACCGACGGCAGCGGCAATCAGCACCGAACGCAGGGGTTGCTCAGCAACATAACGGGTGGTTGCACCTGCGGCATTGGACAGCGACTGCTGCGCGCGATGCTTGGCTTCAGAGGCGATATCGAGGCTCTGACGGGCAAGGTGCTGGGCCTTGGATGCCAACATGTCCACGACGGGATCCACACTGCCGCGCAGTTCGCGCACTTTGGTTTCTGCCTTGTCGAATGCCTCGTTGGCATAGCTGCGGGTGGAGTCAACTGCTTTTTCTGCGTTCTGCAGCAACTCATCCGAGCTTTGGCGGGCGGTCTTGGTGGCGGTTTGGGTGTTCATGTCAGGTCCTTGGTGAGTTGAGTGAATGACGACGGAGATGCAAGGAGAGCGCGCGCCGCTCGCTCATAAAAAGCGTTCGGCACTCTCGGAATGGCTGGATCAATTCTTTCGGAGCAAGCTGATGACAAAGCTCACGATGGCCATGACGGCGAAGATGAAAAAGAGGATCTTGGCGATCTCGACGGCACCTGCGGCGATGCCACCAAAACCGAACACGGCAGCGATCAGCGCGATGATCAGGAAAACGACGGAGTAGTGCAGCATCTCGGGCTCCTTGCTTGGCTAAAAGGGGGTGGTGCTTCTTTTGAAACGCCTTCAGCAAGGTTAATGAGTGCCTTCAGTTTTCTTCATCGGCTGTCAGCGTGTGCCCCTGTCAGTTCGAGCGGCCATGCCCTGTAGGAGGTGACCGACATTTTGTTACGCTGGCAGCGCAGTGCATGCCTCGAAAAGCTGAGAGATGTTGAGCACTTTGGCGGGCAGGGCGCAGCAGCAGGTGACCTGCCCCGCGCCGCGTTCAGAGACCGGTCACAGTGTTTTGGGCAGCACTGCTGAAATGCGCGTGCCATCGCCTTCGGTGCTGGACACCGTCAGCCGTCCGCCTGCGGCTTCGACGCGATGGCGCATGCCGGCAAGGCCATGGCTTCCCGGGCCCACGCTCTCAAGCTTGAAGCCTTTGCCGTTGTCTTTGACTTCTACCGTGATGTAGCTGTCGAAGTTGTGAAGGCTGATCTCGGCTTGCCTGGCTTCTGCGTATTTGCCGATGTTTGTCAGTGACTCCTGCACCAGCCGGTAGATGGTCAGCTGCGCTGAGCCGCCGAGTTCCACAGGCTCCAGATCGGTGGTGATGGAGAGTCCGGAGCGTTCTTCAAACTCGCGTGCGAGGATCTCGAGAGAGGCGACCAGGCCGAGGTGCGACAGTGAGGACGGCCGCAGGTCTTCCACAATGCGGCGTTTCAGCGCAATGCCGCTGTTAAGCGTGTTGGTCAGGTGCGTGAGCCGCTCAGCCGCTTCCGGCAGATTGCCTGCCAGGCGGGATTTCAATCGGGCCACATCCAGTTTCGCGGCGGTCAAAAGTGCGCCCAGTTCGTCATGCAGTTCGCGCGCCAGGTGGCCCCGTTCGTCCTCGCGCACATTTTGGAGGTGGGTAGCCAGCTCGGCCAGGTTGGCGGTTCTTTCACGTACCTGTATTTCGAGGAAGTCGCGCTCGCGTTGCAGGGATTCCTGCTCGCGCCGGCCGGAAGCAAGCAGCGCCTTGGTCTGAAGGAGGTACATATAGAAAGCCAGCAGGCCCGCCAAAGCCATTGCCGCAATGCCGATGCGGGAGAGCTCCAGCGCCTTTTTGATCTGAACCTGCCCCTGTTCCATTTTGCTGACGCTGTTGGAGGCCAGTTTCGCGGACTGCGCGCGAATCGCCTCCATATGCTCCTTCCCGACGTCCGTGGTCAGGACAAATTTCCAGGCGTCCTCGTTGCCTTCCTTGCGCATGCGCACGCTCAGGTCCATTTCGGCCAGCTTGCGCGAAACATGCCTGGACATGACGCCGAACTCTGCAAGTTGATCCTGGTAAGGGGTGAACAGCCGGCGCAAGGCATCCAGGTTCTGGTCGATATCGGCCAGGGCGGAGTTGTAGGGCTCGAGATATCGAACGTCGCCGGTCAGCAGGTAGCCACGCTGCCCGGTTTCCGCGTCCAGCATGTGCTGCATCAACCGGTTGATGGCGCCGCGGGTTTGCTGGGCCTCCTCAATACTGGCCGCCGCCTCCGTGGATTTCTGGAAGCTTGCCTCGTTTATGAAGATAAGAATGGCGGCAGCCAGCACCGCCAGGGGCAGGCTGATGGCCATTTTTGGGATCGCAAATCGTTTCACGGCAAACTCCGTTCAGTCATTCGGTGAGAATTTCGTCAATAATGAACACTGAAAATCAATGCGGATGTCCTGCAGGCCATCTTTTTCATTGCGTTGCCCGCTTGCGCAGACCTTATAGAAAGACAGCGACATGATCAAAATTGGAATTGTGGACGACCATGCCATTGTGCGTTCTGGACTCAAACAGTTTTTTTCCGACCAGGTGGACCTGCGTGTCGTGGGAGAAGCCGGCAGTGGCCGCGAGGCAATTGATCTGGTGCGTAACGTTGAGCTGGATATTCTGGTCATGGACTTGTCCATGCCTGGGCAAAGCGGCATCGATGCGCTGGCCATGATTCGCGCCAAAGCGCCTGATGTCGGCATCCTCATTCTGAGCGGCTATCCTGAAGAGCACTATGCGGTCAACCTGATTCGCCAGGGCGCCAGCGGCTACCTGAACAAGGAATGCGATCCATCCGAGATTGTGGATGCGATCCGCGTGATTTCTCTTGGAAAACGCTACATAACCCCGGCGGTGGCAGAGCTCCTTGCGCAGCAGCTGAACCGGCCCAACGACGTGGCCTCTCACGAACAATTGTCCGAGCGGGAGTTCCAGGTTTTTCTCAAGCTGGCCAAGGGTGAAACCGCTGGCGACATTGCCAAGGCGCTTTCGCTGAGCGTGAAAACCGTGAGTACCTACAGGACGCGTGTCATGGAAAAAATGAGCCTGTCCTCCAACAGCGACCTGACCTACTACGCGCTCAAGAACAAGCTGATCGATTGAGTTCAATCTGAAATGGTGCTCTGCTGGATGCAATAGTCCACCAGGGCATCGATTTCGTTGGACTTGTCAAAAACGGCATCAACACCGAGCTGGGCACATCTCTGGCGGATGTCTGCAGTGGCGTAATTGCTGAGGACCACGACTTTTTGCGTGGAGGGGCGATCGCGGCAGGCAGCCAGCACACCCAAACCGCTTCCCTGTTTCAGAAACAGGTCAACAATCGCCAAATCCCAATCGCCGCTGTTCTCGACCAGCCAGGCCTTGCCTTCGTTTTCAGTTTCGGCGGTGCCTACCGCGTCAATGCCTGCCAATTCCTCAAGCGTCCCGATCAGATTCTCTCGAATGGTGGGATTGTCTTCTACGATGTACGTTTTCAGTCTCACTGCTCGGGTCCAGGTGGGAAGGCTACGTGCTTCTCGGAAATATTACAAAAGGCTCAAGAACGCGGTGTCCTTGTTTCCTAATGTATCTTTTTATTGTGGCCCATTCTGCCAGTGACCAAGGGCAGTGCCTGTAGGAGGTTTCCTACGACTCGCTCGAAAAAACTGTAGGCACATGCCCACAGCGTCTTATGGCGCTTGCCGACTGCCCTGTGGGGTGAGCTGACGCACATTGGATTAACTGTAGTTCAACGCGCTTGTAAGGGTGATGGACATTGTGGGCAGCCGCGCATTGTTGGCCATTACAGACTGCCCTTGCAATGGTTTGAACGATTCCTCCCCAGCACATGAACAACGTCTTGTCCTCATCGCCTCTTCTGCGTAGAACACTCATCGGCATTGCCGTATTGGCGGCGGGTCTGGTGCTGGTTGCGGTGTTTTTCCCCTGGGACATGCTTCGTGGCCCGATCAATCGTCATGTATCCGAGCAACTCGGAAGGCGATTTGAAATTACCCGGCACCTGTCGGTGCAGCTCGGACGCACTGCTACGGTCAAGGCCGATGGGGTGGAAATCGCGAACCCCGAATGGGCCAGCAAACCCTATCTGGTGACGGCAACTGCCGCAGAATTTGATATCCGGTTGTTGCCGCTTCTCTTTGGCCGGGTAGAGTTGCCCCGGATTGTGCTGACCGAGCCGCAGATTGGGCTTCAAATAGAGCCCGATGGCCGCCGGACCTGGGCCTTGTCACGGGATACGTCGGACGAAGGATCCGTTCCACGGATCGACGCGCTGGTCATCGACCGCGGCACGGTTGACTACCAGGCTGCAGCGCAAGGCGCCAATATCCATGTTCAGTTCTCACTGGCACAAGAAGCAAATGAGCAGTTGCCCCTGAGCTACAAGGCCACCGGCAAATGGAAAAACGAGTCCTTCAATGCGACTGGCCGCACCAGCGGCGTACTCCAGCTGAGTAAAGACCTCGAAGCGCCGTTTCAGGTAGAAGTGAACGCCGTAGCCGGCAAGACCAGCCTCAAGGCCAAAGGCTCGGTCTCCAATCTCGCGGAGCTGGCCGGCATCGACGCGACCTTCGACCTGCAGGGACGCAACCTGGAAGAACTCTACAAGCTCGTGGGCGTTGTGCTGCCTTCAACACCGCCCTACAAAGTCCGGGGCAAGCTGGCCAGGCATGGCAAGGTGTGGGCGGCCACCCAGATGCAGGGCGTTCTTGGAGGTTCGGATATCAATGGGGCGCTCAGTTTTGACCAGTCCGCCGCCGTGCCGCTTCTGACCGGCAAGGTCCAGTCAAGGCTGCTTGATTTTGCCGACCTCGCGCCCGTGATCGGTCTGGCCCCATCAGGGAAGGCCACGCCTGCCAGTGCCGACACACCCGTCGCCAGGACTGACAGCGATTCGGTGGCGGCGCCAGGCAGAAAAACGGTGCCCGCTGCACGCAAGGTTCTGCCTGTCGCAGCGCTTGATGTGACGCGGCTGCAGGCGATGAACGCCGACGTGATTTATTCCGCGGCTGATATACGGCATGTGAAAGTGCTGCCGCTAGACAAGGGCAGCGTTCATGTCCAGCTGAAAGCCGGCGTTTTGCAACTCGAACCGATCTCGCTGGGCATTGCAGGCGGTACGGTGGCAGGGAGTATCCGCATCGACTCCAACCCTGTGCCCGCGGTTTTCACGACGCGGTTGGACCTGCGGGCCGTGCAGCTCAACCAGCTCTTTCCTGCCGTTGAAACGACCAGGAGCAGCCTGGGCAAGGTCAGCGGCCAGCTGGACCTGAAAGGGCGTGGAAATTCACTGGCGCAAATGCTGGGAACCGCATCCGGCGACGTCGCCGTGTTGATGGGCAAGGGCGAGATCAGCAATATCCTGCTCGAGTTCATGGGCCTGGACGGCGGAGAGGTGATCAAGTTCCTGGTTCGTGGTGACCGCAATGTGCAGTTGCGTTGCGCTGCTGCGGCTTTTGAAGTGAACAAAGGCCTGATGACCACCAAAACGATTGTGCTGGATACGGCAGATACGGTCATTAACGGTCGCGGCACGATCAACCTTGCCGATGAGACATTGGACCTTGTCCTGGATCCGGCGCCCAAAGACCGCAGCATACTGAGCTTGCGGTCCCCCCTGAAGATTGGCGGTACCTTCGCCTCCCCATCGGCTGGCCCTGACAAGGGAGCCCTCGCGGGACGTGCAGCCGTTGCTATCGGACTGGGTGTGATCAATCCCTTGCTGGCATTGGCCGCTACCATTGAAACCGGACCGGGCCAGGACGAAAACTGTGCAGCGATTCTTGCGAAGGCCGCAGCGTCTGCTGCCGGTTCGCGGATGCCGGCATCGGCCACCAGATAAGGTTTCCCCGCGGCCTTTCGGCCGGATTCTTTCAGCGAATTTTTTTGGCCCCGCCGCCGCAGACTGCGCATGCCGCATGGGGCGCCATTTTCATCTCGCTCCATTCCATGTGTTTGCCGTCCAGCATCAACAGCCGTCCGGTCAACGACCCGCTGATGCCGCAGATCAGCTTCAGGGCCTCGGCCGCCTGCGTGCTGCCTATGATGCCGACCATAGGCGCAAAAACGCCCATCGTCGCGCAGAGGGCTTCCTCCAGCTGGTCTGATTCGGGAAACACGCAGGCATAGCACGGCGAATCCTCGCGTCGCGAATCGTAGACGGCGATCTGGCCGTCAAAGCGGATGGCTGCACCCGATACCAATGGCTTGCGGTGTTTGACGCAAGCACGGTTGATGGCATGGCGCGTGGAGAAGTTGTCCGTGCAGTCCAGCACAACATCGGCGTCCCGGACCAGTTGATCGAGCAGCGCGCCCTCTGCGCGCCGGGTAACCGGGGTGACCACGACGTCAGGGTTGATGGCCGCGATGGACTGGGCAACGGATTCTGCCTTGAACGTCCCGATGCGAGACAGGTTGTGGGCGATTTGTCGTTGCAGGTTGGTGGCATCCACCCGGTCATGGTCAGCGATGGTGATGCGGCCGACACCGGCGCTGCCCAAATAAAGCGCGACGGGCGAACCCAGCCCCCCCGCACCGACGATCAGCACATGCGACTGGAGGATTTTTTCCTGGCCTTCGATACCGATCTCGTCGAGCAGGATATGCCGCGAGTAACGAAGCAACTGTTCGTCGTTCATGAGGGGAAACCGTTCAGGCTGCAGGACTGGCTGGCCCGGAAGGGGCAGGGCGGGATCCGGCGCAAGCCGGCTCCGCTCCCCGTCTCGGCCTAGTTGTCTTTTTTCTCGTTTTTCGGTTCGACCACGGCGGTCTTGCTGACCAGCACGGGACGTCCCTTGAGCTTGTTGATCGCCTGAGCCAGCTGGAAGTCCTTGTCGCTGCCCAGTTCAGGCGGGCGACGCTGCTCAGGTGTCTTCTTGGCTTCTTCTTCAAGGCGCTTCAGGGCCTCTTCGCGAGCCTTCTCGCGGCCGGCGTCTTTCACTTCGGCGCCCTGGCCGCTGTTGAGGTGTTTCTCAAGGTCGGCTTCGCGGGTGCGCAATGCGGCAAAAGGACTGCCTTCAGCGGTTTCGTCGACCATGACATCGGGCACGATGCCGCGCGCCTGGATGGATTTCCCGCTGGGCGTGAAGTAACGCGCAGTGGTGAGCTTCAGGCCCGTATCCGGCCCCAGGGGGCGGACGGTTTGCACCGATCCCTTGCCGAAAGTCTGGTTGCCCATGATGGTGGCACGCTTGTGGTCCTGCAAAGCACCCGCGACGATTTCGCTGGCAGAGGCCGAGCCTTCGTTGACCAGCACCACCAGTGGCACGTTCTTGAGGGCCGTCGGCAGGCGCTTGAGCGGGTCGGCGCCGTTGCGTCGCTGGTAAAACTCCGGCGCAGCCTTGTAGGTGAATTTGCTTTCAGCCAGCTGGCCGTTGGTGGATACCACGGTGACGTTTTCAGGCAGGAAAGCCGACGAGACAGCGACTGCCGCATCCAGCAGGCCGCCCGGGTCATTGCGCAGGTCCAGCACAAGGCCCTTGAGGTTGGGCTCCTGCTTGTAAATCTGCTCAAGCTTGGTCACGAAGTCGTCGACCGTGCGTTCCTGGAACTGGCTCAGGCGAATCCAGGCATAGCCGGGCTCCACCACTTTGCTGCGAACCGACTGGGTGCGGATTTCTTCGCGCGTGATGGTGACCGGGAAGGTGCGGTTTTCGTCCTTGCGGAAGATCGTCAGCAGCACCTTGGTCTTGGGTTCGCCGCGCATTTTCTTGACCGCGTCGTTGAGGCTCAGGCCCTTGACCGCCGTGTCATCGATACGTGTGATCAGGTCGTTCGGTTTGAGGCCGGCACGGTCCGCAGGGGAGCCCTCGATGGGAGACACCACCTTGACAAGGCCGTCTTCCTGGCTGATTTCGATGCCGACACCGACAAAACGGCCTGTGGTGCCTTCCCGGAATTCCTTGAACGACTTCTTGTCGAAGTAAACCGAGTGAGGATCAAGACTGGCCACCATGCCGGAAATGGCGTCGGTGATGAGTTTTTTCTCGTCCACCGGTTCGACATAGTCCGTCTTGACCATGCCAAAGACGGCTGCAAGCTGCTGCAGTTCTTCCAGGGGAAGAGGTGCCAGACCGGCACGGGCCACGGCTTGCAGCTGCACGGTGGTGAGGGCTCCGGCCACGGCACCAATTGAAATCCAGCCTGCTATCTTGAGCTTCTGACCCATAGAAAATACCTTCGTAAACCTGTTGAAGAGCCCCTGCTCCCCCTATGTGAAGCAATATACACCTTGGAGAAAGGCCGGTCGCCACAGTTCCGTCATTCACGCGGCCTGGCGCCGCAAAAGAGCCAAAACAGCCAGCTTTTACAGGACTTTTACAAGAACGGCTCCCTCGGGACTGCCCGGAGCCATTGAATTGCCCCTCAAGCCTTGCCTTGCGCACCCACGGCCGCTGCCGCCTTGGCCGCGGCCTCACTGTCACCGAGGTAGTAATGGCGCAAGGGCCGCAGCTCGGCATCCAGCTCATAGACCAGCGGGATGCCGTTGGGAATGTTGAGTCCCACGATGTCGCTGTCGGAGATGTTGTCCAGATACTTCACCAGGGCGCGGATGGAATTGCCATGGGCGGCCACCACAATGCGCTTGCCTGCCTTGATGGCCGGCGCCATGGACTCATTCCAGAATGGCAGGACGCGGTTCACCGTGTCTTTGAGGCATTCAGTCAGCGGCACCTGGCCGGGCTGCAGCCTGGCGTAGCGCGGGTCGTTGCGTTCGCAGCGCTCGTCGGCGGCATCAAGCGCCGGGGGCGGCGTGTCATAGCTGCGGCGCCAGATCAACACCTGCTCGTCGCCGAACTTTTTCGCTGTTTCGGCCTTGTTCAACCCCTGCAGGGCACCGTAATGCCGTTCGTTGAGACGCCAGCTGTGCACCACGGGCAACCATGTGCGGTCCATTTCGTCCAGCGTGTGCCAGAGCGTGCGGGTCGCGCGCTTGAGCACGCTGGTATAGGCCACGTCAAAGTCATAACCTTCGGTTTTGAGCAGTTTGCCGGCGTTTTTGGCCTGTTCGATGCCGGTTTCTGTGAGGTCAACGTCGGCCCAGCCGGTGAAGCGGTTTTCAAGGTTCCAGGTCGATTCGCCGTGGCGGATAAGCACGAGTTTGTACATGATGGGAAGGATGGGGAGTGGGAAAAAGGGGAATAAGGAGGACGGCCGGCAGGGCGTTTTCTCCCTCTATTTTAAGAGCCTGTCTACGATCTAAAAGGGCCGCGCAAGCATCTTCTCGGGATGGGATGCAAGGCGCGGTGTGCTGCCCATAGCTTAGCTATGGGTTAGCGCCGCAACGCCGCAGACCGCCCGAGAAGGTGCTTGCCCTCCGGGTTGGGGTGAAATCGGGCGATTGAGCCCCCCAGCCCCTTGCATGGGCATTAGCCCATGCGGCGTGCCCGGTCGGCTCACTCATCCCGATTGCACCCCAACGCGACCCGTTTAGATCGTAGACAGGCTCTAAAATCATGGGTTCGCTGAAAAAGCGCTCCAAGACACACAAAGGGTACAACGTGAAATTTTTGATCGATAACTGGATGCTGATTTCGATAGCGGTCGCCTCGGGCGGCATGCTGGTTTGGCCCATGATTGCCAGCGGCATGAACGCCGGCGCGCTCACGGCCAGTGGCGCCGTACAGCTGATCAACCGCGAAAAAGCGGTGGTGGTAGACGTCAGCGAGGCCGATGAATTCGCTGCCGGCCACGTCACGGGCGCCAAAAACGTGCCTTTCAGCGAGCTGGAAGGAAAACTTCCCGCCACCGTCAAAAACAAGGCTTTGCCGCTGATTCTGGTGTGCGCCAGTGGTGCACGCGCCGGCCGCGCCGTCGCGGTCGCCAAAAAGCTCGGCTACGAGCAGGCCCAATCATTGGGCGGTGGGCTGAAAGCGTGGAAAGAAGCTAACCTGCCACTTGAGAAGGCCTGATCAGTTCGGCTCTGACCCGTTTCCTGATCCGGTTTTTGGCAGGCACGAAAGCTGCAATGCCATGGTTACCGGGCGTTGGCCCGGCTTTCACCCTGGCTATCCATTTTTCCTGCGCTGCGCGTAGACCAGCTCCTCCGGAGGAACCATGCAAACCGTCAAAATTTACACCACGGGTACCTGCCCTTATTGCATCCAGGCCAAGCAGATATTGAAGCAGCGCGGCGTCACCGAGCTTGACGAAATTCGTGTGGACATGGTGCCCGGTGAACGCCAGAAAATGATGGACATCACCGGCCGGCGCACCGTGCCGCAGATTTTTATCGGCGACACCCATGTTGGTGGCTGCGACGACCTGATGGCCCTCGACAGCCGCGGCGGCCTGATGCCTCTATTGAATCCCGCCGCCTGATCTCTCTTCGCCAGCATGAGCCCCGGAACCGGCTTTGCCGGGCCGGAGGGCGGGCGGCCCCCTCGGGGGGCAGGGAGCTACACGAAGTGAGCGACCGTGGGGCCACATCCACGGGTCCATATAATCATTCGCTGGTCGCCGGCTTGCCGCGCATCTGAACCCCAACTTTCCCCCGTACCCGAAAGAGCACCATGGCTGAAGCCAATCTTGACCCTGTATTCCAGATCCAGCGCGTTTACCTCAAGGACGTGTCGCTGGAGCAGCCCAATTCGCCCGAAATCCTGCTGAGCCCGGAGCAGCCTGCGGTTGACATCCAGCTGGGCGTGGGCGCCACCCCTGTGGCAGACGGCCTTTTTGAGGTTTCCGTGACGGCCACCGTGCAGACGAAAATCGGCGACAAAACCGTGTTTCTGGTGGAAGCCAAGCAGGCCGGCATCTTTGAAATCCGCAATGTGCCTGATGACCAGATGGGTGCCATCCTGGGCATTGCCTGCCCGCAAATTGTCTATCCTTACTTGCGCGGCAATGTCGCTGACGTGATCCAGCGCGGTGGCTTCCCGCCTGTGCACATGGCTGAAATCAACTTCCAGGCCATGTACGAACAGCAGCAGGCCCAGGCCGCTGCCGAATCGGCCGCTCCGCAGATCATCGTTTGACGGCTTGCCGGGGTTTCCCGGTGGCTGCCTTCCTGCCCATCTACGCATGAAAATCCTGGTCATCGGTGCCGGCGCCTGGGGCACGGCTGTAGCCGTGAGCAGCGCCGCCCGGCACGATGTCACCCTGTGGGCGCGCGATGCTGCGCAGGCCAAAGACTTGCAGGCCTGCCGCACCAATGCCCGCTACCTGCCTGGCGTTCCCCTGCCTGCCAGCCTGCGGCTGCAAGGCGGCGATGTACCCCTGGCAGAGGCGATTCAAGGGCAGGACCTCATCATCCTGGCAACACCCGTCTCAGCGGCGCGCAGCATGCTGCAGTCCCTGCAGCACGCCAGCGTTCCAGTGGCCTGGCTGAGCAAAGGTTTTGAGGCACCGCTCGACTCTGCCCCGTTTTCCGCATCGTTTGGCCTGATGGTCCATGAAATACGGGTGCAGGCCGCTATCAATTTAAGAGCGGGCGTGCTCAGCGGGCCCAGCTTCGCCCTCGAAGTCGCCCGCGGCCAGCCGACCGCGCTGGTGGCCGCCAGTGAGCATGCCGAAGTACGTGAAGCGCTGGTGGCCGCCTTTCACAGCGCCACCCTGCGCGTTTACGCCAATGACGATGTTGTGGGGGTAGAGGTGGGCGGCGCCGTCAAGAACGTGCTGGCCATCGCTACGGGGCTTTGTGACGGGTTGCAGCTGGGGCTGAACGCCCGCGCTGCGCTGATCACCCGCGGCCTGGCCGAAATGACCCGGCTGGGCGTGGCGCTGGGCGCGCGGGCAGAAACCTTCACAGGCCTTTCGGGCCTGGGCGATCTGGTATTGACTGCCACCGGCGACTTGAGCCGCAACCGCAAGGTGGGCCTGTTGCTGGCCGAGGGCAAGACGCTGGCGCAAGCGGTGGACTCGCTCGGGCACGTGGCCGAGGGCGTGTATTGCGCCCGCACCGTGGTGCAGCGAGCGGCCGGTTTGGGCATCGAGATGCCGATTGCACAAAGCGTGGTGGCCTTGCTGGACGGCAAGCTCAGGCCGGCTGAGGCTGTGGCGGCGCTGATGGGGCGCGATCCGACTGCCGAACTGGCCTGACCACGCGATCGATTTTTCCGGTTCCCGTTTTTGCTATCGAATTAATAGCTGCTTGCGCTGGTCCCTATTGGTCTAAATCCCTAAAGCATCATTAATCCGCGAAGCAGGGGCCGACCCTACTTTCGCAAATGCAGCGTCACCAGCAGCGATGCATCCTGCACGGCAGTCAGGCCGTGTTCCACGCCGCCCGCAAGCCACAGCAGCTGGCCTGCCTTCATGCGCTGGGTTTGCCCCTCTGCCGTGAAGGCCACTTCACCTTCCAGGCATTGCACGGTGATTTCGCCCTTGACCCGGTGCGAGGGCACCAGCTTGCCGGCCGGCAGGATGAGGCGCATGACTTCCAGCTCATCGCTTTTGAACAGCGCGACGGTTCGGGCCTCCAGGAGCTTGCCCGCAAGCGGCTGGACGTCGATGAGTTGCCCGGAGGCGGCGTGGGGAATGGCCATGGTGAAACTCCTGCAAAGGTGGCGGCATATGCCTGAACCCACTGAAAGCGTTATACCCCAAGGCCCGCCCGGGCTGAAGCTGTGCTCGCGGCGGCTAAACCACCTTGTTGTACGCCAGGAAGATGTCGTCGCGAACCCAACCCAGGGACTCATACAGCGCCTGCGCGGTGTGGTTGGTCCTGGCGGTGGTGAGGTCCAGCCGCGCAAAGCCGTGCTGTTTTGCGTGCACGTGGGCGGCCTGCATCAGCGCGCGGCCGGCGCCGCTCTTGCGTGATGCGGGCGCTACATACAGGTCATACAGCGTGTAGATGGGCTGGGCGATCACCGAGCAGAAACCGGGATACAGCTGGCAGAAGCCAGCGAGCGCGCCGGTGCCGGGCGCACCTTCCGGCTCGGCCACCAGGATGACCGATTCGCGGTTTCGCATCCGGTTGCCGATGAAGTCCAGCGCCAGCGCGGCATCGGCGGGCTGTTCGTAAAACTGGCGGTAGGCGTCAAACAGCGCGGCCACGGCAGGCTGGTCGTCCAAAGTGGCAAGGCGTACGGAAGGGGTGTTCATGTTGAGCTGTTAAAAAAGACAAAAAATCCGCCATCAGGTGGCGAACCGGTTTGTTAGAGAAAAATGGCTGCAGCCCAGGCAGGACGAGCGCAAGCAGCTATCAAAAATGGAGCAACGTGGCGGCCCGCCGGGTTGCCTCCGGCGGTGGCCGGGGTTGGCCGGGGTTTGGCCCGTGCCTAGATTTCCAGGTTGTCAATCAACCGGGTGCTGCCCAGCTTGGCCGCACCCAGCACCACCAGCGGTACATCGGCCAACGGGCCCTGGGGCGCCAGCAGGTCGGCGCGGCGGCGCACGGTCAGGTAGTCGGGCTTCCAGCCGCGCCGGGCCAGCGCCTGCATGGCCTGCGCTTCCAGGGCTGGCAGGTCGGGCGTGCCGCTGGCGCGGGCGGCCTCGCCCAATGCGCGTATCGCTTTGGACAGCTCCACCGCTTCGGCGCGCTGGGTGGCGTTCAGGTAGCCGTTGCGTGACGACAGCGCCAGGCCGTCTTCGGCGCGCTGTGTTTCACCGGCCAGGATCTCGATCGGCAACGCGAACTGCTGCACCATGCGGCGCACCACCATCACCTGCTGGTAATCCTTCTTGCCGAAAGCCGCCACGCCCGTGGGCATGCCGGCAAACACGCAGGAAAACAGCTTGAGCACCACGGTGCTCACACCGATGAAAAAACCGGGCCTGAAGTGGCCTTCGAGGATGTCGCTCAAGTCGGTGGCCGGATGCACCTTGTAGCTTTGCGGCTCGGGGTAAAGGTGTTTTTCCAGCGGGGCAAACAGCACGTTGCAGCCGGCCTCTTTCAGGCGCTCGGCATCGGCGTCCAGCGTGCGCGGGTAGCTGTCGAAGTCTTCATGCGGCGCAAACTGCAGGCGGTTCACGAAGATGCTGGAGACGCTCACGTCGCCCAGCGGCTTGGCCTGCCTGACGAGCGCGATGTGGCCGTCGTGCAGGTTGCCCATGGTGGGCACGAAGGAAGGGCGTTTAAACGGGCTGAGGGCCTCGCGCAGCTCCGGGATGGTGTGGACGATCTGCATCTTGTCTCCTGAAAGGGGCGCGTGGGGCTACCAGGCGTGGGTGGCGTTCACCGGAAAGCTGCCGTCTTTCACGGCGCGCACATAGGCTTCCATGGCGCCGCGCACACTGGCGGTCTTGTTGTCCGGGCCTTCCATGAAGTTGCGCACAAACTTCGGCATCTTGCCCAGGTTCATGCCCAGCATGTCGTGCAGCACCAGCACCTGGCCGGCAGTGCCGTTGCCCGCACCAATGCCGATGGTGGCGCAATGGGTGAGTTCTTGTGTGAGCGTGGCCGACAGGGCCGCAGGCACCATCTCCAGCACCATCATGGCGGCGCCTGCGTCCTGCAGCTCGCGCGCGTGGCGCGTCATCGTGGCAGCGGCTTCGTCGCCCTTGCCCTGCACGCGGTAGCCGCCCAGCGCGTGCACGGTTTGCGGTGTCAGCCCCAAGTGGGCGCAGACCGGGATGCCGCGCTCGACCAGGAAGCGCGTCGTCTCGGCCGTCCAGCCGCCGCCTTCAAGTTTGACCATGTGGGCACCGGCCTGCATCAGCACCGCGGCACTGCGCAGCGCCTGCTCTTTGGACTCGTGGTAACTGCCAAACGGCAAATCGCCGATCAGCCAGGCCGTGGCCTGCGAACGGCGCAGGCCGTTGGCCACGCATTCGGTGTGGTGGCGCATGGTCTCCAGCGTCACGCCGACGGTGCTGGTCAGGCCCTGGCAGACCATGCCCAGCGAGTCGCCCACCAGGATGCATTCCACGCCGGCAGCGTCGGCCACGGCGGCAAAGGTGGCGTCGTAGGCGGTCAGCATGGTGATCTTTTCGCCATGCGCCTGCATTTCACGCAGACGCGGCAGGCTGACCGGCTTGCGCGCAGGCGGCGTGGCAGGCGTAGACGAAGGCGGCAGCGTGCCGTAGGGCGTGACGGAAGTATTGGGAGGTGTCGTCATGGGGCAGGTCCGGAATTTAGCGAGAGTCTAACCAGCTTCAGCGTGCTTTTTTGTGTTCGATTTAGAGAGTCCAGACAAGCCGTGCGTCTTAGCGCGCTTCAGGCGCGGACCGGCTCATGCCCAGGCGCTCGAGCAGCTTCACATCGGCCTCGGTGTCGGGGTTGCCGGTGGTCAGCAGCTTGTCGCCGTAAAAAATCGAATTGGCACCGGCCAGGAAACACAGCGCCTGCACGCCGTCGCCCATTTGCTGGCGGCCCGCCGACAGGCGCACGCGTGCCGTCGGCATGGTGATGCGGGCCACGGCAATCGTGCGCACGAATTCAAAGGGGTCCAGATCGGCCTGGTTGGCCAGCGGCGTGCCTTCAATTTTCACCAGGTTGTTGATGGGCACTGACTCGGGGTAGGGCGTGAGGTTGGCGAGCTCGGCCACGAGGCCGGCGCGCTGGCGGCGCGTCTCACCCATGCCGACGATGCCGCCGCAGCAGACCTTGACGCCGGCGCTGCGCACGCGCGCCAGTGTGTCCAGGCGGTCCTGGTAGTCGCGCGTGGTGATGATGTCGCCGTAAAAATCAGGCGCGCTGTCGAGGTTGTGGTTGTAGTAGTCCAGGCCCGCGCTTTGCAATGTTTGCGCGTGGCCGTCTTCCAGCATGCCCAGCGTGGCGCAGGTCTCCAGGCCTAGCGCCTTCACCGTGCGCACCAGCTCGGCGACTTTTTCAATGTCGCGGTCTTTGGGCGAGCGCCACGCGGCGCCCATGCAAAAACGTGTGGCGCCCGCGGCCTGCGCACGCTGGGCGGCGGCCAGCACTTCGGCCGGCTCCATCAGCTTGCTGGCCTCCACGCCGGTGTCGTAGCGCGCGGCCTGCGGGCAGTAGCCGCAGTCTTCGGCGCAGCCACCGGTCTTGACGGACAGCAGCGTGGCGAACTCGATGTGCGTGGGGTCGAAGTTTTCGCGGTGCACCGTTTGGGCGCGGTGCATCAGTTCCGGAAAAGGCAGATTGAACAGCGCTTCGATGGCGTCTACGCTCCAGCGTTCGGTGCCGGCCTTTTCAGCTGGCGATGGCTGAGGGCGCGGGCGGTGGAGCGTGATGGTTTGTTCTGCAACGTGGGACATGGTTCTCTTTCCTTTCGGGGAATGGTTTTTGAGTCTATCTGATGCGTTTTTCTGAAGCCTGCTTCAGCCTGACAGCGGATGCTTTGCCAGGGCCGTCAGGGCTTCGACCAGCAGGTCGATATCGGCTTCGGTGTGCGCGGCCGACAGCGCAATGCGAAGGCGCGCCGTGCCTTCGGGCACAGTGGGCGGGCGAATCGCCGGCACCCAGATGCCGCGTGTGCGCAGGCCTTCCATCACGGCCAGGGCTTCGTCGTTGCGTCCGATCAGCAGCGGCTGGATGGCTGTCTGCGAGGGTGGCAGTTGCCAGTGGCTGCCTTTCAGGCCCGCCAGCAAGCCGCTGCGCAACCGCGCAATGAGTTGCTGCAAATGCGTGCGGCGCCAGTCATCCTGTTCAATCAGTGCAAGGCTGGCGCGCAGCGCGCTGGCCAGCAGCGCCGGTGCGGCCGTGGCAAAAATATAACTGCGGGTTTTTTGCAGCAGCCATTCAACCAGGGCCTCGTCGCCCGCTACAAACGCACCGGCCACGCCTGCCGCCTTGCCCAGCGTGGCCATGTAGAGCACGCGGCGTGAGGCCTTGGCGCCATACAACCCCGCGGCGGCCAGGCTGCCGCGCCCTTGCGGGCCCAGCACGCCGAAGCCATGTGCATCGTCCAGCAGCAGCAGGGCGTCATGGCGCTCGCACAGCGCCAGCAGGGCGGGAATGTCGGCGCTGTCGCCGTCCATGCTGAACACCGCGTCGCTGATCACCAGCTTGCGCGGCGCGTCGCTTTGCGCGAGCTCCCGCGCCAGCGCGTCCAGGTCGGTGTGTGCGTAGCGGTGGATTTTTGCGCGCGACAGCCTTGCGCCGTCAATCAGGCAGGCGTGATTCAGTGCATCCGAAAAGATCGCGTCGCCGGCACCCACCAGCGCCGGCACGATGCCGATGTTGGTGGCGTAGCCCGCGTAAAAATACAACGCGCGCGGCAGGCCGACGAAGGCCGCGAGTTCGCGTTCCAGCGCCCCGTTGGCGGCGCTGTGGCCACTGACCAGTGGCGATGCACCCGACCCGACACCGTAGGCTTGTGCGCCGGTGCAGGCTGCCTGCACCAGGGCCGGGTGCGTGGCCAGGCCGAGGTAGTCATTGCTGCAAAAGGCCAGCATGCTGTGCCCGTCAACCGAGAGACGTGCGCCGCTTTCAGGCATGACCACGCGGCGCTGGCGGCGCAGGTGCGTGCGGTCCAGTTCGGAAACGCGTGCCGGAAATTCGTCGAGCCAGGAGGAGGTGATGTTCATTGCCATTCAGTGGGGAGGTTGATGGTGACCTTGCGTGCGTCAATGTTGGGTTGCCAGGGAACAGTGGCCAGCAATGGCGCCTGCAACTGCTTTTGTAGAAAGGCGATGTTGTCCCCCTGCGCCAGCATGTTTGGGTCAATGTGGTTGGCCACCCAGCCGGCCAGCGTGAGACCGCGCGCGCGGATGGCTTCGGCGGTGAGCAGGGCGTGGTTCAGGCAGCCCAGCCGCAGGCCCACCACCAGCACTACGGGCAGGCCCAGCGCCTGGGCCAGATCGGCGCCGGTCTCCGTGGGCGAGAGCGGCACATGAAAGCCGCCCGCGCCTTCCACCACCACGGCATCGGCCTGCAGCGCGAGCTGGCGGTGGCAGGCTACCAGGTGGGCAATGTCAATGCGCGCACCGGCGCGGGCGGCTGCGATGTGTGGTGACACCGGGTCGGGCAGCAGCACCGGGTTGTCGAGTTCGGGTGGTACGCGGCAACTGGAAGCTGCGCGCAGGGCGAGCACGTCTTCGTTGGCATCGACACCGTCAATCGGCACCGTGCCTGCCGCCACCGGCTTCATGCCCACCACACGCAGGTGCCGGCGGGCCAGCGCATGCAATAGTGCAGCGCTGACCAGCGTCTTGCCCACGCCGGTGTCGGTGCCGGTGACAAACAGCGAAACCGTCTTGTGCGCCGCTTCAGCCATGTGCAGTAATTTCTTCGGCCAGGGTGGCGTCAAGCGCGGCCAGCGCGCCGCGCGCCAGGTGGCCAATCGCCTCTTCATCCATCACATAGGGAGGCATGGCGTAGACCGTGTGGCCGATTGGGCGCAGCAGCACGCCGTGGGCCATGGCGTGCTGCGTGTAGCGGCGTGCGAAGTGGGGCGCCGTCGTGGGCTCGATGTCCCAAGCCCAGATCATGCCCAGCCTGCGTGCGTTCCGTACAGCAGAGTGCTGAGTCAGCGGCGCGAAGGCCCGGTCCAGGGTGTTGGCCAGGACTGCGTTGTCTGCCAGCACATCGGTTTGCTCGAACAGCTCCAGCGTGGCCAGCGCGGCGCGGCAGGCCAGCGGATTGCCGGTGTAGGAATGCGAATGCAAAAAGCCGCGCGCCACGTCGTCGTCATAAAACGCCTCGTATACCGCGTCGGTCGTCAGCACCGCCGACAGCGGCAGCGTGCCGCCCGTGAGTCCTTTCGAGAGACAGATGAAGTCAGGCCGTATGCCTGCCTGCTGGTGCGCGAACATGGTGCCGGTGCGGCCAAATCCGGTGGCGATTTCATCGGCAATCAAATGCACCTCATAGCGGTCGCACAGTGCGCGCGCTTCGCGCAGGTAGGCGGCATCGTGCATGGCCATGCCGGCCGCGCACTGCACCATGGGCTCCAGGATGAGCGCGGCGGTTTGCGCATGATGCTGCTCCAGCCAGCTTTGCAGGTCTGCGGCTGCGTGACGTGCTACGTCTGCAGCGCTTTCACTGGGCTGCGCGCCGCGTGCGTCGGGGCTGGGCACGGTGGCTGCCAGCCGCACCAGCGGCGCATAGGCTTCACGAAAAATGGCAATGTCCGTCACGGCCAGTGCGCCCACGGTCTCGCCGTGGTAACCGCCTGCGAGCCCGATGAAGCGGCACTTTTCAGGCTTTCCGGTGTTGCGCCAGTAATGCGCGCTCATCTTCAGCGCGATCTCTGTGGCGCTGGCGCCGTCGCTGCCGTAAAAAGCATGGCCCAGCCCGGTCAATGCGCCCAGCCGCTCAGACAGCTCCACCACCGGCTGGTGCGTGAAACCGGCCAGCATGACGTGGTCAAGCCGATCCAGCTGGTCGCGCAGCGCCGCCTTGATGTGCGGATGGCCGTGGCCGAACAGGTTGACCCACCACGAGCTGATGCCGTCCAGGTAACGCCGGCCTTCAAAGTCGTACAGCCAGACCCCTTCGGCCCTGGCGATGGGTACCGGGGGGTGCGCCTCGTGCAGCTTCATCTGCGTGCAGGGGTGCCACACATGGCGCAGGCTGCGCTGGATCATTGAGAGGTTGTCCATGGAGGCCCGTGGTGAGGAGTGGAGGGCGAAAGCTCAGGCGTGCGCTGCAAGCCGGAGCTAAAGCACGAGTCGGGCGCGGGTCAGGGCTTCTGCACCGGAATGGTCGAGCGCTCTTCCTTGATGCGGTTGTCCGGATTGACGAACACCAGCTTGGGGCTGAAGCCCGCGACATGCTCTTCATGCACCTGCGCAAACGCCGCGATGATGACAAGGTCGCCCACGGCGGCGCGCCGCGCGGCGGAACCGTTGACCGAAATGATGCGGCTGCCGCGTTCGGCACGAATGGCGTAGGTGATGAAGCGTTCGCCGTTGTTGATGTTCCAGATGTGCACCTGCTCGTTCTCTGCCAGGTTGGCGGCATCCAGCAGGTCTTCGTCGATGGCGCAGGAGCCTTCGTAGTTGAGTTCGCAGTGGGTTACCGCAGCGCGGTGAATCTTGGACTTGAGCAGGGTTCTGAACATGATGTGTGTAGGGTGTACCCAGGCAAAAGGAAAACGCCGGGGTGGGCGAAGGGGGCCGGCGGCGGGCAGCGGCAGGGGCGCTGTAACATTCGCGGCAGTTTTGAGGTCTACTCAATAGTTTAGTGCAGGGTACTGCGCGGTTTCTTTCTTAGATTACTTATGAAAAAGTCATTTGATTTCACGACTGAAGCGCTGGGCGCCCTGGTCCGGGCGGATGCGGCACGCGCGCTGGCCGAGGACATTGGCAGCGGCGACCTGACCGCCGCACTGATTGACCCGGCCCGCCAGGCACGGGCGCAGGTGGTGGCGCGTGAAAGCGCTGTGGTGTGTGGCAGCGCCTGGGTCGAGGCCACGATGCGGCAGCTGGATCCGGATGCCCAACTGGTCTGGCATGTGCTGGATGGCGAGCGTTGCGAAGCCGGCCAGGTAGTGTTTGAAGTGCGCGGGCTTGCCCGTGCCCTGCTGTCGGCTGAACGCACGGCCCTCAATTTTTTACAGCTGTTAAGCGCCGTTGCGAGTAAAACGGCCGTTTATGTTGACATCGTGAAAGGTACGCGGGCTGCTATTGTGGACACACGCAAGACCCTTCCCGGCCTGCGGCTGGCGCAAAAATACGCGGTCGCCGCGGGCGGCGGAACCAACCACCGGGTGGGTTTGTATGACGCCGTGCTCATCAAGGAAAACCACATCGCGGCCGCAGGGGGAATCGCGCAGGTGCTGGCACGCGCTGCGGACGTCGCCGCGCAGGCTGATTTTGTGGAAATCGAAGTCGAGAACCTGGACGAGCTGGCCCAGGCGCTGAACGCCGGTGCGCGCATGGTGCTGCTCGACAACATGAGCCTGCCCGACCTCAAAGAGGCTGTACGCATCAACAATGGGCGAGCCATCCTTGAAATTTCGGGCGGGGTCACCCTGGAGGGCCTGCGCACCCTGGCCGAAACCGGCGTGGACCGGATTTCCATCGGCACCCTGACCAAAGACGTGCGGGCGATTGATTTTTCCATGCGCTTCGACGCCGAGAGCACGGTGGCGGCATGAGCGTGGTTTTGCCCGTCATCCGTGTGGACTACGAGCAGCCCGAGGGCGCGGCTTGCAGCACGCACCAGGCTTGGGCCCGTGTGCCGGCCGAGCCCACGCAGGCCGAGCGCACCGTGCTGAAGGCCCGCATCCGCGAACTGCTCAAGGCCCGCAACGCCGTCATGGTGTCGCACTACTACGTGCATCCCGACCTGCAGGACCTGGCCGAAGAGACCGGCGGCCTGGTGTCGGACTCGCTGGAGATGGCGCGTTTTGGCCGCGACCATGCGGCACAGACGCTGGTGGTGTCGGGTGTGCGCTTTATGGGTGAGACGGCGAAGATTCTTTCACCTGAAAAACGCGTGCTGATGCCCGACCCTGATGCGACCTGTTCGCTTGATTTGGGCTGCCCGGTGGATGAATTCAGCGCGTTTTGCGACGCCCACCCGGACCGCGCGGTGGTGGTGTATGCCAACACCAGCGCCGCCGTGAAGGCGCGCGCCGACTGGGTGGTGACATCCAGCTGCGCGCTCGACATCGTGCGTGCGCTGAAAGACCAGGGCCAGAAAATCCTCTGGGCGCCCGACCGGCACCTGGGCAGTTACATCCAGCGCGAGACCGGTGCCGACATGGTGTTCTGGAATGGCGCCTGCATCGTGCACGACGAATTCAAGGCCTTTGAACTGCAGGCCCTGAAAAAAGAGCACCCTGGCGCCAAAGTGCTGGTGCACCCCGAGTCACCTGCGGACGTGGTGGCGCTGGCCGATGCCGTGGGCTCCACTTCGGGAATTTTGAAGGCGGCGCGCGAGATGGACGCGCGCGAATTCATTGTGGCGACCGACAACGGCATGCTGCACAAGCTGCGCACGCTCAACCCCGGTAAAGTGTTTATTGAAGCGCCCACCGCCGGCGACAGCGCCACCTGCAAAAGCTGCGCACACTGCCCGTGGATGGCCATGAACGGCCTGGCCGGTTTGGCCCATGTGCTGGAAACCGGTGCGCATGAAGTGAAGATAGACCCCGCACTGGGCCTGCGTGCCCGGCTGCCGATTGACCGCATGCTGGCTTTCACCGCCGCGCTGAAAAACGGCCAGCCTACTTCAGGGCTGGTGCCGCATATCGGTGCGGCCTGACATCGGTCCGGCCCTGGATATGCTCCTGTTTTGATAGCTGCTTGCGCTTGTCCTGTATGGACTGGAGGCCGATATGAGTCCTATAACGGCCTGTATTGACTTCTCGGATCCGCATGACAGTGCCGCGCCGCGCCTGCGCCGTGCTTTCAGCGCGCCGCGTGCGGTGCTGGTGGCACGCACGCTCGACGAGGTACGGCCGGTACTGGATGCCGTGCAGGCCGCTGCCGCACAGGGCGCCTGGTGTGTGGGCTACCTGCGCTATGAAGCCGCCCCGGCTTTTGATGCCGCGCTGGCTGTGCACGATGCGGATGGGCCGCTGGCCTGGTTTGCGGTGCATGATGAAGCCTTGCCCTGGCCGCGAACCGTACCAGGTGCCGATGTGCAGGTGCAGTGGCAGCCGGGGCTGGATCGCCTGGTTTTTGAGGAGGCTCTCGGCACGCTCCAACGGGCGATTGCCAACGGCGCGTACTACCAGGTCAATTTCACTGCGCAGATGGCCGGCTTGTTGGTCCCGGGGGCAGAGGCCGCGCCGGCCCATGCCTTGTTTGGCGCCCTGCAGCGCGCGCAGCCCGGCGGTTATGCAGCTTTCCTGGATACCGGTGATGAGCAGATCTTGTCGGTGTCGCCCGAGTTGTTTTTTGACTGGCGCGCCGGCCAGCTTCTGACACGGCCGATGAAAGGCACAGCACCGCGCGGCACGACGCCCGAAAGCGATGCGGCCCAGGCCGAAACGCTGCGCACGTCAGTCAAGGAGCGTGCCGAGAACGTGATGATCGTGGACCTGCTGCGCAATGACCTGTCGCGCATCGCCGAGCCCTTCAGTGTGCGCGTGCCGCGCCTGTTTCACACCGAGGCGCTGCCCGCGGTCTGGCAGATGACGTCGGACGTCGAGGCGCGCACGCGGCCCGGCTGTAGCCTGGCCGAGGTGTTTGCCGCGCTGTTCCCCTGCGGTTCGATCACCGGCGCACCCAAGGTGCACGCCATGCAGGCTATTCGTGAACTGGAAGCCGGGCCGCGCGGTGTGTATTGCGGGGCCATCGGTGTGGTGCAACCCGGCGGCATGGCGACTTTCAATGTGCCGATCCGCACCGTCAGCCTGCGCGGCGCCCAGGCCCGCTGCGGCATCGGCAGCGGCATCACCTCGGGTTCTGTGGCCGAAGGGGAATGGCAGGAGTGGCGCCACAAGCAGGCCTTTCTGGAGCGAGCCAGCATGCCCTTCGAGATTCTGGAAACCCTGGCGCTGGAAGCGGGCCAGTTGCGCCATAGGAAAGACCACCTGGCGCGCATGGCGGTTTCTGCCGCCCACTTTGGCCACCGATGGGATGCCGTGCAGGCCCATGCGTGCCTGCAGGCATTGGCGCAGGCGCACCCGCAGGGCCTCTGGCGCGTGCGCCTGCTGCTCAGCGCCAGCGGAAAATTCGCCGCCCAGGCTTATGCCATGGAACCGTCGCTGCCCCAGGTGCGCCTGCAACTGGCCGACCGCCCGCTGGACGCGGCGCACGGCGAATTTGTGCGCTTCAAAACGACGCGCCGCGCGCATTACGACGCCTTCACGCCGACCGAACCTGGCGTGTTTGACAGCGTGCTGTGGAATGCTGAGGGTGAGATCACCGAATGCACGCGTGGCAACATCGCGATGCGCGTGGATGGCCGCTGGGTCACGCCGCCGCTGGCCTGCGGGCTGCTGCCGGGTGTGGGCCGCGCGCTGGCGTTGCAGGCGGGCCGGTTGACCGAACGCGTCGTGCGGGTGGACGCATTGTCAACGGTTGAGGGCTGGGCGTTTGTGAACAGCCTGAGGGGCTGGATAGACGCGAGCCTTGTCCGAACCGACTAAAAACTGCTTAGAGTTTTTCCTTGACGTAGGACGCGCGGTCCATGTCGACCATCTCCACGCTCAGCTGCACCATCACGCCCGCTGGCCGCGGGGTCAGGCGGCGCAGCACGTCAGCGATGCGCGCACCCAGGTCCTTCTTGGCGTCCGGCGTGCGGCCCGACAGCAATCGCAGCTGGGCATGCACAAAAGCGCGTGAGGCCGGCGCAGTGCCAATTTCAAAATCGTCCAGGGCGACGAGCCGGGTTTTCAGGTCGGATTCATCCTGTATTTCAGGGCTGGCGGCGACGGCCTGGTTCAGCGCCTGGAGCACTTCGGCTTTGGGAAAGCCGGCCAGGTTGCTGGAGTATTCAACGATCAGGTGAGGCATGTGGGTTCTGAATAAAAAGTGGCAAGAAACGGATAAAGGGGATTCGGGAAAGATTAACTTCCGGGCGGTACCAGCACGGTAGGAATGGCCTGTTCAGCGGTACCAGGGAAGTCGCGGCTGAAATGCAGGCCGCGGCTTTCGTGCCGGCCGTGCGCCGAGCGCACGATCAGATCCGCCACCTGCACCAGGTTGCGCAGCTCCAGCAAGTCGCGTGTGACACGGAAGTTGGCATAGAACTCCTGGATCTCCGCGTTGAGCAAGGCAATGCGGTGCGCCGCGCGTTCAAGCCGCTTGGTGGTGCGCACAATGCCTACGTAGTTCCACATGAAGCGGCGCAGCTCGTCCCAGTTGTGCGAGATCACCACGGCTTCGTCGGCATCGGTGACCTGGCTTTCGTCCCAGGCGGGCAGGGCGGGGACTTCGGCCGGCGCCAGGGCATCAATCGCGTGGGCCGTGGCGCGTGCGAGCACCACGCATTCCACCAGCGAGTTGCTCGCCAGGCGGTTGGCGCCGTGCAGGCCGGTGCAGGCGGTTTCGCCAACGGCATAAAGGCCCGCCACATCGGTGCGTCCGGCCAGGTCGGTCACTACGCCACCGCAGGTGTAGTGCGCGGCCGGCACCACCGGGATGGGCTGGCGTGTGATGTCGATACCGAGCTCGAGGCAGCGCTTGAGGATGTTGGGGAAGTGCTCCTGCAGAAAAGCCGGGCTCTGGTGCGAGATGTCCAGGTAGACACAGTCGAGGCCGTGCTTTTTCATCTCAAAGTCGATGGCGCGGGCCACCACGTCGCGCGGCGCGAGTTCGGCCCGCGCGTCGTGCGCCGGCATGAAGCGCCCGCCGCCGGCCGAGGGCGGCAGCAGCAGCTTGCCGCCTTCGCCGCGCACGGCTTCCGTGATCAAAAACGATTTCGCGTCCGGGTGGTAGAGGCAGGTGGGGTGGAACTGGATGAACTCCATGTTGCCCACGCGGCAGCCGGCCCGCCAGGCGGCGGCAATGCCGTCGCCGGTAGCGGTGTCGGGATTGGTGGAATAGAGATACACCTTGCCCGCGCCGCCGGTGGCCAGGATCGTGTGGCCGGCGCTGAAGGTCAGCACCTCGCCGCTGGCGGTGTCGAGCACATAGGCACCATAGCAGCGGTTACCGGGTTGTTTGAGATGCCGGTCGGTGATGACGTCGATCAGCATGTGGTGCTCATAGAGCGTGATGCCGGGCGTCTGGCGGACCTGCTCCATCAGCGTGCGTTGCACGGCGGCGCCGGTGGCGTCGGCCGCGTGCACGATGCGGCGCTGGCTGTGGCCGCCCTCGCGCGTCAGGTGCAGTTCGCCGGGATGGCCGGCGTCTTCGGAAAAAGCCACGCCCAGTGCACGCAACCAGGCAATGGCTTCGGGCGCACCTTCGACGACGGCGCGCGTGGCAGGCAGGTCGCAGAGGCCCGCACCTGCGACCAGCGTATCGCTCACATGCTGCTCCAGCGAGTCGCCCTCGGCCAGCACGGCAGCCATGCCGCCCTGCGCCCAGCCGCTGGCCCCGTCGCCAAGCGCACGTTTGGTCACCACCGCCACACGCCGGCCAGGTGCCAGCAGCAGCGCGGCAGACAGGCCCGCCAGGCCGCTGCCGATGATGAGGACGTCGAAGTAGTGTGAACCCAGGCTGTCGGAGGTCATTGATAAGTCACTCACCGTTGAGATGGAAACCAGGTTTGTTCACGATGCGCAGAATGCTCTTATGCAAGCAGGGGCCGCGGGACTGGCTTCGCCAGACCGCAGGCGCAGCGGCCCCCTCGGGGGGCAGCGCATTACACGAAGTGAAAAGCGTGGGGGCAATATTTAGGCGGGCGTGTAAGCCAGCCGCACATAGATGGGCGCGAAAGCCTCGGCCTGCGTCACTTCCAGCAGGCCTTCTTTTGACAGCTCGAGCAGCGCGATGAAGGTCACCACCAGCACCGGCATGCCGCGCGTGGCGTCGAACAGGTCTTCAAACTCCAGGAACTTGCGGCCCTGCAGCTTGCGCAGCACGATGCTCATGTGCTCGCGCACCGAGAGTTCTTCGCGGCTGATGACGTGGTGCTGTACCAGGCGGGCGCGTTTGACAATGTCGCGCCAGGCGTCCTGCAGGTCCACGATGTGCACATCGGGAAAGCGCGGCTGCAGCGATTGCTCGACATACACCTGCGCGCGCAGGAAATCGCGGCCGAATTGCGGCACTTCGTTGAGTTTGTGGGCGGCCAGCTTGATCTGCTCGTACTCGAGCAGGCGGCGAACGAGTTCGGCGCGCGGATCTTCGGGCTCCTGGCCTTCCGCCACCTTCTTGGGCGGCAGCAGCATGCGCGACTTGATTTCAATCAGCATGGCCGCCATCAGCAGGTATTCGGCCGCCAGTTCCAGGTTGGTGGAGCGGATTTCGTCGACGTAGGTGAGGTACTGGCGCGTGACCGCCGCCATCGGGATGTCGAGGATGTTGAAGTTCTGCTTGCGGATCAGGTACAGCAGCAAGTCCAGCGGTCCCTCAAACGCCTCCAGGAAGACCTGCAGCGCATCCGGCGGGATGTACAGGTCGTGCGGCATGGCAAACAGCGGCTCGCCGTACAGGCGGGCCAGCGCCACCTGGTCGATCACGGCGGGCATGTCCGGGCTCAGGGCTGCGGACAGCTCCTGCCCGGCGGCCGGCGGCAGTTCCTGGGGGGATGGTGAAAAAGGGGTTTGGGACATGAAAGAGGCCGAAGCGGTGAGTGCGCTAAAGATTTGCTATGAAAAAGATAGCTGATTGCGCAAGTCCTGCAAGGGCTAGAGGCCTATTTGGCTCTTATTTTCCGTTCGGGTGGCTGCTCGTGCCGTACACGTAAGGCTGCTGGGGAACCTTGGCCTCACCGTATTCCGCCTGTTCGGTGCGGTTCAGGTTCTTGTCCCACAACAGCGCGCGCCCGGCGCGTTGCTCGGCTTCCAGGGTGGGCTTGTTGGCCTTCAGCTGGTCGATGAACTGCGTGGTGTCGGAGGTGTAGTCGGAGCGGCGGAAGAAGTTGAGGAGGGACATGGGTCTAAACTGCCTGAATCGTATAGTTGGCTGATTTTACCGGGGTCTGCCTTGCGCCCATTGTTACCACCTTCCCCACCCTCCTTTGCACCGGCCCGAACGGGCTTTTCAGCACTTTTTTCCGTCAGGACGTTCATCTGTATGGGTCTGCTCTCATTTGTGCTTGGCCTGGTGGCATGTGACGCGCAGCGCATTGCCGAACTGGAAGAAGGTGTGGCCACGGAGGCCGATGTACGTGCCCGCTTTGGTGAGCCCGAGAAGGTGTGGGAAGCGGCCGACATGGCCGAAACGCCGCAGCCCGGCGCTGCGGCGGCGCCCGGCGCCCGCACCTTCGAATACAACCGCCAGCCGGAAGGCAAGGTCAACTACATGATCACGATAGGTGCGGACGGCAGGATGAGTGCGCTGCGGCAGGTGCTGACACCGCAAAATTTTGCCAGGGTGCAGCCCGGCATGCGCATGGAACAGGTGCGAAAAATGCTGGGCAAGCCGATGAAGGTCACGCCTTACGCGCTGAAGCAGGAAACTCATTACGACTGGCGTTACATGGAGCCACCGTCGGCGGCACGCATCTTTACCGTGGTGTTTGACGGGGACCTGAAAGTGGTCAGCACGGGCTCGGTGGACGATGAAAGCGCGAGCGCTTCAGGTGGCAATCGCTGATGTGCCTGGGTTTATAAAGAAAAATGAGCTGCAGCCCAATAGGGACAGGCGCAAGCAGCTCCTGTTTTTATAGCGTTTCAATTTTCTCCAGGAAGCCCGAGCGCTGCATCACGGCCCGCGGCTGGGCATTGAGCCCTGCCATGACCAGCCGGCCGCCGCGCAGCACGATGGCCTTGTGCAGCTGCTCCAGCACATCGAGCCCGGAGGTGTCCAGCGACTGCAGCGATTGCACGTCCAGCCGCACCACCAGGCCTTTGGGCGCGCTTTCCACCACGTTCAGGATGGGGTCGAGCTTGGCGACTGCGCCAAAGAACAGCGAGCCATACAGCTGGAAACTGGCGCCATCGGCGCTGCGTGAGACCTCCACCACCTGGAACAGGGTGCTCATGCGCCGCACAAACAGCACGCAGGCCAGGATCAGGCCGACCTGCAGGGCGACCGTCAGGTCAAAAACCACGGTCAGCAAAAACGTTCCCAGCATGATGAGACGGTAGTGGCTGCTGGCCTGGCGCAGGTGGGCGAATTCGCGCCATTCCCCCATGTTCCAGGCCACATACAGCAGAATGCCGGCCAGCACCGCCAGCGGCACATGCACGGCCAGCGGGGCGGCTACCAGCACGACGACCACCAGCGTGAGGGCATGCACCACGCCCGAGACGGGAGAGGTGGCGCCCGAGCGCACATTGGTCACCGTGCGGGCAATGGTGCCGGTGGCGGGCATGCCGCCAAAGAACGGCACCACAAAGTTGGCCACGCCCTGGGCCATCAGTTCCTGGTTGGGGTCATGGCGCGGCAGGCCGGAAATCTGGTCGGATACGCGTGCGCAGAGCAGCGACTCCACCGCACCCAGCAGTGCAATGGTGATGGTGGGTGCCACCAACAGCCGCACGGTTTCCCAGGAGAAATCGGGCAGGGCAAATGAAGGCAGCGCACGCGGGATGCCGCCGAAGCGGCTGCCGATGGTTTCCACGGGCAGGCTCAGCAGGTAGGCAAACGCGGTAAGCGTCACCAGCGCCACAATCGGCCCCGGCATGCGCGATGCCATGCGCGTGGCCCGCTTGAGCTGCACGCCTTCGACGGCCTGCATCAGCCTGATCAGCCGCGTGGTGAAACCGCCGGCGCTTCGCGTGTGCGCGGCAAACAGCTTGGGCCACACAAAGAGGCCGAGCAGGCAGGCCAGCCCCAGCCCCAGCGCGTAAGGGTTGAAGCTGTCCAGGTGTTCGCCGATCACACGCAGCTGCGAGAAAAAATCGGCCGGCATCTTGGGAACGACCAGCCCCAGCAGGTCCCTGACCTGCGACAGTACGATCAGCACTGCGATGCCGTTGGTAAAACCCACCACGATGCTCACCGGCACGTAGCGCACCAGTGTGCCCATTCTGAAAAAACCCAGCAGAAAGAGCAGCACGCCGGCGCAGGCGGTGGAGATCAGCAGGTTGGCCAGGCCGTAGCGTTCCAGAATGCCGTAGACGATGACGATGAAGGCCCCGGCAGGGCCGCCTATCTGCACCGCCGAGCCGCCCAGCGCAGAGATCAATGCGCCTGCGATGATCGCCGTCCAGATGCCTGCCTCGGGCTTGAGGCCGGAGGCGATGGCAAAAGCCATGGCCAGCGGCAAAGCCACAATACCCACCGTGACGCCGGCCCCGGCATCCTTGAAAAACCGTTCGCGGTTGTAGCCGGCAAGCGCTGAAAACAGGCGAGGGCGGAACGGGGCGAGATAGGCCGGTAAATGCATCATGCGGCGGGCGTGGGGCGTGGGAGTTGTGTGACCGGTGGTGCGGATGATGGCCCGGACGACAGCGCAGATAACAGCGCAGGCGAGAATGCGGAGATTGCGCGTCCCGTATGACTTTTTTCCATTGTTCGAAGCCTCAACATTCGGTACATTAGAAGGTTTTGTTAGGTAGAAATAGTTACTTTTCGTGTGATTTCAGGGCCGAATCATCAGTGTCGTCCTGTTTTGATCATCTGCGTATGGTTTTTTGGGGAAGTGATTGTTTGGCCTTTTAAGTTTTTTGTCTGCAATGCCGCCGCGCCTTTCTGCCTGCCTGGCGGCCTTGCTGTTGGCCCACGCTGCGGCTGTTGCACAGGAAACGGCCGTCCCGCCTTCCCCCGTCGCGGCTGTTGTTGCACAAAGCGTGCCGTCCGCGGGCTACGACGTGGTCGGCCAGGGGCTGGTACTGGTCGACAGTACCGGTTCGCTGACGTTTGAGCAGGTTCACAGCCGTTTTGAAGCCGGTGAAGGCGAGCCGGCCAGGCCGGAACAGATCATGCCGACCGGCGACGGGCGTGCCTTGTGGTACCGGTTGACGCTGCCTGCGGTGAGCCAGCCCACCCGGGTCATGCTCACGACACCGCACCCCAACATGGACAGTGTCTCGCTGTACCGCCCCTCGCAAGACCCCCTCGCTGCGGGGCAATGGCAAATCAGGCGCTCAGGTGATTCCATCCCCGTAGCCGAGTGGCCGGTGCGCCACCTGACACCGGCGTTCGAGATGCTGCTGCGCCCCGGTGAGATGCGGCCCACTTACCTTCGGGTCACCCACAACTATCCGATCAGCATGCACTGGGTCCTGTCCGACCCAGGCAGTTTTCACGAACAGTCCAAGCAATGGCACCTCCTGCTGGGGGTTTACATCGGCCTGGTGCTGCTGATGGCGCTGATGAGCGCTTTCCACGCGGTCTCGTGGCGCGATTCCATCCACCTGTTGTACGCCGGTTATGTGCTGGTCGTGGCGCTTGGCCAGTTGTCGCTGACCGGCCTGGCGGGAGAGTTTTTCTGGCCCCGCAATGCCTGGTGGAACGACTGCGCGCCCGTGGGGCTGTCGCTGGCCACTGCCGCATTGCTGCATCTTGTGCTGCGCCAGATGGTGGTTGACCGCGACGTGCCCTGGCTTTCCCGCGGGCTGCTGGCCATGACCATTCTGGGCTTTGTGATCGTGCTGGCCTTCCTGGCTCTGGGGAACAAGTCGTCTTTCAACCTGGCCACGCCTTACTACATCGGAAGCATCGCCGTTTACCTTTTTGTTTCCGCCTGGTACACCTGGCGCCGTCCGGCCGTGGGTATCTGGATCATGGCCGCGATGGTGTGCCTCACCGTGGGCTCCATCTTCCCCATCCTGCGCACGCAGGGCATGATGCCCCTGGGCACGGCCACGCAATTCGGCGCGCAAATCGGTGCCGCCCTGGAAATCCTTTTCCTGCTGATGGCCCTGTACCTGCGCAGCCGGGAAAAGCGCGACAACCAGGCGCGCGTCGGTGCGCTGACACGCGTGGACCCGTTGACCGGCCTGGGCAACCACCGCGTGCTGCTGCAGCGGCTGGACGCGCTGCTGATTCGCCAGCAGCGCGACCCCGGTGCGGGCGCGGTGGTGCGCATCCGGCTGGGCAACGCCGTGGATATCCGGCAGGACTACGGCATGGAGGCGGCGCAAAGCGCGGTGGTCCAGGCCGGCGCCTGTGTCACAAGTGTCGCGCAAGAGGGCGATACGGTTGCCCGTCATCGCGACGGAGACTTTGTGCTGATCCTGCAGGGGCACCTGACGCGCGGGGCGCTTACCGATATCGGCCAGCGGCTGATCGCCCGCGGACTGGCCGACAGTCCCAGCCTGCCGCCCAATACCGTGCTGCAGTTCAAGGTGGCGGTGGCCGAAGCGCCCTTCAGGGAAGGCGATGCAACGCAATTGCTGCACTCGTTGGGCCTCGTGCTTGGCGAGCTTTCCAGCCGTTCGGGGACCGGCCTCCGCTTTGCGGCCGGGGCGGATGCCAGGAATTCGGCACCGGCCTGACGCAGGCGGCGTTGCGCAGCAAACTCAGTGAATGCGCATGCCCTGTGTTGCGCCCGGCAAGGGTTCCAGCACATAAATGCCGGGTTGGGCTTTTTCATCCGCGTGGCTGGCGGCCAGCACCATGCCTTCGCTGATGCCGAACTTCATTTTCCGCGGCGCCAGATTGGCCACCAGCACCGTGAGTTTGCCGACCAGGTCTTCGGGCTTGTAGACCGAGGCAATACCGCTGAACACATTGCGCATGCGGCCTTCGCCGGCATCCAGCGTCAGGCGCAGCAGCTTGGTCGAGCCTTCCACGGGTTCGCAGTTGACGATCTTTGCGATGCGCAAATCGACCTTGGCGAAGTCGTCGATGGTGATGACGGGGGCAATCGCCTCGCCGCCTGGCACAGTTGCTTCTGCTATCAAATCAGTAGCTGCTTGCGCTGGTTCTGTCTGGGCTGGAGGCTCAAAGAGTGCTTCAAGTTGCTTGATGTCGACGCGTTGCATGAGGTGCTTGTAGTCGCCGATCAGGTGGCCGTTACCGAGGCTGGAGACGGCATCCGCAAACGTCAACGGCTTGACTTTCAGGAATTCCTCGACCTGCGCCGCCAGCGCAGGCAACACTGGTTTCAGGTATATCGTGAGTAGGCGGAAGGCCTCGATGCATACCGTGCAGACATCCTGCAGACGCGAGTCCATACCCTGCTGCTTGGCCAGCTCCCACGGTTTGTTCTGGTCCACATACGCGTTCACGCGGTCCGTCAGCAGCATGGTTTCGCGCAGGGCCTTGGCAAATTCCCGGCTTTCATACAGCGGCTCGATCGTTTCCTTTGCGGCGCGCAGCGCGCCCAGCAGCGCTGCGCCATCGGCCGACACCTCGCCCAGCTTGCCCGCAAAGCGCTTGGCGACAAAGCCCGCGGCGCGGCTGGCGATGTTGATGTACTTGCCCACCAGGTCGCTGTTGACGCGCGCCATGAAGTCGTCGGCATTGAAGTCGATGTCTTCGTTCTTCGCATTGAGCTTGGCGGCCAGGTAATAGCGCAGCCATTCGGGGTTCATGCCCAGGCTCAGGTACTTGAGCGGGTCCAGGCCGGTACCGCGGCTTTTGCTCATCTTCTCGCCGTTGTTCACCGTGAGGAAACCGTGCACAAACACGTTGTCAGGCGTCTTGCGGCCGCTGAAATGCAGCATGGCCGGCCAGAACAGCGTGTGGAAGGTGACGATGTCCTTGCCGATGAAGTGGTACTGCTCCAGCCCCGGCGTGGCCATGTAGGCGTCGTAGTTTTCGCCGCGTTTTTCCAGCAGGTTTTTCAGCGACGCGAGGTAGCCGACCGGCGCGTCCAGCCAGACATAAAAATACTTCCCCGGCGCGTCCGGAATTTCAATGCCGAAGTAGGGCGCGTCACGGCTGATGTCCCAGTCGCCCAGGCCTTCGCTTTGGGTGCCGTCGGGGTTGGTGCGAACGCTGAACCATTCTTTGACCTTGTTGGCCACTTCGGGCTGGAGCTTGCCGTCTTGCGTCCACTTTTCCAGAAAGTCCACACAGCGCTGGTCGGACAGCTTGAAGAAAAAGTGATCAGAGCTTTTGAGTACGGGCGTTGCGCCCGACAAAGCTGAATACGGGTTGATCAAATCCGTAGGGGCATACACCGCGCCACAGTTTTCGCAGTTGTCGCCGTACTGGTCTTTGGTGCCGCACTTGGGGCAGGTGCCCTTGATGTAGCGGTCCGGCAGGAACATGTTCTTTTCAGGGTCAAAGAACTGCTCGATCGTTTTGGTCTCAATCAGCCCGGCTTTTTTGAGGTCCAGGTAGATCTGCTGCGCCAGCTGGTGGTTTTCCGGCCCGTCGGTGGAGTGCCAGTTGTCAAAGCTGATGTGAAAACCGTCCAGGTAGGGTTTGCGGCCCGCGGCGATGTCGGCCACAAACTGCTGCGGCGTTTTGCCGGCTTTTTCAGCCGCGATCATGATGGGCGCGCCGTGGGCGTCGTCCGCGCCCACAAAGTTCACCGCATGGCCCTGCATGCGCTGAAACCGCACCCAGATGTCGGCCTGGATGTATTCCATGATGTGGCCGATATGGAAATTGCCATTGGCATAGGGCAGGGCGGTGGTGACAAACAGGCGGCGCTGGGACATAAGGGGCTTTATGGCTAGGGGAGAGGTAACCCGCGATTTTAAGTCGCCCGGCCTTGGGGTTGCCCCGGCAAGCCCCCATGACCCCAGGGCCCGGGTCACGGCGTTAGACTTCAGGCCAACACCCCCGCCGGCTTGCCGCCCTCAAAGCGCCCGGTCTGCCCAGTCAGATTTAACGAGATTCAACGGAGTATTTCCCCATGTCCCTGGACCAACAGGCCGTCTTGAACGCCGTGCAAACCGTGCTGGACCCCAACACCGGCAAAGATTTCGTCACCACCAAGGCCCTGAAAAACCTGCAGCTCAGCGGCGACGACGTGTCGTTTGATGTTGAACTTGGCTACCCGGCCAAAAGCCAGATCGCCGGCCTGCGCAAAAGCCTGATCGCCGCCGTCAAGGCCGTGCCAGGGGTGGGCAATGTCTCCGTCAATGTCACGTTCAAGATCGCCAGCCACAGCGTGCAGCGCGGCGTGCAGCTGTTGCCCAACGTCAAGAACATCATCGCCGTGGCCTCCGGCAAGGGCGGTGTTGGCAAAAGCACCACCGCTGTCAATCTGGCCCTGGCGCTGGCGGCTGAAGGCGCCAGCGTCGGCCTGCTCGACGCCGACATCTACGGCCCCAGCCAGCCCATGATGATGGGCATCGAAGGCCGGCCCGAAAGCGTGGACGGCAAGAACATGGAGCCCATGGAGAACTACGGCATCCAGGTCATGTCCATCGGTTTTCTGGTTGCGCAGGACGAAGCCATGATCTGGCGCGGCCCCATGGCCACCCAGGCGCTGGAGCAGCTGCTGCGCCAGACCAACTGGAAAGACCTGGACTACCTCATCGTCGATATGCCGCCCGGCACCGGTGATATCCAGCTCACGCTGTCGCAGCGGGTGCCCATGACAGGTGCCGTCATCGTCACCACGCCGCAAGACATTGCGCTGCTGGACGCCAAGAAGGGCATCAAGATGTTTGAGAAAGTCGGCGTACCCATTCTGGGCATCGTCGAAAACATGGCGGTGCACATCTGCAGTAGCTGCGGCCATGCCGAGCACATTTTCGGCGAAGGCGGCGGCAAAAAAATGGCGGCCGACTACAAGATGGACTACCTGGGCGCCTTGCCGCTGGACATCCAGATCCGCCTGCAGGCCGACAACGGCCGTCCCACCGTGGTGGCCGATCCCGACGGCGAAGTCGCCGGCATCTACAAGGCCGTGGCGCGCAAGATGGCCGTCACCGTGGCCGCGAAAGCCAAAGATTTCTCTGCCAAGTTTCCGACCATCACGATCTCCAAAAATACCTGAAGACACCTGAAAACCACCTGAGGTTGTCACGCCATGAACCTGCTGGCCTCCCTGCGTTACCTGGCCGCGCTTGACGAGCACAAGCACTTCGGCCGCGCGGCGCAGGCCTGCAACATCACGCAGCCCGCCTTGTCCAACGCCCTGCGCGCGCTGGAAGACGAGTTCGGCGCCGCTATCGTGGTTCGCGGGCGTGCATTCGTCGGGTTTACGGAAGAGGGCGAACGCGTGCTCGCCAGCGCCAGGCGCATGCTGCATGAGCGCGAAATCCTCAAGCAGCAACTCGACAGTTCCGTAGACAGCCCGCGCGGGCATTTGACGATTGGCGTCGTTCCCACGGCGGTCTCCATCGCCGCGCGTTTTGCCGCCATGCTGCACGCCCGGCACCCAGGTATTACGCCCGTGGTGCTGTCGCTGAATTCGCATGACATCGAAACCCGGCTCGAAAACCTGTCGCTGGACATGGCGCTGGGCTACACCGAGCGCCTGAGCGCGCGCAACACACGGCTGACCACCTTGCCGCAATACACCGAGCGTTATTTCCTGGTGCGCCGCGCAGCCAGGCCCAGCCCCGATGTGTTGCGTTTTGGCCCACCCATGACCTGGGCCGACGCCGCCAAGCTGCCGCTGTGCCTGTTGACACCCGATATGCACAGCCGCACGCGGGTGGATAGCGCTTTTGCCGCCGCCGGCGTCACGGTCAAGCCTGTGATGGAAACCAACTCCATGCTGACGCTGGCCCTGACCGTCGTCGTCGGTGAGGTCTGCAGCGTGCTGGCAGGCGCGCTGGTGTGCGCGGTGCAGGGTTACCGCGAACTCGAGGCCTTGCCGCTGACACCGGATGTGGAAACACCAGTCGGCTTCATGATGCAAGCCAGCGACCGGCCCTCCCGCACGCTGCAAGCCGCCATGGCGCTGGCTGCCGAGCCYGCCTGGTTGCGCCATGCGGCCGACTACAGCGCTCACCCAGCGAGTATGGGAGCCAAGTCAACCTAGGCAAAGGTTTGCATACATTCAATCCGTGAATGGGGCAGTGTCCCGATTCAATTGGACGTGACCCTATCGCTTGCACATACTTTGTGCATAGACAGAGATAGGGGTCCACACGATGAATGAAGTTGCAAGCCAGGCCGTCGAACGCGTCATTGCGTCGACCAGGCACATGCCCGGCGCCTTGATGCCGATCCTGCACGGCATTCAGGACGCGCTGGGTTATATCCCGTCCGAGGCTGTACCGCCCATCGCCGAAGCCCTGAACCTTTCCAGGGCGGAAGTGCATGGCGTGGTGACGTATTACCACTACTTCCGCTCCGAGCCGCCAGGCCGGCATGTGGTGCAGATCTGCCGCGCCGAGAGCTGCAAGGCCATGGGCTCCGACGCCCTGTGGTCACATGCCTGCTCTCACCTGGGCAGCGACGGCCACGGCCCCACCAAAGACGGCGCGTTCACGGTCGAGCCGGTGTACTGCCTGGGCCTGTGCGCACAGTCCCCCGCGATGACGCTGGACGACAAGGTCCATGCCCGCGTCGGGATCGAAAAATTCGACCGCCTGGTGGCGCAAGCCGGGAGCGCCGCATGAGCATCAAGATTTACGTGCCCCGTGACTCCGCTGCGCTGGCGGCGGGCGCTGACGAGGTCGCAGCAGCCATCACCGCCGAGGCTTCAAAGCGTGGTATCGGCATTGAGCTGGTGCGCAATGGCTCCCGTGGCCTGTTCTGGCTGGAGCCCATGGTCGAAGTGCAGACCGGCGCAGGCCGCATCGCCTACGGGCCGGTGGAAGTTGAAGACGTGGCCGGCCTTTTTGATGCCGGTTTTCAGGTGGGCGGTGTCCACGTGTTGCAACTGGGCCTCACCGAAGAGATTCCGTATCTGAAAAGGCAGGAGCGCCTGACCTTTGCCCGCATGGGCATAACGGACCCGCTGTCGCTGGCAGACTACGAAACGCATGAAGGCTATGCCGGCTTGCGCCGTGCGCTGGAGATTCCCGCCACAGAGATCGTGCAGCAGGTGCTCGACGCCGGCCTGCGCGGGCGCGGCGGCGCGGCGTTTCCCGCGGGCATCAAATGGAAAACCGTGGCGGGCCTCAAAGCCACGCAAAAGTATGTGGTCTGCAATGCGGACGAGGGCGACTCGGGCACTTACTCCGACCGCATGACCATGGAGGGTGACCCCTTCATGTTGATCGAAGGGATGACGATTGCCGCGATTGCCACCGGCGCCACGCAGGGCTATGTCTACATCCGTTCCGAATACTCGCACGCGGTGGCGACCATGCGCGAGGCCATCACGGTGGCTGAAGCGGCTGGTTTTTTGGGCGCCAACATCCTCGGCTCGGGCCACAGCTTTCACCTGCATGTACGCAAGGCGGCTGGCGCGTACGTCTGCGGCGAAGAGACCGCCATGCTGGAAAGCATCGAAGGCAAACGCGGCATCGTGCGCGCCAAGCCACCGATTCCCGCCATCCAGGGCCTGTTCGGCAAGCCGAGCGTGATCAACAACGTCATCACCTTTGCCTCCGTGCCCATCATCCTGTCGCGCGGCGCAACCTTTTACAAAGACTACGGCGTAGGCCGCTCCAGGGGCACCTTGCCCATCCAGCTGGCCGGCAACATCAGGTTTGGCGGCCTGGTCGAAAAAGCCTTCGGCGTGACTTTGCGCGAGCTGATGTACGACTACGGCGGCGGTTCGGCCTCGGGCCGGCCTATCAAGGCGGTGCAGGTCGGCGGCCCGCTGGGCGCCTATGTGCCTGAATCGCAGTGGGACACGCCGCTCGACTATGAGGCCTATGCGGCCGTGGGCGCGGTGGTGGGCCACGGCGGCATCGTGGTGCATGACGACACGGCCGACATGGCCAGCCTGGCGCGCTACGCCATGGAGTTTTGCGCGATTGAGTCCTGCGGCAAATGCACGCCGTGCCGCATTGGCTCCACACGCGGCGTGGAAGTGATTGACCGCATCGCCAACGGCCCAGGGGAGCAGCGCCCGCAGCAGATCAAGCTGCTGCGCGACCTGTGCGACACCATGGTTCACGGCTCGCTGTGCGCCATGGGCGGCATGACGCCTTTCCCGGTGCTTTCGGCACTGGACCATTACCCGCAGGACTTTGGCATGACTGTGCCGGACCGCAAAGCAGCCTGAATCGACAGAAACGGCAGCACCCCCACAAGACGGACAGGAGACTTTCATGCTCGAACACCTCAAAGAAACCGACTACGGCACCCCCAAACGCGAGTCCATGCAGGAAGTCACGCTCGAGATCGACGGCGAAAGCGTCACGGTTCCCGCGGGCACCTCGCTCATGCGAGCGGCGGTCGACGCAGGCATCCAGGTGCCCAAGCTCTGCGCCACCGACAGCCTGGAGCCGTTTGGCTCCTGCCGCCTGTGCATGGTGGAAATTGACGGGCGCAAGGGTTTTCCGGCCTCTTGCACCACACCGGCAGAAGCCGGCATGAAAGTGCGCACGCAGTCGCCCCGCCTGCAGGAGCTGCGCAAGGGCGTGATGGAGCTGTATATCTCCGACCACCCGCTGGACTGCCTGACCTGTTCGGCCAACGGCAACTGTGAGCTGCAGGACATGGCCGGCGTGACCGGGTTGCGCGAAGTGCGTTACGGCATGGAAGGCGCCAACCACTTCCGCAACGAGAGCAAACCGGCAATCGACAACTCCAACCCTTATTTCAGCTACGACGCTTCCAAATGCATTGTGTGCAACCGCTGCGTGCGCGCCTGCGAAGAAACCCAGGGTACGTTTGCACTGACCATCAGCGGCCGCGGCTTTGAGTCGCGCGTGTCGCCGGGACAAGACCAGCCCTTCATGGAATCCGAATGCGTGAGCTGCGGCGCCTGCGTCGAGGCCTGCCCCACTGCCACACTGCAGGAAAAAACCGTGATCATGCTGGGCCAGCCCGAGCACAACAAGATCACCACCTGCGCCTACTGCGGCGTGGGCTGCGCCTTCAAGGCCGAGATGAAGGGCAATGAAGTGGTGCGCATGGTGCCGTGGAAAGACGGCAAGGCCAACGAAGGTCACGCCTGCGTGAAGGGCCGCTTTGCCTGGGGCTACGCCACCCACAAGGACCGCATCACCAAGCCGATGATCCGCAAGAACATCAGCGACCCGTGGCAGGAAGTGAGCTGGGACGAAGCCATCAACTACGCCGCCAGCGAGTTCCGCCGCATCCAGGCCAAACATGGCAAGGATTCGATTGGCGGCATCACCTCGTCGCGCTGCACCAATGAAGAAACCTACCTGGTGCAAAAGCTGGTGCGCGCCGCTTTCGGCAACAACAACGTCGACACCTGCGCCCGCGTCTGCCATTCGCCCACCGGTTACGGACTGAGCCAGACCTACGGCACCTCCGCCGGCACACAGACCTTCAAGTCGGTTGAAAAGGCCGACGTGATCCTGATCATCGGCGCTAACCCGACCGATGGCCACCCGGTGTTTGCCTCGCGCATGAAAAAGCGCCTGCGAGAAGGCGCACGGCTGATCGTGGTGGATCCGCGCCAGATCGACATCGTGCGTTCCCCGCACGTGGAGGCTGAGTTTCACCTGCAGTTGCGACCCGGCACCAACGTGGCCATGATCTCGTCGCTGGCCCATGTGGTGGTGACGGAAGGCCTGCTGGCCGACGACTATATTGCCGAGCGCTGCGACGAAAAGTCATTCCGCGAATGGCGCGAGTTTGTGGCCCGCCCCGACAATTCTCCTGAAGCCATGGAAGCCGTCACCGGCGTGCCCGCGGCAGACGTTCGCGCAGCCGCCCGCCTCTACGCCACAGGCGGCAATGCTGCCATTTACTACGGCCTGGGCGTGACGGAGCACGCACAGGGATCGACCATGGTCATGGGCATTGCCAACCTGGCCATGGCCACCGGCAATGTGGGCCGCGAAGGTGTGGGTGTGAACCCGCTGCGCGGCCAGAACAATGTGCAGGGCGCCTGTGACATGGGTTCCTTCCCGCATGAACTGCCGGGCTACCGCCACGTGTCCGACAGCACGGTGCGCGCCGAATTCGAAACGGCCTGGGGCGTGACGCTCAATGAAGAGCCCGGCCTGCGCATCCCGAACATGTTTGATGCGGCCGTGGCCGGCAGCTTCCTGGGCCTGTATTGCCAGGGCGAAGACATCGTGCAGTCCGACCCCGACACACAGCACGTGGCCAAGGCGCTTACGTCGATGGAGTGCATCGTCGTGCAGGACATCTTCCTGAACGAAACCGCCAAGTACGCCCACGTGTTCCTGCCGGGCTCTTCTTTCCTGGAAAAAGACGGCACTTTCACCAATGCCGAGCGGCGCATCTCGCGCGTGCGCAAGGTCATGCCACCCAAGGCAGGCCTGGCCGACTGGGAAGTCACCGTCAAGCTCTCCAATGCGCTGGGCTATCCGATGAAGTACGTGCATCCGCGCGACATCATGGCCGAGATCGCGGCGCTGACGCCGACTTTCCGCGGCGTGACCTTTGCCAAGATCGAAAAGCACGGCAGCGTGCAGTGGCCTTGCAACGAAGACACGGCAGAGCTCGGCACCGAGTTCATGCATAAGGACAAGTTTGTGCGCGGCAAAGGCCGCTTCATCATCACGCAGTACGTCGCCACGGATGAAAAGGTCACGCGCAAATTCCCGCTGCTGCTCACCACCGGCCGCATCTTGTCGCAGTACAACGTGGGCGCCCAGACGCGCCGCACCGACAACAACCAGTGGCACAGCGAAGATCGGCTGGAGATCCATCCGCACGACGCGGAAGACCGGGGCATCAAGCCTGACGACTGGGTGGGCATTGAAAGCCGCGCCGGCCAGACCGTGCTGCGCGCGGTGGTCACCGAACGCATGCAGCCGGGCGTGGTCTACACCACCTTCCACTTCCCCGAATCGGGCGCCAACGTCATCACCACCGACAGCTCCGACTGGGCCACCAACTGCCCGGAATACAAGGTCACTGCGGTGCAGGTTATGCCGGTGGCGCAGCCGTCGGAATGGCAAAAATCCTACTCGCGCTTCAACAAGCAGCAACTGCAGTTGCTGGATGCGGCGTCACAACCGGCGGGCGGTCCGCTTGCCGGTGCAGCGGAGGCAGCTCATGCAGGTGGTTGAAGGTTGCCGTGAAGCCCCTGTGACGGGGGTGCGGGCACATCGCCCGTTTGACCGGTCGGACTGGGTAGCCGAAGAGGTGCCTGTGGCGCTGGAGTACAACGGCATCTCGCACGCCGTGATGCTGGCCAGCCCCTCCGACCTCGAAGACTTTGCCTTCGGCTTTTCCGTCACCGAAGGCATCGTGGACGACTACACGCAGATTCACGACATTGAACAGACCAGCAGTGAGCAAGGGGAGACGCTGCACCTGAGCATCGCGGCATCGTGCTTTGCCCGCCTGAAAGACCGCCGCCGCAGCATGACCGGCCGTACGGGCTGCGGCCTGTGCGGCACCGAAAGCCTGGCGCATGCGGTGCGCCTGCCGCCGCGCCTGCACGGCGGCGCGGAGTTTGAAGCGGGCGCCATCACCCGTGCCCTGATCAACTTGCGCGAGCAGCAGTTACTGCTCAGCGCCACCGGTGCCACCCATGCGGCCGCCTGGTGCAATGCGGGCGGCGGCATCGTGGTGCTGCGTGAAGACGTCGGCAGGCACAACGCGCTGGACAAACTGACAGGCGCCTTGCAGCGCGGCCGTGTCAAGGTCAATGAAGGTTTTATCGTCGTCACCAGCCGCGCCAGCTACGAGATGGTGCACAAAACTGCCATGGCCGGCGTGACACTGCTGGCGGCTGTGTCGGGGGTGACCGGCCTGGCGATTGATGTGGCGCAAACCGCCGGCGTGGCGCTTCTGGGCTTTGTGCGCGGGGAAGATCTTTCCGTGTACAGCCACAAAGAGCGTGTCAACCTGGAGTACCTCCTGTGAACAACGACAACCTGATTCGCATGGTCAACCAGATCGGCGCCTTCTTTGAAACCATGCCTGACCGCACGGAAGCCCTGCAGGAACTGGCCATGCACCTCAAGAAATTCTGGGACCCCCGCATGCGCAAGGCACTGCTGGAGTTGATAGAAGGTAACGGCGGCGACGGGATCAGCGACGTGGTGCGTCGTGCCGCCCTGGAACACCGGTCCTTGCTGGTCTAGAGGTTTATTGGGGATAGGGTTATTGCGAACGGTCCGCTTTGCCCGCCGTACACTGCGGGCATGTCGGATTTCCTGCTGCAGTCCCCTGAAACAGACGCCACGCTGCACCGGCCGTGCACCGCGGTGGCCGTTGTCATGCGCCGCGAGCGCATCGACAACCGCTGGCAGCCCTGGCGCTGGTCGCTGGATGAAATCGTGCCGCACGAAGACGGTTTTGGCGCCGCGCCGCGCCTGCTGCTCAAAGACGAGCGCGAAGAGCGCTGGTTGCACCCCGGCTTCAAGGTCGAGCTGTTCACCGACGACGCCGAAGGCTACTACCTCAATGCCAGCACCGGGCAGCCCTGCTTCTGGGTGGTCTGGCGCATGGAGGAAGAAGCCCTGCTGGCCGATGAACCTATCGCAGTGCCGCAGATCGTCACCCTGAGTTATCACGATGCCGGGCGCTGGCTGGATGCGCAGGAAACAGTCGAGCAGGTGCCCGCGCCGCCGCAGGTCGTGCAGTGGCTGCAGCAGTTTGTAGATCAGCACTACGTCATAGAAGCCAAGCGCCGGCAGCGCCCGCAAAGCTTTAAGCCGCTGACGGACCGCTTCGGCAATCCGGCGCGGGTCAGCACGGAAAAGAAAACCGGCGGAGGCCAGCATGGCTGACGAACCGAAGGGCTTTTTGGGGCGATGGTCCCGCCGCAAGGCCGACGCTGTGCTGGGCAAACCACTGGATGAGCCGGTTGTGGCCGCACCGGCAACGGATGCCAACGCGCCCGCCCTGCAAGTCCAGACGCCCCGGGAACCGGCGCAAAAATCACCGGAAAATCCGCCGGAAAAGCAAGCGCTCACGCTGGCCGACGCCAGGCTGCTCACCAAAGATTCCGACTTCAAGCCCTTTATGGCCGGCGATGTGACGCCCGACGTGCGTAACGCGGCCATGAAGCAACTCTTTGCCGACCCGCATTTCAATGTGATGGACGGCCTGGACATCTACATCGACGACTATTCCAAGTCCGACCCCATCCCCGAGGCCATGCTGCGGCAGATGACGAGTGCGAAGTTTCTCAATCTCTTTGATGACGATGAGGACAAAGAGAAAGAGAAAAACAAAAGCAGCGCGGAGGACGCGGCAGGCGAAGACCAAGCGAAGGCTGCCGGCCCGCAAGACGACCCCGTCAACCTGCCACGGGAAAGCGCCAATAACCCCACGGGCGAAACCGTGGCACAGTCCTATGAAAATCCAGACATAGCCCCATCGCAAACGCCAGGCGCTTTATCAACCAGCCAATCCCAGCCCGACCCGGCCGGTGCCAGCCAAGAAGACCATGCCCACACTGATTTGCGATTGCAACCAGACCATGCCGCTCCAGCCACAGGCGCTGGGCACGGCACTTAACGAGACCCTGACGCTGCATTCGGCGCTGTGCCGCCGCGAGGTGGGCGCCTTCCAGAAGGCCGCGCAGTCCGGCGACGATGTTGTCGTAGCCTGCACCCAGGAGAAGCGGCTCTTTGCCGAAGTGGGTGAGCAGACCCAGGGCGTCACCTCGGTGGTGAAGTTCGTCAATATCCGCGAGACCGGCGGCTGGAGCAAAGACGCTGTCAGCGCCACGCCAAAAATCGCGGCTCTGCTGGCCGCGGCCCATTTACCAGACGCAGAGCCGGTGTCCACCGTCACCTACAAAAGTGCCGGGCGCCTGCTCATCGTGGGTGCGATCGACCAGGCCGAGCAGGTGGCGGCCCTTGTGGCTGACACGCTGGACGTGACCATCTTCGCCCAGGGCGTTTCGTCCCAGGCGCAGACCGGGTTTCCCTCGCAAGAACGCAAATATCCTGTGATCAGCGGTGAGCGGCTCGCGCTCAAAGGCTGGCTGGGTGCGTTTGAGGCGAGCTGGGACAAGACCAACGCTATCGACCTGGACCTTTGCACACGATGCAATGCCTGCGTCGCCGTGTGCCCCGAAGGCGCCATCGACCTGAGCTACCAGGTTGACGCGGCCAAATGCACATCCCACCGTGATTGTGTGGCCGTATGCAAGGTGGCCGGTGCCATTGACTTCAACCGCTCGCCGCAAACACTCACGGAAGCATTTGACCTGGTGCTCGACCTCGGCGCCAAACCGCTGGTCGCGCTGCATGCGCCACCGCAAGGCTACTTCGCCCTGAATGCCTCCGCCGGCCTCGCCTCACCCGGCTTGCTGGCCACCGTGGTCAAGCTGCGCGACATGGTGGGCGAGTTTGAAAAGCCCAAATTTTTTGCCTATAAACAAAAACTCTGTGCCCACAGCCGCAACGAAACCGTGGGTTGCAACGCCTGCATCGACATCTGCTCGGCCGGCGCCGTCAGCAGCGAAAAAAGCCGGCAGCAGATCGTCGTCAACCCCAACCTGTGTGTGGGTTGCGGCGCGTGCACCACGGTGTGCCCGACAGGCGCGCTCACCTACGCCTACCCGCGTGCCAGCGAGCAGGGCGTTCGCATCAAGACCCTGTTGTCGGCGTACGCCAAAGCCGGCGGCACGCAACCGGTGCTGCTGTTTCACAGCCAGGACAGCGGCCAGCAGGCGGTCGAGGCTCTGGGCCGCGCTGCGCGGCTGCAAAAAACCGTGCGGGGTGTGCCGGCCAATGTGATCCCGCAGGCGCTATGGCACACGGCCAGCGTGGGCCTGGACTTGTGGCTCAGCGCCATCGCATTCGGTGCGTCGCAAGTGGCGGTGCTGGTAACGCGTGAAGAAGCTCCCGCCTATCTTGAAGGCCTGGCCGAGCAAATGCACGTGGCGCAAACCCTGCTCAATGGCCTGGGCTATGCCGGCGTGCACCTTCATTTGGTGCAAGCCGGGGAGGGCGCTGATGCCATTGCCGGGCTGGACGCCAGCCTGCAAACGCTGGCGCGCGGCCGCCCTGCAGTGCCCGCCGCTGTGGCGCGCTTTGCGGTGGCGCAAGAAAAACGCAGCACACTGGACATGGCGCTGGACCACCTCATGAGCCAGGCGCCCGCCGCCCTGCCCGAAGCGATTACGCTGCCCGCCAAGGGCTCGCCCTTCGGCAGCCTGACCGTCAACGCAGACACCTGCACGCTGTGCCTGAGCTGTGTGAGCGCGTGCCCCGCCAGCGCACTGCAAGACAATCCCGACCGCCCGCAGCTCAAGTTCATCGAAAAAAACTGCGTACAGTGCGGCCTGTGCGCCACCACTTGTCCCGAGGATGCCATCACGCTGCAGCCGCGCCTGTTGCTCACACCGCTACGCAAAGAGGCGCGTGTGCTCAACGAGAGCCAGCCCTACCAGTGCATACGCTGCAGCAAACCCTTCGGCACGCTCAAGGCCATCGAGTCCATGCTGGGCAAGCTTGCGGGGCACGCGATGTTCCAGGGTGCGGCCGCCGACCGGCTCAAGATGTGCAGTGACTGCCGCGTCATCGACATCTATTCCGCCGATAACGAACTGAAAATCACGGACATCCGGTGAGCAACAGCTTCCCGACTCCAGACGCCACCATGACGCAAGCCCAACTCACCGCCTCCACCCTGGACGAAGAAACCGCGCGAGCCGAAGTCTATGGCGTGCTGGCCGCCCTTTACTACGCCGCGCCCTCCGCGGAGCTGCATGAAAACCTTCGCATTGCAGTAACGGAGGCGCCCGCCGCCGGTGGGTTGCTTGAAAGTTCGTGGAGCGAACTCGTGGCCGCCGCCCGCACGCAGAGCCTTGCAGATGTCACGCGGGAGCATGATGCCCTGTTCGGCGGCGTTGGCAAGCCTGAGGTGTACCTCTTTGGTTCGCACTACCTCAGCGGTTTCCTCAATGAGAAGCCTTTGGCGGCCTTGCGCACCGACATCGCCGCGCTGGGCCTGGCGCGTGACGAGGCCATGCCCGAAACCGAAGACCACGTGGCCTACCTGTGCGAAGTCATGCGCTACCTGATTGCCGGTGACGACGTGGAGGTCGCCAATCTCACGCGGCAGCGCGAATTTTTCGCGCGCCATGTCCAGCCCTGGGTGCCGCTGATGTGCGATGCCATCACGGCGCATCCCAAGGCGCGTTTTTATGCCGCTCTCGCGGCCTTTACCCAGACCTTCATCGGCGTTGAGGCGCAGGGCTTCGACATGCTGGCCTGACGGGGTGCATGAATTTTTTTTCTCAAAATGAGACAGCTTTTGAATGGCCAACCGGCCATAGCCGCCGAGTCTGACAATAAGATCGCTTATCGTTTTCCCTAGACTTGGACGTTGAGCGGCGCTAACCATTGTGGTGCGCAGCGCTCTGCCTTACAGTACTATGCAAACGGTTACATAGCCAGCAAGCCTTCCCCTGGAGATCACCATGCAGGACAGCCAGCCAAAACCCTCACGCAGGGGATTCTTTTTCGGCGCAGCCGCCACGGGCGCGGCAGCCGCGGCCATCGTCGCTTTGCCCGGCGCACCTGCGCTTCAAGCCGAGCTTCCAGAGCCCAAGCCGGCCCCTGAAAAAGGCGGCGGCTACAGCCTCTCGGAACACGTCAAGCGCTACTACAAGACCACCCGCATCTAGGTAGCCCTGGCTTCCAGTTCAGCCCGACCGGCCCCCGATTTCACCTTCTACGGAGAGCTTCATGCTGCTCACGAAAAAATCTTCTGATGTCCATCCCGTGCATCGCGCGGGTTCCGCGCGCTTTGTGCAAAGCCTGTCGCGGGGCCTGTCCAATGCGCTGCCCACCATGGACCGCCGCGCCTTCCTGCGCCGCTCCGGCCTGGGTGTCGGCGTCGGCCTGGCCGCTACGCAATTAACCCTGGTCAAAAAAGCCAAGGCCGCCACACCGGGCGCCGGCGACGGCACGGGAAAGATCGAAGTCAAGCGCACCGTTTGCACCCACTGCTCGGTGGGTTGTGCTGTAGACGCGGTGGTTGAGAACGGCGTCTGGGTCCGCCAGGAGCCGGTGTTCGACTCTCCCATCAACCTGGGCGCCCATTGCGCCAAGGGTGCTGCCCTGCGCGAGCACGGCCATGGCGAATACCGCCTGCGCTACCCGATGAAGCTGGTGAACGGCAAATACGAGCGCATCAGTTGGGACGTCGCCCTCAAGGAAATCACCGACCGCATGCTGGAGCTGCGCAAGGCCAGCGGCCCTGACTCGGTGTATGTGGTGGGGTCGTCCAAACACAACAACGAGCAGGCCTACCTGCTGCGCAAGTGGATGAGCCTGTGGGGCAGCAACAACTGTGACCACCAGGCCCGCATCTGCCACTCCACCACGGTGGCCGGCGTTGCCAACACCTGGGGCTACGGCGCCATGACCAATTCGTACAACGACATGCAAAACAGCAAGGTCGCCCTGTACATCGGCTCCAATGCGGCCGAGGCCCATCCCGTCAGCCTGCTGCACATGCTGCATGCCAAGGAAACCGGCTGCAAGATGATCGTGGTCGATCCGCGCTTTACCCGCACCGCCGCCAAGGCCGACGAATACATCCGCATCCGCTCCGGCTCCGACATCCCCTTCCTGTTCGGCATGCTGTATCACATCTTCAAAAACGGCTGGGAAGACAAGAAGTACATCAACGACCGTGTCTACGGCATGGACAAGGTCAAGGAAGACGTGCTGGCCAAATGGACACCCGACAAGGTGGAAGAAGCCTGCGGCGTGCCCGAGGCGCGTGTCTACATGGCTGCCGAGATGATGGCCAAGAACCGGCCGTCCACCATTGTCTGGTGCATGGGCCAGACCCAGCACACCATCGGCAACGCCATGGTTCGTGCTTCGTGCATCCTGCAGCTGGCGCTGGGCAATGTCGGTGTTTCCGGCGGCGGCACCAACATTTTCCGCGGCCACGACAACGTGCAGGGCGCCACCGACGTCGGCCCCAACCCCGATTCGCTGCCCGGTTACTACGGCTTGGCCGAGGGCTCCTGGAAGCACTTCGCAAAAATCTGGGGCGTCGAGTTCGACTGGATAAAGGGCCGTTATGCCTCTGCCGCCATGATGGGCAAGCCCGGCATCACGGTCTCGCGCTGGATCGACGGCGTGATGGAGAAAAACGAATTCATCGACCAGGACTCCAACCTGCGCGGCGTCTTCTTTTGGGGCCACGCGCCCAACTCACAGACGCGCGGCCTGGAAATGAAACGCGCGATGGACAAGCTGGACCTGCTGGTGGTGGTGGACCCGTATCCATCGGCCACCGCCGCCATGGCGGCCATGCCCGGCAAGGCTGAAGACCTCAACCCCAACCGCGCGGTGTACCTGCTGCCGGCCGCCACGCAGTTTGAAACCAGCGGCTCGGTGACGGCTTCCAACCGTTCCATCCAGTGGCGCGAAAAAGTGATCGAGCCGCTCTGGGAGAGCCGCACCGACCACATGATCATGCACCAGTTCGCCGAAAAGCTCGGCTTTGCCAAAGAGCTCTCCAAGAACTACAAGATGCAAAAGGTCAAGGGCATGGACGAGCCCGTGCCCGAAGACATCCTGCGCGAGATCAACAAGACCTGCTGGACCATCGGCTACACCGGCCAGAGCCCTGAGCGCCTCAAGGCGCACATGCGCAACATGCACCTGTTCGACGTCAAGACCCTCAAGTCCAAAGGCGGCGTCGACAAGGCAACCGGCTACGACACCACGGGTGATTACTTCGGCCTGCCATGGCCCTGCTACGGCACGCCCGAGATGAAACACCCGGGCTCGCCCAACCTGTATGACACCTCCAAGCACGTGATGGAAGGCGGCGGTAACTTCCGCGCCAACTTCGGCGTGGAACGCGAAGGCAAAAACCTGCTGGCTGAAGACGGCTCTTGTTCCAAGGGCGCCGACATCCAGACCGGCTACCCCGAGTTCGATCACCTGCTCGTGAAAAAACTCGGCTGGTGGGACGAGCTGACCGACGCCGAGAAAACCGCCGCCGAAGGCAAGAACTGGAAGACCGACTCCTCAGGAGGCCTGATCCGCGTCGTCATGAAGAACCATGGCTGCCATCCTTTCGGCAATGCCAAGGCGCGCGCCGTGGTCTGGAACTTCCCCGACGCCATTCCGCAGCACCGCGAGCCGCTTTACGGCAACCGGGCCGACCTCATGGCCAAGTACCCGACGCACGACGACAAGAAAGCCTTCTGGCGCCTGCCCACGCTGTACAAAACCATCCAGCAAAAGAACATCGCCGACAAGGTGCATGAGAAATTCCCGCTGATCATGACCTCGGGCCGGCTGGTGGAATACGAAGGCGGCGGCGAAGAAACCCGCTCCAACCCCTGGCTGGCCGAGCTGCAGCAAGAGATGTTCATCGAGATCAACCCCAAGGTCGCCGCCGAAAAAGGCATACGCAATGGCGAACGCGCCTGGGTCAGCACGCCCACCGGCGCACGCCTGAACGTACAGGCCCTGGTCACCGAACGTGTCGGGCCCGACACGGTGTTCATGCCTTTCCACTTCTCGGGCCGCTGGCAAGGCGCCGACATGCTGGCGTACTACCCGAATGGCGCGGCACCGGTTGTGCGCGGCGAGGCGATCAACACGGCAACAACTTACGGCTACGACAGCGTCACGATGATGCAAGAAACAAAAACGACGGTCTGCAACGTCGAAAGGGCATAAACATGACCCCCACGCTTTTCACTTCGTGTAATGCGCTGCCCCCCGAGGGGGCCGCTGCGCCTGCGGCCCGGCAAAGCCGGTTCCGCGGCCCCTGCTTGGGCAGAGCCCCGCGCAAGCTTCCGATCAACCGGTTTTCTCTGGAGACGTCATGGCACGCATGAAATTTGTTTGTGATGCGGAGCGCTGCATCGAATGCAACGGCTGCGTCACCGCCTGCAAAAACGAAAATGAAGTCCCGTGGGGTGTGAACCGCCGCCGCGTGGTCACGCTCAACGACGGTGTCCCTGGTGAAAAATCCATCTCGGTGGCCTGCATGCACTGCAGCGACGCACCCTGCATGGCTGTCTGCCCCGTCAACTGTTTTTACCGCACCGAAGAAGGCGTGGTGTTGCATGACAAGGACGTCTGCATTGGCTGCGGCTATTGCTCATACGCTTGCCCCTTCGGCGCGCCGCAGTTCCCGGCTGCCGGCACGTTTGGCGTGCGCGGCAAGATGGACAAATGCACCTTCTGCGCCGGCGGTCCTGAAGTCAACGGCAGCCAGGCCGAGTTTGAAAAGTACGGCCGCAACCGCCTGGCCGAAGGCAAGCTGCCGGCCTGCGCCGAAATGTGCTCGACCAAGGCCCTGCTCGCCGGCGACGGCGATGTGGTCGCCGACATCTTCCGCAACCGTGTGGTGCAACGCGGCAAGGGCGCCGAAGTCTGGGGCTGGGGCACGGCCTACGGATCCAAACAGGCAGGCCAGCCGCCCGCAGGAGCCAAATCATGATGCGCCTTCTTGTCTTGACCCTCTCCTTGTCGGCTTTGTCGGCCTGCGGCGAAAAACCGCAGACCCTGGGCAGCGGTGTGAAAAGCGACGGCGCCGCCTACCAGGGCGTGCAAACCCAGTTTGCGGCGCCAGGCTGGAAGGCCGGCGACAAGACCAGCTGGGAGCAAGGCCTCAAGGCCCGCGCACAAAACAGCCAGAACGAGTACACCAAGACAGGTAACTCGAAATAGTGACCGGAGGCCTTATGTTTTGTGCGCGACCAGCTATATTTTTCATAGCGGCCAGCCTGGCGGGACTTGCCTGTGCGCAAGCGCCTGCGGCTCCGCCGGCCACCGCCGCGCCTGCCACCGCTCCCGCTGCCACCGGCGGCATCCAGGGCCAGAACATCTTTGAGGTCAAGCCCGAAGCCAGCGCCGACCCCAACTACGCCAAGCAGACCAATGGTGAACGCGCCAAAGTGCAGCCGGGCAACAACGCGCCCATGTGGCGCCAGGTGGGCGAGGGCGTCACCGGCTACAGCAGCCTGCCCAAGAGCGAAGCGCCCGAAGCCGGCAACCTGATTCAGCCCTTTGTGCAGTACCCCGGCTCACGCCTGACCAACGCCGGCGAAGCCTGGCGACAGGTGCGCAACAACTGGATCATTCCCTATGGGGGCTCGCTGTTCCTGATCGTGCTGTTGGCCATCGCGATTTTTTACTTCAGCAAGGGTTCGATCAAAACCCACGGCGTCGACACCGGCCGCAAGATCGAGCGCTTCACGCCGTTTGAGCGTGCCGCGCATTGGTCCAACGCGATTGCGTTCTGCATCCTGGCCATCTCAGGCCTGGTCATGGCATTCGGCAAATTCTTCCTGCTGCCCGTCATTGGTGGCGCGCTCTTCGGCTGGCTGACCTGGACCCTCAAGACCATGCACAACTTTGCCGGCCCGCTGTTCGCGGTGTCGCTGGTGATCGTGTTCCTGACCTTCCTGCGCGACAACTGGCCGCAAAAGGGCGATCTGCACTGGCTGGCCAAAGGCGGTGGCCTGATCACGGGCGGCGAAGAACCGCCTTCGAACCGTTTCAACGCCGGCGAAAAACTCATCTTCTGGGGCGGCGTGTTCTTCCTGGGCATCGTGGTGGTGTCGTCGGGCTTTGTGCTCGACAAGCTGCTGCCCGGCCTGATCTATGAGCGCTCGACGATGCAGGTCGCACACATGGTGCACGCCGTGGCCACCGTGCTCATGATGTGTTTGTTCCTCGGCCATATCTACCTCGGCACCATCGGCATGCAGGGCGCCTACAAGGCCATGCGTACAGGTTACGTCGATGAGACCTGGGCCCGTGAGCACCACGAATACTGGTATGACGATGTCAAAGCCGGGAACATTCCGGCCCAACGCAGCAAGCCTGTTGACCCGCCCGGCCAGACGGCGCAGGCATAAGCCCCGAAGAGTTGTAGTGAGGAATCCCATGAAAAAAATTCTGATCATGAGCTTGCTGGCCGCCGCATCGGCCGCGTCGCTGGCCAAACTGCCCGCCCTGAGCGACGAAGCCAAGGCCAAGGCCGCAGAAGCGGCCGCCAAGACCGCCTGGACCGGCAAGCTGGAGGCCTACCAACTGTGCAAGTCGCAAGACAAGGTCGCCGCCAGCTATTACAAAACGGCCAAGGCCACCGGCAAAGAGACCAAACCGCCGACGCCTGCACCTGCTTGCGCGGACCCCGGCCCCTTCGCCTACACCCCGCCTGCAGCAAAGCCGATCGAAGCGGCCGGCGCGCATTCACCCGCAGGCAACGCTACCAGCCCGCCCAGTACCAAGCAGCCCGATGCGGTTGGAAACCCCGCCAAGAAGTCCTGATCCACTTCCAGGCTCATTCCACTTCCCGAAAGGCCGACTCCGCAAGGGGCCGGCTTTTTTGTTGTAGTCTTCCCTCATGCCCGCCTCGACATCTCTTCCCTCACGCCTGCCCCGGCTGACCAACGCCCAGGCGCCCCTGACCTGCGAGGTTGATGCCGTCAATGAATATGGCGAGACGCACAAGGTCGCCATCCCCGCCGAGCGTGCCCTCACCGTGTATGTCGACAAACGCGAGCTTGTGACGCTCATGACATTGGGCGCTCACCCTGAGCTGCTGGTGCTCGGCTACCTGCGCAACCAGCGGCTGGTCAAGGATGTGGCCGATATCGAATCGATCACCGTCGACTGGGACGTGGGCGCGGCCGCCGTCAAGACGCACCACGGCATTGAAGACATTGAAGAGAAAACCTCGCGCCGTGTGGTCACCACGGGTTGCGGGCAGGGCAGTGTGTTTGGCGGCCTGATGGACGAAGTCGACGGCATCGTGCTGCCCGCAGATGCGCACATCACCCAGGCCCAGTTGTATTCCCTCGTCAACACCATACGGCTCAAGGAAACCACGTACAAATCCGCCGGCTCGGTGCATGCGTGTGCATTGTTTGCGATGACGGCGGGCGACCCTGAAATGCTGCTCTTCGTGGAAGACGTGGGCCGCCACAACGCCATAGACACCATCGCTGGCTGGATGTCAATCAATAGGGCCCCCACGCTCGGCACTGACGTGTCCTCGCTGCCCCCCGAGGGGGCGTTGCGCCTGCGGCCTGGCAAAGCCAGTTCCGCGGCCCCGGCTGGTGAAGAGGGTGAGCCCGCGGTCGGTGCTTCGTCGACCGATCTCGGCTGGGACGGACTGGTCTTCTACACCACCGGCCGCCTCACCAGCGAAATGGTGATCAAGTCCGCGCAGATGGGGGTGCCCATTGTGGTCTCGCGCAGCGGCATCACGCAGATGGGCCATCAGGTCGCGCAGTCAGTCGGCCTGTGCGCGATTGGCCGCGCCACCAACAAGCGTTTTGTCTGTTATGCCAACCCGCAGCGGCTAAAGCTGCAGCCAGAACTGGCTGGCCCCCGCCCTCGCAATGTGGGCGCTGAGCCCTGAATCTGCCGTGGCATGATGCCGCCATGCACGACGCCCGCGTTCAACACACCTCGCCTGGCATCCCGGAACCCTTGCTGAGCCCGGTGGACCGCGGCCGTCCTGATACCTCTGGGAGGCTGAGTACATCACGCTGGATAAAGGAGGGGGTCCGTGCTGCGTTTTTCCTGCCTGTCCGCGTGGCGGGGAAAACACCGACGCCATTGCAGGTGATGGGCATTGTGATTCTGGCCGCAACCATGGAAGTTGCATTGATGCGGCTGGAAATTGCAGGCCCCGCGGTGTTTAACCTGCAGGCCTGGTTGTCGACATGGTGGACGATCGGGTTGGGCGTTGGCCTGGCGTGGTGGGCTTTTCCTGCTTCGGCAGTTGTGCCTGCCCCTGAAGCGGACGAGCCCGTTCCCGGCGACCAACCTCCCGGTGACCAGCCGCCTCGCGGTGTGGCGGCCTTTTTCGCGCTGTGGCTGGCAGCGGGGCTGCCCAATGTGCTGCTCGCCCAGGGCGTGGTTGCTGCGATTGCGCACGGCTGGATCAAGGCGGCGGTGTTTTCCGCTCCCTGGTTTTACTGGGCGTTGTATGCGGCGGTGACAGCCTGGGCGCTTGGCGTGAGCCTTTTCCTCTTCGTGCGTTTCGCCGGATGGACCTGGCGGACTGCCGTATTTGCGCTGGTCCTGCTGGCAACCACAGGCGTGTCCGCCTGGCAATTCGAGGCGCGTACCTGGGGGGTGGACTACGCGAGCCAGGCCACCGAAGACAGCCGGCCCCGCCTGCAGCTGAGCCAGCAGGTTTTTGAAGAGCAGCAGGCGCTGATGGAAAAGACGATGGCCGCCATCGAGCCGCAGCGCCGCGGTATCACCGACGTCTACGGCCTGGTGTTTGCTCCTTATGCCGCGGAAGATGTGTTCCTGCGGGAAAGCAGCATGGTCAGCCGTGTGCTTGCCGATCGCTTCGATGCCGAAGGCCGCGTGATGCACCTGGTCAACCATGCCAGCACCGTGAAAACCCATCCCTGGGCCACCACGCTGAATTTGCAGCGCGCCATCGACGCACTGGCCCAGCGCATGGATCGCGACAACGACGTGCTGGTGGTCTACATGACTTCGCACGGCGCCAGCGACTTCAAGCTGGCCGCCTCCCACTGGCCGCTGCAGGTACCCCCGCTCAGTCCCGGCGAGCTGCGCGAGGCGCTCGACAATGCCGGTATCCGCCACCGCGTCATCGCGATATCGGCCTGCTATTCCGGCGGCTGGATCGAGGCGCTGGCCAGCGACACCACCCTGGTCATGACGGCGGCCGACGCCACCCATACCTCTTACGGTTGTGGGCGCCTGTCCGAACTCACCTTCTTCGGCCGCGCCATGTTTGACGAGCAGTTGCGCAAGACACATTCTTTTGAGCAGGCTTTTTCCCGTGCCGTTCCGGTGATCAGGCAGCGCGAAATCGACGCCGGCAAGGATGACGGCTTTTCCAACCCGCAGATCAGGGCGGGAACTGGCATCGGGCCCGTGCTGCGCGCGCTGGAGCAGCGGCTGGATGCCTTGCCGGGCGCTCCGGTTTCGGCCCCAGCTCCAGCCCCGGTGGTGGCGGGACCCGGCTTCAAAACGTCTCCATAACCCTCCGCTAAATCCCTGGCAAATCCCGGCCATGATGCCGGGATGCGGACTTTGCGTTATGGTCTGCGCATGAACACCCTTTTCCTCAAGCTCGGCTGGAAAACCCTGTTGCGTGATCTGCGCGCCGGCGAGCTGCGCCTCCTGATCGTCGCGGTGACCCTGGCGGTTGCTGCGCTCACCGCGGTCGGTTTTTTTGCCGATCGCCTCAAGGGCGGCCTGCAACGCGATGCCCGTCAGCTGCTGGGCGGCGACGCCGTGATCCGCAGCGACGGCATCACGCCGGCCGCCTTCATTGCCAAGGCGCAGGCGCTGGGCCTGAAGGCCATCTCCACCGTCACCTTTCCCACCATGGGCCGCGCCACCGACGCTGATGGCGGCGCCAGCAAGCTGGTGGCTTTCAAGGGGGTGCCGGAAGGTTATCCGCTGCGCGGCAGCATGAAAATCGCCGACAGCCTGGACGGCCCCGGCGAAGACACGCGGGAGGTGCCGGCCCCCGGCACGGCCTGGGCCGACGCTTCGCTGCTCGACGCGCTGGGCCTCAAGCTCGGCCAGGCCCTGTTGATGGGCGACGCCAGCTTCAAGGTCACCCGCGTCATCGTGCAGGAGCCCGACCGCGGCGCCGGGTTCATCAGCTTTTCTCCCCGCGTGATGATCAACCAGGTCGACGTGGCCGCCACCAACCTGATCCAGCCCGCCAGCCGCACCAACTACCGCTTTGCTGTGGCCGGCGACGACAAGGCCGTCAAGGCCTATGTGAAATGGGCCGCAGACGAGATCAAGAAACCCGGTGCAGAGTCCGGCATCCGCGGCGTGCGCCTGGAGTCGCTCGAATCGGGTAGCCCCGAGATGCGGCAGACGCTGGACCGCGCCGAGAAATTCCTCAACCTGGTGGCCTTGCTGGCGGCCCTGCTGAGCGCGGTGGCCGTGGCCATCGTCGCGCGCGGTTTCGCCACCAAGCACCTGGACGACTGCGCCATGCTGCGCGTGCTGGGCCAGCCCCAGCGCACCATTGCGCTGGCCTACACCTTTGAGTTTGTCGTGGCCGGCATGCTGGCCAGCGCGCTTGGCGTGGCGCTGGGTTTCGCCGTGCATTACGCCTTTGTGCTGCTGCTGGCCGGGCTGGTTGAAACCGCTTTGCCGGCGGCCACCTGGTGGCCCGTCGTGTTCGGCATGGGCATGGGCCTGACGCTGCTGCTGGCCTTTGGCCTGCCGCCGGTGCTGCAGCTGGCGCAGGTGCCGCCGCTGCGCGTCATTCGCCGCGACGTCGGCAACCTCAAACCCGCGTCAATGGCGGTGCTGGGCGTGGGTGTGGCCGGCTTTGCGGCCCTGCTGGTCGCTGCCAGCAGTGATTTGAAACTGGGCCTGATTGCGGTTGGCGGCTTTGCCGGCGCTGTGCTGGTGTTCGCCGCGGCCAGTTTTGCCGCCGTCAAGCTGCTGCGCGCCAGCGTGAACGAAGTCACCGCCCCGCGTTGGCTGGTACTGGCCACGCGGCAGCTGTCTGCCCGGCCCATGTATGCCGTGGTGCAGACCAGCGCCCTTGCGGTCGGCCTGCTGGCCCTGATGCTGCTTGTGCTGCTGCGCACAGACCTCATCAGCAGCTGGCGCAAGGCGACGCCGCCCGATGCGCCCAACCGTTTTGTCATCAATGTGCAGCCGGAGCAGGGCGAGGCTTTCCAGAAAGCGTTGCGCGACGGCGGCGTGAAGAAGTTCGACTGGTACCCCATGATCCGCGGCCGTCTGGTGGCAGTCAACGGCAAGGCCGTCACGCCCGACGACTTTGAAGACGACCGCGCCAAACGCCTGGTGGACCGCGAATTCAATCTTTCCAACAGTGCCGACATGCCCGGTCACAACCAGGTCACCGGCGGGCGCTGGACAGGCGGTGAAAAAGACGCCGTGAGCGTGGAAGACGGCCTGGCCAAAACACTGGGCCTCAAGCTCGGCGATTCATTGCGCTTTGATATCGGCGGCCAGCTCAGCGAGGCGAAGATCACCAGCCTGCGCAAGGTCGACTGGGGTTCCATGCGCGTCAATTTCTTTGTGATGTACCCGGTGGCGCAATTGCCTGCCGATGTCCCTGTGTCCTTCATCAGCGCGTTTCGTGCACCCGAGGCGCTCGCTGTGGCACCCGGCCAGCCGCAGCCCCAGAGTTTTGACAACACGCTGGTCAGGGCGTTTCCCAACATCACCAATGTCGACATGAGCAGCACGCTGGCGCAGGTGCAGCGCGTGCTTGACCAGGTGATACGTGCGGTGGAATTTTTGTTCGGCTTCACGCTGGCCGCGGGCCTGGTCGTGCTCTTCGCCGCCATCACCGCCACGCGCGAAGAGCGCGCCCGCGAGTTCGCCATCATGAGGGCCGTGGGTGCGCGTGCTTCGCTGCTGCGGCAGGTGCAGCGGGCTGAATTGGCGGGCGTTGGTTTGCTGGCTGGCTTTCTGGCTTCCATCGTTGCGTTGGCCGTGGGCTGGGGTTTGGCGAGGTTTGTGTTTGACTTCAGCTGGACTGGTTCGTGGACGGTGCCTTTGGTGGGCAGCCTGGCGGGGGCTTTGCTGGCGCTGGCGGCGGGGTGGTGGGGGTTGAGGTCGGTTTTGAATACGCCGGTGGTGGAGACTTTGCGGAAGGCGCAGTAAGGTTTCTTGCCCTTGGCTTGTTCTTGCTCCGGCGTTGAGCTTTTTGCTGAAGGCGGTTGGCCGGGGGTTGCCCGGCATGCAACTCACTTTCTTTTGCTTCGCCAAAAGAAAGTAAGCAAAGAAAAGGCGACCCTGGTTCCTGCGTCCCTGCGCTTCGCTACGGGCAACCTGCGGTGCTCGGTCCAGCCGGGGTCAAAAACAACTCGCCTTCGGCTCAAACAAGTTTTTGCCCTGATCCGTCTGGGCCTCCGCTCCTCGGCGCATCCACAAGGGGGTGGGAGAGGAATACTGAACAGCCAACAACCGAATACCAGAACCCGAACACCTGAAGAAACAAGGACACGCCATGGCGTGTCCTTGTTGGTATTGGAGTTGGTATTTGTTTTCAGTCCCCGCTCCCGATTAGCCCTTCTGTATGCGCCGAGGAGCACAGGTTCAGGCGGATCAGGGATCGCGATTGTCTGAGCCGAAGGCGAGTTCGAGCGAGACCCCGCCTGAACCGAGCACCGCAGGTTGCCCGAAGCGAAGCGCAGGGACGCAGACAGCAGGGTCGCCTTTTCTTTTGCTTACTTTTCTTTTGGCGAAGCAAAAGAAAAGTGAGTAGCCGCCGGGCTACCCCCGGCCAGCAGCTCTCAGAAGAAGACGCATAGCCGGAGCGAGAACCGGCCAATGACCCCTCTCAACCAACCCCAAACCCCAACATTCGATAATCCAAAGATGCAGATAGAAGAAAAGCCCCCAGGAAACCCTCCCTTCGAAACTCCCTACGCCTGGATAGGCGGCGAAGAGCGCGTCAAGGCATTGGTCGAGCGCTTCTACGACCTGATGGACCTGGAGCCCGGCTACACAGCCCTGCGCGCCGCGCACGGCAGCACCCTGGACAACGCCCGCCAGCGCCTCTTCTGGTTTTTATGCGGCTGGCTGGGCGGGCCGCAGTACTACACCGACCGCTTCGGCCACCCGCGCCTGCGCATGCGCCACATGCCGCAGCAAACCGGCGGCGGCTCGATCGGCATTGCCGAGCGTGACCAGTGGCTGGCGTGCATGGACCAGGCCATGCGTGAAACCGGTGTTGATGAAGCGCTGCGCACGCGGCTCAATGCGTCGTTTTTCCAGACGGCCGACTGGATGCGCAACAGGGGCGAGTGATGATGCAGCGCCCCGGTGCAATGCCGGGTCACTGAATGCTATCAAAAATATAGCTGCTAGCGCCCGACTGCAAAGGGATGCGGCCGGTATTGATCCCGCTAGATAGCGTATCGGCGCCGGCCGTGAGGCAGCACGTTGTGAAGCCACATGCGCTCACGAATGTGCGCCCGTAGCGAGTTGGCCGACAAATCATCCGGATGATCCTCACCGCGATTGCGCGGGGTTTCTGCTGCCTTGGCGGGTTCGGGTTGCCTGTCTTTCTGGATGAAGTTGGTTTCCCTGAGCACATGGCCGCGCACAAAATCTCCCTGCCCGTCAATTTCGTCATACCAGTACACCGACGTCACGTGGGTTTCACTGGCTTCCACCTTGATGTCCCTCTGGACGATCCGGTTGCCATCTTCAATACCAAGTTTTTTCCTGTGCAGCGCATTCATCCAGACAACTCCTCTTTGTTTTTAGTAAGGCGACTCTAACGAGATGTGACGCATTGCGCGGATGCCCTTGGCAACTAAAGAAGAGGTCGGCGCTATATTCCACGCGCCAGTGGTCTGAGGCCAACGGAAATGAGCATTCGTTCACATCCATGGCGGCTCACTCCGGATCGTCAGGCTCGAGAGCGGTGTCGGGCTCGTCTCCGCATCGAGAGAGTCGGGCGTTTGTGCAGACCTCATCTCCCGATGTAGTCCGCCAACTCCTCCGGTGATCCGTTGGGAAAGGCTTCCTTCAGGCAGTCCAGGAAGGCGGATACGCGGGCGCTCAGCAGGCGGCGTGATGGATAGAGCGCCCAGAGGGCAATCTCAGGCCCTTTCACGTCGCCCCAATGGACCAGGGTTCCGGCTGCGAGATCGTGGGAGATCAGCGAAAGGGGAATACGCGCCGCCCCGACATTTGCCCGGACTGCGTCGCGGACCATGAACAGCGATGACAGGCGCAGGACGGGGTCCACCGCAAACCGTTGTTCACCGTCTGGCCCCGTCATTTCCCAGGGTTCATTCGGGTTTCCTGCCCCGCCTGCCCGCATCACCACCGGAACAGGCGCCTTGCCTGATGGGCGGTTCAGGTCAGGGCTGGCCACCACAACCAGGCGGTCGCGCAAGAAAATCCGCCCCACCAGGTTTTCGTCCGGGTCGGGGTTGACGCGGATCACCAGGTCGTAGCCCTCTTCCACCATATCGACCGGGCGATCTTCAGGGATGACCTCGAGCCGGACCTCGCGATGCTTCAGCGCGAACCGGGCGGCGAGCTTGCCCATGGCGGCTTGCGAGAAGAGCAGGGGCGCACTCACCCTCAATGTGCCTCGCGGCGTCTCACCGCCGGAGGTAATCGTGGCGACCGTCTCGTCGAGTTCGGCCAGCAAAACAGAGGTCCTTTCGTACAGCGAGCGTCCCTCCTCGGTGAGCTTGAGGGTCCGCGCCCCCCGCTCAAAGAGACGCAGGTTGAGGCCGCTCTCCAGGTCGGCCACCCGCCGTGACAGGGTCGCCTTGGGCCGCCCGGATTCGCGGGCGGCCCGCCCAAAGCCGCCATGCCGGGCCACGAGGTTGAAGTCTGCAAGGGCAAGCAAGTCCATATGTTCCACCAATGAGACGAAGTGTCTAAATATAACAGCTATCGGATACTGAGTGGATCAATCAAGATTGAGGCTCCTTCAACACACAACGGAGTAATTTCATGACCATCCTCATTACTGGCGCAACTGGCAACGTCGGCCGCCAGGTTATCCAGCAGCTCGTCCAGCGTGGCGCCAAAGTGCGCGCACTGGTCCGCGATCCGGCAAAGGCGAACTTCCCGGCCGGCGTCGAAGTCGTTCCAGGCGACCTGCTCGACGTGGCGGCACTGCGGAGCGCGTTCACAGGCGTGTCCACCCTGTTCCTGCTCAACGCCGTGGTCCCCGACGAGTTCACCCAGGCCCTGCTCACGCTCAATCTGGCGCGTGAAGCCGGCGTCGAGCGCGTCGTCTATCTCTCCGTGATCCACAGCGACCGCTACCTGAACGTTCCCCACTTCGCGGGCAAATTCGGTGTCGAGCGGATGCTCGAAGAGATGGGTTTCGCCGCCACCATCCTGCGCCCCGCCTACTTCATGAACAACGACCTCACCATCAAGGACGTGGTCACCGGTTACGGCGTCTATCCGATGCCGATCGGCAGCAAGGGCCTGGCCATGATCGACGCGCGGGACATCGGCGAGATCGCGGCGATCGAGCTGCTGCGCCGCGAGCAGGCGTCGAAACCGCTTCCGCTGGAGCGCATCAACCTCGTCGGCCCCGACACGCTGACAGGCGATGATGTCGCCGCCATCTGGTCAACTGTGCTGGACCGCCCGATCACGTATGGCGGAGACGACACCGCAGGCTTTGAGAAGAACCTGCTGAATTTCATGCCACCCTGGATGGCGTACGACATGCGCCTCATGAGCGAGCGTTTTCTCACGGTGGGGATGGTTCCCGAATCGGGTGACGTCAAGCGCCTGACGACGCTCCTCGGGCGCCCGCTACGGTCCTACCGCGAGTTCGCTACCGAAATCTCCGCGTCGGCATCGGCATAAGAGCCGGCGGTATAGCAAGCCACACCAAAGGAATACCACCATGATTTATTCAACCGCTACAGTGCCCGTCAATCCGCAAGGCGAAGTGAAGCTCACGCGTGCCCAGGCGTGGGCCGGCCTGGTTCTCAAGGCGCGTGACGCGCGCCGCTTCCTGCCGCCAGATCTTTGCACGCGCTGCGAAGTCGTCGAGGAAAGCGCGACGCACATCGTGCGCGAAGCCACTATCGCCGGCGCCGACCTGCGCGAGATCATTGCCTTCGAGCCCGAAAGCAAGGTGACCTTCTTCCAGGCCACCGGCCCGCGCGAAGGCGCGGTCGTCAACGAGTTGTTCGAAGACGAATCCGGAGAGCTCCAGCTGCGCTTCTACGGTTATCTCGGCCTGCGCGGCAAGACGCCGGGCGGCCCCGAAGAGCAGGCCGAGCAAGCCTGGATGGACGGCGAGCAAGGCTACAAAAGCGCGCTCGTCTCGACGCTCAAGCGCACCCGTGAACTGCTCGCGCAGGGCGAACTTTAAAGGCCGGACCATGAACACACTGAACACTGCCGGCATCTCGCTTGCTCGCCCGAAGATTCTGGTTCTTGGCGCCACCGGCGGCACGGGCCGGCTGATCGTCAGGGAGGCGCTTGCACGGGGATTCGACGTTCGCGCGCTCGTGCGCTCCCCGCAGAAGGCGAGCGGTCTCAAGGGCGCCGAGATCATCATCGGCGATGCCCTTGACGAAAGTGCGCTGCGTGAGGCCCTGCGAGGTCGCGATGCCGTCGTGAGCGCCCTGGGCACACCGGTCAGCCCGCTGCGCGAGGTGACCGTTCTCTCCTCGGCCACGCGGGCACTCGTGAGCGCCATGAAAGCGGAGCAGGTCTCGCGCCTTGTCTGCATCACGGGCATGGGCGCAGGCGACAGCGCCGGCCATGGCGGGTTCCTGTTCGACCGGCTGATCCATCCCGTTCTGTTGCGCAAGGTCTACGCCGACAAGAATCGGCAGGAGGCTGCCGTCCGCGCCAGCGGGCTGGACTGGGTTCTGGTGCGCCCTTCCGTGCTGAACGACAAGCCAGCGCGGCGCAAGATCCGCACCTTGACAGACTTGTCCGGTTTTCACGGAGGAACCATTGCGAGGCAGGACGTCGCGGACTTCGTCCTGGACCAGGTGCAGATGGATGTCTGGCTGCACCGGTCCCCTCTGATATCTTGGTGATTCCGGCTTTGAGACAAGGGCGGCAAGCGCTGGCGACAGCGGCCGCCCCGGACTTGCCATAGGCATCGAGCCGACAGGCATAGGAGAATCGGGACTGCTACCCATCCACGGCAAATAACATGCAATACGGCTTCTCCACAGCGATCACTGCGCATCGCCCGCTTCCTCTATATGTGCGCTGCAAGGCTGCGGCATGAAGCCGGTCTACCTGGCCCTTTCGGGCGGCGGCACGCGCGCCATGGTGTTTCACTGCGGCGTGCTGAGCTTCCTGGCGGAACACCAGGCGCTGGAGCGGGTCAGCAAGGTGTCTACTGTTTCGGGCGGCAGCCTGCTGGTGGGCCTCTTGCTGCAGCTCAACGCGATGCGCTGGCCCGGCAGCAATGAATGCCTGGCGGTGCTGCTGCCGCGCGTGAAAACACTGCTGACCACCACAGACCTGCAGAACGCCGCCATGCGCGCCATGCTGCACCCGCGCAACTGGCGCTTTGCGCTGTCGCGTGCCAACGTGCTGGCATCGGCCATCGGCAGTGCCTGGGGTGTCGATGCGCTGATGGAGGATGTTCCGGCGTCACCCGCCTGGGTGGTCAACGCCACCACGGCCGAGACCGGCAAACGCGCCAGCATCGAAGGCGACGCGTTGCGCGACTGGATGCTGGGCTCCACGCGCCTGAAGCAACTGCCGTTGCGAGATGCGATGGCGGTGTCGGCGGCTTTTCCGGGCTTGATCGGCCCTTACGTACTGCCGACCGACAGCTTTGACTGGAACCTGCCGATGTTCGCCTCCGGCGACGATGCCCGGCCTGCCGAAGACCGCTTTGCCCGCATCCACCTCTACGACGGCGGTGTGTACGACAACCTCGGGCTGGAGCCGTTCTTTGACGCCGGCTTTGGCCCCAAGCCCAAAATCGACGGCGTGATCATCGCGTCTGATGCAGGCGCGCCCTTGCCGGTGGGTTTTGCGATGGGCCCCCTCAGCATCTTTCGTCTCAAGCACGTGGCCGACATCATGTCCGACCAGGTCCGCGCGCTGCGCGCCAGGGGGCTCATGGCCTACGCCGCGCGCGAGCCGGGTCGCGCCGCCTACCTGCGCATAGGCGCTACCGCCCGGGAAGTTGCCGAACGCGCCGGCGCGGACTGCCCGGCCGGCGAATGGCTGGACGCAAACAGCGTCAGGGCGGCCGCTGCCTACCCCACCTCACTGAAGAAAGTGCCGCTGCCGATGTATGAGCTTGTGTTCAGGCACGGTTATGAATGCGCCGCGGCTGGACGAGCGGGGTTCGGGCTTTGAACGGCTGGCGGCTGAACCGGGACTGGTTCGAGTATCTGACTTGCTATCAAAAATATAGCTGCTCGCGCAGATCCTGATTCGGATACAGACACTTTTTGTTTGTAAAAAGTGCCTTTTCGCGGCGTCAAACCGGGTTTTTGGTGTCCGCCAAGTAAAAAAAGCAGCCCCTCGAGGCCTTTTTCGGTGAAATTCAGGCATCAAATACGCCTCCCACCCAATCACATCATGCGCGAGCAGCTATTGAATTGATAGCGCTTGGGATGCCTGCGGAATCTGTCCAGCAGGTGCCGCGGGACCGGCTTTGCCGGACCGCAGGCGCCGTCCCCTGCAAGGGGAAAAGGCACTACACGTAGTGAGTGTCGATAGGGGTGTACTCAGTCTTTCAAGGGGAGATGGCGCTACACGCAGTGAGCGCCGACAGGGGTGTGCCTAGCCAGCTTCAAGCAACACCACCAGCGCCCCGGCGCCGCCCTCGGCCGGCCGCGCCTGCACAAATGCCAGCACCTCCTGCTTCTGGATCAGCCAGCTTTGCACCTTGCCTTTGAGCACCGGCGTCTTGCCGGGAGACCCCAGGCCTTTGCCATGCACCACGCGCACGCAGCGCCAGCCCACCTTGTGCGCATCCTTGATGAAGTGAGCCAATGCTTCGCGCGCATCCTCGCGGCGCAGGCCGTGCAGGTCAAGCTGGCCCTGGATGCTCCAGCCGCCGCGGCGCAGCTTGCGCACCACGTCAGGCCCCATGCCGGGCCGCCGAAAGCTCAGCGCTTCATCCGTGTCCAGCAGTGTTTCCACGTCGAACTCGTCCGAGATCGCTTCTCGCATCACCGCAAGTTCATCGCGTTGCTGCTGCACCGGGATGGGCGCTGCCTGCGCCACCGGCAACGCCGCCTTGTGGCCCGGCAGGTGTTTGGCCGGCAGGGCCTTGACGGGGCCGACCGCGCGCGAGAAGAGTTCTTTCTCGGCTTTGGCCCTGGCGGCTGCTGCCACGCGCGCGGCTTCCTGTTCTTTCTCAAGCTTCGCGCGGGCTTCGATGTCCCGCTTGACGGCCTTGAGGTCCTGCAGGCTTTTGAGTGCGGGCGCTTTCATGATGCTTACTTTATCGTAGTGCTTCAGTACTCACCGATGTAGATAAACCACGCGTCGGGTCATTCAGCGGCGGATCTGGCGATGGCTACGTTACGATGTTCCGCTAACTTGCTGAGCGGTATCAGGTCATCGACGCACGTTCTGCCAGATCCGGATTTTGAATTGAGGGAGAGAAAAATGAAGCGGTCTACCGCCGTGCTTTGCGGAGTTCTGTTGCTCTGCAGTGGTGTATTGGCTGTCAGTAAGGTTCAGGCATTTCGCACCGAGGCCGCCGCGGAGGAGGAGAGGGCGAAACGGGAGGCCTCTGCGGCAAAGGCTCGAGCGGACATCCAGAACAAGATCGCGATGGAACGGTCTTTTGAAGATACTGCAATGGCCCGCTTCCTGCCGCCGCGCTATTCACCGCAGGCTTCCGATTGGCAGGGCAAGGAAAAGCTTTTCTACGGTCAGGTGTTGTCTGGCGGAAAGTTTGATGTGCTGGTTGTACCGTTCCAGGTTTGGGGCTGGGGTGTCGACAGGGCAAGCCGGTCCATCATGACTGCGGAACTCGCTGCGGGCGTCGCCCAATCGCAGAAAGTGAAAATTCCCGACCCCTATCTGGTGGCAAAAGCACTTGGTGAGGGGCAGCGCCACCTCAAGCAGGAGGAAATCTACAAGCTTGCCGATGCCGTGGGGGCAAAGCGCATTGTCTGGGGTTACGCCGGGCACGACCGGAAAGGAAAAATGGCGATCGCCATCCGGACCCAGGACTACACGGGCACTGCGCGCAATGGCGCTGTTTGGGCTGCTCCGGTGGAAACCAAAAAATTTGAAAATATCCCTTTTGGGGATGAAATTCCGGCCGTCGAGGCCTACGAATCCGTGTTGCCGGAAATCCTCAAGGCGGCAGGCGCCAACCCTTCCTCGCCTCTTTATGAAAAGACAGTCAGCAGCCTGGAACTGGAAGCGCTGCCGGCATCTCCGTTCGGCTTGGTGGCACCGTCTGGCAACCCGGCGCAGGATGCATACGCTTTCCTGGTGTACAGCGCACTGGCGCCCACAACCAACGAAAGAACGAAAGAGATATTTGCTGAAAAGGCGCATCTGGCGCTTTTGGGCCTGTCGCCGCAATCACCCGACTACCGGGCGCTCAGGGCGAGGACCTACATGGCACTGGGTCTGCGCATGGCTGCCATCAAGGCACTGGGCGATGTGCAGACCGTCGAGGAAAAAGAATTGCTTGCCGCCCTGAACGGAAATATCCTGGACGTGCGTGCAATGGCGGCGCTTGAAAAGAATCCCTTAAAACGCTTGCTGCAAAAGATCGATGAGAACAGGATCGCTACCGCCTACGGCACGATGACAACCAAAAAGGCAGGCGCCGAAGTGGCAGCGTTGAAGCTGCCCGGAACGATATGGCCGTTCATCGTGACGCGGGTTTTTGTAGAAACAGAACCGTGGGTTCAGAACGAGAATGCTTCCCTGAAAATGCTTCTTGACTATGAGTTGCCGGTCAAGGGGTATGCAATGGCGGACATGGCACGCGCGGCATTGCCACTTGCTGACCCGGACAAGGTTCAGACCATGGTGGATCTGTCGGTGTTTCATCACGGCCGCAAGTTCATCGAGGCCAATGCGGCCAGTTTGTGCTGCGGGCCCGCACCCGGCAAGCCGGGCCCGTTTGACTATCTGGACTTGCTCGAGAGTATTGGCCATGACAACCTGATGAACCGCATCAATTTCCTGTCCAACGTCCAGGGCATTCCGAACAAGGCCCTGATCTTTGCGAACAGCATTGACGCAATCTACAAGGGTTACCCGTCCTACGCGTATGAGCGCTCAAGAGCGGAGGCGAAGCTCGCCGGAAAGTCCACTGGAGCCGAAAGAGAGCAGTTGGTCAAGGCCGCGCACCAAAACGCGTTCGATGCAGCCTACTGGGAGCAAGGCCAGTCGCTCACCGCATTACGGGCCTTGAATCATTTCAATGCTGACGGCGGTCAGTACTACGGACCTTATAACAATCTTTACTATGCCGATGTGCCATTCCGTCCTTATTACTGGACCTGGGCAGACGGCGGTAAATTGGAGATAAGTATTGAAAACGAAATTGCCGCTTTGAAGAGTGCCACTTGGGAAATCGGAACCTTCACGGAGCTGCACGGGACGTACCGTCATTTTTTCCCCGACCAGGGGCGGGACACCGATCTTTTAGCGTCAATCAACGGGCGTTTCGTCGGCTCCCCGCAACTCAATAGCATCCTCGGCGCCGAGGCCAGGAGGCAGGGGGACACCGCGAAAGCGCAGGCTTACTATCGCGACAACCTCAAGCTTGCACCCACGCGGTGGACTTCCTATAGCGATTTGGCATGGATGCTGTTCGCGGCGGGTGACGTCAAAGCTGCCGCCAAGATGTTTCATTCTTACGAGGGCTTCAAGAAAGGGTCCGAAGACGGCCGGGTTGCGACCGCAAACCTTGCTTTCGAGGCAGGGTCGTATTTTTACTGGGCGGGTTATTTCGACCTTGCCAGGCCGTTCTATCAAATCGCCGTCTCTCAGGGATCGGGATCGTCCGGCGAAATCACGAGCGATACGCGTCTGAAGCTTCTTGCCGGCGATCTGCAGGGGGCGATGGCCAGCACCTTGCGGCGTGCCCAGCGTTACCAGGAGTCGTATGCCCACCGGGACTATCTGGGGCTTCTTCACGCAAGTGGCCATTCCAGGGAGGCCTGGGCCGGTTTTGAAATGCTGGCGAAACAAAGCCGCGCTCCTCACATTTGGGAGTCCGCGCTGGTCGGGCATCACATCTCCGGTCTGCCTGAAGCGGAGGTCGTGAGTTGGGCGCAACAGGGGAAATTCGGGGGCACAGTGGAGGGTACGATCGCCGCAACCGTTCACCTTGTGCGTTTTGCAACCACGGACCGCACGCCTTCCAGCAGCTTGTCTCAGGCGGTAGACGCACTGGATCTGCAGCGATGGAAAGTGCCCGGACACCCCAATCCGATTTGGGAAGGACATCCGGTCGCGCAGAAAGCTCCTGTGAAACAGCATGTGAAATCCATGCATGCGTATTTTGTGGAAGCTTACCGGGCCATCAAACTCAAGGACTTTGCCGGTGCGAAGGCAATCTTCTCCGAGTCGGCAACGTTTTACGACCTGACCGATTACCAGGTCAATTCAACGTTGACCTGCTATTTTCCTTACTACGCTTATGCGGCTGTCAAGGCGGGAGACACCTCAATTATTGAGAAGATGGTAAGCGGCACCAAGGCCTCCAGGCAAGACTTTGACTACCAGCTGACCATGGCGATTCTTGCCGCAGCATCCGGCAAAAACGAAGAAGCACTGCAATTCCTTCAACGCGCGCGGCAACTGCGGCCGCACACTGAGAAAAGGGCCTTGCTGACGCAGTACACCTTTGGAGAGATTTCCGAACTGGTGGCGGAAATGACCGGCAGCAGCAAGATCAGGGCCTTGACGCTGGAGTGGGCCCAGAAGAGCCAGAAGTTCGAACCCTGGCAATCCTGGGCTTATGCACTGGAAGCCAGGTTGACGAGGAACCCTGCCGAGCGCAGGCGGGCCTTGGCGATGCTGTTTTATCTCGACCCCAAATCGGAGGGCCTGTCCGCGTTCGGGCAACCCGAAATCGATGCCGCTGTGAAGGCATTCGGGAAGTCCAACCCCTTTCTCTCCATCAATCCGGAAATTGTAAAAAAAGAGGCAATCTAGAAAGAGTTTCGACTTCTACAGCAAGCCCAGCTCGGCCATCGACACCGCCTGGGAGCTCGTCACCACAAAATGGTCCAGCACGCGCACATCGACCAGCGCGAGGGCTGACTTGAGCGTTTGCGTCAGCGCCTCGTCGGCGCGTGAAGGTCTGGCGGTGCCGCTGGGGTGGTTGTGGGCCAGCACCACACTGGCGGCGTTGAGCGCCAGGGCGCGCACCACTACCTCGCGCGGGTAGACGGACGTTTGTGTCAGCGTTCCGCGAAACAGCTCTTCGAGAACGATCAGCCGGTGCTGGCTGTCGAGGAACAGCACCGCAAAAATCTCGTGCGGCCGGCTGCCCAGCTGCAGCTGCAAATAGTCGCGCACGGCCTGCGGCGTGTCAAAGAGCGTTTTTTCACGGAGCTTTTCGGCAAGCGCCCGCCGGGAAAGTTCCAGCACCGCGACCAGTTCGGCGCGTTTGGCCGGGCCCAGACCCTTGATGCTTTTGAGCGCTTCGGGGCCGGTGTGCAGCAGCCCGGCCACGCCGCCAAAGGTGTCGACCAGCTCCTGCCCCATCTGCAGCGCATTCTTGCCGGGCAGGCCAGTGCGCAGCAGCAGGGCCAGCAGCTCGGCATCGCTGAGCGCGCCGGGGCCGCGGGCCAGCAGTTTTTCGCGGGGGCGGGCGTCCTCTGGGAGGTCTTTGAGAAGCATGGAAGAAAAGCCGGTGAAAGGGATGAGGGGAAAGAACCACCAAAAGCAGTGCGGACCCGGACGGGTTCCCTTGCTCTGGACGGGAACAGTTTACAAACAGTTGCCGTCCCCCCACGAATGCCATGCCACGCGGAGACGGTTCGCGAGATTTTGAAGCGATGCACCAAGGCAGTGACGCATGCACTGCGGCGGAGCTCGCCTGACGAGCATCGGCGCTGAAACCATTGGCATATTCCTTGCGGGCATATCCTTATTTACAGGAGTGCTCCATGAAAGTTATCGGGTCCCGTCTGTCTCTGGTCTGGCTGCGCGCGCCGGTGTCCATGGCCCTGCTTGCCGCGGCCTCGCTGGCTGCCACCGGCCTGCATGCACAGGAAAAAGTACTGCGCATCGCCATGACGGCGGCCGACATTCCGCGCACCCTGGGCCAGCCCGACCAGGGCTTTGAAGGCAACCGTTTTACCGGCATCCCGATTTACGACTCGCTGACCCAATGGGATCTCTCGAAGGCCGACGCGCCGAGCGTGCTGATTCCCGCGCTTGCCACTTCCTGGGCCGTGGATGCCAAGGACAAGACCAAGTGGGTCTTCAAGCTGCGCCCCGGCGTCAAGTTCCACGACGGTTCAGCCTTTAATGCCGATGCCGTGATCTGGAACGTGCAGAAGGTGCTCGATAAGGACGCCCCGCAGTTCGACCCCAGCCAGGTCGGTGTGACCGCGTCGCGCATGCCGACCCTGCGCACCGCCCGCAAGATCGACGACATGACGGTCGAACTCACCACGAGCGAGGCCGACTCCTTCCTGCCGATCAACCTCACGAATCTGTTCATGGCCTCGCCGGCGCATTGGTCCGCCAAGCTCGCGGCCGTGCCGGCCGGCGTCACCGTACCCGCTGACCGCGCCAAGGCGGCCTGGACGGCTTTCGCCGCCGATCCGGCCGGCTCTGGCCCCTTCAAGGTCACGCGCTTCGTGGCGCGTGAGCGCCTTGAGCTGGCCGCCAACAAGGCCTACTGGGACGCCAAACGCGTGCCCAGGATCGACAAGGTCGTGATGCTGCCCATGCCCGAAGCCAATGCGCGCACCGCGGCGCTGCTGGGCGGGCAGGTCGACTGGATCGAGGCTCCCGCACCTGATGCGATGGCGCAGATCACGCAGCGCGGCTTCAAGATCTATTCCAACGCCCAGCCGCACGTGTGGCCGTGGCAGCTGTCATTCGCCGAAGGCTCGCCCTGGCTCGACAAGCGCGTGCGCCAGGCGGCCAACCTTTGCGTGGATCGCGGGGGCATCAAGCAACTGCTGGGCGGCATGATGGCCGAACCCAAGGGCACGGTGGCGCCCGGACACCCATGGTGGGGCAACCCCAAGTTCGACATCAAGTACGACGTGAAGGCTGCCCAGGCGCTGATGACGCAGGCGGGTTTTTCGGCCGCCAAGCCGCTCAAGGTCAAGGTGCAGATTTCCGCCTCAGGCTCGGGCCAGATGCAGCCGCTGCCGATGAACGAGTTTGCGCAGCAGTCGCTCAAGCAATGCTTTTTTGACGTGCAGTTCGACGTGATCGAGTGGAACACGCTGTTCACCAACTGGCGCAAGGGCGCGAAAGACCCGTCGGCCAATGGCGCCAATGCGGTCAACATCAGTTTCGCGGCGATGGACCCGTTCTTTGCCATGGTGCGTTTCGTGAGCACCAAGGCCTTCCCGCCGGTGTCCAACAACTGGGGCTACTACGGCAACGCCGATATCGACAAGCTGGTGGCCGATGCGCGTACCAGCTTCGACGAGAAGTCGCGCGACGCCGCGCTGGCCAAGCTGCACGCCCACATCGTGGACGACGCCCCCTTTGTCTGGATTGCGCACGACGTCGGTCCGCGTGCGCTGTCGGCCAGGATCAAGAACGTGGTGCAGCCCAAGAGCTGGTTCATCGACATTGCCACCATGACGATGGACTGATCACGGTGGAAAAGCCCTTTCTCCGCTGAGGAAGGGCTTCTTTTATCGCTCTCGCTTCCTTTTTTTTTCGCTTTTCCGTTCTCTCGTTCCTTATTGGAGCCAGCTTTCAACGCCAGCCCATGCTTGCCTACTTCCTGCGTCGTGTTATCTACGCCTTGCCGATCATGGTCGGCGTGGCACTCGTGTGTTTTCTTCTGGTGCATCTCGCGCCTGGCGATCCGCTGGTGTCCATCCTGCCGCCGGACGCATCGGCCGACCTGCAGGCGCAACTGCGCGAGCTCTATGGCTTTAACCGCTCGCTGCCCGAGCAGTTCGCGATGTGGGTATGGCGCGCCATGCACGGCGACCTGGGCGTGTCGATCGCGAGCAACCGTGCGGTTGCCGGCGAGGTCATGACCGCGGTCGGCAATACGCTGCGCCTGGCGGTGGTGGCCACTTTCATCGGCTTTGTGCTGGGCTGCCTGTTCGGTTTTGTGGCCGGCTACTTCCGCAACTCCTGGGTCGACCGGCTGGCCTCGATGCTGTCGGTGCTGGGCGTGAGTGTGCCGCACTACTGGCTGGGCATGGTGATGGTGATCGTCTTCAGCTCGCAGCTGATGCTGTTGCCGGCCACAGGCGCCGGCCCGGGTGGATCGAGCGACTGGGCCTGGGACTGGGAGCACATCCAGTTCCTGGTCCTGCCGGCGATCACGATGTCGGTGATCCCGATGGGCATCATCGCGCGCACGGTGCGTGCGCTGGTGGCCGACATTCTTGACCAGGAATTCATCGTCGGCCTGCGCGCCAAGGGCCTCACGCACTTCGGCGTGTTCCGCCACATGGTGAAAAACGCCGCCCCCACGGCGCTGGCCGTGATGGGCCTGCAACTGGGTTACCTGCTGGGCGGCTCCATCCTGATCGAGACCGTGTTTTCCTGGCCGGGCACCGGCTTTCTTCTGAACTCCGCCATCTTCCAGCGTGACCTGCCGCTCCTGCAAGGGACGATTCTGGTGCTGGCGCTGTTCTTCGTGGTGCTGAACCTGCTGGTCGATGTGCTGCAAACGTTGCTGGACCCCCGCATCGCCAGGGCATGACCATGAGCACCGTGACCGCCACCTCCGACGTATCCGCCACTTCCAGCGCATCCAGCGCCTCCACTGCCGCCGCCGATGTGAAGCCGCTGCCCATGCAGCGCTCGCGCGGCTACTGGGCCTCGGCCATGCTGCGCTTCACGCGCGACCCGGTCGCGATGGGCGCTGCTTTTGTGGTGCTGCTGCTGATCGGCCTGGCGGTGTTCGGCCCGTGGCTCGCGCCGGCAGATCCCTACGCCTCGTCAATGCTCAAGCGGCTCAAGCCGATCGGCACCGAAGGCCTGCCGCTGGGCAGTGACGAACTCGGCCGCGACATGCTGTCGCGCCTGATCGTGGGCGCACGGCTCTCGCTTTTCATCGGCATCACGCCCGTGGTCTGTGCCTTTGCCGTCGGCTCGACGATCGGCATCCTGGCCGGCTACGCAGGCGGATTCATCAACACCGCCATCATGCGCACCATCGATGTGTTTTATGCCTTTCCGTCGGTGCTGCTGGCCATTGCACTGTCCGGCGTGCTGGGCGCGGGCATCGTCAACTCCCTGATTTCGCTGACCATCGTGTTTATTCCGCAGATTGCGCGGGTGGCCGAAAGCGTGACCACGCAGGTGCGTAACCGCGACTATGTGGAGGCGGCCAGGGCCTCGGGTGCCGGCCCCTTCACCATTGTGCGGGTGCATGTTCTGGGCAATGTGCTGGGGCCGATTTTTGTTTACGCCACCAGCCTGATCGCGGTCTCGATGATCCTCGCCTCGGGCCTGTCTTTCCTTGGGCTCGGCGTGAAACCACCGGAGCCGGAGTGGGGCCTGATGCTCAACACGCTGCGCACCGCGATCTATGTGCAGCCCTGGGTCGCGGCACTGCCCGGGGCGATGATCTTCATCACCTCCATCTCATTCAACATCCTGTCCGATGGTCTGCGCTCCGCCATGGACAACAAGGGCTGAAACCATGGACGCAATGAACGACGTCGGAGGCCCCGCGCAGCCCTTGCTCACGATTTCCGGGCTGGTCAAGCACTTCCCGCTCAAGAAGGATCCGCTGGGCCGTGGTGGCGGTGTGGTGCGCGCCGTCGACGGTGTTGATTTCGAAGTGTTCAAAGGTGAGACGCTGGGGGTTGTCGGCGAGTCAGGCTGCGGCAAGTCGACCACGGCGCGGTTGTTGATGCAGCTGATCGCGCCTACCGGCGGCGAGGTTGTCTTCGACGGGCGCACCGTCGGCGGCCGCGACCTGCCGCTCAAGGAGTTCAGGCGCCAGGTGCAGATGGTCTTCCAGGACAGCTACGCTTCGCTTAACCCGCGGCTCACGATCGAAGACTCGATTGCCTTCGGCCCGCAGGTGCACAACGTGCCCAGGCGCGAGGCGATTGCGCGCGCACGCGACCTGCTCGCGCGCGTGGGCCTGGAGCCGCAGCGTTTTGCCGAGCGCTACCCGCACGAGTTGTCGGGCGGGCAGCGCCAGCGCGTCAATATTGCGCGTGCGCTGGCGCTGCAGCCGCGCATGGTGATTCTTGATGAAGCGGTGTCGGCGCTCGACAAATCGGTCGAGGCGCAGGTCATCAACCTGCTGCTCGACCTGAAGGCCGAGTTCGGCCTGACCTATGTCTTTATCAGCCACGATCTCAATGTGGTGCGCTACGTGAGCGACCGCGTGATGGTGATGTACCTTGGCCAGGTTGCCGAAATCGGCCCGGCCGATGCACTGTACGACGCGCCGGCCCATCCCTACACACGCGCGCTGCTGTCGTCGATGCCCTCAATGGACCCGGACCACCGCACCGAAGAAGCGGCGCTGGCCGGTGACCCGCCGAACCCGATCAACCCGCCCTCGGGCTGCCGCTTTCACCCGCGCTGTGCACTGGCCGCGCCGGTGTGCAGCCAGGTGGTGCCGGCGCGCATCGCCACCGGCGCACAGCACGCCGTGAGTTGCCTGATCCACGAACCCGGCAGCGGGCACCCGGATGCTGCACCGCTGGCCAGGGCGGCGTGACCCCATGACTGCGAACGCCTCTTCTTCCTCTTCCTCGTTTCCTTCCTCTTGCGAGCCGATGGTTCGCCTGAAGGACCTCAGCGTGACATTCAGCGGCGGGCGCAAGCCCGTGCAGGCCGTGAGCGGCGTGAGCCTGGAGGTGCAGCGCGGCGAGGTGGTTGCGCTGATCGGCGAATCCGGTTCTGGCAAGAGCGTGACCATGCGCACCCTGCTGCGCCTGCACCCCGAGCGCCGCACCCGCATGGGCGGCCAGGTGCAGGTGGCCGGGCGTGATGTGCTCGCCATGTCAACCGGCGAGCTCGACGACTTCCGCGGCAAGGTCGCCTCGATGATCTTCCAGGAGCCGCTGCTGGCGCTGGACCCGGTCTATTCGGTGGGGGCCCAGATCATGGAGTCGATACGCCGGCATGAGCGTGTGGGCAAGGCTGAAGCGCACCAGCGCGCGCTGGCGCTGTTCGAGCGCGTGCGCATCCCCAGCCCCGAGCGGCGCCTTGCGGCCTATCCGCACGAGATGTCGGGCGGCATGCGCCAGCGCGCGATGATCGCGCTGGCGCTGGCCTGCAAGCCGCAGCTCCTGCTGGCCGACGAGCCGACCACCGCGCTCGACGCGACCGTGCAGATCCAGATTTTGCTGCTGCTGCGCGAGCTGCAGCGTGACCTGGGCCTGTCGGTGATCTTCGTGACGCACGATATCGGCGCGGCCGTCGAGGTGGCCGACCGCATCGCCGTGATGTACGCGGGCCGCATTGTCGAAGAAGGCACGGCGCGCGAGCTGATCCGCTCACCGCGCCATCCCTACACGATCGCGCTGCTCAAGAGCCGGGCGCACGGCGCGCTGGCACGCGGCACCCGGCTGGAAACCATAGGCGGCGCGCCGCCCGACCTGTCGGCGCTGCCGCCCGGCTGTGCCTTTGCCGAGCGCTGCGCACTGGCCACTGAGGCCTGCCGCGCCGCGCAGCCGCCGGTGGTCGAGCTGGCGCCCAACCACCGTGCACGCTGCATCCACACCGACGCCGCCGCGGCGATTGCGCCCACCCTGGTTGCCTGATCACCGCCTTCACGTTATGCCCCTGCACGACCCCGCCCACGCCTTCGTTCCCTATCCCGACGCTCCGGTGCCGCGCGCTGCCACCGGCCCGCTCTCGGATCTCAGCTTCGGCGTGAAGGACCTGTTCGATGTGGCGGGCTATCCCACAGGTGGCGGCAGCCCTTTTGTGCTGGCGATGTCCGGCATCAAGACGCGTACCGCGCCCACCGTGCAGCGGCTGCTCGATGCAGGCGCGCGGTTTTCCGGCAAGACGGTCACGGATGAGCTGGCCTTTTCGATGAACGGCAACAACGCGCACTTCGGCGCGCCGATCAACGGCGCTGCCAAAGACCGCATCACCGGCGGCAGTTCATCAGGCTCGGCCTCGGCTGTGTCTTCGGGCCTGTGCGATTTCGCGCTGGGCACGGACACCGGTGGCTCCGTGCGGGCGCCGGCCAATCACTGCGGGCTGTATGGGCTGCGCCCAACGCATGGCCGCATCAGCCTGGAGGGCGCGTTGGACCTGGCGCCCAGCCTGGACACCTGCGGCTGGTTCGCGCGGGATATTCACACCTTCGCACGGGTGGCCGACGTGTTGCTTGGCCCCGATGCCGCCGCGCTGCCAGGTCGCGTGCGGCTGCTGCATCCTGAAGACGTGTGGTCGCTGGCCGTGCCGGCGGCGGCCGTTGCGTTGCAGGGCGCCGTCGAACGGGTGCAGGGCGTGCTCGGCACTGCGCAGGGCACCACCGTGGCGCTGGAGTCCTTCGATGCGATGTACTGGAATTTCCGGTACGTACAGGCGCACGAGGCCTGGCTGACCGACGGGCCGCTGATTGAGCGCTACGCGCCGCCGCTGGGGCCGGGCGTGGCCGAGCGCTTTGCCTGGTCGCGTGATGTGACGGATGCGCAGGTCAGCGCGGGCCGTGCTTTTCGCGCGGCCTTTCGCAGCCACCTGGCCGCGCTGCTTGGCAGCGACGGCGTATTGCTGATGCCGACCATGCCCGACATTGCGCCGTTGCGCAGCGAAGGCGAGGCCGGGCTGGAGGACTACCGCAACCGCGCCATCCGGCTGCTGTGCATCGCCGGCCTGAGCGGTTTTCCGCAGCTGTCGATGCCTCTGGCCCAGCGTGAGGGCGCCCCACTGGGCCTGTCACTGCTCGGGCCGGCGGGCTCGGACCGGGCGCTGGTGGCACTGGCGCAGCACATTGAGGCTTGATGCCGAATATTTTTGATTTTCTTAAGAAGAATCAGCCCCCAGACCATGTAGAACATGCGCGACCAGCTATTGATTTGATAGCTAAAGGGCGCCTTCAGTCTGTCTCGACGGCCTGAATCTCTGCCTGAATCTTTTCTATGCGCGGGTTGATGGCAGGGCCGTCGATCTGGAGTTCGGCAAGGGTGATCGGGAGCCTGAAGCGGCGCGGACCGGCACTGCCGGGATTCACGAACAACACGCCTTCGCGCTCCTCGATCAGGGGCTGGTGCGAATGGCCCGACACGACCACCTGCACACCCGCTGCGGCCGGGTCGATGTCCAGCTCCGCAAGATCGTGGATCACATGGATCGTGACTTCGCCGATGTTCAGCCATGTCGAGACGGGCAGGGCGTCGGCCCAGGCGCCCCGGTCATTGTTGCCGCGCACCGCCGTCACCGGCGCCAGCGTTGCCAGCGCTTCGAGGACGCCCGGCTCGCAGATATCCCCGGCATGGATGATGTGATCGCATCCGCGCAGGAACGCGAGGGCTTCCGGCCTCAGGAGGCCATGGGTGTCGGAGATCAATCCAATGCGAACCACAGGCCGGGTTCCTTCAGGCAGTTGCGTAGTTCATGCAGCTTATGCAGTTCAAGCGGTTCATGCAAGCGCTGCAACCGTCACGGGTTGTTGCAGCCGGCAGGTGCCACAGTCGACGGCTGCCGCGGCGCGCTCAAGCACCACAAAATCGCCTGCGTCTACCGCCAGCAAGGCGTGGTGCCAGGTGCCGGGCGCAAGCGCCACGCCCTGGCAGCCGTCGGTGATGAAGGCGGCCAGCGTATCGCCAGAAGGCGGCGCGCCGGCCGGCGCCACCACGATGACAAAGCGGCGCTCGCCCAGTGGCACAAAAGTCTGGCTGCCCAGCGCATGGCACTCCATTTCATCGACTGCATGGGGAAAGCGCCGCGCCTGTGCGCGAAATATCGCCAGCATCGGCCGCCCTCCGTCTGCATCAAGCTGCAGGTCGCCGATCAGGTCGAAGCGCTCGGATGTCCCGCCGTTAATGGCGTGGCCTTCGGCGCCGGCCGGCACCTGCACCACGGTGCCGTAGGGCGCAAATGCGTCTGGCGTCAGCGGCTGCGGCGCGAGTACCTTCATGCTGCGGCCACACCCGCCTGGTCGAGCATCGCGTGCAGCAGCACGTTGGCGCCGGCTGCCAGGTGTTCCGGCTTGGCGTCTTCGATCTCGTTGTGCGAGATGCCGTCTTTGCAGGGGACAAAAATCATGGCGGCCGGCGCGGTGCGGGCGACGTACACGGCGTCGTGGCCGGCACCGCTCACGATGTCCAGGTGGGCCAGGCCCATGCGCTTCGCGCCTTCGCGCACGGCAGCCACCAGCGGCTCGGCGAAGCGTGCCGGCGGGTAGTACACGGTCTGCTCAATCCCGACCGTGAGGCCGCCTGACTGGCTGAGTGCGGCGCAGGCATGGCGCAAGCGCCCGTCCATGCGGCTCAGGCCTTCGTCGTTGCCGTGGCGGAAGTCCACAGTGAAGGTCACGCGGCCCGGGATCACATTGCGCGAATTGGGATGCACCTGCACATAGCCCACGGTGCCGCGGCCGTCAGGCTGTTCGTCCAATGCGATGCTGCGCACGGCCTGCATGAGGCCGGTGGCGCCCTGCAGGGCATCGCGCCGCAATGTCATCGGGGTGGGGCCGGCATGCGCTTCCTGGCCGGTGACCACCACGTCATACCAGCGCTGGCCAAGCGCACCGGTGACCACACCCAGCGGAATGTCGGCATCTTCGAGCACCGGTCCCTGTTCGATGTGGGCCTCAAAATAGGCGCCGAAGCGCGGTGCACCGTCGTTCACCGCAGCGGGCGCCGTGCCGTCAAACCCGATGGCCTGGAGTGCCTCGCCGACGCGGATACCGTCGCGATCGGCGGCCTCAAGCGCTGACTGCAGGGTGAAAGCGCCGGCGTAGACACCCGAGCCCATCATCACCGGCACGAAACGCGAGCCTTCCTCGTTGGTCCAGACGCAGACTTCCAGCGGCGCGACGGTGCGTATGCCCGCGTCGTTGAGCGTGCGCAGCACTTCCAGCCCGGCCAGTACACCGTAGTTCCCGTCGAACTTGCCGCCGGTAGGTTGGGTGTCGATATGGCTGCCGGTGGCAACGGCAGGAAGCGAAGGGTCCTGCCCCTCGCGGCGCGCGAACAGGTTGCCGATGGCATCCACGCGCAGCGTGCAGCCTGCTTCGGTTGCCCAGCGCACGAAGAGCGCGCGCCCCTGGCGGTCAAGCTCGGTCAGGGCCAGCCGGCATACACCGCCTTTTTCTGTCGCCCCCACGGCAGCGAGATCCATGAGTGAGGCCCAGAGGCGCTGCGGGTCAATCCGCAGGTCGTGATCCGGGCCGGCCGGCGGGGCTGGCGTGTGTGGGGATGTGATGGCAGTGTCCATGGAAGTGAGTCAGCAGAAAGCATGCCAGTCATCCGCATCGGGCGCTGGCGAAAACCCCGCCACAAGCGGCAGACTGGCTGCTTGCCGTGGAATTGGGGAACAAACCTCCAAAAACCTCCGGAAAAACCGGTGATCGGCCTGGGCACTCCCGGTTTTCTACAATAGGGGGGCTGATCCTCCCTTTACAAACCGTTGCCGGCTGCTCGCCTGGCCCCGAAAGCCCTATGTCCACCGTGGAAACCCCCGACGCAACCCTTGTCCAGCAAGGCTCGTTCCTGACCCTGCACTACCGCATGGCCGGGCCCTCCGTGGACGGCAAACCGGGCGCGGACATCATCAACACCTTTGACGGCAAGCCCGCCACCCTGAGCCTGGGTACGGGCGAGCTCTCTCCGGCCATTGAGCAGCGGCTGATTGGCCTGCCCGAAGGCACGCGCACAACGTTTGAGTTGCCCGCAGGCGTTGCGTTTGGCGACCGCAACCCGGAGCTGGTGCAGTGGGTGGCGCGCAAGCTGCTCAACGAACTGGGCGACCCGGATGAGAAGTACAAAGTGGGCGATGTGGTGCAGTTTCCCACGCCGGATGGCATGGGCCAGTACGCTGGCGCTGTGCAGCAGGTCAAAGAGGGCGGCGACGCGGTGCAGTTCGACTTCAACCATCCGCTGGCAGGCCAGCCGGTGGTGTTTGAAGTGCAAGTGATTGGGGTGTTATGACTGAATCCAGATTGCTTCCCCAGGAAATCCTTCTCGCGGAACCGAGGGGTTTCTGCGCCGGCGTCGACCGTGCCATCGAAATCGTCGAGCGGGCATTAACGAAATTCGGCAGGCCGATATACGTGCGCCACGAGATCGTGCACAACACCTATGTCGTCAACGACCTCAAGGAAAAAGGCGCGATCTTTATTGAAGAGCTCGACGACGTGCCCCCGGGCGCCACGCTGGTGTTCAGCGCGCACGGCGTGAGCCAGGCCATCCAGAAAGAGGCCGAGCGCCGCGGCTTCCAGATTTTTGACGCCACCTGCCCGCTGGTGACCAAGGTACATGTGGAAGTGGCCAAGCTGCACAAAGAGGGCTACGAGTTCATCATGATCGGCCACAAGGGCCACCCCGAGGTCGAAGGCACCATGGGCCAGCTCGACAGCGGCATCCACCTGGTGGAAGACGTGGCCGACGTGTGGCGCATCAGCCCTGCCCAGACCGAACGCCTGGCAGTCGTCACGCAGACCACGCTGAGCGTGGACGACGCGGCCGAGATCAGTGCGGCGGTAAAGGCGCGCTTTCCGCAAGTGCGCGAACCCAAACACCAGGACATCTGCTACGCCACGCAGAACCGGCAGGACGCCGTCAAGGTGCTGAGCCCGCAGGTGGACATCCTCATCGTGGTCGGCAGCCCGACCAGCTCCAACAGCAACCGCCTGCGCGAGCTGGCCGCCAAGCTGGGCACCGAGGCCTATATGGTGGACGACGCCAGCGAGCTGAAGGAGTCGTGGTTTGAGGGCAAGGGCCGGGTCGGCCTCACGGCAGGTGCTTCGGCGCCCGAAATTCTCGTCAAGCAGGTGATAGACCGCATCAAGGCGCTGGGCGCTGTGTCGGTGCGCAAGATGGAAGGCATTGAGGAGACCATCAAGTTCCCGCTGCCCAAGGGCCTGAAGCTCGATGCGCAGGGCCAGATGCTGGAAGTCAATGACAGCCAGCTGCATCAGCTCTGACCTGATTTCTTCTTTTTTCCATATGACCAATCGCTATCAAATTGAGAGCTGCTTGCGCAAGTTCGAAGCGGGCTACAGCCACTTTATTCATAAAACACCGCTGTGGAAGCTGCCTGGCAAGGCGCTGGGCGTGGAATGCGCTGAGGTCTGGCTCAAGCTCGAACACCTGCAAACCGGCGGCAGCTTCAAGGCGCGCGGCATGCTCAACCGCCTGCTGTCCAATCCCATTCCGGCCAGCGGCGTGATCGTGGCTTCCGGCGGCAACGCGGGCATTGCCACAGCCGCCGCGGCCCGCGAGCTGGGCGTGCGCTGCGAAGTCTTTGTGCCTGAGGTGTCGACCCCCGCCAAGCGCGCCAAGCTGGCCGCGCTGGGCGCCGAGGTGGTGGTGACGGGAGCGGCGTACGCCGACGCGCTGAAAGCCTGCCTGGCGCGCCAGCAGGAAACCGGCGCGCTGCTGACACATGCCTATGACCAGCCCGAAGTACTTGCCGGCGCTGGCACGATGGCCGCAGAGATCGAGCAGCAGGGCGGTGTGCCCGATGCCGTGCTGGTCAGCGTGGGTGGCGGCGGCCTGATTGGCGGTGTGGCCAGCTGGTTTGAGCGGCGCAGCCGTGTGGTGGCGCTGGAGCCTGAGCTGGCGCCCACTTTGTACAAAGCCCGTGAGGCTGGTGAGCCGGTGGACGTGGCCGTTGGCGGCATCGCCGCCGACTCACTGGGCGCCAAACGCATCGGCAGCCTGGCCTGGGATGCCACGCAGGCCCATGTGCGTGATGCGCTGCTGCTGACCGACGAATCGATACGCGCCGCGCAGCTGTGGCTCTGGAAAGAACTGAAGCTGGCCGTCGAGCCCGCGGCGGCCCTGCCGCTGGCCGCGCTGCAAAGCGGCCGCTACCGCCCGCGCGCCGACGAAAAAGTCTGCCTCATCATCTGCGGTGCCAATCTGGACCCGGCCAGCCTGAACTGAGCTGAACGGGCTCTGGTGATCGCAGCTGCACAAAATACAATGGCCCCATGCTAGATATCAACCTGCTTCGCAAAGACCTGCCGTCGGCCATCGCCCGGCTGGAGACCCGTAAAACCCCGCAAGCCTTCCTGAACGTGGAAGCCTTCCAGGCGCTGGAGGCCGAACGCAAGGCCCTGCAGATCCGCACCGAAGAGTTGCAGAACCAGCGCAACACGCTGTCCAAGCAGATCGGCCAGCTCAAGTCCAAGGGTGAAGACGCCAGCGCCATCATGGCGCAGGTGAGTGCTTCCAAGGCCGAGCTCGAATCGTCCGCCGCGCGGCTGGACCAGATCCAGACCGACATGCAAACTCTGCTGCTGGCTGTGCCCAACCTGCCGCATGAAAGCGTGCCGCAAGGCGCGGGCGAAGCCGGCAATGTCGAAGTACGCAAATGGGCCCCGATCGAAGGCCCGGGCGGCGAGCCGCCGGCTTTCGCTTTTGAAGTGAAAGACCATGTCGATGTGGGTCAGCCCCTGGGGCTGGACTTTGAACTCGGCACCAAGCTGACCGGTTCGCGTTTTACCGTGATGAAAGGCCCGCTGGCGCGCCTGCATCGCGCGCTTGCGCAGTTCATGCTCGACGTGCAAACCGCCGAGCATGGTTACACCGAGTGCTACACGCCCTACATCGTCAACGGCGATTCGCTGCGCGGCACCGGCCAGTTGCCCAAGTTTGAAGAAGACCTGTTTGCCGCCAAGAAAGGCGGGCAAGAGGGCGCAGCCGAAGCCGAAAGCACCGCGCTGTACCTGATCCCCACGTCGGAGGTGCCGCTGACCAACTTCGTGCGCGATGAAATCGTCGCCGAAGCTGACTTGCCGCTTCAGTACACCGCGCACACGCCGTGCTTCAGGTCCGAAGCCGGAAGCTACGGCCGCGACACCCGCGGCATGATCCGCCAACACCAGTTCGACAAGGTCGAAATGGTGCAGATCACCCACCCCGACAAAAGCTACGAAGCGCTTGAAGCCATGACGGGCCACGCCGAAGCCATTTTGCAAAAGCTCGGCCTGCCGTATCGCGTCATGCTGCTGTGCACCGGCGACATGGGCTTTGGCGCCGCCAAGACCTATGACCTGGAAGTGTGGCTCCCCGCACAAAACACCTACCGCGAAATCAGCTCGGTCTCCAACTGCGAAGCCTTCCAGGCCCGCCGCCTGCAGGCCCGCTTCAAGAACGCGCAAGGCAAGAACGAGTTTGTGCACACCCTCAATGGCTCCGGCCTGGCCGTAGGCCGCACCCTGGTTGCCGTGCTGGAGAACTACCAGCTCGCTGATGGCTCAGTCACCGTGCCGGAAGTGCTGCAACCGTACATGGGCGGCATCAAGGTGCTGGCTCCAGCCGCAAAGTAGGCCGGCTACAGCTGTTAGAATCCGTTTTCCACACTGGAGAGGTGGCAGAGTGGCCGAATGTACCTGACTCGAAATCAGGCGTACCGCAAGGTACCGTGGGTTCGAATCCCACCCTCTCCGCCAGATACGCAAGGCCCTTAAAGATCTTTGATTTTTAAGGGTTTTTTCGTTTCTGAGGCTTGCGTTTCACCCCATGTTTTCACCCCATATAAGGGAAAGTAGCCGCGCGAATAATTATGGTCCAGCTAGACTCGCCCCAAGGCATGCTCTTTAACTACGATCGTTTACGCGCATGCGCTAGTTCGTATGTCTACCTGTTGAATTCCATCGAAATCTGACCCACTTAGCGCAGTAATTTCCATCCAAAACTGACCCACGTAGGCACTACCCTGCTTGTTTTAAAAGCAGGGGGAAATTAGGAGTGATGGACGTGGCGACATTGAATGTCATCAGGCGTTGGGCATTGCGGGATCAGATGTCCATTCGCGAGATCTCAAGGCGTACAGGCCTGGCTCGCAACACAATAAAGAAGCGCCTGCGATCGGAAGAGAGCGAGCCCAAGTATCCAAGGCGGGCCAGCGCCAGCAAGCGCTATCACTACGCCGAGAAGCTGGCCACCTGGCTAGTCATCGAGGCAACAAAATCGCGGAAACAGCGGCGCACTTTGAGGCAGATCCACACATCCACTTTTCATTCCGGAGTGCGAATATCCATCGTCGTGCCGTTACTGTTGATTCTGCATTGATTGCGCGCATTTGTTTTGCGGTCAACACCCGAACATCACCGTTTTGATGAATTCCATGAGTGGCTAACTTTGCTTTGCGTCTGGCTTCGTCGTATGCTGAAGCGCTCTGGCTCCTCATGCGATGGAACGCATGCTTCCAGCCTGCTGAAAGTTCAACTCAAGGACACGGCCTCATGATCAGACTGCTCTACATCAGTGATGCCGCAGATGGCATCAACGAGGATGCGATCAATGGCGTTTTGAAGAGCGCGGGGAAAAATAACCCGCCTCTTGGCATCACGGGCCTTCTTGTTTATGGCGGAGGCGTGTTTGCACAAATAATTGAAGGCCCGGAGCAAGCGGTGCTTCAGAAGTATGTGAGCATCGCTACCGACAAGCGGCACCACAATTGCCGAATCGTCTATATCACGACGACAAGGGAACGCATTTTCAAAGGCATTTCCATGGCGGCGCTTGAAGCGCTTCCCATGGAGCTCGAGCACATTGCCGAACTGGATGCGCACCGAACAGACGCCATACCGGCGGACGCGTTTACGGACCTCATGCATGTGTTCTTTTCGAGAATGCAGGCGGTTCCCTGATTTGCGCGGAGAGGAACAGGCCGTGAAGAAAACCCGACTCTGCCGGGCCGCGCTTCTAACTTCTAACGCAAGCGCCATCCCCATGGACATTAAAAATTCTTAACAATTTCCAGCTTGCTGCCCTATTGACGTTTCCAGGAAAACTCCCACCCGATCCGTGTTTTCTTAACTGCCCAGGAGGGCGTATGGCTAACTCCAGAATTATGGAAACGCTACGCGCCGCTGTGAGAGTTGAGCAGCATGAAGAGCTCGAGCGCACGCGGCGTTATATGGCGTTTATGCAAAGGATGGCGGCCTTTCAAAAGGGAGTTGGACCTGCGCCGACTCCCGAGGCATTTCAGCGGTGGTGCGAGGATGTTGAGAATCGCCTCGCGTTTCGCAGAATGGAGGCCGGGATACATGACCAGCCGGCAGAAGCCTGGGATGGCTCCCGATACTGACGGCTAAACCTCAGCTCGCAATCATTGCTGGCAGGTGTCCTTGCTGCGATGAAAATAACTGCGGATCTCGTCGGGTTCGCTGCCTACCGCATAGACCGCCACGCGCAATTCATACTCTGTGCATTTCAACTCGGAGCACCACGACTCCACGACGCGCGGATTAGTCAGGCTGATGCGGTTGGTCGTGCTGTCTGCGTCAGGAAATTTTTGTGACATGACGTACCCTCTTCAAATGGGACATTTCATGGAGGCCCACTGAAGCGTAGCAGTGCGGACCTGTAGTAAGTAATTGGTGCAAAAAATCACGCCATATTGCACCGACCACGCTTTACCTGTGCACTTTCCTATATTTCGATGAACATCACATCCTTCAATTAGAGGAGATGTTTGCAGGAACACATGTCACTATATGTGACAAGGCCGGCGCCATGAAACCGTTCCATGCGCTCATGCTGTATGGGTTTATGGATTTGCTGCTGCTCACGTTGGCGGCACGGATGCGCAGTGCTGGTGACTGTCACTGCCGCTGCCGCTGCGCCCAGGAGGAGCGGGAGCGGCTGCCGCAACGGCGTCGGTGGCCCCCTCAGGGCAGCACCGGCGAAGGAGGGAAGGCCTTCCAGGCTACGGTTACGCTTTCAGGCGGTCACCGCTGTTTAATGGGCTGGTCATCGCCTGCACAAATTCAACGCACATCATCCTGATGGGATGAACTTCGGCTTCGGTCACGCTGGCTTTGGCCATTGCCGCTTTCTCGATGTCTTCGTTTTCCAGTTCTACAAAGACGTTTTCACCGTCGTGGGTACGTAGATGAACGCGTAACTTGATTCCGGTGCTGGATAGCAGCATGTGATTCCTTTGTGATCGGGTTGACTGGATGTCGTGTCGGTGTGGATGAGGTGGCCGCCGTAGCGCGGCCCCGGCCATTCGTCTTTCGATGAATTCATTTCTGGCTGCCTGCCAGTCAACCCATCGGCGGATGGGCCAATCGGGCCATTTGGTCACCGCGAGGGTGGCAGGTTCCTGGTCAGGCTCAAGGCCGGGCAGAGTTTGACAATCCGGGGTGACGCTGTAGCTCAGCCGGCTGGTCTGGTGGCGGCTTTCCACAAAGCCGCCCGCTTCCAGCATGTCCATGGCTTGCTGGACATCGTTGGGTTCATACGTGGGTTTCCAGTGAGGATGAAGCGAGGCCAGCGTCCACCAGCCACCGGTGGCGCGCAACCGCAACCACAGGGCACGCACATCGTGGGTGATAAGGTCGCCCATGATTGGTCGCGATCTCGCTCAGGCGCTCTGATGATGTTTACGGTTGGGAGTACGGAGGTCCATCCGTGAGAGCGTTGTTGGCGGTCAGCTCATGTGCCAGTTTGCGCTGAGCCTGATTGCGCTGGTGCGGCATGGTGACCGTGATCTTGCGCGTCTGCTGAAAGGCCAGCGCCCGGCTGGCGGGATTGAGGTAACGCGACGGCCAGAGATCCTCGGGCCTTTTGTCGAGGGCGCGTGCCACGAGCTGCTCGGCCGCCAGCCAGGGGCTGGTCAGCACGCGTTGTATGTGGCTGTAACCGTTTTCCATGGCAATTTTTCGAAGACTGGTACCGCGTTTGCGGAGGGCAGCAATGACATCGGCGGGGTGCATATCTTCCTGTGCGGGTGTCGATTTAATTGTGCTCATATCTAATATTCTGAGCACAAAACAAGCCAAGTCAAACATTTTTTTCTGCCTGTTTCAATTTGTGCTACTTTTATTGTATTTTTTACCAATTAAATGAGTGTTATGTTTGCTCATTTTGTGCTTGGGGGAACAAAATAGTGTTCATGAACACAAAAGAAGCAGCGTCAGGGGTGGGGGGGTCTGGCTCATCTGGCAAGCTCCAGCACTATTCCTTTACCGCCGCAGCGCCGGTCAAGGCAGAAGAGCCCGTTGCGTGGTACCTGCATGAGGCCGCAGCAGCCGTCGACAAGGCGAGTGCCAGGTCTGTGCGAACCGAAGCCAGGTCGGTTTTCATGCGCCAGTTTGGCCAGCGCTGCCGCATGGCCCGGGGCACAAGGGAAATCAATGAGGTTGCGGCCACGGTCGGGGTTCACCGCAACACCATCTGGAACATAGAGCGTGGCGACAGCCTGCCGGATGCGTTCGAGCTGGAAGTACTCGCCAGGGAATACCGGTTGACGCCCGGGCAGCTACTGGGCCGGGAAGCTCCAGACGAAACCCGGGCTGCTGCGGCAGTGGCGCGCGACGTGCGCGCGGTCGAGACCGGCACGTTTGTCTATGCGCCCCTGTTTGACCTCCGCGCTTCGCCGGGCCGGGACGTATTCAACGACCTTGGGTCGGTCGTGGCGATGCGTCCCTTTGATGTGCAGTTCATCCGGTATGACCTGGGCATTGACCATAACGACATTGTCATGTCCACGGTGGCGGGCGCCTCCATGGAGCCGTGGCTGCATTCCAGGGACGCAGTGCTGACTGACTTGCGGGATCGCGATGCCCTGACAGAGGGCGTGCACATGGTACGGCTTGACGGCGCCTTGCTGGTCAAAAAACTGCAGCGCCTGCCCGGGAAGATATTGCGCGTCAGCAGCTACAACCCGGCGTATGAACCGTTTGACATCCAGGGCTACGAAAGTACAGACCGGGATTTTTCCGTGCTTGGCCGCGTGCGTTGGGCCGGCGTGACTTTTAACTGAGCGTAAGTCCCTAGACCGCAACGCAACAGGCGTGCGCCGCGGATGGCATTGCGGCCCCGGATGCGACGTAAACTCGCATTCCATGGACCACCCCACAGCGATCCGGCCTATCCAGGGCGCGCCAGATATCTCGCGCGAGGATTGGGTGGAAATGCGGTTGATCCATATCTTCATGCGGTATGCCCGCCCGGCCCTGCATTCCGCACTGGTCCTGATCGTGTCCATGGTGGTGATTCTTTACCGCCATGTAGACCTGCTCAGTCTGGGCATCTGGGCAACGGCGGCGACGCTGGTGACCCTGGTGCGGTACCGCGTCATCGGCATTTACCAGCGTTCGCTGCTGGGCGTCAGCGGCCCTGCGTTGCGCGCATTCATGGCGCGCTACACGTGGACGTGGCCCATGAGTGCCATGGTCTGGGGGGCGTCGATGTTTGTGTACTTCCTCAAAGCGCCCGTGTATGACCAGTTCCTCGGCATGATCGTCCTGGTCGGAATGGCCGGGTTTGCGGTGGGCACCTTTTCCTCCTGGCTCCCCTGCTTCAAAGGCTATGTGAACGGCCTGGGCATTTCCACCCTGACGGTATTTTTCTACCAGCTGATGCTGGAAAGAGGAATTTCTTCCACGTTCAATACCTGGGGTATGGTGGTGCTGATCGTGATTTACTGGGTGGTCATTCGCGTGTCGGGCCAGCGCTTTCACCAGGTGCAGCGTGCCAACCTCGAACTGCAGTACGACAACTCCGAACTGATCAGATCGTTGACTGAAAAAAGCCGTGCCGCCCTTGAGGCCATCGAGATCAAGAACCGTTTTATCGCCAGCGCCGCGCATGACCTGCGTCAGCCGGTGCATGCCCTGGACCTGTACGCCGGCTGGCTGGCTGCCGAGCCAGAATTCGTAGCGCAGATAGCACCCAAGATCGTCCGGTCCACCAAGGCGGTCAACGACCTGTTCAACTCCCTCTTCGACCTGGCGGGGCTGGAGTCCAGCCCACTGCGGGTCAACCTGCAGGCCGTAGACCTGGCGGGGCTGGTGCAGGATCTGGAGGCGCAATACGCGCCCTTCGCGCGGGAGCGAAACCTGCGCCTCAGGATTCGCCCTGCGGCGGGGCAGGTAAGGTCCGACCCCGTGCTGCTTCAGCGGCTGGTCGGCAACCTGTTGTCGAACGCACTGCGCAACACGCATCGAGGCGGTGTGCTGCTGGCTGTGCGCCGGCGGCGCGGGGTGCCATGCATCGAGATATGGGACACCGGTGTGGGCATCGCGAAAGAGCACCAGAAGGCGATCTTTCAGGAGTTCTACCGGATTCCCCTGCAGGGTACCGAAGAAGGTTTTGGGTTGGGCCTGGCCATCGTTTCGCGCCTGAGTGAGGCGCTGGGGCATCCTGTGAGGCTTGCCTCCAGGAGCGGGCGTGGCAGCGTCTTCTGGGTGGAGTTGCGCACGCCGGGCCAGTGACCTGGCCCAGTGTTACCCGGCCCAGTGTTGCCCGGTGTTGCTAGAGCAAGCCCTGGGTGCGCGCCAGGTGGCTGGCCTGCGAGCGGCTCTTGACATTCAGGCGCCGGAACAGCCGCCACAAATGCACTTTCACCGTGTGCTCGCTGATCTGCAGCTCTTCGGCGATGTCGCGATTGCTCATGCCCTTGTCGAGCATGACCAGCAACTGCTTTTGCCGCTTGGACAGTTTTTCCGTTGGGGTGGATGGCTCCGGGTCGAGTTCTTCACTCAGGAAGACGCGCAGGACGTTCGATATCTCGGTGGCCCCCGCAGACTTCTGGATGTAGGCATCGGCACCTGCCTCGATGGACAAGTCCTCGTAGTCCTGGGCCGGCGCGGCCGACAGCACTACCAGCGGCACATTGGGGAATTGGTGTTTGAGCTCACGCACGCCCGAAACACCATTGGTGTCAGGCAACCTCAAGTCGAGGCAGATGAGTTCGGGGACACCGTGTTGCTGCACGGCAGGCATTACCGCGGCGAGCCGGTCCAGCTCGGTCACAGTGGCTTTGCTGCTAAGGCGGCGAATCAACATGACAACCGCTTCGCGCATCAGCGGATGGTCATCTATTACAAAAATACTCATTAGTTCACGTCTGAAGTATCGTTCCTGTCAGCTATCGAGCATAACTGGTGAATGTCAACTTTGGGGCACTAATAAACTTGAAATTGCGGTATTTTTTCAGGGTGGTAATACCCTAAAACAACAATGAATAAGTCTTTCGTACCAATGTGATTCTGTCGAAGGCCGCCGCGCATGATCAAAGCCCCTGGCCCAAATTGCTTAATACCGCAACTCAGGGAGTTACAGGTGCAAAGAAACGTAGCGCTGTTTCCACCTCGGCTGCCTCGATACCGGGCAAGATTTGAAGCTTATCTTGCAGTGCAGCAAGCGCACCGGCCCCTTCGTTCTGCAGGGTGGAAATTATCAGCGCGGCTTCACGGGGAGATTCAAAGCCTTGGCTCTGCAAAAGCACCTTGGCATCAGCGTCCTGCAGCTTGAAATAGAACTGGCCGTCCTTCTCACGGTATTGCTTGAAGGCCGGAGCAACACTTTTGACTGACTTCCCTTTCGACGTGCCAGCCGGCTTTATCGCGAGGTTGCGCAAACCAACGGCGCGACGCAACTCGCCCATGAAAGGCGTGGCCTCCGCGCGCGCCTTCTGCGCACCCGCCTGCAAGGTCGCCTCGATCTTTGCCGGGTCGCTGATGAGGTCGTGGTATCGCTCGCGCATGGGCACTACTTCACGGTCAATGCGCTCGAACAGCAGCTGTTTGGCATCGCCCCAGGCAATGCCTTCGGCATAGGCCTTGCGCAGGGCCTGGGTTTCGTCCGCGCTCGCAAAGGCCTGGTAAATCTGGAACAGCGCCGAGCCCTCGACTTCCTTGGGTTCGCCCGGTGCGCGTGAATCGGTGAGGATGCCGGCGATCAGCTTGCGCATCTGCTCGCGTGGGGTGAAAAGCGGAATCGTGTTGTCGTAGCTCTTGCTCATCTTGCGTCCATCCAGCCCGGGCAGCAGCGCGACTGATTCCTCCACCACCGCTTCGGGCAGCACCAGGTGCTCACCGTACAGGTGGTTGTAGCGCTGCGCCATGTCGCGCGCCATTTCGATGTGCTGGATCTGGTCGCGCCCCACCGGCACCTTGTGCGTCTTGAACAGCAGGATGTCCGCGCCCATCAGCACCGGGTACATGAAGAGGCCGGCGGTGACGTCAGCGTCAGGGTCGTTGCCGGCCGCCTCGTTCTTGTCGACAGAGGCCTTGTAGGCATGGGCACGGTTGAGCACGCCCTTGCCCGTGACGCAGGTCAGCAGCCAGGTGAGCTCAGGGATTTCCGGGATATCGGACTGGCGATAGAACGTCACGCGCTCCGGGTCCAGCCCGGCGGCCAGCCAGCTCGCCGCGATCTCGAGTGTGGACTGCTGGATGCGCGCGGGTTCATCGCATTTGATCAGTGCGTGGTAGTCGGCCAGGAAGTAAAAGCTGCGGACATCGTCGCGAAAGCTGGCCTGGACCGACGGCCGGATCGAGCCGACATAGTTGCCCAGGTGGGGCGTACCGGTGGTGGTGATGCCGGTGAGGAAACGGGTAGTGGCGTTGCTTGTCATGAGAGTGTTGCCGGAGTTGACCTCATCAGAAGATCAACTTTAAAGGCGTAAGGACCAGATTGAGGAGGGAAAAAGACAGCGCCATCATGGGCTGCATCCAGAGAGGGCCAAATACCTTCAGGACAATGAGGCCCAGAACGATAAAAAAGCCAAAGGGTTCGATGCGTGCAAGGTACTGCCCATACTTCCACGGCAGTATGCCGACGGCAACGCGCCCGCCATCCAGGGGCGGCAGCGGGAACAGGTTCAGCACCGCAAGTGCCAGGTTGACCTGTATCCCCGCCGTGGCCATCTGTGAAAAGAAGTCTTCTGAGTTGCCGTTGATGTTGCGCAGGGTCAGAAACAGGACGCCCCAGAAAATGGCTTGTACAAAATTAATGCCGGGGCCGGCCAGTGCCACCCAGATCATGTTTCGCTTCGGATTGCGCAGATTGCCGAATTGCACCGGAACCGGTTTCGCGTAACCCAGGATAAACGGGCCGCCGGGGATGGCAAACGTCGTCAGGTACATCAAGGCCGGCATGAGGATGGTCCCCACCGGATCGATGTGCTTTACCGGATTGAGCGTGATACGGCCCAGCATCCAGGCCGTGTTGTCGCCGAAATAGCGCGCGACATAGCCGTGAGCTGCCTCATGCAGCGTAATTGCGAACAGCACCGGCAAGGCGTAGACCGCAATGGTTTGAATCAGGTTGGCGATATCCATGCCGCGATTGTCTCAGACGCCCTGGCGGCTCTGCCGCGCGGAAGGCTTAAAGGCCCAATGCCGCCAGCTCGCCCCGGCCCTGCCGCACCACGACAGGCTCGCCGCCGTCGCCCATGGCCGTCAGGTCGATCACCGTGGTCGGCTCCTGGTGGCAGGCGCCTGCATCGATCACGGCAGCCAGCTCATGCTCCAGCAGCTCGCGGATTTCGTGCGCGTCGTTCAACGGCACGGTGCCGTCCCGGGGGATCAGCGTGGTGGCCAGCAGCGGCGCGCCATGCAGCTCCAGCAGTGCCTGCAGCACCTTGTGTTCGGGCACGCGCAGCCCTATGGTCTTGCGCGACGGGTGGCTCACGCGGCGCGGCACTTCCTTGCTGGCTTCGAGGATGAAGGTGTAGGGCCCTGGCGTGGCGGCCTTGAGCAGCCGGAATTGTTTGTTGTCCACCCGCGCGTAGTTCGCCAGCTCGCTCAGGTCGCGGCAGAGCAGGGTGAGGTGGTGCTTATCGTCGACGCCGCGAATGCGGCGCAGGCTGTCGGCCGCGGTCTTGTCGTCAAGGTGGCATACCAGCGCATAGCTGGAGTCGGTTGGCACGGCCACAATGCCGCCGCGTTCAAGCAGCGCCACCGCCTGCTTGAGCAGGCGGGTGTGCGGGTTTTCGGGGTGAACTTCAAAAAACTGTGCCATACAGGTTTGCCGCCGGCTTGGGGTTCAGGATTCGGTGGGTTCAATGATGATGCGGCTCTCGCGTACCGCAAGCCAGGCGCCAGTGGCTCCGCACACGGTAATCATGGCAATGCCGAGCAGCGACCACTGATCCGGAACATGGGAAAAGATCAGCCATCCGCCCAGCATGGCAAAACCGATTTGGGCGTAAAGGAACGGCGTCAGGGTTGATGCAGTGGTGCGCGCATAGGCAAGAATCATCATGAAGTGCCCGACGGCTCCGAGGAAACCCATCAGGCACAGGCAGGCCCAAAGCACCCAGGAATCCAGCGAAGTCCAGACAAAGGGAAGGGCCAGCGAGGCGATGAGCGTGCCCACCCAGCCGGTGTAGAAGTGCATGGTCGCCGGGTCTTCGGTACGGGCCAGGCGGCTGGTCAAAATCTGGAACCAGGCATTGGACACCACCAGGCTCAGCGGTAGCAGCAGCGTCCAGTCAAAGCCGGAGCTTCCCGGCCGGATGRTGATCAGCGCACCGGCAAAGCCTCCCAGGACCAGCCCCCAGCGCAACGCCGGTACGCGCTCACCCAGCTGTAGCGATGCCAGCAGGGTGATGACCAGCGGCGTGATCATGATGATGGCCGTGAACTCGCCCACGGGCATGTATTTGAGGCTGAAAAACGCCAACCCGCTGCTGGTCAGCAGCAGTACGCCGCGTAAAAGCTGGAACCTGGGATGCGCCGTTCGAAACAGCGTTCGCCCGCGCGCAGGAAGCATCACCACGGTCGTGGCCACGGCCTGGAACGCATAGCGAAACCACAGCGCCATCAGGATGGGCACGCTCAGCGATATCCGTTTGGTGGTGGTGTCCAGCGCGGCGAAGCAGGCCATGGCGGCTACCAGAAGCGCAATGCCGGTCAGGGCAGGAGAGGTTTTTCTCGCGGGGCCGGCCATCACTGGATGCGGTCCACCAGCAGCTCCCACACCGGTGTCAGTTCGCCAGGCAGGAATGGCAGGGTACCCAGGTCGGTGTGGCTTTCGTCGGGGCTGTGGAAGTCGCTGCCGCGCGAAGCGGCCAGGCCGAACTCTTTCGCCGTTTCGGCGTATTTGAGGTATTCCTGCGGCGTGTGGCTGCCGGTGACAACCTCCACGCCACGCCCGCCATGGGACTTGAACTCGGTGAACAAGGCGTATTCCTCGTTGGGGGTGAACTTGTAGCGGCCCGGGTGCGCAATCACGGCAATGCCCTTGGCCTCGGTGATCCAGGTGACGGCGTCGCGCAGGTTGGCCCAGCGGTGGGGCACATAGCCGGGCTTGCCTTCGGTCAGGTATTTGCGAAAGACCTCAGGTGTTTCGCGGCACACGCCGGATTCCACCAGGAAGCGGGCAAAGTGCGTGCGTGAAATGAGCTCGGGGTTGCCGACAAACTTCAGAGCGCCTTCGTAAGCACCCATGATGCCGACCTTGGCCAGCGAGTCCGACATCTCCATGGCTCGCTGTTCACGGCCGCCGCGCGTATTGCGCAGGCCTTGTTGCATCGCAGGGTCGTTGGCGTCGAAGCCCAGGCCAACAATGTGGACCGTTTGCCCCGCGAAGGTCACGGACACCTCGGTGCCCGTGAGGTAGTGCATGCCCTGCGCTTTGGCAGCGGCGGCGGCACGGTGCTGGCCGCCTATTTCGTCGTGGTCTGTCAGGGCCCAGAGTTCGACCCCGTTGGCCTTGGCCCGTTCAGCCAGTGCCTCCGGTGTCAGCGTGCCGTCTGACACCACAGAGTGGCAGTGCAGGTCGGCATTCAGGATGTTTTTGGGAGTCACTGAGCCATTTTAGGCTTTGCGGGGTATTGGTGCAGGCCGGGTGCAATCTCCCTGACCCCAGAAGGCTCGCTTTGCGCGTGCGCGCGATGCCCTTGCACTGAAGGCGGTTTTGAGATGTTTCAGGCCGCCAGACCAATATAGGCAAGCGCGATCAGCTATAAATTTAATAGCGTTCCCTGCCTCGCCTGATATGCGCCACTGCGCTTGAAATGACCGGCTGCTATGAAATATATAGCTGCTTGCGCCCGTTCCTGTTGGGCTACAGCCTTAAAGCCCCAAAGCAGTGAGCTCCGGCGAGAGTTTCTCCCACGGCACGTCGAAGCCCGGCTGGCTGCGCTGCGGTGGCGGTGCATGGCTGCGCAGGGCCCAGTGGGCGCCGGCCAGCACGCTGTCGATCAGCGGCACGCTCACCCCGGGTTGCAGGGTCGCGGCCATGCCTGCCAGGCCTGCACCACCCAGAATGACGGCCTGCGCGCCCAGCTGGCGCACCGCGTCGCGGCAGGCCTGGGCGAGCAGGGTGCGCGCGGCGGCAGGGTCGGCCGCAAGCTGTGCACCGGTCGGGGCAACGGTGTGGATGCCGGCCAGCGAAGGCGCATGGCCCAGCGCCTGGGCCAGCCGCTGCAGCATCGGCCCCCAGCGCTCGCCCCCGGTGACGATGGCAAAGCGTCCGTGGCGCGCCGCCTCGATAAACGCCGCCTCGGCCAGGCCGGTGACCGGCACCGGGCTGCTTTCGCGCAACGCCAGCAGGCCTGGGTCGCCAAAGCAGCCGATCAGCACCGCGTCAGGTGTTTCTGGTGCGCCACCCGTTTCACCTGTGCCGGCCAGCGCAGCGGCCCAGGCGTCCAGCGTGGCGTGAGAGGCGACGGCGTAACTGGCTTCATCCGAGATATAGGGCGCGCCGAAGCGCGCGGTGACGGTACGCACCTGCACGTGCAGCCCGGCGGCGGCTTGCACGTGGGTTTGCAGCAAGGCGCTGACCGAAGTCGACGTGTTTGGATTAATGACCAATAGCTTACGCATGGTTAAGAATTCACCCCTGTCCAGGCTCACTGCGTGTAGCCTGTTCCCCCCTCAAGGGGGCGGTGAAATAGGTACACCCCTGTCCAAGCTCACTTCGTGTAGCTTGTTCCCCCCTCAAGGGGGCGGCGCCTGCGGTCTGGCGAAGCCAGTCCCGCGGCCCCTGCTGGTAGTCCCCGCTGAACCGGCTTTGCCGGGCCGCAAGCGGGCGGCCCCAATACGAGAGGAAAGGGGCAGCGCGCCGCAGGCTCGAAGTGAAAAGCGTGGGGGCCATCAACTAAACAGCGTGGACAGGTCGGGCGCATCATCCGCCGGCGGCGTGAACTGCAGCTGCGACTCCAGCCGCGTCAGGTGTTCGCGCATGTGGCGCGCGGCTTCCTGGACGTCGCGCAGGCGAATCGCGTCCAGCAGCTTGCGGTGCTCACGGCAGCCGCAGGCGGCGGCTTCGTCGCGGCTGTCCTTGTGCGACGTGCTGTAGGTCATCAAAATCAGCGACGTGCGCGAGGTGAGCTCGCGCAGGATGCGGCCCAGCGTCTGGTGGCCGGCGCGTTCGGCGATCTGCAGGTGAAAGTCGCCCGACAGGCGGATCGCGCGGTGCATGTCGCCGGCCAGGCGCGCGGCTTCCTCGTCGTCGATGCAGCGTTTGAGCTGTTGCATGTCGGCCTCGCTCGCCTTGGCAATGAAGAGCTCCACCAGCGTGGGTTCAATCAGCCGGCGCACCTCGAAGACTTCGCGCGCCTCCTGCTCGGTGGGCTGGGCCACGGTGGCCCCGCGGTTGGGGATGAGGGTAACGACCTGTTCATTGGCCAGGCGCACCAGCACCGGGCGTATGCGCGTGCGCGACACGCCGAAGGCACCGGCCAGCTTGTCTTCGACCAGCTTGGTGCCCGGCGGCAGGCGGTGGTCCAGGATGGCCGAGATCACGCGCTCATACATTTCGCTGTCGGTCAGGGGGGTTGCCTGGGTTACGGGCGTTGCCTCGCTCATCGGGTGCCTTTCTTTTGCCGGCGGCCCAGCCACCAGGCCAGGCCCAGGGCCAGCGCCATGACCAGCAACGACACCACAGTGGTGACGGTACCCAGAGCATAAATGGACGGCGTGGTGACGGTGGTGGTCAGCCCCTGCAGCTCCAGCGGCAGGGTGTTCACGTCGCCGATAGCCTGCGAGGTGCGGGCGATTTCGTCCCAGCTCAGGGTAAAACCAAACATGCCGATGCCCACCACCGACGGTGCGATCAGCGGCAGCACCACATGCCGGAAACCCTGCCACGGCGTGGCGCCCAGGTCGCGCGCGGCTTCTTCATAAGCCGGGTTGAAGCGGTTGAAAATCGCAAACATGATCAAGAGGCCAAAGGGCAGCGTCCAGGTCAGGTGCGCGCCCAGCGCCGAGGTGAACAAGCCCAGCGACGTGCCATACCCTTCCAGCGCATCGGCCATGCCGAAAGCCTCCAGTGCTTTCTTGACGCCGGTGTCGAGCAGGCGGAACTCCAGGCCAATGCCCAGCGACACGATGATGGACGGCATGATCAGGCTGGCCACCACCACAAAAAACAGCGTGTTGCCGCCCGCGAGCTTCTTGCGAAACGCCAGGCCGGCCAGCACCGACAGCACCACCGTGAAAGCCATCACGGCCAGGCCCAGGCCCAGCGAGCGCTTGAGCGCCGCGCCAATGTCCACCACGCCAAGCCCTTCGGCCAGTTTGTAAAACCAGTGCAGCGACACACCGCGCAGCGGAAACGTCAGTCCCCCTTCAGGCCCCTGAAAACTCAGCACCACGATGACAAACATCGGGCCATACAGGAACAGCACAAACAGCGCAAAGAATGCGGCCAGGAACCAGAAGCCGGCGGTGCGTTTTTCGGACATAGCTTAGAACTTTCGCAGAAGGGGCCGCAGCGCCGGGCCGCCCCAAGCAAGGCCAGCCCCCTCGGGGGGCAGCGCAGTACACGAAGTGACAAGCGTGGGGGTCATAGTTCCTTTCTGATGTCGACGAGGCGGGTCAACGCCCAGATGATCATCAGCACAATAGCCAGCAGGATCACCGCATTGGCCGCCGCCAGCGGAAACTGCAGGTAAGAAGTCTGCACCTGGATGATCTTGCCGATGGAGGCGATCTGCTGGCCGCCCATGACGCCGATGGTCACGAAGTCGCCCATCACGATGGTGATGACAAAAATCGAGCCGATGATGATGCCCGTGCGCGACAGCGGCACGATGACGTTCCACAGCGTTTGCCAGGCCGAGGCGCCGCTGTCGTTGGCCGCTTCGATCAGGCTGCGGTCTATGCGCATCATCGAATTGAAGATCGGCACGATCATGAACATGGTGTAGAGGTGCACAAACGCCAGCACCACCGAAAAATCCGAAAACAGCAACCACTCGACAGGCTGGTTCACGATGCCCAGGCCCGTCAGGCTCTGGTTCACCAGGCCATTGCGGCCCAGCAGCGGCACCCACGAGATCATGCGGATCACATTGGACGTCCAGAACGGGATCGTGCACAGCACGAACAGCAGCGTTTGCACGCTTTGAGAGCGCACATAAAACGCCAGGAAGTACGACACCGTGAAACCCGTCACCAGCGTGATCAGCCACACCAGGAAGCTGAACTTGAAGGTCGACAAATAGGTCTTGAAGGTGACGCACATCTCCGACGTGTTGCCGCAACTTTCAAAGACGGCGAAGTAATTCTTCAGCGTAAAACCGGGCAGCAACTCATACTCATTGAAGTCCCAAAAGCTGACCATCAACACCAGCGCCAGCGGAACCAGAAAGAACACCACAAACACCGCCGTCAACGGCGTAGCCTGCCACCAGGCCGCAAGGCTGCGCCCCGGCGCCTTGACCGGAGCGGAATGTGCAGCAACAGCAGGAGCACCCATAAATATCCAAAAGTAAAAAAATGAGCTACCAAGGGCAAGCGAAGCGAAGCCTGTTCCAGGACACCGCGGAACCGGCTTTGCCGGGCCGCAAGTGTCGTCCCCTGCAAGGGGAGAGGACGCTACACGAAGTGAGCGTCAACAGGGGTGTGCCAATTTTTAGGCCGCTACGAACTCATTCCACTTCTGCACCATGTAATTGTTCTCGTCCATGACCGCATTCCAGCAGGCGATGCCGCCCATGCGCGCTTCATAACTGCCGCCGTCGCGCACCGCGCCGGTTTTGGCCAGTACATCGCCATTCGGGCTCTTGATGTCCTGCGAGGCCGGCTTGCCTTCCATCCAGTAGGCCCACTCGTAGGCTTCCATCTTGGCCTTGGCGGTTTCCAGCACGGCGCTGTAATAGCCCTGGCGGTTCAGATACGCGCCGGCCCAGCCGTCGAGGAACCAGTTGATGAACTCATAGGCACCGTCCAGCTTCTTGCCCGACAGCGTGGCGGGCAGGCCGAAGCCGGCGGCCCAAGCGCGGTAGCCTTCTTTGAGCGGCTGGAAGTTGCAGGCGATGCCCTTGGTGCGCACGGCCGTCACGGCGGGGCTCCACATCGACTGGATCACTACTTCGCCCGAGGCCATCAGGTTGACGGACTCATTGAAGTCTTTCCACAGCGCGCGGAACTGCCCGGCCTTCTTGGCTTCGATCAGGGTGGCGATCGTCAGGTCGATCTCCTTCTTGGTCATGTTGCCCTTGTCCGGGTACTTGTAGATGCCTTTGGCTTCCACCACCATGGCGGCGTCCATGATGCCGATCGACGGGATGTTCAGGATGGCCGCCTTGCCCTTGAACTCGGGGTTCAGCAGCTCGGCCCAGGAGGTGATGGGGCGCTTGATCAAATCGGGGCGAATGCCCAGCGTGTCGGCGTTGTACACCGTGGGAATGAGCGACATGAACTGCGTCGGGCTCTTGGCGAAGACCTTGCTTTTTTCGCCTTCCAGATAAATTACCTTCTTGGGTGCGGTGCCCTGGTCGCCCACGGCCTTGCCGGCCACGGTGCCGGTGGTGAAGAGCGAGGTGATCTTGTCGGCGTTCTTGATGCGCTTGGTGTCAATGCCCTTCAAGTTGCCGGTGGGCACGATCTTTTTCAGCGAGAAGTACTCGGTGTCAATCAGGTCAAAGCTGTTGGGTGCGGTCACGGCGCGCTTGGTCACGTCGTCAGTGGTCACGGCCACGTACTGAATCGTGATGCCCGTGTCGGCCTTGAACTTCTCGGCAATGGCCTTGTCCTGGTTCACCGCAGTACCCAGGTAGCGCAGCACGATTTTTTCCTGCGCGTGCACGGCCGGGAACAGGCCTGTGGCCAGAATGCCGGCTGTGCCCTTGAGCAAAGCGCGGCGCGGCACGCCGCCCACGGTGGTGTCGGTGGCGGTGTCTTTTTGATCAGGAAGAGCGTCGGACATGGTGAAAAACTCCTGGTGGCTTGGGTGGAAATCTTCTTGCGAAGGGACGGGTGAAAAACTCGGTAATCTGGACGTCAGGCAGGAACGGCGGCTTGCAGCGTGTGCGCCGCCTCGGGCGCCCATGACAGTTGCACGCTGTCACCCGGCGCATAGGGCCGGGCCGCAAACGTCGCCTCGGGCACCATCACCGACAACTCGGCGGTGCTGTGGGCTGTGGGCGATACGCCCGGGTTTTGCAGGCCCAGCAATACATAGGGCCCCTGGTATTCGACATCGGTCACCACGGCGCGCCGGTTGTGTGGTGCGTCGGGCGCGGCCTGGCCGGCCGGGGTGATCTGCATGTGGTCGGTGCGCACGCCGATCTTGCCGGCGGGTGTGTCCAGCACGTTGTGCCCACCCATGAAGCGCGCCACAAATTCACTCGCGGGGCGGTTGTAGATTTCGTGCGGCGATCCCACCTGCTCGATCAGTCCGTGATTCATCACCACCATGGTGTCGGCCAGGGCCATGGCCTCTTCCTGCGAGTGCGTGACGTGGATAAAGGTCAGCCCCAGCTCTTTTTGCCAGCGCCGCAGCTCGGCGCGCATCTGGATGCGCAGAAAAGGGTCGAGCGCCGACAGCGGCTCATCGAGCAGCAACACCCGCGGCTGCGTGATCAGCGCGCGCGCCAGCGCCACGCGCTGCTGCTGCCCGCCCGAAAGCTCGGCCGGCTTGCGCTCTGCCAGGTGGCCCATCGCCACGCGTTCCAGCAAATCTTTGGCCTGCTGGCGGCGGGCCGCCTTGTCCACGCCTTTCATCTTCAAACTGAAGGCCACGTTGTCGAGCGCTGAAAGGTGCGGAAACAGCGCGAAGCTCTGGAACATCATGGCCGTGCCGCGGCCGGCGGCGGGCAGGTCGGTGATGTTGCGGTTTTCCAGCAGGATGTCGCCGCTGGTAACGGATTCGTGGCCCGCCATCATGCGCAGCGTCGTGCTTTTGCCGCAGCCCGAAGGCCCGAGCAGGCAGCAGTAGCTGCCGCTGGCAATGCGCAGGTTGATGCCGTCAACCGCCGGCTTGTCTTGCTGCGCATACCGTTTGGTCAGCGCAATGGCTTCAATGGCGGCGGGAGGCGGGCTGGCAAGAGCGTTCATGCCAAGCTTCTGTGCAAGGCTTGTGCCAGCTTTGTACGCGATTTATCTCAAGATTGTGTACAAAATGCATGCTTCTGGTGCCGAGGAAGCCGTGCCTGCCTGCCATGCTGGTGCATGCTGTAACCAGAAGTTCCTGAAACTTCCGCTGTCAGGTTTGGGTGTGCCCACCCTGGGGTGCCACCTGCCCTTTTCAGGTTTTCTTCCTGTCGCCGCCGGAGCTTGAAGCCAGCAATCCATGGCCTACCATCAGCGCTTCCGTCTTATGGAGCCGCACTTGATCACCCTGCATCACCTCAACAATTCCCGCTCGCAACGCATCCTCTGGCTGATGGAAGAGATGGGCCTGCCCTATGAAATCCAGCGCTACCAGCGCGACCCCAAAACCATGCTGGCGCCGCCTTCACTGCGCGCGGTGCACCCGCTGGGAAAATCGCCGGTGATCACCGATGGTGAGTTCACGCTGGCCGAGTCGGGTGCCATCATTGAATACCTGGTGGCGCGCTACGGCGCCGGCCGCCTGGCGCCCGAGGCCGGCACGCCTGCGCACCTGCGCTACACCTACTGGCTGCATTACGCCGAAGGCTCGGCCATGCCGCCGCTGCTCCTCAAGCTGGTGTTCGACAAGGTGGAAAACTCTCCCATGCCGTTCTTCGCCAAGCCGATAGCCCGCGCCATTGCCGGCAAAGTCAAGAAGACGTTTATCGAGCCGCAACTGCGGCAGCACCTGGATTACCTGGAAATGTCGTTGGGCCAAAGCGACTGGTTTTCCGGCGCCGAGTTCAGCGGCGCAGACATCCAGATGAGCTTTCCGCTGGAGGCGGCTGCCGCGCGCGGCGGGCTTAACGAGAGCCGGCCCAGGCTGATGGATTTCCTGGCACGCATCCACGCCAGGCCCGCCTACCAGCGTGCGATTGCGCGTGGCGGTGAGTTTGCGTTGCAGTGACATCGGCAGAACTTGCTGAGGTGCTATTAAATCAATAGCTGCTCGCGCAAGCTCTTAAAAGGCTGGAGCCGTTTTTGACTTGATATTCTGGGTTTCTGGAGTGATTGGCAGGCCAGGCGCCTGCCGGCTGCGCACAAACTGCATGGCCTGCGGCTGGCCCACCAGCACACACTGCTTGCCGGTGCGCCGGCAGTGGTCCTGCACGCGCCAGTAGGCGTCGTGGCTCACGCAGCCGGTCTGGCAGATCACCAGGTCGGCGGCGACCAGGCTGGCCTCCAGTGCGGCTGCGTCCTGCAGGTCGTCACCCGCATGGTGCAAAAAGTGCCCGCCAGCCATTTCAACAACACGCCGGGCTGCGGTGGTGCCGGCGCCTTGCTCGCCCACGCACAGCACCGACTTTTCATGCAGGGCGGCTGTGGCTTGCGAAGCTGATAAAGCCGCCGCCAGCGTGGCCGGGGCCGCCGTGTTCTTTTGCCGGCCCAGGCGTTCCCGCACCAAACCCTGCAAATCATGGACACGGCCCATCAACCACTCCACCCGGCGCGCCAGCGTCAGCCGTTTGGGCAGGCCGGGGATGGCCGCCTCCACGGCCTGCCGGTCTTCACGCTCCCAGGCCAGCGCCGTCTCCCGCACCATCGCCGCCGCACGCAGGCGCACCGCCTGGGATTGCAGGCGCGAGATTTCCGCGGCCTGCACGGCAATCACCGTGCTGCAGCGCTTCTGGATCTCGCCGTACTGGGCGAGCAGGGCGCGGTGTTCACGGTCAAGGCCGGGCAGAGAGGTACGGGGTCCTTGCATGTCGGGTCTCCAGAAGATGAAGGTGCCCCACTCCACAACCGGCGATCCGCAGCCGAAGGAAGAGGGGAAACCCATCTTAAATGAGAATTGCTCTCATTTGGAGTAAAGATTGAAGCCCGATTTGCTATGAATTCAGGAGCTGCTCGCGCACGTTCCTGTTGGCCAGAGCCCCGATTTCTTGAAATTTCAGCGAAAACCGAAGTAAGACAGGACGGCGCCGATGATGACAACAAGGCCGACGATATAAATGATGGTGTTCATGGATGCCTCAGGGGGTGGTAGGCGGCGCACCGGGTTGGGCACCTTCGCGTCATCATTCCCGCCGCGTCGGCGGCCAGCTGTAGGTGGCTCCACCCTGCAGCCGTCGGACAAGCGCTACAGCGTGGAGGCCTGGAGGTCTGGGCGGCAGAAGGTGCATCGGCTGCCAAGCGAGCGCAGCGCTCCGCCTAAAGCTCCGCGCCTTCCACCAGGAACCGTACCCGCTTCACGCCCTGCCACTCATCCGCATCCAGCCTGAAGGCCAGCTTGACCCGCGCGGGGAGTGATTCGGTGTGGCCGAACCAGATGCCGTCGACCGGCTGGCCCTGGTGCTTGAGCTTGAGCGCCAGGTGTTTTTCACCCACCAGCCGCTGCGACACGACTTCCACCACTTCGCTGAAGGTCGGCGCTGCAAAACCCTGGCCCCAGACCTCCTTGTGCAGCGTGTCGACCACGTCGGTGCGGCGGTATTCGGCCGGCAGCGGGCCGTCGGTGTCCATGCGGCGCGTCAGCGTGGCGGCGTCCAGCCATTCGTGCGCCACCTGCTGCAGCGCACTTTCGAACACCTCAAAGTGCTCTTCGGCAATGGTGCAGCCGGCTGCCATGGCGTGGCCGCCAAAGCGCAGCAGCACGCCGGGGTGGCGCTTGGCCACCAGGTCCAGCGCGTCGCGCAGGTGAAACCCCGGAATCGAGCGGCCCGAGCCTTTGAGCTCGTGCTCCTTGCCGTCGGCCTGGCTGGCGGCAAACACGAACGTCGGGCGGTGCAGCTTGTCTTTGACGCGTGAGGCGACGATGCCGACCACGCCTTCATGGAACTCCGGGTCGAAGATGGCAATCGCCGGCGGCGGTTCCTCATCCTCGTCAATCATCGCGTCGGCCGCCAGTTGCGCCTGCTCGCGCATGCCGGCTTCAATGTCGCGGCGCTCGCGGTTGATGCCGTCCAGCATTTGCGCCAGCTCATCGCCGCGCGCCGCGTCGTCGGTCAGCAGGCATTCAATGCCCAGCGTCATGTCGCTGAGCCGGCCCGCCGCATTGATGCGCGGACCCAGCGCAAAGGCAAAGTCAAACGTGGTGGCCACGGGCGCCTGCCGGCCCGCTGCCTTGAACAAACTGGCAAGGCCTGCGGGCAAATGGCCCGTGCGTATGCGCTTGAGGCCCTGCGCTACCAGCCGGCGGTTGTTGGCGTCCAGCTTCACCACGTCGGCGACGGTGCCCAGCGCAACGAGCGGCAGCAGCGTATCAAGCTTCGGCTGGGGATTGGCCCCCACGCTTGCCACTGCGTGTGCTGCGCTGCCCCCCGAGGGGGCTGTCCCGCCTAGGGGCGGCCCGGCGGCGGGACCCGCGTCAAACACACCGCGCGTGCGCAATTCGGCACGTAGCGCCAGCAGCACATAAAACATCACGCCCACGCCGGCAATCGACTTGCTTTCAAACGTGCAGCCAGGCTGGTTTGGGTTGACGATCACGTCGGCCTCGGGCAGCACCACTTCGCCGTCTTTCAGCGCAGGCAGGTGGTGGTCTGTCACCAGCACCTGCATGCCCAGGGCGCGGGCGCGCGCTACGCCGTCGATGCTGGCGATGCCGTTGTCTACCGTCACCAGCACGTCAGCGCCAGCGGCTTTCACGCGCTCGGCAATCGGAGGCGTGAGGCCGTAGCCGTCGGTCACGCGGTCGGGCACCAGGTAGCTGACATGCTGCGCACCCAGCAGCTTGAGGCCACGCAGCGCCACGGCGCAGGCGGTGGCGCCGTCACAGTCGTAGTCGGCCACCACACAGATCTTTTTGCCGGCCGCCATCGCGTCGGCCAGCAGGCGCGCCGCCTCAGCGGCGCCGTGCAGTGAAGCGGGCGGCAGCAGCCGGGCCAGGCCGTCGTCCAGCTCGTCGGCCGCGCTCACGCCGCGCGCGGCATAGAGCTGCGCCAGCAGCGGGTGAATGCCGGCTTGCTGCAGCGCCCAGACGCTGCGCGGGGGCACATCGCGCACCTGTATTTTCATGTGTGTTTACTATCTTTTTTATAGCTGGTCGCGCACGTACCATAAGGGCTGCGGCATCAAAAGGCTTGAAATTTTGGCCATGAGGCCGGCCTGGTGCGTCTCAAAAGTTTGCCAGCCGCGCTCGCCGCACAGCGTCAGCCGCACGGCCTCGCCCGCGCGCTGGCGGGCCAGCAGTTGCGCAATCTCGCCTGCATCCAGTGCGGCCCAGGCCTGGGCATAGGCTTGCCAGTCGTCGGTAAACACCGCTTGCGCCAGGCTGCGCGGCACGGCCGGAGTTTGGCTGGTGGGTGCATACCCGGCGGGCAGGGCGCCGCTGCCGCTCAGCCAGAAAGAATTGACCGGTAGCTGGCGGCGCTCGGCGCGTTCATCGTTCAGCGCGTGGGTGTACAGCAGCATCTGCATTTCGTTCTGCAGCAATTTCATCTTGCGGGCTGTGCCTTGGGCATCGTCCTTGCTCTGCTTGGGCAGCCACGGGTCCACATTGCGGCCCAGCACGCGATCCAGTGAGGCCGTGGGCAGGTTCCGAAACAGCTCGCCTTCGGCCAGCCAGCGCGACGGCCCCAGGGCAGGCACATAGTGCAGCGTGATGCCGTCGCCATCAAAGTAAGGCTGCATGGCCGCCAGCAGCGCGCGGGACTCGGTTTCATCCAGGCCCAGCGCGGCCGGGTCCGTCAGCGTGGCGTGTTCGCGGCCCATGGCCCAGTGGCAGGGCGTCACCCAGGCCCAGGCCTTGCCGGTGCCTGCCTGCAGGTGTTGCGCCGCATCTTGCGCCGCCCACGGGATCAGCCCGTCGGGCGTGTCCGCAGTGGCAAGGCCCAGCGCCTGGCCCAGGGCTCGCTCGTGCGGTGGCGAGAGCGTGTGTGCATCTGCCGTATCAGTGTGTACTGACTTCATGCCTTTGAGCAATTGGCTCTGGTTGTGCGTGCTTTGCGCCGGCAGCGCCTTCATGGTGGGCAGCCAGGCCTCTGCACTGCAGGCCGCAAAGGGAAGCAGCAGCTGCGGCCCTGCAAAAGGAGTGGGGGAATTGGCTGACATGGGGCTATTGTCCGGGATGCCACAATTGGCGTTCAAATTTGGGCGCTCAATTTGGGCGCTTAAATCGCACCCTATAAGAATCCGTTCGAGTTGGCCACCCGTGGCCCGCAACGACTACCAGGTTAAGTATGCAAATTCCTTATGAGCTGATAGTGGGCTGGCGCTACACCCGCGCCGGCCGTGCCACCCGGCGCAACGGCTTTATTTCTTTTATTTCAGGCGTGTCCATGCTGGGCATTGCGCTCGGTGTGGCCGCGCTCATCATCGTGCTCAGCGTGATGAACGGCTTCCAGAAAGAAGTGCGCGACCGCATGCTGGGCGTCATCTCGCACATCGAGGTGTTCGCCCCCAACGGCGCTGCCTTGCTGAACCCGCAAAAAACGCTGGCTGAAATCAAGGCCAACCCGCAAGTCACCGGCGCCGCCACCTTCATCGCCGCGCAGGCCCTGCTGGCACGCGGCGAAGACATGAAGGGCACCGTCGTGCGCGGCATTGATCCGGCGCTCGAAGGCCAGGTCACCGACCTCGCCGTAACGTCCGGCCCCACGCTGGCCAAGCTGGTGCCCGGCGCATTCGGCGTGGTGCTGGGCGGCGAGCTTGCCCGCGCCATGGGCGTGCGTGAGGGCGACAGCGTCACGCTGATCGCGCCCAGCGGCCAGGTCACCCCGGCAGGCGTGGTGCCGCGCCTAAAGCAAATGACGGTGGTCGGCACCTTTGACTCCGGCCATTTTGAGTACGACTCGGCCCTGGTCATGATGCACCAGGACGACGCCGCGCGGATTTTCCGCCTCGAAGGCCCCACCGGCATCCGCATCAAGCTGAAAGACCTGCACCAGGCGCGTGAAGTTGCGTTTGAGCTGTCACGAAGCCTGAGCGGCGATTTGCTGATTCGCGACTGGACGCGCCAGAACAAGACCTGGTTTGCCGCCGTGCAACTTGAAAAACGCATGATGTTCATCATCCTCACACTCATCGTGGCGGTCGCGGCCTTCAACCTCGTCAGTACGCTGGTGATGACGGTGACCGACAAGCGCGCCGACATCGCCATCTTGCGCACGCTGGGCTCCAGCCCCAAAAGCATCATGAAAATCTTTATGGTGCAGGGTGCACTCGTCGGTGTCATCGGCACGCTATCGGGCCTGCTGCTGGGCCTGGGCATCGCCTTCAACATCGACGTCATCGTGCCGGCGATTGAGCGCGCGCTCAACGCCAGCTTTTTGCCCAAAGACATCTACCTCATCAGCCGCATGCCGAGTGAACCGCAATACGCCGACATCATGCCGATCGTCGTCATCTCCCTGGTGCTGTCTTTCCTGGCCACCATCTACCCCAGCTGGCGTGCCAGCCGCGTCAACCCCGCGGAGGCACTGCGTTATGAGTGAAAAAATGACCCCCACGCTTGTCGCTTCGCGTACTACGCTGCCCCCCGAGGGGGCCGCTGCGCCTGCGGTCTGGCAAAGCCAGTCCCGCGGCCCCGGCTTGAATGAGGAGATCGTGCTGAAAGCCAGCGGCCTTACCAAACGCTTCCACGAAGGCCTGATCGATTTAACGGTGCTGCACGGCGTTGATCTGCAAGTGCATGCGGGTGAAACGCTCGCCATCGTCGGCGCCTCAGGCTCCGGCAAAAGCACACTGCTGCACCTGATGGGCGGCCTCGACGCTCCCACCAGCGGCCAGGTCGAATTGAAGGGCCAGACGCTCTCGGCCCTCTCGCCCCAGCAGCAAGGCGACCTGCGCAACAAGCATCTGGGTTTTGTCTACCAGTTCCACCACTTGCTGCCCGAATTCAGCGCGCTCGATAACGTTGCGATGCCGCTGTGGATTCGACGCGAATCTCCCGCGGAATGCGCACGCGTCGCGACAGCGATGCTAGCGGCCGTGGGCCTCAAAGACCGCATTCATCACCGCCCCGCAGAGCTCTCAGGCGGTGAGCGCCAGCGTGTGGCGATTGCGCGTGCGCTGGTCACGCAGCCTGCTTGCGTGCTGGCCGACGAGCCGACCGGTAACCTGGATCGTTCAACCGCCGACGGTGTGTTTGAACTGATGCTGCAACTCGCCCGCGACTTCGGCACTGCATTTGTGCTGGTCACGCACGATGAAACGCTGGCCTCGCGTTGCGGGCGGCGGTTCAGGTTGGTGTCGGGGCGGTTGTCGGAGTGGGACTGATTTGCTGCGTCGATAAGTGACGTGCTTGTCGAGGGGCGTGTTCTATATCGGTCTCAACGTGAGGTAACGTTTGAATTCACTGGCCTGCGCGGCTTTTTGCGCCGGTCCGGTGAAATGATGGGTCGGGCATCGGTGAAGTAATGGGTGCTTATTTTCCAGCACGCTGTTCATCAAAAAGCATTTTGACGATATCTAACTCCCAGGATGCAATGATAGGTATTTGTGCGTCCATTGTTCCGCCGCCATCATTCAATAGCGCGGAGTCCTTTTTCTGAAATTTTCCTTCGCTCGAAGAATAGCGGTCAACCCAATAGCTTTTATCGAATCGAAGACCATATATCTCACCCGCATATAACTTCGTAACGTAAAGGTTTGCCACATCTGGAGCCATCGTTCTGGCGACAAGGTTTCGTGTGAGCTCAAGTGGAAAATGAGAAACCGGGAATACGAGAAGAAGCAATCCTCCTATAGCGAAGGCCTTATCCGATTTGAAGATTTGGTAAATGCAACTGGATACGATCGTGATTAAAAAAAGGTATTGGGCCAGCACTAAGTATCCGTTCGGATGCCCGTAGCCGGTAACCTTGTCGAGGCGAGATAGCGATAGATAAAGCATTGCCATATGAAAAACCATTTCTGGCTCACGCAATGGTCTTTTCAACACAAGCAATCTGATGCTTGCAGCGGCACAGACATAAACAACTAGCGCAACGGCATCTATCAGGTCTGCCCATGGTATGAAACAGAGTGACGTCGCGCACGAAGCCCAAAGGAGAAACTCCGATGCCTTGGCAACACCACACTTGCCCGACACATAACGGATGCCAAAGTAGATCGCAGTTCCAATGGCAAACAAAAGGGCAGCCAAGACCAGGAGTGCTTGCATCACGATGCCCAACGTCGGAAATGAGAGGAGACAGCCGGCGCGCCGGCTGGCGTCCTTTCGATTGAAAGGTTAGGCCTCACTGCTCGCTCCACCACCAGGTAATCGACACCAGTTTCGACCCGGAAAACTTGAACGTTGCAGTGTGCTGATCGGGACCTTCATCGTTGAGGAGATAGACGAGAGAAGTTCGATCGGATTGCATTGGTTTTCCTGCAAAGGCCAATACCTCAGAGCGAGTGGCCCCAGGAGTAATGGGCTTTGGCAACTTGGTGTGCGCCCCACGGACAGTAAGCCACTCGAGAATTTCAAGAGGCGGACTCTGGATCGAAGCCCGGTAAACGACCACAACCAAGTTCTTGCATCGGATAGTTTCGCGTTGATCAAGAACTGGTTCGTCAAAGCGATTTTTCACCGCTTGCCGACTCACCTTCGCTTTCGCGCCGCAATGCTCGGTGGCTATTTCTTGGCCGATCTTCGCGAGGCCGTGCTGTACCACTGGCTGAGGCTCGCCAGCAGCGCCGGCCAACCCTGCCCACGCAAGAACGAACAAGAAAAGCCAATGACGCATTCTGGGAGGCCTAACGTTTAAATTAACCGGCGCACTTGTGCGTCCGGGTTGGATGCAATGTTAGGCGCTGACTCATGGCCCTGTAAGTGCAATCCCGAACCTCGCGTCGGAGACAACGTAGGCACTATGAACCAGAGCAAGCTGCCAACGTCTATGTATGAGTGGGCCGACCATCTGGCGGTTATCACAGTACAGATAGTCGTTCTTACCTTCGATTCCCGCAAAACTGGCCTGCTTTGACCAAAAGCACTTAAAACCCATGGCCTGAAGCTTCGGAAGTGCATCCCTTGCGTCAGAGCCAAGCGGTGCAAGCTCCAGCAACTGCTTTCTAGCCTCTTTCTCATCTGCGCTGAATGAGTAACTGCAACCAGATATGAGAACGCCCACAAGAAATATGGTCAACTGCTTCATTTTTCGGCTAACGCTGGACGTAAGCGGAGCCGCTACGCGTCCACTTGGCTGCGATGTTAGACAGGCAGCCGAGAAACGGATCGAAGTAGAAACTCATAAAACAAATAGTGCTATGCCGATCAAAACAGCGGCTACGGCAATCATTAAAGCCATCAGCGACCAGCGCGGACTCGGGTGACTCAAGATAGCTGAGTCCACAAAAGAAATAGCCTCTCTTCTAGTTTCGCCGCGGCTGAACCAGACAGCAAATCCGGCAGCCAGGAGAAGCCCACCAAAAAACAGCATGTGAGCTACGTAAGCGTAGAAGAATAACGGCGATTGGTCCTGGTGAATGATCGTAATTCGGTACTTGCTAATGTAAAAAAACCCCCGCATGAGTGCGCCACCCCCCAGGAACAAGAACCCGGAACCGAGAAGCAACAAGATAGCCGAGGCAATAGCGATCTTTATAGTGTTTTGCATTGCAAACTGTGGCGGTCTAACGTTGGAGGTGACCGGCGCGCAGCAACTGCCGCGCAGCGGCAACCTGCGGCTGTGTGTCCGCGTGGGCCGACCTGTTAAACGGGTTAGTCGCCAGCGTCGTCATATGGCTTCGTCCCAGAGGGACACATCATGCGCGATGAACCGCACAGCGTTTCCGACCGAAAGGTCGATATCGCCAATCTCTGTCCTACTGAGAAAGAATTGCGCTTCACCGGCAACAACAACGATGCACTGCTGACCCGAAGGTTCGTTAACTGGTTGAACGGACGACACAACCCCATGAACTATGAACCCGTTTGCCTCAGGCCTCATGGCCAACGGTTCCAAGGTGGCTCTATTCTGAAGGACTTCAAACTCGGAAATCCTCTCTTGGCTGACTTCAACGTCAAAAACTTCGCCGACACAAAGCATCGGGGCTTCTGACGCTGGAACAAAACGCGCGGTGCCGGAGATCAACGAACCGCTGAAAGAAACGGCGTAACTCGGCATAGGCGTAAAGCCGATTCGCTTTTCGTCGTTAGGGTCCAAGCTGTCAATGGTGATTCGCATCAGGAAATGTGGCCGTTTAACGTTGGAATTGACCGGCGACCGGGAAGCGCACGGAAGCACCTGGGCGTCCGTGTCGAACGACCTGTTAGACCGCGCGGGCGCTGCTTCAACTCCAAACATTGCCAGATGGTAGCTAGGTTTCACAAGGGGTATGCCTAAGAATCCACCAAAGGAACACAGCTTCCCAGACAACTAGCACTAGGCACAGGACGCTCACCGCCGCGTGTCCATATCTTAGGTGCCCGAAGTGGAGAAATCCTAGGGCACGGTAGTAGTTGCTTGTCATCGCAGACCAAATGCTAGCCCACTGAAGGTCTTCGCACAGATCGCCGTCGTCACGTACGAGCCAGTAGATCGCGCCAATAAGAGCCCATCCCACGACAAAAAAACCCGCGAGGACACCTAGGCAGGCCACGATGTTTCCTAGCGGTCTAACGTGAAGATGACCGGACGACAACAACGCGCGGCGAAGCCGCCTTCTGCTGTTGTTGGTCCGTGTCGATTGGCATGTTAAACCGCACCGCTTCACCCATTTCTATTGCTCTGCCGGAATGGTGTGCCGAGATTTGATTCCCGCATAACACTCGATGCAGACAATTGTCATTCCATTGAATTCCTTGAAGACCTCGGTCATCTCGCCTTCAGCCAGGAATTTCTCTTCACACGCATGACACCAGGCTTGGAGATCCGCAGGATCGGACGAGTTCTCAACGAACCCAGCAGGTGACAGCTTCGCGGCATCCAACAGGTGCTGACAAACGACGGTCGCTACGCGCTCCCCGTGTGGGCCGCAGTTGATAAGCATTGACGTTGCTTCTGCCATGGACTGTGCGGTTTAACGTCGGAGTTGACCGGCACGCAGCGGCATTGCGCCGCGAGACGTATGCTCCAGCGCACGGCTCGCGGCGCAATGCCGCTGCGTGTCCGTGTCGAACGACCTGTTAGACCTCACCGTCCAGCCGCGGCTACTCATAGAATTTTCCCGCGTGAAGTACTTGGGCAATCCGCTGCCACGGGTTCTCCGGCTTCTTGTAGAACTTCAGCCCGTCGATTGAAGCGATGCCCCAACGATAACCGGCATCCAGGAATGCTCCGATACTGCCGTTCTCCCATCCGAGCGCACCAGCCCCGTACGGAGCCGAAGGCCGCTCCTGTTCAATCTCTCGCTCCTCGTCCCAGTCAGCGGCGAGAAGCGCGATGAACTCCAGCAAGGTCTGTTCGTCTATCACTCGTTCGATTGCTTCGTACAGGTCGGCTGCCATGGATGCGTGTCTCTCTGTGATGCGGGTCTAGTGAGGTCTAACGTAATGTATACCGCAAGATCTGCGGTATAACATCGCGCCTGCGGTATAACCTGGCCGTCAAAAAACCAGCCAAGTGCTTGTTATTAAAAGACTTATTGCCCATTGTGAGTTTCGTTCAGGTCGATAAAAAGAATACCAAACATCGCAAACCGATTCTAGGCGGGCAGTGTGGTTACCGCCTCCTCAATATTGACGAGCGCAGCTGTACCTGTGGCGAACTGCGGGCGGCAAGTACGAGACAAGGTCATTTACCGGCCGCCAGCCTGCACCGCACCAGACGGGCATAATCCGTGATCCCTCCGCCACGCGCGCAGGCGAATCTCCTCAGTACGTGAGCCTTTCAACATGCCGTGCAGCTCCCTGCCTGCGGTCCAGGACACAGCCACTTTCGCATGATTGATCACTACACCGCCCTCGGGCTGGACAGCGCAGCAACGCTGGCCGATGTCAAAAAAGCCTTTCGCCAGAAAGCATCCTTCTGGCATCCCGACAAAAATGCCAGCCCCGAGGCGCCTGAGCGTTTCAGGGCGATGCAGCAGGCCTATGAGGTGCTGTCGGATGCGGACAAGCGCCAGGTCTATGACGACAACCGCCGCCGCAACCTGCTCGACAGCCCGATAGACACGGCGCGTGCCATCTGGGCCGACTATCTCAACCCGCTACTGTGACCCTTGCTGACCGAAAGAAGAACACCCCATGAAAAACCCGGCGGCATGAGCGTCTCCCCTTATTTCCTCGACCTGCGTTCGGCCTACCGGTCCGAGATGGATGACCTGCGATTCGACTCCGAGGGGCGCGACGTGTTGCACCAGCGTCTGGCCGGCAAACGCCAGGAGATGGCCTTTCTGGTGCAGATGATGGACACCAGCCCAGAGATGGTGGCGGTGGTGTTTCACCAGGGTTTTGATTTCACGGGAAAAACCGTGATGGAACACCTGCTCAGCCACGATGTTGATGCCGATTGCTTTCCGGCCTGGGGTAGCCTGGCGGATGGCTTTGTGCTGGCGCCCTGGGCTCAGGACCTGGCACACATCGTCTTGCAGGCGCCCGGCGGGGAGAAATTCCTGACGCTGACGGCGGGGCTGGAATACATGGCGGGTCTGCCGGTGGCCGCGTCGATGGTGAACGCCGAAGCAGATGGTGACGGCGACGACGACGAAGACAGTGATGAGAACGGTGACGGCGCCCTGGTGATGTTTGAGGGCGATGACGATCGTGAGCAAAGCGCCGATGCCCGGGCACGCCACGAGGCAGGTTCCGACTGGCTGGTCCAGCAGGGCTTTGACGCCAAAGACTGATGCAAGCAAGCATGAACTGGAAGGTAAAACACTGATGACGAATCATCTCGCCCTGATCGAAAAAACCCAAAGCCTGATTGCAGCCGGCGACATCGTCGGCGCCGAGGCTGCGCTGGTCGGGCTGGCGGACGCCGAAGGTGATGCAGCGCTGATGGTGGTGCTGGAACAGTTGCCGCCCAAGGACGTCCTGGCTGTCATTCGCGAGTACGACAACTCCCGGGAGTCGGTGGTCAGCCTGCTGGTCACGCCCGCGCAGTTTGCCCGCGCCGTGGTGATTGAAAAGCTCTACAAGGACTTGACCCGCACACACCTGCGCGGCATGGTCAATGCGGTGATCTTCCGGGAGGATGCCGACCCGTTGGAATTCCTCACCGCGATCGGCGACCTGGACGGTGGCAGCGACGCCCTCGCCGATTATTTTTCAGACCAGTGGAGCCGTGTCGAGGGCTTTGCGCGCAGCGGCGGCTTTGAGCTGGCCGACGAGTACGGCAAGATGTTGTCCCAGTCCGCCCTGCTGGCCTCGGCCTACGAAAGGCCGCGCATCCAGCTGGATGAGATCGCCGACCAGGACTGGATGCAGCTCGCCTGGCTGCTGCGTTACGAACTGCCGGACCTGTTCATTGAAATGCTGATGGTGCTGCGCGCCAAGGGCAGTGCGCACAAGGCGATAACTTCCGAAGGCGATGAGGAAGACGAGAACGAGGACGATGTGCAGGACGACGGCAAGGTCGAGACCGGCGACACCGATCGCGGCAAGGCCACACCGACGGCGCGCGAGTCCGACGAGGAATCGGCGATCTGAGCCTTCGCAGTCATCTCCTTACCCAAACCAGCCAGATCACCCCAGACTATCCAGACAAGCCCCGTACCATGTCGTCGCCTTCCGCCATCTCGCTCTACGATTCGCGCCCCTTTTTTGAGAAGGCGCTGCAGTACGGCGTGGAGCACGACATCATCGGTGCCGAAAAGATCGAAACCATGCGCATCGAGGGCCCCAAGGGCATGGTGCAGATCGCGCGTTATTTCGGCAATGAGTTTTTGCGCCCGGACCTTGAAAAGGCCCGCGATCGTATGGTGAACCTGATCAGCCTGTACCTCGAAAACTCCTGTCAGGGCGACCTGCATCAGGCAGCCGAATCGCTGCGCGATTTCTCACTGCTGTCCCGCTCCAAGGGCGGCTCGGACATGCTCAAGGCCTTGATCGCCATGCCGCAAAACAGCCACTTCGGCATGAATGAACGCGGCGGCTTCACCGACGAGCACATTCCGCTGCTGGCCAAATGGTCGCTGCGCAACCTGGCCGACTACCAGGCCGAACTTGCCAGGCGTAGCCACGTGGCGCAGGTGGTGGATGCGGCTGTCTGGCTTGCCGGGGAGTTGGGCGTGGACGCCGCCGAACTGGAAGAAGCGGGCAAGGATGCCGAAGCGGTGATTCGCACCGCCTTGCTGGTGCTGGCGGCGGGCCGCACCGAGATGCCCGACTGGGTCGCATTCGAGAAAATGATCGCCGCCTTGCGCAAAAAACACGGAGCTGCTCCGGCTGCGCTGCCGCTCGCCATCCCGAAAAAGCTGCCTGCCCACCTGCGGGATGTGGTCGAGGCGGTGCGGCAGTCCGTGATGGCCGACGCGCCAAAAATACTCGATCCGGCCTTGCCGACGCGTCAGCTGTTTGACCGCAGCCCGGCCTTCATGGGCCGGTATTTCTGGGTGGAAGACGGCCTGAACGAGGTCGACCACCACGACCGCCAGGCATCCGCCGTGTGGAGCAAGGTGACCGGCAGCAATGCAGACGATGGTTCGCTGTTGACCCTGTTCCTGTGCGTGGCCGCCGGCTCTGCGCCCAAGACCCTGCTGACCGGGAAAAGCGCCGCAACCCTGCTGCGCAAGATTCAAAAATCCGGTTTCGATCCCGCGCAGGCCCACCAGTACATCGTGGACCACGCGCCGGTGCAGCACCAGGACGCATACGCCAGCTTGTGGGATGACTTTGTGGAAGAGGCGCAGGCCACGCTACAAAGCGATGCCGTTCATGCGCTCCACGACGCGCTGGCGTTGCTGCGGCGGGAATGCCACGTGCAATAGGCAGTTTGTGCCTGCGGTGGCGGCCCGTAATACACGACCGCTACTCTCTGCCTCGAATCGCGACCCAGAACATCAAACCGGCCAGTGCAAGCAGGAGTCCGCGTATACCCCAAGGGCCAAGAAAATAGTAGGCTGCTTGAAATAGCGGCTCCAGCAGATTGCCGCAACCGGTTGCGCAGAGAGTTGGCCTGGCGAAGCTTAGCAAGGCAACGCAGAGGAGAAAAACTCCGAGCAATGCCGCGATGAGTCTCGAATTCATTGAGCTGAGATCCGATGTTTGGGTTGGATGCTCACATCCGAACAGCGACCAAGACGGCGTAGCTGGCCTGGCATCCGTTTGATGGGTCGGTTAGGTTGCTGCGACAAGGCCTACGGCTTTACAGCCGGATCCCAATGCTCAGCAATCTTTCCGGCCTCAATGCGGAACATGTCAAACCACGTCGTCGTGTACTTCTTTGACGGATCTTTGGGATCCGTCTGCTCGCGCACAAAACTAAGGATGACCAGGTTTCCTTCAGCCGTAATGGCTACGAGTGGAGCTGCGACCTTGACTTCTATCGGCTTCGGTTTCTTGAACTTCCCGAAGAATTCGACAAACGCTGCGCGGCCAGTGGGAACATTCGGATTGTGCTGGATGTAATTTTCAGCCAGATATTTCTCTGCGAGCTCTAGCTGGCCGGCTTCGAAGACTTCGCGCCAGAAGTCATAGACCAGGCGCTTGTTTTTCGAAAGTTTTGGATCTGCGCTTTGCAGAAGGGTGGAATGATCCAGCGCCGGGGTAACAGCAACTTGTGCGAAGGCTGCACCGGCAGCAACAGCGCCAAGAAGAAGGGCAACGATTGTGTTTCTCGTACTCATGAATTACCTCGGTTGTGATTTGGGATACCTGACATTTGGCATGAGCGGCAACTGGAGGCGCGCTAAGCTCGCACAACTATCAAAGCTTGGGATCCGGAAACGGCAACTTATCCTGCGAGCTGCTCGGCTGGGCCACCCATTTATTACCGCGACGGTAAAAGTCTGCCTGGGTTTCAGAACTTCCAGCTCCGATCTTCAATGCCACCGTGCAAGCAATCTGGCCTGGGTACTTGGCATCAACAGCCGGGATGCAGGTGCCGAGCTTGAGTTCGGCGGTTTTGTACTCTTGCATCTCCATCATCAGAAGGAATGCTTGCGTAGCCTCTTTGGCGTCGGGTAATACGAGTGCAGTGGCATTGACAGTAGTAGCGGCGGGTGTGGTGGCGGGCACTGTGGGCGAGATGACGGCGGCGGGTGGCGACGATGTTTCGCTGCAGGCGGAGCACAGAAGCAATGTTGACAGGATGACGGCGTAACGCATGAAGAATTCTTTGTGTTTCAGTTTGAGAAGAAAGGAAGGGCCTGAGCCTGCAAACTGATTCTAGGCGGCTAGTCTGTCAACCACCTCCTCAATATGAACGAGCATAGGCAAACACACAGCTGTCATTGGGGCATCGGAGTATCCCTACATGGGCATCAGTCCCATCCGACAAATCAGGTATGCAGGATGGATACCATGGGGGTTCTTTGCACCGTGGCGGGCGCCGGGTGCCGAATACCCAACCTTTCAGGAGACACGACATGGCCAGCAAAAAGACCAGCAAGAACACGATCTGCCTGTGGTACGACGGTGGCGCCGTTGAGGCCGCAAACTTCTATGCCAAAACCTTTCCCGACAGCACTGTGGGCAAACTTTTTTATGCGCCGGGTGACTACCCCGACGGCAAGCAGGGGGACGTGCTCACGGTCGAGTTCACCGTCGCCGGCATTCCCTGCATCGGGCTGAACGGTGGCCCGCTCTTCAAGCATAACGAGTCATTCTCTTTTCAGATTGCCACCGATGACCAGGCTGAAACCGACCGCTTGTGGAACGCGATCGTCAGCAATGGGGGGCAGGAAAGCGAATGCGGCTGGTGCAAGGACAAGTGGGGCCTGTCATGGCAGATCACCCCGCGCGCGCTCACTGATGGGATAGCCGACCCCGACCCCAAAGTGGCCAAGCGCGTGTTCGACGCGATGATGACCATGAAAAAGATTGACGTCGCCGCGATAGAGGCGGCACGACGGGGCTGAGACGCTTGATGGGATGACGCGCGTTTGCGTCCCGCTGCGTGTGCGCTCCTGTTCAGGTTTGAGAAGTGGTCCGGGCGGGATTTGCATGCGAAATTTCCTCCGGAGGTACCGGGCGTAGTACGTACCGATATCGGGAGTTCGTCCTACACCGCAGAACCCGCAGCCTCCTAGCATGAAGACACCAGCAATGAAAAGCCACCCCGGCGTGCAGCCGGTAACCGTGTGCGATTCATTCACGTGAAGAGGGTCTGGCGGCGTGATCAAGCGGCATTTGCTCTTCACTTTCATTAACGTTCTCAAGGAGACTGAAATGATTGGAATCAAACAAACTGCGCTTTGTGCGGTAGTGCTTGCCGGTCTGGCGGGCTGTAGTGGCATGACGACTCAGGAGAAAAACACCGCCATCGGCGCCGGTGTAGGCGGTGTGGCCGGCGCGGCTCTTACGGGTGGCAGCGCCTTGGGGACCGTAGGCGGCGCCGCAGTCGGCGGTGTGATCGGGCACGAGGTCAGCAAACCGAAGAGGTAAACCGGTCCTCGTTCACAGAACGACTCGCACGCGCGTGAGTGTCCTTGTTGGCGCTCCATGCGCGTGCATTCGTACATTGCCGTATGCGCGTCGACACCGTAGAGCATGAAGGCCTGAGCCTGGGCTTGCTGGCGGCGGGTGATTCCGCCAGGCCCGCGATTGTGCTGCTGCACGGCTGGCCTCATTGCAAGGAAGTCTATGCACCGGTGGTCGATGCGCTTGCTGCTGGCCATTTTGTTCTGGCCTTTGACTTGCCGGCGATAGGAGATTCGCGCGGCGCACCGCCTTCTGCCGAAAAAACCATCCTGGCCGAGATCATCGTCAGCGCAGCAGAACGCGCCGGCGCGCGCTCAATGGTCGTGGCTGGCCTGGATGTGGGGGGCATGATTGCCTATGCAGCCGCACGCGACCATGGGCACCGCATCGCGGGGGCTGTGGTCATGAATACCGTCATCCCCGGCATAGATCCCTGGGAGAAGGTGCTGTCGGATCCTCGTATCTGGCACTTCGCATTTCATGCGTTGCCGAAGCTGCCGGAGCTCCTGGTTTCAGGCCACCAGCGTGCCTACTTCGATTTTTTCACGGACTTCCTGGCAGGCAACAAGGAGGCCGTGACCGAAGTGCATCGCGCCGCGTTTGCGCGCGCCTATGAGCGCCCTGAGGCGCTCAAGACCGGCTTCGACTGGTACCGCACCCTGCAGGCCGATGCCCAACACAACAGCAGGCACAAGAACATCGAAACACCGATGCTCTACCTCCGCGGCGACGCCGACGGGCGTTCACCGGACGACTACCTACCCGCCTTGAAGACCGCCGGCGCCATGCGTATCAAAGGCAAAGTGCTGCGCGGCAGCGGCGAATTCGCGCCGCTGGAGGTTCCTGACGCCTTCACGCAGGCGCTGACCTCGTTCGCGAAGGAATGCCAGAAGCGTTGAACGGGTAGCACTGCGGCAGTCTCAAAGAAGGGATTTTTTGATGTCAGAGAGGAACAGCGAGATTCTGAAGAAGGCCAACGCGGCTATCGCCGAAGGCGACGTTGAAGGATTCCTGAAGTTCTGCACGGAAGATTCGGAATGGATTTTTGTGGGCGACAGGACGATCAAAGGGAAAGAGGCCGTTCGCCAGTGGATGATGACCGCGTACAAAGAACCGCCCAGGTTTGAAGTCCATCACATGGTTGCGGAGCATGACTTTGTCGCGGCGCTCGGTGAAATCACCTTGAAGGACGAAGAGGGGAAGGCGGTCCGCCACGCCTACTGTGATGTCTGGCGATTTCGGGATGGCAAGATGGCCGGGCTGCGGGCCTTTGTTATCAAGGCTGGATCGACCTGATCCGATCACTTTTGCGTCGTAATCGCTGCTGCCGCGGGGGGGCTTTCTCTCAAAGAATCCGGTTAAACCACAGCAGCGATAAACTCGCCGACACCAGCGCCAGCACGGCGGCAAGAAGCGCCAGCAACCCCGATACCTCGGTTTCCTTTTTCTCAATCGCCAGGCGTGAACTGAGGGTTTCATACACCTTCTTCAGGTCGGCCGCCGTACCTGCGTAGAAGTACTCGGCCTGTGTTGCCCGGGCAATGCCTTTGAGGGTTTCCTCGTCGAGCTTGACGCGCATGGACCAGCCTTCAAAACCAATCGTTTCCCCATCCACCGTACCCACACCGACGGTGTAGATGCGAACGCCACGGTCTGCTGCGAGCTTGGCGGCGTCGATGGAATCTACGCCGGTGGTGCGCTGGCCGTCGGTCAGCAGGATGATGGCGGCCGAGGTGTAGGAGCCGGGGGCGACTGGGGTGAATTCTTTTTTGGCGTTCTTGTCGGGGTTCAGGGCCTGGTCAAGCGATGTGCCGCGGGGCTTTTCCCTTCCGTACTGCATGGAGGCGATGTCGATGCCTGCGTCGGGGAACAGCTCGGCCAGCGACACGACGATGCCATTGCCGATGGCGGTGCCGCGCTGCAACTGGAATTTGTCAATCGCTGCCGTCAGGTCTTCGCGGCTGAGGGTGGGCTGCTGCACGACGGCGGCGGTGCCGGCAAAGGCGACGATGCCGACGCGTACATTGCGCGGCAAATCGGCCAGAAAAGCCTTGGCGGCGTTTTGTGCGGCCACCAGGCGGTTGGGCTGGACGTCGGTGGCGCGCATGCTGCCTGAGACGTCCATGGCGAGGATGATGGTTTCACGTTGTGAAGGCAGGCTGATCACGGCAAAGGGGCGCGATGCCGCCACCAGCATGGCGGCGATGGACAGCAAAAACAGCAGGGGCGGAACATGCCGGCGAAAGCTCTGGCCGCGGCCCATGGCTTCGCGCACGATGGAAAGGCTGGCGTAGCGCAGCGCGATTTTTTTCTTGCGGCGCAGCAGCCACACATACACGGCCACCAGCAGGGGAATGGCCAGCAGCAGCCATAAAAACTCCGGCCAGAGGAAAGTCGGCAGGGGAAGTTTTGACATGAATGAGGTCAACCAGCTGAAGTTCATGGATGTTCCTTGGCGGCTTCTTCAGGCGGCGTGTTTCAGGTGAGCCGGCAGCTTGCCGCCTGCTGCGTTGGCGCCTGATGTACGGCTGCGCCGTTTGCGGAGCTCGGTAAACCGCAGGATGGCGTCAACCAGGTTGTCGTCGGTGGAAAGCTCCAGCGCGTCCACGCCGGCACGCGCCAGCGACTGGCGCAGCTCGGCTTCGCGCTGGGCCGCGATGCGTGCAAAGCGTTTGCGGAAACCCGCGTCGTGGGTGTCGACCAGCAGTTGCTCGCCGGTTTCGACATCGCGGATGGGGATCAGGCCCAGGTCGGGCAGGTCCAGCTCCAGCGGGTCGAGCAGGCGCACGGCCACCACTTCATGCCGGCGGGCGAGTTGGCCCAGCGGCTTTTCCCAGCCGGGCTCGCTGATGAAGTCGGACACCACAAACACGGTGGAGCGCCGGCGTATGAAGCTGGCCGCGGACTCGAGCAGCTCGTGCAGGCGTGTGGGGCCGAGAAGTGTGGTTTCGGGACGGGCCTGCAAGGTGTGCAGCAAATGCAGCACGTGGTGGCGGCCGCCGCGCGCGGGAATCACGGCATCAACGCCGGAGCCATAGAGCATGGCGCCCACGCGGTTGCCGTGGCGCGTCAGCATGCGGGCCAGCACGGCGACAAATTCAGCGGAGACATTGCGCTTTCGCAGCTCGCTGGAGCCAAAGTCCATCGAGGGGCTCAGGTCCAGCAGGAACCAGGCGCTCATTTCGCGGTCTTCGGTAAACACGCGCACATGGGGTTGCTCCAGCCGGGCGGTGACGTTCCAGTCGATGTGGCGCACGTCGTCGTGGTGTTGGTACTCGCGCAGGTCGGCCAGGTCCATGCCGGTGCCGCGCAGCAAGGTGCGGTAGTCACCCTGCAGCAGGCCGTCAAGCCGGCGCAGCACGGTCCACTCCAGCCGGCGCAGCAGTTGTTCTGCGCTCGCTGCTGAAGCGGGTTTCGCCTTGGGTTCGGGCGGCAAGGTTTTCATGTCAGTGACAGGCTTGACGAGGTTTCATGCAAGCCGGGGCCGCGGAACCGGCTTTGCCGGGCCGCAGGCGCAGCGGCCCCCTCGGGGGGCAGGGAGCTACACGCAGTGAGCGACCGTGGGGGCTCATATTTTTAGGCTGCGAGTTTTTCATGCTCTAAGGGTTTTGCTGGGGGCGGGATTTTGGCCATGATCTTCGCGACTAGGCCGTCGGCCGACAGACCTTCAGACAGCGCTTCGTAGGACAGCACCAGCCTGTGGCGCAGCACGTCGGGTACGAGGTCTGTCATGTCTTCGGGCAGGGCGTAGCTGCGTCCGCGCAGCATGGCCAGCGCGCGGGCGCCTTCGGTCAGGTTGATGGTGGCGCGCGGGCTGGCGCCGAAGGTGATGAAGCGCTGCAAGTCTTTCAGGCCGTGCCTGGTCGGGTTGCGTGTGGCCGACACCAGCCGCACGGCGTACTGCACAAGGGACGGGTCAACGTAAATGCGGCGGCATTCGGCCTGCAGCGCGGCCAGCTGTTCGGTGGTGGCCACGGCGCTGACGGCAACGGCTGGGCCGGTCACGCGTTGGACGATGACGAATTCTTCTTCGTCGGTCGGGTAGTCCACCAGTACCTTCATCATGAAGCGGTCGACCTGCGCTTCGGGCAGCGGATAAGTGCCTTCGGTTTCAATCGGGTTTTGCGTGGCCATGACGAGGAAGGGCTCGGGCACTTTGTGGGTGATGCCGGCAATCGTGACCTGGCGTTCCTGCATCACTTCCAGCAGCGCGCTTTGCACCTTGGCGGGCGCGCGGTTGATTTCGTCGGCCAGCAGCAGGTTGGTAAACACCGGCCCGAGCGAGGTGGTGAACTCGCCGGTTTTCTGGTTGTAGATGCGCGTGCCCACCAGGTCAGCCGGCACCAGGTCGGGGGTGAACTGGATGCGCTTGAAATTGCCCTGCACGGTGTTGGCCAGCGTCTTGATGGTCAGCGTCTTGGCCAGGCCGGGAACGCCTTCCACCAGCAAATGCCCCTGCGCCAGGATGGCGACCATGACGCGCTCGAGGAAGCGGTCTTGCCCCACCACCACACGTTTGACTTCATAGAGGATCTGCTCCATCAGCTGCGCGGTGGCGTCATGGCCGGCGGCGGAATGTTCGGGCGTGTGCTGTTCCATGCGTCGATGTCCTTAAAGTCTTCAGAAGGGGGGCATGCCGGCGGCCGAGGCTGCGTTTTCAATCGGCACCGCAAAACCGATGCCGACAAACGTGCGCTGCTGGTTGGGGTTGAAGATGGCGGTCACGATGCCGACCACTTCGCCGTCCATGGTGACCAGCGGGCCGCCCGAGTTGCCGGGATTGGCGGCGGCGTCGAACTGGATCAGGTTGCTCATCATCTGCTTGCCTTCGGGCGAGCGGAAGTTGCGCTTGAGCCCCGAGATGATGCCCTCTGAGGCCGAGGGCCCGATGCCGAAGGGATAACCCACAGCCATGACACGGTCGCCCGGCGCCAGGTCGGCGGTGGAGCGCATGGTGGCGGCAATCATGTCGTCGGGAATCTTGTGGGCCTGCAGCACGGCCAGGTCGTTCTCGGGCTGTACGCCGGTGATGCTGGCGGTGGATTCGAGGCCGTCCGCGAACGTGACCTTGATGGTGGTGGCGCCCTGCACCACGTGCAGGTTGGTCAGGATGATGCCCTTGTCGACGATGACCACGCCGGTGCCCACGCTGCGCTCGCCGTCTTCCTTGCCGTCCTTGTCTTTACCCAGCCCCACGATGCGCACGACAGAGGGGATGATGGTGTCGTAAGCGCGGGTTCCGGGGGAGGGCAGGACTGTGGTCTCCAGCGTTTTGAGGACGGCCGCGTTGATGTCTTCCTGCGTCAGCTTGCGGGCCGCAGGCCGCAGCGGGGAGGCAAAGCTGATGGCCAGCAGCAGGGCCAGCAGGCCGACGACCGACCAGAGCAGGTAAAGCTGGTTTTGGGCAAGCCGTTTGGCCAGGCGGGAGGCCCGGGGAAAACGGGAAGGTGCGGGGGCTGGAATGGCGCCGTCTGGGCCGGAAGCCTGCTCGGGCGGCTGCGCCTGGGCATCACCCGCGCCCTGCGCCGGACGGTTTGAACTGCTGTAAAGGGCTGGCCTGCGCATCCGTTCACCTGTGAGGTCAATGTCAAAACCGGGCTGATACCACCGGGCGTGAAAACCTGCTTCAGGCCCCGTATTTACAGTTGCACCGTATCACGATTTGTGCATCCGTGCACGTGATTTGGGTATAGGCGTAGGGGGCTTTGTAAAGTGCTTGTTACTGCGCAGTCTGGGCTCGATTCGAGCCCGATTTTGGGGCGGCTTGGACTGCTTCAGGCGCCGGGGCTGTCGGCGGGCTTGCGCAGCAGGGTCAGCGCCAGGGCCGCCGAGGCCAACATCAGGAACAGGCTGACGGCATTGAGCACCGGCGTGGCGCCCTCGCGCATGCGTCCGTACATCATGACGGTCAGCGGTGCGTCCGAGCCGACCAGCATCAGCGTGGTGTTGAAGTTCTCGAAGGACATCAAAAACGAGATCGCTGCAGCGCCGATGAGCGCGGGTTTCAGGTAAGGCAGGGTGATGGTGGCGAAGACCGCGGCGCGGGAGGCGCCCAGGTTGTAGGCGGCTTCTTCCAGGGTGATGTCAAAACGTTTCAGGCGGGCCGAAATGATGAGCGTGGCGATGGACACGATGTAGGAAAACTGGCCGAGCACCACCAGCGGAAGCCCCGGCCGCAGGAAATCCAGCTCCAGCCCCCACCAGTCGTCGGCAAACTGGGCCAGGCGGCTGGCAAACGCCAGGATAGAAATACCCAGGATAACGCCGGGAATGACCAGCGGCGCCAGCATCAGCATCGACAGCACCTGTTTGCCCGGAAAGCGGCTGCGTTCAATCAAAAAGGCGTTGGTCGTGCCCACCAGCACCGCCAGCAGCGTGACCCAGCCGGCCACCACCACGCTGGTCCAGAGGCTGGCGAGCATGGGGCGATCAGCAAAAAGCCCCATACGCCCCGTCTTGCTGCCAACAAACCAGTCGAGCGTGAAGCCGCGCCAGGGCGGTGCCGGGTAGGGAGCGTCGTTGAAGGCAAACACCGCGACCACGACCAGCGGCAGGAACAGGAAGGCGAAAAACGCCAGCCCATACACCACCGTGCCTGTGCGCAGCCAGGCGGGCCGGGGCAGGGAGGCGATCATCTAACACTCTCCCCAAGTCTTCGCCAGTGACGGCGCGGAACCGGCTTTGCCGGGCCGCAGCGGTCGCCCCCTGCTAGGGGGGAGGGAGCTACACGCAGTGAGGTCCAACGGGGGGGCGTCATGTTTTTCTCATGACTTCGCCGAATTTCTGGCCCGTTAATTTAAGGCCGAGCCAGACGATCGCTGTCGACAAACCCAGCAGCAAAAATCCAAACGCCGCGCCTTGCTCCCAATTAAAGCGCGTGATGAACTGGGTGTAGATCTGCTCGGTAAACCAGAGCGAGTTCTTGCCTCCCAACAGCGTGGGTGTGAGGTAGTTGCCCAAGGTCAGCATGAAGACCACGATGCAACCGGCGAGGATGCCGGGCGCGGCATGCGGAATGACGATTTGTCGCAGGATGGAAGGGCCGTTGCCGCCCAGGTCGTAGGCGGCTTCTATCAGCGTGTCATCCAGACTTTCAAGCGCACTGATCAGCGGCACCACCATGAAGAGCATGGAGGTATAGACCAGGCCGACCAGGATGGTGGCGTCGCGGTAGAGCAGCTCTACAGGTGCATCAGTGAGGCCCAGCTGCACCAGCACGGCGGGCAGCACGCCCGATTCGCGCAGCAGAATCATCCAGCCCAGGGTGCGCACGGTTTCGCTGACCCAGAAGGGGATCAGGCACATCACCAGCAGCAGCGACTTGGCGCGGCCGCGCACCAGTTTGGCAATCGTCCAGGCGATGGGAAACGCCAGCAGCAAGGTGATCAGCGTGGCCAGGATGGACATGACGGCGGTGCGCACAAAGGTGTGCCAATACAGCGGTTCGTCGATAAAGGTGCGGTACTGCGCGATGCTGGGCGCGTATTGCCGCGGTGCGATGCGTTCGCGCAGCGACAGGATGGCCAGGTCGATGTGCGGCAGAACGATCAGGCCCACCAGCCAGATCAGCGCCGGCGCCAGCAACAACAGCAGGATAAGTTTGGCCTGCGCCGATGTGGGTCCGGCATTTGCTGCGGGCATGGCGGCTGCGGCTTGCATGATCTGCAGGCGCTAGGCGCCGGTTGTCCCAAAACAGGTGGCTTGCGCGGGGTCGAAGCTGAAGGCCACCGTTTCACCGACACGCAAGTCGGCAAAGCGCCCGGTCTGCGGTAGCGCGATACGAAATTCCGTACGGCTGGTGGTTTCGCGCAGCAATACGGCCGAATTGGCGCCGTCGAAGAGCAGGCTCTCAACCTGGCCCGCGTAGGCTGTGTGGTCAGCGGGCAGCTCCGCGGCGTCGCGGGCCAGACTGATCGCCTCGGGCCGTACAAACGCCTGCACGGACTGGTCGGTCAGGATTTTGCCGACAGCGCGGGCCCGCATGGCAAGGCCCTGGCCGGTCGTCAGCGCCACCACGTTGCCGGCTTCCGTGCCGGCGGCGGCACTGCCCTGCAGCTTGTTGTTGGCGCCCACAAAGCCCGCGACGAAAGGCGTTTGCGGCTGGTAGTACAGCTCTTGCGGTGTACCCACCTGCTCAAAACTGCCGGCATTCATGACTGCGACATGGTCGGACAGCACCAATGCCTCGGACTGGTCGTGCGTGATGTAAACAAAGGTGGTGCCGAAGGCCGCCTGCAGCTGCTTGAGCTCGACTTTCATGTGCTCGCGCAGCTTTAAATCCAGCGCGCCCAGCGGTTCGTCGAGCAGCAGCAGTGTGGGTTCGAGCACCAGGCTGCGCGCAATCGCCACGCGCTGCCGCTGCCCGCCTGACAGTTGATCGACGCGCTTGTCCTGCATGCCGGGCAGGCTCACGCGTTCAAGCATGGCGCCGACCTTGCTGGCAATGTCGGCGCGCGACAAGCCGCGCCGCGCCAGGCCGTAGCCGACGTTTTCGCCGACCGACATCATGGGGAACAGCGCCAGGTGCTGGAACACCATGTTGACGGGCCGCTGGTTGGGTGGCACGCCGTTCATGGGTTTGCCGCCGATGTGGATCTGGCCCGCATCGGGCGACAGAAAGCCGGCGATCATGCGCAGCAGCGTCGTCTTTCCGCAGCCCGACGGGCCGAGGATGGAAAAGAAGCTGCCGCGCTCCACGGTAAAGGACAAGTCCTTGACCGCGGGCTGGCCGGCGTAGGTTTTACCGACGTGTTCGGCTTGAAGGTCTGCGTGCACCGGTGATAGGCCGGTTGCCGGTTATTGGGCTGCTTTCACGCGGTCTAATACGCGGCCTTCGATGTCCTCGATGCCGGCAGGCACTGCGGGATACCACTTCACGTTTTTCAACGCGGCTTCAGGGAAGCTGGTGGCGAACTGGGCTTTCAGCTTGGGGTCGGCCAGCTGGTCGGCTCCCTTGGAGGCGGTGAAGTTGCCGGCAGAGCCTGCCACTTTTGCGGCGATCTCGGGGCGCATGTTGAAGTTGATCCAGGCGTAGGCGGCGGCATCGTTGCGGCCTTTGGCCGGGATGGCGAAGGTGTCGATCCAGCCGAGTGCGCCCGACTTCGGTGCGATGAACTGGATTTCAGGTTTTTCGGCATTGAGCTTCCAGCCGCCGGTGTCCCACATCATGGCGCCCACCACTTCACCGGCGCGCATGCCGTTGAGCAACTGGTCCTTGTTGTCCCAGTAGAACTTGATGTTGCTCTTACAGGCAATCATGGTCTTGCCGACTTCGTCCATCAGCGCGCCGTAGGCTTTCGGGTCCTTGTAGAGCGCAAACGGGTCTTTGCCGGAAGCAAAGGCGAAGGCCAGCAGCGTGGGGCGCTTCAGGCGCACGGCGGTTTTGCCCTTGACATCTGCCTTGCACAGGTCGGGGTAGTCGGTCATCTTGGCCAGCTTGGTATTGACGACGAGGCCGTCGGTGCCCCAGATGTGCGGCAGGCCATAAACCTTGCCGTCCAGCGTGGTGTTTTTCTTGGTGGCTTCCAGCATGGACGGGATGAACAGATCGGATTTGATCTTGCTGAGGTCCATGGGCTTGTAAATGCCGAACTCCTGCTGCGGGCCGGTGATGCGGTCCTGCGAGGGCTGGGCCAGGTCAAAGCCGGCGCCGCCGGTGGCGCGCAGCTTGGAAATCATTTCTTCGTTATTGGACAGCGTGAGCTCAACGTCGATCCCGGTCTCCTTTTTGAACTGCGCCACGACATCGGCCGGCACATAGTCGGCCCAGGTAATCAGCCGCAACTTCTGGTCTTGTGCCCAGGCGGGGCTGGCCATACTTGAAACAACGAGGCCGGCTCCGAGAATGTGGCTCATCAGACGGGATAATTTCATGTTGGCTTTTCCTTGGGTTATCAGTCGACGGTGGTTGACAGAGGTTGACGAAAAGAGATCGGGGGACAAAAAAAACGGTAACGAATTGCGCGTGCATTTCCTCAAAAAAAGCATAGCGTGTCCCGATTTCATTTCTGTGTCAACATCTTCCGCAAGCAAGGCCTGCGCCAGGCCGTTCCTTTTTTTGTACCTTTTCTTTTCATATCCCGGGTGCCCTGCCGCATTGACTGAATGACTTTCTGGGTAGACACACACTGCCATCTTGACGCCGGTGAACTGTCCGTCGATGTCGCTGAAGTTCGTGCGCGGGCAGCCGCTGCAGGCGTTGCACACTGCGTGCTGCCGGCGGTGGGCGTGTTCAATTTCGAGGCAGTCCGTGTGCTGGCACACCGTTTTTCCGACAGCTATGCGCTGGGCATTCATCCGCTGTGTGTGCCCCAGGCGCAAGACGCCGACCTGCAGGCGCTGGATAACGAGCTTGCGTTGAGGCGGTCTGATCCGCGATTGGTCGCGGTGGGTGAAATTGGCCTTGATTATTTTGTGCCTGCCCTGACGCAAAGCCCGATGCGTGAACGCCAGGAGCACTTCTACCGCGAGCAACTCAAGCTGGCGCGCAAGCACGGCCTGCCGGTCATCCTGCACGTGCGGCGATCGGCTGACAAGTTGCTCAAGCACCTGCGCGACCTGGCGCCCGAGGGCGGGTGGCACGGCATCGGCCATGCGTTCAACGGCAGCGAGCAACAGGCGGCGGAATTCATCAAGCTGGGCCTGAAGCTGGGCTTTGGCGGCGCCGTCACGTTTGAGCCTGCCTTGCAACTCAGGCGCCTGGCGGCAGAACTGCCCCTGGAGGCGCTGGTGATGGAAACGGATTCGCCTGACATTCCGCCCCACTGGATCTACAAAACCGCGGCGGAGCGCGAAGCGGGCCAGGCCCAGGGCCGCAATGAGCCGGGCGAGTTGCCGCGCATTGCGAAGCAGGTGGCGGATTTGCGGGGAATTCCGCTGGAGTCGCTGGCGGCCGCAACGACCGCCAACGCATTGCGGGCGCTGCCGAAACTGAGAGCCCTTCTGGCGTGAAAAAGGGCACCGAGGACACCGCTAAACCTGTGCTGGCAGGTCTGGCGCCGCTGGTTTCTCCCGGCACTCGGCTGCTGGTACTGGGGAGCTTTCCGGGCGCCGCCTCACTGGCTGCGCAGCAGTATTACGGCCACCCGCAAAACCATTTCTGGAAGATTTTGCAAGCCATTTGGCCCGATGGTCCAATGGGAACGGGCGCGAGCAGCTATCAAATTCGTAGCGAATGGCTTTTGTCAAAAGGGCTTGGCCTGTGGGACGTGTACGCTGCCTGTGAACGCGAGGGCAGCCTGGACAGCAATATCCGCAATGCGGTGGTGAACGACCTGGCGGGTCTCAAGGGCCTGTGTCCCAGGCTGGAAGCCATTGCGCATAACGGTGGTGAAAGCTTCAAGCATTCATTGGTTGTGAAGGCTGCCCTGAGCGCCGCCGGGCAGCCCCAAGGCGCGAGCACCCCCTCGGGGGGCAGCGAGGACACGTCAGTGCCGAGCGTGGGGGTCCAGTTCTACAAGCTGCCTTCCACCAGCCCGGCGAATGCTTCCTGGAGTTTTGAGCGCAAACTCGCTGCCTGGCGTGAAGTATTTGAAAAGCATGGACTGGTTTGATGTCAAAAAAAGAAACAGTGAAAACGACGGCCGAACTACCCGAAGTCAATTTCTCCGACTACGGTGAGGTGCGCTTTTTGCATCTGGGCACCGAATGGGTGCAGGGCTCCATGCTGCGCGATGCACCGTATGACATCGAACTGGAGTACGTGCAGCGCATGATGGCGGGGCTGCTGTTCACCGACGCGGCGGCTGTGTCTAAAAAGCACGCGATGCAGCTGGGCCTGGGTTCTGCCGCGCTGACCAAGTTTTGCTATAAAAAGCTGCGCATGAAAACCACGGCGATTGAAATCAATCCGCAGGTGATCACGGCCTGCCGGCTTTGGTTCAAGCTACCGCGGGACGACCTGAGGCTGCATGTCATTGAAGCCGATGCGGCGCTGGAAATCAAAAACCCTGTGCACCAGGGAATGGTGGACTTCCTGCATGTCGACCTGTATGACCATGAAGCGGCGGCGCCGGTGCTGGACAGCGCGGATTTTTATGAAGACTGCCGCGGGCTTCTGGCGGAAGACGGCGTGATGACGGTGAATCTTTTTGGCCGTGATTCAAGTTACGTGCAGTCGCTGACAAAAATTGCGGAAGCGTTCGGGCCCGAGGCGGTCTGGGCGTTTCGGCCGACGCGCGAAGGCAACACTGTGGTGCTGGCCCAACGCGACCCGACGCGTCCCGAGCGGGCCGACCTGCTGCAGCAGGCCGGTGTCATCGAGTCGTGCTGGAAGCTGCCTGCCAAAAAATGGCTGCGGCTCTTTGCGCCGGCGGCGTGATGATGATGCCGCGCGGATGGTAAAGACCCAGGTGGATGGGGTACAGTGCGACCCATGAGCGCCGTGACGCACCCCAAACACCCCAAAGACCTGCACGTGAAAAAGCCTCCTGCCGGGCCGCTGGGCTGGCGCATGCTGGTTGAGTGGCTCAGCGAAGACGGCGTCATCAGCGCCGCCGAAGCCCAGCGCACGATTGCACGCTGCTCCCAGGTGCAAAGCGCGCAGCCGCCGTTAACCCGGCTTGCCAGTGTCGGCATGACACGCCTGGCCGACGGCAAACCCCTGGACATGGAAACGATCACGCAATGGCTGGCCGGACGGGCCGGCCTTGCCTACCTGCGGATTGACCCGCTCAAGGTGGACGTGGGCAAGGTGGCGGACACCATGTCGGCCATGTATGCCGAGCGGCACAAGGTACTGCCGGTGCAGGTGACCCCCAGCGAGGTGGTGATTGCCACTTCGGAGCCTTTCGTGACTGATTGGGTGCAGGAGGTCGAACGTCAGGCCAAGCGCAGCGTACGCCTTGTGGTTGCCAGCCCCCTCGAAATCACCAAGTTCACCGCCGAATTTTTTGCACTGGCCAAATCCGTCAAGGCGGCGATCAAGGCCGGCGGTGGGGCGACGTCGGCGAGCTTTGAACAACTGGTTGAGCTGAACAAAAGCAACAAGCAGCTGGACGCCAACGACCAGGGCGTGGTGCAGGTGGTGGATTGGCTCTGGCAGTACGCCTTTGACCAGCGCGCCAGCGACATCCACCTGGAGCCGCGGCGCGAGCAGGGCGTGATCCGCTTTCGCATCGACGGCGTGCTGCATCCGGTCTATCAACTGCCCATGGGCGTGCACAACGCCATGACCGCCCGCATCAAGCTGCTGGGCCGCATGGATGTGGTGGAAAAGCGCCGACCACAGGATGGCCGCATCAAGACCCGCAACCCGCGCGGCGACGAAGTTGAGATGCGCCTGTCCACTTTGCCCACAGCCTTCGGCGAAAAAATGGTGATGCGGATTTTTGACCCGGACACCACGGTCAAGGACCTGGATGCACTGGGTTTTTCGCAGCACGACGCCGAACGATGGGAGCAACTGGTCAAGCGGCCCTATGGCATTGTCCTGGTCACCGGGCCTACCGGCTCCGGCAAGACCACCACGCTTTATTCCACGCTCAAGCGGCTTGCGACTGAAGAAGTCAACGTCAGCACGATTGAGGACCCGATCGAAATGATCGAGGCCTCCTTTAACCAGACACAAGTCCAGCCGCATCTGGATTTCGACTTTCCCGAAGGGCTGCGCGCGCTGATGCGGCAGGATCCGGACATCATCATGGTGGGCGAAATCCGCGACCTGCAGACGGCCGAGATGGCCGTGCAAGCCGCGCTGACTGGCCACCTGGTTTTCAGCACACTGCATACCAATGACGCCCCGTCGGCGGTGTCCCGCCTGATGGAACTCGGGGTTCCTTCTTACCTGATCAACGCCACCTTGTTGGGTGTGCTGGCCCAGCGGCTGGTACGCACCTTGTGCAGCAATTGCCGCCAGCCTGACGAGGCCGCCTCACGCGAAACGCTCGCCGACCTGGTCAAACCCTGGCAAATCAGCGGCGGCTACCGGCCGTACAAGCCGGTGGGCTGTGTGGATTGCCGGATGACCGGGTTCCGTGGGCGCATGGGGCTTTATGAGCTGCTGACCGTCACGGAAGGCTTCAAGGAAAAGGTCTCGAAAGAACCCAATATCGATGCGCTGCGCCGCCAGGCGGTCAGCGAAGGTATGCGCCCGCTTCGGTTGGCCGGCGCGCTGAAAGTGGCAGAGGGTCTGACAACCATCGAGGAAATTTTGGCCTCCACCCCGTCTTTGGACTGAGTCCTTGCAGCCTTTTACAGCGGCCGGCCCGTTGTAAGCAAGAGGTAAGCCAAAAGATTACGAAAGGTAAGTGAAAGCCACATGGCGGGGGCCGGGTGATTGAATGCACAATCCACCGATTCTTTCTTTTATATGTATTGAGGAGACAGCCGTGAATATCAAGAGTCAGAAAGACTTTTTCTCCGGCCTCATGTTCATGGGGGTCGGTGTGGCGTTCGCATGGGGGGCAACCACCTACAACGTGGGTGAAGGTGCCCGTATGGGTCCGGGTTACTTCCCTCTCATGCTGGGTATTTTGATGGCTGTTCTGGGAGGTGCTATTACCTTCAAGGCGCTGGTGGTGGAAACCGTAGGCGGCGACAAGATCGGCAAGTGGGCCTGGAAGCCCCTCATTTTCATCATTCTGGCCAATCTGGTATTTGGCATTTTGCTGGCCGGTTTGCCGAGCATCAAGATTCCCGCCATGGGCATGATCGTGGCGATTTATGCGCTGACCTTCATTTCCAGCATGGCCGAAGAGGGCTGGAAGGTCAAAAACACCTTCATTCTTGCGACGGTGCTGGCCATCGGCAGTTACCTGGCTTTCGTCGTCCTGCTCAAGTTGCAGTTCCCGGTCTGGCCATTCTTTATCGGCTAAGGAGAATAAAAAATGGAATTGCTAAATCATTTGTCGATAGGTTTTGGCGTGGCATTCACGCCGATCAATTTGTTGTACTGCCTGATCGGCTGTATTTTGGGTACCTTGATTGGTGTTCTGCCGGGTATCGGCCCTGTGGCTACGATTGCCATGCTGCTGCCGGCCACCTACGCGCTGCCTCCCGTGTCGGCGTTGATCATGCTGGCCGGTATTTATTACGGCGCCCAGTACGGCGGCTCCACCACCGCCATTCTGGTGAATCTGCCGGGGGAGTCGTCTTCAGTGGTGACCTGTATTGACGGGTACCAGATGGCGAGAAAAGGCCGGGCCGGGCCCGCGCTTGCCGCGGCAGGCCTGGGATCTTTCTTTGCCGGTTGCGTAGGCACTTTGATCCTGGCCGCGTTTGCACCGCCGCTGACCGAGCTGGCCTTCAAGTTCGGCCCCGCCGAATACTTCGCACTGATGGTGCTGGGTCTGATCGGCGCCGTGGTGCTGGCTTCCGGCTCGCTGCTCAAGGCGATTGCCATGATCGTGCTGGGCCTGCTGCTGGGTCTGGTCGGAACCGACGTGAATTCCGGTGTTGCCCGCTTCAGCTTTGACATTCCCGAACTGACTGACGGCATTGGTTTCGTGACCATCGCCATGGGTGTATTCGGCTACGGCGAGATCATCAGCAATCTGGCGCAGCCGGAGCATGAGCGTGAGGTTTTCACCGCCAAGGTCTCGGGACTTTTCCCCACCAAAGAAGACTTCAAGAACATGGCGCCTGCCGTGCTGCGGGGTACTTTCCTGGGTTCGGCACTGGGGATTCTCCCCGGCGGTGGCGCCTTGCTTGCCGCATTTGCGGGTTACGCCCTTGAGAAGAAAATCAAGATGCGGCCTGGTGAAGTGCCTTTCGGTCAGGGCAACATCCGCGGCGTCGCAGCACCTGAGTCGGCCAACAATGCCGGCGCGCAGACCTCCTTCATTCCGCTGCTGACGCTGGGCATTCCGCCCAACGCCGTAATGGCCTTGATGGTGGGCGCCATGACGATTCACAACATTCAGCCCGGCCCGCAGGTCATGACCAGCAACCCTGAACTGTTCTGGGGCCTGATCGCTTCGATGTGGATCGGCAACGCGATGCTCGTGATCCTGAATCTGCCGCTGATCGGGATGTGGATCAAGCTGCTGACTGTGCCTTACCGCTACCTGTTCCCGGCCATCGTGCTTTTCTGCGCGATTGGCGTGTATTCCACCAACAACAACACCTTCGACATCTGGATGGTGGGCATCTTCGGTGTGATCGGCTACATGTTCGTCAAGCTCGGCTGCGAACCCGCTCCCTTGCTGCTGGGCTTTATCCTGGGCCCCATGATGGAAGAGAACCTGCGCCGGGCCCTGCTGCTTTCACGTGGCGACTGGAGCGTGTTTGTGACGCGTCCACTGTCGGCCGGACTGCTGGGAGCCGCCGTGCTGCTGCTGGCCATCGTGCTGCTGCCAAGCATCAAAAACAAACGGGAAGAAGCTTTCGTTGAAGCTGACTGATCAACGGGAAGCACATACAAAAAAGGCACCTTCGGGTGCCTTTTGTTTTGCCTGTTTGCGACATAGTCGGCGCTCAAAATCGTTGCACAATGGCCAGATGAAACGTAGACATATTATTTCCCTGGCTGCGGCTTCCGCCGTGACTCTCGTGGGCCCCGCCATGGCCCAGAACTATCCGTCCAAACCCATTCGCATGATCGTGCCGTTTCCGGCAGGCGGCGCGACGGACATCCTGGCACGGGCCCTGTCGCAAAAGCTGGGCGAGAAAATCGGCCAGACGGTTGTGGTCGAAAACCGGCCGGGCGCCGGCGGCACGATAGGCGCCGATGCTGCGTCCAAATCGCCTGCTGACGGCTACACGCTGCTGCTGGCGACTTCAAGCACCCACAGCATCGGGCCGGCCGTCAACCCCCGGATTCCCTACAACGCGGAAACAGACTTCACGCCGATTGCCTATGTGGCAAGTTCCCCTAATGTGGTGCTGGTGCCTAACACGTCGCCGGCAAAGACCATGGGCGAATTTATCGATCATGCACGCAAGAACCCCGGGCGTTTGAACTACGCGTCCAGCGGCAACGGCACCATCATCCACTTGATGAGCGAATACTTCAAGGCGCAATCGGGGACCTTCATCCTGCACATCCCTTACCGCGGTACGGCACTGGCCATGCCGGACCTGATCAGCGGCAAGATCGACGTGCTGTTCGACTCCTTTGTCACCGGCATGCCGCATGTGAAAGATGGAAAGCTGCGGGCCCTTGCGGTCACCAGCCTCAAACGCACGGCGCTCGCTCCCGATCTGCCGGCGGTGGCGGAAACCCTGCCGGGCTTTGAGTCGGTCACCTGGTTCGGGGTTTACGGCCCCAAAGGCATGGCGCCAGACCTGGCAGGCAAGGTCAACCAGGCGGTGAACGCAGCCCTGGCCGATTCCGATGTGAAAGACCGCTTTGCCAGACTGGGCGCCGAACCCGCGGGTGGCACCCCGCAGGCCTTTGCGGCCATGGTGAAGACGGACACGGCCAGGTGGAAGAAAATCATTGTCGAGCGGAAAATCAGCGCCGATTGATGCCTTTCACCGCATCGCGCCGCCTGGTCGTGACGATGCCGGTCAGTTTGACTTCCCGCCTGCGGTTGCACACCATGACCGCCGGCATCCATTCTTCCTTGCCTTGCCTTCCACAGGTGACCCATGAATTTCAACTACAGCAACCCCTACACCTCCACCCGCCTGCCGCTGTTTGCCCGCAACGTTGTTTCGACTTCGCACCCGTTGGGCGCGCAGGCCGGTTTGCGCATGATGCTCAAGGGCGGCAATGCGGTAGATGCCGCGATCGCTGCTGCCGCCGCCATGACCATTGTCGAACCTGTCAGCAACGGCCTGGGCAGCGATGCTTTTTGCATCCTCTGGGACGGCAAGGAACTGCATGGACTGAATGCATCGGGCCGCGCGCCGCAAAGCTGGACGCCGGATTACTTCAAGCGCAAATACGGCAGCGATGCGCAGACGCCGCCCAAACGCGGTATGGATTCCGTGAGCGTACCGGGTGCGGTGGCCGGCTGGGTGGCCTTGAGCGAGCGTTTCGGCAAGCTTCCCTTCGCCGACCTGATGGAGCCTGCAATTGAAATCGCCGAGCGCGGCTATTTGTTGCCGCCCGTGGTGCAGCAGAAGTGGGCGGCCGCTACGGGGGAGTTGAAATCGCTGCCGGGCTTTGCCCAATCTTTCCTTCCCTGGGGCCGGGCGCCGAATGTCGGTGAACTGTTCCAGTTCAAGGCCGCAGCCAAAGCGTTGCGTGCTATTGCGCAAACCAAGGGCACGGCGTATTACGGCGGCGCCATCGCCCAGGCCATCGAAAAATTCTCCGCACAAAACGGCGGCAGCATCACCGCCAAAGATTTTGAAAGCTACCAGCCGGAATGGGTCAAGCCCATCGGCAAGGAGTACCGGGGCTATACCCTGCACGAAATTCCGCCCAACGGGCAGGGCATTGCGGCGCTGATTGCGCTGGGCATCCTTGATAAGTTCGATGTAGCCGGGCTCCCGGTGGATGGCGTGGATTCCCAGCATCTGCAGATCGAAGCCATGAAGCTGGCGTTTGCCGATATTTACCGGTACGTGGCCGAGCCTTCGTCAATGGAGGTGACGGCCGAGCAAATGCTCGATGACGCGTATCTGGCATCCCGTGCCAAACTCATTGACATGAAAAAGGCACAGGACTTTGGCGCGGGAAATCCCGTCAAGGGCGGAACGATCTACCTGACGGCAGCCGATGAAGACGGCATGATGGTGAGCTTCATCCAGAGCAACTACATGGGTTTTGGTTCAGGCTGCGTCGAGCCCGAGTTCGGCATCAGCCTGCAAAACCGCGGCCACGCCTTCAGCCTGCTGCCGGGCGCCAACCAGGTCGCACCGGGCAAGCGGCCTTTCCACACCATTATTCCGGCCTTCCTCAGCAAGGATGGCAAACCCGTGATGAGCTATGGCGTGATGGGCGCGAACATGCAGCCGCAGGGCCACATGCAGACACTGGTGCGCATGCTGGACTACGGCCAGAGCCCACAGGTGGCTTGCGATGCGCCGCGCTGGCGCTACAACGCCGGCCTTGAGATCAATGTGGAGGCCACGATGGACCCGAGTACCGTGCAGGGCCTTGCCGACCGCGGCCACCGCATGGAAGTCATCAACGACTCCTACCAGGACTTTGGCGCCGGCCAGTTCATCTGGCGTGCCGGCAACCCCAAGGTCGAAGGCTATGTGGCGGCCAGCGATCCACGCCGCGACGGCCAGGCCGTGGGCTTTTAAGAAACGACCTTGAGCGATAAATCTGATAAAAACAGGCCGACAGCCCAAGCAGGACGAGCGCAAGCAGCTACTAAAAGCATAGCGCCTGGTTTGCTGCTGGCCACTTTCGGTGCCATCGCGTTCAGCGGCAAGGCCATCATTGTCAAGTTGGCCTATCGCTACGGCGTCGACGCCGTCACGCTGATCATGTACCGCATGCTGTTTGCCTTGCCCATCTTTGCGGTGATGGCGTGGTGGGCCAGCCGGGGCAAGGCGCCGCTGACGCGCAAGGACTGGCTGGGCGTGCTGTGGCTGGGCTTCACGGGTTACTACCTCGCCAGTTTCCTGGACTTCGCCGGCCTGGCGTTCATCAGTGCGTCACTGGAACGACTCATCCTCTATCTCAATCCCACGCTGGTGTTGCTGCTGGGCCTGGTGTTGTACAAGCGCCGAGTTGGCGCGCTGCAAATCATCGGCATGGCCATCAGCTACTGCGGCGTGGTGCTGGTGTTCGGCCACGAGATCACGCTGCAGGGCGCGGACGCTGCCTGGGGTGCGCTGCTGGTGTTCCTGAGCGCGGTGAGCTACGCGCTTTATCTGGTTTACAGCGGTGAGATGGTCAGGCGGCTCGGCTCATTGCGCCTGGTGGGGCTGGCTACCACCGTGGCCTGCCTGTTGTGCCTGTTGCAGTTTGTGTTGCTGCGGCCCCTGAGCGCCGCCGCCGTCGCGCCCGAGGTCATCTGGCTGTCGCTGCTCAATGCCACCTTGTGCACAGCGGTACCGGTGCTGATGGTGATGATGGCCATCGAACGCATCGGCGCCGGCATGGCCGCGCAGACCGGCATGGTGGGCCCGATGTCCACCATCCTGATGGGTGTGCTGATTCTGGGTGAGCCGTTCACGGTCTGGGTGGCGGCGGGGACGGTGCTGGTGATTGCAGGGATCTTCGTTTTCACGAGAGGCAGATAGTGGCCCTCACGGTCGCTCACTTCGTGTGGCCTACGGCCTTTCTCCCTGCCCCTTTCATTACAGAAGGGGCCGCCCGCCTGCGGTCTGGCAAAGCCAGTCCCGCGGCTCATGCTGGGTTAAGGATTCCCGCGCGCACCGAAGCTGCTTAGGCATCAGATCGGCCTCTAGCCCAGGTAATACGTGCGCAAGCGGCTATTAATTTAATAGCGCGTGGTGTCAGGGGCGCTGCTACTTCTTTGCGGGTGTACGCGTCGACGCAGGCGCTTGCGCTGTAGGCCTGCGGTTCGCACCGCTGATGCGCTGCGCCACCGTGACGGATGGCTGTCCTGCATACGCGTCCAGCCGGGTACCCATGGCCTGCTCAAGCTGATTCAGTCGCGTCTGGGCGGGCGGATGCGTGCTCAGGGACAGCGCAAACAATGCGTCATCCGGCGCTGCGCTGCGCAGTTGCTGCAGCACAGCCACCAGGCCGTAGGGATCGAACCCAGCGCGCGCGGCGAGAGCCACGCCGGTACGGTCGGCGTCAAACTCGTCCTGCTGGTCCAGGCCCTTGGTGTACATGTTCTTGCCCAGCGCCAGCAACTGCGACGACACCAGGCCGCCCAGGTCGTTCTTCAGCTGAGAGCTGATCACCTGCGTCAGAAGGCCGGCGCGTGCCGCCTTGTTCATGGCGATCAAGTGGTGCTTGGCTGTGACGTGGGTGATTTCATGGGCCAGGATGCCGGCCAATTCGCTTTCGTCCGCCACGCGGTCCATCAGGCCCTTGGTGACGAAGACATAACCGCCTGGCGTGGCAAATGCGTTGAACCCGGGGTCGTCGAGGATGGCGAAGGTCCAGGGCAGGTCGGGCCGCGATGACTGCAGGCTGATCCAGCGGCCCAGCTGGTTGATATAGCGCTGCGCAGCCACGTCAGGGTAGAGCGGTTTGCTGCCCAGTAGCACGGCGGCCAGTTGCTGGCCGATCTGGATTTCACGTGGTTCGTCAATCTGATCCAGCGACTGTGACAACAGCTGGAACAGGTCACCACCCTGGGCTGCCTGCTGTCCGCCCGGTGTAAGGCTGGCGCCCAGCAACGCGCCGGCCAGGCCGGCCGCAGAGTTGGGTTGCGCGGGGGCGGGCTGCGCCGGCTGGTTCGGGCGTATCAGTGACTGGAACAGGCCGCCTAGCGCCTTGCCCGCATCCTGGGCATGAGCGCCCAGAGGGAGCAAGCCGGCCAGCAGGGTCAATGCAAAAACCGCATGGCGTGCGGGAGTTGCCAGTGTTTGGAGGGTGTGAAGATTCATTGCGGTGCCTCTTGTCTTGTTTTTAGCCGCCGTATTGTTCGGTTCTGGTGCTGGGTGCGGCAGCCGGCGGTGTGGGTGTGGGCAGGGGATCGACCTGCCGGACGTTCAGCGAGGCACCGCCCGCGAACTGCCTGGCTTGCGCAGCGTTCGCACGGTTGGCGTCGGCTTGCGCCACGGCCGCCAGGTTGGGAACGGCATTGGCAAGGTCTTCCGCACCCAGGCCGCGAATGCCGACGGTGGATGTGGCCACTGCGCCGCCCGGCGCCTGTGCGCTGCCCTTGTTGAAAAAGCTCGACAGGCTGCGCAGTGCACCGGTGCCGGCACCGGCCTGCGAGCTGGGGGCCGTGATGTCAAACATGTGCACCCAGCCGCTGGTGCCGTCGGCCATGCGGACCTTGATCCATGCGCCGTTGCGCTCGCCCAGCCGGGTCACCGAGGTTTGAACCGGCAGCGGGGCCAGGCTGCGGGCCGATTCGCCCGGACCTTCGCGCAGTTGGGCTGCGCGCTTGATCAGTACGGCCTCGCCTTGCGGCTGGGCCTGTGTCGCCGCACTGAAAACCAGCAGCGATGTGAGCAGGGGAGCGATAACCATTCCCGCCTGCATTTTGTATTTACTCAGTATCATGAGCCGCTCTCCCCCGTGGTTGTAATGAGGAATTATTATGGATTTGGGTATTGCAGGCAAATGGGCGCTGGTCTGCGGCGCCAGCAAGGGTTTGGGTCTGGGTTGCGCCGAGGCGCTGGTGCGCGAAGGCGTGCATGTGCTGATCGTGGCGCGCGGCGAGGAAACGCTGAAGGCCGCGGCTGAAAAACTGAAGACGGATAAGGGCAAACCCGCAGGCGCCAGCGTCCAGTATGTCGCCGCCGACATCACCACACCCGAAGGCCGCGCCGCGGTGTTCGCGCTGCGCAAGGACTTCGACATCGTGGTGACCAATGCCGGCGGCCCGCCGCCCGGTGACTTCCGCGACTGGGACCGTGACGCCTGGCTCAAGGCGGTGGACGCCAATATGCTGACTCCCATCGAGCTCATCAAGGCCACGGTCGACGGCATGGCGGCGCGCGGTTTCGGGCGCATCGTCAACATCACCTCCAGCTCAGTCAAGTCGCCTATCGACATCCTGGGTCTGTCCAACGGCGCGCGCAGCGGCCTGACCGGCTTTGTGGCCGGCGTGGCACGCACCAAACTCGCGGCGCAAGGCGTGACCATCAACAACCTGCTGCCGGGCGCTTTCGACACCGACCGCCTGCGCGGCACCATGAGCGGCGCTGCGCAAAAAACCGGCCAGCCCCTGGAAGCCATCATGGATGCGCGCCGCAAGAACATCCCGGCCCAGCGCTTCGGCACGCCCGAAGAATTCGGCGCCATCTGCGCCTTCCTGTGCAGCACGCATGCCGCCTACATGACGGGGCAAAACGTGCTGGCTGACGGCGGGGCTTATCCGGGCACTTATTGAGCACCAGGCGCTTCCCTTGAGCCTGGACTACCTCCAATTCGATTACGCCGAGAGCAGCGACGGCACGGGCACGCTGGAAGCCATGGCCTCCACATGGCCGGACCAGGTGCTGGCCGTCCATGCTGAAGCCGTCCAGGTATTGGCATGGGCCCACGCGGAATTCCCCGGGCGGCGCGGCCCGCTCGAGGAGGGTTTTGACTGGGATTACGACCTGCACGGCATGCAGGAGCTGACGGCGCCCGAGGCCTTGCACTATGACGAGGTTTCGCGACGGTTGGAGGTGGAAGCCGGCCTGCCCGGCAAGCCGCGGCATACGCTCACCCTGTCCCTCAGTGGGACTGTGGAGTTTTGCGATGCCTTCAGGCGGAACTTCGGCCTGGACCTGGATTGAATGCCCCAGCGCTCAAGTTAGCGTTAACGTTCAGGCAATCATTCAAGCGCAGGTTCGACAGCCTCCACTGCAGTAGCGCTAACCCGCTGCATCAGCCCGTGTTGCAGGCTGAACAGCTGGAGCTGCTCGGCATAAGGCATGAGCATTCTCTCTTCCGTCGCGATGCCCACTCCCAGCAGGCCGGCCATCTTCTCCTTGCTCACCTGGCCGTGCGCCAGCAGTTCGTCCACGATGCTCAGTAGCAAGGCCGAATCGGTTTTGAGAATCTCCTGTGCGCGCGCGTACGCCTGCGCGAGCAGGGCCTCGATCTCGGCGTTGGTCGGCTCAACATCGGTGTTGAGGTTGTCGTCCATGTCGTGGGTCACGTCGGTGTGGCTCAGCCGGTTGCCGAAACCGAAGTGGCGCACAAAGCGCGCGGCCAGGGCGGTGGCGTTCTTGAAGTCGCTCTCGCTGCCCGTGGTGCAGGCGTCTTCGCCAAACACCAGCGCTTCGGCGGCGCGGCCGGCCAGACCCACGCAGAGGCGGTCCAGGCAGCTTTGACGTGATTCGGCCTTCATGCGCACATAGCTGTTGTAGCCGCCCTCGAAAGACGCCACGTTGATCTTGACTTCCTGCGGCGCATGGCCGAACAGGCGGCCGTAGGCCAGGCCGTGGCCTGCTTCGTGCACGGCCAGCAAGGCCCGAAAGTCGGGGCTGGCGCGCTGCTTGAGCTGGTTGAGGTCCAGCGGCACGGGGTAGGCGATGCTCCCGCCCCCGCACTCGCCATGACTGACGTGCAGGGATTGCGTGGCGGCGTCCAGCCTCACGTGCAGCGTGGTGTCCGCCGGCACATCATGCTCAAACGCCCACAGCACGGCATTCACCAGCGGCGCACTCAGGATGGCGTGAATCGACGAGAACAGCGGGCGTGTGCCCTGGGCCGGGAAGACCGCATTGGCATAAATTCCCTGGTACACCGATTCATGCAGATCAAAAAACAGTCCTGCACTCGCCTGCATTTCACCAACGTATCTGGCACAGGTGCTGCGGATCAGCCGCTCATACGTGGCCTGGCTCAGCGAGGGGTAGATCACATGGTTGTTCCCCAGCCGGGCGATCTGCTCGGGCTTGAAGCGCTCTCCCAGGGCCTTCTTGACGTCAATGACCGACAGTTTTTTCGTCAGTGCATGAAAGATGTCGGCATCGGTGTCGCAGTCTTCCACGCGTTTGGCGGTTCCCTCATACATCTCGTCGAGGTTGCCCGAAACGATGATGAGCAAGCGGCTGTAATCCGTTTCCCACGAGTCGGTCGATGCCCTGAACGCCAGCATGCGCTCCTGCAGTTGCTGGGGTGTCCAGGTCATCACCTCCTGTAGTGGTTCCTTGAGCTTGAGGCTTTGCTTGAATTCCTGAGCCTGGTAGGGCGAGAGGGCGAACTTCAGCTTTTTGGCCTGGACGCCGTCCTTGGCAGGCTTTTCATCAGCCTGTTCCTCGCGTTCGTGGTCATACAGCGAGAAAGCCAGGGACGATTCCAGCTCCTGCAGAAAAGACAGCGACGGCGGCAGGCGCCCGTCGGACAGCAGCTGCCACACGTCCTGGTAGCGTTTGACGGCGACCTCATCGCCCTTTTCGTTGATGGTGCGAAAGCGCTGGAATTCATCCAGCACCAGAATGCCAGGCTCGCTCTCGGCAACGGCGGACTCCGCCAGCATGCCGCTGATGGAGTCGGCGCTACGCCAGCTGCTGCCGTTGCTGAAGCCGTCCATCTGCACTTCGACAAAGCGGTCGTAGAAACCCAGCTTCTGCGCCAGGCGGCGCGTGAGCTGGGTTTTGCCGGTGCCGGTCAGGCCCCACAGGCACACGATCACCGGGCGGCGAATGATGTGCGGCAGCACATACCAGGCGCGGATCGACTCGATCACCCGGTCGATGATGTCGTCAATACCGAACAGCTCGGTCTTCAGCTCGGTGGCGACGAGGGCCAGGTGGGCACTGCGTTCGCGCATGAGCTCGGGCGGCACGCGGGCTGCGGCCACCGTCTCGGTTGTCATATCGTTCTTCATGTCAGTCAGTCAAATTTTTGAGGGCTTTTTGCAAAGCCACGGTTTCAGCCCGGCGATGGGCGCCGTTGCTGCGAATATGTTTGCCCGCACCCGACGTGATGGCACGCTGGACGAGGGCCCGCACCACGGGATTGCGCGGTGTGGGTGACGGCAAGGTCAAGGCCAGCGGCTGCTTCATGCGCCGCAAATGCTTGACCTTGCCTGCGGCAAAGTCACGGGAAAAAGTTTTGGCGCTCATGTGCACGCTCCGAAAAAGCAAAACCCCGGCGAAAAATCAGCCTGGGGTTTTCGGAGCGCGCTTCACACGTGAAGGCACAGCACCGACTGCCCGCAGGGCTGGGTATGGTTGACACCACATCCAGCCGGGGGCAGTGGAGGGTGCGTCAGGTGTGAGTGAACAAAGTCATGGTCTTGAGGGCTTCAAGGTGTTTACTGCGCAAGGTTATTCGTTGTACAGTGGCTCAAAGCAAGGAACGGATTCTGAAGAGCCCACGCGGGCTTGGCAAGTTTTATGCAGCGATTTCTCACAATGTGTTGTGAAAATCAAACCGCTGCTGCGCTAATTGCTGCGCGCTTCAGCGCCGCGACGACACCACGATGCCGCCCACGATCAGCATAAAAGCCAGCGCGTGGTAGAGGTGCGGCAACTCACCGAGAAAGGCCGCCGACAGCAATGCAGCGAACAGCGGCGTGAGGTTGGAAAAGAAGCCCGCAATCGCCGGCCCGACACGCTGCACGCCCATGCCCCAGCAACGATAGGCAATCACCGCGGGTCCCACGGCCACGTACAGCAGGGCTGCGGCCAGCGGCCAGCCCCATTGGATGTGCGCGTCGGTCAACGCCCATTCGCCGGCGGCAAACGCACCCGACCAGGCCAGTCCGAACACGATTTGCGCGAGCAGGAAGGCCGCCCAGTCGCGGCGGATTTCCGCCGGCTCTTTGGGTTGCGACAGCAGCCAGCTGTAAAACGCCCAGGCCAGCGTGGCCAGCAGCACGTACAGGTCGCCGGGCACCAGCTGCACCTGCATGAGCAATTCCCGTTGGCCACGCGACAGCACCACCAGCACGCCGGCAATCGACAGCACGGCACCTGTGGTCTGTCGCTTCGACACAGTCTGGCCAAAAAACAGCGCCCCCACGACCAGCATCCAGATCGGCACGCTTGACGCCACCAGCGTCACGTTGAGCGGTGTGGAGGTTTTCAGCGCCAGATACTGCAAGGCGTTGTAGCAACCCACACCCAGCAGGCCCAGCACCGCGAAACGTTTCCAGTGAGGCCACAGGCTGCTGCCCGGTTTGAGCAGGCGCCAGGCCAGCGGCAGCAGGATCACGAAGGCCAGGGCCCAGCGCAGGAAGTTGAGCGTCATGGGCGGCACAAGGCCGGTGACGAGGCGGCCGACGACGGCGTTACCGGCCCAGAGCAAGGGAGGGACCACCAGCAGCGTGGCGGTGGCGGGCGTGAGGCGTTGGGTCATGACGGGGACTTTATCAAGCACGACCGTTTTCCTCTCGCCGCGCGGGGTTCAACCCTCGGCGCCTGCGGCCCATTTCGATTCATGGCACCATGACGGCCACCCCTTTTCTTTCTCCATCTGCAACCTTTGCAAGGAAATCCATGGCCTCCATCACCTCCAAAGCCGTACGCATCAACCAGCACGGCGGACCTGAAGAACTCGCACTGGTAGACGTGACGGTAGGCGACCCCGGCCCGGGCGAAATACGCATCCGTCACAAGGCCGTTGGCTTGAACTACATCGACGTGTACCAACGCAGCGGTGTCTATCCGCTTGCCATGCCGCTTCAACTGGGCATGGAAGCTTCCGGCATCGTCGAGGCTGTTGGTGAGGGCGTGGCCCACCTGAAAGCGGGTGACCGCGCGGCCTATGCCAGCCAGCCGCCCGGCAGCTACTGTGAAGTGCGCGTGATGCCGGCCAAGTGCGTGTGCAAGCTGCCCGATGCGATCTCGTTTGAAACCGGCGCGGCCATGATGCTCAAGGGGCTGACCACGCAGTACCTGCTGCGGCGCACGCAGCCGCAGGGCGGCTTGCACGCCGGCGACCATGTGCTGTTTCACGCGGCCGCCGGCGGCGTGGGCCTGATCGCTTGCCAGTGGGCCAGGGCCATGGGCCTGCAACTCATAGGCACCGCCGGCTCTGACGAGAAATGCGCGCTGGCGTTGTCGCAGGGCGCGGCCTTTGCCATCAATTACACCAAGGAAGATTTCGTGGCCCGTGTCAAGGAAATCACCGGCGGCAGGGGCGTGAAGGCGGTGTACGACTCGGTTGGCAAGGACACCTTCCTCAAGTCACTGGACTGCCTGCGCCCCTTTGGCCTGCTGGCCAACTTTGGCAATGCCTCGGGCAAGACGCCGCCGCTGGACATCGGCCTGCTGGCAGCCAAGGGCTCGCTTTACGTTTCACGGCCGACGCTCTTTACCCACATTGCGACGCGTGAGACCACACAGGAAATGGCGGATGAATTGTTCGCCATGGTCATCAGCGGCAAAGTCCATATCCCCATAGACCAGCGTTTTGCCCTGGCCGACGTGGCAGAGGCGCACCGTGCGCTTGAAGCCCGCAAGACCACGGGCTGCACCATCCTGACGCTGTAACCACCGGCCCTGGGGCGGTAAACCTGTGTAAAGCCACGGGCGGCATTCAACGCAAGGCGTGGCGGATGCGTTACAAGGGGCGAGGGCCTGCTAACAGACCCCAGGAGAACACGATGCCCACAGCGATCACCCAGGCCGGCATGCTCGCGGCCTTCCTGGCTTGCCTCGCCGCCCCGGCGGCGCAGGCGCAGGCCGATGCCGTGCCGCCGCCGGCCAAGCTTGCCGCCACATGGCGCGCCGCTTCGCGCCTGGGGTATGCACCCACGCCGGCCTCGACGCAGGCCGCCGCGGCCTCGCCGCGCGCCTGGGCGCTGCAGCAACTGGATGCGGCCTATGCCGCAAGCCTGCGCCCTCCCACCCTTCCTGCCGAAATCGCCGGCATCAACGCACCGCTCAATGACATCGCGCGCAGCTTCCAGGCCGAGCGCGAGATGCGCCGGGCTGCGCGCGAAACGCCCAAGCCCGGTATGGCCGCCGCGGCCGATACAGGCGGGGAAAAATTCAGCCGCGAGATGGCTCAGGGCGCGGCCGCCTGGCGGCTGATGTCCTGCAGCGATCCGGCGCTGGAAAATCCGCTGCTGGCCCGCATGACCGAGTTCTGGTTCAACCACCTCAATGTGTTCGTCGGCAAGGGACCGGTGCGCCCCTTTGTCGGCCACTACGAGATCAATGTGATTCGCGCCAACGCCCTGGGCCGTTTTGAAGACTTGCTGCTGGCCAGCGCCAGGCATCCGGCCATGCTGTTCTACCTGGACCAGGCGCAGAGCAACAGCCGCGGCCTCAATGAAAACTACGCGCGTGAGTTGATGGAGTTGCACACCCTGGGCGTGAACAGCGGCTACACGCAAAAAGACGTGCACGAACTGGCCCGCATCCTCACCGGCTGGACGGTGAACCTCAAGGACGGCGAGGGTTTTCGTTTTGCCGAGCGCCTGCACGACAAGGAGGGCAAGGTGCTGCTGGGCCGTACGTTCGGCAGTGAGGGCGTTGCGGAAGGCGAGGAAGCCATTCGCTTCCTGGCACGCCGGCCCGAGACGGCACGGCGTGTGTCCATCCGGCTGGCCAGTTTTTTTGTGGCCGACAAACCCTCGCCCGCGCTGGTCAACCGGTTGGCGACTGCCTTCACGGCTACCCAGGGCGACATCCGCGCGGTGATGCGCACCCTGATCGAATCACCGGAATTCTGGGCGCAAGACAACCAGTTGTTTAAAACCCCGCTGGACTTTGCCTGTTCGGCGCTCACTGCGGCCGGGGGTGTCAAGGAGCGCCGCGATATCGTGCAAACCCTGGGCTTCCTGGCGCAGGCCGGCCAGCCCATGCATGGCTGGCAAACGCCCGACGGCTACAAAACCGATGCCGGTACCTGGCTTGCGCCCGAGGCTTTGACGCGCCGCGCCGATTACGCCATGGGCCTGGCCCAGCGCACAGCTGAGCCGTCTTACCTCAACGCCTTTTTCAGCATTGCGACGCGCGAGCGCATTGCGCAGGAACCCGCGCAGATGCGCACCGGCCTGATGCTCGCCAGCCCTGACTTCATGCGCAAATAATTCCATGTCCAAATCAAACGTGCACTTTGTCGGCCCGCCTTGCCGTGCTGTAGCACTGTCTGCGGCGGGCCTTCGCGTTCACGCTTGATCTGGACATGGAATATGCCGCAACAAGGACTCCTATGAACCCCAATTTTTCTTCATCGGCGAATCTGCTGCAACGCCGCCGGCTGGTGGGCCTGGGCGCGTTGTCCGCCTTGTCGCTGGCAGCGCCCGGCGTGTGGGCGCAAGCCTTGCCCGCAAGCCGATCAGGCCTGGACGGCGGGCGCCTCGTCGTCGTCTTCCTGCGCGGCGCGTATGACGGTCTGTCGGCCTTTGTGCCCTACGCAGACAAGGACTATTACGCTTTGCGCCCGAACATCGCGATTGCGGCGCCCGACGGCACGACGCAAACCGCCTTGAAGCTCGACAAAACCTTTGCCCTGCATCCCGCGCTGGCTCCACTGCTGCCGCTGTGGCAGCAAGGCGTTCTGGGTTTTGTGCCCGCGGCCGGCCTGCCTGCGCCCAACCGTTCGCATTTCGATGCACAGTACCAGATGGAGATCGCGCAGGGCGGCAAGACCAGCAGCGCGCCCGGGTGGCTCAACACCACAGCGGGCCTGGGCAAAGCCGCTGCACCGGGCGCCACCGCTCTCGGCGTGGGCGAGGCCAATCCGGCCATTCTGGGCGGGCAGGCGGCCGTCAGGTTGATCCCTCGCGGCCAGTCGGCCGAGCGCACCGGCGTGCTGGCCAACGACAGAACCCGCCAGGCGCTGATGGACCTGTATGCCGGTGACGACAAGATCAGCGAAGCCTTCCGCCAGGGTGCGGGTAGCCGCATGCAGAGTGCGCAGGAGCTCACGGAGCAGAAAAACGCCAGGGCCGAAAAAATGGCGGAAGACAGTAAACGCATGGCAGACAAGCGCCTGGACCGCGACGGCACGCCCGGCAATCCGCAGGCCCTGAATGCGCAAATGCAGGCGGCCAGCAACGGCGCGGCCGACCCTGTGGGCCTGCAACTCGATGCGCAGCACCTGGGCACGCTGATGCGCAACGACCGAAAGTTGCGCATCGGCTTTTTGTCGGCCGGCGGTTGGGACACCCATGCCAACCAGGGCGCTGCCACCGGCCAGCTGGCCAACAACCTCGGCAACCTGGCGCGCGGCATCGCGCAGTTGCGCCAGGATTTTTCCGAACCCGGCGATGTTGTCGTGGTGATGAGCGAATTCGGCCGCACCAGCGCCGAAAACGGCACACGCGGCACCGACCACGGCTTTGGCAATGCCATGTGGCTCATGGGCAACCGCGTCGCCGGCGGACGCTGGCATGGCCAATGGACGGGCCTGGCCCAACTCAACGAAGGACGCGACTTGCCGGCGCACCATGATTACCGCGCGGTGCTGGCGCAGGTGCTGCGGGGGACTTTTGCATTTGGCGATACGCAGCTGGCTGATGTGTTGCCAGGGGCCAGGTGGGACAAGCGACTGGACGGTTTGTTCGTCAAAGCCTAGCTTCGCAGGTTTGCGCCCGAATTCAAGGGTTTTGGCCGTTTTATCCAATAGGGGTAAGCGCGAGCAGCTATTAAATTAATAGCAAATAAATTTCCGGAGCTGATGCTTCCCGCCTGGCCGGCAGGTTTGCAATGTCCGGTTGGTGTGGGCGAAGTAAACTGCGCAGCAGAATCCGGGATGGCCTGCTGCCCCGGTCTTTTCGCATATCAATGGCCTGCCAGCACGGGCCCCAAGGACGCATGATGATGCCGCCTGCTTTTGATGCCCAATGGCTGCAAGCCCTGCGCGCCGGAGCGATCCAGCCGCCGCTGCGCCCACGCGTGCCGCTGTGGGCCGGTGAATCGGTGATCGGATCGGTAGAACCCGGCTTCTTCCACAAGCTGGCCCTGCACGTCACGACCGATGGCGGCCATCCGCTGCTCAAGGAAGAGCGCCCCTCAACCTTGGGCTGGCGCGTGATGGGTGACGTCACGACCAGTCTGAACAAAATCGCGGTGGCGCTGCATGAAGCGGGCCTCGCCGGTGCCTGGCGCGACGAGCAGCTCGCGGTGCCCGACCAGTTCGGCCACCGCAAGGGCACGGTGGAGCGCGCGGCTGTGCGGCCGCTGGGCATCACCACGCTGGCGGTGCACCTGGTGGGGCGGTCACCTGACGGGCGCTTCTGGGTGCAGCAGCGTGCTTTCAACAAATCGAATGATCCGGGCCTGTGGGACACGCTGATGGGCGGCATGGTGTCGGCGGCCGATACGGTGGAAACCGCGCTCGTGCGCGAGACCTGGGAAGAGGCCGGCCTGCACACGGCCGCGCTGCAGGCTATGCGCTACGGCGGGCGCCTGGCGGCGCGGCGGCCGGCCACCGACGGCAACGGCGCGGGTTATGTGGTGGAGGACATCGACTGGTATGTCTGCACCGTACCCGAGGGCATGGTGCCCGACAACCAGGACGGCGAGGTCGAGCAGTTTCGCTTGATGGAGGCCGGGGACTTGCTCGAGGCCATGCAGCGCGGCGAATTCACGGCCGAAGCGACGCTGATTCTTTCAGGCGCCATGGGCCTTACTTAGGCCTGGTCGGTGAGTGCCGGCTGGCGCAAGCGATTGGGGGCCAGTGCGCCGGCCGAATCCAGGATCGGGTAGGCGATCGAGCAGATGTGCGAGTTGATGCGCTTGAGTTCGCTGATGAGGTCAATGTGCAGCGAGCTGGTTTCCAGGCTCTGCACCGTATTGGCTGATAGCCGACCCAGGTGGGTCGTGGCATATGCCCGCTCCAGGTCGCGGAAACGGGCTTTTTCTTCCAGCAGCTTTTGCGCGTCGCGCACCGTGCCATTGAGGAACACGCTCATGCCCAGGCGCAGGTTGGCCACCAGGCGCTCGTGCAGTTCGACGATTTCAGCCATGCCGGCGTCCGAGAAGTTGCGGCCCGGCTTGATCTTCTTGTCTTCGATGTCGATCAGCACACGCTCGATGATGTCGCCGATCTGCTCCATGTTGATGGTGAAGCTGATGATGTCGGTCCAGCGGCGGCTTTCTTCCTCGGCCAGCGCTTCGCGTGAAATCTTGGTGAGGTAGTACTTGATCGACGAATACAGCTCGTCGACGGCATCGTCCATCTTGCGCAGGTCTTCGGCCAGCTTGAGGTCGTTCTTCTGGATGACCGCCAGCACGCCCAGCAGCATGGTTTCCACCACGTCGGCCTGGTGCAGCGCTTCACGGGCCGCGCAGGAGATGGCCAGCGACGGCGTGGCCAGTGCGGAAGGGTCGAGATGATGGGGGCGGCCGCCGGCCTTGTTTTTGTCGGGCTTGGGCAGCAGCTTTTCCACCCAGCGCGCGATCACCTGCGTCCAGCCAATGAATATGGCACCCACCACCATGTTGAAGGTGAGATGGAACAGCACCACCACGGTGGCGGCTTCGCCAAGGTAGGGGCGCACGTGGCGCAGCCACAGGCCGATGAAGGGCGCTGCGACGATGATGCCCAGCAGCTTGAAGAACAGGTTGCCCAGCGGAACCTGCCGCACTTCAACGGCCGAGCGCAGTGTGGTGAGCACCGCCAGCAGCCCGCTGCCGAGGTTGGCGCCCAAGACCAGGCCCAGCGCCACGTCAATGGGGATGACGGCCGAGGCGGCCAGCGTGGCCGTGAGCAGCACAATCGCCAGGCTGGAGTACGACACCACGGCCAGGAAGGCGCCCGCGGTAATTTCGAGCAGCAGGTCGCTGCTGAGGGAGCCCAGCAGGGCTTTCACGGCCGGTGCCTGGGTCAGAACTTCAGTGGAGGCCGTGACCAGCCGCAAGGCCAGCAGCATGAGGCCCAGGCCGATCAGCACCCGGCCAAAGCGGCCGACATTGGTGTCCTGCCGCGAGATGAACAGCACGACGCCGACAAAGATAAAGAGCGGCGACAGCCAGGACAGGTCAAAAGAGAACACCACGGCCATCAGGCTGGTGCCGATGTCCGCGCCCAGCATGACGGCCAGCGCCAGCGGCAGGGTGACCAGGCCCTGCCCGACAAATGACGAAACGATAAGGGAGGTGGCGGTGCTGGACTGCACCAGGGCCGTCACCCCGATGCCCGAGACGGCCGCAGCCAGCCGGTTGCTGATGCTGACTGCGAGCACGTGGCGCAGATTGGCACCGAACACCCGCAGGATGCCGGTACGAACGAGATGGGTGCCCCACACGAGCAGCGCAATGGCTGCCAAAAGATTCAACAAATGCTTCATAAGGTCGGAACCACTATACCCTTGAACCGGATGGCTGCAAGCGGTCCGACTCCGGTTTATCGGGTACGCCGAACCCGGAGCAGCTCATCCAGGATGAGGCAAACCGCGCCAACGGTGATGGCGGCATCGGCGATATTGAACGAAGGAAAATACCAGCCGTGCCAGTGGAACTGCAGGAAATCCACCACATAGCCATGCAGGGTGCGGTCAACGACATTGCCGACAGCGCCGCCCAGGACGCAGGCCAGCGCGAAGGAAAACAGCTTTTGACCGGCATGCGAGCGCAGCATCCACACAATAAAGAGCGCCGCGGCAACCCCGATGGCGGTGAAAAACCAGCGCTGCCAGCCAGAGGCTTCGGCCAGGAAAGAAAACGCCGCACCGGTGTTGTGCACGCGCACGACGTTGAAGAAGCTCGTCACATAGGTGGAGTCGCCCAGGCGGTAGTAGCCCAGGATCAATACCTTCGTGAACTGGTCAGCGATCAGGATCAGCAGTGCCAGGCCCAGCCAGGGGAGCATGCTGCCCGGTGATTTGATGAAGGTCGTCTTGGCCATCAGGCGAACTTCCTGTCTTCACCGGCACCATACAGGTTGCTGGTGCAACGGCCGCAAATGGTCGGGTGGGCGGGGTCGTGTCCCACGTCACTCCGGTAGTGCCAGCAGCGCTCGCATTTGATGTCAGAACTGGCTGAAACCCGCGTTGATACTGCGCTGGCAGCTATTAAATCAATAGCGGATGTGATGAAGATAAATTTGAGGTCTTCACCGAGCGAGGCCAGCAGTGCATGGTCTTCGGCGGCCACTTCCAGCGCGACATTGGCCTGCAGCGAAGAGCCTACCTTGCCGTCGGTGCGCAGGGCTTCGATGTCCTTGTTGACCGTGTCGCGGATTTCGCGGATGCGTGACCACTTGGCCAGCAGCGCTGCGTCGGGCGCGGGGAACTCGGCATAGGTTTCCATGAAGATGGACTCGGACTGCCCGAACACCTTCCACGCTTCTTCGGCTGTGAAGCTCAGGAAGGGCGCCATCCAGCGCAGCATGGCGTGCGTGATCTGCCAGAGCGCAGTTTGCGCGCTGCGGCGGGCCAGCGATTTGGGGCCGGTCGTATACAGCCGGTCTTTCAGGATGTCGAGGTAGAAGGAGCCCAGGTCTTCGCTGCAATAGATCTGCAGCTTGGAGACCACCGGGTGGAATTCATACACCTCGTAATGCGCCAGGATGTCGGCCTGCAGTTGCGATGCACGGCTGAGCGCGTAGCGGTCGATTTCCAGCATCTGCTCAAACGGCACGGCGTCTTTGGCCGGGTCGAAGTCGCTCACGTTGGCCATCAAGAAGCGCAGCGTGTTGCGGATGCGGCGGTAGGCGTCCACCACGCGGGCCAGGATCTTGTCGTCGATGCCCAGGTCGCCCGAATAGTCGGTCGAGGCGCACCAGAGGCGGATGATCTCGGCGCCCAGCTTGTCGCTCACCTCTTGCGGTACCACCACGTTGCCTTCGCTCTTGCTCATCTTGCGGCCCTTGCCGTCGACGGTGAAGCCGTGCGTGAGCAGGCCCTTGTACGGCGCATGGTCGTACATCGCGCAGGCGGTGAGCAGCGACGAATGGAACCAGCCGCGGTGCTGGTCGTGGCCTTCCAGGTACAGGTCGGCCGGCCAGGTTGATTGCGCGGCGTGGCTGTGACGCAGCACGTGGTCGTGCGTGGTGCCCGAGTCAAACCAGACGTCGAGGATGTCGGTGCTCTTGATGTAATCCGGCGCATCGGCGCCGATGATGGACTCGGCCGTGGCCTTGCTCCAGGCCTCGATGCCGCCGGCCTCCACCATGGCGGCTGCCTGGTCCATGATTTCCATGGTGCGCGGGTGCAGCTCGCCGGTGGCGGTGTGGATGAAAAAAGGCAGGGGCACGCCCCAGTTGCGCTGGCGGCTGATGCACCAGTCGGGCCGGCCGGCAATCATGTCGCGCAGCCGGACTTTGCCGTTTTCCGGGTAGAAGCTGGTTTCTTCGATGGCGGCCAGGGCCAGCTTGCGCAGGGTTTGCGGCGCCTTGTCTTTGGTGAAAACGCCTTCGCCCTCGTCCATGCGCACAAACCACTGGGCCGCCGCGCGGTAGATCACCGGCGTCTTGTGGCGCCAGCAGTGCGGGTAGCTGTGCAGGATGTCCTGGGTGGCAAAGAGGCGTCCGTGTTCGCGCAGTTTGTCGATGACCAGCGGCGCGGCCTTCCAGATATTGAGGCCGCCAAACAGCGCGAGATCGTCGACATAACGCCCGTTGCCCTGCACCGGGTTGAGGATGTCGTCGTAGGCAATGCCGTTGGCCACGCAGGAGTTGAAATCCTCTACGCCATAGGCAGGAGAGGAATGCACGATACCGGTGCCGTCGTCGGCGGTGGCGTAGTCGGCCAGAAAGACCGGGCTGAAGCGCCGGTAGCCTGCATCGACGTCATAAAAGGGATGCTGGAATTTCAGCAGCGCCAGGGTTTTGCCCAGCGTGGTGGCCAGTACGGTGCCAGTGAGCTGGTAGCGCTCAAGGCATTTCTCGACCAGCACTGAAGCCAGCAGCAAGATACCGCGCTCTGTGTCGACCAGTGCGTATTCGAGTTCCGGGTTCAGGTTGAGCGCCTGGTTGGCCGGGATGGTCCAGGCGGTGGTCGTCCAGATCACCGCGAAGGCGTCTTTGGCCAGGCTCTTGAGGCCGAAAGCGGCCGCGAGCTTCTCCGGCTCAGCGCACTTGAAGCCGACATCCAGCGTCTGCGACTTCTTGTCGGCGTATTCGATTTCAAACTCGGCCAAAGATGAGCCGCAGTCAAAGCACCAGTACACGGGCTTGAGGCCACGGTAGACAAAGCCGCGTTCCATGATGCGTTTGAGGGCGCGGATTTCATTGGCCTCGTTGGCAAAATCCATCGTGCGGTAGGGGTTGTCCCATTCGCCGAGCACACCCAGGCGCTTGAAGTCGGCCATCTGGCCGGCGATCTGTTCGGTGGCGAAGGCGCGGCTCCTGGCCTGCACCTCATCGCGCGGCAGGTTGCGGCCGTGCAGTTTTTCAATCGCGTTCTCGATCGGCAGGCCGTGGCAATCCCACCCCGGCACGTAGATGGCGTCCAGGCCCTTGAGCTGACGCGCCTTGACGATCATGTCTTTCAGGACCTTGTTGACGGCGTGGCCGATGTGGATCTTGCCGTTGGCATAGGGCGGGCCGTCGTGCAACACGAACCTGGGCTTGCCGGCGCGCACGTCGCGCAGCTTCTTGTAGATGCCTTTTTCGTCCCATTCCTTGACCCAGCCGGCTTCGCGCTTGGGCAGGTCGCCGCGCATCGGGAAGGGTGTGTCAGGCAGGTTCAGGGTGCTGCGGTAATCGGTTTTGGTTTCGGACATGGGATGCTTCTGGGATGCTGTTGTTGGGGCGGCCTGAAAAAGCGGGCCGCCGGAAATACGGTGGGGAGAAGCCGGTCGCCAAAAAATGAAAGGCGAGGCCAGAGGCGACGAGATCGTCTAAATTCGGTCGCGCGTGGTCTGGCGGCTGGTTTCCGTGTGCATGGAGGCTGGAAACGACTTGGGCGGCTGGGCAAAAAACGCCCGCGCTTCGTCACAGTCTTTGGCGATGCCTGTTTTCAGGCTGTCCAGGCTGTCGTACTTCAGTTCGTCGTGCAGTTTATGAAGCAGTTCCACACGGATGATTTTACCGTATGCCCCCTCGGGGCCCAGGCTGGCCGGCCATTCGAGGCAATGCGTCTCCAGGAGCACGCGCCCGCCGTTGATGTCGGCCGGGTCCAGCGAGGGCCGGATCCCCAGGTTGGCTACGCCGGGAATGGGCTGGTCGGCCAGGCCAAACACCTGCACCGCAAAAATCCCGCTGGCTGCCGGTTTCCAGTGGGAAAACCGGAGATTGAGCGTGCGAAAACCGAGGTCGCGACCCAGTTTTCGGCCATGCACCACATGGCCCGAAATGCTGTAAGGCCGGCCCAGCAGGCTGGCCACGCGGGTCATCTGGCCCTGCGCCAGCGCCTCGCGCACCGCAGAACTGGACACCCGGGTGTTGCTGACTTCATAGCTGTTCATGCGGGCGACGTCAAAACCCAGGCGGTCGCCGGCGGCGTCCAGCATGGCGTAGTCGCCCACCCGTTTGGCGCCAAAGCGGAAGTCGTCGCCCACCAGTACGTACTTCACGCCCAGGCCCTTGAGCAACACATCTTCAATAAACGATTCGGCCGGCTGGGATGCGAGTGCTGCGTTGAAGGGCAGCACAACGCATTGGTCGATCCCGCAGCGGGCCAGTTCAGTGAGCTTGTCGCGCAGGGTGGCAATACGCGCGGGGGCGAGCTCGGGCTTACGGGCCACACCGGCAAAGTAGTCGCGTGGATGGGGCTCGAAGCTCATGACGCAGCTGGGGACCCCGCGGTGCTGTGCCTCATTTTTCAGCAGCGCCAGCATGGCCTGGTGGCCGCGGTGCACACCATCGAAATTGCCGATGGTCAGGGCGCACTGCGCCGCCAGCTGGGGATGGTGGTAGCCGCGGAAAATTTTCATGGGGCAATTATCGTTTTTATAGCGCTGGAGGCCGTCTCAATGGGGCTTCAAAGTGGTTTATGGGGGATTTGAACCTGTTTGTCATGATTTCACTGTATATTGATACACAGTCAGCCGAACGCCGTGTTTCCATGCGTCATCCACCATGATGGAGGTTCGTTTTGAAGGTCTTGAAGCTCTCAGCCCAGGGATTGCCGCAATCCTGGATCAGCCTTGAACAAGCCGTGTTGCATTACGCGGCCGACGAGGTGCGCTGGGAGATGGGCGCGCGGGTCGTCACCTTCCATGGCGGCCACAACGCCATCACGGGCGAGCAGTCCATCATCACGGTCAACAGCATCATCGGCACCAAGGGCGTGCCCAACATCAACCCGTTTGACCTGAAACCGGGCCTGACCAACGGCAAGCTGTTTGCCCGTGACCGCAATGTGTGCGCCTACTGCGGCGGGCATTTCCATGAGGAAGACCTGACGCGCGAGCACATCATTCCGTTTGCGCAAAAAGGCATAGACACCTGGATGAACGTGGTGACGGCCTGCCGCGCCTGCAACCACCGTAAAAGCAGCCGCACGCCCGAACAGGCCCACATGCCGCTGCTTTACACGCCTTATGTCCCCAGCCTCTGGGAAGACTTCATCCTGCGCAACCGCCGCATCCTGGCGGACCAGATGGAGTTTTTGATGGCGCATATTCCGAAGACCTCACGCTTGCACGCCTGACGCGTCCTGACGCGGTCACGTGCGAGGTCCAGTGTCACCGCGGAACCGGCTTCGCCGGGCCGCCAGTGGCGCCCCCTTGAGGGGGAGGCGGCCGCAGGCCGCTTCGGGGGGGAGCGCTACTTTTAGGCAAATACGCCAGCCGTCTCCTGCATGCGGCTCGATACTTCGCCGAGTTGATGCAGCGTGTCGCCAAACGTCATTTCCAGCTGCGTCAGTTTCTTGAAGTAATGGCTCACGATGTATTCGTCCGTCACGCCGATGCCGCCATGCAACTGCACTGCCTGCTGGCCCACAAAGCGCATCGACACGCCCAATTGGTACTTGGCGCGCGCCAACGCCCGGGTGCGCTCGTCGGCCGGGGCGTTGAGCTTGAGGGATGCGTAGTAACTCATCGAGCGCGCCAGCTCCAGCTGCATCTTCATATCGGCCACGCGGTGGCGCAGCGCCTGGAAGCTGCTGATGGCCACGCCGAACTGCTTGCGGGTGTTCATGTATTCGACGGTGATGGCCAATGTTTTGTCCATCACGCCCACGGCTTCGGCGCAGGTGGCGGCAATGCCGATGTCGATGCCGTGGGCCAAGGCCGTGAGGCCGTCCAGGGTGATCAAAGTGGCGGGGGCGTTTTTCAGTGTCACTTCGGCAGCGCGGCCGCCGTCCTGCGTACCGTAGCCTGTGGCTGTCACGCCGGCTGCCGCACGCTCAACGAGGAACAGCGCCAGCTTGCCATTGGCCATGGCAGGGACGATAAAGGCATCGGCCTTGTCACCGGCCGGCACTATGCTTTTGATAGCTGTTAGCGCCCATCCATCGCCGGCTGCAGCCGCATTTGCCTCGCATTTTTTGAAGTCGTAGCGCGCGGCGCGTTCCTGGTAGGCCAGTACCACCAGGCTTTCACCTGCGGCGATTTTCGGCAGCCATGCCGCCTTGACAGCTTCGGGGGCGTAGTTCGACAGCACGCCGCCGGCAATCAATGTCTGCGCCAGAGGCTCCAGCACAATACCGCGCCCGAGCTCTTCCATCACCACCATGCCCTCGACGGGGCCCATGCCCAGGCCGCCGTCGTCTTCGGGTATGTAGAGACCGGTCAGGCCCAGCTCGGCGATCTGTCCATAGGCCTCGCGCGAGAAACCGCCCGCCTTGGCGATGCCGCGGCGGCGCTCAAAGTCGTAGCCCTTGTCGACCCATTTGCGCACGGCGTCGCGCAGCTGTTCCTGGTCGTCTGTGAAATCGAAATCCATGATGTGTTCCTTTGAATCAGATTTAGCCGAGAACGACTTGCGAGACGATATTGCGTTGCACTTCGTTGGAGCCGCCGTAAATCGTGGTTTTGCGCATGTTGAAGTAAGTGGACGCCAGCGGCGCGTCGCCCGGCAGGCCGCCGGGGAAGTCGCCCTGCCAGCCGGCTTCCATGGCTTCTTCGATGAAGGGCAGGCTGAAGGGGCCGGCGGCCAGCATCATCAGCTCGCTGTAGCGCTGCTGAATTTCGCTGCCGCGGATTTTCAGCAGGCCGGCGATGTCCAGCGAGTTCTTGCCCGACTTTTCCGCCGACAGTACACGCAGCACCAGCATTTCCAGCGCCACCACGTCGACCTCTAGTTTGGCGATCTCGTCGCGAAAGCGGAGGTCGTCGTAGACCCCTTCGGCCTTGGCGATGCGTTTGAGGCGTTCCAGCTCGCGTTTGGCGCGGTTGACGTCGGCGATGTTGGTGCGTTCGTGGCTGAGCAGGTGCTTGGCGTAAGTCCAGCCCTTGTTTTCTTCACCGATCAGGTTGTTGGCCGGCACCTCGACGTTGTCGAACCAGACTTCATTGACCTCGGCCTCGCCGTCCAGCAGCACGATGGGGCGCACTGTCACGCCGGGCGACTTCATGTCGATCAGCAAAAACGAAATGCCGGTTTGTGGCTTGCCTTCAGTGCTGGTGCGCACCAGGCAGAAGATCCATTCGCCGTACTGGCCCAATGTGGTCCAGGTCTTCTGGCCATTGACGATGTATTTGTCGCCCTGGCGCTCGGCCCGGCATTTGACGGATGCGAGATCCGAGCCGGAGCCCGGCTCGCTGTAGCCCTGGCTCCACCACACTTCGCCGCTGGCGATGCCGGGCAGGAAACGTTTTTGCTGCTCGGGGCTGCCAAATGCCATGATGACGGGCGCCACCATCACCGGTCCGAAGGGCACCACGCGCGGCGCGCCGGCCAGTGCGCACTCTTCTTCAAACAAGTGCTTTTGCACGGCGTTCCAGCCCGGGCCGCCGAATTCCTTGGGCCAGCCGTGGCCCAGCCAGCCTTTCTTGCCGAGGATTTTGGCCCAGCGCTGCATGTCGTCACGGCTCAGGCGCAGGGCGTTGTGTACCTTGTGCGAGATGTCCTTGGGCAGGTTGGTGTGAACCCAGGCGCGTATCTCTTCGCGAAAGGCCTGTTCTTCAGGAGTGAAAGCTAAATCCATGGTGAATGTCTCCAGGCCGGTTGGCAGGTATGTCTACGGTCGATTTTCTATTTTTAGCACGGTCGTTCGCAATTTTATGTCTCAGTTGGGACATTCGTGCCGTTGCGGGCGGCGGGCTCCTGTGAACTGCTATCTGCCGCGTTCTAAACTAGAGGGCTATGGCAACTGCGCAGAAAAACATCGTTATCCTGATTTCGGGCGGCGGCTCCAACATGGCGGTTATCGCCCGCACCGCTGAAAAAGAAGCCTGGCGCAGCCGGTGGGGTGTGCAGGTGGCCGCAGTCATCAGCAACAAGGCAAGCGCCGGCGGCCTGGAGTTGGCCAGGGGCATGGGCATTGCCACGGCCGTGGTCCCGCATACCGCGTATGCGTCACGCGAGGCGTTTGATGCCGAGCTGATGGCGCAAATCGACAGGCATGCGCCGGCACTGGTCGTGCTGGCCGGCTTCATGCGCATCCTCACGCCGGGATTTGTTGCGCACTATGCCGGGCGGCTCATCAACATTCATCCTTCGCTGCTGCCGGCTTTTCCCGGTCTGCACACGCATCAGCGCGCCATCGATGCCGGCTGCACGGTGGCAGGCGCCACGGTGCACCAGGTGACCGCCGAGCTCGACCATGGCGAGACACTGGCGCAAGCCGTGGTGCCGGTCTTGCCGGGAGATACGGCCGAGGCGCTGGCCGCGCGCGTGCTCACGCAGGAGCACCTGATCTATCCGAAGGCGGTGCGTGCCTTCTTCGAACGCGCCGCCTGAACTGTGATCTGCGGCCGCTGCCAGCGGTCGCTGCTTACCCTTTGTTGTCAGTGATGCGCCCTGCAAGGTGTTGATCCCTCATCTGTTTTGAATCCACCGGAGCACTCGCTCCGTATTCATCACAGCCGCTTGAATCCTCGTGATTCCGGCTGAGGTTCAATTTCGTGATTCAACACCTTCCAAAGGATTCCACATGCAGACAAAACACAAACTCGCTTCCATCGGCGTGGCCCTGGCACTGTCGTTCGCGGCGGTTCCCTCCTTCGCCCAGGTCATGGTGGGCGGTGCGCCCATGCTGGCCAGCAAGGACATCATCGACAACGCAGTCAATTCCAAAGACCACACCACGCTGGTCGCCGCCGTCAAGGCTGCGGGCCTGGTCGATACGCTCAAAGGCCCGGGTCCGTTCACCGTGTTTGCGCCCACCAACGCGGCTTTCGCCGCGTTGCCCGCCGGTACGGTCGACACCCTGCTCAAGCCCGAGAACAAGGGAATGCTCACCGGCATCCTGACCTACCACGTCGTGCCCGGCAAGTGGGATGCTGCAGCCATCAGCAAGATGATTGCCGACGGCAAGGGCATGGCCTCGATCAAGACGGTGGCCGGTGGCACGCTGGTGGCCAAGGCGGCCGGCGGCAAGGTCACGGTGACCGACGAGAAGGGCGGCGTTGCGACCGTCACCATTGCTGACGTGTATCAATCCAACGGCGTGATCCACGTGGTCGACAAGGTGCTGCTACCCAAATAGGCTGGCGCTGCTTCGTGCCAGGGCTCGTGCGCGGTCAAATCGCGCACGAGCCTTGGTGTGTTTGCGCCTACTTTTGGCTGAGCATGTGCAGCGCTGCTTTGACGATGCTTTGCGCGTCGACGCTGAAAAATTCACGCAGCGCGGCGCGTGTGTCGCTGCGGCCAAAGCCGTCGGTGCCCAGGGTCAGGTAGCGCCTGCCTTCGGGCACAAAGGCGCGAATGCTTTCCGGTACAGCACGCACATAGTCGGTGGCGGCCACGATGGGGCCGGTGCTGCCTTGTAACTGCTGTGCGATGAAGGGCGCAGTCACAGCGCCGTCATTGATCGCCTCTTGCTGGCAAGCTGCACCATCACGCGCCAGCTCACTCCAGCTGGTCACGCTGAAGACCGTGGCCTCAATACCCTGCGTGGCCAGCTGCTGCGCAGCCTTGATCACCTCGGTCAGGATCGCTCCCGAGCCCAATAAAACGACTTTTTGAGCCTTTTTTGAAGATGTTTCAGGGCTATGGGGCAATAAGGATGTGCGCGACCAGCTATTGAATTGATAGCATCCGCGAATGATGTCTGCCTCGGAACCGGCTTGCAGATCAGGCTGGGCATAGTTCTCGTTCATCAGCGTGACGTAGTAGAAGACGTCTTTTTGTTCGACCATCATCTCCTGCATGCCGTGGTCCAGGATCACGGCCAGCTCGCCCGCGAAAGCCGGGTCATAGGCCTTGCAGTTGGGAATGGTCGCGGCGATCAGGTGGCTGGTGCCGTCCTGGTGCTGCAGGCCTTCGCCGCCCAGCGTGGTGCGGCCCGAAGTTGCGCCCAGCAGGAAGCCGCGGGCGCGCTGGTCGGCGGCGGCCCAGATCTGGTCGCCCACGCGCTGAAAGCCGAACATCGAGTAATAGATATAAAAGGGCAGCATCGCCAGGCCGTGCACGCTGTAGCTGGTGGCAGCGGCGGTCCAGCTGGCCATGGCGCCGGCTTCGCTGATACCTTCTTCCAGGATCTGGCCGTCGAGCGCCTCGCGGTAACTCAGCACCGAGCCGATGTCTTCCGGCGCATAACGCTGGCCCACGCTGGAGTAAATGCCCACCTGCTTGAACAGGTTGGCCATGCCGAAGGTGCGCGCCTCGTCGGCCACGATGGGCACGATCTTCGGGCCCAGCGCCGCGTCTTTCAGCAAGCCGCCCAGCATGCGCACAAAGGCCATGGTGGTGCTCATCTCCTTGCCGTCGGCGGCCAGCGCGAACTGCGCGTAAGTGGGCAGGGCTGGGATGTTCACGATGTCGGCCGCCGTTTCACGCCGCGGCAAATAGCCGCCCAGTGCTGCGCGTTTGGCGTGCATGTACTGCATCTCGGCACTGTCTGCCGCGGGCTTGTAGAAGGCCAGGTTTTTGGCTTGCTCGTCAGATAGTGGCAAATTGAAGCGGTTGCGAAATTCGATCAGCTCTTCGCCGTCGAATTTTTTCTGCGAATGCGTGGTCATCTTGCCCTGGCCGGCGCTTCCCATGCCGTAGCCTTTTTTGGTGTGCGCCAGGATCACCGTGGGCTGCCCCTGATGGCTGGCCGCCGCGGCGTAAGCGGCGTGAATCTTCACCAGGTCGTGGCCGCCGCGTTTGAGGCGGTCGATCTGCTCGTCCGTCATGCCTTGGGCCAGGCGTGTGAGTTCGGCGTTCTGGCCGAAGAAGTTGTCGCGGTTAAAGCGCCCGTCTTTGGCGGCAAAGGTCTGCATCTGGCCGTCCACCGTCTGCGCAAAAGTTTTGGCCAATGCGTCCGTCAGGTCGCGCGCAAAGAGGCCGTCCCAGTCGCTGCCCCAGACCAGCTTGATGACGTTCCACCCGGCGCCGGCAAAGAGCTTTTCGAGCTCGTCGATGATGCGGCCGTTGCCGCGCACCGGGCCGTCGAGCCGTTGCAGGTTGCAGTTGACGACCCAGACCATGTTGTCCAGCCCTTCGCGCGCGGCCAGCGTCAGCGCGCTCATCGATTCGGGCTCGTCCATCTCGCCGTCGCCGAACACGCCCCAGACTTTGYGGCCCGTGCAATCGAGCAGACGGCGGTGCGTGAGGTAACGCATGAAGCGCGCGTGGTAGATCGAGCTGATGGGGCCTATGCCCATGGAGCCCGTGGGGAACTGCCAGAAGTCCGGCATCAAATAAGGGTGCGGGTAGCTGCACAGGCCTTGCGCGCCCTGGCTGGGGGCGGTCAACTCCTGGCGGTAAAAGCCCAGGTCTTTCTCATCCAGGCGGCCTTCAAGGTAAGCGCGCGCATAAACGCCCGGTGCGCTGTGCGGCTGGAAGAACACCAGGTCGCCGCGGTGCTGGTTAACACCGTCAATTTGGCCGATGCCTTCGCGTGCGCGAAAGAAATGGTTGAAGCCGGTTTCAAACAGGTCGGCTGCGCTGGCGTAACTCGCGATGTGGCCGCCGAGTTCGGCCGAGCCGCCGGTCTCGGCCTGGTTGGCGCGCACGACCATCGCCAGCGCATTCCAGCGCATCAGCGAGGCCAGGCGCTCTTCCATCGCCAGGTCGCCGGGGAACACGGGCTGCTCGTCTACGCCAACGGTGTTGACGTAAGGCGTGGCCAGTTCGGGCCGCCAGCCGATGCGCTGCTTGCGCGCGACGCGGCTCAGCTCATGCAGCATTTCGCGTGCGCGGGCCGGGCCCTGCGTAAGGGCAAGGGCTTCAAACGCCTCGCGCCATTCGGCGGTTTCCTGCGGGTCAGGGTCAGCGGAAGGATCGGTGTAAGAAGCGGCCTGCATCAGTAAATGGTGGGGTGTGGAATCGTTCATGGCACTGATCACTTTACGCAGATTCATCCGGAAGGTGTTGCTTCAATATCGGGGAACGACACCATTTAAAAGCATAAAATGCTGCAAATAATCAATTTTGAAGATGATGCAGCTTGATAACCTTGATTTGAAGATTCTGGATGAGTTGCAGCGGGATGGCTCGTTGACCAACGTGGAGCTGGCGCGCCGCGTGCACCTGAGCCCTTCGCCGTGCCTGGCCCGCGTCAAGGCGCTGGAGGCCGGCGGCGTGATTGACCGCTATGTGGCCATTGCCAACGCGGCGGCGCTGGGTTTGGGCCTGAATGTGTTCATCTCCATCAGTCTGCGCACGCAAAGCAAGGAGTCGCTGGCCGACTTTGAACGGCGCATCGCCGAGCATGACGACGTGATGGAGTGCTATTTGATGTCGGGCGACAGCGACTACCTGATTCGTGTGGCTGTGGCCGATATCGGTGCGCTGGAGAAGTTCATCCTGGAGCAACTGTCACCGATTCCGGGCATCGAGAAAATACGCTCGAGCTTTGCGCTCAAGCAGGTCAGGTACAAGACGGCGCTGCCTTTGCCTGTGGCCAGGGCGCCTGAATCTGCCACCAGGGTGTCAGCGGCCCGGGGCTGAAGCCTGTTCGCTGGCCAGGGCCGGGTGTGAAATTTCAATTTCGTTGATCTTGGCCAGCAGGTCTTCCCGACGGCTCACGTCTTCTCCCGCGGCACTTACTGTATCGCTCGGTGAGTCGACAAACTGCACATAGCGCTTTGTTCCGGAGGCCATCTGGTGCAGGCGGGATTTGAGCCTTTCAACGACTTCCTGAGCGCTTGTCTGGGCGGTGGGCGTGTCATGCCAGAGGGCGACGTGCAGGTTAAAGGCATTGGCCTCGCCCAGCTTTTCAGAGGCGCGTATGCAGTCGGCCAGGATCTTGGTTGAAACTTCCGACAGGGTGGTGCGGTTGACCGGGCCTTCGATCAGCATCATGAAGTCGTTTTCGCCATGGCGAACCACGGTGTCCACGTCGCGTGCTGCCCCGCGCAGGATTTCGCCGATGCGGGAAAGTGCGGCACCGCGCTTCTGGTCGCTTGCCGCGTCATGGCTCGGGGCCTGGTCGAGCCAGCGCAACATCAATACGCCGAATGCCGACTTCTGCCGCCGCGCGCGAAGCAGCATGGGCGGCAGCCTGTCGTCGATGATCCGCGGCAGCATCAGCCCGCTGGCCGGGTCGTATGTCGCCAGTGCGGCGCTGCGGTGGTTGGCAAACAGTGCGGCCCGGCTGCGCCATGCCAGCACGAGGAAAACCCAGAGCAGACCGATCATCGCCGACAGGACACCGGCTGCCTGTGCCGCTTCAACATTCCAGACCCAGCCCGCGTTGTAGGAAAGCCGGGCCAGCGCGGCCAACCCGATGGGCGCGGCGCCCAGCAGGATGAGGAGGTTCCAGGTCTGTCCCCGCAACGACATCCACAAGAGGCTTCCCATGATGGCCAGGGTGGAAAACGCCAGCCACAGGTTGCGAAGATCTCGCGGCACGAGGTTCTGGCTGGCAGCCATCAGGCAGGCCATGAACAGGCTACCCGCCGCCACGATAAGCAGCAGGCGGTGTATGCGCGGGTAGCCGCTCTTGGCATAACTGGCCTGGGTGCAAAACCAGGCACCGGCGGCCATGCTCACCGAGGACAGCACCCAGCCCATGACCTGGTTCAGGTGTGCGCTGTGCGGCCAGATGCGCCAGCCGCCATAGCCGATCAGCACCAGCTGCGTGAACATGAGCGTGACCACGACGGCGCCGAACCACAAAAATACCTTGTTATGCGCCATGACGAACGCGGCCAGGCACAGAAAGGCCAGCAGGCTGAACATTCCCCACATCAATCCGATCACCACGCCAACCCGGGACGCGCCGTCGATGTACTCAATGGGCGACAGCAGCATGGGCCGCGCCGTGATGGCCCTGCGGTGCTCAAAGCGCAGGTAGTAGGTCTGCATGCCGTCGCCGCGCGTTTGCAGTTCAAAACTCGGCACGCGTGTACGCAAGGCCCATGCGGCCGGAGCAATCGCTTCGCCCGCGGACTGGACCAGCCAGCCGCCTTGCGGGTTGCGCGAAAAAAGGCTCGCCTTGAAGATCGCCTGGCCCGGCATCCGGATGTACCAGGTCTGCAGGGCTTCGGTGGCCGGCAGTGAAAAACTGGCCCAGACGTCTTGCGTGTTCGAGGTGGGAAGGATGGAGTCGTCTGTATAGGGCTGAAAGTTCCACGGCCCGGTTGCGGCATCGCCAGCCGTCAAGGCATCAGGTGACTCGATGGAATCCTTGGGCACCGCGACCCATTGCAGCGGCTGGGCCAGTGTGATTGTGGGACTGTCTTCGTACAGGCGGTCAAAGACCTGTGCATGGGCTGCGCCGAAGAATGCGCAGAGCAACATCAGGAAAAAACCACGCAGGCTTGCCGTTCGATACATCTGTATAGCTTATTGCAAAAAACGGCCTGCCCGGAAGGCCGTAGCCCTGCCGTGCAAACACCCGATGCGGACGCGGGGGCGCTGTGTGTAATCAGCGCGTCACATGCGTTGGCCACCATCCGCTTTTCATCAACAGTGGATTGCCCATGCCTTCTTCCCGTTTTGCCGCCAACCGGCGCCCCGCATTCAAATCTGTCTTCAAAGCCATCTTTCCTGCGCTGGCAGCCGTTGCGCTGGCTGCGCCGCTGCAAGCCCAGACCGCCTTTCCGGCCACACTGGCCGGCCATGTGGTGGTACCTGCCCAATCATTTATTGCCGCGCCCAAAGATGCGCCGCAGGACCTGCAGGTCAGCGGCAAGTTCACCAATGGCAAGCGCACGGAAGCGCTGGGCACGGTGGAAGGCCTGTCTGCCGGCAGGCCTACGGGTGTGGGTGTGCCTTTCAAGGGCCAGCCCTTGCAGGGCCATTCAGGCATCAAAAAAATGCCCGATGGCAGCTTCTGGATCCTGACCGACAACGGCTTTGGCTCCAAAGCCAATTCGCCGGATGCCATGCTGTACCTGAACCGCTACAAGGTTGATTTCAAGGCTGGTGCCATGAAGCGGCTGGAAACGATTTTCCTGCACGATCCCGACAAAAAAGTGCCGTTTCGCATCGTCCATGAAGGCACGAAGCAGCGCTACCTCACGGGCAGCGACTTTGACACCGAAAGCTTCCAGTTCGCCGGTGGCGCCTTGTGGATTGGCGACGAGTTCGGCCCTTTCCTGATCAAGGCCGACATGAAGGGCAAAGTGCTGGCGGTGTTTGACACGCTGGTTGACGGCAAGGCCGTGCGTTCGCCCGACCATCCGGCCGTGACAACTCCCGGCGTGCCGGGCGGCGCGGTGGATTTCCAGGTTCGCCGCTCCAAGGGTTTTGAAGGCATGGCAGCTTCGAAAGACGGCAGCAAGCTGTATGCGCTGCTCGAGGGCGCGCTGTATGACGCCGCCATCAAAGGCAATGAAAACGTGGGCGGCAAGGACTACCTGCGCGTGCTGGAGTTTGACGTGAAGAGCGAATCCTGGACGGGCCGCCACTGGAAATACATGCTGGAGAGCAACAGCCACGCGATCGGCGACTTCAACATGATCGACGGCACGACCGGGTTGATCATTGAGCGCGACAACGGCGAAGGCACGGCCGACAAGGCTTGCCCGGAAGGTCAGAAGCGCACCGACTGCTTCCACGACATTGCGAAGTTCAAGCGTGTCTACAAGGTGGAGCTGAGCGACGCCAATCCCGGCGGTGCGTTGCGCAAGATCGGCTACATCGATTTGATGGCCATTGCCGACCCGGCGAAGCTGGCGCGCAAGCCCCTGAACAACGGCGTGCTGACCTTCCCGTTCTTCACGATTGAAAACGTGGACGTGGTGGATGCCACACACATCGTGGTGGGCAACGACAACAACCTGCCGTTCTCCAGCAGCCGCGAACCCAACAAGGCGGACGACAACGAACTGATCTTGCTGGAAGTGGGCGATTTCCTCAAGGCCCAATAGGCCGGGGCTTCAGGATACGCGCGCAAGGTGCTATAGATTTTATAGCTGCTTGCGCATGTCCTGATTGGCCTGCAGGCCAAAAGTCCTTACATTTTCGACTGGAAAACCAGCCCGGCGTGCTCGCGCAGTGCATGGAACTTGATCTTGGGCCACTGCTGCTCCACGGCACGCAGGGTGGCGCTGTGATCCACCAGCAAGGTGGGCGCATCGACCGCATCCAGCGCCACGCGGTGGGCGTTGGCGTCCATGAATTTCTTGAGCTCGTTCGGGTCCTCGGACGTCACCCAGCGGGCCAGGTTGAAGTTGCTGCCCATGATGCGGGCCTTGACGCCGTATTCGTGCTCGAGGCGGTGAGCCACCACTTCAAACTGCAGCTGGCCGACAGCGCCCAGCAGCAGCAATGAGCCGGCAATCGGGCGGAACACCTGGATCGCGCCTTCTTCACCCAGCTGCGTGAGGCCGGCACGCAGCTGCTTGCTGCGCAGCGGGTCGGCTACCTCGACAGCGCGGAACATTTCAGGCGCAAAGAAGGGCAGGCCGGTGAACTGCAGCGCTTCGCCTTCGGTCAGCGTGTCGCCCAGCTGCAGCACGCCATGGTTGGGAATACCGATGATGTCGCCGGCGAAGGCGGTGTCGAGCAGCTCGCGGCGCTGGCTCATGAAGCTCACCACGGTGTTGGGCCGCAGCTCTTTGCCGCTGCGCACCACCTTCAGGCGCATGCCTCGGGTGAATTCGCCGCTGGCCACGCGCAAAAACGCGATGCGGTCGCGGTGGGCCGGGTCCATGTTGGCCTGGATCTTGAAGACCACGCCGGAGAATTTTTTCTCTTCGGGGTGCACCACGCGCTGGATGGCTTCGCGCTCCGCGGGTGCGGGTGCCAGGTCGACCAGCGCGTCCAGCACTTCCTGCACCCCGAAGTTGTTGATGGCCGAGCCGAAGAACATGGGCGTCTGTTTGCCGGCAAGGAATTCGGCGCGGTTGAATTCAGGCGTGGCACCGGCCACCAGCTCGATTTCACCTTGTGCCTGTGCGTATTCGGCGCCAAAACGCTTGGCGGCTTCGGCGTTGTCCAGGCCGGCCAGGATTTCATCGTCGCCGCCGGCTTTTTCTTCGCCGGGGCTGAAGACGCGCATGCGGTCTTCGCGCCTGTCGTAGACACCATGGAAAAGTTTGCCCATGCCGACCGGCCAGGTGAAGGGAATGACCGTCATGCCGAGTTCGCGCTCGATCTCGTCCATCACGCTCATCGGATCCTGCACCTCCCGGTCCATCTTGTTGACGAAGGTCAGGATGGGCGTGTTGCGCGCGCGGCAGACCTGCAGCAGGCGGCGGGTTTGCGGCTCAACGCCGTTGGCCGCGTCGATCACCATCAGCGCGGCGTCCACGGCGGTCAACACACGGTAGGTGTCTTCGGAGAAGTCCTGGTGGCCCGGTGTGTCGAGCAGGTTGATGACGCAGTCGCGGTATTCCATCTGCATGACCGAGCTCGCGACCGAGATGCCGCGCTGCTTTTCGATCTCCATCCAGTCGGAGGTGGCGTGGCGCGCAGCCTTGCGGGCTTTGACGCTGCCGGCGATCTGGATTGCACCCGAGAACAGCAACAGCTTTTCGGTCAGCGTGGTTTTACCCGCGTCGGGGTGGGAGATGATGGCAAACGTGCGGCGGCGCTTGACCTGTTTTTCGATTTCAGTGGAAGCTTGGGTTTCGGACATAACCCATGATTATCGGTGAGATGGCCCCCACGCTCCGCCGCTACGTGCCTTCGGCGTTCGCTGCCCCTTTCCTATGAGACAGGGGCTGGCCTTGCTTGGGGCGGCCCGGCGCGGCGGCCGCCGTTTCTTTTATTGGGGATGCGGTGCTTAACCAGGTTGCCGGGCAAATCGCGGTTGTTTCACCCCGTCGATCACGACCTCTTCATTGAACATGCCAGCAGGCCGCACCCATAGCCCTTTTTCGCCGTAGAGCGCGCGGTACAGAGTCATGGGCTCCAGGCTTTCGCTGTGGCGCACGGTGCCGACTACCTCATACAGCATGCCTTTGTAGTGGCGGTACAGACCGGGCGGGGTTTCTATCAGGGGAGGCAATGCGTGTGCGGTGGCTTCTGGCATGAGGGATCAGGGTTTAAAAATATTGCGCGGTGGCTCGGTGGGACAATGGAGGCTATGCATCCTAAAGCCTTACTCGACAGTTGTTCCGAGCTTCTCAAGCAGGTCCTCAAATTTGATCATCCCGCCGACATGGTGGTGTCGCGCTATTTCCGCGACTATCGCCTCGGCCCGCGTGAACGCGCCACCGTGGCGGAAACGATTTACGGTGTTCTGCGCAAGAAAAATCTTTATACCTATCTGGCCCAGCATGGCAGCGGCGCGCCGGAGCGGCGTCTTGCGATTCTTGGTTTCGCAGCGGACCGCGACTTTCTTATGGGTGCGCTGACCGACCAGGAAAAAGACTGGCTGGCGCGTTGCGACCAGGTCAAACCATCGGACCTGATGGAGCTGCATCGCCACAACCTCCCGCAGTGGCTGGTTGATCCGTTGAAAGAGCAGCTGGGTGATGATTTCTGGCCGCTGGTCGAGAGCCTGAACGCACCGGCCGGACTTGATTTGCGCGTCAACACGCTCAAGGACAAACGGGCTGAAGTCCAGAAGGAGCTTGCGAAAGCAGCTATCAAAACCGTAGCAACACCGTATTCGCCCTGGGGCCTGCGCATTGCCGACGGCAAGCCCCAGCTGGGCAAACTGGATGCCTTTACGCGTGGCGCCATTGAAGTGCAGGATGAAGGCTCGCAGCTGCTGGCCCTGCTGGTCGATGCCAAGCGCGGTGAGATGGTGGTCGACTTCTGTGCCGGGGCAGGTGGCAAGACCCTGGCCCTGGGGGCTTCCATGCGCAATACCGGGCGCCTTTATGCGTTTGATACGTCGGGGCACCGGCTGGATGCGCTCAAGCCGCGGCTGGCGCGCAGCGGCCTTTCCAATGTTCATCCGGTGGCCATTGCCCATGAGCGTGACGACCGGATCAAGCGTCTGGCTGGCAAGATAGACCGGGTCCTGGTGGACGCCCCGTGCTCGGGCTTGGGCACCCTGCGGCGCAATCCTGACCTCAAATGGCGGCAGACGCCCAAGGCGATTGAAGAGCTCAGGGCCAAGCAAGCTGCCATTTTGCAGAGCGCTGCGCGGCTTCTAAAGCCCGGCGGACGCCTGGTTTACGCGACCTGCAGCGTTTTGCGTGAAGAAAACGAAGCCATCGCTGAAGCCTTCAGTGAGGCGAATAAAGAGTTCAACGTCCTTGAAACAGGGCCCTTGTTGACTCATCTGGGGGTGGAACACGCGGAAAAGCTCTGCCGCGGACCCTATCTTCGGCTCTGGCCTTACCTGCATCAGACGGACGGGTTTTTCGCAGCTGTATGGCAAAAGTCGTGATATTTTTGGCGACAAAAGACGACAGATAGGCCGAAGTTACATATTCATTCGTGATTTTTCGCACTGTTTTGACCTTGGATCCTGTGCTGAAAGTGACTTGGTATTTGTGGGGGATCGCCTTACAATAAGTGGTTATTTTTTGCAGCGCCTGGAGACACATCTGGATGGGCGACTGCTTCAGATTGTTTAAAGGATTTTTATGATCTTGTTTGATGCGGCCCTCGACTGGCTTGCCAATGGGTTGCTTGCCGCCAGCTGGTGGCAAATCGTGTTGTACACGCTGGTGACCACCCATATCACCATTGCCAGCGTCACCATCTACTTGCACCGTCACCAGGCGCACCGCGCCATGGACCTGCACGCGATTCCTTCGCATTTTTTCCGCCTCTGGCTCTGGCTGGGTACGGGCCAGGTCACCAAGGAGTGGGTGTCCATTCACCGCAAGCACCACGCCAAGTGCGAAACCTCTGAAGATCCGCACAGCCCGCAGGCTTACGGCATCAAGAAGGTTTTCTGGGAAGGCGCCGAGTTGTACCGCGCCGAAAGCAAAAACAAGGAAACCATGGCCAAGTTCGGCCACGGCACGCCCAATGACTGGATTGAGCGCAACGTCTACACCCGCTATAGCTGGCAGGGCGTGGGCCTGATGATGATCATCGACCTGGCGCTCTTCGGTGCTGCAGGCCTGGCTGTCTGGGCCGTGCAAATGGCCTGGATCCCCGTGACGGCGGCCGGCATCATCAACGGCATTGGCCACTATTGGGGCTATCGCAATTTTGAGGCGCCTGATGCCAGCACCAACATTTCGCCCTGGGGCATCATGATTGGCGGCGAAGAGCTGCACAACAACCATCACACCTACCCGACATCGGCCAAGTTCTCGGTCAAGCCCTACGAATTCGACATCGGCTGGGTGTATATCCGTGCCATGGAAAAAGTAGGCCTGGCCTCCGTCAAGAAGGTCCCGCCCAAGCTCCAGCTGGGTTCCATCCAGCCTGTGGCAGATGAAAAAACCCTGGAAGCCCTGATCGCCCATCGCTACGAAGTCATGGCGGGTTTCGCGCGCGAACTGCGCCGCGCCGGCAGGGCGGAACTCGAAGTGCTGAAGGCCAAGAAAGCCGACGTGTCCGTGTTGCGCGCAGCCAATCGCTGGCTGCACCGCGATGACGACAAGGTGCCGGCCGCCGCCAAACCCCAGCTGGCGCAGGCCCGCGCCGAACACCCCGTGCTGGACAAGATGGTCACCATGCGGGAAGAACTGCGCCAGATGTGGCTGACCACTTCCGCTTCCCGTGAGCAGCTGGCTGCGGACCTGCAGGCCTGGTGCCACCGTGCTGAGGAAAGCGGTATCGCCGCCTTGCGCGAATTCTCGATGAAGCTGCGGGCTGCCCGCACCTGACCTGACGCTACATATCCGACCTGGTCACCCGGTCGAAACTTTAAGGCCGCTTCCGGAGAAATCCAGGAGCGGTTTTTTATTGTTCGGCGCAAGGTACGAGTTCCATGATCGAGCGCCCCAAGATTTGGTAATGGTAGGGTCGCTACCAGCGCACTGATCAGGGCGTTCGAGATTCGTCATCTTCTGCACACAGAAGAGCCTTCTCACGTGAATTGCGCTGAACCTGACACACTCTCGAGGTGAAAGCGCTGTCCCCACATTCGACAGCTGGTGGTCGCGCCCACTGACGAGCCAAACGCTGCCAACGGCAGGTCGTAGTGCTTGAGGTTCTTCCTCCAGGAAACCGGCTGTTTGCCAATACTCGAGGCAAGAATCGCGGAAACAGCGGCGCACCCTTGATGCAGATTCACACACCCGCAACTCAAAACGGGCTATTGGGTCGATGCAGCGTAATTGATCGTCTGGCGGTCGACTTCACACCTACTTCATACAGTTCATCAAGACCTCACAGGCGCGTATCAGACTGCACCTATCGAAAGCCGAGTGCATCAACCTGGTGTTTTCATTTCGAAGAAAGGTCGGTCTGTGAGTTCAATCCGTAGCGTCGCTGCTCTTCCGCCATACACACGAATTTTCGGTCCGGTAACGACAAGAAAGACTGTCCGACTTTTAAAACTGTATCTGCTGCTCGTTGCGGGCGGCTCGACTTTGCTGCTTTTCGGGCATCAGGATGGCTTGCAGATTTTCGGCTTGGGGTTGATGGTGCCGGGCGGCGGATTTCTGGCGCACGCCGATATCTGCACAGGCCGTGGCATAGGTCATATAGCCGCCTGGCTGTGCTCGGTTGGTGCCTTGGCGTTTGCGCTGTTGGTCTGGTTTGGCACGGGCAATGTGTTGCTGCCTCCGCTTGTTTGGCTCGGTTCGGCGTTTTGGGCCGCGAGCATGAGCCATGGTGCAATTCAGCCAGGTGTGGTTCTTAATGTGTACTGCGTGCTCGCGCTGTCTGCTGCGGCGGGCTGCCTGTCGATGCTGGCCTGGTTTATGTTTTCAGGCCGGCAAAGGCGCATCGATAACGACTACTTGATCCGACAAATGGCTCGATTGGACACGATCTTCACAGCCCAATCATCAAGGCAAAAACCGGAAATGTCTTTGGCGCATCTGCGTCGTCTGAGGTTCGCACTCGATCGGGCTCTGCAACCTTTCGATGAATTTTCGGGATTCGAGCAACGCGATCAATTTCAGACGGCGGCGCTTCGGTATCAAGTCAACTTTCTGGCTTATGGCATTGCCTTGACGCAGGCACGCTTCACGCCTGCGTTAGGCGGGTACATGAGCGACGCGCAAAGCAGGTTGCTGAACAAGCAGACACAGCATCGCGCATGGGCCTACTGGTCGCTGGAAAATCTATGGGGAAACTTGCGGTGGAACTCCGACCCTGCTGCCCGTGAAAACATCATGTACACGGGCTTCGTGGCGCTGCAGATGGCCTTGTTCCAGGCCAGCACAGGAAGTCAGGAGTTTTCGAAAAAAGGTGCCTTTACGCTGGTGCATCCGAACGGAAAACGCTACGAACACAGTTTTGAGTCCTTGCTGTCCAGTTTGGAAAAAGAATACGAACGTTCACCCTTCTATTTGATGGCCTGCGAGCCCAACTGGGTCTATCCCCTGTGCAACACAATGGGAGCCGCGGCATTGCGTGCCCACGATGCGCAGTACGGTCAGATGAAATGGGCCGGTCACGCGCCAGAGTTTCGCCGGCATCTGGACGCGGAGTTTCTGGATGGCATGGGTCGCTACGTGCCATGCCGTTCTACGTACATGGGATTGGCCTTGCCCGCCATTGGCGGCGCAATGCCCCTGGCGATGCCCTGCTACTTTTTGAATGCGCTGGAACCTGACCTGGCGCGTCGCCAATGGCTGTTGTTGAGACGTCAGATGTTCGATAGTCATGAGCGACTTCGACGCAGTGAATTCTGGCCCATCGATACGGGAAACTATGGTTTCTCAAGAGGGAGTGCTTACGCAGCGACGGCCTTGGCGGCGGCAGAGTTGGGCGATGAGTGTGTGTATCAAAACTGCATGGATGCCCTGGAGTACGAGTGTCCAACTACTCTCAGTCACGGGGTCGCCCACAGGAATAAGGCCTCGGTATGGGCGCATGGTGTCGAGCTGATGGCGCACTCGGGAGGGCGCGACAGCTTTCGAAACCTGATCAGTAACCCGCTTCCATCAAAAGGTCCCAGATTGGAACCCCTGTCCTATCCCGATGTGCTGGTTGCAGCTGCGCACTCCGATGCTGTAAGCAGCTCTTTGCAAGCGGTGCTGTACGGCGGAGCCGGTGATGGCATTAAGAGCTTGGGCGTGTCGGGCTTGCGTCCGTTGGCACCTTATCGGGTCACAGGCGCATGCCTGACGCAGGTTCTGGCTGATGGCATGGGAAATGTGTGCTTGCAGATTCCGCTTGCTGGGCGCACCTGTGTGACGCTAGAGCCGGCCGGCGCGCTGTGATGGGTTGCTGTATTTTGATGGCCACGGTATGGGGCTGCTTGTATGGGTTGCAGGTTATGCGGGTGTGCACCGTTCGACGTTCATGTGTTGCCCAGGCTTGGCGCTTGGTAAACAGGAAGGATGGGAAATGAAAGAAGTCCCTCATGCCCGCGCGGCGCAACGATTCACTCTGGTCGCACGCCTCAAGAGCTTTGGTTATGCCTTCGAGGGGATTGCCTTGATGCTTAAAACACAGCACAACGCATGGCTGCATCTCATCGCCACAATACTAGTGACGGGGCTGGCCGGTTGGTGCCGAGTGGACGCCGGCGACTGGCGCTGGCTGATTGGTGCGATGACCATGGTTTGGATGGCAGAGGCCATGAACACTGCAGTGGAGTCGCTCTGCGATGTTATGTCGCCACAATATTCGTTGGCAGTCAAATGCGCAAAGGATCTTGCCGCCGGCGGCGTGTTAATTGCGGCTTGCGCAGCAGCGGCAACCGGCGTCATAACCTTCTGGCCCTATTTGGAAAATAGTCTATAAAGTTCCGTCGATGACTCTGCTCTTGGAGTTAGCCTGAGTTGGTTGCGGATTTGGCTTGCCAGATGATTGCGTTGTGGCGCTGTGCGTGATGTGCCGCCTTGGTGGTAAGACTTAAACCACAGCTAGGCTTATGTGGACCAGATTTCGACAGGATTCAAACAAGCCGCGTAGCAACCTGCTTACTTGATGGGAGTTTTGTTTTCTAAATCCCAAAAAATAAAGGACACCGAGGTGTCCTTTATCTGGATGTGCCGACCGAGCGGTTAGTTTTTAACTAGGCACGGACTCGTAACTATTTATTTCAGCTTGATTTCTTTGTATTCCACGTGCTTGCGTGCCTTGGGATCAAATTTCATGATCAGCATCTTGTCGGGCGTGGTTTTCTTGTTTTTGGTGGTCGTATAGAAATGACCCGTGCCGGCAGTCGATTCCAGCTTGATTTTTTCGCGTGCGCCTTTAGCCATGATGCTTCTCCTTAGACTTCACCGCGGGCACGAAGGTCCACCAGGACCGCGTCGATGCCTTTTTTGTCGATCAAGCGCAGACCGGCGCTGGTGATGCGCAGGCGCACCCAGCGGTTTTCGCTTTCGACCCAGAAGCGGCGGTACTGCAGATTAGGCATGAACCGGCGCTTGGTTTTGTTGTTTGCGTGAGAAACATTGTTTCCCACCATCGGGCCTTTGCCCGTTACCTGACAGACGCGTGCCATGAGCACTCTCCGTAAAAAATTAGAAATCGGATGCTGGCAAAGGGTAAATCTGCACGAGACAGACCTGCAAATGCTCAGCTAAGCCATAGATTATAGCCTGAAAACTGATTTGGTCCAATTCTGCCGATTGAGAGCCTCGGCAGGGTGGCAAAAGAACTGGAAAAAAGAGACAAAAAGAGGAAGTCAGCGCTTCCTCTGGTTTTCAGGAGCCTTGTTCCAGGAAGCGCTGGGCATCCAGCGCCGCCATGCAGCCTGTTCCGGCGCTGGTAATTGCCTGGCGGTAAATATGGTCCTGCACATCGCCGGCAGCGAAGACGCCCGGAACGCTGGTCATGGTGGCAAAGCCCTGCAGGCCGGTTTTGGTGATGATGTAGCCGTCTTTCATTTCCAGCTGCCCTGCAAAGATGTCTGTGTTCGGCTGGTGGCCGATCGCGATAAAACAGCCTTTGAGGGTGATGTCCTGCGAGGCATCGCTGTTTGTGCTCTTCAGACGGACGCCGGTCACCCCTGAAGCGTCACCGAGCACCTGCTCCAGCGTGTGGTGCAGTTTGAGCTCGATCTTGCCCGCGGCCACTTTTTCGTGCAGTTTGTCGATCAGGATGGCTTCGGCCTTGAATTTGTCGCGGCGGTGTACCAGCGTGACTTTGCTGGCGATGTTGGATAAATACAGTGCCTCTTCGACGGCGGTGTTGCCGCCACCCACCACGCAGACCTCTTCTCCGCGGTAGAAGAAGCCGTCACAGGTGGCGCAGCCGGAAACGCCGCGGCCCATGAATGCCGTCTCCGACTCCAGGCCCAGGTATTTGGCGGAGGCACCGGTGGCGATGATCAGCGAGTCGCAGGTGTAAGTCCCACTGTCGCCCGTCAGGGTAAAGGGGCGTTTGCTGAAGTCGACCTTGTTGATGTGGTCAAAAATAATCTCGGTCTTGAAGCGCTCGGCGTGCTCCTGGAAGCGCTGCATCAGGTCGGGCCCCTGCACGCCATGCACGTCGGCGGGCCAGTTGTCGACCTCGGTGGTGGTCATGAGCTGGCCGCCTTGCGCAATGCCGGTGATCAATACCGGGTTGAGATTGGCGCGCGCTGCGTAGACGGCTGCGGTGTAACCCGCAGGCCCTGAACCGAGGATGAGGACTCTGGAATGTTTCATGATGAAAAACTGATTGGGAAAGTGTAAGAACTCATGTAGAGTCATGCCGCATAAGTGCAGCGTCAAGTAAAAACAGCTGCTGGTACTTTTCAGGCATTTGATTTCTTATGAGATTGCGTGCCATTGTAAGAACTCACGCGACTAGCCGTCGGATGTGAGGTTGGGAGATATCTGCTATGACGACGATGGTGTCTAACCTGGAATTGATTCGCCGGGTCCCTCTTTTTTCCGTGTTGACTGCCAGCCAGGCTGCATCGGTCGCCGATACCGTGGTCAAGCGCCGGTTCAAGCGCGGCGAGCCTATCGTGGAACAGGGCAAAAAATCCAACGCCCTTTCCATCATCCTGACCGGCCGCGCACGCGTCATCACCACGGATTCCCGTGGCCGCGAGGTCATTCTGGCCACCATGCACCCCGGCGACTATGTGGGTGAAATGAGCCTGATCGACAACGAACCTCACTCCGCCACGGTGCGCGCCGAGATCCAGACCGATGCCCTGATCCTGGGCCGCCTGGAGTTTGCGCGTTGCCTTCCGGAAAACAGCTCCATGGCCTATGCCGTGCTGAAGGGGCTGGTCCAGCGACTGCGCCATGCAGACCGCCAGATCGAATCGCTGGCCCTGATGGATGTGTATGGCCGTGTGGCCAGGGCGTTGCTCGAATTCGCCAATGAAGACGGCAGCGGAAATGCCGTGATCCGCGACAAGGTTTCAAGGCAGGATCTGGCCAAGATGGTCGGCGCTTCGCGCGAAATGGTCAGCCGGGTGATGAAGGATCTTGAAGAGCGCGGATTCATCGAAACCCGCGACGATGGCTCGCTTTTGGTGAAAGAGCGTCTTCATACGCTGGGATAGGGCCCTGGCAGACCCCTGCCGTACGGTTTGGCGTCTCTGGCGCCCCTCAAAGCCCTTAGCCAACTGCGGTAAGCTTGGTACTGCAACCCGGAAATATCGAAACATGAAAGCGCGTCTTCGTACCCATGGCGGCGTTGCAAGCCTTGCGAAGGCAAATAGCCTTCGCTGCGGCTCGCGCCTTGCTCTGGGCACGAATCCATCCCTTTCATTTTGTCTCGCTACTTCCGGCTCGCAGTACTAGCCGGGCCATGACTTACTCACTCGACACCCTGAACTCCAGAAATTCCCCAGCCGCGGGCGCGCCCAGCGGCATCAAACGCTTTGCCCATGAAGTCAGCCTGATTCTGGGTCTGCTCGGCCTGATTTTCTGGCTCGCGGCATTGCTCAGCTATTCATCGCAAGACGCTGCCTGGTCAACATCCGGTACCGCGGACGTCCTGGGCGGCGCCCAAGCTGCGGCCCGCAATTGGGGTGGCCGCCTGGGCGCATGGCTGGCAGATGCGAGCTATTTCCTGCTGGGCTTTTCCGTCTGGTGGGCATTGGCGGCAGGCGCACAGGTCTGGCTGTCTTCATTGGCGCGCTGGCTTCGCGGCGAACCCCTTGCTGCCGATTCATCCCACTCCGCCGGCCGGATCCGGTTCTGGCTGAGCCTGCTCCTGCTTTTACTGGCCAGCGCGGCGCTGGAATGGTCCCGGCTGTATCGTTTTGAGTTCAGGTTGCCCGGCCACGCTGGCGGCGTGCTGGGTTACCTGGCTGGAACGCAGGGTGAGAAATGGCTGGGCTTTGCTGGTTCGGGCCTGGTTTTCATTGCGCTCGGCGTGATTGCCGTGTCCGCCGTGTTCGGCTTTTCCTGGGCGCATGTGGCCCTGCGTGTCGGCGCCTGGATTGACAACCTGATTGATTCCCGGCGCGAAAAGCGCGAAATCGCCGAAGACCTCGCCTTCGGCAAGCTGGCTGCGCGCGAGCGCGAAGAGACCTTGATAGACGAGCGCATCGAGATTGAAGAGCACCACCCGGTGCCGGTCCTGATCGAGCCCGTGCTTGTGGACATTCCCAAAAGCGAGCGCGTGGCAAAAGAACGGCAAAAGCCGCTCTTCAGTGAAATGCCCGACTCCAAGCTCCCGCAGGTTGATCTGCTGGACGGTGCGCTGACGCGCCAGGAAACCGTGGCGCCCGAGACGCTGGAAATGACCTCGCGCCTGATCGAGAAAAAGCTGAAAGATTTCGGCGTCGAGGTGCGTGTCGTGGCCGCCGCTCCCGGCCCCGTCATCACACGTTATGAGATCGAACCCGCCACGGGCGTGAAGGGTTCGCAGGTTGTCAACCTGGCCAAGGATCTGGCGCGCGCCCTCAGCCTCGTTTCCATTCGCGTGATCGAAACCATTCCCGGCAAAAACTACATGGCGCTGGAGCTGCCCAACGCCAAGCGCCAGTCCATCAAGCTCAGTGAAATTCTGGGATCGCAGGTCTACAACGAAGCCAAGTCCATGCTCACGATCGGTCTGGGCAAGGACATCAGCGGCGCTGCGGTGGTGGCTGATCTTGCCAAGATGCCGCATTGCCTGGTGGCCGGTACCACCGGCTCGGGCAAGTCGGTCGGCATCAACGCCATGATCCTGAGCTTGCTCTACAAGGCCGATGCACGTGACGTGCGGCTGCTGCTGATCGACCCCAAGATGCTGGAGATGAGTGTCTATGAAGGCATTCCGCATTTACTGGCGCCGGTGGTCACCGACATGCGCCAGGCCGCCCACGGCCTGAACTGGTGTGTGGCCGAAATGGAAAAGCGCTACAAGCTCATGAGCAAGCTGGGCGTGCGCAACCTGGCCGGTTACAACGCCAAACTCGACGAGGCCAAGGCCAAGGGCGAATTTATCTACAACCCCTTCAGCCTCACGCCGGAGCAGCCCGAGCCGCTGGAACGCCTGCCTTACATCGTGGTGGTGATCGACGAGCTGGCCGACCTGATGATGGTGGTGGGCAAGAAGATTGAGGAACTGATTGCCCGCCTGGCGCAAAAAGCCCGGGCCGCCGGCATCCACCTGGTGCTGGCTACCCAGAGGCCAAGTGTGGATGTGATTACCGGCCTGATCAAGGCCAATATCCCGACCCGCCTGTCTTTCCAGGTCAGCAGCAAGATCGACAGCCGGACCATCCTTGACCAGATGGGCGCTGAGGCATTGTTAGGAATGGGTGACATGCTTTACATGCCGAGTGGTACAGGCTTTCCAATTCGGGTGCATGGTGCGTTTGTGAGCGATGATGAAGTACACCGCGTGGTGGCCTACCTCAAGCTGCAGGGCGAACCCAATTACATCGATGGCGTTCTGGAAGGCGGCACGGTCGATGGCGAGGACGGCGACCTGCTGGGTGATGGCGGCAGTGGCGGCAACGGCGGCGGTGAAAAAGACCCGATGTACGACCAGGCCGTGGAAGTCGTGCTGAAAAACCGCAAAGCCAGCATTTCACTGGTGCAGCGTCATCTCAAGATCGGCTACAACCGCGCGGCGCGGCTGGTCGAAGACATGGAAAAAGCCGGGCTGGTCAGCGCCATGAGCGGCAGCGGCCAGCGCGAAATCCTGGTGCCCTCACGGGCGGAGTGACGATCATGAAGAAATATTTTGCTACTATTTTGATAGCTGCTTGCGCCCATTCCGTATGGGCCGACGGCCTGGAAAGCCTCGAAACTTTCGTGAAGACCGTCAGCAGCGGCCGCGCCGAGTTCTCCCAGGTGGTGACTGCGCCCGGCAAGGACGGCCAGGCTGCACGCAGCAAGACGTCGAACGGTACGTTTGAGTTTTCACGGCCCAACCGTTTCCGCTTTGTCTATAAAAAACCTTTTGAGCAAACCATCGTGGCCGACGGCCAGACCCTGTGGCTCTATGACGCAGACCTGAACCAGGTCACCTCGCGCAAGCTCGCCCAGGTACTCAACGGAACCCCGGCCGCCGTGATCGCCGCTGCTGCTGACCTCAAGGGCCTGCAAGCCGATTTCAACCTGGCTTCCTTGCCTGACAGAGATGGTTTGCAGTGGATACAGGCCAAACCCAAAACCAAAGACGGCCAGTTGCAGAGCATTAGCGTCGGTTTTAAACCGACCGGGAAGGGCAGCGAACTCGCCATGCTGGAAATCCTTGACAGCTTCGGCCAGAAGTCAGTGATGACCTTCAGTCAGTTCGAGATTAACCCTGCACTTGGCCCTGCGAGCTTCCAGTTCAAGACGCCGGCTGGGGCGGACCTGATTCGCCAGTAACCGCCTGCGGTGGTTTTCCCATGCCGGTTTCAATTCCCGGATTCATGGTGGTCATCAAACCCGGTTTTCTGGCTTTCTCACTGACAGTTTGATTCTGTATTCCGAGAGGATGTTGTTTTTTTCGCGCGCCATGATTTCCAGCTCTTCGCCTGAAAGCTTCCCGTCCGAAAACATCTGGCTATAAGGATCGGCGATCACTACTTCCACATCAGTGGTCACAAAATCTACCCCCAGATAATGGGCAAAGGGTGAGTTGGGGAAGCCCTTCAATTTCCACTCGTCATTGTTTTTTTTATCGAACAGTGCAAACAGGGCGGGGGTGATGATTCGCACGTGCGTAGGATCGCTGATGAAATTGTCGTGCCTGGGATGGGGTACGTTAACTTCAATGACAGCACTGTTTTTGCATACGCGATAGAGTTCTTTCATGATGCCCAGAAAAACACTGGATTGCTGGCCCATGTGCTCAAGAGAATGATTAAAAATGACGGCATCGACTGAACTGTCGTCCCACATCCACGGAGTGACTTCTACGTTAAAAACTACATCCGGGTTGCATTCCTGAAATGCGTCCACGTTGACATATCCGGCAAACTTGTTGTGACCGCAACCAATATTGAGTTTCATAAGGATTTACCGCAGTTTTTGATGAATTGATGAGCCAGTAGTGATTATCGGTGTGCGCAACCGCAAGCTGTTTGCGGCCCCCAGGCAGCGCTGACCAGACACTAAAGAACCCCTTGCGCTAACTAGATGCCGCACATGTATCCCTTATGCCAACGAAGAGCCAACCTCTAGCAGAACGCTTGCGCCCCCAGTCGCTGGGCGAGGTCATCGGCCAGCAGCATCTGCTGGGCGAAAGCATGCCGCTGCGCATCGCATTTGAATCAGGCCAGCCGCACAGCTGCATCCTCTGGGGACCGCCCGGCGTCGGCAAGACCACCATCGCGCGGCTCATGGCGAGCAGTTTTGATGCTCACTTCATCACCATCTCCGCCGTGCTGGGCGGCGTCAAGGACATCCGGGAGGCAGTCGAGCAGGCGTCTGTCTGGCAGGGGCAGGGCGGCAAGCGCACGATTGTGTTCGTCGATGAGGTGCACCGCTTCAACAAAAGCCAGCAGGACGCTTTTTTGCCGCATGTGGAAAGCGGCCTTTTCACCTTCATCGGTGCCACCACCGAAAACCCTTCGTTCGAGGTGAATTCGGCCTTGCTTTCACGCGCCGTGGTGTATGTGTTGCAGCCGCTGGAGGAGGCAGATCTCAAGCAAATAGTGGCCAAGGTGCTTGCTGAGCATGCGCTACCAGCTATCGAAACAATAGCAAATGAAGCCGTTGACAGGCTGGTTGCCTATGCCGACGGCGACGCCCGCCGCCTCTTGAACACGCTCGAGTCCCTCAGCGTGGCGGCCAAGGCCGAAAAAGTGACCGACGTCGGCGACGTCTGGCTGCTCAAGGTACTGGGCGAGCGGATGCGGCGCTACGACAAGGGCGGCGAACAGTTCTACGACACCATCTCGGCGCTGCACAAGTCGGTGCGCGGTTCCGACCCCGATGCCGCGCTCTACTGGTTCATGCGCATGCTCGACGGCGGCGCCGAACCGCGCTACATGGCGCGCCGGCTGGTGCGCATGGCCAGCGAAGACATCGGGCTGGCCGACCCGCGTGCCTTGCGCATGGCGCTGGATGCTGCGGAAGTCTACGAACGCCTCGGCTCCCCTGAGGGCGAGCTGGCGCTGGCCCAGTGCGTCATCTATCTGGCGGTCGCGCCCAAGTCCAATGCGGTCTACAAGGCCTTCAACGAAGCCAAGGCTTTCATCAGCAAGGACGGCACCCGCCCGGTGCCCCTGCATTTGCGCAATGCACCAACAAAGCTCATGAAACAGCTCGATTACGGCAAAAACTACCGTTACGCCCATGACGAGGAAGACGGCTTTGCCGCGGGTGAGAATTATTTTCCGGAAGGCATGTCACCTCCAGGTTTCTATCGCCCCGTCAACAGAGGACTGGAGATACGCATAGCGGATAAGTTAAATGAGTTGAAAATTAAGAACAATAAGAAAAACTGATAAAAAACAAAAGCCGCTGATAAAGGTGAATTCGACCCGAAAATTTCACTTTCTCAAGGGTAAACCCCGCGAAAACCGCACCGCTGGCTCGATTCTCGCTAGAGACGCTTGGCTACAATTTGCGGATTAGCTCGCCAACTTCACCAGCCATCCGGCTTTGATAGGCGGGCTTTTTGTTAACTCAAGCCAGTCACCGGCGATCCCGGTGGATGGTGGCCGCCAGGCGGAGTTGGCGATTTCATCAAACGGACGGAGAGTGAGTTATGGAAATATTGCTACAGCAGATCATCAATGGTCTGGTGCTGGGCAGCATGTATGCCTTGATCGCCTTGGGCTACACCATGGTGTACGGCATCATTAACCTGATTAACTTCGCACACGGCGAAGTGCTGATGGTGGGGGCTTTGACCAGCTGGACCATCATTGGTCTGATGCAGGATTCCATGCCGGGCACGCCGGGCTGGATTATTTTGCTGATTTCGCTGTTGATCGCCTTTGTGGTGTGCGGCGCCCTCAATTTCGCGATTGAGAAAATCGCCTACCGGCCCTTGCGAAACTCCCCCAAACTGGCCCCGCTGATCACCGCCATCGGCATGTCGCTATTGCTGCAGACCCTGGCCATGATCATCTGGAAGCCCAACTACAAGCCCTATCCCACGCTGTTGCCTTCCGAGCCCTTCCAGGTCGGCGGTGCTGTCATCACCGTGACCCAGCTCTTCATCCTGGGCGCAACCGTTGTCTCCCTTTCCGTACTGATGTGGCTGGTGCATTACACCAAGCTGGGCCGCGCCATGCGTGCCACCGCTGAAAATCCCCGCGTCGCGGCGCTCATGGGCGTGCGCCCCGACACCGTCATCTCGGCCACCTTCATCATCGGCGCCATCCTCGCCGCGCTGGCTGGCGTCATGTACGCCTCCAACTACGGCACGGTGCAGCACACCATGGGCTTCCTGCCCGGCCTGAAGGCCTTCACGGCGGCTGTGTTCGGCGGCATCGGCAACCTGGGCGGCGCGGTGCTTGGCGGCATTTTGCTGGGCCTGATCGAATCCATCGGCGCCGGCTACATCGGCCCGCTGACGGGCGGCGTGCTGGGCAGCCAGTACTCCGACATTTTTGCTTTCATCGTGCTGATTTTTGTGCTCACGCTGCGGCCTTCGGGCTTGCTGGGTGAGCGTGTAGCGGACCGGGCGTGACGCCGCGTCCATCCGGTACACAAGGAGAACAATCATGAATTCTGTCAAATCGAAAAAACTCATTACCTTCCTGATCGTCGCGGCGGCACTGCTGGTGCTGCCCCTGATCCTGCAGCAGGGCGGCAACGCCTGGGTGCGCATTGTCGACATGGCGCTGCTGTATGTGCTGCTGGCCCTGGGCCTGAACATCGTGGTCGGCTACGCCGGCCTGCTGGACCTGGGGTATGTCGCGTTCTTCGCGGTCGGCGCCTACCTGTTCGCGCTGCTCGGCTCGCCGCACCTGGCCGACGCCTTTCCCTGGATTGCGGCGCAGTTTCCGAACGGGCTGCATTTGCCGATCTGGGCGATCATCCCGGCCGCAGCGGCCCTCGCCGGATTCTTCGGCGTGGTGCTGGGCGCCCCGACCCTCAAGCTGCGCGGCGATTACCTCGCCATCGTCACGCTGGGTTTCGGTGAAATCATCCGCGTGTTCCTGAACAACCTGGACCGCCCCATCAACCTCACCAACGGTCCCAAGGGCATCAACCAGATCGACTCGATGAAGTTCTTCGGGTTCGATCTGGGCAAGCCGCATGAGTTTTTCGGCTTTGAGGTCAACTCGGTGTCGATGTATTACTACCTCTTCCTGGTGCTGGTGATCGTCTCGGTTGTGGTTTGCCACCGCCTGGAAAATTCCCGCATCGGCCGCGCCTGGATGGCGATCCGTGAAGACGAAATCGCCGCCAAGGCCATGGGCATCAACACTCGCAACCTGAAGCTGCTGGCCTTCGGCATGGGCGCCACTTTCGGCGGCGTGTCGGGTTCCATGTTTGCCGCCTTCCAGGGTTTTGTGTCTCCCGAATCCTTCAGCCTGATGGAGTCGGTCATGATCGTCGCCATGGTGGTGCTGGGCGGCATCGGCCATTTGCCCGGCGTCATTCTGGGTGCCTTGCTGCTGGCCGCGCTGCCAGAAGTGCTGCGCCATGTGGCCGGCCCGCTGCAAGCCATGACCGACGGCCGGCTTGACTCCGCCATCCTGCGCCAGCTGCTGATCGCGCTGGCCATGATCAGCGTCATGCTGATGCGTCCGCGCGGCCTGTGGCCCGCTTCCGAGCACGGCAAGTCGCTGAACAAGCCCGTCGGCCCGGACCCTATCCAGTCAATCAACCCCTAAGGAGAATGGACATGAGCGAAACCATTCTTAAAGTCTCGGGTGTCTCCAAGCGCTTCGGCGGTTTGCAGGCTCTTTCCGATGTCGGCATCCATATCGAGCGTGGCCAGGTGTATGGCCTGATCGGCCCCAACGGCGCCGGTAAAACCACCTTCTTCAATGTGTTGACGGGCCTTTACACACCCGACAGCGGCACCTTCGAGCTCGCCGGCAAGCCCTACAAGCCGACGGCGGTGCACGAAGTGGCCAAGGCCGGCATTGCCCGGACCTTCCAGAACATCCGCCTGTTTGCCGACATGACCGCCCTCGAAAACGTCATGGTCGGCCGTCATATCCGTACCAATTCGGGCCTGATCGGCGCCGTGCTGCGCACTCCTGGTTTCAAGCACGAAGAAGCCGCCATTGCCAAGCGCTCGCAGGAGTTGCTCGACTATGTCGGCATCGGCAAATACGCCGACTTCAAGGCCCGCACCCTGAGCTACGGTGACCAGCGCCGCCTGGAAATTGCCCGGGCCCTGGCCACCGACCCGCAGCTGATCGCGCTCGACGAGCCGGCCGCCGGCATGAACGCGACCGAAAAAGTGCAGCTGCGCGAGCTGATCGACCGCATCCGCAAGGACAACCGCACCATCCTGCTGATCGAACACGACGTGAAGCTGGTCATGGGCCTGTGCGACCGCGTCACCGTGCTCGATTACGGCAAGCAGATTGCCGAAGGCGCGCCCGCGGACGTACAAAAAGACGAAAAAGTGATCACCGCCTATCTGGGCACAGGTCATTGAAGGAAAGCAAGAACATGGCAAACACACTCCTTAAAGTGACCGGCCTGAAGGTCGCTTACGGCGGCATCCAGGCGGTCAAGGGCGTTGACTTCGAAGTCAACGACGGCGAACTGGTCACCCTGATTGGCTCCAACGGGGCCGGCAAGACCACCACCATGAAAGCCATCACCGGCACGCTGCCGATGCTGGGCGGCGACATTGAATATCTGGGCAAGAGTATCAAGGGCCGCGGCGCCTGGGACCTGGTGAAAGAGGGCCTGGCCATGGTGCCGGAAGGCCGCGGCGTCTTCACCCGCATGACCATCACCGAAAACCTGCAGATGGGCGCCTACATCCGTAGCGACAAGGCGGGCATCGCCGAAGACATGGAAAAGATGTTTGTGCTGTTTCCCCGTCTGCGTGAACGCAAGGACCAGCTGGCCGGCACCATGTCGGGCGGTGAACAGCAGATGCTGGCCATGGGCCGCGCATTGATGAGCCGCCCCAAGGTGCTGCTGCTGGACGAGCCCTCCATGGGCCTTTCGCCCATCATGGTCGACAAGATCTTCGAAGTGGTCAAGGACGTTTCAGCCCGCGGCGTGACGGTGCTGCTGGTCGAGCAGAACGCCAGCCGCGCACTTGGCATTGCCAACCGTGGCTACGTCATGGAGTCGGGCAACGTCACCATGAACGGCGACGCGAAAGCGCTGCTGAACGATCCGCGCGTCAGGGCCGCTTACCTCGGCGAATAAGTGAGCGCCCGCGCGCCGGCAGGCGCCGCGGGACGCACGTTATCCCGTAAATCTGACCAACCGGCGCAGGGCATAAATGCCTTGCGGCGCCAAATATTTGCGCATAAAGTTCGAAGAGTGCGCACCACGCGCACTCTTGTTGAACCTTGGGGAAGCCAAAATGAACCAGTATGTTGTCCGCACTGCTGTCGTGATGTTCGCCTTCCTGGCCTCATCCTTTTTCACCGGCGCTTCGGCCCAGTCACTGCGCTGCAAGGGCGACCTGGCGCAGATCGGCAATTCCAAAGGCACGATCCTGCAAAAATGCGGCGAACCTGTCATGAAGGACACTTTTTGCAAAGCCACGCCTGACACCGTGTCCAGCGCGACCGTTGTGACACCAAATACCGCAGGTTCCACCACCAGCACCACCACCAACGTAACGGTCAACACCTGCCAGCAGGTCGAAGAGTGGACTTACAACCCAGGTTACGGGCAGTTCATGACCATGCTGCTGTTTGAGGGCGGTTCCCTGAAGAGCATTCGCTATGGGGATCGCGTGACCAGGTGAGCCCCCACGGTGGTGATGGAGCCCCCACGGTCGCTCACTGCGTGTAGCTCCCTGCCCCCCGAGGGGGCCGCCCGCCCTACGGCCCGGCAAAGCCGGTTCCGGGGCTCGTGCTGGGTTTAAGAATTCTTTGGGCACTATCGGCGGAGGTATTCACCAGTGGGTGCCGCGGAACCGGCTTTGCCGGGCCGCAGGCACCGTCCCCTGCAAGGGGAAAAGGGCTACACGCAGTGAGCCCGATAGGGGTGTGCCAATTTTTCGGCTTCGCCGGCCCCAGGCGCCGCCCCCTGAGGGGGGAACAGGCTACACGCAGTGAGCCTGGAAGGGGGTGGACCTATTTCAATCCACTTTGGCGCCTGAGGCCTTCACCACTTTTTCATACTTCGCCATTTCGCTTTTCATGAAGGCGCCGAACTGCTCGGGTGTGTTGCCCACAGGTTCGGCCATCAGTGTGGCAAAGCGGGTTTTGGCTTCGGGTGAATTCAGCGCGGCGACGAATGCCTGGTTGAGTTTGGTGATCACGTCTTTCGGTGTGCCTGCGGGCGCCACCAGTCCCCACCAGGTGTCGATCTCAAAACCCTTGAGCGTCTCGGCCACGGCAGGCACATCGGGCAGCATGGCGCTGCGTTTGGCTGTAGTGACCGCCAGCGCCTTGAGCTTGCCGGCCTTGATGTTGGCGGATGCCGTGGCCAGGTTGTCAAAGTTGTAGTCCACCTGGCCGCTCAGCAGCGCCAGTTGCGCCGGGTTGCCGCCGTTGTAGGGGATGTGCAGCGCGAAGATGCCGGCCTGTGCCTTGAACATTTCGCCGGCAAGGTGCCCGGCGCTGCCGTTGCCGCCGCTGGCGTAATTGAGCTTGGCCGGGTTGGCCTTGGCGTATTTGATCAGGTCGCCCAGCGAGTTGATGTTCAGGCGCCGAGCAGAATCGGCGTTGATCACCAGCACATTGGGCACGCGCACCAGCTGTGTGATGGGCGCGAAGTCGGTCGCCGCGTTGTACGGCATCCTGCTGTAAAGCCAGGGGTTGATGGCGTGGGTGGCAACGGCGGAAATGCCGATCGTCATGCCGTCGGGTTGCGCCTTGGCGATGGCGTCGACACCGATGTTGCCGCCGCCGCCGGGTTTGTTCTCAATGATGACCGGGCCCAGCGTGTCCTTGACGCGTTCGGCCATCAGGCGGGCCGTCACGTCGATCGGGCCACCGGGTGCATACGGCACGATGATGCGCATGACCTTGGGCTGGGCGTGCGCCAGAGGGGCTGACAGTGCCATGCCGGCAATGAAAAGGGCACCCAGGCATTTGCCGGGCAGGGAAGTGAGGAGGGAAACGGGTCGAATGTTCATGCTTCGTATTGTTGCAAATAATCGGGTCTCGCCGGCTTGCAGCGAATCCGGCTTTTCATGAGCCGGGGTGCATTCCCACAAAAAAGCCCCGGCTGACGAATCAGCCGGGGCGTTTCTTTTTCTTCTTCTTTTATTCTTCTTGTTTGTCGGGTGCGTGCGCCGTTCAGGTTTCGGCGGGTACGGTAGCCTGGGCTTTTTCTTTTTCGGTCACAAAGGAGTCGGCATAAAACTCGTCGTCCGGCAGGCCCGCAGCCGTGTAGGCGGCCTGGGCCGAATCCACGACGATGGGCGCGCCGCAGGCATACACCTGATGACCGGAAAGGTCGGAAAAATCATCCAGCACGGCCTGGTGGACAAAGCCGGTCCGGCCGGTCCAGTTGTCCTCGGGCAGGGCATTGGAAATCACCGGCACGTAGCGCAAATTCGGCATTTCCGCGGTCCTGGCCTTGACCCACTCGTCCATGTACAAATCGGCCGGGCGGCGGCCACCCCAGTACAGCACGGCCGGGCGCGTGATGCCCTTGTGTTGCAGATGCTCGATCAGCGCCTTGATGGGCGCAAAGCCCGTGCCCGAGGCCAGCAGCACCATGGGTTTGTCGCTGTCTTCGCGCAGGTAAAAGCTGCCGAAAGGACCCTCGATGCGCAGGATTTCCTTTTCTTTCATGGGGCCGAACACGTGCTCGGTGAACTTGCCGCCCGGCATGTGGCGGATGTGCAGCTCGACGCCCGGGTTGTCGGCCTGGGTGTGCGGGGCATTACCCATTGAATACGCGCGGCGGTCGCCGTCGCGCAGCAAAAACTCCACATACTGGCCGGCGTGGTACTTGAAAACATCGCTGGCCGGCAATTGCAGGCGCACCACCATCACGTCGTGCGAGGCCTTGGCCAGGCTGTTGATGCGCACCGGCATTTTCTTGACCGGGAAAGCGCTTTCATCCGTGACGTGGCGTGATTCGAGCACGACGTCGCTCGTCGCCCTGGCGCTGCAGGTCAGGATGAAGCCGTTCGCCTCTTCCTCGGGTGACATGGCTTTGACCTGGTGCGCGCCGTGAAGGACGCTGCCTTCCAGTTTTTTGGACTTGCAGGAGCCGCAGGCGCCGTCCTTGCAGCCGTAGGGCAGGCCGATGCCCTGGCGAATGGCGGCCGCCAGCAGCGGTTCATCCGCCTCGGCGATGAATGTCCGGCCACTGGGTTGCACGGTCACGTTAAAGCTCATATTCGGTATCCTTGCGGTATCTGTTCTCGACTTGGCTGGCTTTTTCCAGCAACCCCCAATTTTGCCCTCAAACCTGAACCCCCTAGGCGCGCTGCCTTTTCGTTTCCGCCGCGAGCGGGTTTTGATCGTCGGTTGCGGCGATGTGGGCCAACGCGTGGCCCGCCTGCTGCCACGCAATGTCCGGCTCATGGCCCTGACCTCATCGCCGGAGCGCTTGCCGGCTTTGCGCGCACAGCGCATCACGCCGCTACAGGGCAACCTGGACGACGCTGCCTCCCTGCGGCGACTGGCGGGGGTGGCTACGCGGGTGGTGCACCTGGCGCCGCCACCCGGCGACCAGCCCGATTGGCGTACCGACCCACGGACGCTGGCGCTGCTGCGCGCGCTGCGCCTGCGCAGCCTGCCGCAGTCGCTGGTGTATGGCTCCACCAGCGGGGTGTATGGCGACTGCGGCGGCGAATGGGTGCGCGAAACGCGGCCATTGAGCCCCCACACACCGCGTGCCCAGCGGCGTGTACATGCCGAGGCGCATCTGCGGCTTTTTGGCCGGGCCACCGGCACCCGTGTGCACCTGCTGCGCATCCCGGGCATCTATGCGCCCGACCGCGAAGGCGGTACGCCGCGTGGCAGGTTGCTCAAGGGCACACCTGTACTGCGTGCCGAAGACGACGTCTACACCAACCATATCCACGCCGACGACCTGGCCCGTGCCTGCCTGGCGGCGCTGTGGCGCGGCAAGCCCCAGCGCGCCAGCAACGCCAGTGACGACACGCAGTTGAAGATGGGCGACTATTTCGACCTGGCGGCGGACCTCTACGGCCTGCCGCGGCCGCTGCGCCTGGCACGGGGCACGGCACAGGAAGAGTTGCCGCTGATGCTGCTGAGCTTCATGAGCGAGTCGCGCCGGCTGGACAACACCCGCCTGAAGCAGGAGCTGCGGCTTCGTTTGCACTACCCGACAGTAGCAATTGGCCTGTGCGATCGGTGAGCACGCCAGCCGCGCGGCGCAACGCAATAAATGCCACGCAATAAATGCCATTGACCGCCTGAAATGAACGGGTTGCCACCATGGCAGCCCGTTTTCTCATTTTGGGTGTCTTTTTTTGGCAACGGCATTGCGGTCGAATGTTACAACCAAAGCGGTAACAAATTGAAACTAACGTGGTCGACCTGGAGCACGTTTCTATTAACCGCAAAAAGAACTTTTTTTGACCCGATGTGCCGGGTTTCCTTTGTGAATACCATCACTTCGAGTGCCTCTTTCTTGCAATCGGCTGACGCAAGGGGACTCGCGGGATGTGAAAAATGCACAAAAAAAGTTCGAAAAATGCGCGTACGGCAGCGCAATTTGTAACAATTATCGGTCGGTGCGCACCCACCGCGGCGCCGCCGTTTTTTGATGCCCTGGGACGGATGGCCGGTAGCGCCGCAGGCAGATGGACCCTGCGCAAGCCCGTAACGGCTGTTTTGCTGCTGGGAGCAGCGACGGCGCAGGCCGGACCGGTAGACGGCCAGGTTACTTCGGGCGCAGCCAGCATCTCGCAGAGCGGCTCCGCCACCACCATCAATCAGTCCAGCCAGAACGCTTCGCTGACCTGGAAGAGCTTTAACGTAGGCGCGCAGGAAAGCGTCAACTTCGTGCAGCCTTCGGCCAGCGCGATCGCGGTCAACCGCATCCTGGACACCCACGGCAGCCAGATCCTGGGCCAGCTCAATGCCAACGGGCAGGTTTTCCTGATCAATCCCAACGGCATCCTGTTTGGCGCCGGCGCCCAGGTCAATGTGGGCGGGCTGGTGGCGTCCACGCTGGATGTCAAGGATGCGGACCTGAGCAACGGAAAGCGCAGCTTCAGCGGCACAGGCGCAGGCAGTGTGGTCAACCAGGGCCGCATCAATGCTGCCACGGGCGGCTACGTTGCCCTGGTCGGCAATACCGTGCGCAACCAGGGGAGCATCAGCGCCCCGCAGGGCAGCGTGGCGCTGGCGGCAGGCAGCGCGGCTACTTTGACCTTCCAGGGCAACCAGCTGCTCAAGATCGAGGTGGACCAGAGCGTTCTCAACAGCCTGGCCGAGAACGGCGGGTTGATTCTGGCTGACGGCGGGCAGGCGCTTATGAGCGCCGGTGCCAAGGATTCCCTGCTGGCCAGCGCAGTCAACAACACCGGGGTGATCCAGGCGCGCACCGTGGAAAACCGCAGCGGCACCATCATCCTGCTGGGCGGCATGGCCGCCGGCACCGCCAACATTGCGGGCACGCTGGACGCTTCGGCACCCAACGGCGGCAACGGCGGCTTTGTGGAAACCTCGGGCGCGCGGGTGAACATTGCCGAAGGCGCCCGGATCACCACGGCGGCCCCCGCCGGCAACAGCGGCACCTGGCTGATCGACCCGGTGGATTTCACCATCGCCGCTGCGGGCGGGAACATCACGGGTGCGGCCCTGAGTGCCAACCTGGGTTCAGGCAACGTCGTCATCCAGAGCAGCAGCGGGAACACGGGCACAGCGGGCGACGTCAACGTCAACGACGTGGTGAGCTGGAGCATCAACCAGCTGACGCTCAACGCGCAGAACAACATCAACATCAACGCCAACCTCAATGCCTCCGGTACGGGCAAGCTGGCGCTGGAATACGGCCAGGGCAATACCAATGGCATCACCAACTCCTACAACGTCAACAACGGCGCGAAGATCAATTTGCCGGCAGGCAACAATTTCAGCACCAAGCAAGGCAGCAACGGTACCCCCGTCGCCTATACGGTGATCACTGACCTGGGTACCGCAACCAGCACCAGCGGCACAGATTTACAGGGCATGAGCGGCAATCTCAACGGTCGCTACGCACTGGGCGCTGACATCGACGCCTCGCCAACCAGCGCTTGGAACGGCGGCAGTGGATTCGAACCGCTGGGCAACAACCTGGCGCAATTCAGTGGCATCCTGGACGGTTTGGGCCACACCATTTCCGGCCTCACTATCAACCGGCCCACCGCCACCTACGTCGGTCTGCTCGGCTATGTAGGCGCTTCGGGGCGAATCAACAATTTGGGCTTGGCCGGCGGTAGCGTCACGGGCCAAACCAAAGTCGGCGCGTTGGCCGGGTGGAGCAATGGCAATATCACTAACAGCTACGCCAGCACCTCAGTGACCGGCTCCGGATCCGAGGCTGGTGGGCTGGTGGGGACCAGCCAGGGCGTAATCCGCAACAGCCACGCCAGCGGCGCGGTGATCGGCTCGTTCATTGTTGGCGGGCTGGTTGGCTGGAACCAGGGCCTTATCAGCGACAGCTATGCCACCGGCTCTGTCGGCGCATCGAGTTCGCGGGTTGGCGGGCTGGTGGGCGACATGCTCAACGGCGGAAGCGTCAGCAATAGCTACGCCAGCGGTAACGTCACCAGCACCGGCCAGGATGTCGGCGGGCTCGTGGGGTATTGGGACAGCAATGGCACCGCCAATGTTGTGATCAGCAATAGTTATGCGAGTGGCACGGTGTCCGGCACCACGAATGTCGGCGGCCTGGTGGGCTATAAATTTGACGCTGGTGGCACGATCAATAGCAGCTACGCGACGGGGGCCGTGAGCGGCACCAGCAATCTGGGTGGGCTGGTCGGCTTGTGGGACGCCGGAACGGCGATCAACAACAGTTTCTGGGACACCGTCACAACCGGGCGGGCCACAAGCTCGGGCGGCGGCATGGGCATGACCACGGCCCAGATGCAGCAGCAGGCCAATTTCAGCTCGGCCACGGCTGCCAACGGCAACGTCAACCCGAACTGGGATTTCACCAGCGTCTGGCGTATTTATGAGGGAAATAGCCGTCCCCTGCTCAAGGCACTCATGAAGGCCACCACGGTCACCGTCGCCAACACCAGCAAGACCTATGACAGGCTGTCCTGGAATGGTGGAACCAGCGTCAGTTGCTCCAACGTGGCCTGCGGCAGCTTGTCGGGCAGCATCGGTTTCGGCGGGACCGCCCAGGGCGCGGTCAATGCCGGAAGCTATACGGTGACAGCGTCCGGCCTGTATTCCAACCAGCAGGGCTACGACATCAGTTACGCCAATGGCACGCTGACAGTCAATCCCGCCAGTTTGGCTGTCACCGGCGTGAGCGCAAACAACAAGGTGTATGACGCCGGCACCACCGCCACCCTCAACGGCACGGCCAGCGTAACAGCCATCGCCGGCGACACGGTGAGCATCGCCGGCGCCGGCAGCGGTGCTTTCGCCGACAAGAACGTGGGCAACGGCAAAGCCGTGACGGTCACCGGCTACACGCTGGGCGGCGCAGATGCCGGCAACTATGTCATCGTGCAGCCCACGGGCCTGACCGCGAACATCACGCCGGCCAGCCTTGCCGTTGGCGGTGTGACGATCCAGAACAAGGTGTACAACGCCAGCGACGCCGCCACCATCAACGGCACGGCCAGCGTTGCAGCTTTCGCCGGTGATACGGTGAACGTGGCCGGCACGGGCATCGGCCGGTTTGCCGACAAGAACGTGGGCAACGGCAAGGTGGTTACCGTGACCGGCTACACGCTGGGCGGCGCCGATGCCGGCAACTACACCGTGGTGCAACCCACTGGTTTCACGGCCAACATCACGCCGGCCAGCCTGGCGGTTACGGGCGTGGGAGCCAACAACAAGGTCTACGACACAACGACCACCGCGACGCTCAACGGAACAGCGGCTGTCACAGCCTTGGGCGGCGATACCGTGACGTTGGGCGGCACCGGCAGCGGCAATTTCGCCAACAAGAACGTTGGCAACGGCAAGGTCGTGACCGTGACCGGCTACACGCTGGGCGGCGCCGATGCCGGCAATTACACCGTGGTGCAACCCACCGGTGTCACGGCCAATATCACACCGGCCAACCTGGCGGTCACAGGCGTGGGGGCCAACAACAAGGTGTATGACACCACCACGACGGCGACGCTGAGCGGAACGGCCGCCGTTGCGGCCTTGGGGGGCGATGCCGTGACGGTAGGCGGCACCGGCAGCGGCAATTTCGCCAACAAAAATGTAGGCAATGGCAAGGTTGTCACCGTCACCGGCTACACCCTCGGCGGCGCCGATGCCGGCAACTACACCGTGGTGCAACCCACCAGTGTCACGGCAAACATCACACCAGCCAGCTTGGCGGTGACGGGTGTGAGCGCAAACAACAAGGTCTACGACACCACCACTACGGCCACGCTGAGCGGAACAGCAGCGGTGACGGCTTTGGGTGGCGATACCGTGACCGTGGGCGGTACCGGCAATGGCGCCTTCGCCAACAAGAATGTGGGCAATGGCAAGGCGGTGACTGTGACCGGCTACACGCTGGGCGGTGCCGACGCCGGCAACTACACCGTGGTGCAACCCACGAGCTTGACCGCCAATATCACACCGGCCAGCTTGACTGTCACGGGTGTAGGCGCAAACAACAAGGTCTACGACACAACGACCACAGCGACGCTGAGTGGAGCCGCAGCGGTGACGGCTTTGGGCGGCGATACCGTGACCGTGGGCGGCACCGGCAGCGGCACCTTCGCCAACAAAAACGTGGGTAACGGAAAGGTCGTCACTGTCACCGGCTATGCGCTGGGCGGTGCCGATGCCGGCAACTACACCGTGGTGCAGCCCACGGCGGTGACCGCCAACATCACACCGGCCAGCCTGGCGGTGACGGGTGTGAGTGCAAACAACAAGGTCTATGACACCACCACTACGGCCACGCTGAGCGGAACAGCCGCCATTACGGCCCTGGGTGGCGATACTGTGACGGTGGGTGGCACCGGCAGCGGCAATTTCGTCAACAAGAATGTTGGCAATGGCAAGACCGTCACCGTGACCGGCTACACACTGGGCGGCGCTGATGCCGGCAACTACACCGTCGTTCAACCCACCGGCGTCACAGCCAACATCACGCCGGCCAGCCTGGCTGTCACGGGTGTAGGCGCAAACAACAAGGTCTACGACACCACCACCACCGCCACACTCAATGGCACGGCGGCCGTCGCGGCCCTGAGCGGTGACGTGGTGACGGTTGGCGGTGGCAGCGGCACCTTTGCCAACAAGAATGTGGGCAATGGCAAGGCGGTGACTGTGACCGGCTACACACTGGGCGGTGCCGACGCCGGCAACTACACCGTGGTGCAACCCACGGGATTGACCGCGAACATCACGCCGGCTGGCCTGGCTGTTACCGGCGTAGGCGCGAACAACAAGGTCTACGACACGACCACCACGGCGACACTCAACGGAACGGCAGCCGTTACGGCCTTGGGCGGTGACGTCGTGGCCGTGGCCGGCACGGGCAGCGGCAGCTTCGCCAACAAGAATGTTGGCAACGGCAAGGCCGTGACTGTCACCGGCTATACGCTGAGCGGTGCGGACGCCGGCAACTACACCGTGGTGCAACCCACGGCGGTGACCGCGAGCATCACGCCAGCCAGCCTGGCTGTTACCGGCGTAGGCGCCAACAACAAGGTCTACGACGCAACGACCACCGCGACTCTCAACGGAACGGCGGCTGTTACGGCCCTGGGGGGTGATGTTGTGACGGTTGGGAGTGGAAGTGGCGCTTTTGCCAACAAGAATGTGGGCAGCGGCAAGGCCGTGACTGTCACCGGCTACACGCTGGGCGGAGCCGATGCCGGCAATTACACCGTGGTCCAACCCACGGGGCTGACCGCCAACATCACCCCCGCCAGCCTCACGGTCACAGGTGTGAATGCCAACAACAAGGTGTACGACACCACAACTGCAGCCACGCTCAGCGGAACAGCTGCGGTGACGGCCTTGGGTGGTGACGCGGTGACGGTAGGCGGCGCCGGCAGCGCCAGCTTCGCCAACAAAAACGTAGGCAATGGCAAGGCCGTAACCGTCACCGGCTACACGCTGGGCGGTGCCGACGCCGGCAATTACACCGTGGTGCAACCCACCAGCTTGACCGCCAACATCACACCGGCCAGCTTGGCTGTCAGCGGTGTGAGCGCAAACAACAAGGTCTACGACACCACCACTACGGCCACGCTGAGCGGAACAGCAGCGGTGACGGCTTTGGGTGGCGATACCGTGACCGTGGGCGGTACCGGCAGCGGAAATTTCGCCAACAAGAACGTAGGTAACGGCAAGGCCGTCACCGTCACCGGCTACACACTGGGCGGAGCCGATGCCGGCAACTACACCGTGGTGCAGCCAACAGGTGTCACGGCCAACATCACGCCGGCCAGCCTGGCCATTACGGGTGTAGGCGCGAACAACAAGGTCTACGACACCACCACCACCGCCACGCTCAATGGCACCGCAAACGTCGCCGCCCTGGGCGGCGATGTGGTGACGGTTGGCGGTGGCAGCGGCACCTTCGCCGACAAGAATGTGGGCAACGGCAAGGCTGTGACGGTCAGCGGCTACACACTGGGTGGAGCCGATGCCGGCAACTACACCGTGGTGCAGCCCACCGGTGTCACGGCCAATATCACACCGGCCAACCTGGCGGTCACAGGCGTGGGGGCCAACAACAAGGTGTATGACACCACCACGACGGCGACGCTGAGCGGAACGGCAGCGGTGACGGCTTTGGGTGGCGATACCGTGACCGTGGGCGGTACCGGCAATGGCGCCTTCGCCAACAAGAATGTGGGCAATGGCAAGGCGGTGACTGTGACCGGCTACACGCTGGGCGGTGCCGACGCCGGCAACTACACCGTGGTGCAACCCACCAGTGTCACGGCAAACATCACACCAGCCAGCTTGGCGGTGACGGGTGTGAGCGCAAACAACAAGGTCTACGACACCACCACTACGGCCACGCTGAGCGGAACAGCAGCGGTGACGGCTTTGGGCGGCGATACCGTGACGGTGGGCGGCACCGGCAGCGGCACCTTTGCCAACAAAAACGTGGGTAACGGAAAGGTCGTCACTGTCACCGGCTATGCGCTGGGCGGTGCCGATGCCGGCAACTACACCGTGGTGCAGCCCACAGCTGTCACGGCCAACATCACGCCAGCCAGCCTGGCAGTCACAGGTGTGGGCGCCAACAACAAGGTGTATGACACGACGACCACAGCGACGCTCAACGGAACGGCGGCTGTCACAGCTCTGGGCGGCGATACCGTGACGGTGGGCGGCACCGGCAGCGGCAATTTCAATAACAAAAACGTTGGCAATGGTAAAGCTGTGACGGTTACCGGCTACACACTGGGCGGTGCCGACGCAAGCAACTACATCGTGGTGCAGCCTACGGCAGTGACTGCCAACATCACGCCGGCCAGCGTGGCCGTCACGGGCGTGGGGGCAAACAGCAAGGTGTATGACGCGGGTACTGCCGCCACCCTCAATGGCACAGCCGCTGTGGCTGCTTTGGGTGGTGACGTGGTGAGTGTGAGTGGCGGCAGCGGCACTTTTACTGACAAGAATGTGGGCAACAGCAAGGTCGTGACCGTGACCGGCTACACCCTGGGCGGAGCCGACGCCGGCAACTACACCGTGGTGCAACCCACCGGCCTCGCAGCCAACATCACACCAGCCAGCCTGGCTGTCACAGGCGTCGGGGCAAACAACAAGGTCTACGACACCACCACCAACGTCACGCTTAACGGAACGGCGGGGGTCACGGCCCTGGGCGGTGATGTGGTGACTGTGGGTGGTACCGGCAGTGGCGCCTTCGCCAACAAAAATGTGGGCAACGGCAAGGTCGTGACGGTGACCGGCTATACGCTGGGCGGAGCCGACGCCGGGAACTACACCGTGGTGCAACCTACAGGTGTCACGGCAAACATCACACCGGCCAGCCTGGCTGTCACCGGTGTGAATGCGCAGAACAAGGTTTTTGACGGTACGACTGCGGCCACCTTGGGTGGTACCGCCGCCGTGGCGGCCCTGGTCGGTGACGTGGTTAGCGTCAGTGGCGGCAGCGGGGCTTTTGCCAACGCGAATGTGGGTAACGCAAAGCCCGTGACCGTGACCGGCTATACCCTGGGCGGGGTTGACGCGGCCAACTACACGGTGGTGCAACCGACCGGGCTGACGGCATCCATCACTCCCTTGCCTGTCACAGCTGTGCCCGCACGGGCGGGAACGCTTGGGCGGGGGGGCGCCGATGATGGTGCCGACGCCGCCATGCAACAGGCCGTGGATGGGACACGCTCCAAATCCGGCCTGATCGAGGTATCTCCCATCCTTCGGGTAACTCGCAGCGCAAGCGCGGATGCCTCCGGTGGAGACGAACTGGTGGTTTCCGGTGGGGCCGTCGAGGTGCTGCAGGATGTGGTTGCCACAGTAAGAAAAGATCCGCGCCTGCATATCGTTGACGGCGGCGTGCAGCTGCAAAACGGTGTGCTGGCCGCTCAAAAATAAATACGGCCACCCCACAAAAGTTTCCCCATGAAATGCAACGTATCCGGTAAGCACGCTGTGCTGCTGTTGGCAGCCGCGCCCCTGTTCGCGGTCCAGGCGGCTGATCCGCTGCCGGTTGATATCGGCACCATCCTCCAGCAGGTCCAGCCGTCCCAGCAAGCCGTCCCATCGCCCCGCGGAGAAAGGCCGCCTCTCAGCAATGAGGGGAATGTCCCGCCGCCACCTGCACGTCCCGCCGTGACGGTGGATGTCAAATCGATCAACATCATCGGCAACACCCTGTTTGAGACAGCCACGCTGCATGCACTGGTGGCCGATGCTGAAGGCAAAAGCCTGACGCTTGACCAGCTCGACGAAATGGCGGGGCGCATAGGCCAGTATTACCACAGCAGGGGCCAGACCTTTGCCCGGGCCGTGGTGCCTGCGCAGGTGATCCAGTCGGGCGTTGTTCGCTTTCTGGTGATCGAGGCGCGCTACGGCAAGGTCGGCGTCAACAACCAGACGCGCGTGAACGACCTGCTGCTGCAGGCGACGGTAGCGCCGCTGCAAAACGGGCAGCCAGTCGACCAGGCCCTGCTGGACAAGTCCCTGCTGTTGCTGTCGGACATACCCGGCGTGGTGGTGCAGGCAACCTTAAGACCCGGCGACGGGATGGGCACCTCCGATCTGAGTATCGATACCACGCCCGGCCCGGCGGTTTCAGGAAGCCTGGTTGTGGATGGCTACGGCAACAGCTATACAGGAAGAGCCCGCTTGGGCGGTACGGTGTACGTCAACAACCCCTTGAAGCATGGCGATGTCCTGAGCCTGAGCGGCCTGAGTTCCGGGAAGGGGCTGAGCTACGGACGGGTGGGCTACGAATCATTGTTGAACGGCCAGGGTACCCGCGCAGGAGCCGCCTATTCCTTGCTGGACTACAAAATTGGCGGGTCTCTTGAGATACTTGGCGCACACGGTTCCGCCGAGACCGGCAGCCTCTGGGGCAAGCATCCGCTGGTGCGAAGCCAGACGGTCAACCTCTATGGACAGATTCAGTACGACACGGTGCAGTTGCGCGAGCGTGTAGACGTGGCAGGAATAAAAACAGACCGGCATCTCGACTCCTGGACGTCGAGCCTGACCGGGGACTGGCGGGACACCTTGCTGTCCGGCGGCATCAATACCTGGAGCCTGGGATGGACCCGGGGCAGGGTGGTTTTTGACGCTGCCGAGGCGCAGCTGGACGATGCGGCCAGCGCTAGGACGCAGGGCTGGTTTTCAAAGGCCAATCTGGGCTTCTCCCGCTTGCAGCGCCTGGGGCAAAACAGCACGCTGCATTTTTCATGGGCGGGCCAGTGGGCCAACACCAACCTCGATTCGTCGCAAAAAATGTCCGTGGGCGGGCCCTATTCGGTGCGTGCCTACGATGTGGGTGCGCTGTCGGGTGATACGGGTTACCGCACAAGCGTCGAGCTGCGCTACGACCTGGGGCAGGTTGTCGGCGGCAAGCTCCAGGCGGTGGCGTTCTGGGACGGTGCCTACCTGAAAGTCAATCAACGACCCTGGGTGGCAGGTGCGAACAGTGCAACGCTCAGCGGAGCGGGGGTCGGCCTTGACTGGACGGGGCTCAACCAGTGGCGGGCTCGCGCCTATCTGGCCTCGCCCCTGGGGCAGACACCCGAGCTGGTCAGGACGACAGATTCAACGCGGATGTGGACCGAGGTCGCCTACCGTTTTTGAAGGCTCCGCTGCTTGTGCCCATTCCTGGCTTGTGGTGCCGGGCTGTCAATTCACGTAGCCCTGTAGTGCTATTAAATAAATAGCTGCTTGCGCTTTCCCTGTCTGGGCTACAGCCTATTTTGTTGTAAAAATCAGATACCGGCGGGCCTCTTGAGCGTCAGCATCCTGTCCTGGGCCTTGAGCACAATGGTTTTGACTTCTGCACCCTGCAGCACCGTCAGCCTGACTTCCGCGTCGGGTGCGGGCCGGTCCCACAGCTTTTTATAAAAAGCTTCGAGCGTGGCCACCTTGGCGTCGTCCACTGCCAGCACCACATTGCCCGCCTCCAGCCCGGCCAGGTCCGCAGGACTCTCCTTGCTGACCCGCAGGATCTGTATGCGCCCGCCCTGGTCATTGGAGGTGATGCCAAGCCACGGCCTGCGGCTTTTCGTGCTGGCGCCTGAACGCTGCAGCTCCGCGAGGATGGGACGCAGCAAATCCACCGGCACAAACATATTGCCCGGCAGGCGGCGGTTTTCACCTGTGGCATCGGACACGAGCAGCGAGCCTATGCCCATCAACTCACCTTTCTGGTTGAAGAGCGGGGCGCCACTGTGGTTGCCACCACTGGCCATGATGGGTGGGCTGGTGAACAGCGCCGATTCGATGTGGTATTCCCAGTTGCCGGAGAACGCGCGCCGGCTGACCAGCCGGGTCATGCTCACGTCGCCGTCCTCATCGGCCTGCGGGCCGGTGACGGCCATCAGAGGTTCGCCCGGCTGCAGGTCTTTGCTATTGCCCAGGGCCGCTACGCCCACGCCACGCAGCGGCAGCAAAGGGCGCAACAGCCCAAACCCGGTTGCCAGGTCGTAGGCGACGGCGCGCGCCGGCAACGTGCGGTTGTCCTGCGTCACGATCTCAATGTATTCGGCCTCCAGCATCAGGTAGCCGATGGTGAGGATGAGCCCGTCCTGGTTGATTTGCACACCCGAGCCGGCACGGCGCAAGCCCAGCGTTTCGGCCGAGCGCGCATCTTCCATCGCCGTGACCTTGACACCGACCACTGCTGTCGTAGCGCGAGTTAGCGCATCCATCATGGCCTGTGCCGCCGGGGGCTGCACAGTGGCTGCGTGCGCGGTCGCCAACCACGGCATGCCGGGCACTAACGCAGACATGAATGCGCTTGAAAGGAGGATGCAGAGCCACTGACGCAAGGTGTACATGACGGACTCCTGAACGGCAGAAATTTCTGCACGGAGTTCAAGAATGCACGTTAATAAATGGCGTGACAAGCGGCAGGGTCAAAAGAATCAGGAAGGGAAAGTAACAAGCATTCAGCCCAGTAATTACTCAATACTCAACCAATCCGGCGCTAATGCACCAGTTCAGAGCGTTCGCAATTCTTTGGGAATCAACGGCCCTGAAAAGAGATGAAAAAGGAGATGAAAAAATTTAGCCCAATAAGTTTTGCAACGCAAAGTTCAAAAGTATCTCTATTTCCAGTGGTTTGGAAATGACTAAGCAATTAGTACCCAAACCGGCGTTGAAAATAACGTAACTGCCGCTGCAAGTTCTGCGTATTGCGATACAGTTTGGAACAAATAACAGGGAGGGGGCCCGTGCGGGCGCCTTGAGACATGTCACATAACATAGCCGACTGGGGAAGACTCGCCCCAAGCACATACGTGATCGCACCTGTGCCGCCGCAGCAATTCTTTTGCTGTGGCAGGAGTCCCAAGTGACAACCGCAACCACAGCAGCCTCGCCCACACTGTCAGCGGCGCCGGGGGCTGAAGAGCCAGCACCACCCATCAACGCGCTCGCTGCCCTGTGCCTGGTGGCGCGCTTTCACCAGGTTGCCGCAGACCCCCATACCCTTGCCCATCAACTCGGCGTTTCCCCGAGTGACGATATTGATGCCAGCATATTGCTGCGTGCGGCCAAACACCTTGGGCTTAAAGCCAAGCTCTCTAAATCCAAACCCGACCGCTTGAAGCTGGTCCCGCTGCCGGCCCTCGCTTTCCTGAAGCCCGCAGACGACGCAGCAAGCAGCACCAGTGCCGGTAGCAAGCAAGTCCGCACTGTCATCCTGGCGCAGTGCGACGGCCAGCGTGTGCTGTTTCAGGACCCGGCCACACCGTCGAACAGGCCCACGATTGAATCAGTGGAAGTCTTCGCAAGCCAGTGGACGGGTGAGCTGATCCTCATCACCAGCCATGCCGCGCTGGCGGGTGAACTCGCCAAGTTCGACTTCTCCTGGTTTGTGCCCAGCCTCGTCAAATATCGCAAGCTGCTGGGCGAAGTGCTGCTTATTTCCTTCATGCTGCAGCTGTTCGCGCTCGTCAGCCCGCTGTTTTTCCAGGTGGTGATGGACAAGGTGCTGGTGCACCGGGGCCTCACCACGCTGGATGTGTTGGTCATCGGCCTCGTGGTGGTGGTGCTGTTTGAAAGCATCCTCAACGGTTTGCGTGCCTACGTGTTCAGCCACACTACCAGCCGCATTGACGTGGAGCTGGGCGCGCGACTTTTCCGCCACCTGGTGCAATTGCCGCTGGCGTACTTCCAGGCCCGGCGTGTCGGTGACTCGGTGGCGCGTGTGCGCGAGCTGGAGAACATCCGCAGCTTCCTCACCGGCAACGCGCTCACCGTGGTGCTCGACGTTCTCTTCTCGGTCATCTTCATCGCCGTGATGCTGTTCTACAGCGTGCCGCTGACCTTGATCGTCATGGTCAGCCTGCCGCTGTACTTTGGCCTGAGCCTGGCCGTGGTACCCATCCTGCGCCAGCGGCTGGACGTGAAATTTGCGCGCGGCGCAGAGAACCAGTCCATGCTGGTCGAAACCATCACCGGCATCCAGACCGTCAAGGCCAGCGCACTCGAGCCCAGCTTCGGCAAGCGCTGGGACAATCAGCTCGCCGCGTATGTCAGCGCCAGCTTCAAGACACAAAACCTCGCCACCTGGGCGCATGAAGGCATCAACCTGATCGGCAAGCTCGTGAACGCGGCCACGCTGTGGTACGGCGCGCACCTGGTGATGAACAACGAACTCACCGTTGGCCAGTTTGTGGCCTTCAACATGTTTGCCCAGCGCGTGGCCCAGCCCATCATGCGCATGGCCCAGCTATGGACGGACTTTCAGCAAACCGGCATCTCCGTCGCGCGCCTGGGCGACATCCTGAACACCCGCACCGAAGTGCCGCCCACCAGCGCCGCGCAGCTGCCGCCCATCAAGGGCCGCATCACGCTCGACGGCGTGGTGTTCCGCTACCGGCCCGAAGCGCCACCGGTGCTGCACGGCATCAGCCTCGATGTGAAACCCGGCGAGATCATCGGCATCGTCGGCCGTTCGGGCTCCGGCAAAAGCACGCTGACCAAGCTGGTGCAGCGCCTCTATTCCCCCGAAGGAGGCCGCCTGCTGGTCGATGGCATAGACATCAGCCTGATCGACGCCGCGCAGTTGCGCCGGCAGGTCGGTGTGGTGCTGCAAGAGAATTTGCTGTTCAACCGCAGCGTGCGCGAGAACATCGCCATCACCGACCCGGCTGCGCCGATTGAAGCCGTGGTGCGTGTGGCGCAACTGGCCGGCGCGCATGAGTTCATCAGCGAGCTGCCCGAAGGCTACGACACGCATGTGGGCGAGCAGGGCAGCTCCCTCAGCGGCGGGCAGCGCCAGCGCATCGCGATTGCGCGAGCGCTGTTTACCAACCCGCGCATCCTGATTTTTGACGAAGCCACCAGCGCGCTCGACTACGAAAGCGAAGCCATCATCCAGCGCAACATGGCCCACATCTGTAAAGGCCGCACCGTGCTCATCATTGCCCACCGCCTGAGCGCCGTGCGCCACGCGCACCGCATTATCGTGATGGACAAGGGCAAGATTGTTGAAGCAGGTCCGCACGACGCACTGATCCAGAAACCGCAAGGCCTGTATGCGCACCTGTGGCGCATGCAGGACGGCAAACAACCGATGGAAGGGGCGTCGGCATGAGCACCGGTCCTGAAGATCAAAAACCGGTAGCCGTGGGTTCCGCACCGGCCGAAGCAGCTGCCCCGGCTGACAGCCGAGAGAAGCATCAGATGAAGCAACCTGCGCCTGACGTGGAAGACATAACCGCCAAAGGTGAAGCTCCGGCCGAAGTTCCCCAGGAAGCCGCCGTACCCGCCAAGCCTCGCCACCCCGCTATCGAACTGCTGACACGTTATCGCGCCATCTTTGGTGCTGCCTGGGCGCATCGCGACGAGCTCGCCGGCCCGCGCCGCTTGAGCGACGAGGCAGCTTTCTTGCCCGCCGCACTCAGCCTGCAAGACACGCCGGTGCACCCAGCGCCGCGCCGCCTGGCTTACCTCATCATGGGGCTGTTTGTCATAGCGCTGGTCTGGTCCATCTTCGGCAAGATCGACATCGTGGCCGTGGCGCCTGGGCGCGTGGTGGTGAGCGAGCGTACCAAGCTGATCCAGCCTCTGGAGCGCAGCGTGGTCAAGGCGGTGCTGGTCAAAGACGGCGACCACGTGGTGGCCGGTCAGCCGCTGGTGGAGCTGGACCCAACCGCCGCCAGCGCCGACAAGACCACGGCGCATGATCAGCAAAAATCAGCATTGTCGGAAGTGCTGCGCGCCCGTGCCATCCAGCAGGCGCTACAAAATTTGCAGCAGCTTGCGCCCGCCAGTACTGGGTTGCCGGCTAAATACATGCCCGAGTTTCCCAAAGAATGGTCTGCAGCCGAGACTGCCGCCGCACAGGCGCAGCTGCAAGGCGAGTGGGGCGACGTGACGGCCAAGCTCGCCAAACTGTCTTCAGAAATCAGCCGCCGCCAGGCCGAAATCGTCACGGCGCGCGCCGTGGTCTCCAAACTCGAAACCACCGTGCCCATGGCCCAGGCGCGCGAAATGGATTTCAAGAAGCTGGTAGACCAGGGCTATATCTCCGGTCACGCCACCCAAGACAAAACCCGCGAACGCGTAGAGCTGGAGCGCGACCTGGCCACCCAGCGCGCCAACCTGCTGCAAACCCAGGCCACCCTGCGCGAAAGCGAAAACAGCCGCGCCGCCTACCTGGCCGAAGTGCGCCGCACGCTGTATGAGCGCGAAGCCCAGGCCGACCTCAAACGCCAGCAAGCCACCCAGGAACAAGCCAAAGCCACTCAACGCGAAAACCTCACTACGCTGAAAGCGCCCGTCGCCGGCGTAGTGCAGCAACTCGCCATCCACACCACAGGCGGCGTTGTCACCGAAGCACAGGCGCTGATGATCATCGTGCCAGAGGGCGCGCAGGTCACGGCAGAAGTCACCCTGGAAAACAAGGACATCGGCTTCGTCAACGTAGGCAACGGCGCCGAGATCAAGCTCGAAACCTTTCCCTACACCCGCTACGGCACCGTGCAAGCAAGCGTAGACCGCGTCACAGCCGACGCCGTCAACGACGAAAAGCGCGGCGCAATTTTCCCCGTCACGCTGGCCCTAAAAACCAAGCAGATCGACATAGACGGAAAGATGATTCAGCTCGTCCCCGGCATGAACCTGACCGCAGAGATCAAGACCGGGCAGCGGCGGGTGATTGAGTATTTGCTGAGCCCGATTCAGAGGGCGGGTAGTGAGAGTTTGAGGGAGCGATGACGAAGCTCTTACTGCGAAAGTCGAAATCTTTTTATGAAAATTAAAAGAGACTACCTTGCGTAAATTGAAATTTGAGGTGTTGAATTCCATCGAAATCTGACCCACTTAGCGCAGTAATTTCCATCCAAAACTGACCCACGTAGGCACTACCCTGCTTGTTTTAAAAGCAGGAGAAATTAGGAGTGATAGACGTGGCGACATTGAATGTCATCAGGCGTTGGGCATTGCGGGATCAGATGTCCATTCGCGAGATCTCAAGGCGTACAGGCCTGGCTCGCAACACAATAAAGAAGCACCTGCGGTCGGAAGAGAGCGAGCCCAAGTACCCAAGGCGGGCCAGCGCCAGCAAGCGCTATCACTACGCCGAGAAGCTGGCCACCTGGCTAGTCATCGAGGCAACAAAATCGCGGAAACAGCGGCGCACTTTGAGGCAGATCCATACAGACTCAGCCCAAAAAGGAGAAAACCAAGAACTTATCCACATCGTGAGCAGCTTCTGCTCACAAAGAGTGTGGGTCAATATTCGATGGAAAACTCGGGTCAGACTTCAGTGCAATTCAACAACGTCGGAAGGTCTGAATCGCGAATTTGCCCCAACGACCGGCGCGTGCTGGTCTTCAAATTCTGGCGGCTGGCGTCGGCTTAGTCGTCGTATTCACCAGTGCCGGGTGCATTTGTGTTCGCAGCGGCGACAAAAGAAAAAGCCGGATCGGTTTGAAACCGTCCGGCTTTTCGGGATGTGGTGCCCGGGGCCGGAATCGAACCGGCACGCCTTGCGGCGGGGGATTTTGAGTCCCCTGCGTCTACCAATTTCACCACCCGGGCCGCGAGGAGCGAAGCCTCAAATTATGGCACAGTGTGGCCATGAACTATCCAACCATTGAAGACGCGATTGGCAAAACGCCTCTGGTCGCGCTGCAACGCATTTACGCCGCCGAAAACGCCGCCCGCGGCAATGTCATCCTGGGAAAGCTCGAAGGCAACAACCCGGCCGGTTCCGTGAAAGACCGCCCGGCGCTGTCGATGATCAAGCGCGCGGAAGAGCGCGGCGACATCAAACCCGGCGATACATTGATTGAAGCCACTTCCGGGAACACGGGCATTGCACTGGCCATGGCCGCGGCGATCAAGGGCTACAAGATGGTACTGATCATGCCGGAGGACCTGAGCATCGAACGCGCCCAGACCATGAAGGCTTTTGGCGCCGAATTGATCCTGACGCCCAAAAGCGCCGGTATCGAATATTCCCGCGACCTGGCCGACCAGATGCAAAAAGAGGGCAAAGGCCGGGTGCTGGACCAGTTCGCCAACCCGGACAATCCGCGCATCCATTACGAGACCACCGGCCCTGAAATATGGACAGATACGTCAGGCAAGGTGACACATTTTGTCAGTGCGATGGGCACAACCGGCACGATTACCGGCGTTTCCCGCTATCTGAAAGAGAAAAACCCGGCGATCAAGGTCATCGGCGCCCAGCCCAGCGAAGGGTCCCGCATTCCCGGCATCCGCAAATGGCCACAAGAGTATTTGCCCAAGATTTACGACCCCCGCCAGGTCGATGAACTGGTGCTGGTGAGCCAGGCTGACGCTGAAGACATGTGCCGCCGCCTGGCGCGCGAGGAAGGCATTTTTGCCGGCATCTCGGCGGCAGGGGCGCTCTGGGTCGCGCAGGAAATCGCCAAAACCGTGAAAGACGCTGTGATCGTCTTTGTCGTGTGTGACCGCGGCGACCGTTACCTGTCTACCGGCGTATTTCCGGCTTGAGCCATTTTTTGAGGCCAAAAATTGGCTTTGGCCCATATGTGACTTGCGCAAGCAGCTATTAAAACGATAGCGAATTGCGCTCCTCAACCCCTCTTATCCTTTCCTTCTCCTCCTTTCTTGACCATGACCCACGAATTCAGGTTTTGCCCCAACTGCGCGACGCCGCTGGCCATGGTGTCGCAGATGGAAGACGGCGGCGAGAAGGCGCGCCTGCGTTGCCCAGCCTGTGGCTATACCCACTGGAACAACCCCACGCCCGTGCTGGCCGCAGTGATCGAATACAACGGCCAGGTTTTGCTGGCCCGCAATGCCGCCTGGCCCGGCAAAATGTACGCGCTGATCACCGGCTTTATGGAGGCCGGGGAAACGCCCCAAGGCGGCATAGCACGCGAAATCAAGGAAGAAACCAGCCTGGACACCACCTCGCTTGATTTGATTGGCGTCTATGACTTCCAGCGCATGAACCAGATCATCATTGCCTACCACGCCGTCTGCACGGGGGATGTCAGCCTGTCGCCAGAACTGGTGGACTACCGGCTCTACGACCTGGACAAGCTCAAATGCTGGCCTGCGGGCACGGGCTACGCGCTGGCTGACTGGCTGCGTACGCGCGGCCATGAACCTGAGTTTGTGGATTGGGCTACCGTGCTGAGCAAAGTGGAACCGGACGGCGACGGCAAGGCCGGGTAAAACCGGGCGAACAGGCTTTGCGCTTTGCTTAAAATCGCGGCAACCCAAGGATTTTCATGAACATCGACAAAGAACTCGACACCCGCGGCCTCAATTGCCCGCTGCCCATCCTGAAGGCCAAAAAAGCGCTGACGGAAATGCTCAGCGGCCAGCTGCTTCGAGTTGTATCAACCGACGCCGGCTCTACGCGTGATTTCCAGGCATTTGCCAAACAAACCGGCAACGAACTGGTCGAGCAGCAGGTTGCCGGTAGTGACTTTATTCACGTTTTAAAGCGGCGCTGATTCTGTAACAGGTGGTTATCAGGCCACTTGTTTGCGGCGTTCCCGGCCGGACCAGCCAATTTGCAGGTTGTCCAGGTAATTCCGGAAATACACACCCACTTCTGGGTGCTCCAGAGCCAACTCTACGGTCGCTTCCAGGAAGCCTTCCTTGCTTCCGCAGTCATAACGTTTGCCCTCGTACTGGAAGGCATACACGCTCTCCTGGCCCAGCAGGCTCGAAATCCCGTCGGTGAGCTGCAACTCGCCGCCCACGCCGGATGTCTGCTTGCGGATGTGCCCAAAAATCGCGGGCGTCAGGATGTAGCGGCCGGCCACGCCCATGCGTGAAGGTGCCACCTCAGGCGCCGGCTTTTCGACAATCCTTTTGACTTTCATCAGGCCGGTGCTGGCGCCTTCCGTGGCGACGATGCCGTAACGGCGGGTTTGATCGAGAGGGACCTCCTGCACCGCCAGGATGGATTGCTGGACCTCTGCGAATTGCGCCGCCATCTGGGCCAGCACGGGCTGGCCGCCTTTCGGGCCGACCATCAGGTCATCGGCCAGCAACACGGCAAAAGCCTCCTGGCCCACCAGGTGCTCAGCACACAGCACGGCATGGCCGAGGCCCAGCGAACGGGGCTGGCGCACATAGGAAAAATTCATGTCGTCCGGCTGGACAGAGCGCACCAGTGATAGCAGTGCGTGCTTTTGGGCTACTTCAAGTTCGTTCTCTAGTTCATAAGCAGTATCGAAGTGATCTTCGATGGCCCGTTTATTGCGTCCAGTAACAAAAATCATGTGTCGGATGCCTGCGGCGTAGGCTTCTTCCACTGCGTATTGGATCAACGGCTTGTCGACCACAGGGAGCATTTCCTTGGGTTGGGCCTTGGTGGCTGGCAGAAAACGGGTACCGAGACCAGCAACCGGGAAGACAGCTTTATTTAATGTAAATTTTTGCATCGACTTTGACCGAATAAAAGCCTAAAGTGTTGCGTTGTTGGTACAGCGCGTGGGTCGGACAAATGCCCGAATCTGCGTGGGCACAGCACGCGATCGAGAGTTTGCAGGAAAAAGGATTGACTGAGTGGACATCTTACTTCTTGATGCGTTAGTGCCCGAAGCAATGGCCTGGCTTGAAACCCGGCATGGCGTCGCCTACCATCCAGAGCTTGCCGACGATCTGACATCGCTGCGCAAGATCGCGTACAAAACCAAAGGCATTGTTTTTCCGCGCCAGACTGTGGTCACGCGCGAGTTCCTCGATTTCCTGCCCAGGCTCAAGGCCATCGGGCGCCTGCACGTGGGAACCGACAACACCGACCTGGAGGCCTGCAAGGAGCGCGACATCAAGGTCGTGCATGCCAGCAGCGCCAACGTCCGCTCCAACGCAGAATACCTTTTGAGCAGCCTGCTGTTGCTGTACCGCCGCGGTCTTGTCTCGGCCTTGATGGGACGCCGTCATCCCACGACGCAGATGGGGCGCGAGCTTCATGGCAGCACCGTGGGCATTCTGGGCCTGGCCCCGACGGCGCACACGCTGGCCGGCATGCTGAGCGGGCTCGGCGTGCGGCTTGTCGGCTACGACCCTGCGGTTCATCACACTGCGCCCATTTGGGAGCGCCTTCGCATACAGCCTGTTTCCTTGCCAGAGCTGGTCAGCCAGTCTGATGCCGTGTCTGTGCAGATGCTGTATGCCACCCGGTTCCGGGGTTTCGTGAACGACAAACTCCTGGCGGGCTGCAAGCGCAACCAGTTGTGGGTCGGCATCAGCCGCAGCGAATTGTTTGATGAGGGCGCATTGGCCGCTGCGCTGTGCGACGGCCGCATTGAAGCCTGCATCCTGGATGGCGCTGAAGCAAGTTTCCTGGGTGACACCTCACCGCTCAAAGGGCTGAAGAACCTGTTTGTCACGCCGCGCCTGGGCTCCCACACACGCGAGGCACGCCTGCGCTCGAGCTGGTATGTAGCCCACCGTATGCATGAAGCTCTGGGCACGCAGCACAGCGGCATGGACCAGTTGACCAGCACCCCCATGGGTCTGGAGTCGCCGGGCAGTGTCCCGCCGTCGCAGTGGTCTGAACCCGAATTCATGACCAGATAGATGTTGGCCCCCACGTTCGCTCACTTCGTGTAGCTCTCTGCCCCCCGAGGGGGCGCTGCGCCTGCGGTCTGGCAAAGCCGGTTCCGCGGAGAGATAAAGCCCCCACGTTCGCTCGCTTCGCGTAGCTCTCTGCCCCCCGAGGGGGCGCTGCGCCTGCGGTCTGGCAAAGCCAGTCCCGCGGCCCCTGCTGGTGAAGAGGCATCTATCTTTGACCGTTGCAGTTGACTGGTCTTGGCGTATACGCAGCCCGCGGGTCTTACCAGGGCTCGCTTCGCATCCCGATCAATAAAGAAAGCCCCGCATTGCGGGGCTTTTTTCTGGCGGTGGCCTGGCGCTTATTTCAGGCGTGCCAGTTGCTCGCGAATCTTGGCCAGGGCCGCCTGGTTATCGGCCAGGCGTTTGCGTTCCTGCTCCAGCACGGCCGGGGGCACCTTGTTGACAAAGGCTTCATTGGCGAGCTTGGTTTCGGACTTGGTGATTTCTCCTGCCAGGCGGGTTTCTTCCTTTTGCAGGCGAACCTTTTCCGCCGCCAGATCGACTTCCATATAAAGGCACAGGCGCGCTTCGCCGACGATGGCCACAGGTGCAGACTGCGCCGCAGCGGCCCAACTGGCTTCGTCGTCGAACACTTTCACTTCGCTCAGCTTGGCCAGTGCCTTGAGTACCGGGGCGACGCCCTGCATGAAGGCGGTGTCGCCCAGCACATAAAGCGGCATGCGGGTAGCCGGAGACACCTTCATTTCGCCGCGCAGGTTGCGGCAGGCATCCACGAGCGTCTTGAGTTTGGTGACATGCGCTTCCGCTACCACGTCAATTTTCTCGGGCTGGCTTTGCGGATAAGGCGCGACGCCGATGAACTTGCCCGTTTTGCCGGCGACGGGAGCCACTGTCTGCCACAGCTCTTCCGTGATGAACGGAATCACCGGATGCGCCAGGCGCAGGATGGCTTCGAGTGTGCGGATCAGTGTGCGGCGTGTGGCGCGCTTTTGCGCATCGGTGCCGGTCTGTATCTGCACCTTGGCGATCTCGAGGTACCAGTCGCAGAACTCGTCCCAGACAAACTGGTAGATGCTGCCGGCAACGTTGTCGAGGCGGTAGTCGGCAAAGCCTTTGGCCACGTCGGCTTCCACGCGCTGCATGGTCGATGAAATCCAGCGGTCGGCCTGCGAGAAGCTCAGGTAGTTGTGGAACTCTCCGCCGGGCGCGCATTGCTCTTTGGTGTGCTCTTCCAGCCCGCAGTCCTGGCCTTCGCAGTTCATCAGCGTGAAGCGCGTTGCGTTCCAGAGCTTGTTGCAGAAGTTGCGATAACCCTCGCAGCGTTTGCTGTCGAAGTTGATGCTGCGTCCCAGGCTGGCAAGCGAGGCGAAGGTAAAACGCAGCGCATCGGCGCCGTAGCCCGGAATGCCGGCGGGGAATTCCTTTTCGGTGTTCTTGCGCACCTGCGGCGCCGTCTCGGGCTTGCGCAGGCCTTGCGAGCGTTTTTCGAGCAGGGGCGCGAGCTCGATGCCGTCGATCAAATCGACCGGGTCCAGCACATTGCCTTCGGACTTGCTCATCTTCTTGCCCTGCGCGTCTTTCACCAGGCCGTGGATGTACACGTGTTTGAACGGCACCTGACCGGTGAAGTGCGTGGTCATCATGATCATCCGGGCGACCCAGAAGAAGATGATGTCGTAGCCGGTGACCAGCACGCTTGATGGCAGAAAGAGATCGAGCTCTTTCGTCTTCTCAGGCCAGCCCAATGAAGAAAAAGGAACTAGCGCCGATGAGTACCAGGTGTCGAGTACATCTTCATCGCGCGTGAGTTTTTTACCGGGCGCCTGGGCCTGTGCTGCTGCCTCGTTTTCAGCGACGTAAACCTTGCCGTCTTCGTCGTACCAGGCCGGGATCTGGTGGCCCCACCAGAGCTGGCGCGAGATGCACCAGTCCTGGATGTTGTTCATCCACTGGTTGTAGGTGTTGACCCATTGCTCAGGCACGAACTTCACGTCGCCGCTGGCCACCGCATCGCGCGCCTTTTGCGAAATGGATTTTCCGGTCGGGTCCTGTTCACTCACCTTGCTGAGCGCCACAAACCACTGGTCGGTCAGCATGGGTTCGACCACTGCGCCGGTGCGCGCGCACACCGGCACCATGTTTTTGTGCGGCACGGCTTTTTCGAGGAAGCCTTGGGCTTCCAGGTCTTTCAGCACGGCCTTGCGGCAGTCATAGCGGTCCAGGCCCTGGTATTGCGCCGGGCCGTTCTCGTTGATCTTCGCGTCCAGCGTGAAGATGGTGATCAGCGGCAGGTTGTGGCGCAGGGCGACCTGGTAGTCGTTGAAGTCGTGCGCGCCGGTGATCTTCACCACGCCGCTGCCAAATTCGGGGTCGACATAGTCATCGGTGATCACCGGAATCTTACGGTCGCACAGCGGCAGGTCGACCATCTTGCCGACCAGGTGTTTGTAGCGTTCGTCGTCCGGGTGCACAGCCAGCGCGCCGTCGGCCAGCATGGTTTCGGGCCGTGTGGTGGCTATGTGCATGCCGCGCAGCGGCGAGCCGTCAGCGGCTTTCTGCGGGCCGTCGCTGAAGGGGTACTCGATGTGCCACATGAAACTGTCGCGCTCTTCGTTTTCGACTTCCAGGTCGGACACGGCGGACTTGAGGATCGGGTCCCAGTTCACCAGGCGCTTGCCGCGGTAGATCAGGCCTTGCTTGTAAAGCTGCACAAAGGTCGAGGTCACCACCGTCGACATCTTCGGATCCATGGTGAAGTACTCGTGCTTCCAGGCCACCGAGTCGCCCATGCGGCGCATCTGGCGCGTAATGGTGGTGCCGGACTCTTCCTTCCACTCCCACACTTTCGCGACGAAATTTTTGCGGCCCAGGTCGTGGCGGCTTTGGCCTTCAGCCTGCAGCTTGCGTTCCACCACGATCTGCGTGGCGATGCCGGCGTGGTCGGTGCCGGGCACCCACAGCGTGTTGTGGCCGCGCATGCGGTGGTAACGCGTGAGCGAATCCATGATGGTCTGGTTGAAGGCATGGCCCATGTGCAGCGTGCCCGTCACGTTGGGCGGTGGCAGCTGGATGGAAAAAGAAGGCTTGGCAGCGTCCAGCGTGGGCTCGTACTGGCCGCTTTGCTCCCATTCGGGGCCCCAGCGGCTTTCAATGGCGGCCGGCTCGAAGGACTTGGCCAGGCCGTCCAGCCCCGGTGTGGCGACTTTCACGGCCTCAGGGGCTGTGTTGGCGGTATCGGCAAGGGTGGGGGCGGCAGCGTTGGTCATGGGGCAATGAAAAACGGCATCGAAGGGATGCCGCCTTGGGTTGGGTGAAACTCCGCTGATTTTATTCGACTGGGGCTGGCCGTTGCGCTTGCCGGCCGTTGGCCTTGTAGCGCTCAGGCCTGGCGGGCCGCGGCCACGCAAGCCCGCAGTACCGCGGTGTCGCCCAGCTGGTTGGCCATCAGCAGGATCAGCCGGGCGTTGAGCAGCTCGGATTCCTCCCGGGAGAGGCCCTGGTGGGCGTCCAGCAGGCATTCGTAAAACGCATCGGCGTCCTGAAAATGCAGGCGGGTGATCAGGGGGGTGTCTGGCTTCATGATGCATCCCTTGTTTCGTGGCCGGCGCCCGCACCCATGGCGCTTGCGATGGCGTGGACCACCGAGGCATCCGTACTTTCACCCGTTGCGGCGACGTGTCCGTCGGGCCGCAGCAGCGCCCAGGCATGGCCAAAAACATGGCAGGTCGCCTGCAGATGGCCTTCGCGGTCGATCACATGCTCCCTTGCGGCGGCTTTCTCGCCGGGCCCCAGCACTTGCACGCAGCGCACGTCCGCTTCCCTGGAAAGCGCCGCCAGCCGCGCCAGCCCGGCGCCGGATACATCGCCAAACACCAGCAGCAGCAGGCGCCCATGAGCCCACGTCAACAAGTCCAGCAGCTCGCCTGAGCTGCCATCGGCCCAGGAGAAGCCCGCGTTCTGCGTGGCCCGCCCGCCCGCAGGCCCGCAGACGCCGGACCGCGTGTAGTGATTGGGCGTCGACATGCGCCCGGTGTTCACCAGCTGCCGGGCAAACAGGTGTTCACGCGCCAGCCCCAATGCCGCCGTGCGAAACAGCCGCTCCGCGCCGTCGGCCGGCCGCAAAAAGCGCGCGGTGCGGTTGGTTACCAGCACGTTGTGCTTCGCCGCCTCATGCCTTTCATGGTGATAGCTGTCGAGCAATGCGGGTGCGGCGCGGCCTTGCAGCACAGCGGCCAGCTTCCACGCCAGGTTGTCGGCGTCCTGCACGCCCGAGTTGCCGCCGCGTGCGCCGAAGGGGCTCATCACATGGGCTGCGTCACCGGCAAAGAACACGCGGCCATGGCGCAGGTTGTCGAGGCATTCGCTGCGGTAGGCATAGGGGCCGACCCAGACGATCTCGTAGTCGGCATCGTCCAGCGCCTGACCGGCCTGGCTTTTGAACTGCGCCTTCAGGCGTGCGCGCACCACCTCTTCGCGGCTGACTTCTTCGGGGTTGGCGTGCGGCGGCATCTGGTAGTCGATGCGCCAGACGCCGTCGGCCATCAGGTGCTGCCATACGGCGCGCCCTTCGTTAAAAGGCGCTTCGATCCAGGTGTGGCGCTCCACCGGTGGCGGGTTTTTAAAGCGCACGTCGGCAATGCACCAGCGGTCGTCGCCTTTTTGCGCTGTGACTGCCGCGCCGCACCAGGCGCGAAACGGGCTGCGCGATCCGCTGCAGTCGATGACATGGTCGGCCTCCAGGGAATACGAACCGGCGGGCGTTTCAAGCTGCAGCGTCGCGAAGTCGTCGTTCTGTTCGAAGGCCGTGACGCGGTGGCTCCAGCGGAGATCAATGAGGCGGTCCTCAGGCTCGGGTCGGTAGAGCTGCTCCACCAGGAATCCCTCGACATAAAACTGCTGGATATTGATAAAGGGCGGTTGCCGGCTCAGTGAATGCGTTTGCTGCTGGCGCAGGTCAAATGAATACACCTCGTCGGCGCCCGCAAAGGTGCGGCCCACGCTCCATTGCACGCCTTTGGCGGCGATGCGCTCGTAAGTGCCCAGTCGCTTGAAGATTTCCAGGGTTTTCTGGGCATAACAAATGCCGCGCGATGACGCGCCCTTCACGCCCACGGTGTTGTCTTCGTCCAGCAGCAAGGCCTTGATGCCGTACTGCGCCAGCGCACAGGCCAGCGTCAGACCGGTGATGCCGCCACCCACGATGACGACACCGTGCCGTTTGGCCGCGCCTGTTTGCAGCTCGGGCGGTTCCACGAACGGGTATTCGGGCAGGGTGTAGCCCGTGCCTTGGGCAAATTCATAGCCGTTGGTAAACGCGGCCGCCAGTGTGGCCGCAGCGGCGCTGCCTTTTGTGCTTGTCTCCGGCATGGATTGTTCCTGCGGTTTTTACGTGTTTCAAGCGTTTTAGCCATACTGGACGAGCGCGAGCAGCTATCAAAAAAATAGCAACTGCGGGACGCCGGCTGCACTTTTCCGGGAGACCCGGTGCGGTGGGTGGCTCTGACCGTATTGTTTACCTATCCGTAATAAATTTACCATAACGTAATTCAAACGATGATTTGCTGCCGCACGTCGCTGGCTATGGTTGCCCCTTCCTATGGTTGCCTCTTATTTAATTTGTTAAATTTATTGATATTATTAATTTGATAGTTTTTATCAATGTCATGCATTGATTCCGGCAATTAGACGAATCCCTCCAACAGGTCTATGGTGTTTACGGCCTGTTGAAGCTATTTATGCAAATGCGAGTGGGGTGACGGGGCGTACCCCGCCTGCGTTTTGCGCCTTGCTCAAAGCCTTTTTGACTCGCAACGCATCTTGCATAAATAGCTTTAACAGGCCTTAGTCTTCGGTCCTGCGCCAGAAGTCGGGCGTGGGTTTGAAGCATTGACGATTTGTTCGTTCATCAACCCACGAAGGAGATTTCCATGGCTGCTCTAAAAGGCTCCAGGACGGAAGAGAACCTGAAAGCCGCATTTGCCGGCGAATCACAGGCCAACCGCCGCTACCTGTATTTCGCGAACAAGGCCGACGTTGAAGGCCAGCCCGATGTCGCGGCACTGTTTCGCTCCACTGCGGAAGGTGAAACCGGCCACGCCCACGGCCACCTCGAATGGCTGGAACAGTGCGGCGACCCCGCGACCGGACTGCCGTTTGGCGCCACGCGCGACAACCTCAAGTCCGCTGTGGCCGGCGAAACCCACGAGTACACCGACATGTACCCCGGCATGGCCAAAACTGCACGCGACGAAGGCCATGATGAAGTGGCCGACTGGTTTGAAACCCTGGCCAAGGCGGAACGCTCACACGCCAACCGCTACAGCAAAGCGCTGGCCGAACTGGTCGATTGACTGGACAAGCGTGTCCCTCGCTACGCCGCAAGGCGTGGCGGGTTTTGGAAAAGATTCCGCACGAGAGTCTTTTCTCAAACCCCACCTGAGATTCAAAAGAAGAGGCAAGAATGGCCACAGAAGGCAACCTCCAGGCGCCCACGCGCCACGCGATCGACTGGAAAAACCCGGACTTCTACAACGAGGACGCGGCCCTCCACGAGATGGAGCGCATCTTCGACATCTGCCATGGGTGCCGCCGCTGCGTCAGCCTCTGCGGCGCCTTCCCCACGCTGTTTGACCTGGTCGACGAAAGCAAGACCGGCGAGGTTGATGGTGTGGACAAGAAGGACTACATGAAAGTGGTCGACCAGTGCTACATGTGCGACCTCTGCTACATGACCAAGTGCCCCTATGTGCCGCCGCACGAGTTCAACCTCGACTTTCCCCACACCATGCTGCGCGCCAAAGCCATCAAGTTCAAGAAGGGCGAAGTGGGTGCCGGTGAAAAGTTTTTGTCCTCCACTGACGTGCACGGCCAGTTCGCCGGCATTCCCATCGTGGTCCAGGTGGCCAACGCGGTTAACAAAACCAAACCGGCCCGCGCCGTGATGGAAAAAGTGCTGGGCGTCGACAAAAACGCCTGGCTGCCCGACCTGGCCACGAAAAAATTCCGCTCCGGCGCACTCGAGTCGCCGCCCCACGCGGTGAAAGACGGCGCCAAGACGCCCGGCAAGGTCGTGATTTATTCCACCTGCTACATCAACTACAACGAGCCCGGTATAGGCCACGACCTGCTCAAAGTGCTGGACCACAACGAAGTGCCCTACGTGCTGGTCGAAAAAGAGAAATGCTGTGGCATGCCCAAGCTGGAGCTGGGCGATCTGGCCTCGGTGAACACCAGCAAGGAGGCCAACATCCCGGTGCTGGTGAAGTACGCCAAAGAGGGCTACGCCATCCTGAGCGCCGTACCCAGCTGTACGCTGATGTTCAAGCAGGAGCTGCCGCTGATGTACCCCGCCGACGCCGACGTGCAGCTCGTCAAGGAGAATATGTGGGATCCGTTTGAATACCTGATGGCCCGCAAGCGCGACGGCCTGCTCAAGACGGAGTTCAGCACGCCGCTGGGCAAGATCAGCTACCAGATCCCCTGCCATGGCCGGGTGCAGAACATCGGCAAGAAAACCGAGGAAATGCTCAAGATGGTGCCGGGTACCAGTGTGCACACGCATGAGCGCTGCTCGGGCCATGCCGGCACCTTCGGCGTCAAAGTGCCGTACCACCAGCAGGCCATGAAGATCGGCAAACCGCTCTTCAAAGCCATGGCCAACCACAAAGACGGCGGCCTGCCTGACGTCATCAGCAGCGACTGCCCGCTGGGTGGCCACCACATCGCCCAGGGCTTTGATGTGAACAGCCTGGGTGCGCCGCCGCAAAAGCACCCGCTCACGCTGATACGCACGGCCTACGGCCTGAAATGAGATCACACCATGAAGACCACCGGAAAGATCACCCGCGAATCCCTCATGACGCTGGAGGCCTACAGCAAATACCGCAAGGAGAACAAGCCGGCCATCATCGCCCACCGCAAGCTGCGCAGCGTGCGCCTGGGTGAGCACATCAACCTGCAGTTTGAAAGCGAAACCAGCATCCGCTACCAGATCCAGGAGATGCTGCGCGTCGAGAAAATCTTCGAGGACGAGGGGATTGAGCAGGAGATCGAAGCCTATGCCCCACTGATGCCCGACGGCAGTAACTGGAAGGGCACGCTGATGCTCGAGTACCCCGACGTAAACGAGCGCAAGCGCGAACTGGCCCGCCTCATCGGTGTGGAAGACCGCATGTTCGTCGAGGTCGAAGGCCATGCGCGCGTGTACGCGATTGCTGACGAGGACATGGACCGCGAAAATGACGAGAAGACCTCGGCTGTGCACTTTGTGCGCTTTGAGCTGAACCCGGCCATGTGCGCGGCCGTCAAGGCAGGCGCAAGCGTGAAACTGGGCTGCGACCACACGCATTACCCGGCGCATACAACGATTGCAGCGGAAACGCTCGCCTCTTTGGCCAGCGATCTGCAGTAGTTGAAGGCTCATGGCTGTGGCGCCACCCTCCTGTCGTAAAGTGGGGGTTTCGCCTTACTTGCCTTACCCCTACGACTCAAAGCATGCTGTTTCTCATCTCGCCGGCCAAATCCCTGGACTACGACACGCCGCCGCACGTCGCGACCCACACCCAACCCCTCTTCACCCGCCAGTCGGCCCAGTTGATTGACGTGCTCAGAACCCGAACCCCGCAGCAGATCAGCGAACTGATGAAGCTGTCAGATTCGCTCGCAGGCCTGAATGTCGCGCGCTACCAGGCCTGGTCGCCGAAATTCACCGCGAAGAATTCCAAACAGGCCGCGCTGGCGTTTGACGGCGATGTGTATGGCGGCCTCGATGCAAAAACGCTAGGTGACGCACAACTGGCCTGGGCGCAGGACCATGTCTGTATCCTGAGCGGCCTTTACGGCGTGCTGCGCCCGCTGGACCGCATGCAGCCCTACCGGCTTGAAATGGGCACGCCGCTGGCCACGCCCCAAGGCAAAAATCTCTACCAGTTCTGGGGTTCGCAAATCTCCGCCTATCTGAACGAGCGCGCGGCCGCCCACACCACACCGGTCATCGTCAACCTTGCCAGCGAGGAATACTTCAAGGCCGTGGACCGCAAGGCGCTCAAGGCGCGCGTGGTGAGCTGCGTGTTTGAGGAATACAAGGCCGGCAAGTACAAGGTCATCAGTTTTTTTGCCAAGCGCGCCCGTGGTCTCATGGTGCGCCATGCGATTGAAAAGAAGCTGTCTACCGTCAAGAAGCTCGAGAGCTTTGACGTCGAAGGCTACCGCTTTGATCCCAAAGTGTCCGAACCCGACCGGCTGGTGTTCCGCCGCAAACAGGCCGCCTGAGCAGCCCAGCCCCGCATGAGCACGCCCGCCCGCACCGACCAGCAGCTCACGCCGGAAGTGCTGGCGTGGATGACGGCGCAGGCAAACCTCGGCCATTCCAGGGACGAGATTTTTAACGCCATGCTGGCAGCTGGCTGGAACCGCGACGCTGCCACGCGGGCGGTGCGCCTGACGCCCGAAGATCTCGCCGCAGTGGTTGTGCCTGCGCTGGCTTTGCCGGTCACCAACAACATGGTCGATGCCGGCGACAAATGGGTGGAAATACTTTTTTTCGCCCAGGTGCCCAATGTCATCGTGCTGGGCAACCTGCTGGGCCCGAGTGAATGCGAGGCGCTGATGGAGGCCGCCCGCCCGCGTCTGGTGCGTTCGCTGACGGTAGATACCAAGACCGGCGGCGAAGAACTCAACCCTGACCGTACCAGCGAGGGCATGTTTTTCAGGCGCGCTGAAAACGCCGTGGTGCGCCAGGTGGAGGCACGTATTGCCAGAATCTTCGGCTGGCCGCAGGAAAACGGCGAAGGGCTGCAGGTGCTTCACTACGGGCCCGGCACCGAATACAAGCCGCACTACGACTACTTTGACCCGACCGAACCCGGCACGCCCGCCATACTGCAGCGTGGCGGCCAGCGCGTGGCGACGCTCATCATGTACCTGCATGAGCCCGAGGAAGGCGGCGCCACGGTGTTCCCGGATATCGAGGTGCGGGTGGCGCCGCGGCGCGGCAATGCGGTGTTCTTCAGTTACCCGCATGCACTTCCTTCCAGCCTCACGCTGCATGGCGGCGAGCCGGTCACCGCCGGCGAGAAATGGATTGCCACCAAATGGCTACGAGAAAGAGAATTCGTGTAACACCCCCGTCCAGGCTCACTGTGTGTAGCCCGTTCCCCCCTCAAGGGGGCGAAAATTTTCTCACCCCTGTTGAGGCTCACTTCGTGTAGCCTCCTCTCCCCTTGCAGGAGACGGCGCCTGCGGCCTGGCGAAGCCAGTTCCGCGGAGAAATAGTTTCACCCCCGTCCAGGCTCACTTCGTGTAGCCCGTTCCCCCTTAAGGGGGCGGTGCCAGCGGCCTGGCAAAGCCAGTTCCGCGGCCCCTGCTTGCGGGTGAGCCTGCGTGACGCATGGGGGACGAGGTGATTGACGCGATTCGGGGAGTGCAGACCATAATCAGTTATGAAAATACGCGCCAACAACATCGATATCGAGATTGAAGACACCCACCCAGGCGACGCTACCGGACGGCCTGTGGTGTTGCTCATCATGGGGCTGGGCATGCAGCTGATTGCCTGGCCGCCGGCCATGGTGCAGGCGATCGCTGACGCGGGCTTTCGTGTGGTGCGCTTTGACAACCGCGATATCGGGCTTTCGCAGCACTTTGACCACCTTGGCTCGCCTAGCCTTTTGTGGGAGGGGCTCAAGTTCCGTATGGGCTGGCGTATCCGGCCGCCCTACAGCATTGAAGACATGGCCGCCGACACCGTGGGCGTGCTGGATGCGCTGCAAATCGGCAAGGCACATGTGGTGGGTGTGAGTATGGGCGGCATGATCGCGCAGCGCGTTGCGGTGCTGGCGCCTTCTCGGGTGATCAGCCTGACCAGCATCATGAGCTCCAGCGGCGCGCGCGGCCTGCCGGAAGCCAGTCCGGCGGTGGCCCGTGTGCTGCTCAGTCGGCCTGCCGGCAGGGGTGTGCAGGCCGCCATTGACCATACGGTGAAGCTGCTCAAGGCCATCGGCAGCCCGGGCTTTCCCATGGACGATGCCGAGATACGCGAAAAAGTCGCTGCGGCGGCGCAGCGCAGCTTTCATCCGCAGGGCGTTCTTCGCCAGATGGTGGCCGTTGCCGCTGACGGTGCGCGCGCCTCGGCACTTGCCAGGGTGACGGCGCCGACGCTGGTGGTGCACGGCCAGGCAGACCGGCTGGTGCCCATGGCCTGCGGGCAGGACACGGCCAGGCGCATTCCCGGTGCCCGTTTTGAAAGCATCGAAGGCATGGGCCACGATTTGCCGCCGGGTGTTGTCGAGCGCTTGCTGGCGCTGTTGGTTCCTCACTTCAAAGTGGCAAGCTGATACAGCTCCATCGCTTGGGGCTTTGTACGGGGGCTTTCAGCCTGGCAGCGGTTAGCGGCGAAAATGGGTGCATGAACACCCCTGAACAATCCCAGCTCGGCAAATCGTCGGCCTATATCGACCAATACGACGCTTCGCTGCTGTTCCCGATTCCGCGCGAAGGCAAGCGTGCCGAGATCGGCGTCACCGGAACGCCGCCGTTTTTCGGCGCAGACATGTGGACGGCGTTTGAGCTGAGCTGGCTCAATATGCGCGGCAAGCCGCAGGTGGCGCTGGCCCACATCACCGTGCCTTGCGAGTCACCCAACATCGTCGAAAGCAAGTCCTTCAAGCTCTACCTCAACAGCTTCAACAGCACGCGTTTTGCCGATGCGCGCGATGTGCGGGAACGCATTCGCGCCGACCTGAACGGTGCTGTCGGCATGGGTGTGGGCATCAAGACGCTGGGCCCCGAGCTTTTTGACCGCGAACCCGTGCATGAACTCGACGGCCTGAACCTGGACCGGCTCGACGTGGAGTGCATTCATTTCACGCCCACGCCCGAACTGTTGTTTGCCGAGTTCGACGAACCGCCGGTTGAAGAGACGCTGACCAGCAATCTGCTCAAAAGCAATTGCCTGGTCACCGGCCAGCCCGACTGGGGCAGCGTACAGATTCGCTATGCCGGCCCGCAGATCAACCAGGAAGGCCTGCTGCAATACCTGGTGAGCTTTCGCAACCACAACGAGTTCCATGAACAATGCGTGGAGCGCATCTTCATGGACATCTGGACGCGCTGCAAACCCATGAAGCTCTCGGTGTATGCGCGCTATACGCGCCGCGGCGGGCTGGACATCAATCCGTTTCGCACCAGCCATCCGCAGGCGCTGCCGCCTGCCATTCGTACAGCCCGCCAATAACTGCCAATGCAGTTTGCTATTAAATTAATAGCTGCTTGCGCAAGTTCTGTATAGGCTAGAGGCCGAATTCATTGAAATTCTTGATCGGTGAAAGCCCGGGAAAGCTCGCCGCGCGTTTTTCCTTCATGGCGGTAACCGCCTCACGGACATGCGCGTTGCTCCAGATCGCGCCCTGCAGCCAGCCCATCTGCTTGAGCGCGTCGTCCACCGAATGGTCACGTGTGTAGTGAATCGCCTGCTTGGTGCCCCAGATGGCCACCGGCGGCTTGGTGGCAATCTCGCCGGCGCATTGCATGGCGGCCGCCAGCATCGCCTCGGCTGAGTCAAACACTTCATTGACGAGGCCGTAGCCCAGCGCTTTGGCAGCCGGCATTCGTCGCCCGGTGTAAGCCAGTTCCTTGACGACCGCCAGCGGCACCAGTTTGGGCAGGCGCTGCAAGGTGCCCACGTCGGCCACCATGCCGATGTTGATTTCCTGGATGCAGAAGAATGCGTCGGCCGTGGCGTAGCGCAGGCAGCAGGCCGTCACCATGTCGACCGCTCCGCCTATGCAGCCGCCCTGGATGGCGGCGATCACCGGAATGCGCAGGGTTTCGAGCTTGGTGAAGGTGGCCTGCATGTCGCCCAGCATGTCAACGATGGCGGCGCGGCCCTCGGGGCTCTGGTCGTCCATGGCGATGTCGCTGCCAAAGGTTTCCAGTGCCATGCCGGCGCTGAAGTGCTTGCCGGTGCTGGAGATCACCAGCACGCGCGCCTCGCCAGCCTTGTGGATGTGCGTGAGCGCCGCATCCAGCTCGCGCCAGAAGGTCGGGTGCATGGTGTTCATCGCCTCGGGGCGGTTCAGCACCAGGTGGGCGACGTGGCCGGTGGTGTTGAGGGTGAAGCAGGTGAGGGCAGGTGGGGAGGAGGCGTTCATGCCCACACTCTAAGTCAGGCGACCAGGTCCAGCCAGTCACACCTGAGACGCCGCGCAATGTGCGCCCGTGCCCGTACATAGACATACAGCCGCGGCGCCAGTGTGCCCAGCACGCACAGCGGGTAGGCCCAGGCCGCCTCAAAGGTAAAGGCCGGCAGCCAGCCCATCCAGCCCATCACCCACGCCGTCAGCACTATCTCCCAGAGCTGGCATTCAAGCGGGTGCGCCGCTCGCTGCGCCTCGCGCCAGTCCTTGACGCGCTGCAACTGCGCCAGCGTGATGGGATGCCAGTACGGCGACCGGGCAGGTAGTGATGCCTTGGACGGGTCAGAGGGATCAGACATAAAGCCTCCGTGCGGAAGCTTCAATGTAAGTTTCGTGAAAGGTTCTGTCAATGACCCGAAAGGCCTGAAAGACGCCAAAAAAGCGTCGAAAGATTTCTGGATACGGCCGGCTAAATCCGGCGGCGGCGCGGCACCACGCTCAGCTGCAGCGTGAGCTTGCCGGGCGAGGCGGTCACGGTGTAGTTCTGAGGCGGGATATCGATCAGCTGGTCGGCATGCCAGACCTTGATCTGCGCAGCGCCTTCGGGCAACTGCTCGACCTGCGCTACGCCGTCGGCGCCTGTCAGCACGGCCCAGGGCGATTCGCTCACATAGACATGGCCGCGCATGGAGCCGTGAATGTGGCAGCCCAGCAGCACGGCGCCGGCCTTGTTGAAAGTGGCATCAGCGGTTTTGGCGGGTTTGCCTTCGGGCTTGCCGTCGAGCCGGAGCTCGAACCCCTCGCCCGGCGTTGCGTTGAACTGCGCCGCGCCGGCGGCCGAGCCGCGCACATGGTGTTCCCACGGATCATTGTTGACGAACTGGGCCTTGGCGCCCAGCGCCACCACGCTGACGGCCGGCACAAAACGCATCTTTTCCTGGTGGATCGTCACTTGGGCGGGCAAAGGGCTTTGGGGCGCCCCGGTTTTGGCGGAAGGCACCACGACGACTACGGCGTCCGGCGCCGGCTTGCCTTCCTTGTCGAGCACTTGAATGGAAATGTTTCCGGCTGCAGACCATATAGGTAGTGCGCAAGCAGCTATGAAAAACAGAGCAGTTGGCAGCATCCGGAAGGCAGGGCGTGTTAGCTTGGGCATGGGATTTCTTTCGGCTTAAGCTTCGCGGGGAGTCAGCAATGCCAGCACAGCCGCCACCGCGAACAGCGCCAGGACATCACCCCAGAGGTGCCCCATGTTGTGGTGGCCCTGAAACGACTGCACTGCCATCACCCCGCCGTGTGCAATGCTGGACCAGACGGTAAACCAGATGAGGCTGCGGTGCAAGAGAGGGTTACGGGCGGCAAGCATGAGGAAGATCCCCAGCGTTGCGTAAAGGGCGAGGATCATCTCCAGGTAGTACGAACGACCTTCCGCATGCCACGACCAGCCTGAAGGCCAGATGATGGTGAGCGGCCACAAGCCGAAAGTGAACGTCACCCCTATCAGCACCAGGGCAATGCGCAGGTATTTGATGCGATCAGCGTCAGTCATTGTTTTCTTTCGGATCATCAGAGGTCGCGCACTCAGAGACCCGCTCTTTGTGCGCCGGGAGGTGAGTGGCAACAGGAGACCATTGCAGCGCATACCGCGCCGCAATGGTGGCGGTTCAAGGGCGGCTTACTTGGCGGCCGGCTTGTACTCGGCCACGGCCTTGGCCAGGTCGCGGGTTTCCTCACAGGTGGCGCAAATTGCCTGCAGCTTGGCCAGCTGCGCRTCGGCCTGGGCTTTCTGGTTGGTCTTCAGGTAGGCAATGCCCGAGTATTCCAGCGCACCCTTGTGCTTGGGGTCCAGCGCCAGCGCCTTGCCATAGGCGGCAAAGGCATCGTCGTACTTGCCCATCCAGCGGTTGGAATAGCCGAGGTAGTTGTAGGCGTCGGCATTTTTCGGGTCCTTGGCCACCACCTTGTTAAAGCTGCTCACGGCCTCCGACCAGTTCTTGGCGCTGATGGCTTTTTTACCCGCCGCGAAGTCGTCGACCTGGGCGTTTTTGGCTGGTGTGGTTTCGATGTCGGCAGCCATGGCTGCACCGGCCAGGGCCAGGGCGATGACGGGCAATGCGACCAAGTTGCGGATGGAAAAAGTGTTCATGTCGGGCTCCTTGAGATATCAGTTGATTGAAACGCGCTGCAAACCARCACCTTATACAAACGGTGTGACAGGGAAAACGGATGCAGGGCGAGTTGTAATTTATTTGTAAACACAACGGCAGCTGCGCTTGATCGATGGCAGGCTCGCTGATTTCTCATCTGATGGGGAAAGCTGGGCAGCCGCGGGATCACTGGCAGGGCGCTGAAGTCAGCATTTTTACCGCGGTCAAAAAGTCGCCCGGTTTGACCCAGCTCACGTTCCAGTCGCCGGATACAGGGACTTGACGCTTGTGAGCGATGACCATGCGGTGCTTTGGTACCACGAGGATGTATTGCCCATGGACGCCCCAGGCCATGTAAGCGCCACTTAGTGGCGAATCGGCCGGCTCTTCCAGCGTCCACCAAAGGTAGCTGTAGCCAAAGTGACGGCTGGCCGTGCGCGCCGGATGCATTTGCGCGGCCGCGGTGACGGGTGTGGTGATTCGAGTGGCCCATTCTGGGGGAATGAGTTGCTGGCCGCGCCAATTGCCGTGTTGGAGCATCAAGTAGCCCAGTCGCGCCATGTCTCTGGTTGACAAGAAAAAATGATAGGCGGCGTGCCGGGACTTTGTAAGGTCCCCGGTGCGCTGGTGACGAGCGAGGTCGAAGTCTTCAAGCTGCAGCGGCGTCGCAAGATCGTCCGCGAATGTGCGGTAGATGCTGCGATTTGTCAGCGCCTCGAAGACTGTGCCCGCAGCGTTGAAATCCCAGTTGTTGTACAGAAAATAAGTGCCGGGCACTTGTGAGCCGCGCGGTGGCGCCGATGCCAGGTCATCGCCTGTGTTGGCCGCCGGGTGATAGACGCCAGAGCGCGCTGTCAGAAGGTGGCGCAACTTTGCCTGGCGCTCCAGAGGCAATAGACCACCCAGGTCGTCAATGTCGAGGTCGGCCAGTGTTTTCTCCAGATCGATCGTGCCATCTGCGACATATTTCCCATACAGCATCGCCAGCACACTTTTGCGAGCCGAAAACACGATGCTGACGGTATCGACGGGGCCATAGCTGAACAACACCCGGCCGTCCTGCACTGCCAGAACTGCGGTGGAATCAAGGGTTCGCAAGTAGTCGCGTGCAGCATCCAGGCGCTCATGACACGCGGGGCTTAGTGAAGTGGGGGAAATGGGTTCCCACGCCTTCGCCGGAAAGACGGGCGCAGGGGCTGCCGGCGTTGTTGCCCATCCGGCTGCCGGCATCGAAACCAGCAAGGCCGTGACGGAGGCAAGAAAAAAATGCTTCATTCTTGGTCAAATCTTTGCGCAAGGTTGTATCAATCGCCAAACCAAAGAGCCTTCTGGTGCCAGGCGAGATGTTTCTCGCGGGCACGGCAAACTCAGTCGTGCATGACCCGCGCTGTCCCTGACACCTTGATCGAGGCCCCGGGAGCGGGTGGAATTTCCGCGCGCAGGCACGAGCGCATGCCCATGTCTTCACCCTGCACGATATCGATGGCGCCGCCGTGCGGCCACTTCAGGTCGCGCAGGTAGCCTGCAAAAGCGGCTGTGGCTGCACCTGTGGCCGGGTCTTCATACACGCCGCCCGAAGCAAACGGATTCCGGGTGTGAAAAAACCGGGGAGTTTGCGCATGGGCCAGCAGGATGGTCACCAGCCCCGCCTTGTTCATCAGTTCGCGGCCCGTGTCCAGGTCATATTGCATGGCCGCCAGTTTGTCGCGGCTCTTCAGAACCAGTACCAGATGGTCTGCGCCGCCGTGGGCGAGCGCGGGGGCAATGCGCGGGTCCAGGTCATCCGGTGTGTAGCCGAACAGCGCCAGGGTGGCCAGCACCAGCGGCTGTGGGGCAGCCTGGCTGCGCGTGGGCGGCGATTGCAGCGCGGCGGTGATCGTCTCCCCGTTGCGCCGGCCTTCAACCGTGATGCTGGCCTGGTTCAGGGTCAGCGCAAACACGCCATCGCCATGCTGAAGGGCCAGTGCTGCGCCCAGGGCTATCGTTGCATGGCCGCAGAAGGGTACTTCGGATTCCGGCGAGAAATAGCGCACCCGCCAGCCGGCGCCGCTTGCAACGGCAAAAACCGTTTCCGAGAAGCCAAGCTCCGCAGCGATCCGCTGCATCTCACGGTCATCCGGAAATTGGCCGGCGATCATCACGCCGGCGGGGTTGCCGCCGGTGTTTCCGTCAGAAAAGGCTGCAATCTTCAAGACACTCATCGTTTTCCTTGTGAAATGGAAGGCGGGCTGCTTGCCTGTCCGGCGCAATTCATATTGCGCGCTGCCACCGGAGGCCGAAAGGCAATACTCGCGGGCCGAACAAAAAATGCAGCACCCTGCGCATGTTGCCGCTGGTGGATCTGGACGAAGCATGCAGCAGCAGCGGGCGCATGGCCATCGCGCTGCCTTGCCCGGCCGTGCAGGTGAACCCGGCTTGGGCCTGGCGGGCTGCTGCAGCGTCCTTCGCCTGCATGCGGCCGTACAGGTGTGACCCCGGAACCACCCGCAGTGGACCGTCCCCCGGGCCGCAGGCATCGATGTGCAAACGCACCGCCACCAACTGCTCCAGCAGCTCGACGGGCGGCTGGACATAAAGAATGCCTTCCTTCCTGGACCAGCCACTCAGGCTTGCGTGCTCTACGTGATCTGCCACGGGAATGCTCAGGTCCTGGTGCACCGGAACCAGCCAGTTGCGCGACGCCGACTTCTCGAAGTAGGTGCATTGCACAGCCGCAAAACCGGCCGGAACCAGGGGGGCCATTGACACGTGCCGGCGCACTCTTGCTGCGAGCGCCTGGCACCAGGCCTCCGATAGCAGGCAACGTGTTCCCGCCGAGTTGGCGGAAATCCCGGCAAGGCGCGAAGCGGCCGATTCACACTGGGCGGCAGTCAGCACCTGCGGAACAAGTGCGAAGCCCTGAGTGGTGAATGCGGCGTGGTCCATCCCGGCTTGTTTTGCAAAGAGGTGTTGAATGCTCACAGCATCGACTGAAACAGCGAAAGGTACTGCGGATGCTGCGAGACCGTGTTGTGGGAGGTTCCGGGCAGCATCTTCAGTACTGCTGTGCCATTCTTGAAGTGCGCATGCAACTGGTCGGTGCTGGCTTTCGGAATGACTTCATCGTATTCGGCCGAAATCAGCAGCGTGGGCACGGTGACTTTGGCCGCGTACTTCCAGGACTCGAACTTGTCGACAAGAAGCCAGGGGATGGGAAACCAGGGAAAGCGCTGCGCTGCCAGTTCCTGGATGCTGTTGTAGGGCGTCACCAGAATCAGGCGCGACGCCGGCCGTTGGCTGGCCACCCGGATCGCAACGCCTGAGCCCAGACTCCTGCCAACCACGGTGACGTCCGAATGTGTCCGGCTCACATGGTCGAACAAGGCCAGGGCGTCGCTTTGAAGCGCCGCCTCGGTGGGATTTCCAGTACTTCCGCCGTAACCGCGGTAGTGAAGCAGGTAGAGGGCATGGCCTGGAAATGCTTCCGAGAAAGACGGCAAATTCGGCGAAACGTCTTCGGCATTGCCGCCGAAGTAAATGATGGCCTTGGGTCCGGCCGTTTGCCGGGCGGTGACCACGAGCGTGGCGTCGGGTGTCTGGAGGTGGAGCGTCGTGGCCGGACTGCCCCACGACCTCGGCTGCGGGAAATAGATCAGCGAGCGTTGAAACGCAAACAGCGCCGCGCAGATGCCCAGGTAAGCGAGCACCATGACCACCAGAAAACCAGTCACTGTGCGGCGCACCATGAAACTCGGCGTCTTCCCCCGCAGCGCGCCCCGCCAATCAGGATGATCCGGTCCAAAAGGCCACGAACAAGGTTCATCGGATGCGTCGCATTGAGTGAGTGCCTGAATAACTCAGTTCAACCGCATGTCTGCACTGAGTTGTTTGACCAGCTCTGCACTCGTTTCCACATACTTCAAAAATGGCACTTCATCCTTGTTGATGGTCTTGCGCGCCATCATGTCGGTCAGGCGCGCGTCCAGGCTTTGCCAGTGAATTTGGCGATTGCCCACGAGATACACCGGAACCCTGGTCAGCTGCCTGCTTTTGATGATCTCGATGATCTGGAATATTTCCCATTCGGTGCCGGTCCCTCCTGGTGCAATCACGATGGCGGCCGAGTGCTTGATCATCGCCAGCTCGCGGATGGAGACGCTGGAAAAAATCAGGCCATGGGTCACATAGGCATTCAAGGCCTGCTTGGGGTCACCACCATAGGGTTTCAGCGTGTCGTTGGCCGTCGAGCGGTCGTAGTAGGTGGTGTACCCGACGCTGGGGCCTCCCGCCTCTTTTGCGCCGCGGTTGCCGGCTTCCATCAGGCCCGGGCCCGCACCCGTCATTATCGGATACTGCTTGCCATAACGCGTGGTCCATGCGTGAGCAAAATTCCGGATGTCTGCGTAGATGGCATCGTTTGCCGCCCTGATGGTGTCGTTGCAGTTCTCACCGCGCGCGTCGCAGGCGGCATTTTTCTCGCGGATACGGGAGCTGCCATAGATGGAGACAAAGCCCCGCGGAAAATGCATGGCCTTCAGGGCGTCAGAGCAGTAGGTGTCCTGAGCCATCAGTTTCACGGGGACGATGTTTTCAACGCCCGCATAGGGGCCGATGTAATCGGCGTTCGGGACATCTGCTTTCGCTACTGCGCACTCCAGCCGTAGCTCCGTGGGCTTGATCGCAGACGTTGCTGTGGTTGGCGGTGGTGTTGCACACCCGAGGAGGGTGGCGGTGACCACACCGAGGGATAGAAACAAATTGAGGCTGGCGTTCATGCTGGTTCTCCTTTTTACGGTACCTACCCGGATTGAGGCCCCGGATGCCGCCACGCTCACCACAGCTTGGCGCAATTGCCGCTGAACACCACGGTTCCGCTCGGGCTGGCGGGTGTGGCGCTGGTTTCCAGTGTCACCACCAGCTTGCTGACCTTGGACAGCAGCTTTTCCGACGTATCGGGCAGCATGGAAACCGCCGATCCGCTCGTGGGCACGGTGCCCAGCGAGAACGCCGGGCCATTGGCCGGCACGGCCCACAGCACCAGTGTTCCGGTGGCCGGCGGTGTGATCGGGCCTATGACCTTGACCGTCATGGTCTTGCCGTGGCGCAGCGAACTGGCCAGCAGCTTGCCGTTGCCCTGGGCGTCGGTGAGCAGGCCCACATAGCTTTGCGGCAGCCTTTCGCCCGAGCGCATCGCGATCTGGTCGCTGGACATGAACAGGGTGGGCATGGCGATAAAGAAAACGCTGGCCGCGATCACCCCGGCGGCCAGGCCGCCGAAGCCGAAACCGGCAGGTTTGAGCCAGCCCAGCCAGGACGGTTTTGTTTGCGGCGCCCGTTGCGGCCCTGCGGGTCGTGTGCGTGCTGCGATGRCAGCCCACACCCTGGGAGACGGTTTGTGCGCCGGTACCGACATGGCGAGTTGACCCAGCCGGGCTTCCCATTGTGTGACGCGCACGCGCACATCGGCACGGTCGCGCTGCAGGCGCTCAAAGCGGCGGCGCGCGCCATCTTGCAGCGTACCCAGCACATAGGCCGATGCGAGGTGTTCGAGCAATTCGGGGCTGGAATATCTCATGACGCCACCACCCCTTGCGCCGCCAGGCAGCCCTTGAGTTTTTCGAGCCCGCGCCGTATCCAGGCTTTCACCGAACCCAGCGGCGCGCCCATTTGCGCGGCCACTTCGGTATGCGACAGGCCCTGGTAATACGCCAGCGCCAGGCTTTGGCGGTGGCTGCCTTCCAGTGCATTCATGCAGCCTTCGATGTGCAGGGCCTCTGTGGCCTGCTCCAGCAGCTGCATGGCGCTGGGGGTGGGTGTGGCGGTGGTTTCGGTGTCTTCCTCATCCACATCACCGGAGTCGGGCAACTCGCTTTCCTTGCGGCGCGTGCGGGAGCGCAGGGCGTCCAGCGCCTTGTTGCGGACGATGGCGATCAGCCACGTCATGGGTTGAATGGTTTGCCCGTCTACCTCACTGCGGTAGCCGGCAGCGTTTTTCCAGATGCTCACGTAAGCCTCTTGCAGCACATCTTCGGCCGCGTGTCCTTGTCCCAATATACGTACGGCAACGCCAAACAGATGCGTGTGGGTGCGTTCATAGACCTGCGCAAAGCAGGCGTGGTCGCCTTGCCCTGCGCCGGCGATCAGCGCCTGCAGGCTACGGGTGTCCGTGTCGGGGGCCAGTTTCATGCGGCTGAGTATAGGGAGTTACGCCCAAGCGGCAAATCTTCCCCGGGCATGGCATTTTTTTCAGAAAAAGCTGCATCCAATCGACGCTTGCTGTCGTTTGTCCCTGGTAGGCCGGGCGCCGCGCCGGCCCACGCCCCCTTCCGCCATGTGGTTGTTGGGACTTTTTTACTTTCTTTTAACCCGGAGACCTGTCAATATTTGCAGGACTCCTCTCAGGAGATCGCCATGACACCGATAGCAACCGCCACCCAACCCAGGCTTCACGCAGGCCTTGCCGCTGCCGCGTTGTGTACTGGACTGCTGCTAAGCGCCTGCGCCGGTGGCCCGGCCGCACCAATGGATGTCAAGCCGGTGCCCGCCGCGCTCAAGCCGGCCGACGGCGAACGCGCGGCCTTCACCTGGCATGCGGTGGGCTCGCAGATTTATGAGTGCCGCTCCGGCGACAAGGGCTGGGCCTGGGTGTTTGTTGCGCCAGAGGCAGACCTCTTCAACCAGAAAGACGAAAAAGTCGGCACGCATGGCGCCGGCCCGAACTGGACCGCGCTGGACGGCAGCAAAACCGTGGGCACGGTCAAAGCGCGCGCCGACGGCGAGCGTCCCGCCGACATCCCGCTGCTGCTGCTGACGGCCAAATCTGCCGGCATGCCCGGCAAGATGGCCACCGTTACCAGCGTGCAGCGCCTGAACACCGAGGGCGGCAATGCGCCGGCCAAAGGCTGCACCACACCGGCCGATGCGGGCAAACGCGTCAAGGAAGGCTATACCGCCGACTACGTGTTTTTCACCGCCCAAAAAGCCTGACCCACAAAGCCAGAGGAAGCGAGGCCTGACATGTCCGTGCTCAAGAACCTTTTCAGCGCCAGCAAGAGTCCCAAGCACGATGCCACGGGGCCTGAGACGGGTCCGGTCAAGATGAATCTTGACGAGCGCATGGCGTTTCGGCGCGAGATGCTGTTCGAGGCCATCAAGGTCACGATGCAGGCCCACGGAATTTTGTCGGCCAGCTACAAATTCCGCGTGGTGCGTAACGACAAGCGAGGCCACCAGTACATGGTGCTGGTGGACCTTTCCACCGACTTCCTGGACAACCGGGAAGGTGGGCCCGCCCGGCTGGTCGAGGTGGGTGCGGCTATCGCCAAAAATGCCGCTGCGCGTTACAACCTGCTGGTCAGCGGCGTGTACTGGCAGATCAATGAGCAGATTCAGGCCTTCGCGCCCAGCCGGCCCGTCTCCTTGCCCGCGAGCCCGGATGCGGCCAGCCCACCGCCACCGGTACAACGCCGGGAGCGAGCCACGGCGGAAGAACTCGCGGCCTTTGAAGCCGCCTGGGAGAAGGGGCGGGCGCTGCATATCGGCGACCGGGTCTATTCGTCCGACCTGTCGCCGCTGGAGCCTGATTCCCAGAAGGACGACAGCCGGCGCTAACAACCTCGGGGCCGGCCGTTCAAGACCTGCGCCGCCGCGGCACCACGGTAAGCTGCATAACGCTTTTGGCCGGGGAGGCGCTCACCGTGACCTGCTGCGGCGCAATGTCCACCAGCTGGTCGGGGTGCCAGACTTTCAGCTGCGCGGCGCCCTCAGGCAGGTCCTCAAAGCTCGCAATGCCTTCCGGACTGGTTTTGGTTGCCCAGGGGGATTCACTGGCGTAGATATAGCCGCGCATCGAGCCGTGGATAAAACAGCCCAGCAAGGTGGCCCCGACAACGCCGRCCCTGTCCAGCGTCACTTCACTGGACTTGCCCGGTTTTCCGTCGGGCTTGCCTTCCAGCCGCAGCTCGAAGCCGGCATTCGTCGCGTTGAACTGGCCCATGCCGGCAGGTGAGCTGCGCACGTGGTGGTCCCAGGGGTCGTTGTTCACAAATTGAATTTTTGCCCCCACGGGAACCACCGTCACTGCGGGAACGAACTGCATCTTTTCCTGGTGAATGGTGGCCTGCGCAGCCGGCGGCGTTCTGGGCTGGGCGCTTTTGTTGGCGGGTGCCACCACGACCACGGCATCCGGCACCGGTTTGCCGTCTTTGTCGAGCACCGACACCGTGAGGCTGGCCGCATGAGCCCCTGCGCCGAAAGCGAAGAGCGCGGCGATCGCTGTGAGCTGGATTATTTGTTTCATGGTTTGGCTGCCGTCTCGGTGGGCGTGATGATGTCGCGGTTCATGGGAGCCAGCAGTGCCAGCATTTCATTCTGTTTGCGAAAAGGAATGTCCCTGGCATCCATGCTTTGCTGCAGCACCTCCACCAGGGCGTGGAAGTCCGACTTCTTGATGTCCAGGTTGGCGTGCGCGCTTTTCATGTCCGCGCCCTTGTAAATGCAGGGGCCGCCGCTCAGGGCGCAGAGCTGGTCGACCAGCTGCTCTTTCACGCGCTGCTGGTTCGACGGCTTGAAATGCGGCCCGGTGCGCGGGTCGGCCAGCAGGCGAACCATGAAGTCGTCCATCAGCGCCACCAGGCCGGCTTTTTCACCGAAGGCCTTGTAGAGCTGGTCGTCTTTGGGCGCCGTCTGGGCAAATGCATATCCGGCCATCAGAAGGCCTGCTGCGAGGGCAAAAGAAACAAAAGGGTTTTTCATGGGGCGGTTCCTTGAAGGGGGTTGTTCGTCGGGCTTAAAAAGCGACCTGGGCCGAGAGGTAGTAGCCGGTCTGCTTTCGGCTGCCGGTGGTGGCGGGCACGATCACGCCCAGGTCCACATACGCCAGCGTGAGCGAAAGATTTTTGGTCGGCGCCCAGGCAATAAAGATGTCTTTCCAGTCTTCAGAGCGCAGGCCGTTGCCCAGGCCGGCCGCGCGGCCGGCGCCCTCGAGCTTGTTGCGCATGAAGCGGTATTCGGCGCCGATGGCGATGTTTTTGCTCACCAGCCAGGCAATCGAAAATTCCGGCTGCAGCGTGTACTTGTCTTCGTTGCCGCCCAACGTGGCGCCGTAGCCCAGCAGGCCGTTCTGGTTGGCCTTGGTTGCGCGTAGCGTGCCGTTGAGCAGCAGGCTCTGGCCCAGGAAGAGTTTTGTGGCGCTGACATACACATCGACGCCGTGGCGTTTGGCGCCCAGTGCATTGAGTGTGGGGTCCAGCCCCGTGGAGCCCAGCGTCTTGTACTGCACGCCCACTGCCACCTGCGGCATCAGCGTGTCGCTGTCCAGGACGGCGTCGCCCAGCACGCGCACCTTGGCGCCCACGATGGTCTGCTTCAGGTGCAGCCCCGGCAAGCCCAGCGCCACGCCGGTGCCGCGGGTGTTGAAGTCCTGCTGTGCAATCGACAGTTCGTAGCGGTCATGGATGCCGACGGCCGCGCCGTACACATTGAGGCCGTAGTCGGTGGTGCCGGCGTGGGTGACATAGGCAGAACCGCCAATCTCGCCTGCCGTGGCGTTGCTGCCGATGACGGCCCAGGGCGTGAGGCCGCCGCCGGCCGCGCCTTCAATGGTGCTGACGCCGCCGGTCAGGAGGAGTTTGCCGGTGTCGGCGTTGGCGCCGGCGCAAAGCAGGGTGAGCAGGCTGGCAATCAGGGGGGGTGATACGGAGTGGCGCATGGTGATCCTGTGGGTGGAAAGGAAAAAGCCGGTTGCCGGCGTCAATGGAAGTGAACCTGTGTGGAATACGGCAAACCGGATTCACTGGATTCAATGAAACGAAAAAAAGATGCGAAAAGAAGCTGGGTCGCTCTTCGAAAGGCTGAATCCGCGGGCCGGCCGTCAACGTATTCAGAACAGCTTGCGGGATGGCCTGGCAGATTGCATGGCTTTCCCACCCATCAAAAACCAGTTTCAGGAGTGCTGAATGCCTGCTTGTTCCCTGTTCATGCGCAATGCGCGTCATTTTTTTGGTACCGTGGCGGCACTGACGCTCTTTGGCGTGAGCGGTGCCCCGCTATGGGCCCAAACGGCGCCCGAACGCGAATGGGTCACACCGCCACCCGGCAATGTGGCGCGCGGCATGGCCCTGTACCAGGCTCGCTGCACGGCCTGCCATGCGGTCGACAGCAACAAGATCGGGCCCGCGCACCGCGGTGTGATGGGCCGCCGCGTGGGCAGCCTGCCTGGGTACAAATATTCAGACGAATTGGCCCGGTCTCGGCTGCGCTGGACGCCGCAAACCCTCAACGCCTGGCTGGAAGACCCTGAGCAACTGGTGGCCGGCCAGCGCATGGGCTTTCAGGTGGAAAGCGCGGCGGAGCGCGCCGACCTGATTGCCTACCTGGCCACGCTGAAATGAACAGACCGCTATCAATTCAGGAGCTGCTTGCGCTTGTCCTGCCTGCCTGGAAGGCCTTTTCTTCATAAACTCTTTGTTCCGTGGCCCATGAGAGAAACGCCAGCCCGCCCTGATGCCGCAGCAAATGGGGCCCTGTGGGGACTGCTACCATCGCAGCCATGAAACGACGCGACTTTCTGGCCACCACCACGCTGGCTTTCACCGGAGGATTTGCCATGGCTGATTTGCCCAAAGTCCAGTCACTGGATGAAGCGCTGCGCTGGCTGGACAAGGTTGACCAGGCCGCCAGCGTCAAAACCACCGGCCAATGGCCCCTGGTGTCGGTGCTGGAGCACATGGCGCAAAGCGTGGAGATGAGCCTGGACGGTTTTCCGCAGCCGAAAAGCGCGGTGTTCCAGAACACGGCGGGCGCTGCGGCTTTTGCCTTCTTCAAATGGCGCGGGCAAATGAGCCACAGCCTGAGCGAGCCCATCCCGGGCGCTGCGGCGCTCAGCCGTGAAGGCGACTGGCGGCCCGCCTCGGCGCGGCTGCGCGCGGCCATTGCCCGCTTCGCCGGGCACCAGGGCGCGCTCAAGCCGCACTTTGCCTACGGCGCACTCAGCAAGGCTGATTTTTCACTTGCCCACACCTTCCATATCGCCAACCACCAGGATGAGATCGTCCTGGTGGCGCGCTAGAAGAACTGGTTAAAAAGCTGGTTAGAAGAGCTGGTCGGTTGCTATCGATTCAGGAGCAGCTTGCGCTCGTCCTGATTGGTCTGCAGGCACTTTTTGTTCGTAAACTCCTTCTTCGCCGAGCTTGGCCAGCGTGGAAGCGCGAACGCCCAGCAGGCGCAGTTTTTTGTCCAGCGGCACCCGTTTGAGGCACAGGCCCGCCAGCTGGCGGATGGTTTTTCCGTCCGCGGTGTAAGTGTCTGAGGTCTGGTCGCGCGTCGCGATCTTGAAGTCGTCATAGCGCAGCTTGATGCCGATGGTTTTGGCCACATAACCCTTGCGTTGCAGATCTTCGCCCAGCCTTTCACACAGGTCGGTGAAGATCGCGCCCAGCGTCGCCTTGTCGCGCACCGCATGCAGGTCACGGTCAAAGGTGGTTTCGCGGCTCATGCTGACCGGCTCGCTCTCGGTGACCACCGGTCGGTCGTCGCGGCCCCAGGCAGCCTCGTGCATCCAGGCGCCGGTGGCCTTGCCGAAGTTGTCGATGAGCCATTGCGGGTCTTGTGTGGCCAGCTCGCCGATGGTGTGGATGTGCAGCCTCGCCAGTTTTTCGCCGGACTTCGGGCCGATGCCGTTGATCTTGCGTACGTGCAATGGCCAGATTTTTTCCTGCAGGTCAGCTTCGTAAATGATGGAAATGCCGTTGGGCTTGTTGAACTCGCTCGCCATCTTGGCCAGCAGCTTGTTGGGCGCCACGCCGACGGAGCAGGTCAGGCCCGTCTTCTCAAAAATCGCTTTCTGGATGAGCCGGGCCAGCACGCGCCCGCCTTCACGCTGGCCGCCGGGCACGTCGGTGAAGTCAACGTAGACCTCGTCCACGCCGCGGTCCTGCATGAGCGGCGCGATGTCGGTGATGGTGCTTTTGAAGAGCTGCGAGTATTTGCGGATTTCCGAAAAATCCACCGGCAGCACGATGGCCTGCGGGCATAGCTTGGCGGCCTTCATCATGCCCATGGCCGAGCCCACGCCGAACTGCCGTGCCGCATAGGTGGCGGTGGTGATAACGCCGCGGCCCACATAGTCCTTGAGCAGCGGAAAACTTTCCACCGGAATGAAGCGCAAGGCCCGCTCGCCCTGCGCCGCCCGCAGCTCCTCGTCAACCTTGCGCCAGCCACCGCCTATGACCACCGGCAGGCCCTTCAACTGCGGGTAGCGCAGCAACTCGACGGAGGCGAAAAACGCGTCCATGTCGAGGTGGGCAATGCGGCGGATTTTGGCTGGAGATGAAACGGGTGAATGGGCCACTTCGCAAGCATAGCGCGCAGGCAAGGGTTGTGGCGGTGGGCTTGCGCCCGGCAGGGTAGGCCCGGGCTTACGGCGCTTCTTCCCCGTTCCTTACGCGGACACAAATTGCCCTGATAAATACTCGGATTCACGCCAGACGGGTGGCCACGCGGGGTGGCATGCCCATTTGCTTATTTTTGCCATCCGCCCGTTGGCTGTTTTTTCCAAGGAGGCCGTTGCCATGACCGAGGACCAGAAAAATAGCCGTGCAACCATCATTCCCACGCTGCGTTACCGGGACGGTGCCGCAGCGGTCAAATGGCTGTGCCGCGCTTTCGGCTTTCAGGAGCACCTGGTGGTGCCCGACAAGGACGGCGCCATTGCACATGCCCAACTGGTTTACGGCAATGGAATGATCATGCTGGGCTCCGCCACCAACAACGATTTCCACGAGCTCGTCAAGTCACCGTCAGAGTCCGGCTGTGTCGGGTCGCAAAGCGCTTACATCCAGGTCCAGGATGTGGATGCGCACTACAGGCAAGCCGTTGCTGCGGGGGCCGTCATCGTGATCGACATCAAGGATGAAGACTATGGAGGACGAGGCTACTCCTGCCGGGACCCGGAGGGCCATATCTGGAATTTCGGAAGCTACGATCCCTGGGCAGTCTGACTAGGCGGCGCCCGGCATCATGCCCAGAGAAGGCAAGTGATCGCGCTCTGGCATCATGGCCGCACTGCACATCCCTTGAAAGTGAATGCCATGCCCTCCCACGCCACCGGAACCTTTGAAGTCAAGCTCCTGCCCCAGTCACTTGCGAACGCGGAGGCCGGACCCTTGATGGGCCGTCTGTCCATCAACAAGACCTTCAGCGGCGACCTGCAGGGCACTAGCGTAGGCGAGATGCTAAGCGCTGGCACCGCCGTCAAAGGCTCAGCAGGCTACGTCGCAATGGAGCACGTGACGGGCACGCTGCACGGGAAAAGCGGCAGCTTTGTATTGCAGCACAGCGGCACCATGAACCGCGGTGCACCGCAGTTGACTGTCAGCGTGGTGCCGGATTCAGGCACCGATGAGCTGACGGGCCTGAGCGGCACGCTCACCATTCAGATTGCCGACGGCAAGCATTCGTATGCGATGGACTATGAGATTTCGCCTCAGGCTTGAGATCGCGGAATAGTCATGGCCGACGAGTGACCCTGCACTGGCTGGTGGCCCGTCCACGGATTTCCGGCCCTCACCTCAGGTCATGGGCACTGGCTGCATAGGCCAGCTGATAGCGGCCTGCCAGTGCGCCGGACAGGGCACCGTGGCGCTCGATCTCTTTCCCGCGCGACTCCTGCTGCAGCGCTTCCAGTGCCGACGCTTCGTAGGCCATGGCGACCACGATCCAGTCGGCCACCGCATCTTTGCCCCCGCGAATCTGCTGCTCTTTCGTGCTTGCGGCCTGCGGCGTCTCCGTGCGCAGCACGTGAAATGCGACGCCGCCTGGCTGGCTGACGAATGACGCCCCAAGCTCCGAGAGGTGGTCCAGCAGTTCTGCATGCCGGCCTTCGGCGGGCGAGAAGCGCAAGGTCAATGCATGACGGGCGATTCCGCCCCCGGCGCTGTGAAGCAGCCGGCACTGGCTTCGGACCATGCCCTGGTGGTGCGGCATCATCTTCGTGGACCAGGGCGTCGGGTTGTTCAGGCGCTCCAGGTAGCCGATCGACGTGAGGGTCTCGTAGTCTTCCAGCTCATACAGCACGAAGAAACCTTCTGCACTGTCGACGCTGGACCAGCGTGAACCCCGCAGAAAACCCTTGATGCCCATGCGCTCGGGAAAGTGCTCATGGGAATGCCAGTGTTCGAACTCCTCGCGGTGTTCTGCTGCCATGTTCCACCACATCGCAACGGCGGCTTGTCCCAGGAAGGCCATGGTGTTTACCGCCTCAGGCTCAATAAGTGCCTGGCACAAAGATGCTGGTGTCCACCGACTTGATGTCGGTGCGCCCACAGAAGGCCATGGTCAGGTCCAGTTCCTTGTGGATGATCTGCAGCGCCTTGGTTACGCCTTCTTCGCCCATGGCGCCCAGGCCGTAGAGGAAGGCGCGGCCGATGTAGGTGCCCTTGGCACCCAGGGCGGTGGCTTTCAGCACATCCTGGCCGGAGCGGATGCCGCCGTCCATGTGGACCTCGATCTGGTTGCCCACTGCCGCGACGATCTCGGGCAGGCAGGAAATGGAAGACATGGCGCCATCGAGCTGGCGGCCGCCGTGGTTGGACACCACCAGCGCATCGGCGCCCGAATTGACGGCGAGCTTGGCGTCTTCAACGTCCTGGATGCCTTTGAGGATCAATTTGCCGCCCCAGCGCTTTTTGATCCACTCCACGTCGCCCCAGTTGAGGGCCGGGTCGAACTGTTTGGCCGTCCACTCCGAGAGCGAGCCCATGTTCTCGACACCCTTGACGTGGCCCACGATGTTGCCGAAGCCGTGGCGCTTGGTACCCAGCATACCCAGCCCCCAGCGCGGCTTGGTCATCAGGTTGAGGATGGTGGAGAGCGTCGGCTTGGGCGGAGCGCTCAGGCCGTTCTTCAAGTCTTTGTGGCGCTGGCCGAGGATCTGCAAATCGAGCGTGAGCACCAGTGCCGAGCAGTTGGCTGCCTTGGCGCGGTCGATCAGGCTTTCAATGAAGGCGCGGTCCTTCATCACGTAGAGCTGGAACCAGAAGGGGTGGCGGTCTGTGCCGGCGGCCACGTCTTCGATGGAGCAGATGCTCATGGTCGACAGTGTGAACGGGATGCCGAATTTTTTGGCCGCGCGGGCGCCCAGGATTTCGCCATCGGCGTGCTGCATGCCCGTGAGGCCCGTGGGCGCGATAGCGACCGGCATGGCTACCGGCTGGCCGATCATGGTGGTGGCTGTGCTGCGGTTTTCCATGTTGACGGCCACGCGCTGGCGCAGCTTGATCTTCTGGAAATCGCTTTCGTTGGCGCGGTAGGTGCTTTCCGTCCAAGAGCCCGAGTCGGCGTAGTCGTAAAACATGCGGGGCACCCGCTTTTTGGCCAGGACGCGCAGGTCTTCGATGTTGGTGATCACGGGCATGGGGTCTCCAGACGACAGTTTTTTTGGGGAAGCTGCCGCCATGGTAGCGCCCGTGTTTGCGTTCTTGCGTGAATTCTGGTCCCGAGGCTTTGAAATTATTGATAAGCCACTGTCCCGCATAATCTGCGCCGGTGCGCCCCTGGGGCGCTACCTCAACAAAAAGCGGCGACCAGGGCCTGTTCGCCAATACCAGGGAATTACCTATGCAACGCACTCTCTTCACACTGATTCCAGTCCTGACGCTCGCACTGCTGGCCGGATGTACCCGCATTGAAACCGGCGAGGTGGGCTTGCGCATCAACTTTGACAAAACCACAGACCCGACCGAGCGCCTGCCGGGCTCCTTTAACCAGACGCTGATCGGCGATATCCTGACCTTCAAGATTCAGGACGTGGCGGTGGCCGTGGACAACATGACCCCGCTGGCGTCTGACAACTCAACCGTCAAGGACTTTGACATGACCGTTGTCTACAACGTCAACCCGACGGCGGTGTCCGAGTTATGGACCACCAAAAACAGGACGTTTCACGGTTTGTCTGAAAAAGGCAACGACATCTTGCTGATGCAGAACTATGTGGCGATGAGCGCGCGCAACGCGGCTTACAAGGTGGCGCGCGAATATGAGTCGCTCAAGATGGCCGACAACCGGCCGGCGATTGAGCAGAAAATCCGCGAAAACGTCATCAAGACGCTGACCGAGGAAAAGCTGGCGGACAAGATCACGGTTTCCCAGATCCAGGTGCGTGCCATTACCCCCGCCGATGTGATTGTTCAGAGTGCCAACGAATTGGTGCGGGCGCAAAACGAGCTGAAAACCAAGGAAGTTGAAGTCCAGACCGCCAAAAAAGAAGCGGAGCGCATTGCTGCCTTGAACGCTAACGCGGGCGCAATTGGCTACATGAACGCCATGGCCAACCTGAAGATCGCCGAAGGCGTTGCCGCAGGCAAGGTGCATACCATTGTGGTGCCCTATGACTTCAAGGGCATCGTGAACGCAAAGTGATCCTGGGCCGGCGGCGCGCATCCAACGCTGCCGGCGTCTCCTACCAGCTGCCGGACGAGCCGCCCCCGCTGCTGGAGCCACCCGACGAACTCCGGCTGCTGGAACTGGAGCTCGAACTGCTGCCCGACGAGCTGCTGCCATCCCGGTCATCGCGCCCACTGCTGCTGCCGGTACCCCCCGTGAAGAAGCCGAACAGCATCGCCAGCCCGAATGCCATGCCTGTCGGCATCCAGGATTCCCAGTCAGTCAGAAGCAGGTCTGGCGGGTTTTGAAACGCCACATACCCCACAACGCAGGCCACCAGGGCGCTGCGCACGCCAAACTCCACCAGGCTGCGTTTGTAGGCCGCGCGCATACCCATGGCGATCAGGCCGAGCAGCAAACAGCCTATACCGCCCCCCAGGGCGTAGAGCAGGCCCACGCCGAACCGCTCGGAGCCCACCACGAAGGCAATACCGACCATGACGCCGATCGCCAGCCCGATACCGGCGGCAATCCTGCGCACCGTGCGGGAGCGGCCGCAGCCGAAGCCCAGCGCAAACGCCAAAGGCATCGGGAAGGTGAGCAGGATGGCTCCGATGGCGACATTCTTCAGGACAACTACCGCCACCGCCGGGGCGGCCGCGATGATACCGATCGTCACAGGCCACTTCCAGGTGCGATGCGCCCGGACTACGCCCACGGCGAAACCCCACAGCAGTGCGGCAAGAAAGGCCCAGCCAAAGCGCGTGATGCCACCGCGGCTCGCCTCCGGGGGCTCAATCTCGCCTCGCAGCAGCGCGCCGATGTGGCCGACGGCCGCTTCCAGTCCGCCGCCGTAGTCGTTGCGCTTAAAGCGCGGCTTCATGTCCTGGTCGATGATGCGGCCCGCCAGCACGTCGGGCACGGTGCCCTCCAGGCCCTGGCCCACCTCGATGCGCATGCGCCTGTCTTCCAGTGCCACGAGGATCAGGATGCCGTCGTCGCGCTGGGTGTCGCCGAGTTTCCATTTCTCGAACACGCGCGTGGCGTATTCCTCGATGGAGTCTTCGCCCGTGGTTGGCAGCATGAACACGACCACCGCCGCCCGCGTGTCTGCTTCGATTGCCAGGATATGTTCGTTCAGGGCCGCGACCTGGGCGGTGCTCAGCGTGCCGGTGGTGTCGAGCACGCGCGCGCTGTAAGGCGGAACCTGCACCCGTACGGCATCGGCGGGCGTGGCTATCTGCGCAGCATCGCTCGGTGTGGGTGCCTGTGCGGCATCGGACGGCACGTCTGTCTGTCCGGCACGCGCCGGTGCTGCCATGGCATCACCCGCCGCCAGCATGCACAGCGCCACCCACAGAACAACCAGAGTTTTATAGAGAAAACGCCGGGTTTCAGCCGCTGAAGGAAATAGCGGGGCGCGTTGAAGGTGAAGCATGGAAGGTTTGGGGTAGAGCATGGCCGGTACAGCGTTGTCGAATGCCGGTGACGGAAAGATCAACGTGCCGCAGCCGCGCCGCCACGCACGCTGGCTTCGCGCACACCGGCACCGCGAACTTCGAGCCTGATCTCGTCGGCCACTTTGCCGCCGGCATCGACCAGCTGCACCACATGCCGGCCTGGCCAGGGCAGCCACTGTGCCTGGGGCCCGCGCGCAAACTCCTTGCCGTCCATCAGCCAGCGGGTGCCGCGGCCTTCGGCGCTGAAGCTCACACGCTGGTGTTTGGGCGGAATGTCCGGGTCCAGCGCAATGATGGTGCCGGAGGCAGGGGCGGTGATGCGGGGCGGGGCGTCGGGCTCGGCAACCGGTTTTTTCAAGACATTTCTGGCTGCGACCCTTTCAGAACGGGCGCCACCAGCTCCTGAATTCATAGCAAAAACGGCCTGCTCCGTGCCTTTCAGGAACCATTCGCTGCGGGATGCTTCCAGCGGCGTGCCGCCCTGGTTGCCAAACCGGGTCTGGCTTTGCACCAGGCCGGCGGGCGGCAACGGCGCGCGGCTGGGTTCGGTTTTATGCAGGTAATTCATCACCGCCGCCCAGATGGGGGCGGCGCCCGTGGTGCCGCTCACGTCCCACATGGGCGCGCCGCTGGCATTGCCCACCCACACGCCCACGGTGTAGCGCTGCGAGAAGCCCATGGCCCAGTTGTCGCGCATGTCCTTGCTGGTACCGGTTTTCACGGCGCTCCAGAAGCGGGTGGCCAGGATGCTGTCGGTGCCGAAGGTGCGGGCGCGCGCCATCGGGTCGGCCATGATGTCGGTGGCGATAAAGGCCGCGCGTGCATCCAGCGCGGGCTTGAAGACCGGTTTGGGGTTTCTCGCCAGCGAAGTCGCGCTGTAGCGACCGCCGTTGGCCAGCGTGCGGTAGGCATTGGTGAGGGACAGCAAAGACACCTCGCTGCTGCCCAGCGCCAGGCTGTAGCCGTAATAGTCACCCGACTCCTTGAGCGGCAGGCCCACGGCTTTGAGCTGTTTGTGAAAGGCATCGGGCGTCACCATCACCAGCGTACGCACGGCCGGCACGTTCAGCGACGCACCGAGTGCGGTGCGGGCCGATACCAGGCCCTTGAACTGGCGGTCGTAGTTTTGCGGAATGTAGAGCCCGCCCGCGGTCTGGATCTGCGAGGACGAATCTTCGAGCAGCGACGCTGCGGTGATGCGGCGCTCGGCAATGGCCTCTGCATACAAAAACGGCTTGAGCGTGGAGCCCGGCTGGCGCAGTGCCATCACACCGTCGACTTCGGCGGCGCCGCTCAGTTCGCCCGACGAACCTACCCAGGCCAGCACCTCGCCGGTGGCGTTGTCCAGCACGACAATGGCGCCGTCTTCGACGTGGCGGCCGCGCAGCTCGCGCAGCTGCTGGGTCAGGGTCTGCACGGCAAAGCGCTGCAGCGGAGCGCGCGCGGTGGAAACCAGCGTGCGGGGCACGCCCGTACGCCCAGGGGTATCGGCCTGGGCCGCGAGCAGCCGGCGCGCCAGGTGCGGCGCCACGCCTTCGCTGGGGTCAAACGCCTTGCGCTGCAGCGCGGCAGTGGCAAGCAGGTCCAGACCCTCGCAGTCGGCCTTGGCCGGCGCTTGCATGGTTTTCAGCACGCCGCAAGCTCGCTGCGAGACCTGCGCGGCCTTGGCGTTGGGCGCACGCACCAGCGCGGCGGCGATCGCGGCCTCGCGCTCATCCAGCCCATGCGCAGCCTTGCCAAACAGTGTGCGGCTCAGCGCGTCGATGCCGACAAGTTCGCCGCGAAAAGGCACAAGATTCAGGTACGCCTCCAGGATCTGGTCCTTGCGCCAGCGTGCCTCCAGCACTTGGGCCGACACGGTCTGCCCCACCTTTTGCGCCATGCTGCGGCCACCCGCACCGGCGCGCCAGTCCTCGTCGAGCAGTCCTGCCAGCTGCATGCTGAGGGTGGAAGCACCGCGGGTTTTGGTGTTCCACAGATTGCCCCAGGCCGCCGCAGAGACCGCCCGCCAGTCCACACCGCTGTGCTCGTAAAAACGCTTGTCCTCACTCAGAATCAGTGCCGTGCGCAAGGCAGGCGAGACATCGGGCAGCGCCACCCACTGGCCGCGCCGCACGGCGCTGTCGATGCGCAGCCGCTGGATGAGCTCGCCGCCGCGGTCCAGAACCAGCATGTCGGAGGGCCTGTAGTCGCGTTTGACTTCGTCGAAGGTGGCGACGGCCCAGGCGGCGTCCATCATGGCCGCAGCCAGTAGCAATGCTGTCGCAAGCTTGCGTGTCATGTGCTTCATGCCGGCAGCCCGATCTTGGTCGCCGCATTGAAGAGCTGGAAAAATGGCGCCTGCCAGGGTCCTTCGGACTCCACCGCCGTTTGCACCAGCACGGTTTGTGTCACGCGGTCCACCAGCACGCGCTGGCCGTGGTGGCCGTTCATCATCATCCAGCTGCCGTCGGGCTTGGGGTGCCAGAAGAAATACTTGTAGCCGGAAAGGCGCATGGCGGTGCCGTGCCGGCCCTGCGCATCAGCTGCCGACCATGAGGAGCATTCGTCAATCCACTTCTTGCTGACGACCTGGCGGCCTTCCATGACGCCGTCCTGTGCGATCAGTTGCGCAAGCCGTGCCCAGTCGCGCAGACGCGCGCCAAAGCCTATGCAGTTGAACTCCTTGCCCTTGTCGTCGCACAGCCAGCTGGCGCCGCCCTCGGCGCCCAGCGGTTGCCACAGGGCTTCTTCGCAAAAGGCCGCCAGCGGTTTTCCGGTGACCTGACGGATAACCATGCCGATGGTCAGCGGGCACAGTTCGTTGTAGTTGTAGCGTGTGCCGGGCGGCTCCTGCACGGCGTTCCAGCCGCGCACCACGGCTTCCAGGTCAGTATTTCCGCCGGTGAATGCACGCGGGTAGATGGTGGGGTTGTCGCGGTCGTGCAGGATGGCCGCGCCGCTGGACATATTGGCCAGGTGGCGCAGGGCAATGCCGCCGTGCAGCGTTCCCTTCAGTTCGTCAACGTACATCTGCGGCGTGTCGTCCATGGAGCGGACCAGACCGCGGTCCAGGCAGATGCCCAGCAGCAGCGACGTCACACTTTTGGCCATGGACCAGCTCGTCATGCGCATGTCGGGCTTGCGGTCGAACTGGTAGGACTCCAGCAGCACCGTGCCCTTGCGCGCGATGAGCAGGCCCGTCACGGGCCAGGCCTTGAGGTAGTCTGCCGCCGATTCCGCAATGGGTACGAATGCCTTGAGGCTTTCGGCCGATGCCGCCTTCAGCGTGGAAGCCTGCGCGGGCGCGGCGATGGGTCGCGCCCGGAACATGGTTTCGTAGCCGCCGGAATAATTGCCAATGCGGTAGTCCTTGTCGGTCCAACTGCGGTTGCCGCCCCAGCCGGTCGGGTAGCCGAAGCGCTGCCAGTCGGCGGCGGCCGCGGCCGCAACGCGCGGCAGGGCAATGCCCGCAGCCAGTGCGACGGCCAGGGAACGCCGCTGGATCATTTTGCGGCTTCCACCTTCACCCGTGCATTCGGCGACTCGCCAAACATCTCGGGCGCATACATGGCCTCGACCCGGCTAGGCGGTAGCGCGAAGTCGCCGACGTTGTTCAGGCGCACGGTGTATTCCATCTTCACCACGCCCTTGGGCAGGTATTCGTAGTAACTGCGGAAGGCCTCAAAACTGCGCTCTTCAAACGCCGGCCAGCCTGCGCCGGTTTTCTTTTCGCCGCTGGTGGCGATTTCGGAGTCACGGCCCAGACCGCCGCCGAGGATCGTTGCGCCGCCCGGCACCGGGTCGCTGATGACGACCCAGGTCATGTCGGCGCTGGCGTTGACTTCGAGCGTGATGCGGATCACGTCGCCGCGCGTGTAGATGCCTTTGACGGCCTGCTCTACCGGGGTGATCGTTTTCTTGATCTGGTAGCCGGCGTTGAAAGGCGCCTTCAGCTGGATGGCCGCGATGGACTGCAACGTGAGCCATGGTTTGCCCGGGCCTTGATGCGTCACGGTCAACGTGTCCTTCGCTGCGCTGCCCCATGGCAGGAACATGCTGTTGTTGCGCAGGTTACCGGGCGAGGCCGGTGCGCCGAAGAAGGTGGTCTGGTTGGGTGCGCCGGCTGCGTCGGTGGTCTTGACGCGGTCAACCTTGGCCCAGTCCACGCTCGCCACGCTGGCAGCTGCCGCTGCCAGCGTCGCCTTGGTCACGCCCGCTACCGGCGTGGCTTCAAACTTCGCCGAGAACTTGTCGAGCGCCAGGCCGCCCCACAGGTTGGCCGTGGTGGTGTGCCAGGCACCTTTTTGCTGACGGGCGATAAAGCCGTTGGCCAGGCGGCCCATGTCGTCTTTCCAGGCAGGGTCGTCCATCACGGCCAGCATCAGGCGCGCGGTATTCACATCACCGTTGGTCATCAGCCACCACCAGTAGTCGTCCTTCTCGGTGCTGAAGATCAATTTGGTGCCCTGGAAGGACAAACGCGAACGCAGCACCTGGTTGGCCTCGGCGATGCGCTGCTCACGCTGCGGCACATCGGCCACGCGTTTGAGGATGTTGAGCCAGTCGATCACCGCGTGCGTGGGCCACTGGTTGGGCGCAATCGTGATGCTGCCCAGCATGCGGCCCTGCGCCTTGCCGTAGCGCGAGAGCGCTTCCAGCGCGGCCAGCTTGCGCACGTCGAGGTCTTTGCGCGGGCTCCAGAACTCGCGCTGGATACGGCCTTCTACAAACGCGATCAGGCCGCGCTCCATGGGGGCGCGCGCATCGTCGGGCAGGGCAAACGCCGGGTTGATGCCAGAGGCTTCATGCGTGGCGGCCAGCAGGTAGGCCGTCAGTGCATCGCTGCCGCGATTTGCTTCACCGTCGCGCGGCGGGAAGTAGTTGGCCAGGCCATCGCTGTCCAGGTAGCTGGGCAGTTGTGCCAGCACGGTCTGCCACAGCTTGCTGTCGCGCAGCCCCACCGATTTGCTGGTTTTTTGCTCGAGGCAGATGAAAGGGTACATCGCGAAATAGTCGCGCACACCGTCCATGCCTTCTGCGAGTTTCGGCTGCAGCGACATCTTCAGGCCGCCGCGGCCGGGCAGGGCATCGGCCGGTGGGTTCACGTCCAGTGTGAAGTTGCCGTCGACCTGCACCAGTGTGGCTTGTTGCACCGTCAGCGGCACGGCCGGGATGATGCGCTGGCGTGCCTTGAGGCCGTCGCGTGCGCCGGAAATCGTGTCTTTGGCTTCGATCTCCCACAGGATGGCTTCAGCACGGGTGAATGCGAGCTGCGCCGGTGCGGTGACCATCCAGGCCACTTCGCGCGCTTCGCCGGCGGGGATGTCCACCGTCTGCGGTTTCAGGTCAAGCAGCGTGGCGCGCGGGCTCACTTCCACCTTCATGGCTACTTTGGTGGTGTTGCGCAGCGTCAGTTGCGCGCGGAACTGGTCGTCCTCGCGCACCAGCGGCGGCAGGCCGCTGATGATTTGCAGGTCCTGTGTGGCCTTGATGCTGGTCTGGCCGGTGCCGAAGAGGCCGGTGCCTGCGTCAGCCACCGCCACAATCTTGAAGGTGGTCAGCGCGTCGTTGAGCGGCACCATCACCACGGCCTGGCCGTTGGCGTCCAGTTGCACCTTCGGGTTCCACAGCAGCAGGGTGTCGAGCAGTTCGCGCGTGTTGCTTCGCCCGCCGCCGCCGCCGGCTGCCACAGCCTTGCGCCCGAAATGCCTGCGCCCGATGATTTCCATCTGCGCGGTCGAGGTTTCCACGCCCCAGGCGCGGCGCTGCAACATTGCATCCAGCAAGTTCCAGCTGCTATTGGGCATCAGCTCCAGCAGGGCCTGGTCCACCGCGGCCAGCGCCACTTCGGCATTGGCGGCCGGCTGGCCGTTGGGCAGCCTGGCGGTAATGGTTACCTTGGCCTGGCTGCGCACGGCATAGCTTTCCTTGTCGGTTTTCACACTGACGTCAAGCTGGTGCGCCTTGGTGCCTACACGTATTTCAGCCACGCCCAGGCGGAAGGCTGGCTTGCTCAAATCGACCAGCGCGGTAGGCGCGACGTATTCGCGGCCTTCGTACCAGAAGGATGTCCACCACTCACGCGGCGCCTTGTAGCCCCAGGTGAAAAAGCTGTACCAGGGCACTTCGCGCAGCCGGCCGCGCAGGGCCAGCACGCTGACGTACACATTGGGGCCCCAGCCTTCCTTGATCTGCAGGTTCACCGTCGGGTCCTGGCCGTTGAGCTGTACCACCTGGGTTTCGACGATGCCTTCACGCTCAACGGCGACCAGTGCCGTGGCAAACCGGAAGGGCATGCGCACCTGGAACTTGGCGGTCTCGCCGGGCTGGTAGCTTTTCTTCTCGGGCAGCACGTCCATGCGGTCGTGGTCTTCGCCGCCAAACCAGAGTTCGCCCTGGCGGGTGACATACACGTTGCTGGCGGCCTGGATGGTGTTGCCGTCCTTGTCCTTGGCCGTCACGATGAGTTCGACCTCGCCGGGTTCGCCGAGCTTGGTCTCGCACAGCAGCAATCCGCGCGAATCGCTCTTGCCGCTGCAGACGCTGCCGAGGTCTTTGACTTCCGTCTTGTTGTCGTAGGTGTAGAAGCCACCCACCATGCGCTTGCGGCTGGTGGTGGTGATGCGCGCCACGGCCTTCACTTCCAGCGACACGCCGGGGGCAATCTTGCCGGTCAGGTCAAGCGCCAGCGCCTGGAACTTGATCTTCTGGCTGGAAGAAACCCAGCCTTCAGTCTTGATGCCCGCCACCACGGCCGCAGGCCAGACGGTGGAGGTGCTGCGAATGGTCTGCACTTCGCCGTTCGGGTCGGCATAGGTGGCTTCCATCAGCAGCTCCTGCGGCTGCCTGCGTTCGGGGATGTCGTTGATGGTGAGCTTGCCTGCGCCATTGCGGTCCAGCGTCAGCGGCAGTTTGTCGGCAATCACGCGCTGGTCCTGTGAAGAGGTGCTTTCCTCTTCGCCCTGGTTGCCCGCGGTGCCGCGGCCGGTGCTCGGCGGCGAGAAATTGAATTCGTCGAAATCGCTGTAGCTCAGGGACTTGCCGCGCACCAGCGCCGACACCCGTACGGGCAGGGCCACGGCGCCGCCGCCCGCCACGTAATTGATCTGCACGTCGGTTGGCACGGACTTCACATTGACGAGCGGTTTTTTGTCGGAAGGATTGATACGGCCTTCAAGCACCGGCAAACGGAACTCTTCCACACGGAACTGCCCGCTGGAAAAACTGCGCTCGCGGCTGCCACGTTCGCCCCGGAGTTGCACCTCATACACGCCCAGCTTGGCAGCAGGCGGAATGGCAAAAGTGTTTTCGGCGCTTTGCCCGCCCGTGGCGGTCTTGCGCCAGGTGATGGGCTGGGTGTATTGCTGGCCGCTGCCGACATGGGTCACGACCAGCGTGGCCGGCGCGCCCTCGGGCAGGCCAAAACCCTTGCTGGTTTCAGTGCGCAGCAGGTGTTTCATCGACACCGTTTCGCCGGCGCGGAACAGTGTGCGGTCAAAGACAGTGTGTGCCCGTTCGTTGGGCAGGGGATCGCGGTTGGTCGGCACGTTAAAGCGCCAGGGCTCAATGCCCTTGTGCCAGTCGCTCCAGGTGAAGGCCAGGTCTTCAACACCGCTGACCGTGCTGCGTGCGCTGACAAAGTAGGCATTGGCAGAGTTGTCACCCGAGCAGCGTGGCGGCTCGGAAGACAGGCCGCTGAAATTGGCGATGCCCTGTGCGTTGGTGACAGCCTTGGCGATCTCGGTGCCGTTGCAGCCCGAGACGCGCACCGTGGCGCCAGCCACCGGGGCGCCCTTGTCGAGCGTGGTGACCCAGGCCAGCGAGTTCTCGCGGCCCAGCTTGAAGTGCACGCCCAGGTTGGTCACCAGGGCGGAAGTGCGCACATACATGGTCCGGCTGTTACCGTAGCGTTCGTCGAGCAGCGAGCTGCCCAATTTTTGCGAAGCGATCTCTACCACGTGAAAACCGGGTGCCAGCGGTATGCCGACCACCTCAAACGGGCGTGGGTCGGTGCCTGCGGCGGGCTTGGGCAGGTCCAGTGTCTTCACGCCGGCCTGGCCGGCCAGCAGCGACACCATGCGCGATTGCACGTAGTCCCGGTCGCGTGACTCCAGCGGTTTGGGAAGGGGCCCCTTGATGTCGGCAGCAGCCGTCTTGCGCGAAACCTGGTAGTCGTCGTAACGCTGCACCTTACGGAACCACGCGATGATCTCGGCGTCGGTGCGGGGCTGGAGGTCACTGACCTTTCCGGCCGGTGCCGTGCCGGGCGTGAGCCCTTTCACGGGCAGCAGGGCTTCGACATTGCGCAACGTGACGGGCAGCAGGGCCGGGTCGCCCGGTTTGGTGTTGGGTTCGGCAAAGCGTTCGACGATGCCGAAGGGAGAGGCGGCGAACTTGGCCAGTGGCGGCATGGAGCCGGTAGCCACCTTGAGCGGGAAGCTGTCGGCATTGCGCAGCGTACGGCCGGAAGCGTCCTTGAAACCCTTGGGCAGCTCCAGCATGAACTGCGCCTGTTCGGGAAACAGAGGCTTGAAGGTGATGTTGCTGACCAGGCTGTCGCCGTCGCTGTTGCCTTCCTCGAAGGCGGGCTTGAACGTGTCCCTGTCGCCCTTCAGGCGAATGGCCTCGGCCAGCTTGCGCGGCACGGGGGTATTGAAGTTCAGGGTCATGGGCCGCATCGGCAGGCAGGCCGACTGGGCGTTTTCGCGTTCGCAGGTGAAGCTTGCCGCAAACGGCTCGCGTACCTGGAAGTTGTAGCGTTTCTCGACTGAATTGGGAATGCCGCTGGGTGTGCTGACGCCTTTGCCGTACACCAGTTGCACTTTGGCGGCCGACGTCAGGCGCCGGTTGCAGGTCAGGGTGGCGTAGCGCAGCGGATCCTGGGCTGCGGCCTTTTCCAGGCCCAGCGACTTGAGCAGTTCGTTGCGCTCGTTACCGTCGATGAGCTTGACAGGAACACGTTCACCCAGGCCTTCCACGTTGCACCAGACGTTTTCGCGAATGCTGGCCAGTGTGGCGGCGCCGTTGAACTGCAGCACGAAGTACTGTTCTTCGTCGATGCGCTCATAGGTGCCGGGGCGAAGGTTCTGGATGAAGGGGCCGCCGGTGTTGAATTTATAGGAAGTGTTGCCGCCCACGGGCTGGCTCTTGGGAGACTTGAAGGTGCTGACCACCTGTACCGAACAGCTCACGCCGGGTGGCAGGTCGTTTTCAAATTCGAAAGCCCATTCGCGTTCGTTGATCCAGCGGCCGGAGCCCTTGGTGGCCTGCGCGTCGCTGCAACTCAGCGACAGCGGGGCAGGTGCCTTGGGGTCGCCGAAATTGACGGCGCCTTCGTCAAATTTGGCGACGATTTGCCTGACACGCGCGACTTCGCCCTGCGGCGAAAGACTGGTGATTTGCAGGGCATGGGCATGCAGCGAAACAGCCGCGATCAGTGCCAAAGCGGCTTTTTTCATTATTGGGCTCACGTTTTCCTCTCCTTCGGGAGGCCAAGCGTAGCCGATTTGGATGTAACAAAATGTCCCGTGAAATGGGCAAAAACCGCCCAAAAAAAGCGGGCCTGAAGCCCGCTGGGGTGATTTTTCAGAGGGCCTTCAGCGAAAAGCGGAAGGCCCCTGCGTCAGGACGCTCAGCTGAAGTTCACTGGCACAAAAATTTTGCTGTCGCCCCGCTGTATCAGAAGCGCCACGGATTTCTCCGCTTTGGCTACGGGCGGCACCTATTCGGTCGATCGTTTCCCTATTGCCTGTGGATTCATCTACTCCATGCGCGCGAACCGCTTGACAAGACTGTCAGGACTTCCTGGTCAGGTGATGAAAGATTTTTGTGCTCATCAAACGAGCAACGCCATTTGCTTCTGCGTTCAATTCTCTCGAAAAACCCGCTATCTAGTCTGAGCGGTCGCGGTTGGCTGCTCATGTTCAGTTGTTGTGATGCGGGTGAATTTTCACCATCGCGTGTGGTTACCTCTGCTCGGTCCGCGCTAAAGCCGCTTGATTAAAACGTTTGCTGGACTTCCTCTGCGTTAACTAATGAAAACGACTTGTGGCGGTCAGACGACGAGTGCGATTTGATTTGGTTTGCGGGATCCGTTCAACATAAACTGGCAATGACTACCAATAAATAACAAACGGGCAGGGAGTGTATGACTCAGGCAGAAGCAGCTGTGGCGAAGGAGACGCCAGCGCACGCACAAAGAACCAATAAGACAAGTTGTATTGCCGCTGTTTGTGTCGCCAATGTGTCTTCTTGCGCTGCAGCCTTCGGGTTGCCTGCCCTACTCCCGCTCGCCCGTTTTCATCGGGATGCCATCTACTCGGCCAATCCGGCTTCCCGGCTTGGGTGATGGCTTTCACTCCCGTAACCAAACTCGAAACCGCAGTGCCCACGGCCCAGGCACGCGAGGCTGACTTTAAGAAGCTTGTAGCCCAAGGCTATATCTCCGGTCACGCCACACGAGACAAAACCCGAGAACGCGTCGAGCTCAAGCGCGACCTAGCCACCCAACGCGAAACCCTCACCACCTTGAAGGCATCTGTCGTCGGCGTCGCGCAGCAACTCGCTATTCACACCACAGGCGCCGTCACCGAAGCACAAGCCCTGATGATCATCGCGTCCGAAGGCCCACAGTTCACTGTCGAAGTCACGCTGGAGAACAAGGACGTCGGCTTCGTCAACGTCTGCAACGGCGCCGAGATTAAGCTTGAAACCTTTCCCTCCATGCGCCGTGTCACCGTGCAGGCCAGCGGGATCTCGTTACGGCCGGCGCCGTCAACGACAAAAAATGAGGCGCGATTTTTCCGGTGACGCTGGCCCTAAAGACCAAGCAAATCAACGTACAAGGAAAGATGATCCAGCTGACGCCTGGGATGAACCTGATCGCAGAAATCGAAACCGGGCAGCGGCGCGTGATTGAGTATTTAATGAGCCCAATTCAAAGGGCGGGGAGTGATAGTTTGAGGGAGCAACGAGTGCTTTTCGGCTCCTCGGCTGTTGCCTTCACCTTCACCATTGGTTACCGACAATTTCTTTTTTTCAGGGGAAACAAATAGATGAGTAATTTGTGAAGCTTCAAACCTGTCATGAATTGAATATCTTCTTTTAAAAATAAATATCCATCCAATTTTCGAAGGAAATTTAGGATTTCAGTTATGAAACAAATATTTATTGCCCTTTATCAAATACACCCGCTGTTCCCAGCAGCTTATTTGTTTCTTTTTTCAGTTGGAATTCTTGCTCCAGGGATCTACTGTCTGATAAGAAATATTCCATATTCGTTGGGAATTATTTGGAGAAATTCCAGACGAGGTGATCTATTTGCTCAAATGGTCATCGCTGTGTATTCTTTTTTTGTATTGATAAGTTTCGTTTGTTTAATCCTTGTTTTACTTAAGTGAGAAAAAATATGGCTGGTATCCCCGCTCAAGCGTTAATCACAATTTATATGGACGTTACTGGGGTCGCGGTTGGTGCCGTCGACAATGTTGTTCAAACTATCAACGCCAGTTCTACCATGGAGACGGCCGCAGGTGTCGTTCAGGTTGTAGCGGCGGTAACGGGGCCAATTCCGGGTGTTGGAGCCGTAACAAACACCATCGCTCTGACTATGGGCGCAGTCACCGCAGATCCAAACGGTGCGACGCCCGGACAGCTCATTAGTGCAATTGGGAGTGTGGTTGGAATCGTTGGTAGTTTGCTTGCCGTTGGTGGAGTCGCGGTTCCCGCATTAGTAGTCGTTGGGCTCACGCTAACTGTCGCAGGTGCTGCCTACAACTTTTACGACCTTTATAAAAAATACCATCCCGATCCAGCACCGATCAATCCTGCGGTTGACCAGTGCTATAAAGATGCGTGCCGCTTCGTAAACAGCCGCGACCCATTGGTTCTGGACCTCGATGGCGACGGCCTGGAACTGGCAGGAGCCAACGGCGCTACCCTCTTTGACCACAACGCTGACGGCATCAAAACCGGCACAGGCTGGGCTAGACCGGATGACGGACTTCTGGTTCGTGACCTCAACGGCAACGGCACCATAGATACCGGCCGGGAACTCTTTGGTGTAGACACCATTAAGAGCAACAGCACACTGGCTACTGACGGCTTCGATGCCTTGGGTGATCTGGACGCCAACGGCGACGGTTTCATCACCAATGCAGATGCCGCATATGGTGATCTCAAGATATGGCAAGACGCTAATCAGGACGGCATTACCCAGAGCGGCGAGCTCAAGACGCTGACCGAGCTCAACATCACCAGCATTGGCGTCAACGGAAGCGGCACGGGCCCACAAGCGGGGCAGGTCATCAACAACAACACCGTAGCTTTGAGCGCCACGTTCACCCAGAACGGCCAGACGCATACCGTCGGCGCGATCGACCTCGAAACCAACAACTTCTTCACCGAGTTCCCACCTGTAGTGGTGGATGAAACTGGCAACCCTGTTCCTATCACCGAGCAGGCACAGGCATTGCCACAGATGAATGGCTCAGGCATGGTGCGCAACATGCGAGCCGCAGCCAGCATTGACGGTGATTTTGCGGATGCGCTGCAAACCTTCGCTGTCGCCGCTACGCGAGGGGATCAGCGTAATCAGCTGGATGGGCTGGTCCTTAAGTGGGCAGAAACTTCTGATTATTTTGGACAAACACCTGCTGGCTTTAATGCCAGTGTCACCTACAACCTCCCGGTCGGAATGACGGAGATCGAGTATATGAAGATGATTCATATACTCGAAGCATTCAACGGCAGCCGGTTTTATGGCGATGAGAATGGCGGCCCTCGCCCTGCGGGCTTTACCGTGCGTCTGGAGACAGATCCGTACGACGGACGTGCGATTTATCACTACATCATCAGCCCACCTGCACAGCAGATTGCGCTGCTGAAACAAGCCTATGAAGCGCTCAAGAACAGTGTTTATGACGCACTTGTCTTGCAGACTCGCCTTAAGCCTTATACCGATGCTATCGAGCTGGCAATTGGTGAAGCAGGCATTACATTCGACTTTACTGCGGTCTCCGCAATGTTTGCGTCGAAGTTCGGTGCCGATGCGCCAAACGCGGTATTTGATTTGCTGGACATGCAAAAGTATGCGGGTGACCAGATGCGAGGCATGGGATGGTCTGTCTATAGCACCCTTGACAGCCTTATCCGGTCTGGAAGTCCGTCATCGGCTTTGCAGGCAGCTTTGGATGCAGAGCATATTGAATTGGTCGCCGCCGGTGTTCAAGCTGGGGCGGTAAGCAATGCCACCGGCGCGATTTTGCTGGGTAACTCGCTCGACAACTCGTTGACCGGGAGCGCAGGTGATGATTACCTGTATGGGGGCGCGGGCAACGACACACTCACAGCCGCAGGCGGCACCAACGTGCTGGACGGTGGCGACGGCGACGACATACTCACCGGCGGCTATGGCGGGCACGACACGCTGCTGGGCGGCGCCGGTAACGACATCATGACAGTGCTGGGCAGTTACAGCAGCGACAACGTGTTCGAAGGCGGTACCGGCAACGACACCATGACCGGCAGCTACTGGACAGATACCTATCGATTCAACCTGGGCGATGGGCAAGACACGATCATCGAGACGCAGACGAACAACAACATTACCGACAAGCTGGTCTTCGGAGGTGGCATTGCGGTCAGTGACATCAGTGCACTGCGCTCGGGCAACGACCTCGTGTTCAGCCACGTAAATGGGGTCGACAAGGTCACGGCCAAAGACTGGTTTGTCAGCGCAGGCAACCAGCTCGAGTCGATCGAGTTTGCCGATGGCACCGTGTGGACGGGCGCAGCCGTGACGGCAGCGGCGCTGATCGTCACCGGCACGGCCGGTGACGACGTCATGACCGGCACGGTCATGAACGACACCCTGCGCGGTATGGGTGGCAACGACAACATCACGGGCGGGGCTGGCAACAACGTGCTGGACGGCGGTGATGGCGACGACGTGCTCAGCGGCGGCTACGGCGCCAGCGACATGCTGCTGGGCGGCGCCGGCAACGACACCATGACAGTGTTCGGCGGCTACAGCAGCGACAACGTGTTCGAGGGCGGCACCGGCAACGACACGATGACCGGCAGTTACTGGAACGACACCTACAAGTTCAATCTGGGTGACGGACAGGACACCATCATCGAGACGCAGACGAACAACAATGTCACCGACAAGCTGGTCTTCGGCAGCGGTATCGCCGCCAGCGATATCAGTGCATTGCGATCAGGCAACGACCTGGTGTTCAGCCATGTGAATGGGGTCGATAAAGTCACCGCAAAAGACTGGTTTGCCAGTGTAGCGAGCCAGCTCGAGCGCATCGAGTTTGCCGACGGTACGGTGTGGACAGGCGCGGCCGTGACCGCATCGGCGCTGATCGTCACCGGCACCGCCGGGGACGACGTCATGACCGGCACGGTCATGGATGACACCCTGCGCGGCATGGGTGGCAACGACAACATCACTGCAGGAGGCGGCACCAACGTTCTTGATGGTGGCGACGGTAACGACGTACTCACGGGTGGCTACGGCGGGCACGACACCTTGCTGGGCGGAGCCGGCAACGACATCATGACGGTGTTGGGCAGCTACAGCAGCGACAACGTGTTCGAGGGTGGTACCGGCAACGACACAATGACCGGCAGTTACTGGAATGACACCTACAAGTTCAACCTGGGTGACGGACAGGACACCATCATCGAGCTGGCCAGCAACAACAACGTGACCGACAAGCTGGTGTTCGGCCCAGACATAGCCGTTGTCGATATCACTGCAGTGCGATCTGGTAATGATCTGGTGCTCGGTCATTCCAATGGCCTGGACAAAATTACAGTCAAGGATTGGTATGTCGCAGACGGCAGCCAGCTCGAACGAATCGAGTTTGCAGACGGCACGGTGTGGACGGGAGCCGCTGTAACGGCTGCGACCATGGAAATATTTGGCACCAGCGGTAACGATGTTCTCAGCGGCAATAGCGCTTACACAGAATTTCTGTATGGCGTGGGTGGCAACGATACCTTATATGGTGGCAGCAATGACACGCTTTATGGCGGTGATGGCAACGATGCTTTGTATGGTGGAGGCAATAACGAAACGTTTGACGGCGGGGATGGCAATGACACCTTGACCGGCTACTGGGGGGGCAGCAACGCGACCTTCATCGGTGGCGCCGGCAACGACGTGATCACCGGGTCTTACTACAACAACAAGTACATCTTCAACCTGGGCGATGGCCAGGACACTGTCAGCAATTACGACGGTGTCCACAGTGGCTATACCGACACATTGATCTTTGGTGCGGGCATTGATCCGGCCAACGTGACGGCCACGCGTTCCGGTATTGACATGGTGTTCAAGGTTACAGGCAGTACCGATCAGATCACAGTGCAGAACTGGTTCTATGACACAGCAGGCGGATTCCAGATCGAGCAGATCAAGTTTGCCGATGGCACGATCTGGAGCGCTCCAGCCTTGACCACTGCCGCGCTGGAGGTGTTTGGCACCAGCGGTAACGACGTTATCAGCGGCTCCGGGGTGTATGTGGATATTCTGCACGGCGCTGGCGGCAACGACACTCTGTATGGTGATACCAACGACACGCTCGATGGCGGGGATGGCAATGACAGCCTCAATGGCTTCTGGGCAGGAAGTGACGTGACCTTCATCGGCGGCGCCGGCAACGACGTGATCACCGGGTCTTACTACAACAACAAGTACATCTTCAACCTGGGCGATGGCCAGGACACTGTCAGTAATGACGATGGTGTTCACAGTGGCTATACCGACACACTGACCTTTGGTGCGGGCGTTGGCGCTGACCAGATCTGGCTGCGCCAGGTGGCCAACAACCTTGAAGTGGGCGTCATCGGCACCACTGATACCGTCACGCTGAATAACTGGTACCTCGGTAGCCAATACCATGTGGAGCAGTTCAAGACTGGCGACGGAAAGGTGTTGTTGGACAGCCAGGTGCAAAACCTGGTGGACGCCATGGCGGCCTTTGCACCACCGGCTGCGGGGGAAACCTCTTTGCCTGCCTCTTATCAGGCCAGCTTGCAGCCTGTCATTGCGGCGAATTGGCAATAGTGTTCATCGGCTAAACCTGCCTGCAGCCCCTGGATGCCCGACCCAGGGGCCGCGTGCTTCAACTACCCGAAATTCACCGGCACAAAAATTTTGCTGTCGCCCCGCTGTATCAGAAGCGCCACGGATTTCTCTGCTTTGGCCACGGTGGCGCGCACCTGGTCGATATTTTTCACCGGAACGCCGTTGATGGACAGCAGCACATCACCGGCCTGCACTCCGGCCAGTGCCGCCGGGCCGCTGGCCTGCTGCACCACCAGGCCGTTGTCCACGCCGGCTTCCTGCTTTTCATCGGGCTGCAGCGGACGCAGCGCCAGGCCCAGCTTGCCCTGGTTGGGCGTGTCTTTTTTGGCGGCGGCCTGGGCCGTCTTTTCGTCGGCATTGGCCAGCCTGGCAGTGACCACCTTGGCGGCTCCCTGCCGCCAGATGTCCAGCCGGATGCTGTCGCCGGGCGCTGCCAGGCCGATCAGCGCGGGCAGGTCGCCCGAGGAGACGATGGGCTGGCCGTTCACGCCGCGGATCACGTCACCCGACTGCAGCCCGGCCTTGTCTGCCGGGCCGCCCTTTTCCACACTCGAAACCAGCGCGCCTTCGGGCTTGTCCAGCTTGAAGGAATCGGCAAAGGACTGGTTGACCTCTTGCACCGCTACCCCCAGGCGAGCATGTTCAACCTTGCCGGTCGCCACGATCTGGTTCTTGATCCGGACAGCCACGTCGACCGGGATGGCGAACGACACGCCCTGGTAGCCGCCGCTGCGGGTATAGATCTGCGAGTTAATGCCCACGACTTCGCCGCGTGCGTTGAACAGCGGGCCACCCGAGTTGCCCGGGTTGACCGCCACGTCGGTCTGGATGAAAGGCACGGCGCTGTCGTCAGGCAGCGAACGGCCCTTGGCGCTGACCACGCCGGCGGTCACGGTGTTTTCAAACCCGAAGGGCGAGCCGATGGCCAGCACCCATTCGCCGACCTTGAGCTCGCTGATCTTGCCGAGCGTCACCACGGGCAGGTTTTTGGCGTCAATGCGCAGCACCGCCACGTCGGTCTTGGGGTCGGCGCCCAGTACCTTGGCGCGGTATTCGCGCCGGTCGGTCAGCTTGACGGTGACCTCTTTTGCATCGCGCACCACGTGGGCGTTGGTCAGGATGATGCCGTCAGGGCTGACGATGAAGCCCGAACCCTGTCCGCGTGTGGGCATTTCCTGCTGCTGGCCGCCGCGGCCGCCACGGGCGCCCGGGCCCTGCTGGAAGCGTTTGAAGAATTCGAAGAACGGATCACCGGAGGGCGTGTCGTCGTCATCGCCGTCGTCCTGTGCCATCGGGGAGTCGTTTCGTACTTTGGTGGTGCCGGTCACGCTGATGTTGACGACCGCCGGGCCGTAGCGTTCGGTGATCTGCGAGAAGTCGGGCAGGGCCATGGGCACCGAGGTTGGGGTGCCGGCGGTAATGGCCGGAGGGACGGCCGCCGTGGCGGCAGGGTGCACGGCGTTGAGTGCACTGACGCCGGCGCCGCCTATGGCACCTGCAGCCAGAAGTGCAGCGACAAGCCGGGTATTTTTCAATGCTTCAGATTTCATGGATGGGCTTCCTTGCGTTGAGGGCACACACCGGTGCCGATGCGTACAACTATGGGGTGGCAGCCTTAGGCGGGGCTTAAATTTGCGCGACGCAGGAAGGGCAGCGCTGCGGGCGTGAATTTTGATAAAAAGTGGCTGTAGCCAGCAATAGGACTGCGCGAGAAGCTATAAAAATGGTAGCAAATGATGGCTGCTAGCCGGTGGTTTCATCCGCCGAAAAGCGGACTTCAACCCGCAGCCCGCCCAGGGACTCCGATGTGCCGAGCTGCAGCGTCGCGCCGTGCCGCTCGGCAATCACCTTGACGATGGCCAATCCGAGGCCGCTGCCGGTTTCGGGAGATATCGCTGATCCAGCCGACCCACCCGCCGTGTCCGTGACGCTGGCGGCGCGAAAGAAGCGGTCAAACACGCGGTGACGGTCTTCCGCGGCGATGCCCGGGCCGCTGTCTTCCACGGTCAGCGTCGGCTGGCCGTCCTGCAGGTCCAGCGACACATCGACCCGGCCCGCCACCGGCGTGTACTTGACAGCGTTGTCCAGCAGGTTGCGCAGCAGGATGCGCAGGGCCTCGCCTTGGCCTTTCACCTGCACAGGCTGCAGCGGCTCGCTGCCGGCCAGGCCCAGGTCAATTTGCCTGTGGCCCGCATGGGGCAGCACATCGGCCACGGCCAGCTTCACCACATCGCGCAGGTCCACCAGGGCGGCAGAGGCAGGTGCCTGGCCTGAATCGGCTTCGGCTTGTGCCGTGCCAGCGGTTTCCTCGCGGGCCAGCACCAGCAGCTGCTCGACCAGCCGTATCGCCCGGTCGATGCCCTGGTTCAACCGGCCGATGGCGGCCTCCCGCACGGCAGGCTCTTCGTCGTTTCGGCGAAGGGCCTGCGCCTGCAGCTTGAGCGCCGTCAGCGGCGAGCGCAGCTCGTGTGCTGCATCAGCCACAAAATGCCGCTGCGCCTCGAAAGCGCCGCGCACCCGGTCAAACAGCAGGTTCAGCTCTTCAACCAGCGGCCGCACTTCGTCAGGCAAACCGTCGTCGGCCAGCGGCGACAAATCGTCGGCCGGGCGCCCGGCCACCGGCCGCCGTGCACGCTCGATGGGCGCCAGCGATCGGCTGATGACCCACCACACGGCCAGCATCAGCAGCGGTGTGAGATAGGCAAAGGGCAGCACGGCGCGCACGGCCAGCGTGCGGGCGCGCGCCGAGCGGGCGTCCAGGTCCTGCGCAATCTGCACGGTTTGCAGCGCTGTCTGCAAGGTGTAGACGCGGTACCGGTTGCCGTGCGCTTCGACGTCTGAAAAGCCGAGCACTGCGCGCGGCGGAAGCGCCGAGCGGGTGGAACGGAAAATCTGTGTGCCGTCCTGGCCCCAGATCTGCACATACACCTCGAAGCGGTCGTCCTCATCGGCTTCGTCCAGAGGAATGTTGAGTGGAATGCCGCTGCGCAGGGAGCGCGCCATTTGCTGCAAATGGTCGTCGAACATCGCGTCGGCCTGCTGCAAGGCGCCGCGGTAGGCCGTGGCCGCCTGCAGCAGGGCCGCCAGAAAAATTGCCGCCAATATGAACCAGAGTAGGCGCCTCCTCAAAGAATGCGTTGCCGATTTTTTCACAGCTTCGATCATTGCTTGGGCACCAGATAGCCCAGGCCGCGCACGGTCTGGATCACGTCGTTCCCAAGTTTTTTACGGACGCCGTGGATGTAGACCTCGACGGCGTTGCTGCTGATGTCGTCTTTCCAGCTGAAGAGCTTTTCCTCAAGCTGCGCGCGTGACAGCACCACGCCCGGGCGTGCCAGCAAGGGTTCGAGCACCGCCCATTCGCGTGCCGAGAGCGACACCGGCTGGCCATTGAGGCTGGCTTCGCGCGTGGCGGGGTTCAGGCTCACGCCCTTGTGTTCAAACGCCGGTTCGGCCCGGCCCGCACTGCGCCGTATCAGCGCGCGAATGCGTGCCAGCAGTTCGTCGGTGTCATAGGGTTTGACGACGTAGTCGTCGGCGCCGGCATCCAGCCCGGCGATGCGGTCGCCGACCGCATCGCGCGCCGTGGCCACCATCACCGGGGTGGTGTTGCGGCGAGCCCGCAAAGCGCGCAGCACTTCCAGGCCGTCACGCTTGGGCAGGCCGAGGTCCAGCAGCACCAGGTCGTACTGTTCGCTGTTCAGGGCCTCGTCGGCCATGCGGCCGTCACGCACCCAGTCGACGGCATAGTGCTCACCGCGCAGCACCTGCAGCACGGTCTCGCCGATCATGGCGTCGTCTTCAACGAGCAGTAATCGCATTGGAAGATGTACGGTTTTGGAGAAATTGCCGGGGAGCCCGCAAGCTGGTGGGCCATTGGGGGCCATTGGCCGGATTATCCGGCCAATGCCTGGCCAAGGCTTATGTCAGCCTTAAACGAAAAGGCAAAGCCGCCATACCGCGGCGAGGAGCGCAAGTGCCCCCCGGGGTCATGCCATACTCCGGCAGTGACTGCCCTGGCAGGCGCCTTGTTCAACATGACGTTTACACCATGCCCTTTGTCAGCCTGATGTGTCCCCAATGCGCCGCGCCGCTGCCGCGTGCGGCTTATTGGCGCACGGTCACCTGCAGCTACTGCGGTGCCACCGTCAGCCGCGGCGCAGAAACCATCCGTGCCGCCTCGTTTCACGAAGCCTGGCTGCGGGTGCACCAGGCGGTCGATCTCCCGGCGCGCATGGTGTCCGTCGGCGAACGGCAATATGGGCTGCTGGCCGGCCTGGGCGGCGGCGAGTCGTCGCAGGTCTTTCTCGCGCAGCGCGTGCATCCTTTCGGCGAGCGCGTGACGCTCAAGCTGGCGCGCACCGACGGCGCAACCGCCGTGCTGCAGCAAGAGGCGGAGACCGTCAGGCAATTGCAGGGGCTTAAAACAGCAGGCTCGGCTTACTTCAGCCAGCGCCTGCCGCAGCTCGTTGCTTCAGGCACCGCGCGGGACGGCACGTCGCCCGAGCGGCATGCGCTGGCGCTCAGGCATCCCACGGGATTCTGGGGCAGCCTTGCCGACGTCATGCGTGGGCATCCAACGGGCGTGGACGCCCGCCATGCCGTCTGGATGTGGCGGCGTGTGCTGGAGGTACTGGCCTATCTTCATGACAACAGCTGGCAGCATGGCGACCTGTGCCCGGAGCATTTGCTCGTGCACCCGCGCAACCATGGCGTCCAGATGATTGGCTGGGCGCGGGCGCGGCATGGCGGGCATGGAGCGGTGCAGGACCTGATGCAGCTGGCGTGGAGCATACGCATGCTGTTGAGCGGCCAGGCCGGCAGCGGCGAGCATCCGCCGTCTCTGCCCGCAACCACCCCTGCGCCGCTGGCCGCGCTATTGCTGGCTGGCAGCGAAGATGCCCGTTGGTGCGCACAGCATGGCGCGCGCGGGTTGCTGGCGCAACTGGGCCAGGCGGCCGAGCAGTCTTTTGGCGTGTCGCGTTTTGTCGTTTTTCACCCGACTGCAGCGTCCGCCCTGCACTGAATCAGAATTACTGAATTACCAAAAGAGGAGCCGACTTCATGGGACACGGAAATTATTCATACGCTGCACATGCGGCCATGGTGGCCAACCGATCTGCCAGCCCACACACCGAGGTCTTTACCCAACGGGCCTGCCACGCGCTGATGGACCCGCGCGGGCTCAAGGTCCGGGAGTCGCGCGACAGTGCCGACCACCCGGCGTCGCTGGCCGTCGTGTTCGCACTGGACGTTACCGGCTCGATGGGAGACATCCCCCGCATCCTGGCGCAGCAGGAGCTGCCGACGTTCATGAAGCTGCTGGGCGATTGCAACATCCCCGATCCGCAGCTGATGTTCATGGCCATCGGTGACGCCACATCTGACCGGGCGCCGCTGCAGGTGGGTCAGTTTGAATCCACCGCCGAGTTGATGGACCAATGGCTGACCTGGAGCTATCTGGAGGGAGGCGGTGGCGGCTCGGGCAGTGAAAGCTACGAGCTGGCTTTCTACACCGTTGCCCAGCACACCGACCTGGACTGCTGGGCCAAGCGAAAAAAGCGCGGCTACCTGTTCATGACCGGTGACGAGCTTCCCTATCCGGCCGTGTCACGGCACCAGGTGGAGGCCCTTTTCTCTGAAAAACTGGATGAAGACATCCCGATCGAGGAAGTCATTGCGGCAGCCGCCGAAAACTACCACCTTTTTTTCCTGATCCCCGACCTGGAGCGCCGGCGCAACTGCGAAAAGCGCTGGCGCGAGTTGCTCGGAGAAAACGTCATCTGTATGGAGTCTCCCGAAGACGCATGCGCAGTCGCGGCGGCCATCGTCGGGCTGACGGAGCGTGCCTTGCCGGATTTGGGTGCCGTGGCGCGCGTCCTCAAGGCCAGCGGCGCCACGCCCGAGCGCACGGGCTCGGTCTTGCGTTGCCTGGATGCCTATGCTGCTCACCTGGATCCGTCCAGCATTCGTCACCTGCATGCGCAGGCGACCGGCGCGGCGCCGGTCAGGTCGGGCTGGTGGCGGCGCCTTTTCGGTTGAGCGGGCGGGTGTGCTGAAYGGCCGTGGCGCGGCCCCGTCCCGGCTGGTGTCGCTGCTTGGCCTTGGCTTTGGCGACTGCGGCAAGGGGCTGTTCACCGATTTCCTGTGCCGCCAATGGCAGGCCGGGGCGGTAGTGCGTTTTAACGGCGGCGCGCAGGCGGGCCACAACGTGGTCCTGCCCGACGGCCGGCACCATACCTTTTCCCAGTTTTGCGCGGGCACCCTGGTGCCGGGCGTGTTGAGCGTCCTGGCCAGCCCGGTCGTGGTGCACCCGACGGCCTTGCTGGTCGAGCATGCCGCGTTGCAGGCACTCGGAATTCCGGACGCGCTCGCGCGTTTGCGCATCGACGCGCGCTGTCGCATCAACACACCGTTTCACCAGGCGGCCGGCCGGCTGCGCGAATTACGGCGCGGCGCGGCCAGCCACGGAACCTGCGGGGTGGGCGTGGGGGAAACCGTGCGCCACGCGCTGGCGCATCCGGGCGAAGTGCTGTGCTATGGCGACTTGCTGGCGCCAGCCCGCGCGCACGACAAGCTCGAAGCCATCCGGCGGCGCCTGCTGGCCGGGTTTGACGCGTCGGCCGGCTCGGCTACGCAGCCAGCCGCGTGGCAGCAAGAGCAAGGGCTGCTGAGAGATGCCAGTGTGTCCGCCCGATGGCTCGCCTCCGTGGCAGAACTGGCCCGGCAATGCAAACCCACGCAGAGCCCGGAGATCGCCCGGGAACTCCAGGGATGCGGCACCGTGCTCTTTGAAGGCGCACAAGGTGTTCTGCTGGATGAATGGCATGGCTTTCATCCGCATACGACCTGGAGCAGCATCCATCCCGCCTCGGTAGAGTCGGTGGTCGCCGATTTGGGGCTGACCGGCCCCATCATGCACCTGGGCATCTTGCGAAGCTATCTCACAAGGCACGGCAACGGACCCCTGCCCACGTTTGATGCTGCGCTCGATGTGCTGGCGGAGCCCCACAACACGGGTGACGGCTGGCAAGGGCGTTTTCGCAGGGGGCACGCCGATGCGGTGCTGCTGCGTTATGCGCTGGAGATCACTGGAAAGCTCGATGGCCTGCTATTGAGTCACCTGGACGTATTTGACGCCGGCTTGCCTGGCGGGGGCGTGAACCTGTGCACCGCGTACGAAGCGGCGCCCGAGGCTGGCGACGCCCTGTTATGCCAAAGAATCGCTCATGGGGAAGGCCGTGAACGTGGCAACGGGCTGGTTGAGCGTCTGCTGCCCGGCAACGGGCATGACCTGCAGCACCAGTCGAGGCTGACAGCTTTGCTGGCGAGAGCGCAGCCGGTGTATGAAGGCCAGCCGCTGCGCTCGGCGTCGGCATTGGTGGCGCGTTTTCAGGCGCTCGCTGCCTGCCCGGTTCTGTACGGCGGCTTTGGGCCGAGCTTCAGCGCGGTTCGCGCCATGACCGGCACCTAGCGCGTCCAGGGGTCAGGAGAGCGAGGCCAGCCGCGCCCGGTGCCGCGTGATCTGGGCCTTGACTTGTGCCGGCGCAGTGCCACCCAGGATGTTGCGGGCGTTCAACGAGCCGCGCAGGCTCAAGCAGTCGTAGACGTCTTTTTCGATGTTGGGGTTGAATTCCTGCAGCACAGCCAGCGGCAACTCGGACAGGTCCACCGCATGGGTGGTGGCGGCTTTGACGGCGTGGGCCACGGTTTCGTGGGCATCGCGGAAGGGCAGGCCTTTTTTCACCAGATAGTCGGCCAGGTCGGTGGCGGTGGCGTAGCCGCGCAGCGCGGCCTTTTCCATGGCTTCGGGCTTGACGGTGATGCCGGCCACCATCTCGGCAAAGATGCGCAGCGTGTCCTTGAGCGTGTCGACGGTGTCGAACAGCGGCTCCTTGTCTTCCTGGTTGTCCTTGTTGTAGGCCAGGGGCTGGCCCTTCATCAGGGTGATCAGGCCCATCAGGTGGCCGACCACGCGGCCGGTCTTGCCGCGCGCCAGTTCGGGCACGTCGGGGTTTTTCTTCTGCGGCATGATGGACGAGCCGGTGGTGAAGCGGTCGGGAATGTGGATGAAGCCGAAGTTCTGGCTCATCCACAAGATCAGCTCTTCGCTCATGCGGCTGATGTGCACCATGGCGAGCGACGCGGCCGCCGTGAACTCAATTGCGAAGTCACGGTCGCTCACGGCGTCCAGGCTGTTCTGGCATACCTGCGGCTGGCCGCTTTCGTCGACCATGCCCAGCGTTTTGGCCACGCGTTCGCGGTCCAGCGGGTAGCTGGTGCCGGCCAGCGCTGCAGCACCCAGCGGCAGGCGGTTCACGCGCTTCCTGATCTCCAGCATGCGCTCGGCGTCGCGGCTGAACATTTCCACATAGGCCAGCATATGGTGGCCAAAACTCACCGGCTGGGCCACCTGCAGGTGGGTGAAGCCGGGCAGGATGACTTCGACATTTTTCTCGGCGATGTCAACCAGCGCTTTTTGCAGGTCGGTCAGCAGCCCGCCGATCAGGTCGATCTCACTGCGCAGCCAGAGGCGCACATCGGTGGCGACCTGGTCGTTGCGGCTGCGGCCGGTGTGCAGGCGCTTGCCGGCGTCGCCCACAAGCTGGGTCAGGCGCGCTTCGATGTTGAAGTGCACGTCTTCGAGATCCAGCTTCCACTCAAAAGCGCCGGAGTCGATTTCGGACGTGATTTGCGTCATGCCTTTCTGGATGTCGGCGTAGTCGGCGGCGGGAATGATCTTTTGCGCTGCCAGCATTTCGGCGTGAGCGAGCGAACCGGCAATGTCGGCTTGCCACAGGCGCTTGTCAAAAAACACGCTGGACGTATAACGCTTCACCAGGTCGCTCATGGGTTCGGAAAAAAGGGCGGACCAGGCTTGGGACTTTTTGTCGAATTGATTCACGTCGGGCTTTCTTTGAGGCAGTCACTGGCCGGTCTGTGGGGTAAAGCACGCCATTTCGGGCAGTTGCGCAGCCGGCCGGGCCTAAATAGTGTTTAACCCATGGCCGAATCGCCTTGGGCAGTGCAATACTCTTCCCAATGATTTTATCTGGGTGCCGGACCCCGTGGGAAACCCCTGCCGTGCGCTGCCCCAGCCGATCCGTTTTTCCACGATACCGAAGTGCCGCCGACGTCCATGAAGCCTGTGCCCGATCAGAAGAATTTCAGCGAATCCACGTTGCTGGGCAGCTTTATTCCGGGCGATGAGGAAGCGGTGCCGCGCACTTCCAACCGCACCAGCATGTTTGATGCTTGCCACGTGGGTGTGGTTTTGCGTGCCGTGCTCTTTGTAGAGGCGGTGACCGGCGTGTGTGTGATGTTCGCTGCGCGCGAACCCCTGGACTGGCTGCTGAGCTTTTCGCTGCTCACCGGCGGTGTGCTGCCCGCCACCCTGGCCTGGCTGATTGCGGTGTGTGCGCTGAAGGGGCAGTTGAACCGGCTGGAGCCTTCGCACCAGTGGGCGGCGGGTATTGCACTGGGTGTTGTGTCGGGGCTGTACGGCTGTGGCTTGCTGGCCCTGCTGGGCCTGCTCCAGCCGGTGCCCTGGTGGGCCAGTGCGGCGGCGGGTGCCTTGCTGTCCGCCATGATGCTGGCGGGGCTGTTCTGGCGGGCCAAGGCGCGTACGCCGGCAGCCACGGCGGCACGCCTTGCCGAACTGCAATCGCGCATTCGCCCCCATTTCCTTTTCAATACCCTGAACAGCGCCATTGCGCTGGTGCGTGCCGAGCCCGCCAAGGCCGAGGCGGTGCTGGAAGACCTGAGTGAGCTTTTTCGCCATGCACTGGCCGATCCGGCCGAATCCGTGACGCTCGGCCAGGAGATCGCGCTGGCGCAGCGTTACCTCGCCATTGAGCAGATCCGCTTTGGTGAGCGGCTGCAGGTGCAGTGGAGCCTGGACACCGAAGCGGACCAGGCCAAGCTGCCGCCGCTGCTGTTGCAGCCGCTGGTAGAAAACGCCGTCAGGCATGGCGTGGAACCCAGCGCCAGCGGCGCGCAGCTGAAAATATCCACCCTCCGGCGAGGCAGCACGGTGGTGATCAAGGTGACCAATTCAACCCCCGCAGGCGCCGGTGAGCGCGGCCACGGGTTGGCGCTGGCCAATGTGCGCGAACGCCTTGCGCTGCTGCATGATGTCGAGGCGAAATTCAAGACCGTGTTCAAGGACGGCATATTTCAGGTTCGACTGGAGATTCCCGCATGACGCTCAAGGTATTGGTAGTTGACGATGAAGCCCTGGCGCGTTCGCGCCTGCGCACCCTGCTGGGCGATTGCACCGCCCCGGCCGCAGTGGCAGCAGCTGAAGCCGCCGATGCTGTTCAGGCCATGAAGGCCTTGCAGCGTGAGTCATTCGATGCGGTGCTGCTTGACATCCGCATGCCCGGCGTTGACGGTATCGCGCTGGCACGCACCATTGCTTCACTTGCACAGCCACCCGCCCTGGTGTTTGTCACGGCCCATTCCGAACATGCCGTACAGGCCTTTGAACTGGAGGCCGTCGACTACCTCACGAAGCCGGTGCGCCTGGAACGCCTGCAGCAAGCGTTGCAGAAGGTAGAGCGTTTGGGCCAGGCTGCCCGGACGTCCACGGCGGATGTGGCGGAAGAAACGCTCATCATCCAGGACCGCGGCCGCACCGAGCGTGTGCCACTGGCCGAGGTGCTGTATTTCAAAGCCGAACTCAAATACATCACTGTGCGTACCGCGACCCGCAGCTACATACTCGATGGTTCCCTGAGCGAGCTGGAAGAGCGCCACGCGACCCGTTTCATGCGCATTCACCGCAACGCACTGATTGCGCGCCGGGCCGTGCGCGCGCTGGAAAAACATTTTGATCCAGAAGAGGGCGAGGGCTGGGCGGTACGGCTCAATGGTATTGATGAACTGCTGGCGGTGTCCAGGCGCCAGCTCAGCGCCGTTCGGGAAGCCATCGCGGCCTGATTTCATTTCTCTTGCTGCTTCTTCCAATCCAACATCCTGTCTATGCATACACGTGCCGATTTCATCCAGCGGCACGTCAGCCGCTTCAGCAATGAGCCTGCCGTAGAGCGCCAGCTCGTACGCGACTTCTTCGGCGGCAAGACTGGCTTTTATGTTGATATAGGGGCTAACGATCCGGTGCTGGATTCGCAATCGCAGCATCTGGAACAGATGGGTTGGACGGGCCTTCTCGTGGAACCTGACCCGGACTGTTGTGAGCTGCTGCGCAGGAGTCGAACCGGCGTGGTCATTGAAATGGCTTGTTCCAGCGCTGAAAACGCAGGAAGGTACCTGGATTTGAATCGGGCCGGACCCCATTCAACGCTCGAAGCGAGGCCTATTGCCATGGGCGCCGTGGTCCGTTCAACGGTACAGGTACGGTGCGAGACGCTGGATGCCATCCTGGAAGGAAATGCTGTGCCAGAGGGGTTTGATTTCCTGTCGATCGACATCGAGGGGCACGAACTGGTTGCGTTGTCCGGTTTCAACTTTGCACGCTGGCAGCCCCGCCTGGTGCTGATTGAGGATCACGTGACCCATCATAAAAAACACGACCTGATGCGCGGCAACGGCTACCAGCTGATTCTTCGAACCGGCTTGAACAGCTGGTACGTTCCGGCGAAAGCGTCCTACACATTTTCCTGGCCGGCTCGGTTTGAATACCTGCGTAAGTACTACCTGGGGCTTCCATTGCGCAAATTTCGTTACGCACGCCCCGGCACAAAAACGGATACGGGAGACATATGACCGAAGAACCCGCAGAGCGTGTCGTACGCGCGGCGCCTCCAGTGGTGCCGGGCGATCCTGAACAGCTGCATGTTCGGGTTCCGGTCGATATCCGCAGCATGTCGCTCGTGGTACTGGCGGGTCTCGCCTGCCTGTTTGTACTGCACTGGGCCAAGGCCGTCTTTATTCCGGTGATGCTGGGTGTGCTGTTCAGCTATGCTTTTTCACCGGTGGTCAACTGGTTTGAAACGAAACGCGTTCCACGCTGGCTGAGCGCTGCCGTGGTGTTGCTGACGATTGTGGGCAGCATCGGCACCACGGCGTATTCGCTCAGCGACGAAGCGGCGCAGCTGCTGGAAGCGCTGCCGGCTGCGGCACAGAAATTCCGCCAGGCCGTGAAGGTGCGCACCAACCAGTCTGACAGCGCCCTGGAAACCGTACAGAAAGCCGCCGCACAGCTTGAACAGGCCGCGCAGGAAAGCGCTGCGACCAGCAGTACGCGTGGGGCGATGCGTGTCGTGGTTGAGCCTGCCCGTTTCAACATCAAGAATTATCTCTGGTCAGGCACCATCGGGCTGATTGCACTGATCGGCCAGGCGACCGTGGTGGTTTTTTTCACCTACTTCCTGATGCTTTCGGGCGACAGCTTCCGGCGCAAGCTGATCAAGCTTGCGGGCTCCAGCATCAGCAGCAAAAAAATCACGCTGCAGGCTCTCAATGAGATCACCGACCAGATCCAGCGCTACCTGCAGGTGCAGCTCCTGACCAGTGCGCTGGTCGGGGTGCTGACCTGGCTGGCGCTCTGGGCGCTGCGGCTGGAAAACCCCGCTGTGTGGGGCGTTGCCGCTGCCGTGCTGAACCTGATTCCTTACGTAGGCTCTCTGGTCACGGCGGCGACGTCGGCCCTGGTGGCCTTTATGCAGTTTGGCTCGCTCAACATGGCGCTGGCCGTGGGGGGGGCCTCGCTGGCCATTCATACCGTGGTGGGCAACCTGTTGACGCCGTGGCTTACCAGCCGCGCCAGCCGCATGAGTCCGGTGGCGGTGTTCGTCGGCTTGCTGGCCTGGGGCTGGCTCTGGGGGGTGTGGGGCCTGTTGCTCGGCATTCCCATTCTGATGATTGTCAAGTCGATTTGCGACCGCATCGATGACCTGAAGCCGATTGGTGAGTTTCTCGGCAGTTGATGTGGCCCCCACGGTCGCTCACTTCGTGTAGCTCCCTGCCCCCCGAGGGGGCCGCCCGCCTGTGGCCCGGCAAAGCCGGTTCCACGGCTCATGCTGGTATGAGAGACTGGCCGTACGATCCTGATTTAGTTAATGAAATGAAAGAGGTAACGCGATGATGGAACTGTTGACGGATCCGCAAATGTGGATCGCTTTTGCCACGCTCACTGCGCTGGAACTGGTGCTGGGCATCGACAACATCATCTTTATTTCCATCCTGGTCGACAAGCTGCCCAAGGACAAACAGGAGCTGGCAAGGCGCCTGGGCCTTTTTATGGCGATGTTCATGCGCATTGGCTTGCTGTTTGTGCTGTCGTGGATCATCGGGCTGGTGGACCCGCTCTTCACCATCCTGAAAGAGGAAATTTCGGGGCGCGACCTGATCCTGATTGCCGGGGGCCTGTTCCTGATCTGGAAGAGCACCGGTGAAATCCACCAGTCGATGGAGGGCGAAGAAGGTCATGCCTCCAGCGGGGTCAAGGCCACGTTTGCGGCTGTGATCGTGCAGATCATGATTGTGGACATGGTGTTCTCGCTGGATTCCATCATCACCGCCGTCGGCATGGTGGACAGTCTGCCGGTCATGATTGCCGCGGTCATCGCATCGGTGGGCTTGATGATGCTGTTCGCTCCGGCCATCGGCCGCTTTGTGTCCGACCATCCCACCATCAAGATGCTGGCGCTGTCTTTCCTTGTCGTCGTGGGTGTGGTGCTGATCGCTGAGGGCCTCGACCACCATGTGCCCAAGGGCTATGTGTACTTTGCCATGGCGTTTTCTGTGGCGGTGGAAATGCTCAACATCCGCATGCGCAAGAAAAAGAGCAAGCCGGTACACCTGAGAAATGCCTATGCCAATGGGGATAAGGGCGACAAGGCTGATGGCGCTGACGGCCGTAAGACCTGACGCTGAGCTGTGCCCGTGACGCGCCTGCGCTGCGCCGCGTGCCTTCGCCCGCAGGGTGGCTGCATCTGCAGGTGGGTTACCCCCACAGCGCATGAAACCGGGGTGCTGATCCTTCAGCATCCGCTGGAGGTTGACCACGCCAAAAACAGCGCTCGCCTGCTGCACCTGAGTCTGCCGTGCAGCCGGATGCTGACGGGCGAGTGTTTTGATGAAGCTGGTTTGCGTGATGCGCTGCAAGGACCGGAGTATGTGGTGCTGCTGTATCCGCAGACGCCGGATGATGCAGCGCCCGTCCTGGATCCCATACAACTCAACGACGCGGCACGTGTGCTGCTTGTCGTACTGGACGGCACCTGGCGCAAGAGCCGAAGGATGCTGCACCGGAGCCCGTTGCTGCAGCAATTGCCGCGCCTGTCGCTGGAAGATGTACCGGCTTCCGGCTACCGGATCCGCAAGGCCCACAAGCCGGGGCAACTCTCAACGCTGGAGGCTACCTGCGCAGCGCTGGCGCAACTGGAAGGCCATGCTGAAAAATACCACCCGCTGCTCAAGGCGTTTGACGGTTTTGTGGCGCAGCAGTTGGCGTTTGTTCCGAAGTAGTTCGACTTGATCCCGGTATTTTGGTCAGTCGCCCAGGTCAATCAGACCGGCCAGCGGCACTCCGCTGGGGGCCTCATAGTCCGCAATCACGGCCGCGCGCCCTGTATGCGCTGAAATGTCTTGAAGCCGTCCTTTGACGAAGGCAATCGAGGGTGCATCCAGCGCGGCAAAGGGCTCATCCAGCAACAACACCGCCGCACCCGACACAAACGCCGCTGTCAGCCAGACCTTGCGCTTCGACCCGGTGGACAGCATGAAAAGCTGCTTGCCCATGTGCGGCTCAAGCCCGAGGCCGTCGACCAGCGGCGCTACCAGAGCCGCATCAAAACCCGGGTACCGGCTGCGAACATCTTCGAAATACTGCGCCGGCGTGAGTTGATCAAACGTGTCGGCGCGCGGCTCCATCCAGAAGAGCTGCCGGCGGTAAGCGTCGGGCTTGTCTTTGAGCGAGATGCCATTGAGCGTCAACTTTCCCTCATCGGCAGGCAAGGCCCCCGCCAGTAATCGAAGCAGGGTGCTCTTGCCGCGCCCGTCGCCGCCTTGCACCAGCGTGACGCCTGGCGGGATTTCGCCGGACCAGTTGGCAAGGATTTCAACCTGTGGGTTGGGGTAGCGAAACCACAGGTTTTCGATGGTGAGCATGGCTGGCGGGGTCAAGGTTTTACATCCAGGGGATAAGGCAACGCAGAGACGGGAAGTTCTGCACTACAAGGGCGTACAGGCCAACGCTGGCCAGGCATACCAGACTCGTCATGGACCAGATGCGGGCCTTGCGCCCCAACGTTTGCGCGCGAGGGTCTTCAATTTTTTTGTATTCACCGTGAAGAATGAGAAACCATTGCACGCCCGCCTGGCTGTGTTCCCCGTTTTCCGGCATGAGCCATTTGCTTCGCAGGGCCAGCTCTTTCCATCGTGTGGGGTGGTGTTCCTCGATGTAGTCCTCAAATCGGCATTGATCGCCATAGCCGAAGACGCCACACGCGAACATGCCGACAAAGAGCCATATGACAATGGTTTCAACGGGAGAGCACATGGGGTAAGGATCTGATTCTGAGGCTATCGAGGCACATTTAAATGATCAGGCTAGTGGCAATGTTAATCTGCGTTTTTTTGAGACATCTCTTAGCCCAATTTGCAGGACATCACCACGTCAGATCGCACAGTTCCAAGCTTGTACGAATGGGTAGGCGGCCTCGACGCCTTGACCCGATTGACCACGCGTTTCTATGAGCACGTGAAGAAGGACGTCTTGCTGGGGCCTGTGTTCGCGCACATGGACGACAGCCACCCGGCCCATGTCGCCGCATTTCTGGGCGAAGTCCTGGGTGGACCCACGACCTATTCGGAGCAGCATGGCGGCCATCCGCACATGATCCGGCAGCACCTGAACCGGCATCTGCTGCAGGAGCAGCGGCGCCGCTGGGTGGCCTTGCTGCTTGAAACGGCGGATGAACTGGGCATGCCCGACGACCCGGAATTCAGGTCGGCGCTGGTGGGATACCTTGAGTGGGGTTCGCGACTGGCCGTGATCAATTCGCAGCCGGGTGCCACGGTGGACGCTGATGCGCCCATGCCGCGATGGGGCTGGGGTGAGGTCAAGGGGCCTTACATTGGCTAGCTGCTTTATTTGACGAGGAGATTGCAGAGATGAGCTTCGGAAAAACCACCCCCATCCTTCGCATCTTCGATGAAGCCAAGGCCCGGGAGTTTTACATCGATTTCCTCGGTTTCAAGGTCGATTGGGAGCATCGCTTTGAGCCCGGCATGCCGCTCTATCTGCAAATATCCAAAGGCGGCTGCGTGCTGCATTTGTCGGAGCACCACGGCGACTGCAGCCCGGGCACCGCGATGCGGATTGAAACGGACGAGCTTGACGCGTTTCACCAGCAGCTTTTGGCGAAGAACTACAAACACGCCCGTCCCCGAATTGAAGACACAGCGTGGGAGAGCCGGGACATGTCGATCAGGGACCCTTTTGGCAACCGGCTGACATTTACCAATGCCATCAGCACCTGACCGCACTTTACAAACCGGATGAATCTCACGCCGGCGCGCTCTAAAACCCCAAATCTTGACTGCCGTCAAGAACGCCGTGTCAGGTGGAGCCCCGCTCTTGATTTTCGTCAAGAATACTTCGTTGCTACAGGTTCACCATGAGTGCTGCTGAAGGAGACACCCATGACCTCGACCCACGCGCCCCCTCTTCCAGGCCTCGCCTCACGCTGCTACCGGCTGACGCGGGGAGGCCGCGCCTGCGTGGACACGGTCAATACCAAAGCGCAGGCCACAGGCTCGTTGTCACGCTACTTGCACGATGTATTGGAGATGTGCGGCGCGGGCGTGTGGTTTGAGCAGTTGCAGCAGTTCATGCCGCCCCGATCGCTTGACGAATCCTTGCGCTCATTGCTGGCGCTGGGCCTGATTGAAACCGTGGATGCGGGCGAGGTGCCCGTGTACCTGCCCCCTGCGAGGCATCGCACGCCGTCGATGTTCGGCGACCTGACGAATGCCGGAGGCGCCCTGGAGTCAAAGAAGGGGCGTTTATAAGCAAAAAAAGGCTTCCAGCCCTTACCTGAAAAGCGCGAGTAGCTATTAAATCAATAGCGACCCGAAATTCAGCTTGCTTCAGCCTGCACCAGCAACGCCGCTTGCGCCGGCAGCTCGGCCAGCATCACCACTTGTCCCGGCGTGATTACCAGGTCGGGCTTGAAGCTGTCTTCTGCGGCAAGCCCTGCGCGTTGCCACCGAAGCTTCACCACGCATTCCTGCAGGCGCAGCGTGATCTCAAACGAGGGCCAGTGTGCCGGCACGCGGGGCGACAGCGACAGCGCGCCTTGCTGCACCCTTAGGCCCAGAATGTTTTCCAGCGCCGCGCGGTGCAGCCACGCAGCCGAGCCGGTGTACCAGCTCCAGCCGCCGCGGCCTACATAGGGCGCCGCGCCATAGATGTCACCCGCCATCACGTAGGGCTCCAGCTCATAGGCGGGGCCGCGAACGGGGTGCTCGCTGCGGTGGGCCGGGCTCAGTGCCTTGAAGCTTTCCCAGGCGGCTTCGGTGTCACCGGTGAGGGCTTGCGCCATCATGGCCCAGACGGCGGCATGCGAGTACTGGCCACCGTTTTCACGCACCCCCGGCGGGTAGGCCTGGATGTAGCCCGGGTTGTTGTCCGACTTTTCCAGCGGCGGCGCCAGCAGGCGCAGCAGGCCCGCTTCGTTGTCTACCAACTGTTCATTCATGGCCTGCATGGCCGGGCCGATGAAGGCCTCGGTGGAAGCGCCGGAAAGCACCGACCAGGCTTGGGCAATCAGGTCGATGCGGCATTCGTCATTGGTGGAGGAGCCGAGCGGTGCGCCGTTGTCGAAGAACGCCCGGCGGAACCAGGCACCGTCCCAGCCCGCGTCGTGCAGGGCGGCAACCCAGCCGGAACGGGCCTGGCGCCAGCGCTGCGCGCGGCCGTCGTCGCCGCGCGATGCGGCCAGGGGCAGAAAGTCATTGACCACGCGGCATAAAAACCAGCCCAGCCAGACAGACTCGCCGCGGCCTTCGTGGCCCACGCGGTTCATGCCGTCGTTCCAGTCACCCGTACCCATGAGCGGAAGGCCGTGTGCCCCGATGGCCAGGCTGCGGTCCAGGGTACGGGCGCAGTGTTCGAACACCGTGGCGGTTTGCCCGCTGGTTTGCGGCGCGTAATACGCGTCTTCCGCACCTTCGGGAATCGACGGCCCGTCGATGAAGGCAACCTCTTCATCCAGGATGCTGGCGTCTCCTGTGACCTGGACATACCAGGCGCAGGCATAGGGCAGCCACAGCAAATCGTCCGAAAAATGGGTGCGCACTCCCTCACCGCCGGGCGCGTGCCACCAGTGCTGGACATCCCCCTCGGGGAATTGGCGCGAGGCGTTCAGCATGATTTGCGTACGCAGGCGGCCCGGTTCAATGACGGCGAAGGCCATGGCGTCCTGCAACTGGTCCCGAAAGCCGAATGCGCCGCCGGCCTGGTAGAAACCGGCCTTGGACCACAGGCGCGATGCCAGGGTCTGGTAGAGCAGCCAGCGGTTGACCAAAGCGTCAAACAGCGGATCGGGCGTTTGCACCTGCACTTTGCCCAGCAACCCGGACCAATAAGCCTTGACCTGTTCAAGCGCCTGTGCCGCATCTTTGCCTTGCCAGCTGCGGGCCAGTTGTAGTGCCTGCGTGGCGTCGCCGGCATGGCCGAGCAGAAAGGTGAACGCAAGAGTCTGGCCGGGAAACAGGGAGAACTCGCCTGCCAGCGCGGCGCAGGGGTCCGCGCCGCCGGCGGCATTCTGGCCCAGGGCGGAAGGAAGCACCAGCCGGCCCGTTGCGTCGAAAAATTCGCTTCGGTCGCAGGTCCACTCGGGTGTGCCGGGCAAACCGGTCAGCGACAGGAACGCCGTGCTGCCGCCGAAGCCCGCCCGGCTTTCACGCTGCTGCGCAAACACGGCTGTCAGCAGGCTGTCTTTGTCTTTCCACGCATGTATGGTGCGGCGTTCGTGGCGTGCAGCACCCATCTGCCATTCGACCATGGCCAGGGCGCGCAGCTTGCGCGTGGCGCTGCCCTGGTTATGAAGCGTGACCTGCACCAGTTTGACCGGATCAGTTTGAGCAACAAAAAAAGTGGTTTCCGCATGAAGCGCACCGTGCTGGCATTCGAATACGGTGTAGCCCTGGCCGTGACGCACACGGCAGGCAGGCGCCGGGCCGTGTTGTGCCGACGGGCTTAATGCCAGCACTTGCTGCGTGTCCACGTCCTGCAGCAGATAGTGCTCGAAGGTGGGATCCGCCACCGGATCGTTGGACCAGGGCGTGACCTGGTGCAGCCGGCTGTTGACCGCCCATGTGTAGCCGGCACCGGTCTCAGACACCTGAAAGCCGAAAGAGGGATTCGCGATCACGTTGATCCATGGTCGGGGCGGGCGGTGCAGGCTGTCAACGTCAAAACGGAACTCGCCGGTGCCGGCATCGAAGTGTCCCTGGGGTGTCTGCAGTGCACCGGGCTGACCGGTGGCGCTGGGAGAACCGGTAGAGCCGGAGGAGGGCGCCGGCAGCGGACGCGTGGCGGAGCCCGCACGGCGCTGGGCGTTGGCCGTGCTGCGTAGCGCTGCGGCCTGTTGTTCAAGCGGCCTGCCGTCTGCCACCAGAATGACGCGTGCCAACCCCGTCAGCGCGGCTTTTTCCGAGGGCACGATTTCCTGGTCGCGCAGCAGGTAAAAGCCACCGGCGTCGCTGCGCGGAAAGCTGTTTTCCGTTTGTTGCAGTGTGCGGTCGCGCAGCGCCAGGATGTCGCGTTGCAAGGGCATCAGGTAGGAGTTGACTTCGCTGTTGAGGATGACCACGTCGGTACCCAGCCCGCAGAAACTCCACCAGGGTTGGGCCCGCAGCAATGAATGCACCAGTGCCATCCCGTTGCTGGAGTGGATGAGCACCAGTACGATGGGTTTGTCTCCCGAGATGCCGAAACGCCAGAGCTGGCGCTGGTCCAGCAGGCCGCGTTCCGCCATCGGCCGTGCGCAGCTGTACATCAGTGCGGTGTTGAGGTCCTGCAACGCCGCATTTTCCTCGGGGTCGACCCCGAGGTCGCGCAGGCGCACCTGGGCCAGCGTGGCGGCCATCCGGGTAGCGCGCTCCACGTGCATGGGCTGCAGGTATTTGTCGATGCGTGCCGCGAGTTCGTCGCTGCTGGACGCGGCGGCTGTGGCAAAGCTGAGCCGGGCCACGCCGCCTGCCGGAATGCGGATGCGAAGGCGCAGGCCCGCAACCGGGTCCAGCCCGTTGATGGGCGAGCCGTCCTGGCCATGCGCCTCGGCCCGCAGTGCCGGGTGGCCCGGCTCCCGGTTACGGCCCAGAAAGGCGCGCCGGTCCGAGATGAAATCGATGGCGCGTACGTTGGCTTCCGAATTGGCAAGAAAATGCGCGACCGCCATGACAGGATCGCCCTGCAGCCGGGGTTTGCGCGACAGCAGCAGGGCGCGCCATTCGGGATGCCAGCGTGTCTGGACAAACAGGTTCGAAAATGCCGGATGGGCCTCGTCGGCGCGCGGGTCGGTCAATACCGCTTCAAAGCATGAAATCACGTCGAGCGTCATCTCCGTGGCCGACAGGTTGCGCAGCGTGACGTTGCGCATTTCAGTGTCGTCCTCGGGACTGACCAGCACGCTGGTGCTTGCCTCCAGCTGATCGGAATTCACGTCAAATTGCACGCGGTCCGGCAGGTAGGTGGCCTTGTATTGCCAGCCGGGATGCGGCGCCGGATGTTGCGTCAGGGACCATGCCTGCTCCTGGCCGGACGGACGCAGGTAGATGAAGGTACCGCAGGCATCGCGCAGCAGGTCGTCGCGCCAGCGGGTGATGTTGTAGGTCTTGCCTGCGGTGCGCCAGCGGCTGACACCGGCCCCATTGGCGCGCAGGGCGACGCTGTAGCGCCCGTTGGACAGCAGCTGTGTAGGTTGCCAGCCGGGCATGGCCGGGTCGATCTCACGTGAATGGTACAGCCGGGCTTCGGCCAGCTCCGCGGGTTCGGGCAATGCGCGCGGGTCTGCGCTTTCGATGATCTGGCGCGGTGTCTTTTCATGCAGCAGCGATTCGAACGCCTGCACCAGCGGGGTCGAAGCGAACCAGCGGCGCGGTGCTTCGTTGCACAGCACATTGCACAGTGCCACCAGCGACATGCCCTGGTGGTGCGCCATGTAGGTGTTGACCAGGCTCATCGCCTGGGCGCCTGGTTGCCTGGCGACGGTGAAATCCAGCGCATCGGCAAAGCCGTATTCGCCGCGCGCACCCCATTGCTCAAGCTGGCGCAGGTTCGCCACCGCTTCTTGCGGCGTGAACTGGGACGCCATGATGCTGGCATAGGGCGCCACAACGCGGTCGGCAGGCGGGGTCCGCCGAAGGGCCAGTCGCGGCACGCCAAACGGCGAATACTGGTAGGCCAGCGTATGGTCTTGCCCAAAGTAGGCCGACTCCGAAACGCCCCATGGCAGGCCCTGTGCCTGGCCCCAGGCCTGCTGCTCCTTGACGGCCGCAAGGCCGGACACATGCAACAGGCCTTCGTCGGGCTCGCTCATGACCAGCGAAGGCATCAGGTATTCAAACATCGAGCCCGACCAGGACTTCAGGCCGGGCGTTACGCCCACCGTCAGGAAGGCGCGGCCCAACGCCAGCCAGTGGCGCCGCGGCACATCACCTTTGGCAATCGCCAGGAAGCTGGTCAGGCGCGCCTCCGAGGCGATCAGGTCGTAATAGCTGGCGTCAAGTGCCTGCTCGTGCACACGCAGCCCGATATGAAACAGGTGGCGCTTGGGGCTGTAAAGGCCGCCGAAATCCATCGCCATACAAAGCTTTTCACAGCGGGCTCCCAATTCCAGGAGTTCGGCGGATTCGCCTGGCGATGTTTCCTGGTGCGCCGCCAGCTGGCGAACACACTGCGCGACGGCCAGCAGGTGGCCCGCCAGGTTACCGCTGTCTACGGTGGAAACATAGGCCGGAGGCAGCACTTGCAGCGACCGGGTTTCATACCAGTTGAGCAGGTGGCCCTGGTGCTTGGGCAGTGCTTCGACCGTCCCCAGCGTGGCGCCCAGCCGCGCGATCAGCTCGGTGGTGGATATCCAGTTGAACTCGCGCGCACAGGCTGCAGCCATCAGGTACAGGCCGATGTTGGTCGGCGAGGTGCGGTGTGCGATCGTCGGTTCCGGTTCCATCTGCAGGTTGTCCGGCGGCAGGTGGTGGTCTTCGGGGCCGACGCAGCGTTCAAAGAAGCGCCAGGTCTGGGCCGCCAGCTTCATGAGGTAGGCGCGGTCTGCGGCGCTGAGTGACAGATATGGCGCGCGAACAGCCGGCTTGCTGCCCCACCAGGCCACTGCGGGCGCCAGCGCCCACAGCAGGAAAAGCACCGGGCCGATCAGGGGATGCGGCCCCCAGCATGCGGCCGTGCCCAGCGCGAGGCATAACGCGGACACCGGGGCATGATTGCGGACAAAAGCGCCCAGCGTGTACTGGGCGGAAGCCTGCGACTGGGCGGCGGTGGTCCACTGCAGCAGATGGCGGCGGCTGATGGCCATGCGCCAGAGGGCCCGTGTGATGGCGTCGAACGACAGGGCAGCCAGGGCGGGCAGCTGGCTCAATTGCCAAAGCGCCTGCGCCATGCTGCGCGCCACATCGCGCATGCCGACGTCAAAGAAGTGCCCCCAGGCGATGCCTCGCCGTGTGGGAACCAGCCCTGCCAGCGCACCCATCAAGGGGCCGGCCAGGAATGCCAGCACGGTGAAAACCAGTGCCGTCGCCACAGGCAGCGCACCCGTGAATATTGTCCAGGCCACAAGCGCGAAGCAGGCCGGGGCGATCATCGAGCGGCGCAGGTTGTCTGCCATGCGCCACAGGCCCAGGGCATCGATGCCGTAGCGCTTCGCATGCAGCATCAGCGGCAGCAATTGCCAGTCGCCGCGCGTCCAGCGGTGTACGCGTGATGCGGCCACGCCTGCGTGATGTGGGTGGTCTTCCATCAGCACGACGTCGCCTGCGTAGCCGCAGCGGGCGATGCTGCCTTCCAGCAGGTCGTGGCTCAGGATGGCGCCCTCGGGCATGCGGCTGTCCAGCACGGCATGCACGGCCTCGACATGCAGCAGGCCCTTGCCGATGAAGTTGCCCATGCCGAACACGTCCTGGTACAGGTCGGAGGTACCGTTGCTGTAAGGGTCCAGGCCGCGCTGGCCTGCAAACATCGCATGGAAGGGGGAACGCTCGTGGTGGGCCGACAGGGGCATGGCCACGCGGGGCTGCAGGATGCCGTAGCCGGCGGTCACGCGCCGCGTCTCGCGGTCGACGTGCGGCGTGTTCAGCGGGTGCGCAGCGATGGCCACCAGTTCGCGCAGGGAGCCCGCCGGCAGGCTGGTGTCGCTGTCGAGCGTCAGCACGTAGCGTATGCCCGGCGCCAGCCGCATGTTGACGTCCACAGGGACAAACGGCGATGACGAGCGTCCGGCCAGTTGCCGCAACAGCATTTCAAGCTTGCCACGCTTGCGTTCCGCCCCGATCCAGCGGCGCTCTGTCGCGGACCAGCTGCGCGGGCGGTGCAGCAGTAAAAATCTTGCCGGTGAGTCGGAGCTCGCCGGCGGGCAGGCTGCGTTGAGTGCGCGCAGTTTGACAAGGACGTCTTCGAGCAGCTCTGAATCGCCGGCCAGGCTCTCGGCGTCGGCGTCAGCCCAGTCTGTCAGCAGGGCAAACTGCGCATGGGTTTCGCGGCCGGCCAGCCAGTGCAGCTGCAGGCGGTGCACCAGTTCGCTGTTGGCGCAAGCTGAAGAAAGCATCGAAGGTATCACCACCAGCACGCGGTGTTCAGCCGGGATGCCCGTGCTGAAATCGAGACGGGCCAGGGGCTGTATGCGTGTGGATTCGGCGATCAGCCGGTGGATCAGCGCAGCGACCACTTCCGACGCGGGCCAGGCCATCAGCACCAAGGCTACCCATGCCGTCCAGGGTAGCGTGGCGAGCGGGTGTGCGGCCCAACTGAGCAATGCAGCGGTTCCGGCAATCCATGCGGCCGCGTAGAGCGGCAGGCGCCAGGCGCGTGGTGTTTCGGGGGCCGGCAATGGTTTGTGCGGCGCTGCGGCGGGCTGCAATGCTGCTTCCAGCAGGGGGCGGCCCGGCCCTATCAGGTAGTAGCCGGCGGTGTGTGCCGCCAGGGAGTTGTTGGGCTGGTGCGCGGCGGCCAGCACCGCTTCGGCGACGGCGCGCTCGGATTTACCGGTTTGCTGCGCCAGTCGCTCCATAGCGCGCGTGATCTGTTGGCGCGTCATCTCGCTTTCGCGGGAAAAGCTCGGCAGCCGGCGCAAGACCTGCAGGGAATGGCTGACCGGCTCGATCAGCTCCACCCACTCCACCTGGCCTATGAGCCGCAGGGTGGTGATGATGTTGCTGACGGTCAGGTTGGCGGCGACCTGGGTGGTTTGCCCTTCGCCGATCATGCCCAGGGCATCGCCGCAATGCTTTTCGGTCCAGCGGACGAGAGGTGGCGCCGAAGGCGAGTCCGGCTCTTCACGTTCGGCAGGCATGCGCTGCCAGAGCTGCGTGAGATAGCTGCGTTCAAGGCCATGGGCCTGCATCAGGCCGTACAGCTCGTCGAGTTCCTGCAGGCTCAGTACGCCGGCCTTGTCCCAGGTGGCATGCGCCACTTCACGGGCCACCTTGTTCCAGGCGATGCGGTCGGCCATGCGGCGCAGGTTTTCCAGCAGGACCACACGCAGCGTGGTCGGCAAGGCCCAGAGTTCGCCGAGATTGAGTTCACTGACCTCCTGGTAGGCATGCAGGAAGGCCGTGAAAAGCTCCGGGTCCAGCACGCTGTCGGTGTGCGCTACATAGGCCCATGCAATACCGTACACCCGGGGAAGGCCCTCCAGCGGCTTGCTCGCCAGTTTGGGCAAATCCGCGTAGTAGCGGTGGGGGACGCCATCCTGGATCTGTTGCAATTGGGCTTCGACAAGGTGGAAGTTGTCGAGCAGCCATTCGGCGGCCGGCGTTACGTAGTGGCCTGTCAGCGAAGTCAGGGCGATGTAGTCGTAAGCAAGGCGGATCGCGGCGATGTTTTCCTGGACGCGCGGGAAAAAAGGCGGACCGTGATCAGGGCTGCCGGCAGGCCTGATGGGTTGGGCTGCGGCCAGGCTGCGGCCGTGTTCTTCAAAGCGCTGCGCACCGAAAAGTTCAGCGCGGATGGGCTGCTCTGCGCCGCCCTGGCGGGAGGCGAGCAGTTGCCGGGCGTAGGCGCTTAGGGTGTCCAGCCGCTCGATGACAGCGGGGGTCACGCGCTCAGGCTACGGCTAACAGGCCAAGAAAAATAGCCAGTATGGCCGCGACTGTGATGATGCGCGGTGAGGCCAGGGAGTGCGCGGACTGAAGCCCGGACTGGAGCGTAAAAAACCGGCTGCGCGAATGCGCGCACTGATCCATGTGTGACGCCAGATCGGCGGCGTCGGTGGAAACAAAATCGTTTTGAATGGCGGACGGTGAGTCGGCCATGATCTCCAGGGTAGTCATGATTTTGCGCTCCGGGGGTAGCTGGTTTGGGCAACGCGTGGCGAAATACCCGCATTGCTCCGTGTCTGACACCATGCTACGCACCGGCCCCTCGCGGGGCCATCAGAAGACGCTGGAGTTTGTCTAGGACAAGGCCTACAGTATGCGCCCCTGGTAATACCCCCACAGCGGGGAATCTCTCACGCGCAGCATGGCTGCCCGTTGTTCACGGCCATTCAACCTGTGTTGCGCAGGCCCGCGGCAATCCCGTTGATGGAAATGTGAATGCCGGTTTGCACCCGCTGGTCGGCCTGGCCGGCGCGGTAGCGCCGCACCAGCTCCACCTGGAGGTGGTGCAGGGGGTCGATGTACGGAAAACGGTGGCGGATGGAGCGCTGCAGGGCGGCGTTGCCCGCCAGCCGCTGCTTTTCCCCGGTGATCAGCGTCAGCGCCTCGGCCGTGCGGTGCCATTCGGACTCAATCGCACTGAAGATTTTTTTGCGCAGGCGCGCATCGCCCACCAGCTCCGAATAACGTGAGGCCAACGCCAGGTCGCTCTTGGCCAGCACCATGTCCATGTTGCTGAGCAGGGTGCGGAAAAACGGCCACTGCTTGTACATTTTTTGCAGCAATGCCAACGCTTCCCTGCGGCTGGCGGGCGTACCGCCCTGCTGGAGGAATTGCTCGATGGCCGAGCCGAAGCCATACCAGCCGGGCAGGGTCAGGCGGCACTGGCCCCAACTGAAACCCCAGGGAATCGCACGCAGGTCTTCAATTTTCTGCGAAGCTTTGCGTGACGCCGGGCGGGAGCCGATGTTGAGTTCCGCAATCTCGCGGATCGGCGTGGAGCCAAAAAAGTATTCGGTGAACCCCGGGGTTTCGTAAACCAGGTTGCGGTAGGCGGCCATGCTGGCCTGTGACAACTCGGCGGCGGCTTGCAAAAAGGCCTTGGTAGCGGGCTTGGTCGGCTGCAGCAGTGTGGCCTCCAGCGTGGCGGCGACCAGGGTTTCCAGGTTGCGCCGGCCGATTTCCGGATTCGCGTATTTGGAGCCGATCACTTCTCCTTGCTCGGTCAGGCGGATCTGGCCTCGTACCGTGCCGGGCGGCTGCGCCAGGATGGCCTGGTAGCTCGGACCGCCGCCGCGGCCGACCGTGCCGCCGCGGCCATGGAACATGCGCAACTGGATGTTGTGCGAGTTGGCCAGCTCGTCGAACAGCTCGACCAGCGCGATCTCGGCGCGGTACAGCTCCCAGTTGCTGGTGAAGATGCCGCCATCCTTGTTGCTGTCCGAGTAGCCGAGCATGATGTCCTGCTCGGCACCGCTGCGCTTGACCAGCTGGGCGATGCCGGGCAGGGCGTAGAACTCGCGCATGATGGGCGCGGCATTGCGCAGGTCTTCGATGGTTTCAAACAGCGGCACGACGATGAGGTCGTTGGTGGCATGGCTGTCGAGCGTGGCGTGCATGAGGCCGACTTCTTTTTGCAGCAGCAGAACCTCGAGCAGATCGCTCACGGTCTCGGTATGGCTGATGATGTAGTGGCGGATCGCTTCCTTGCCGAAGCGGGCGCGCGCGGTGCGGGCCGCCTCAAAAATCGCCAGTTCACCGCGGGCGTGGGCTGAATAAGCGGTGCCGACCACGCGCAGCGGCCGTGCATCGTTGAGCAGGCCCATCAGCAGTGCGCGTTTGGCCGCTTCGTCCAGCTTGCCGTAATTCGCCTCGATGCGTGCAACGGCCAGCAGCTCGGCCACCACTTCTTCGTGCTTGTCGGAACTCTGGCGCAGGTCGACCGTGGCCAGGTGAAAACCAAACACTTCGACCGCGCGGATCAGCGGGTGCAGGCGCTGGGCGATCAGCGCTTCACCGTGATGGGCCTTGAGGGATCCTTCGATGGTGCGCAGGTCGGCCAGGAAGTCTTCCGACTTGAGGTAGGCGTTTTGCGGTGCCACGGCATGGCGCGCGGCATCGCCGCCGGTCAGGTCCTTGAGTGTGGCGGCCAGGCGTGCGTAGACGCCGGTGAGGGCGCGACGATAGGGCTCGTCCTTGCGGTGTTCGCTGGTATCGGGCGAGCTTTCGGCGAGCAGCCGCATCGCGGGGCTGAATTCGACCAGCATGGCTGACAGCGAGAGCTCGCCGCCCAGGAAATGCACCTCGGTCAGGTAGTGGCGCAGCGCCACTTCTGCCTGCCGGCCCAACGCGTAATTGAGGGTGTCGGCGCTGACGTTGGGATTGCCGTCGCGGTCGCCGCCTATCCATTGGCCCATGCGCAGAAAGCTGTGTACCGGCTGGTTGCCCAGCTCGCGTTCCAGGTTGGCGTAAAGCTTGGGAATCTCCCGCAGGAAAGTGGCTTCGTAGTAGCTCAGCGCATTTTCGATCTCATCGGCGACGGTGAGTTTGGAAAACCGCAGCAAACGGGTTTGCCACAGCTGCATGACGCGGGCGCGAAGCTGCGCTTCATTGGCGGCCAGCTCGCGCGGTGTCAGCGCGTCCTTGGCGGCATTGACAGCTTGCGCCAGCGCCTTGATGTCGTCCCGCGCTGTCAGCAGCAGGGCGATGTCGCGCTCGGCGTCCAGGATGCTTTTGCGCTGCACCTCGGTCGGGTGGGCGGTAAGCACCGGCGAGACAAAGCTGTGCGCCAGGGTGGTGGAAATGGTTTTGGTCGAGATGCCGGCCCAGCGCAGTCGGGCCAGCGCCACGTCGATACTGCCTTCCTGCGTGTCGCCTGCGCGCTCGTGGACCGCGCGGCGGCGGATGTGGTGGCGGTCTTCGGCCAGGTTGGCCAGGTGGCTGAAATAGGTGAAGGCGCGGATCACGCTGACCGTCTGGTCGCCGGACAGGCCCTTGAGCAATTTCTTGAGCGACTTGTCGGCTTCGGGATCGGCGTCGCGCCGGAAGCTGACGGAGAGCTTGCGCACCTGCTCGATCAGTTCGTAGGCGGCAACGCCTTCCTGCTCGCGGATCACGTCGCCCAGAATGCGGCCCAAGAGGCGGATGTCTTCGACCAGCGGGCGTTCGTTGTCCCTGGAACGAGTGGACGACTTACCGCCCCCACGTTCACCCACTGCGTGTGGTTCTCTGCCCCCCGAGGGGGCTGGCCTTGCTTGGGGCGGCCCTGCGCTGCGGCCGCCGCTCTTGTCGCTGACAGCGGAGTTATTCCTTTTTACGCGCGCGGAAGTGACCATCTCTGCCCTCTAGTTCTTTAGCCTTGCATGCTAGCATTCACTTCCCCCCAAGTATTACAAGCAGGTTACGAGTGTCCGCAGCGTTTGAATCCAGACCGAATGATATGAAAAAAGTGGTCATCGCCACCCGCGAAAGCCGTCTGGCGATGTGGCAGGCCGAGCATGTGAAGGCGCTGCTGGAGTCGCGCCTGGGCTGGCAGGTCGAGCTGCTGGGCATGACCACACAGGGTGACCAGATCCTGGACCGCTCGCTGAGCAAGGTCGGCGGCAAGGGCCTGTTCGTCAAGGAACTCGAGGTAGCGCTCAGCGAAGGCCGGGCCGACCTGGCAGTGCATTCGCTCAAGGATGTGCCCATGGACCTGCCCGAAGGTTTTGCGCTGGCCTGTGTGCTGGAGCGCGAGGACCCGCGCGATGCTTTTGTCTCTAATCAATTTGCCACACTCGCGGATCTGCCGCAGGGCGCCGTGGTGGGCACTTCCAGCCTGCGCCGGCTGGTGCTGCTCAAGGCCATGCGCCCCGACCTGGTCATACAGCCGCTACGCGGCAACCTCGACACGCGCCTGCGCAAGCTCGACGAAGGCCAGTACCAGGCCATCGTGCTGGCGGCTGCGGGCCTGAAGCGCCTCGGTCTGGAATCACGCATCCGCAGCGCATTTGAGCCCGAAGACATGTTGCCGGCCGCAGGCCAGGGCGCCCTGGGCATTGAAGTGTGCGCCGATCGCGCCGACCTGATGGCCGCGTTGGCCACGCTGGCGCACCAGCCGACCTGGCTGGCCGTGACGGCCGAGCGTACGGTGTCGCGCGCCATGGGCGGCAGTTGTTCCATGCCGCTGGCGGCCTTTACGCAGGGTGCCGCCAATGGGGACGCCATGCAGCTCAATGCCGCCTGGGGCGACCCGGCCACCGCCGAGGCGCCATCCGCCGCCGCAGGCCCGCTGGCGCCGCTGGTGCAGGTCAACCAGACCGCCGTGGTGCGCAGCTTTGCCGAGGCCGAGGCCCTGGGCGAGGCCGTGGCGGCGCAATTGCGCGCCGGCGGCGCCGTGTGGGCCGGCAAAGCCCCGGGCGCCTGATGCCGCAGGCGCCGGTGCCTTCGACTGGCGCTATGACCCGCGTCATCGTGACGCGGCCCGCGCAGGATGCGCAGCACTGGGTGCAGCAACTGCAGCAGGGGGGCTTTGCCGCTGAGGCGCTGCCGCTGATTGACATCGCCCCCGCTCTGGTTACGGCCGCGCTGGAGCGCGTCTGGCAAACACTGGGCCAATACGCCGCCTGCATGTTTGTCAGCGGCAATGCGGTGGAGTACTTTTTCAAGAAAAAAATGGCTGTAACCCATAAGGGACGTGCGCAAGCAGCTATCAATAACATAGCGAATGCCGATGCAATGCTGCCGGCTGCGCTGCGTTTCCTTGCGCCCGGGCCGGGCACTGTGGCGGCTTTGGTAGCCGCCGGGGTACCTGCCGGGCAGATCGATGCGCCGCCGGCCGATGCGGCCCAGTTTGATTCGGAAGCCCTGTGGGCGGTGACAGGCCTGCGCGACTGGCACGGCAAACGCGTGCTGGTGGTGCGGGGGGAAGGCGCTGTCTCGTCTGGGGCCACGGCATCTTCCGGCCGCGACTGGATCGCCCGCCAGTGGGAGGCCGCTGGTGCGCAGGTGGATTTTGTGGGGGTTTACCGGCGCCTTGCGCCTGTGCTCAGCGAAACACAACTTCAGCGCGCGCGCGCGGCCAGCGTGGATGGGTCTGTATGGCTCTTCAGCAGCTCTGAAGCGGTGGCCAACCTGACGGCCTTGCCTGCGCTGGCCGGGGTGGACTGGCGCCGCGCCCGCGCGGTGGCCACGCATCCGCGGATTGAGGAAGCCGTGCGTGCTGCCGGTTGGGGTGTTGTTGTGGCGTCACGTCCTGCCCTGAAGGACATCAGGGACACACTTGCCTCGATAGAATCTCTTTATCCATGAGTGACAGCCCTAACGCCCAGCCTCCATCCTCCACGCCAGACAACGAGCCGGTGCTGGAACGCGCGCTGGTGCCGCTTCCCCCGCAACCCGTTTCGCCCGACGTCTGGGTGGTGCCGCGCAAATGGGCGCTGCTGGTTGCCGCGCTGGCGGCTGCGGGCTTGCTCGTAAGCGGCTTGCTGTGGCAAAAGCTCGGCAATATCCAGGAAGAGCTGGCCCGCCGCAGCATTGATTCCGGCGCGCAGGCCATTGAAGCGCGCACACTGGCGCGCCAGGCCCAGGAAGGTACGCGCGAACTCTCCGCACGGCTGGCCATCCAGGAAACCCGCATCAGCGAAGTCAGCCTGCAGCGCACCCAGCTGGAGGAGCTCATGCAGAGCCTGTCGCGCTCGCGCGATGAGAATCTGGTGGTCGATGTGGAGTCGGCCCTGCGCCTGGCCCAGCAGCAGGCCCAGCTCACCGGCAGCGCCGAACCGCTGCTGGCCGCGCTCAAGTCGGCCGACCAGCGCCTGTCGCGCGCCGCGCAGCCGCGCCTGAACCCGCTGCAACGCGCCATTGCCAAAGACATGGACCGCATCAAGGCCGCAACGCTGACCGACGTGCCGGTTCTCATGCTCAAGCTCGACGAACTGGTCCGCATGGCAGACGACCTGCCGGTGGCCAACGCCATGGTGGCAGCCGGCCAGCGTGCATTGCCCGCTGCGGCCGCGCCGGCCTCCGCGCCGCGCGCTGCTGCGTCGGCCGCGTCTTCCGCCGGAAAGTCTTCCATGCTGGGATTCGACAAGCTGGCTCTCGATGCCTGGTCGCAGCGCACGCTGGACAACCTGCGCGAAGAAGCACGCAAGCTGCTGCGCGTGAGCCGCATTGACCAGCCCGAGGCCGCCCTTGTGTCGCCGGAGCAGTCGTTTTTCCTGCGGGAGAACCTCAAGCTGCGCCTGCTCAATGCGCGCCTGGGCCTGCTGTCGCGCCAGACGGATTCGGTGCGCGCCGACCTTGGCAGTGCCAATGCCTGGCTGGGCAAATATTTTGATGCCTCGTCCCGCAAAACGCAGGCCGCAGCGCAGTTGCTGGCCCAGGTCCAGGGCCAGCTGAAAACCAGCGAGCTTCCGCGCCTGGACGAAACCATGGCCGCGCTGGCCACAGCGGCCGCAGGCCGCTGAGCGGGAAAAGGCAGGAACCAGCATGCGCGCCGCCCTCTGGCTTTTGGCCCTGTTTGGCGTGGCCGTTGCCGTGGCCCTGTTTACGGGCAACAACCAGGCCGTGGTCACCATCTTCTGGCCGCCGCACCGTGTCGATATTTCCTTCAACCTGATGGTGATGCTGCTGGCAGCGCTTTTCCTGGTGTTGTACCTGGCCTTGCGCGCGCTGTCGGCGGTGTTTTCGCTGCCGGCGGAAGCCAGGCGCTGGCGTGCCCAGCAAAAAGAGCGTGCCATGTACGGCGCTCTCATGGATTCTCTGGCGCATCTGCTGGCGGGGCGCTACATCCGTTCGACCAAGTCGGCACAAAATGCGCTTGCGCAGGCAAAGAGCCTGAACCTGCTGACCGACGAATCCGGCCATGTGACAGGCCACAGCACCAGCCGCGGCAGACAGTTGCGTTCGCTGGCCCATCTTCTGGTGGCCGAAGCCGCGCAGGCGCTCCAAAACAAGAGCTTGCGCGACCAGCACCTGCAATTGGCGTTGAAGAGCTCCCGTCATGCGCAGGAAGTGCGTGAGGGCGTGCAGTTCCGTGCGGCTCGCTGGGCGCTGGACGACCGTGACGCGGGTGCGGCACTGGATTGGCTGGGCCAGCTTCCGCAGGGGGCATCGCGCCGCACGCTGGCCCTGCGCATGAAGCTGCGCGCCTCGCGGCATGCGCGGCACACGGCGCAAGCGCTGGAAACCGCGCGCCTGCTGGCCAAGCACCGCGCTTTTTCGCAGGCGGCGGCGCAAAGCATTGTGCGCGGTCTGGCCCTGGAGCTGCTGAACGATGCGCACGACCCCGCGCAGCTGCAGCAGGCCTGGTTCTCGCTGGATGACACCGAACGCGCCATGCCCGAGCTGGTGGTGCATGCGGCGTCGCGCCTGATGGCGCTGCACGGTGACCCGGAACTGGCCCGCAGCTGGCTCCTGCAGGTCTGGGACCGCATGATGCAGCCGCGCTCGGAGATCGGCGACAACCTGCGCATCAAGCTGATCGGTGTCCTCGAAGGCGGCCTGGATTCGCTGGACGCAGCCTGGCTGGCCCGCATTGAAAACGCACAACTCAGCCGTCCGCGCGATGCCAACCTGCAATACCTGGCGGGCATGGCTTGCCTGAGCCGCCAGCTCTGGGGCAAGTCCCGCCAGTTGCTGACGCAGGCGGCGCCGGCGCTTCAGGATGTAACGCTTCACCGCAATGCCTGGCGCGCCCTGGCGCTGCTGGCTGAGCAGCGTGAGGACGAGGCGGGCGCTGCGCAAGCCTACAAGCGCGCCGCGCAGATATAGACAGGCTCTGAGCGCGCGCCTCGCTCCTGGCAGGCATGCCGCCCGCCGTGGCAGGTTTAGGGCTTGACCACCTGGGCCGCTTTGGCCCGCTGCACATAACCCTGGTAAGCCGGCAAAGCGATGGCGGCGATGATGCCGATGACCATGATGATGGGAAACATCAGGGCGCCGATTTTGACCAGCGTGGTGTTGGGAGGCGGAGGGGCGCCAAAGCGGTTGCTGCCCTGGGTTCCCGAATTGAAAATCCAGACCAATCCCACCAGGGGGATGAAGGCCAGGATCGCCGTCCAGCCGCTCCATCCCATGTCGTGGCTGCGCTGGATAGTCAGCAGGATGAGAAAAAGAAAATAGGGAATCATGACCACGAAACCAACGATGCCCGCTGCGGCGCCGRCGCCGGCAGCGCCTGCCAGCATGCTGAGTCCGAAGACGCCCACCAGCAAAAGCAGGTAGCCCACAAAGGTGCGGGCCAGGTACCGCATGCGTCCGACGCGACCCCTGGCAGAGAACCACTTGACGGGTTGTGTATCTCCCTCACGGTCATAGACATCAGCGACTGCCGCGCGCGGTGCGGCATAAGGATTCATGGCTTCAGACATTTCTCTTTCCCTCCTGTTGTTGAAAAACGAAGAATAACCGCTGCCGGGCTGAATGCAATGCCCGCTTACAGCAGGCCGGCGCGTTTGACCGCGTGGTAGCGGTTCACCAGCGAGACGGCCAGTTGCGTCGGCTCCACATCCATCGACAGCGGGTCATTGCCGACCACCCGCGCAAAGGCATCGCGCCGCGACTGCCCGAACAGGTGGGCCGCCGCGACATCCACGGCATCCGCCGGGCTGGACAGCACCTGGCCGGCGATGCGGCCAAGCACCCGCTCGCGCAGGCTCGCCACCAGGACGAGGTGCTTGCGGCGTAACAGTTTGAGCGCGGGACGCAGCTCAGCCGAATCCTCGTCGCGGAAGTTGGTTAGCACTATCACCAGTGCACGGCGACGCTGTACACGCAGCAGTTCCTGCGCCGCCATGAGATAGTCCGAATGCATGGCGCCGGGCTGGATGTCGTGCAGGCGATTCATGAGGGCATTCAGTGTGGCGGCGCCTTTGCGGGGCGCAAAGTCACGACGATGCCCAGGTAAACCGCCGAAAGTCATTGCGCCGACCTCGTCGCCTTCTTTCAGTGCGACATAGCTCAGCAGCATCAGCGCGTTGAGGGCCTCGTCGAAATGGCTGCTGCCGCGCAGTTCTTGCTCCGGGCTGCTTTCATCAGCGCGCATGCGGCGGCCGCAGTCGAGCAGGAAAAACACACACTGGTCGCGGTCGTCCTGGAATTCACGCACGATGGGCCGCTGGTGGCGCAGTGTGGCCTTCCAGTCGATGTGCCGCAGGGAGTCCCCGGTTTTGTAATCAGCAAGCTGGCGGAAATCAGTGCCCAGCCCGCGCTGGACATAGGTCTTAATGCCGATCTGGGCGAGCCGCCGGTCACCGGAAAGCCACGCATAGCGGGCCAGTGCGGCAAAGTTGGGATAAACGCGCAGCTTCCCGGGCTGGCCCAGCGCCTGCTGCACCTCGAAACAGCCGCCGCGAGTGTGCCAGCGCAGCTGGGTCGTGCCGAAAAGGGCGACGCCACGCTCTCTCGCGGTCACCGTGTATCGCAACTCGGCGCGCGAAGCCGGTGGCACGGTGACGGCCTGTGGCAGGCCTTCAAAGGTAAACCGCGGATCGACCTCATCGAACACCGTCACTGCCCAGGCCAGGGGACCGTCATTGACCAGCGCCAGTGTCAGCACCGTTGGCACGCCCAGTGAAAAAGCGCCGGGCAGCGTGCGCTCAATGCGCAGCGGCGCGGTCCTCCACAGGCGCAGGCTGCGCCAGAGATCAAAAATGGCGCCTGCCAGCGCCGCCAGCAAGACGGCGCCGGCCAGTATCGCGACCCGGTCAACCGGCAAACCCCCGAGCAAGGCCAGCGCGGCGGCCGCCGTGATGCAAGCCAGCACCCTGACAGTCGTTTTTGCGGGGATCACCAACCGGCGCATGAGTTGCGGCCTAGAGACGGGGGGCCTGGACGCTGCCCAAGGCACTGCGCAGCAAGTCGTCAACACCGAGGCCTTCCAGCTGCGCATCGGGCGAAATCATCACCCGGTGGCGCAAGGCCGGCAGGGCCTGCCGTGCCACATCGTCGGGTGTGATGAAGTCCCGTCCGTGCATGAGCGCGCCGGCCCGCGCAGCCCGCACCAGGGCCATGGTGCCGCGCGGCCCTGCCCCCGACGAAAGTCCTGGCCAGTCGCGCGTGGCGCGGGCGATGCGGACCGCATAGTCAATGACCTGTTCGTGCGCCTGCACCAGGCTGGCCAGCCGCTGCAGTTCAAGCACCTGCGCGTCGTCCAGGCACGGCCTGACCGCATCAAGCGGCAACTGGTTGCCGGCACGCTGGCCGGTGGTCAGCTGCACGATCGCCTTTTCTTCAGCATGGCTGGGGAAGTCGATGTTGATCTTGAGCAGGAACCGGTCCAGTTGCGCCTCCGGCAGAGGGTAGGTGCCCTCGGTATCGATCGGGTTTTGTGTCGCCATCACCATGAAGGGACGGGGCAGCGGCATGGCCTTTCCTTCGAGCGTGACCTGGTATTCCTGCATCACTTCAAGCAAGGCACTCTGGGTTTTGGCTGGTGCGCGGTTGATTTCATCCGCCAGCAGCAGGTGCGTGAAGACCGGCCCCTGGTGTACCCGCAGCGTGCCGATGCCGGCTTCGCTCCGGGTCGATGGGTCCAGCACGGAATGACCCGTGATGTCCGAGGGCATCAGGTCGGGCGTGAATTGCACGCGGGCGTAGCGCAGGCTCATGGCTTGCGCCAGTGCGCGCGCCAGCAATGTCTTGCCCAGTCCCGGTACACCCTCAATCAGGACGTGGCCGGATGCGACCAGCGCCACCAGGGTCTGGTCGACGGCTTCCGACTGGCCGACAACGGCTTTGCCGACCTCCTGGCGCAGGGTTTGCAGCGACTCGGCTGCGCGGCTCAGTTCTTCGTTGGGAATGAATGACATGGTGTTTCTCGGTTCAGGATGAAGGAGGAGATGAAGCGGCAGAGGAGGCGCTGGGTGAGGCACCGGGTGAAACGGGAGACGTGAAAGCTGTTGGCGGCCGCGTGTCGGGCCCTGTGGCGTCGAGGCGCCGGCGGGCGGTTTCGATCAATTCCAGGTCGGCGGCCAGCACGCCGGGGTTGCGCGACCTGACTGCCTGGGCGCGTTCCAGCAACAGGGCGTCCAGGCCGGTGGCGCGTGCGATCTCGACTGTGCGTTGCTTCGGATCAAGCTGTGAAAACCGGCGCAATTGCCGGGTGGCCGATTCGTGCAGCGCGCGAAGCTGCGCTGTATGCAAGGCCTTCGGCCCGTGCATATGCAGAAAACGCGCCGTACCGCGCACTTGCTCGGCCATCGAGCGCCGGTGAGCGCTTGCGGACGCCGCCAACGGCCCGAAGCGCACGCTGGCGCGCCACAGGGCCAGCGCCAGTGCCAGCAAGCCGAGCAACAGGGCGGCCCAGGCCTGGTGCCACAGCCAGGGCATGAAGGGCTCCCGGGCCTCTTCGGCGACAAACCAGAATTCAGTGCCGGCGCGCGCCTGCAATGCCGCGGCCGCCAGCTGCGCATTGTCGGCGCGCAGCAGGTTGCTATTGTCCAGCAGGTTCCATCCACCGAGCACGGTGACCGTGCCCTGGCCGACCTGCACGCGCACGGCCTCGGTGCCGGCCGTGCCGCGCAGGGACCACAGCGGTGCGGCCAGCCGATTCACCGGCAGGTACTGGGGGCTGAAATATGCGCCGCAGGCGCGATAGACACGGCTGTCGCTGTAGCTCGCGATGACCTCGGCGGGCTCTTCCAGCGCGCGGCAGTCCATGTCCTTGACGGGTTTGGCCAATGGGCGCGGCGGCACCGTGGGCGGCTCCCACTTCAAGGGGCTTTGCTCCGTGACGGGTAGCCAGTCCTTTAGCGATTTATGGCCGGCCAGGAAGCCCGGGATGACCAGATGCCCACCCTGTGCCACCCAGGCACGCAGGCGCTGCGCGCGTTCAGGGAACAGGTCCCAGTTGCGTGACACAAGCACCAGCCGGGCATGCGGCGGCGGCATGGCATCCAGGCTTTTGTGCCGCACGACCCGCGCACCCAGGGCGACCAGCAGTTTTTCGGTGGCGTAAAGCGGGTTGGTGAGGGCCTCACCCTTGGCTGGTGTGGGGGTGTCGACGTCCACCCATTCAGTGGCCGACATCAGCCAGGCGCTGCCCGCCAGCAACAGCACGCCGAGCAGGATGAGGATCAGTCGGTCCCTCATGCGATGGCTTTCGCCGGGGCGGTGGGTGCGCCCAGCCGCGCGTCAAATTCGGCGCACAGCGCCAGCACGCCGGCCGTGGGCGGCAGGCGTCCGCCATAGGCCGCCAGCTGCCAGGCGGTCACCAGTCGCGCGAAAAACTCCAGCGACATGGGCGCCAGCCGGCCCTCGCTGAGAGCCACGCATTCGCCTTCGGTGCTGGCGTTGCGGATGGGCACCGCATGCAGGTGGACCAGGCGGGAAAGCGCGCCGCGGTAGAGCAGCGACAGCGCAGGCCGCCGCTGGCCGCGCTGCCAGAGCGAGGCGACTTCGGCGCCCACGTCGTCGGGGAGGCTTTCAGGCCGTATGTCCAGGCTGCCGATATGGCTGGGCAGGGGCGCCATCCGGTGCCGGCCGCCGTCGGCCCGCACCTTCACCCAGCGCCGTATGCCGACCACCAGCCAGGCCAGGGCCAGCGCGCCCAGCGCCCACACCAGCAGGCGCGCGCCCTCGGACACCTTGGCCACCAAATCCTTGAGCCAGTTGAGGCTGTCGCGATCCTTCTTTTTGTCTTCCGGCTTTTTGTCCTGGCTCTTGAAGCGCAGGGATTTTTCGCTCTTGCTGCCGGGCAAGTTGGGATCGGCACGAACCCGGTCGGCGGCCGATTGCACCTGCTGGCGCGAGGGCGGCTCGGCTGGCGCCGCAGCCGGGTTGGCCCACGATGGCATACCCGCCATCACGGCGCAGGCCGCGGCCCATCGCCATGAAAAGCGCCTTGCGGCGTGGCGAGAAGCCATCATTGCCGGCCTTTCGCCGCTGCGGGGCTGAAGGTGCGGCGAAATTCCTGCTCGATGTCCCAGGCCTCGAGCTCGACGCGCCGGTTCAGGTACATCGCAAATCCGGCGGCCACAAAAAAGGGCTCGATCAAACCGACGACGAAAGCGTACACCGCGGCAAAAAGCAGGCTTTGCGCCGAAGCCTCCGAGTCGAGCAGCCAACGCCAGACGTCTCCGAAGCTTCCCTCAGGAGCGAACCACAGCAGCGCCGACAGGATCGCGAGTTCGAGCGCGATCTCGACATTGGCAAAAATCATCTGCATGCCGGCGCCCGCACCACGGCGCCCGCGCAGCAATTGGTCGCGCCGCTTGCGCCTGGCGCCGCCGCGTTGGCCTTCGAGCTGATCGACGGCCTGCGTGAACGAACGCCAGGGAGACAGGCGCCGCCATAGCAGTGTCCGGAGCAACTGGCCGCCCCAGACCATCCCACGGTGCTGCCAGAGGTCGTTCCACCGGGTGGGCTGGCCGAACACCGCGCGTGACAGGATGAACAACAAGGTACGGTCAAACCAGGGCTTGAGGCAGAAAATCAACAGCCCGGGGAGCCAGCCGGCAAACTCCGCCGTGCACAGCACCAGTACGATGACGACCACATACATGGGCAGGAAAGTGCGCCAGATGGAATCGGCATGGCGGCGCACCAGTGCGACACCCAGGTCCGCGGCTTCGGCCATGGGCCGTGGCCGCAGTGCGACGGCGAGTGCATCAACCTGCATGGTGTTTTCCGGGGTCCGCGGGGACGGCGCGCGGCCTTCCCTGCCACCCGAGGTAAGCCAGCACCAGTGCCCAGCAGGCTGCGCCCGCACCATATTTCACAGCGGGCGTGACCCATCGCGCCGAAGACCAGAAAGCCTCGACGGCGGCAGCGATCAGCAGAAGGCCGATGACGCCGTAAATCACCACGATGGCATGGCGGGCCGCCAGCCGGAGCGCCTCTAGCCGGGTATGCCGGCCCGGCGCGATCAGTGCATAGCCCAGCCTGAGTCCCGCGGCGCCCGCCAGCACGATGGCGGTCAGTTCAAAGGCGCCGTGGGTGATGACGAAGGAGCAGAAGTTCTGCCCGTGGCCGGCGGCAATCAGGTAGCCGCCGACGGCGCCTATCTGCACCCCATTGAACAGCAGCACGCCGGCGCTGCCGACCCCGCCGAAGATGCCGGCCGCGAAGCAGCGAAAGCCGATGCCGATGTTGTGCATGACGTAATAGCCGAACATCTGCCAGTCACCACCGGCGTCGCGGTTGCGCCCGAAGGACCTTGCGCTGTCGCCGTACATGCCGTCGAACTGCTGCACTTGCGTCGCGTCCATCAAGTGCAGGATGAAACCGGGGTCGCGGTAAGTCGCCAGGCCGGCAGCCAGCAGCGGCAGCACGAACAGCAGGAACGCCACCAGCAGGTAGGCCCGGTGCGCGCGTACGGCTTGCGGGAAGTCAACCAGCGCCAGCCGTCCAAGGCGCGCCAGGCCGTAGTCGTGCTGCCGGTAGATCAGCCGATGCGCGCCTTGCGTCAACGTTTCGAGCCTTTGCGTCAGATGAACGGGATAGGCGCGAGCCTGCGCCAGCGCCAGGTGCTCGCAAACACGGCGGTAGAGGGTGGCCAGCCGCGCACCGTCGAACTTGCGCTGGGTTTCGGCGATACCTATCACCGTCTCGAGTTCGGTCCAGAGGGGCGCATACAGGGCTTCAAATTGCAGAGGCGTCATCGGCGCGCGTCTCCTTCACGCCGGCCCATCAGCCATTGCGCCAGCCCGAGCAGGCGTTGTGTGGCGCTGCTACCCGGCACACCCGTGCCAAGCACGGGCTCTGCCAGCGCTGCGAGTTCGCCGAAACGTTCAGGGGTTAATCGCGTTGCACGGCCGGCCCAGGAGAGCACCGAGGCCTGTTCGGTGGCGGATAGGGGCCGTGCGGGGGCCAGCGGATCAGCCAAGGGAACATCGCCATGAAGCTTGACGGATTCGCTAAACACCACAAGGGTGCCGGCGGCCAGATCACCCAGCCGTTTGCTGTCGCTGCGCCAGAGGACGCAGAGCAGTCCGGCACCAAACAGCGCCGGCATGAAGTCGGCGGCTCGCAGGAGGTTGCGGGTCAGCGAGGCGGCAGGCGTTACCGGCAGGCCGGAATCCATCACCACACGCAGGCCCATCGCGCGCTTGCCAGGAGTGGCCGCGGCGCGGGTCAACTCGAACACCACGGGATAAAACCACTCGAGGCCGAAGTAGGTCACCAGCAGGATTGCCGCGCCCGCCTTGCCCATTACTCCGACCACTACGGCCACAGCGATAAACAGGCATGACCGTATGGCCAGGTCGATCAGGTAGGCTTGCCCGCGTGCCACGATGCCGGCGGGCCGTAAGGACAATGTGATGCCCTCCGGTGTTTCGGCCGTGTACAGCGTATCGAGGCGCGCGGTTGTCACAGGGCTGGGCTGCCTGTCAGATCTTGAAGACCACGGTGTCCGCAATCTCGTCATGCAGGCAGCGACGGGATTTCCGGAAAATCATCAGGCAGTCCAGCAGGGAATAGACCCACAGGACGACCATCATGATGCTGGCCGCGAACCCCGCGCCATATCGGAGGGCCAGGCGCTTGACGGAAACGGACTCCCCCGAAGGTCGGGCAATCCGTATCTTGAGCAAGACCTTGCCAATCGTCTGGCCCCGTGTCGCGAGCAGGTAGCCGTTGAGCACAAGAAAAATCAGGGCGCCGACACCCATGCTCACCAGATCGACGGACCACATGTCGCGTCCTTCCGTGTTCCAGGGATTGAAGGGCGTCAGTACCGACACCAGCCAAAGGAAGAGGGACTGAAAAACAGCGTCGAGCATCACGGCGCAAAATCGCCGCATGCGACTGGCCAGCTCAGGCCCGTCTGACGCCGCGACCACGTCGTCTACGCTGGCCTGCGGCGGCGCGTAGCGCGCATCGTGCTGCGGATTGTCCATCGTCCTCTCCCCATGCCTATTTTGTTGGGTTGATTCTAGGGCCTCTTAACGACATTGCTGCAAGATAGGAAGGACGTAAAAAAGGCCCGCATTTGCGGGCCTTTTGGTGAGGTGCCGCTTATGCGGCAGAGGTCGGCGCGTTTACTGGCCGGCCGATTGCTCGAAAGGCAGCTTCACAGCGCCGAGATCGCGCTTGGTCTCGACCAGCACCAGCGGGCCTTCGTCGGCGACCACCAGCGGTGGGCGCTCACGCGGTACGTGGACCGGCTTGGCTTCGGCGGCGATGGCGGCTTTGGCTTCGGCGATCTTGGCGGCATCTGAGTTGACCCACTGCAAGCCTGAGGACTGGGCGACCTGAACCAGGTCCTGCAGGGGCAAGTCGTAAGACTGAACCTTGGGCAGGCTGGCGGCAACCGGCGCAGCGGCTGGCGCCGGTGCGGGGGCAGGAGCTGCTACGGGTGCGGCAACGGCTACCGGGGCCACGTAAGCTGGAGCCGGTACAGCAGCCGGAGCGGCGGCAGCTACCGGCGCTACAAATTCAGGAGCTGCTTGCGCACGCTGCTCTTGGGTTTGTGGCTGATTTGGCTCTAAAGATTCGCCTTGACCGCTTGCCTGTCCGGCGTCTGCGGGTTGCTCGCTGCGTTCACCGTTTTCGCCGCGTTCGCGGCGGTCACGGCCATAGCGGTCGCGGCTACGGCGTTCGCGTGGCTGGCGTTGCTCTTCGCCCTGGCCGTTTTGTGCAGGAGCGATCACATTGCCGGCATCGTCCAGTACGGGGGCTGCCGCTGCGGCTTCAGGGTTGAAGCCGGCGCTGCCTTCAGCGGCAGCATTCTGGCCTTCGGCGCCTTCAGGGCGGTCTGTGCGGCGGTCGTTGCGACGGCCGTTGCGGTCGCCGCGGTCACGGCGGCCTTCACCACGCTCTCCACGCGGCTCACGGTTGCCTTGTGGGCGTTCGCCGTCTTGCGGTGCGCGTTCCTGGCGCGGCTCGCCGGCTTCACCGCCCATGGCTGCTGCCATGGCGGCCTGGTTGGCCAGTGCGAGGTCCTGCTCGACGGAGTCGCGCTGAATGCGCTCACCACCGCGCTCGCCACGTTCACCGCGCTCGCGGCGGCCGCGGCCTTCGCGGCCGGGGTTTTCGCTGCGGGGCTGGTCGCCGGCATTTTCAGGACGGCTTTCGCCGCGGGCTTCACCGGCTGGGCGTTCCTGGCGGCCGGCTTCGTTGCGGCCTTCCGGGTTGCGTTCGCGGCGCTCGCCGCCACGGCCTTCATTGCGGCCTTCGCCGCGGCCCTGGCCCTCTGGGCGTGGTTCGCGTCCTTCGCGGTTTTCGCCTCGGCCTTCACCGCCGCGTCCTTCGCTGCGGCCGCGGCCACCGCGGCGGCCGTCGCGGCCTCCGCGTTCGCCGCCACGGTCCGAACGCTCACCGCGTCCATCACCACGGCCATCGCGGCCTTCACGCCGGCCTTCGCCGCGCTCGTCTTTTTTCACTTCTTTGGCGGCAGGTGCCGGAGCTGGTGTTTCCGCGCCGCCGAACAGGCTCTTGATCCAGCCGAAGAAACCTTTTTCTGCAGGCGCAGCTGCAGCCGGGGCAGGGCGGCGCGACTGGGGCTTGGGAGCCGCTTGCGGTGCCACTTCCGGCTTGGGCGGGGCCACAGGCGCGGGTGCATCGGGCAGTACGCCCTTGATGATGGGCTCCTGCTTGTTGTGCTTTTCCTGGCTGCGGCGCGTGACGGTGGTCGGATCCTCGATTTCGTCGGCCATCTTGTAGCTGGCGGCGATGTTGTCCAGGCGCGGGTCGTCGTGTTTCAGGCGTTCCAGGCGGTAGTTGGGGGTTTCCAGCGTCTTGTTGGGCACCAGCAGTACGTTGATGCGCTGCTTGACTTCGATCTTGGCGATCTCGGAGCGCTTTTCATTCAGCAGGAAAGACGCCACGTCAACCGGGACCTGGCACAACACCGAGGCCGTGCTGTCCTTGAGGGACTCTTCCTGGATGATGCGCAGGATCTGCAGCGCCGAGCTTTCGGTGTCGCGGATATGGCCGGAGCCGCCGCAACGCGGGCAGGGGATGGATGCGCCTTCCGACAGGGCGGGGCGCAGGCGCTGGCGGCTCATTTCCATGAGGCCGAATTTGCTGATGGTGCCGAACTGCACGCGGGCGCGGTCTTGCCGCAGCGCGTCGCGCAGGCGGTTTTCCACGTCGCGGCGGTTGCGCGACTCTTCCATGTCGATAAAGTCGATGACGATCAGGCCGCCCAGATCGCGCAAACGCATCTGGCGCGCCACTTCGTCGGCGGCTTCGAGGTTGGTGCGGGTGGCGGTTTCTTCGATGTCGCCGCCCTTGATGGCGCGAGCGGAGTTGACGTCGACCGACACCAGAGCTTCGGTGTGGTCAATGACGATGGCGCCGCCTGAGGGCAACTGCACGGTACGGGCATAAGCCGACTCGATCTGGTGCTCGATCTGGAAGCGGCTGAACAGCGGCGCGTCGTCGCGGTAGCGCTTGACGCGATGCTCGTGCTCGGGCATCACGTGGGCCATGAACTGGCGGGCCTGTTCATAGACGTCGTCGGTGTCAAAGAGGATGTCGCCGATGTCGCTGTTGAAGTAGTCGCGGATGGCGCGGATCACGAGGCTGGATTCCTGGTAAATCAGGTAGGCGCCTTTGCCGCCCTTGCCAGCGCCGTCAATGGCGGTCCAGAGCTTGAGCAGGTAGTTCAAGTCCCACTGGAGCTCTGGCGCGCTGCGGCCGATACCGGCGGTGCGCGCAATGATGGACATCCCGTTGGGATATTCCAGCTGGTCCATATTCTCCTTGAGCTCGGCCCGGTCTTCGCCTTCGATACGGCGGCTTACGCCACCGCCGCGAGGATTGTTCGGCATCAGGACCACATAGCGGCCTGCCAGGGAGACGAAGGTGGTGAGGGCTGCGCCCTTGTTGCCGCGCTCTTCTTTTTCGACCTGGACCAGCAGTTCCTGGCCTTCACGGATCACATCGTTGATGCGCGCCTGGTTGACGGGCACGCCCTGGGCAAAGTATTGCTTGGAGATTTCCTTGAACGGCAGGAAGCCGTGGCGGTCTTCGCCGTAGTCGACGAAGCAGGCTTCCAGCGAGGGCTCGACGCGGGTGACGACGGCCTTGTAGATGTTGCCCTTGCGCTGTTCGCGCCCTTCAATTTCAATTTCGTAGTCGAGGAGTTTTTGTCCATCGACGATCGCCAGACGGCGTTCTTCAGCCTGTGTGGCGTTTACCAGCATCCGTTTCATGGGTAGCCTTCCTTATCGTTCTTCGTTTTGATGTCATGTCTTGAACATCAATCACATGCCCAAAATGGGCCAACGACGCCGGAGGGACGCAGTGCGAACTGGAGGAATTGCCGGAGAGCTTTTGACAGCGCGCGGCCGACCGAAGTGAATCGGTCAGCGACGTGGTCTGGGCGTAGGCGCGTGGATGGAGCGAGCAGGGGTCAAACGGGTGGGTGCTACAAAAAAAGTAGCTGCTTGCGCCCACTGTACAAGGGCTGGCGGCTGATTTATGCCAAAAGCAGGGCCCACGAATGTCGTGAGGCGCCGCAGGCACATATAAATCAGACTGACCAGTGTTGTCATCAGAGGGCTACCCGTTAAAGGACTTGATCTCGACTGGATCCGCATGCAGCCTGTTGTTCATGACTTGGGCTGCACACATGGTATTCCGTAGTGTTGTTCGCAAAACGTCGACTCTTCTACCGTGCAAAGACGCTCGCCGCGAGGTGCCTGGCACTCGTCGCTTGCGGGCAATTGCCGGCGTGGGCATCGACCTTCCAGCAAGGCTGCTTGTTTGCCTTTTCAGGGCCGGGGACTTGCGTGGACTAAACTCCAGACAAATCAACCACTTACAGCGCATCGCTAGTGAAACACATTATAGGGTCAGCAAAGGGCTTGGCAAGGAAACCCGGGAAAACACCGGTATGGCCGCCCGCAGCCGTGTCCGCGTCCACCCCGGCACCATCCAATCCCCAGGCGGCGGCCCCGGCTGCGCCGCAGGCCACGCTGGTGACGGTAGATGAAGACTATGCGGGCCAGCGCCTCGACAATTTCCTGATCCGCCAACTCAAGGGCGTGCCCAAAACCCATGTCTACCGCATCATCCGAAGCGGTGAAGTGAGGGTTAACAAGGGCCGGGCGCAGGCCGATACGCGGGTGGAGACCGGCGACATCGTGCGCCTGCCGCCGGTTCGCACCTCTGAGCGGGCCGGGCAAAAGGCCGAGGCCATGGCCCAGGAAATCGCCCGCCACGGCGCGAGTTCGACCACGGGCGGCTATGCGCCGTCCCGCGAATTCCCGATTCTTTTTGAGGACGACTTTGTGCTGGCCATCGACAAACCGGCCGGTGTGGCGGTGCACGGTGGCAGCGGCGTGAGCTTCGGCGTGATCGAACAGCTGCGCATGGCCAGGCCCGAAGCCGACTTTCTGGAGCTGGTGCACCGGCTGGACCGCGAAACCAGCGGCATCTTGCTGATCGCCAAGCGGCGCATGGCGCTCAAGCTGCTGCAGGAGCAGTTCCGGGAGCGCGAAACCGACAAGGTCTATCTGGCCCTCGTCGGAGGCGACTGGCCGGCCAATCACCGCGTGATCGACAAAGCGTTGCACAAGTATTTGTTGCCCGATGGCGAGCGGCGTGTGAAAGTGGTGCCCAACGACCACCCCGATGGCATGCGTTCGGTGACGCTGGTCAAGGTCAAGTCGGCTTTTCCCGCCAGTCTGCTGGCGCCCGCAACGCCCTTTACCTTGCTCGAAGTCACGATCAAGACCGGCCGCACCCACCAGATCCGCGTGCACCTGTCCAATGAAGGTCATCCGATTGCCGGCGACGACAAGTATGGCGACTTTGAACTGAACCGGGCGCTGCAGAGGTCCGCCCCGGGCACGGTATCGCTCAAACGCATGTTTCTGCACGCCTGGAGCCTGAAATTTAACCACCCCAAACTGCGCAAGGTCGTGCACCTGCAGGCGCCTTTGCCGCCTGAACTGCAACAGTTTTTACCGGCGCAGGTTTCTACATGATTCGCGGGGGCCCTGAAGCGCTTGGCTCAAACAGCGCAGCCAAGCCGATACGGGGAAAGTTCAGCGGCCTGGCCGCAACAGTGCTGATGTTTGTTTTTGCCGGTCCTGCCCTGTACGGTGTGGCGTATTACCTGGTGGCAGGTGAGCTGGGGCGCGGCGAATTCCGGTGGAGCGAAGTGCCCTCGGTCATCTTTTGGCCGCTTTTGACGGAGTTCATGTTCTGGGTGTCGTGGGGGAGTGTTGAAACGATGCTTCTGGTTCCGCTCCCCACCCTTTTGGCGGCCGCGGTTTTTTGGCTGTTGAACGGGCGGGTGATTCCTTCCTTGAACGCCGTGTCTGCATTTCGTTTTGTTGTTTCCAGATCGGCAATCTGCCTGGTGGTTTGTGTGTGCGCTTTTGTGGCCCTGAATCCGGGGACAGTGACACAAGGATGGGATGCGCTGTATTTTTACAACCCCCACAACCGGCATCCGTTCGACGACTCAGGGTGGGGGTTTCTTGAAAACTATGGACCGCTGTTCCATTTGACGGTGCTCGGCCTGGCAAGCGTCTTGTTGGGCGCAATTCACGGGTTCTCGTCGTGGTGGCTCCGTAAAAACCGGAACAATTGACGCCTGCATTTCAACGTTTGTCCATGTGCGCGCATAGGCCGGCCTTCCCTAAGACAATATATCCCCATGCAAACCCGAAATTTCGACCTGATCGCTTTCGATTGGGATGGCACGCTGTTTGATTCGACCAAAATCATCGTGCGCTGTATCCAGGCCGCAGTGCGTGATGTCGGCGGCACGGTCCCCACCGACAAGGAAGCCGGCTACGTCATCGGCCTGGGCCTCATGCAGGCACTGGCTCATGCGGCGCCTGATGTACCCCCTGAAAAGTATCCCCAACTGGGCGAGCGATACCGCCATCACTATGCCGCGCATTACGACGACTTGAGCCTGTTTGAGGGCGTGCTTCCCTTGCTCGACGCTTTGAAAGCGCGCGGTCACCTGCTCGCGGTGGCCACCGGCAAGTCGCGCCGCGGCCTTGACGAAGTACTGCGCACCGTAGAGCTCAAAGGCGTGTTCGACGGATCCCGCACGGCTGACGAGACGGCAGGCAAGCCCGATCCGCGCATGCTGCATGAGCTCATGGCGGAGTTCGGTATTCCCGCGGGGCGCGTGCTGATGGTGGGCGACACCACCCATGACCTCCAGATGGCGGTCAATGCTGCTTGTGCCAGTGTGGGGGTGAGTTATGGCGCGCATGAGCCGGACACATTTACCGCGCTGTCGCCGCGCCATGTCGCGCATTCGGTGCAGGAACTGCACGACTGGCTGCTGGCCAACGGGTAGCCTTTCGATGACGTCCACGGACCCCCGGCAAGCTTTGTGCAATAGCCGCGACCTGCTTGAAGGCGGGTTGGCGGTGCCGTTCGATGTCATTTATGCCGGGCAGACCTGCCGCGCCTTTGCGGTCCGTTACGAAGGAATGGTCCGCGCGTATCTCAATCGCTGCACCCATGTCGCGATGGAGCTGGACTGGCAGCCCAACCGGGTGTTTGATGCCGGGGGGCGGTGGCTGTTATGCGCCAGCCATGGCGCCGTTTACCGTCCGGATACCGGCCTGTGCGCCGGCGGGCCTTGCCAGGGAGGGCTGGTCAAAATCGAGCTTTCTGAAATCGAAGGGGTTGTTTATTGGCATTCTGCTTACAACCTTAAACCGCTACAGTTCTAATACCTCTCTAAACTATCGCCCATGAACGATCCCCATCGCCCCGACCCTCCCATGGACTCTGATTCGCTGCGCGAATCAGATTTCCGGCCTAACCAGCCGGAATCCCTTCCGCCTTATTCCCAGGCCAAAAAATCCGCCGCTGATCCTTCCGCCAGCCCCGGCTGGGAGCGCGCGACGCTTGAGAAACTGGCTTTTGCTGCGCTGAACGAGCAAAAGGCGACGCGACGCTGGAAAACCTTTGTGCGCCTGTCCTGGCTGGCGTTTTTCATCGCTCTGGTATGGATGGCACTACATCGCGGCACGCCTGCCAGCGATGCGACTGTTCCGCACACGGCCGTGGTGGAAATCAAGGGTGAAATCGCCGCGGGCGCCGACGCCAGCGCCGAGTTCGTCAACGCGGCGCTGCGTGCCGCCTTTGAAGACGAAGGCGCCAAGGCGGTCGTGCTGCTGATCAATTCGCCCGGCGGCAGCCCGGTGCAGGCCGGCATGATGAACGACGAAATCCTGCGCCTGAAGGCCAAGCACAAGAAGCCGGTTTACGCTGTGGTCGAAGAAACCTGTGCCTCGGCCGCTTATTACATCGCCGTCTCGGCCGACAAGATTTACGTCGACAAGGCCAGTATTGTGGGCAGCATCGGTGTGCTGATGGATGGTTTTGGCTTCACAGGCTTGATGGACAAACTGGGCGTGGAGCGCCGCTTGCTGACGGCCGGCGAAAACAAGGGATTTCTTGATCCGTTCAGCCCGCAAAGCGAAAAACAAAAGGTCTTTGCACAGGCCATGCTGGACCAGATCCACCAGCAGTTCATCGCGGTGGTCAAAGCCGGCCGCGGTAAACGCCTGAAGGAAACGCCCGAGATGTTCAGCGGCCTGTTCTGGAGCGGCCAGCAGGCGGTGGAACTGGGCCTGGCCGATCAGCTAGGCAACCTGGAGTATGTGGCCCGAGAAGTGGTCAAGACCGACGAGATCATTGACTACACCCGTCGCGACAATGTGGCCGAACGGCTGGCCAAGAAGTTTGGCGCGGCGATGGGCGAGGGTGCCATGAAGGCCTTCAAGGCGATCCCGGCGCTTCGCTAGGGCGACTTGAGAAGGCGATGGCCTTTGTCAAAAAGCCCGCTTCGCGCGGGCTCTTTTGTTCGTGTCTGGCGCTTTAGCGGCCGATACAGAAGACGGTTGGCAATTCCAGTGGCGCCTGGAGCTTGTCGCGTTTCCAGCCGCTGACCTGCGCGCTGCGGGACCAGCCTTTGGTCATTGTCAGGCCGCAGCTCAGCGCCAGCCGGGTGTTGCCCTGCAGCGTTTGCAGCAGTGACTGGAACAAGGCCGCGTTGCGATAGGGTGTTTCGATGAAGAGCTGGGTCTGGCCGGATTTGAGCGCCAGGGATTCCAGTTCCCGGATGCGCTGGACGCGCTCGGCCGGTGCCTGCGGCAAATACCCGGCAAACGCAAAATGCTGGCCGTTCAGGCCGCTCGCTGCCAGCGCCAGCATCAGCGACATCGGGCCCGTCAGCGGCACAACCTCCAGCCCCAGGTCATGGGCGGCGCGTACCACGGAGGATCCGGGATCGGCAATGGCAGGCATGCCGGCTTCGCTGACCAGGCCCATGTCGCGGCCTTCCACGGCCGCCATCAACAGGGGGCGCGCGTCGAAGTTGCCGGTATGGTCGCCTTTTTTGTGAACCTCCCGTGGCAGCTCCTGGATTTGCTGCGACTGCAGCGGCGCGCTGAGCGGCTGCAGCGCGTCGATACGCTTGAGGTAGGCGCGCGTGCTTTTGGCGTTTTCGCAGATCCAGCAGGAGAGCCTGGCGGCGATTTGCACGGTGCCCAGCGGCATGACATCCTGCAGAGGGGCAAGGTCGTCGCAGCCGAAGTCGAGCGGCGCGGGCACCAGGTAAAGTTTCCCTTTCGCTGCGCCGCTCATGGCTGGCTCCCGTAGGCTGAAAGCAGCCTCACGCCTGCGGCTTCGATGAGCCTGCAGGTGCGGATCAGCGGCAAGCCGATCAGCGCAGTCGGGTCGTCGTTGTCGATCGATTCAAGCAGTGCAATGCCGAGGCCTTCGCTTTTGGCGCTGCCCGCGCAATCGTACGGTTGCTCGGTGCGCAGGTAGTTTTCAATTTCGTCTTCCGTCAGCGCGCGGAATTTCACCTTCACTGCGGCCAGGCTTTGCGCTTCATAACCGCTGTCCAGGCACACGACGGCCACAGCCGTCTGAAAAATGACGGTTTGCCCTCGCATMCTGCGGAGCTGGGCGACGGCTTTTTCGTGGGTGCCCGGCTTGCCGAGCGGCTGGCCGTCGAGGTCGGCGACCTGGTCGGAACCGATGACAACCGCGCCGGGAAATGCCGCAGCAACAGCCCGGGCCTTGGCCAGGGCCAGCCGCTCGGCCAGGGGGCCAGGGAGCTCGCCGGCATGGGGCGTTTCGTCCACGTCGGGCGCGACCACCTCAAACGGGATATGCAGCCGCTGCAGCAATTCCCGGCGATAGCGGGAGGTCGAACCCAAAATCAGGGGGCGGTCTTGTCCGGTGTGTCCGGAGATTGCGGCGAGGTCGGGGGCGGGGTTCATGCCTTGATTCTCTTACACTGCACTCATGTCCAGATCCCTGCAGCCCAACCGACTCAACATGACCGCTTTCGCCCAGGATGGCGTAGCGCTTTCCGAGACTACTTTGCTACGAAATATGGAGCGCCTTGCGCACGAAGCGCAAGGGCTACAGGCCGATTCGGCGGTGAAATGGCAGGCGGTCGGCGAGCTACGCCCGCGCCCGGGCGCTGAAGACGACGTATGGTTGCATCTGACGGCCGAGGCCGTGGTGCCTTTGACCTGCCAGCGCTGCATGGGTGTGGTTGCCACACCTGTAGAGGTCGACCAGTGGTACCGCTTTGTGGCCAATGAAGACATCGCCATGGCCGAGGACGACCAGTCTGAAGAAGACTTGCTGGTGATGGCGCCCCAGTTCGATTTGCTCGCTGTGCTGGAAGATGAATTGCTGATGGCCCTGCCGCTGGTGCCCATGCATGAGGTGTGCCCTGTCGCGCCCAAACTGCAGGCGGGCGACCTTGGTGACAATGCAGATTCGGTGGGCGAGGTTGGTGAAAAACCCAATCCCTTTGCGGTTCTGGCGCAGCTTAAAGCAAAAAAGTAGTAATTTAGAATTACTTATTTCTCAGGTAAAACTCCTAGATTTGTCGGCATTTCACCAGTCGCGGGTTGAGGTGATGAAATTTGTCTCGCATCGAGCTATAATCAAAGGCTTCGCGTACCAATGCGGTGAATACGGTTACATGGCGTTTAGACCGCCTTGGGCCGATATTCAGGTCCAGCTGTCTGAACTCGGATTTTGGTGCGTAATTTACCAACCTTACACCCCATCAGGAGCGGATCATGGCCGTCCAGCAGAACAAAAAGTCACCTTCGAAGCGCGGCATGCACCGCTCGCACAACGCACTCACCGTGCCAGGCATTGCCGTGGAATCCACCACCGGCGAAACCCACCTGCGCCACCACATCAGCCCTACCGGTTTTTACCGTGGCCGCAAGGTGCTGAAAACCAAATCCGAAGCGTAATTCCACGCTTTGAGCATGGGCCCGCACTCATCCTGCGGGCCTTTCTTTTGCCTGAATTCCACTCTCTCTTGACTGCACCGGTCGCCCCATGATCAGGATCGCTGTCGATGCCATGGGCGGCGATATCGGCCCAGCCGTCACGCTCCCGGCCAGCCTGGCATTTCTGGATGGCCATCCGGATGCTGCTGTGGTGCTGGTCGGCCAGCCTGAAGTCCTCGCGGGGCACCCGTTGTACCCCCGCCTTCAGGTCCATCCGCGCTGCCAGATCGTTCCGGCCAGCGAGATCGTCACCATGGACGATCCCATCGAGATCGCCTTGCGGCGCAAGAAGAACTCCTCGATGCGGGTCGCGATGAACCAGGTCAAGGATGGTGTGGCCCAAGCGGCCGTATCGGCCGGCAATACCGGCGCCTTGATGGCCATTGCCCGCTACGTCCTCAAAACCCTGGAGGGCATAGACCGTCCGGCCATTGCTACCCAGCTGCCCAATGCCTTGGGTGGCGCCACCACGGTGCTGGACCTGGGTGCCAATGTCGATTGCACCGAAGATCACCTGCTGCAGTTTGCCGTGATGGGATCCGCCCTGGTGGCAGCCATCACCAGCAACCCCACGCCCAGTGTCGGCCTGCTCAATATTGGCGAAGAAGCGATAAAAGGCAGTGAAATTATCAAAAAAGCCGGTGAGTTGTTGCGTTCTGCGTCTAATTCCGGTGATTTGAATTTTTACGGGAATGTCGAAGGTAACGATATTTTCAAGGGAACGACCGATATCGTCGTCTGTGACGGTTTTGTGGGCAACGTCGCGCTCAAGGCTAGTGAAGGTCTTGCAAGCATGATCGGGGGCTTCATAAAGGCTGAGTTTTCCCGCAATATCTTGACAAAAATTGCGGCCATCATTGCCTATCCGGTGCTAACTGCGTTTAAAAATCGAGTTGACCACAGGCGGTACAACGGCGCCGCCTTGCTCGGTCTGCAAGGCCTGGTTTTCAAAAGCCACGGCTCAGCGGACGCCTTTGCTTTTGAGACGGCGCTGAATCGGGCTTATGATGCGGCACGGAACAATTTGCTTGAGAGAGTGCGCGAACGCATAGCCCATGCGGCCCCTTTGCTGGTGGCAGCGCAGGCGGCGCCCCCTGCTGATGCGCCCGTCGACACCCCTTCAATGTCAGTTGACTCAGCAGTCTCAACACCGGCCACTTATTAATGACCCGTTACTCACGCATCACCGGCACCGGTAGTTATTTGCCGCCGCGCCGACTGACCAATGCCGAACTGGCCGCCGACCTGGCGACCCGGGGTGTGGAAACCTCCGATGAATGGATTGTGGAGCGCACCGGCATCCGGGCCCGCCACTTTGCCGCGTCCGACGTGACCAGCAGCGATCTGGGTGTAGAAGCCGCCAAAAATGCACTGCAGGCTGCGGGTCTGCAGGCTGCGGACATCGACCTCATCATCGTGGCGACCTCGACCCCGGACATGGTGTTTCCCTCGGCGGCCTGCATTTTGCAGAACAAACTGGGCATCGCCGGTTGCCCGGCCTTTGACGTGCAAGCTGTGTGCAGCGGATTCGTCTATGCATTGACCGTGGCCGACGCCATGATCCGCACCGGTTCGGCCAGCAAGGCGCTGGTGATCGGTGCGGAAGTGTTCTCGCGCATCCTGGACTTTTCAGACCGGACCACCTGTGTGCTTTTTGGCGACGGCGCCGGCGCCGTGGTGCTCGAGGCCTCGGACACGCCCGGCATTCTTGCCAGCGACCTGCATGCCGACGGCAAGCATGTCGGCATCCTGTGTGTGCCGGGCAATGTCTCGGGTGGTCAGATCCTGGGCGACCCCTTGCTCAAGATGGATGGCCAAGCCGTGTTCAAGCTGGCTGTGGGCGTGCTCGAAAGCGCCGCGCGCGCTACGCTGGCAAAAGCCAACATGACCGATGCCGACATCGACTGGCTGATTCCACACCAGGCCAACATCCGCATCATGCAGAGCACGGCCAAAAAACTGAAGATGCCGCTCGAGAAGCTGATTGTCACCGTCGACCAGCATGGAAACACCTCCGCGGCTTCTATCCCGCTCGCGCTGGATGTGGCCGTGCGCAGCGGCAAGATCCAAAAAGGCGACACCCTCATGCTCGAAGGCGTGGGCGGCGGCTTTACCTGGGGTGCGGTGCTTCTCAACTATTGAGTGGCTCCCACCCATCTGCCAGGCTTTCACAGACAGGTGGGCATTTGAATTTCAGACCGTCCGGTGCATGGGATCGCCTTGCAGCAGCCTTGCTGGTGCTGGCTTTTGCCTTGGCTGGATGGAAAATCCTGCAGCGCCCACCGGCCACCCCTTTTGCGGCATTGGCGGCCAGCCCTTCGGCTGGTGCCGTCAAATCCGTGCCACGCACCGGCTTGCCGGCGCAGCAGATTTCGCCGGACGGCCGCTTTCGTTTTGATGCGCAATTTGTCTCATCTTCTCCCGGCCAGGCCGTGCATGCGGCCTCCCTCGTGGAGTTGCGTGATGGCCGCTTGCGCGCGGTCTGGTTTTCGGGCTCGCGCGAAGGCGCGGGGGATGTCACCATCCAGACCGCAGTGATGGACCCCGCCAGCCTGCGCTGGAGCGCAGAAAGCACGTTGTTCAACCGTCAAACACTTCAGCAGGGCCTGTGGCGCTATGTCAAGAAACTGGGCAATCCGGTGATTGCTCGCGCGCCCGATGGCTCACTCTGCCTGTGGATGGTCAACGTTTCATTGGGCGGATGGGCGGGCAGCTCCATCAGCTGGGCGCGTTCCACGGATGAAGGCGCGACCTGGAGCATGCCACGCCGCCTGGTGACGTCGCCCTTCCTGAACATCAGTACGCTGGTCAAAGGAGCACCCGTCAGCTTTGAAAGCGGCGAGACCGGCTTGCCGGTGTACCACGAGTTCGTCACCAAATTCGGCGAAGTCCTGCGCATCAACGCTCTGGGCCAGGTCATCGACAAAGTTCGCGTTCCCGGTAGCCGCACCGGTTTGCAGCCGGTGGTGCTGGTTTCGGGGCCAGAGAAGGCGCAGGTCTATATGCGCTCAGGCAATGCCACGGCGCTGATGGTTTCAGATACCACGGATGCCGGCAAGACCTGGTCGCGCGCGTCTGCAAGCATCTGGCCCAATCCGGACTCCGCTGTGGCCGGCGTCGTGACGAACATCGGCACGCAATGGCTGGCCCTGAACCCGGCGCCCCGAAATCGCGAAATGCTGGCCTTGCTGAAAACAGAGGCGGGCGGCTCGTTTGATGGGGTGGCGCCATGGATCGTGGAGTCGTCCGCCAATCCGCAGTCGCGCACGTCCCTCATTGACTATGAGCGCCTGCTGACTCAGGAGCTCAAAGCCCGCGGCGCGAGCGACGGCGAAGCCCAGTCCTATGTAGCCAGTGCCAGGCGCCAGTTGTGCGGCGACCAGAGCTGCTCCCAGGAATTTTCTTATCCTTACTTGCTGCAAACCCGCGACGGCTACCTGCATCTCGTCTATACCTGGCATCGCACGCGCATCAAGCACGTGCGGCTGGACCCCCTGCAAACCCTCCAGGCCGCGCAAGCGGCGACCGGCCATGCTTCCTCCGGCAAATGATCTGATCGCCTTGCTCGGCATTGATCTGGCGCTCAGCGCCGGCTGTCTGCGGCTGCTGGGCTGGCGGCGTGGCGTCGGGCCGTGGGGCAAGTTTGCTACTGCTGCGGTGTTTGTACTTCTGTGGTGCCCGGTGGGGCCGGCCCGCTTACCGCTCGTGGCCTATGTGCGCGGCATCAGCTCGGACCTGAGCATTTCTTTGGTAGCACTCGCCTGCCTGGGCATGTACCAGCGCCTGTCGGGCGTCCGCTTGACGGATACCCGCGAGTGCATGCTGGTGAGTGTTGTCCTGGCTGTGGGCGCATTGTTCTTGTACCCGCTGGCCCTGGGCTGGGGTGACTGGGATGCCTACCGGCTCGGCTGGGGTTCGCCAGTTCTCTGGGCGGCGCTTCTGGCGCTGTCGCTGGCATGCTGGGCCAGGGGATTTCGTTTGCTGCCCGTGCTGATCGCTCTGGCTTTACTGGCCTGGGCTGCGGGGTCGCTGGAGTCCACCAATTTGTGGGACTACCTGATAGACCCCTGGCTGGCCGTTGCGGCTATCTATCAGTGCGTCAAATCGGCTGTCGGATGGGGTTTTGCACGGCTGCGTGGTGCGCACAATGGCGCTATACCGTCGTCAGCCTGACAGACTGTGCTTCAAAAAATGACTGTTCATCTTCTTAAAATGCATGCGGATGCTTTTCGGCGACCCAAGAATTCGACCCATGGAGTAATCATTTGAAATCGTTTGCTATTGTTTTTCCCGGCCAGGGCTCGCAGTCGGTCGGCATGCTGGACGCCTGGGGCGACCATCCGGTGGTTGCGCAGACGTTGGCCGAAGCCTCCGAGGCGCTGGGCGAGGATGTCGGCCGGCTGATCAAGGACGGCCCCAAGGACGCGCTGGCGCTGACCACGAACACGCAGCCTGTCATGCTGGTCGCCGGTGTGGCGGCTTACCGTGCCTGGATGGCCGAAACCGGTACCGCGCCGGCCGCCGTCGCGGGTCACTCGCTGGGCGAATACTCTGCTCTGGTGGCCTCGGGTGTGCTGACACTCGCGCAAGCCGCGCCGTTGGTGCGCTTTCGTGCGCAGGCCATGCAGGACGCCGTACCGGTCGGCATAGGCGCGATGGCGGCCATTCTGGGCATGGAAGCCTCCAAAGTGATTGAAGGCTGTGCCGAGGCCGCGCGCAGCTTCGGGGCCAACACCACCGAAGTGGTCGAAGCCGTCAATTTCAACGATCCGATGCAGACCGTCATCGCGGGCAGCAAGGCTGCGGTTGAGAAAGCCTGCGAAGTGCTCAAGGCCAACGGTGCCAAGCGCGCCTTGCCCCTGCCGGTGTCGGCTCCCTTCCACTCCAGCCTGATGAAGCCCGCGGCCGAGAAGCTGCGCGAAAAGCTGGCCGCCGTCGAGTTCGCAGCGCCGAAAATCCCGGTCATCAACAACATCGAGGTAGCCGTCGAGACTGACGCTGACCGCATTCGCGCGGCGCTGTACGGGCAGGCTTTCGGCCCCGTGCGTTGGGTGGAATGCGTGCAGGCCATCAAGGCACGCGGCCTCACGACGCTGGTCGAGTGCGGGCCTGGCAAGGTGCTGGCCGGCATGGCCAAAAGAATCGATCCCGAATTGACGGGTGTCCCCCTGTTTGATCCCGCCTCCCTGGCGGAAGTGAAGGAGTTACTGGCATGAGCGAAGTCAAGTTTGAAGGCCAGGTCGCACTGGTCACCGGCGCATCGCGCGGTATTGGCGCGGCCATTGCGCTGGAGCTGGCCCAAAAAGGCCTCAAAGTGATAGGCACGGCGACCAGCGATGAAGGCGCGGCCAAAATCGGCCAGGCCCTTGCGGCTTTTCCGGGTTGCGCCGGCAAAAACCTGAATGTGAACGACGTTACCGCCGCCGAAGCGCTGATCGACGCCATCGTCAAGGAGCACGGTGGCCTGCAGGTGCTGGTCAACAACGCGGGCATCACACGCGACATGCTGGCAATGCGGCTCAAGGATGACGATTGGGATGCGGTGCTGGACACCAACCTCAAGGCCGTGTTCCGCATGAGCCGCGCCGTGATGCGCACCATGATGAAGCAGCGCTACGGCCGCATCATCAGCATCACATCCGTCGTTGGTGCCTCGGGCAACGCGGGCCAATCCAATTACGCGGCGGCCAAGGCCGGCGTGGCCGGCATGACGCGCGCACTGGCTCGCGAGCTCGGCTCGCGTAACATCACTGTCAATTGCGTGGCGCCAGGCTTTATCGAGACCGACATGACCGCCGGATTGCCGGAAGAGCAGCAAAAAGCACTTTTGGGGCAGATCCCGCTGGGCCATCTTGGCAAACCGCAAGACATTGCGCACGCTGTGGCCTTTGTGGCAAGTCCACAGGCGGCCTACATCACAGGCCAGGAGATTCACGTCAACGGCGGCATGTATATGTAGCTCTTGAAGCGTCAGCCCTGCAGTTTCATGAAAACAGCGGGCTGAGAGTGGTAAAACACGGGAAATCGAAGCCGGTTTTTATCCGTCCGGCGCGGTGCTTAGGGAAACGACTCTAACGCGGTAAAATCACGGATTAATTTACAACCCTCAGAGGGAACTATGAGCGATATCGAAGCACGTGTTAAGAAAATCATTGCCGAACAACTCGGCGTGGAAGAAGGCCAGGTCACCAGCGAAAAAGCCTTTGTGGCCGATCTGGGCGCTGACTCCCTTGACACCGTAGAACTGGTTATGGCTCTGGAAGACGAGTTCGGCATTGAGATTCCCGACGAAGACGCCGAGAAGATCACCACTGTCCAGAACGCGATTGACTACGCAAACACCCATCAAAAGGCTTGAGGCAAGGCTTTCGCCTGCCTCCGCCGTCATCAAGCCTGAAAAGTCATTCCAGGGCTTTTCGGGTTCTTCTCAGGATTTTTGAATGAGCCGTCGTCGTGTCGTCGTGACAGGTCTGGGTTGTGTCAGCCCGGTAGGTAATACCGTGGCTGAATCCTGGGCCAATCTGATTGCCGGTGTGCCCGGAATTGATCTGATCACGCAGTTTGATGCAAGCAACTTTGCCTGCAAATTTGCCGGTGAGGTCAAAGGCTTCAATATCGCGGATTACATTCCCGAAAAAGAAGCGCGGCACATGGATCGCTTCATTCATCTGGGTCTGGCTGCAGCTTTCCAGGCGGTGGCCGACAGCGGCTTGCCGACGGGCGAGGCGCTAGACGGCGAACTGGCGACCCGCATTGGCTGCAATATCGGTTCGGGCATCGGCGGTTTGYCGATGATCGAGCAAATGCATTCCGAGCTGGTCAATCGCGGCCCGCGCCGGGTGTCTCCGTTTTTTGTACCTGCCTCGATCATCAACATGATTTCCGGGCATGTATCCATCAAATTCGGCTTTAAAGGCCCCAACGTTGCGGTCGTAACGGCCTGCACGACCGGACTTCATGCCATCGGCCTGTCGGCGCGCATGATTGAATATGGCGATTGCGACGTGATGGTGGCCGGTGGCGCTGAGTCCTGCGTCTCTCCGCTGGGCGTAGGCGGCTTTGCCGCAGCGCGTGCCCTGTCCACCCGCAACGAAGACCCGAAAACAGCATCTCGCCCTTGGGACAAGGACCGTGATGGTTTTGTGCTGGGTGAGGGCGGCGGTGTGCTGGTTCTCGAAGAGTACGAGCATGCCAAAGCGCGCGGCGCCAGAATTTATGCTGAACTGACCGGGTTCGGCATGAGCGCAGACGCATATCACATGACAGCGCCCGATGTCGACGGACCGCGCCGCTCCATGGTCATGGCGTTGAAGAACGCAGGTGTCAATGCCGACGAAGTCCAGTACCTCAACGCGCATGGCACGTCCACACCGCTGGGCGACCTGAACGAGACAAACGCCGTCAAGGCTGCGTTCGGCAGCCACGCTAAAAACATGGTGGTCAGCTCGACCAAATCCATGACGGGTCACCTTTTGGGCGGCGCCGGCGGCATTGAGTCGGTGTTTACGGTGCTTTCGCTGTATCACCAGAAAATTCCGCCGACCATCAATATCTTCAACCAGGATCCCGAGTGCGACCTGGACTACTGTGCCAATACCGCGCGTGACGCAAAAATCGAGGTTGCCGTCAAAAACAATTTCGGGTTCGGCGGCACCAACGGTACGCTGGTCTTCAAGCGCGCCTGATTTCCCGGCTCACGCACGTCCAACAGCCTGCCTTGAGCCTGCACAACGCCCCGCCGGTTGTTTATCCGCTGGGGCGTTCGCGTTTTCTGGGTACTCTTTTGTTGGGTTTATGGCTGTCCGGGCTGCTTTTAGCCATGCTCTGGTATTTCAATGGAAACCGTCAGCTGGATTGGCGCATCGGCCTGGCACTTACTGCCGCGTTAGGCGCTGGTGTGGCAGCACATATTGGTTGGCGAAATTCTCCGGCGGGCCACTTGGCATGGGATGGCGAAGTGTGGCGCCGGGAGAGCCCGGGATACCAGGCGGGCGTCGCTGAATATGAGCTTTCAGTCCTTGCCGATTTTCAACACTATTTACTGCTTCGGCTTGAAAATTCTGCTCACGCACGGTTGTGGCTCTGGGTGGAGCGCGGCGTCATGCCGGAGCGATGGCTGGACCTGCGCCGCGCGGTCTACTCGCCGCACAAGTCGTCTTCCACCTTATCGCCGCATGATTTTCTGCCGGCAGAACCCGTGCCGGCTGTGGCAGTATCGGGGTCTATGCGCCCAGCTGAAGCCACGTCACAAAACCCATGAGCGCTGACCTGCCTCCGCCTCGACTGGAAAAAGCAACCGACAGCGATGCCATGCTGGTGGAGCGCACCGTTGCAGGCGACCAGAAGGCATATGAGCTGCTGGTCATCAAATACCAGCGGCGCATCCAGCGCCTGATAGGCCGTATGGTGCGCGATGTGGACCTGGTGGAAGATATCGCCCAGGAAACGTTCATCCGCGCCTACAGGGCCCTGGCGCAGTTCAGGGGCGAGGCCCAGTTCTACACATGGCTTTACCGGATTGCGGTGAATACCGCCAAAAAGGCCCTGATGGACCTTAAACGGGATCCAACCGTCTCTGAAAACTCCTTTAAATCGGGCCAAAGCGATGAAAGCGATGAAACTTCCCCGCTTGAAAACGAACTAACAAGCTCGGAAACGCCGGAAGCCGTGCTGGCCACCAAGGAAATTGCGGAAATCATCAATGCCGCCATGGAAGCCTTGCCTGAGGAGCTTCGCCAGGCCATTACCCTGCGTGAAATAGAAGGGCTGAGCTACGAAGAGATTTCAGAGGCGATGGATTGCCCCATCGGTACAGTGCGGTCACGTATTTTCAGGGCGCGCGAGGCAATTTCGCAGAAGGTGAAACCGTTGCTGGAAAACCAGAGCGGCAAGCGCTGGTGAAGTCGCAGCACCCAGGAGCCATCCATGAACCCACGAATCAGACCCCGTATTTTGAGCCTTTCAAAACGGCAGTTCCGCTGCCCACGAACATGATGAAACCGTCAATGCAAACCAGCGAACTCATGTCTGCCTTGGCCGATGGCCAATTGGACGGGGACGAACTTGTGGCTGCACTCGATGCCAGCCGGCGCGATGATTCAGCGGTCGCCGCCTGGGACGCCTATCACCTGATTGGCGATGCCTTGCGGTCGCCTGCGCTTCGGACCAAAGGGGCGGACATGGCCTTTTTGGCGCGCCTGAACCAGCGCCTTGCCCAGGAAACCCCGGCCGGTTCGAGTTTTCATCCTGCTGCTCCGGCTCTGGATGTTGTTCAGGTACCCGTGCAAGCAATGTCTCAACCGCATGGCGAAGCCGCCAATGACAGCGATTTCCGCTGGAAGCTGGTAGCAGGATTTGCCTCACTCGCCGCGGTGGCTGCCATTGCGTGGAATGCCTCTGGCTTGCTGGCATCCGGCTCGGCGCCGCAGCTTGCCCAGGCGCCACTGTCACAACAGGTGTTGGTTGCTTCGCCCCAAGGCCCAATGGTGCGGGATGCCCGGCTGGAGGAACTGCTGGCTGCGCACAAGCAGCTGGGGGGCACATCGGCCCTGCAGGAGCCCTCGGGCTTCTTGCGCAATGCCACCTTTGAAACGCCGCAAAATGCAGGACGCTGAGCGGGCGCCTGCTTGTCGCCGGGCTTTGGAAACTTCATGAAATTCAAGCTATTTCGCCTTCTAGCCCTTGCGGGATGTGCGCTGCCAGCTATGAATTTTGTAGCGGCACAGGTGCCGCCGCCGGCCCCTGCTGCGACGCCCATGGAATCCCGCAACATCAACGATTGGCTGATGCGCATGCACGAGGCTTCCAAAAAGCGCTCGTACATCGGCACCTTTGTCGTCTCTTCCGGTGGCGCCATGTCCAGTGCGAAGATTTGGCATGTTTGCGAGGGCGACCAGCAAATGGAGCGGGTAGAAACGCTGACGGGGGCACCGCGCTCGATTTTTCGCCATAACGACCAGGTGGTCACCTTCATGCCGGACCACAAGGTGGTTCGCAGTGAAAAGCGCGAGTCGCTGGGTATGTTCCCCCAGTTGCTGCAGTCAACCGATAACCGGATTGCCGACTATTACAAGGTCCGTCAGGAGGGTACCGAGCGTGTGGCGGGCGTCGAGGCCGATATCGTGCTGCTGGCGCCCAAAGACAATATGCGGTTTGGCTACCGGGTCTGGACAGAACAGAAGAAAGGCCTGGTCGTGAAGCTGCAGACGCTCGATACCGACGGCAAGGTCCTGGAACAGGCGGCATTTTCAGAATTGCAGCTTGATGCTCCGGTCAAAATGGACAAGCTCCTCCAGATGATGGGCAAGGTCGACGGTTACCGTGTGGAAAAGCCTGTTCTCATGAAGACCACGGCAAGCGCGGAAGGCTGGCTCCTGAAGGCGCCTGTGGCGGGCTTTAAACCCATGAGTTGCTACAAGCGGCCGGCGACGGCACTGGCGCCTGCCGGCACTGCGGCCGGTGAAGAGCCCCTGCAGTGGATTTTCTCGGATGGTTTGGCATCGGTGTCGATTTTTGTAGAACCGTTCGACCGCCAGCGCCACGGTCAGGAATCGAGCCTGTCGATGGGCGCCACCCAGACGATTACCCGGCAGCTCGACGCCTATTGGGTCACCGTGATGGGTGAAGTCCCCATGGGCACTTTGAAGCTTTTTGCGGGCGGGCTGGAGCGCAAGAAATAATATGCACTGGTGCTCCTGGTACTTTTCTCGGGGGCCACGTGCTGCAACAATTTTCTCCGGCGCCAGCCTTGGGTTGCCGCCGGGTGTGATTGCCGGATGACAACATTTATGACGAGGCTGATGATGCTTGAATTGAACTGGAAACCCCTGCGCTCCTGCCTGACGGCGGCCATCGTGGGAAGCACTGCGGTCCTGGCGGTGCTGCCGGTCGCGCCGGTCTGGGCGCAGAACCGCACATTGCCGGATTTCACGGACCTCGTGGAGCAGGTGGGTCCTTCGGTGGTCAATATCCGCACCCTGGAGAAAGCCAAGGCAGCGGCTTCCGGAAGTGCCGACGAACAGATGCTGGAATTCTTCAAGCGCTTTGGCATACCGATCCCCCCTAATATGCCCCGCGCACCCCGGCCGGACCGCAGCCCTCAGCCTGACGAAGATCAGCCACGCGGCGTCGGGTCGGGTTTCATCCTGACGGCCGACGGCTTTGTGATGACCAACGCGCATGTAGTCGAAGGCGCCGATGAAGTCATCGTCACGTTGACCGACAAGCGCGAATTCAAAGCCAAAATCATCGGTGCGGACAAGCGCAGTGACGTTGCCGTCGTCAAGATTGAGGCGACGGGGCTGCCCGCAGTGAAGATCGGCGACATCAACCGCCTCAAGGTCGGGGAATGGGTGATGGCCATCGGCTCGCCATTTGGCCTGGAAAACACCGTGACCGCAGGTATCGTGAGTGCCAAGCAGCGGGATACCGGCGACTACCTGCCGTTTATCCAGACCGACGTGGCCATCAACCCCGGCAACTCCGGCGGGCCCCTGATCAATATGCGCGGTGAGGTGGTTGGCATCAACAGCCAAATTTATTCGCGCTCCGGCGGCTTCCAGGGCATTTCCTTTTCCATTCCCATAGATGAGGCAGCGCGCGTGTCCGATCAGCTGCGCACGAGCGGCAAGGTCACGCGGGGCCGCATCGGTGTGCAGATCGACCAGGTCACCAAAGAGGTGGCGGAATCGATTGGCCTGGGCAAGGCCCAGGGCGCGCTGGTTAGGGGTGTCGAAAGCGGCGCACCCGCAGAAAAAGCGGGCATTGAGGCCGGCGACATCATCATCAAGTTCGACGGCAAGCCGATTGAAAAATCCAGCGACCTGCCGCGCATGGTCGGCAACGTGAAGCCGGGTACCAAGGCCGTGGTGACCGTCTTCAGGCGCGGCGCGAGCAAGGACCTTTCGGTCACGATTGGTGAGGTCGAGGCAGAAAAACCCGCGCGCAAGGCTTCGGCTGGCCCCGAACCCAAGCCCCCGGTAGCGGGTGCCGCACAGGCCTTGGGTCTGGCCGTGAGTGAAGTGCCCGACGCACAGAAGAAGGAGCTGAAGGTCAAGGGTGGCGTCAAGGTGGACACCGCCGAAGGGGCTGCTGCGCGGGCCGGCCTGAAAGAAGGCGACGTGATTGTGGCGATTGCCAACTCCGAAGTCACCAGCGTCAAGGAATTTGAAGCGGCCCTTGCCAAAATCGACAAGTCCAAAGCCATCAACGTGCTGTTCCGGCGGGGCGAGTGGGCGCAATACGCGCTGATCAGGCCATCTCGCTGAAGCGCTACCTTAGATCTCTTTCTCGCAGCGTCACAGCAAGAGCCGGGAGGCTGCCATTAACCCCCATACCCTGCCGGGCTATGGGGGTTTTTGATGTCTGGCGCGGAAATTTGGTGTTTCGCAAAAATATATTTTGCGAGGAGCCGGATCTCATTTTTTGTTAGTGATTGCTCACAATGAGGTGGTCCATGGACCGTTTTCGGTAGAATATGAGCTCCCGCCTGCGCTATTTCGATATATCGGAATGGCTAAAGACCCGGTTTCTCTCTTTATTTTGAGTAATACCGAACGCTCCACAGATCACCCACAAGTTGTCCAGAGACAAGCAGTATAAAATTGTGAATAAGTTGTGCATAAGATCCATGTTGCTAGCCTGCAACGACAAAAATATGGCCATTTCGGGACTGTTCGGCTCCGGCTTTTTGCCTACAATGAAGTTCCAACTATCGCAGTTGCCATAGATTGTTGGTTCAGGGCGCGTCGCTACTCGACGCGCCCTTTTTTATGGCCCTCGCGAATTCCATTCAATCTCTTCGCAATACTTTCAAGTACTTAGGCGTTCTCGTTGATGAATCACATCAGAAATTTTTCGATCATTGCCCACATTGATCACGGCAAATCCACGCTGGCTGACCGTCTCATCCAGCGCTGCGGCGGTTTGCAGGACAGAGAGATGAGTGCGCAGGTTCTGGATTCGATGGATATTGAAAAAGAGCGTGGGATAACCATCAAGGCGCAGACCGCTGCGCTCAAATACAAGGCACTCAACGGCGAGGTCTACAACCTCAATCTGATCGACACGCCGGGCCACGTCGACTTCTCTTATGAAGTGAGCCGCTCGCTGTCCGCATGCGAGGGTGCGCTGCTGGTGGTGGACGCCAGCCAGGGTGTGGAAGCGCAGACCGTCGCCAACTGCTACACCGCGCTGGACCTCGGTGTGGAAGTCGTGCCGGTGCTCAACAAGATGGACTTGCCGCAAGCCGACCCTGATAACGCCAAGCAGGAAATCGAAGAAGTGATCGGCATCGACGCGACCGATGCGATTCCCTGCAGTGCCAAGACGGGCATGGGCATCGATGAAATCCTGGAGGCCGTCGTTGCCAGGATTCCGCCGCCCAAAGGTAATCCAGGCGGCCCGTTGCGCGCCATGATCATTGACAGTTGGTACGACGCTTATGTGGGCGTCGTCATGCTGGTGCGTGTTGTGGACGGCCGGCTTGCCAAGGGTGACCGTATCAAGCTGATGGCCAGCGAGGCGATGTACAACGCCGAGCAATTAGGCGTCTTTACTCCGCATACCGAGCCTCGCCAGGCACTCGAATCCGGCGAGGTGGGTTTTGTCATCGCTGGCATCAAGGAGCTTCAGGCGGCGCGGGTCGGCGACACCGTGACCCTGATCAAGCCCGGGACAGGCGGCGCTGCCTTTACCGCCACCGAGGCCTTACCCGGCTTCAAGGAAATCCAGCCTGCGGTGTTTGCCGGCCTGTATCCCTCAGAGGCCAGTGAATACGAATCCCTGCGCGATGCACTGGAAAAACTCAAGCTCAATGATGCGTCGCTGCACTATGAGCCGGAGGTCAGCGAGGCGCTGGGTTTCGGGTTTCGCTGCGGTTTCCTGGGGCTGCTGCACATGGAAATCGTCCAGGAGCGGCTCGAGCGGGAATTCGACCAGGACCTGATCACGACGGCTCCCAGTGTGGTCTATGAAGTTCTCCAATCCGACGGAACCCTCCTCAAGGTTGAAAATCCCTCCAAAATTCCCGACGGCGGAAAGGTTAACGAGATCCGCGAGCCCATTGTGACCGTGCACTTGTATATGCCGCAGGACTACGTGGGCGCCGTGATGACGCTGGCCAACCAGAAGCGCGGCATCCAGCTGAACATGGCCTACCACGGCAAACAGGTCATGCTGACCTATGAAATGCCGCTGGGCGAGATCGTGCTGGACTTCTTCGACAAGCTCAAGTCCGTCTCCCGCGGCTATGCGTCGATGGACTACGAATTCAAGGAGTTCCGGGCATCCGATGTGGTGAAGGTGGACATCCTGCTGAATGGCGAGAAGGTCGACGCGCTGTCCATCATCGTCCACCGCAGCCAGTCGGCCTACCGCGGCCGGGCGGTGGTGGCCAAAATGCGCGAGATCATTTCCCGGCAGCAATTCGATGTGGCCATCCAGGCGGCGATCGGGGCCAATATTATTGCGCGTGAGACAATCAAGGCGCTGCGCAAAAACGTGATCGCCAAGTGCTACGGCGGCGATATTTCACGCAAACGCAAGCTCCTTGAAAAACAAAAAGCGGGTAAAAAACGCATGAAACAAATCGGTTCCGTTGAAGTCCCCCAGGAAGCCTTCCTGGCCATTTTGCAGGTGGAAGATTGATGCGCGGCGCAATGAGCACGATCACGGCCGTGGTGCTGGCCGCATTTGTGGGTTATGGCGCTGCCTGGTACTTCGGCGTCGTGGACGGAAACTTCTCCCTGCTGCTGTTCCTGGCATCGGTGGTCACCGGGATTTACTGGCTGGCCGAGCGGTTTTACTTTTTGCCGCAGCGCTACCGCGCGGCGGCGGCATTCGAGGAAAGTGCTGCCAGGCGGCAGGCTGAGCTCGCCGGAAAAGGAATCAGCCAGGTCGACAACCATGTTGACGAAGCCAGAACCCGGCTCATCATGCAGCCCTGGTGGCTGGATTGGACCGCCGGCCTGTTCCCGGTGATCGTGGTGGTTTTCCTGTTGCGCTCCTTCCTGTTTGAGCCCTTCAAGATTCCTTCTGGCTCCATGATCCCGACCTTGCTCGTCAACGATCTGATCCTGGTCAATAAATTCCATTACGGCGTTCGCTTGCCGGTGCTCAATATCAAGGTACTGGACAACAACACCCCGCAGCGCGGTGATGTGATGGTGTTTCGCTACCCGCCAAAACCGAGCCTGGATTACATCAAACGGGTGGTGGGTGTGCCCGGGGATGAGGTGGCCTACCTGAACAAGAAGCTGACCATTAACGGCAAGCCTCTGGTCAAGACGCCTTTGCCCGACTTTTTTGACGAAGATATTTTGCGTTACGCCAAACAGTTCGAAGAGGTCAATGGGACAAAGAAATACCGCCTGCTGAATGACGACTCCCGGCGGGCCGGCCTCGATGAGCGGGAGGTCATGGACTTTCCTTTCAAGGAAAATTGCCGTTACAGTAGCGAAGGCGTTGTCTGCAAGGTGCCTGAGGGGCAGTATTTCATGATGGGCGATAACCGCGATAATTCGCTGGATTCCCGTTATTGGGGGTTTGTTCCCGATAAAAACATTGTCGGCAAGGCCTTTTTTGTCTGGATGAATTTCGGCAACCTCAAGCGTATCGGTTCTTTCGAGTAGCCGCTTTTTTGGCACACTTTGGTGTACCAGGGGCAATACGACAGGACTTCCTAGTCAGAGCAGGAGAAAAAATGAAACATCGTCAACGTGGCATTTCCTTTATTGGCCTTCTGTTTGTGGGCATCGTTCTTGTATGTGGTGGCATTTTGGCTGCCCAGGTTGCCCCGACGCTGATTGAATATCAGGCCATCCTCAAGGCCGCCGGAAAGGCGAGGGAAGGCAATACCGTGGCTGAGGCCAGAACTATCTTTGACAAGGCCGCCCAGATTGACGACATCAAGTCAATTACTGCCAAAGATATCGAAGTGACCAAAGAGGGTGACAAAACTGTGGTGTCTTTCGCCTATAACAAGGAAATCCACATGGCCGGCCCAGCTTATCTGCTGCTCAAGTACAACGGCCGTGCCAAGTAAGTGCGAGCGAGTGCTACCTCAAGTCCTGGTCTGCTGGCACTGCAAAAGCGCCTGCAGCATGATTTTTCCGACCCAAGGCTGCTCCAGCAAGCGCTGACGCACCGCAGCTTTTCAACCGACCATAACGAGCGTATCGAGTTTCTGGGCGATTCCGTCCTGAACCTGGCTGTCGCGGGGTTGCTCTACGAGCAACTGAGCACCCTGCCTGAGGGCGATCTTTCACGTGTGCGGGCTAACCTGGTCAAGCAGGACACCCTGCACAAACTTGCCGTCGTGCTTGGCTTGCCGGATCTGGTACGGCTGGGCGAAGGCGAGGCAAAATCAGGCGGACAGAAGCGGCCCTCCATCCTCGCCGATGCGCTGGAAGCTGTCATAGGCGCCGTTTACCTGGACGCCGGCTTTGAGGCGGCCAACCTGCTGGTGCGCCGGCTGTTCAAGGACGTGGAAATCAACCCCCAGATGCAGGCCATCGGCAAAGATCCGAAAACCGAATTGCAGGAGTGGTTGCAGGGGCGCAAAATGAACCTGCCGATTTATCGCGTGGTGGGTACCATGGGTGCGGCCCACAAGCAGACCTTCGATGTGGAATGCGAGATCACTGAATATGGCCGGGCCGAGCGCGGGATCGGCGGCTCCCGCCGGGCCGGCGAACAAGCCGCCGCCGCCGCCATGCTGATGTTTGTCAAGACACTGGATTCCTGACTCCGAGCCGGCAGCCGCCCGAAGGCCGCAGGCCAACACACCAAGATTATGAGTACAGGTAAAAAAGAACCGAAAAAACCGGTAGTTGCTGCGGCGACTCCCCCTGCAGTCGCGCCGAAAAAGCGTCAAGCCAAAGCCCCGGAAGCCGTGCAGCCGCCCGATGCGCTGGAAGCCATGCTGGCGCAGGCGCTGTCCTCGCGCGGCGCGGCCGTGCCCGCCGCTGCTGACACATCGTCCGCCGGCGAGCAGCGCTGTGGCCTGATCGCCATCGTCGGCAAGCCCAACGTGGGCAAGTCCACTCTGCTCAATGCCCTGGTGGGACAAAAGATCAGCATCACCTCGCGCAAGGCCCAGACCACGCGCCACCGCATCACCGGCATGCGCACGGTCAAGGCAACGCAGTATGTCTTCGTGGACACGCCGGGCTTCCAGACCCGGCACGGCAACGCGCTGAACCGCTCGCTGAACCGCACTGTGGTCGGCGCCGTCAATGATGTGGACCTGATTGTCTTTGTGGTGGAAGCCGGTCAATTCAACCAGGCCGACGCCAAGGTTCTGGCTCTGCTGCCCGAAAAGACACCCGCGATTTTGCTGGCTAACAAGTTTGATTTGATTCACCGCCGCGCCGAGATCGCGCCCTGGCTCAAGGAAATGCAGGAGCGGCACAATTTCGCCGAGTTCGTGCCGATGTCGGCCAACAACGCCAAGGACATCGAGCGCCTGTTCGGCATTTGCGAAAAATACCTGCCGGTCCAGCCCTGGATGTACGGTGCCGACGAATTGACCGACCGCAGCGATCGCTTCATGGCGGCGGAAATCATTCGCGAGAAGCTCTTTCGCCTCACGGGGGACGAACTTCCCTACACCTCAACGGTCATCATTGACCGGTATGAAGAAGAGGGCACCCTGCGCAAAATTGCCGCCACCATCGTGGTGGAGCGTGACGGCCACAAAGGCATGATCATTGGCGAGAAGGGTGAAAAGCTCAAACGCATCGGCACTGAAGCCCGGCATGAGCTTGAAACCCTCACGGGCGGCAAGGTGTTCCTGGAGATCTGGGTCAAGGTCCGTTCGGGTTGGGCCGACGATGAGGCCCGGGTCAAGACATTCGGGTATGAATGAGGCCCCCACGGTCGCTCACTGCGTGTAGCTCCCTGCCCCCCGAGGGGGCCGCTGCGCCTGCGGCCCGGCAAAGCCGGTTCCGCGGCCCCGGCTTGAAGGGGGAGTTCCCTCAGTTCTCGCTGCTGGTTTCCTGCCTGGCCTCCTGAACCACATGGCCACCAAACGCATCGGCGATGAACCCGCTTATGTCCTACATCGCTACGACTGGAGTGAGTCCAGCCTGATCCTGGAGGTGTTCACCCGTAAATATGGCCGGGTGGCTCTGGTGGCGCGGGGGGCGAAGAAGCCCAGCTCCAGCTTCCGGCCGATCTTGTTGCCTTTGCAGCCGCTGCATATCGCCTTTGGCGGCGACGCTGAAATCCGCACCCTGAAAAGCGCTGAGTGGCAGGGCGGCCACGTCATGCCCACGGGGGATGCATTGCTGTCGGGTTATTACCTCAACGAGCTCTTGATGCGCCTGATGGCGCGTGACGACCCGCATCCGGTGCTGTTTGACGCCTACGCCGCCACGGTGCAATTGATCGCCGCACAAAGTGCCGAAACCCTGCAGCTGGCGTTGCGCGCGTTTGAGCTGCGGCTGCTGCGCGACATCGGCCTTTTACCCCTGCTGGACGCCGAAACCGCCACGCTGGCGCCGCTCGATCCGGACACCCGCTATGTGCTGGTGCCAGAGGCGGGGCTCCGGCAAGCGCACGACGACGATCGCGTCAGCCTGCCCGGCGGGCAATGGCAGGCGCTGCAGCAGGCGCTGGGTGACGAGGCGCTGTTCTCTGACACGGTACGGGCCTGTATCCCCGGCTTCAATGAGCTTAAAACCCAGTTGCGCGGGCTGCTGCACTACCATTGCGGCGTCAAGGTCCTGAAAACCCGGCAGATGATGATGGACCTGCAAGCTTTCTAACGAGCAACCGCCATGAAACTCCTTTCGCCCGCTCCCCTCGTGTCCCATGTGTATGACAAGACCGCACTGTCGGTCAACGTCAACAAGGTCGCCCTGTTGCGAAATTCCCGCCACCTGGATATTCCTAGCGTGCGCCGTGCCGCCGAGCTGTGCCTGGAAGCTGGTGCACAGGGCATCACGGTGCACCCGCGGCCCGACGAGCGGCATATCCGCCGTGACGACGTCTTTGAACTCGCCGCGCTGATGAAGGACTGGCCAGACCGCGAATTCAACATCGAAGGCAACCCGTTCCAGAATCTGATGGGCTTTGTGCACGATCTGGCCGCCCGGGGCCTGCCGCTGCACCAATGCACCTTTGTGCCCGACAGCGAAGACCAGTTCACCAGCGACCACGGCTGGAATTTCCCCGAAGACGCTGAGCGCCTGCAGCCCCTGATAGAACAGGTGCATGACCGCCGTGTGCGGGTCAGTCTTTTCATGGACCCGATTCCCGAAGCCATGGCAGCGGCCAAGGCCGTGGGCGCCGACCGGGTGGAGTTTTATACCGAGACCTACGCGCGCGCCTGGGCAACTCCTGAAAAGGCCGAAGTTCTGGCGCGCTTTACCCGTGCGGGCCAGGCCGCTGCGGCAGCCGGCCTGGGCATCAACGCCGGCCACGACCTGAACCGCGACAACCTCACGGAGTTTGTGCGAGAAGTACCCAATGTGCTGGAGGTGTCGATAGGCCACGCTTTTGTTGCCGACGCCCTCGAGTTGGGTTACGCCGCGACCACCCGGCGTTACCTGCTTAGCATCACCCAGGCATTCGCCCCCGCATGATTGGAGCCCCCACGCTCCCCCACTGCGTGTGGGTCGCTGCCCCCCGAGGGGGCCGCCCGCCTGTGGCCCGGCAAAGCCGGTTCCACGGCTCGAGCTGGCCTGTTTTGTGTCACCTTACGGCAGCGACTGTGCGGGCAGAATGATCTACGGAATCGGTACTGACATCTGCGACGTGCGCCGCATCCGCGCCAGCCTTGAGAGGCATGGTGAACGGTTTGCCCGCAGGATTCTGAGCGACGGTGAACTTGCCACCTGGAAACACCGCAGCGCCCGCTGGCCCGACCGCGGCGTCAGCTACCTTGCCACCCGGTTTTCAGCCAAAGAAGCTTTCAGCAAGGCGATCGGCACAGGCATGCGGATGCCCATGACGTGGCGCAGCTGTGAAATCGCCAAGGCGCCCAGCGGCAAACCCGAGATCGTGCTGCACGGCACGCTCAAGGCCTGGTTTGAAGCCCGCCAGCTCACTGCCCATGTGTCCGTCACCGACGAAACCGATTACGCCGCCAGTTTTGTGGTTGTAGAGAAAAATAGCCCCTAGCGCCCGTCAATATTGCGCTAGCAGCTATCAATTTAATAGTATTTAATTCCTGATTTCAATCCCATGACCCAGCACGCTCCCCTCATCATCGACATCGCCGGCCTCACGCTGACCAAGGCCGACCGCCGGCGCCTCAAGCACCCATTGACCGGCGGGATCATCCTGTTTGGCCGCAACTGGCAAGACCGCCGGCAACTGAGCGCGCTCTGTGCTGAGATCAAGAGCATCAGGCCGGACTTGCTGATTTGCGTGGACCACGAAGGCGGGCGCGTGCAGCGCTTCAGGACGGATGGTTTTACCCACCTGCCGCCCATGCGCGCGCTGGGCTCGCTGTGGATGAAGGACCAGCTTGCGGCCACCAACGCCGCCACCGCCTGTGGCTACGTGCTGGGTGCCGAGTTGCGCGCTTGCGGCGTTGATTTCAGTTTCACGCCGGTGCTGGACCTCGATTGGGGTGAAAGCGGGGTCATCGGCGACCGCGCCTTTGGCCGCGACCCGCGCGTGGTCACGCTGCTGGCCAAAAGCCTGATGCACGGCCTGCTGCAGGCCGGTGTGGCCAATTGTGGCAAGCACTTCCCCGGCCATGGTTTCGTCAAGGCCGACTCCCATACCGACATCCCGGTCGACAAACGCAGCCTGAAGGCCATTCTGGCCGACGACGCCGCGCCTTATGAGTGGCTGAACACCACGCTCACCAGCGTGATGCCGGCGCATGTGATCTACCCCAAGGTGGACGCCAGGCCGGCAGGTTTTTCGGAAAAGTGGCTGACCTACATCCTGCGCGGCCAGCTGGGTTTTGGCGGCGCGATTTTCAGCGACGACCTGAGCATGGCCGGCGCACGCCTCATTGACGGCAAGGAAGTCAGCTACACCGAGGCTGCTGTCACGGCGCTTAACGCCGGCTGCGACATGGTCCTGCTGTGCAACCAGTCGGTGGGGGAGGGCAAACCGGTGGACGAACTGCTGGACGGCATGGCCGAGGCGCTGCTCAAGGGCCAGTGGGAAGCGCTGGAGTCCAGCGAGCTGCGCCGGCTGGACCTGCTGCCCGCCATCCCAGCCCACGAATGGGACGAACTGATGCTGCACCCTGCCTACATGCACGCGATGGGACTGATTCCCTGAGATGCGTTTGCCGGAGATGCTATTAAATAAATAGCTGTTGGCGCAAGACTGTATTGGGTCTCAGGCATTTTTCTTGTAAATTTGACCGATTCGGGACCCGCGCGGGCGGCTGTGACCACACCGCAGTGGGGTCAGGCTGAAGGCCACTCCAGCCGGCCCACCGCATCCATATGCGTCAGGTACACCCGCAGGTCAAATTCATACTGGTGGTAGCGCGGCTCCATATGGGTGCAGAGCTGGTAAAAAGCCTTGTCGTGCGCTTTTTCCTTGATGTGGGCCAGCTCGTGCACCGCAATCATCCGCAAAAACTCTTCCGGCACTTCCCTGAACAGCGTGGCCACCCGGATTTCACGCTTGGCTTTGAGTTTGCTGCCCTGGACCCTGGAAACGGTGGTGTGTGTGCCCAGCGCATGGGCAATCACGTGCAGCTTGCTGTCAAACGCGACTTTGGAGAGTGGCTCCGAGCTGCGTAAAAACTCGCTTTTGAGCCCCATCACGTAGTCGTACAGGGCCTTGTCCGTCCGCACGCCATGGGCAAGGGGGTATTTGGCGAGCAGCACCTCACCCAGCCGGCCTTGCGCCAGCAACTGCTGCACCTGGGTCTGCAGACTGTCGGGGTAGCCGAGAAGGTATTTGAGTGGCATATGGTTCACCCCCGTCCAGGCTCACTGCGTGTAGCCTGTTCCCCCTCAAGGGGGCGGCGCCAGCGGTCTGGCAAAGCCAGTCCCGCGGCCCCTGCTGGTGTGGAATCGCGTATGGCGAAGTGCGCGATCGTGGGCTAAACCTCACGTCGCAGCGCGGGGAACAGAATCACATCGCGGATGCTGGGGCTGTCGGTCAGCAGCATCATCAGCCGGTCTATGCCGACGCCGCAGCCGCCGGTCGGCGGCATGCCGTATTCCAGCGCGCGGATGAAGTCGTGGTCATAAAACATGGCTTCGTCGTCACCGCTGTCCTTGGCGGCTACCTGGGCGTTAAAGCGCGCGGCCTGCTCTTCAGCGTCGTTCAGCTCACTGAAACCATTGCCGAATTCGCGGCCGGTGATGTAGAGCTCAAAGCGCTCTGTCACCTCAGGGCGGCTGTCATTGGCGCGGGCCAGGGGGGAGATTTCGGTCGGGTGCTCCATGATGAAGGTCGGTTGCCAGAGCTTTTCTTCGACCAGCTCTTCGAAATACAGCACCTGCAGGCCGGCCAGGGAGCGTGTAGACAGACGGTCTTTTTCCTCGTTCATGCCCAGCTTGCGCAGCGCATTCGTCAGCCACACGGTGTCATCGACGTTGTTGCCGGCTTCGGTGTGCTTGAGGATGGCTTCGCGAATGGTCAGGCGGGCAAAGGGTTTGGCGAGGTCGACTTTTTCTTCCTTGCCGCCGTAGCTCAGCTGTAGCGTGCCCACGGCTTTCTGGGCTGCGTCGCGAATCAATGCTTCGGTGAAGTCCATCAGGTCGTTGTAGTCCCAGTAGGCCGCGTAGAACTCCATCATGGTGAATTCAGGGTTGTGCCGTACCGAGATGCCCTCGTTGCGGTAGCTGCGGTTGATCTCGAAGACGCGGTCAAAACCGCCGACGATCAGGCGCTTGAGGTAAAGCTCCGGCGCGATGCGCAGGAACATTTCCTGGTCCAGCGCGTTGTGGTGCGTCTTGAACGGCTTGGCATTGGCACCGCCCGGGATGGGGTGCAGCATCGGCGTCTCGACTTCCAGGAAGTCGTGGCCGACCATGAATTCACGGATAGAGCTGACGGCCTTGCTGCGGGCGGTGAAACGCTTGCGTGCCTGCTCGTCGGTGATCAGGTCCACATAACGCTGGCGGTATTTCTGCTCCTGGTCGGCCATGCCATAAAAATCTCCAGGAAGGGGGCGTAGGCTCTTGGTCAGCAGGCRCACGCTGGTGGCGTGGATGGATAACTCGCCGGTCTTGGTCTTGAAGACCTTGCCTTCTGCCGCGACGATGTCACCCAGGTCCCAATGCTTGAAAGCGGCATAGAGCTCTTCGCCTATTTCGTCGCGCGTGAGGAAAATCTGGATACGCCCGGTGCTGTCCTGCAGGGTGGCAAAACTCGCCTTCCCCATGACACGCTTGAGCATCATGCGGCCGGAGATTTTCGCGGGAACCGCCTCGGCGGCCAGCGCCTCGCCATCCTTGCCGCCGTGCATGGCGTGCAGCTTGCCCGCGTGGTCGGACGGCTTGAAGTCGTTCGGGAACGCAATCCCCTGGCTCCGGATGGCCTTGAGCTTTTCGCGGCGTTCCGCGATCAGCTTGTTTTCGTCTTGGGCGGGGGGCAAGGTGTTGTTATCGGACATGGTCAGAAGTGTGAAAACGATCGGGGCGCCGCTATCAGGCCGGTTTTGTGGCTGTGCGGATAAAGCGCCAAACCGTTGATTTTAGTTTTTTAAGTGGCTGGTTTCCCCATTCAGGGCCGGCTGCCCCTATTTAAGCCTTGATAATCCCGCCTATGTACCTGCGCGCCGGCGTTTTTTCCCTGGGTTTGCTCATGGCCAGCCGCCTGCTCGGCCTCCTGCGGGAATCGGCCCAGGCCGCTGCTTTTGGCGCCACCGGACTTGGCGACGCGGTGATTGTGATGTTCACCCTGCCGGACTTGCTGGTCGGCATATTGTTCAGCGGCGCCCTGGGTTACGTGTTGTTGCCGGAATGGGCGCGCCAAACGCCTGCGCAACAGGATGCCAGCCAGAAAAAAGTCGCACGGGCGCTGCTCGGCACTGGTCTTGTGCTGGCTTTGCTGATCTGGTTACTTCGGGGGGCGCTGTCCCATGCGCTTGCACCTGGCCTGCGGGGCGACATGGCCATCCTTGGCCGCGACTCGCTGGCCTGGAGCGCCGCCGTGCTGCCGCTGGCCATGCTGGCCGCGCTCTGGGTAACGCGGTTGCAGCATGAACGGGATTTCGTAGGCATGTACAGCGGTAATCTCGTGGTCAACCTGCTGCTGGTTTTTGCGCTGTTCCTGGCGCCGCAAAACAGCGGAGATCGAACTGTCTTTATCCTGGGCTGCTTCCTTGTGCTGGCGATGGTCGCGCGCCTCGGCTGGCTGGGCTGGCGGCTTCCGCAGGCTGCGCCGACTGATCCGGCGGCGATGGCTATGCCGGCCCCGCCTGCTGCGGGCATATGGATATGGGCCGGCCTGTCTTCGGGCCTGCTGCTGCTGTTGCCCCTGATGGGGCGCAGCCTGGCGTCCCAGGCCGGGGAGGGGGCCCTCGCAGACTTTAATTACGCCTGGAAGCTGGTGGAGTTGCCGCTGGTGCTCGCGGTGCAGCTCGTGGCCAGCCTGGCTTTTCCGGCAATCACCCGCACCCAAGCGGGCTCTGCGGAACGCGACAGGGCTTTGCAAATTGCCTTTCTCCTGGCCTGGGCCCTGGCTTGCGCAGCGATTGCCGTGGTGGGCAGCTTTTCGCTGCCGCTTGCTCAACTGCTGTTTGGCTGGGGCCGCATGGATGCCGGGCATCTGGAAGTTATTGCGCGCTGGGGGGCCATCGGTATCTGGTCACTGCTGCCACAGGCTTTGATCGCCGTATTGCTGACAGTCATGGCTGCATCGGGGCATATGCACCGCGCGGTCTGGGCTTATGTCGCCGGCCTGGCTGCGCTCGCCGTTGCAGCTTGGTCCGGGCTTGCCGGAGGCGCGCTTGTGATGGGTGCGCTCAATGCTGTATTGGCTGGCATCACCCTCGCCATGTTGTTTGCCGAGCGCGAGCAGCTTCACCGGGCGCTGCCGTGGCGTGCCATGCTTGCCCCATTGGCCGCTTGCCTGCTTCTGGTAGCGGCCAGTCGCTGGTTTGGCCGCTGGAATTTTCTGCCCAGCGCGCTGGCAGCCAGTTTTTTTGCGGTAGTGGTGTTGGCCAGCGCGCTGCTGGCCAGCCCTTTGCTGCGCAGTTTTCTGGGCCGCCAGCCGTTGGCCGTGCCGCAGGCCGGCGGGCAATAATGGCTTATTCCTCTTTCGTCCCATGATTGACTTACTGACCATTACCAACCAGCCAGAGCTGGCGAAACGCTGTGACCGGATGCCGGCCATGCGGCTGTTTGTCGATCTTGAGCGCAATGGCAAGGCCGAGCGCCAGGCCGGGCGCAACACTTTCATCAGTACGCACCAGATTGACGATGTGGGCCGTGTCAAGGCAGTTTTACGGCACTCGCGTCTCATGGTCCGCGTCAATCCATACCGGCTCGATCAGCCAGCTGCAGCCCGTGCGGAGGTCGATGCTGTGCTTGCGCAAGGGGCCGACCTGCTGATGCTTCCGATGTTTTCGACCGCGCAGGAATTGCGGAGCTTCTGCGAAATCGTCGATGGCCGTGTGCCGGTAGTGCCCCTGCTCGAAACCGTGGGTGCGCTCGAATCACTCGAGCAATGGCTGGACACGCCGGGGCTTGGAGAGGTCTTCGTCGGCCTGAATGACCTGCACTTGGCGATGGGCTGCCGCTTCATGTTCGAGCCGTTGGCCCAGGGCCATGTTGACCGCGTAGCGGCAGCGGCAAGGCGGCGAGGTTTACCGATGGGCTTTGGCGGGATCGCCCGCGCAGACGAGGGCTCACTTCCCGGCCGCGATGTTATGGGTGAGCATTTGCGCCTGGGTTCGCAGGCGGTGATTCTTTCGCGGACTTTCAACCGGCCCGATGGTGAACAGTCGTTCGAGGCGGCGGTGGAAGCGCTTCGCGAGGCCGAGTCCGGACTCGCGAAGCGTAGCGCGGCACAAATTGATGCCGACCGCATACGCGTGGCCGCGTTGATCGGCCAGCTCGCGCAGACGGCAAGGCCCGCATGAAACGCCTGATGGACACGGCACTGTCGTTTATGGCGCTACTGCTGCTGTCGCCATTGCTGCTGCTGGCAGCCCTTGTGATCGGATTCGATAGCGGTTTCCCGGTTTTCTTTCGTCAGACGCGGATCGGAAAAAATGGCAGGGAATTTGACATGTACAAATTTCGCAGCATGGTCAGAAATGCCCCGGGGCTCGGACCACATTTCACCGCGAACAACGATCCGCGTATTACACGGGCGGGCCGCTGGATCCGGCGAACCAGCATTGACGAGCTGCCTCAATTGATCAATGTGCTGCGAGGTGACATGAGCCTGGTCGGCCCGAGGCCGCATGTGCCGGCCGAGCGGTCCCTGTATACAGCCGCCGAATGGGAAAGCCGCTGCAGCGTGTTGCCCGGAATCACCGGCCTGGCGCAGATCAGCGGGCGTTCGGACATCTCGTTTGAGCAACAGTGCGCCCTTGACCAGCAATATGTCCAGGAGAATTCATGCTGGCTCGATATCCGGATTCTCTGGGGAACGGTACGCCAACTCGGCGGTAAACATGCCAATTGAGGGGACATGGTTGTCCGCTTCAGCAGGGGCCGGACCCTATAATCCCGCTATTGCAGCCGACTCCCCAAAGCAGCGCTCTGGCCGCTGAAACAACGTGAATCAAAGACAAGCTGAATCTCCCATGGAGCAAAAGCCGATCGGCTACAACGTTCACACGGGCTCCGACCGGCAGGCAATGCTTGAGGCAATAGGGCTTTTTTCGGTGGAACAGCTGTTTGCCGATGTGCCGCAGCAGGTTCGCCTTCGGCGCGAGCTTGACATTCCTCCTGCCCTTAGCGAATGGGAGCTAATGCGTGATGTCACGGCGATGGCCGGGCTGAACCAGACAGTACTCACGCATTCAAATTTTCTCGGCAGCGGCGCCTACGAGCATTACATTCCGGCCGTTGTCGACGCCATCGTTTCCCGCGGCGAATTCCTTACGGCCTACACGCCTTATCAACCCGAAATGAGCCAGGGCCTGCTACAGGCCCTGTTTGAGTTTCAGGTGCTTGTGGGCCGCTTGCTGGGCCAGCAGTCCGTCAACTGCTCGGTGTATGACGGTGCGACGGCGCTTGCCGAATCGTGCTGGATGATGTGTTCAGCCACCGGTAAGCGCCGTATTGTGGTGGCTCAGGCGCTCTGGACCGAATATCGCGAAGTGTTGACTACCTATCTGGAGCCGCGTGGTGTTCGGCTCGATAGCGCAGGGCATGATGCTGGCACTGGCCAGATCGACGTCGCGGCCATAGCCGCATTGTTAGCGTCCGGCGATATCGCCGGTGTCGTGCTGCAAAGCCCCAATGCCCTTGGCGTCGTCGAGGATGTCGCAGCACTTTCGCCGATTTGCAAACAAGGGCAGGCACTGCTTGGGGTGTGTGTCAACCCGTTGCTTTGCGGCTGGATCGAAGCGCCTGGCAGGCTCGGGGCAGACATTGTTGTCTGCGAAGGCCAAACGCTTGGTTTACCGCTCAGTGCAGGCGGGCCTTATGTCGGCATCATTGCTTGCAGCAAACCACTTGAACGGTACCTGCCGGGCCGGCTGGTCGGCCGGGTGCACGACCTCAACGGAAAACTTGGTTACGCGCTGGTCAAGGAAGATCGCGAGCAGCACGTGGCACGCGACAAGGCTACCAGCCACATTTGTTCCAACCAGGCGCTCAATGCGATTCGCGTTGCAATCTACCTGGCGTGCCTGGGTGACGCAAATTTCATGCGAATCGCTGAGGCTAATGCGGCGAATGCAGCCCTGCTGCACGAGCTGCTGGTTGCGCTGCCCGGCGTCAGGCCGCTGCGCAGCGGCGCTTTTTTCAACGAATTTTCGATTGAATTGCCTGTTGCCGCCACGGCCTTTTGTGCGCGCATGCGCAAGCTCGGATTTTTCGCGGGTGTGCCCATCGCGGCTGCGTTGGCGGGCCACAAGAACGGCCTGCTGGTCGCGGTCACTGAAACCAAATCACGCGCTGATATCGAGGCTTATGCCACGCATGCGCGGGCTTGCCTGCAGGAGTGCTGAGATGGCTGCTACGTCCGCCTCCCAGACCATCACCGAATTGCACCGCTCTGGCGCGGCCAGCGATGTCTTTGCCGGACGCCTGTCCGGGAAGACGCCTGCGCTGCCGATTTTTGCACGAGCCCGTACCGCCATTGGGCTGCCCGAAGTCAGCGAGGTTGACGTCGTCAGGCATTTCACTCGCCTGAGCCAGGAGTCTCATGGTGTCGACAACGGGCCCTATCCGCTGGGCTCGTGCACGATGAAATACAACCCGAAGCGCAATGACGAGCTCGCACGTCTTTCTGGTTTTGCCAATGCCCACCCGATGCAGGATACCGACACGCTCGGCGGCGTCTGGGAAATGTACGAGAGGCTGCAGGCCATGATTTGCGAGGTTACGGGGATGGACGCCTGCTGCCTGGCACCTGCTGCCGGTGCCCATGGCGAACTCGCAGGCCTGCTGGTGATCCGTGCACATTTTGCGCGGCTGAATACCCGTCGCCCGGTGGTGCTGGTACCCGACTCGGCACATGGCACCAACCCGGCGTCGGCGGCCATGGCAGGCTTTGACTGCCGTATCGTGCCGTCCGACCTCAAGGGCCGGGTCGATCTTGCCGCGCTGCGCGGGATGTTGACCTCCGATGTCGCGGCTTTCATGTTGACCAATCCCTCAACTCTGGGCCTGTTTGAGGACCAGATCGTCGAGATTGCCGATGCGGTTCATGCCAACGGTTCATTGCTCTATTACGATGGTGCCAATCTCAATGCACTGATGGGTATCGTGCGTCCCGGCGACATGGGTTTTGACGTAGTTCACGTCAATGTGCACAAGACTTTTTCGACGCCGCATGGCGGCGGTGGACCGGGCGCCGGCCCGGTCGCGGTCAAGGCCGCGCTGGCTGCCTATCTGCCGAGCCCGGTCGCAGTTCGAAAGAACGGCGTGGCTCAACGAGACGACGACAGGCCGCTTTCCATCGGTCGCATGAAAAGCTTCCACGGCCATGTTGGTGTGTTGCTGCGTGCTTACGGCTACTTGCGCACTATGGGTGGGGCCGGCTTGCGCCAGGCGTCCGAAAATGCGGTGCTGAACGCCAATTACCTGCAGCACCGGCTGGCGCCAATGCTGCCGCCGGTTTACGACCAGTTCTGCAAGCATGAAACCCTGTTGTCGGGCGAGAAGCTCAATACATCGGCACGCCAGTTCGCCAAGCGGCTCATCGATTACGGCATCCATCCGCCAACGCTGGTAGGTGCGGGCTGCGTTTATTTCCCGGGTGACCTCAAGTCGGCGATGTTGATCGAGCCAACCGAAACAGAGACCAAGGCCAGCCTGGACTACCAGGTGGAAATTTTCCAGCGGGTCTTTGATGAGGATGCTACCGATGAAGCGCTTGTCGAAAGTGCACCGCTGAGCCGAAAAATTGCACGAATTGATTTGAAGACTTAAGGATTTGCCATGTGTGGAATAGCTGGCGTGGTCAACGCTGCGGGTACGACCAAAGATGATGTCTGGAAGATGATCGACTGCATCAAGTACCGTGGGGTCGATGAGCAGGGGGTGGAGGACCTTGGGCAGGCGGTGCTGGGTCACGCACGACTTGCAGTGGTGGATCCCGAAAACGGCATGCAGCCCATGTCGAGTACCGACGGCAAGGTCTGGGTTGTTTTCAACGGCGAAATCTTCAATTTCATTGAGTTGCGCGAACAGCTCAAGGCCAAGGGCTACAAGTTCAAGTCGCGCTGCGACACCGAGGTGCTGGTGCATCTGTGGTGCGAAAAAGGCGAAAAAATGCTCGACGACCTGGTCGGCATGTTCGCTTTTTTTATCTGGGATCAACGAACGGAAACCGGCATGCTTGCGCGTGACCGCCAGGGCATCAAGCCGTGCTTTTATGCCCCTTATCAAGGCGGCCTGGCTTTCGCCAGTGAAATAAAGGCCATCCTTGCGCTGCCGAAATTTAAACGCAAAGTCAATGAATCCGCGCTTGGCAATGTCTTTACCTTCAACTATTGCCCTCCGCCGGAGACTTGCTTTGAGGGCATTCGCCATCTGCCGCCCGGCACTTTTATGCGCTATGGAGCGGGAAAATTCTCCGAACCGGTGCGCTACTGGAGCTGGCCCCTCGATGGTCCGCGTGTTGAAGCGTCTCAGGAACAGCTTGAGCAGGCACTTAACGAGGCAATCAAGCTGCAAATGAGGTTTGACGTCGACGGTGGCCTGTTTCTTTCTGGCGGTGTCGACTCGTCGGTGATCGCCAATCGGCTGGTGCCGCAATGGAACCGGCCGCAACTCGATGCAATCGGCTTACGCATCGAGGACAAGGGGTTTTCGGAGTACTCCTATGCTGAGCGTGTGGCATCGGAGCTCGATATCAATCTGAAGCCGCTTGATATCAAGCCAGCCGACATTCCTGAGATTGCACAAACTGTGGTGCGGCACGCGGAACAGCCACACGGTGATTTTTCATTTTTTTTATTCTTCCTGCTCTCGCGTGAGGCACACAAGCAGGGAAAAATCGTGATGTTCACGGGTGATGGACCTGACGAGGTGATGCTCGGCTTCCGTCACAACGAACAGTTTTTCTCGGAAATGACACGCACCAATTTTCCGATGCGCAGCTACTTCGACCTGATCAGCTACAGCACCGAAAAAGACCGTCAGCGGATGATGAGCCCGGCTTTTTTCCCGCACACCCAGGGCGCCCTGGACAGGTTTATGGAAATCATCGAGCCATTCGGCGACCTTGAGCCGGCAGAGCAGGTTGCAGCCTATGAACTCAACTCACTCATGCCGGGCAATAATTCGGTCAAGGGTGACCGTATGGGAGCCTGCTGGTCAATCGAGGGCCGTGCACCTTTTCTCGACCACCGGGTCAGCGAAATGTTTGCACGCCTACCAGTGACTTCAAAGTTCCGCGATGGCATCGGCAAGCATTTTCTCAAGCAGGCCGCGGCGAGCTATTTCGACCACGATTTCGTCTTCCGTCCCAAGACCATGCCGACCCTGCCGATTGGCGAGTGGATCAAAGGGCCGCTTTATACCTGGGCACGCCAAGTGCTGAACCTGCCTGATGGCGGCCGCTTCGACCGCAATGAGCTGCTGGTGATGCTGGAGGAGCACCGCAGTGGTTTGCATAACCATACGAAACAGCTACGTACTCTGTTGATGACGAAGCTCTGGTTGCAGGAATTTTTTCCCGAAAACGCATAATTAAAGACGGAAGGCCGGACATGGCAGATTTTGATTACTACCTCGCGCAGTTTGTCGATATTCATGGCCGGCCCAAGGCAAAGTTGGTGCCTGGCAAGCACAAGGAAATGATTTTTGGGGCGGGGGCGGGCTTCGCGGGCTTTGCGATTGCCGGTATGGGAATGGGTCCACATGGCCAGGAGTTCATGGCCGTCGGTGACCGCGACAGCGTGCGTCCCGTGCCCTGGATGCCGTCGACGGCCAGCGTGAGCTGCGATGGACATGTCGATGGCAAACCACATGCGCTTGATTCACGCGTCATCGCCAAGAAGGCGATTGCCGCCTTTCGCGAGGCCACGGGCCTTGAATTTTTCTCCGGCCTCGAACCCGAGTTTTTTCTGCTCAAAGCAACTGCTGCTGGTGGATACGAGGTTGCCACCGGCTCGGAGTCGCTCGACAAGCCTTGTTACGACTTCCGGCACCTGTCGTCGGTGTCTGAATTTCTCATGGAGTTGCGCGCCGCACTCGAGGGGGCGAATATCGACGTGTATCAGATTGACCATGAAGACGCAAACGGTCAATTTGAGATGAACTTCACCTATGCAGATGGTCTGCGCACAGCAGACAACCTGACCTACTTCAAAATGGCAGCGACGGCGATCGCGAAAAAACACGGCATGCTGTGTTCGTTCATGCCGAAACCGTTTGCCGAACGCTCGGGCAGCGGTCTGCATATGCACATGTCGGCGGGCAAAAAATTTGGTGACAACGCTTTTGAAGATAAGGCTGATCCGGGCGGCATGAATTTGAGTCCCTTGGCCTATCATTTCCTTGGCGGGCTGATGGCTCATGCCCCGGGGTTGACCGCGATCGCCGCTCCATGCGTCAACTCCTACAAGCGACTGGTCTCGCGCGGCTCGCGCTCTGGTGCTACCTGGGCGCCGGTCAATATTGCCTGGGGGAATAACAACCGGACCGCGTTTGTCCGTATTCCGGGGGGGCGGCTTGAGTTGCGCGTTCCTGACGCCTCATCAAATCCTTATCTCCTGACCGCTGCCATCATTTATGCGGGTCTGGACGGCATCAAGCGTAAGCTTGATCCTGGGATGCCGTGCAACGAAAATCTTTACCAACTGAGATCGGATGAGCTGGATGCACGCGGGATTCAGCGGTTGCCGGCTTCGCTGCCAAATGCACTTGATGCGTTGGAATCTGATGAAGCATTGTGTGCCGGGCTTGGTCAAGCCTTTGTCGACGAGTTCACACGGCTTAAGCACCTTGAGTGCGACGAATTGTTGCTCCATATCGCGCCGGCTGAGTTCCGGCGATACGTTGATTTTTATTGACGGACTGCATTGCGTCATGCCGTGTGTTCGGTCAAGCCAAAGGTTTCCAAGCTGGCCAAATTCGCACGCTAGAAAAACCGTTCGTCCCATGCGTGTTCATCGATGAGAGTGCTCTTTGTCAGTTATGGTGGCGGGCATATCGAAATGTGCCTGCCCGTAATGCGAGCGTTACGCCAGCTTTCGCCAGCTATTGAACTTCGGCTTATGGCGCTGACCACTGCTTTCGCAGTTGCTCACGATGCTGGCGAGATGGCGCTTGGTTACCGTGATTTTTGCGATCCTGCAGAGTGGGAGCGGATCAAGGCCTATGGTCATCAAATGATGCGAGGCCAATCTCACCCATCGATAGATACATCTGAGTCTCTGGCTTACCTTGGTCTCAATTTTGCCGAACTCGTTGATGAGTTGGGCGAGGAGGATGCTTGGGCGCGCTGGCACAGTCAGGGACGCCAGGGATTTATGCCATTGCGATTTTTCGAGCGAGTACTCGGTAGGGTTCGTCCAGACGTAGTCGTTACGACTAATTCACCGCGCAGTGAGCAGGCTGCCGTTGCTGTTGCTATTGAGCTTGGCATTCCCACTTTGTCAATGCTTGATCTGTTCGCGCTGGCGAGTGATCCGTTTTTGCGACGAAAGATTTACGCCGACCGGTTGACTGTGCTGAACGAAGGGGTTAAGGCCAATTTGGTGAATGCGGGGTTTAATGCGGACCGGTTATTCGTGACCGGTAATCCGGCATTCGATGTTTTGGGCACGTCGACGGCGCGGCAAGCTGGCGAGACATTTCGCCGGTCGATGGGCTGGGATAAAAAAAATATCGTGCTGTGGGCGGGCCACCTGGAGGCTCCCGACGCTTTGCCGCACGAGTTCGCCGGTACCGGTCTGGCGCGGCTGGTGCAGGATTGTCTGGTGTCTTGGCTTGACTCTCGTCCTGATGCCGCGCTTGTTATTCGTTATCATCCCAACGAATGGCACCGCTTTCCGGTGCCGCAGGGAGTTCCGCGGCTACATTGGAGTCAACCCCAAATCGAACCGCTACTGCCTGTGTTGTTGGCGGCGGACCAGGTCATCGTTCAGGGAAGCACCGTCGGGGCGCAGGCCTATTTTGCCGGGAAACGTTTGATCAATATCACCTTTTCGCCTTTTGTCAAAAGCACAGGCCTTGATTACCAAGCCCTCGGCCTGGCTGACGGTGCGTCTGACATCGCCATGCTCCAACAACGACTTGACGAGGGTTTGGACCACCGCTGTCGGGAGTTGTCGGCTGCACGCGAAGTACCGGAAGCGGCGACCGCCGTGGCGTTGCATATTTTGCAGCTTGTGAAAGGGCACGGTCATGGGCATGCCGGATAAGTTGTCTCTGCTCGGTATTATCCTGGCGCGGGGTGGGAGCAAGCGGTTGCCCGGGAAAAACATTCGGATGCTGCAGGGCAAACCTGTATTGGCGTGGAGCATCGACGCCGCGCGTTCGGCGCATTCGCTCGACAAGGTTATGGTGTCGACGGACTCGTCATCCATCGCTGATGTCGCGTCTCGTTTTGGTGCCGAGGTGCCCTTCCTGCGACCTGCCGAGCTTGCGGGTGACGATTGCAGTTCGGTGGATGCGGTGTTGCACGCGCTCGATTATTGGCATGACCATGGGCATGAATTTGATGCCGTAATCCTGCTTGAACCGACTTCGCCATTGCGCGCGAGTGGTGACATCGACGCGGTGGCTGCACTGTTAGCACGTCACTGGGATGTGGCCGACGCTGTGGTTTCGGTCGGCGAGGTTCAACTCGAGAAGCCCGATGTTATGAAAGTCGTCGGTGCTGACGGCTATCTCTCGAAGTGGGGCGATGCTGTGCCGCCTGCCACCGACGTTGCTGGGTCTGTCGCCTATTTTCCATATGGCGTGGCTTATGCGATTAAGACTGCGGTGCTTCGCCGCGATATGACTTTTTATCCGCGCAACGTGATTGGCTACAAAATTCAGCGATGGCAAAACTATGAGATCGATGATGAATTCGACTTTGCATGTGTCGAAGCCATCATCCAACATTTCAAGGGAGAGTTGCCATGAAGGCATTGGTGATTGGCCTCGGATCGATGGGTAAACGAGGTATTCGTTGTCTGCAACATCATGCGGTGACATCGATCTGCGGCTTCGATAGGGCCCCGGAGCGTCGTGCAGCGGCTGCCGCACAGTACGGCATCAAGACTGTCGAGACCTTGCAGTCGACCGATCTGCAGGCATTCGACGTGATATTGATCTGCACACCACCGGATCAGCATCATACGGCGATGGCATGGGCCATCGACGCTTATCGCCCTTGTTTCGTGGAAGCCAGTGTAATTCGCGATCCATTGCCGGAGCTGCTTGAACGAGCTTACCGTCATAAGGTATTGATCGCGCCGTCCTGCACGCTTCGATTTCATCCGGCGATTCGCGACATAGCCGCCATCGTGAAATCCCAGCGTTATGGCAAGGTTTGCAATTTCTCCTATCACTGCGGGCAGTATCTGCCAGATTGGCATCCTTGGGAAAAAGTCAGCGATTATTATGTTTCTCAGCCGCTGACCGGCGGTGCGCGGGAAATTGTGCCGTTCGAGTTGACCTGGATGGTCGAGGTGTTTGGTTGGCCGCTAGCGGTACAGGGCCTTCGGATGAGGACCACCGACGTAGGTGCGCCTATCGACGACACTTACGCCTCGTTGCTGAGCTTCGGCGGATTTGTCGGAACCATGGTAGTTGACGTTGTGGCTCGCCAAGCGGTGCGCAGGCTTACCTTGAATTTCGAACGTGCGTCACTTTACTGGGACTGGGACGAAGCTCGGGTGCGCGTGTATGAAGCAGACGCCGGGCGCGTGCTCGAGCTGCATCAGCCAAAGATGGCCGCTCAAGTCGGGTACAACCGGAACATCGGCGAAGCAATGTATCTTGATGAAGTGGGCAGTTTTCTTGCTGCGGTGCGAGGCGAATCAGTGTTTTCGCACAACCTCGCGGCGGATATTCGTGTGTTGGAATTGCTTGAAACCATCGAAAACGGTGTCATAACCTGACCGTTGAATAGAAAGGCTTTCGAACCATGAGCATGTCATTCCGCGAGCGCTTGCATCGAGTCATCCCTGGCGGCGCTCATACCTATTCGCGTGGGGACGACCAGTATCCAGCGAACGCAYCGGAGATATTGATCAGCGGCAAGGGGGCTTACGTCAAGGCCGCCGATGGACGGACATTTCTGGACTATGGGATGGGCTTGCGCGCGGTTACGCTCGGCTATGCCGACGATAGGGTGAATCGCGCGGCCATGGGAGGTATGTCGCTTGGTGTCAACCTGACCCGCGCTTCTGTGCTGGAACTGGAAGCGGCTGAGCGCCTGGTTGCGTTAATTGATGGCGCGGACATGGTGAAGTTCGCCAAAAACGGCTCGAATGTCACGACGGCTGCCGCAAAGGTGGCTCGGGCCTACACGGGCAGGCAGTACATCTGTGTACCGCGCCAGCATCCATTTTTTTCGTTTGACGACTGGTTTATCGGAGCGACCCAGCTCAAGCGCGGCATTCCGCCGATTCATCATCAGACCACGCTGCTCTTCGACTACAACAATATCGCAAGTCTGCAGGCGTTGTTTGATGCGCATCCGGGAAACATCGCCGGAGTGATGCTTGAACCAGCCACTACGGTCGGTCCTTGCCCGGAATGTGCTTCGGCCAATCGCATGGCGCCTCCTGACTGCCAACGTTGCCCGGGCCACGCAGGCAATTTTCTGCTACAGGTACAGGCGTTGTGCCGACGCGACGGCGCATTGTTCATTCTCGACGAAATGATCACTGGATTTCGCTGGCATCTCAAGGGCGCGCAGTATTTGTTCGGCGTTAGCCCGGACCTGACAACCTTCGGTAAAGGCATGGCCAACGGTTTTGCCATGGCCGCGCTGGTCGGCCGGCGTGAGGTCATGGAAGTTGGTGGCATCAACCGTCCCGGCCAGGAGCGCACTTTCCTGATCTCGACGACTCATGGCGGCGAAATGTCGAGTCTCGCCGCGTTTATGGAAACTGTCAGCATCTATGAGGAGTTGCCGGTTGTTGAGCATTTATGGAGTTTCGGTCGCGAGCTTATCGAAGGGCTTGAAGCGCTCGCGCGCGAGGCTGGTGTCGACCATTCATTCCAGATTCAAGGCAATGCAATTTCCATGAACTACCTGACGCTTGACGCACAAGGTCAGGCAGATCTCAGGCTGCGCACGCTTTTTTCACAGGAGATGATACGCGGCGGGGTGTTGATGCCATGGATCGCGCCGAGCTACGCACATAACCAGGCGGACCTTGACCGGACGATGCAGGCGGCACAGAAGGCCTTCGGAATCTACGCGCAGGCGCTCGAGAACGGCACACAGGGCCTGTTGATCGGTGATCCTATCAAGCCAGTGTTCCGGCAATATAACTAGGGCGGAGGGCGGCGTATGAGCGATCCATTCGGGCTTGATGGGAAAGTCGTCGTCGTTACGGGCGCGGCGGGCATTATCGGGCGTCAAATTAGCGCGGCCTTTATCGAAGCTGGCGCTCGGGTGTTCGCACTCGACCGTGATGCCGACCTTCTTGAGAAAAGCCTCGGTCCGGCGCATGAGGGTCTGCTGACCTGCGCAACAGACATTGCCCGACAGGATGACGTAAAACATGCGTTCGAGTTGTTGTTCGCAAAATGGGGCACCCCGGATGTACTGCTAAACAATGCAGCGACCAAAAGCGAAAACTTTTTCGAGCCTTTCGAAACCTTTCCGATTGACGAATGGAATGAGGTGATGTCGGTCAATCTGACCGGCGCAATGCTTTGTGCGCAGGTGTTCGGCGGTGCGATGGCGCATCGTGGCGGCGGCAGCATTGTAAACACCCTGTCAATCTATGGCATTGTCGCGCCTGACCAGCGCATTTATGAAGGCTCGGAATATCTTGGTCGGGCGATTAACACTCCCGCCATCTACGCCGCCAGCAAGGCCGGTCTATGGGGACTAACAAAATACCTGGCGGCGTACTGGGGCCATCGTGGTGTGCGCGTGAATGCCGTGACGCCAGGCGGTGTATTTAGCGGACAAAATAATACATTTGTGGAAAACTATTCGCGCCGCACTCCCCTGGGGCGCATGGGCGGAGCCGATGACATGGTCAATGCAATGCGCTACCTCAGCAGCGATGCCGCAAAATATGTGACGGGTCATAATTTGGTCGTTGATGGCGGGTGGACCGCATGGTAGGGAACGAAGCGGCGAAGCCGGTTTTTCTGATTGCCGAGGCGGGAGTCAACCATAACGGCGAGCTTACGATGGCGTTACGTCTGTGCGATGCGGCGAAAGCGTCAGGTGCGGATGCGGTCAAATTTCAGACTTTCCGGGCCGAAGACCTGGTCATTCGTGGTGCTCCGACAGCGGAGTACCAGGAGCGTCAAACAGGTGCTCAAGACCAGTTCGCGATGCTTGCGAAGCTGGAGTTGTCTGAGGCACAGCACGGGGAGATCAAAAAGTATTGCGATGCCATCGGCATCGAATTTTTCTCTACGCCGTTTTCTGTCGATGCCGTTGACATGTTGGTCCGTCTCGGTGTCGGGCGGCTTAAGCTGTCTTCGGGCGAACTTACACATCGCACACTGGTTGAACATGCGGCGGCGACCGGGTTGCCGCTCATCATTTCCACAGGCATGGGGACGATGGCAGAAATTCGCGAGGCGCTCGGCTGGATCGGTGCCGCACGCGGTGGCCTGCACGATGTCGTGGTATTGCATTGCACTTCTGCCTACCCGGCGCCTGATAGCAGTTTGAACCTTCTGGCGCTGGCAAGCATGGCGCAAGATCTCGGGCTTGCCACCGGCTACTCAGACCATAGTATGGGCGTCGAAGCATCCCTCGCTGCGGTGGCGATAGGCGCCAGCGTGATCGAAAAGCATATTACTTTGGACCGCACGCTTCCCGGGCCAGATCACAGCGCTTCTCTTGAGCCTGGTGAATTTTTGCGCATGGCGCAAGGTATAAGACGGGTTAGTGCGATGCTGGGTGACGGCCTTAAACAACCGCTTCCCGAGGAGATTGACACTGCTCGTGTCGCCCGACGCAGTGTCGTTGCTGCGGTTGACATAGCGCCCGGGGAAGTTGTGCTTGCAACCATGCTGGCCTGCCGGCGGCCGGCGACCGGTATCGCGCCACGGGATTTTCAGCGTGTCGTTGGCCGACGCTCGCTCGTCGCAATTCCTGCGGATTCGGTTATTCAATGGAATCAGCTCTCCGATTCGGAAGGCGATTGAGTGCCATGGGCGAATATCGGCGAAAAATCATCTACCTGAGCGGAACGCGGGCCGACTTTGGCTTGATGCGGAGTACGCTGATCGAAACCGCACGGCTTGCCGGTCTCAGTGTGGCAGTCACCGGCATGCATCTCGACGCCCGTTACGGCAACACCATTGAAGATATTCGCGATGCCGGTCTGCGCATTTGTGGGGAGATTCCTGTCGATGTTTCAACGCGCAGCCCGCAGAGCATGTCTGCCGGTATCGCCGAGTGCCTCAAGGGACTGACCGTCCTGCTTGATCGTGAACGTCCGGACCTGTTGGTCGTATTGGGTGATCGTGGCGAGATGTTGGCAGGAGCGATTGCCGCCTTGCATCTGGGAATTGTTTGTGTGCATGTTCATGGCGGCGAGCGATCTGGTACGGTTGATGAACCAGTCAGGCACGCAATCAGCAAACTGGCTACCTACCATCTTGTAGCCACCGAGCAGTCACGGGAGCGGTTGATTCGTATGGGCGAGCCGCAGCAGCGGATTTATGTGACGGGCGCCCCCGGCCTTGATGATTTGGCGCAGGACGCGGACATTTCTCCCGAAGCGTGTCGGGAGAGCCTTGGTCTGTCGGCAGGGGCCTTCGTGCTGGCTGTGTTTCACCCAGTGGTGCAGCAGGCGGGGGATGCTTGTGGGCAGACTACCGCGCTGTTGCAGGCGCTGGGTAAGACAGGTCTGCCGGTAGTCTGGTTGGAGCCTAATGCCGATGCCGGCTCCGGTGACATTTTGAAAGCGCTCGACGAAGTGGCACTTCCCGCCGGGTCTCGCCGGTTCCGTCATTTAAAGCGCAATCTATTTTGTGCGGCCATGAGACATTGTGCTGTGATGGTCGGAAACTCGTCTGCTGGGATTATCGAATCCGCCTCCTTCGGTACACCGGTGGTCAACGTCGGTGATCGCCAGAGACTTAGGGAAAGAAATGCCAATGTACAGGATGTCCCCGTAGAAGCCGGCGCGATCACTGTCGCGATTGCCGAAGCGTTGAGGCACGGAAAATGGCCGTGTGACAATAGGTATGGTGATGGGCTGTCGGGTCCGCGTATTGCGAGCCATCTTGTCGACCTTTCTCTGGACCGTTCAGTGCTTGAGAAAATCAATTCCTATTGAGTAAATATAGCCGCCACACCATGAATTCCCGTGCGATAGCCATAAAACCCGAGTCGCTGATTGTTTTCGGCGCGGGTGGTCATGGCCGGGTGGTGGCCGATGCTGCGCTGCGCGGGAAACGCTGGACGCACATTGTGGCCTCGGATCGCGACCCGCAGCGCTGTCATGGCGAACTTTTGCCTGGCGTAGATCTACTCGGTGTGCAGGGCTTGGCGGTGTTCCCATATCTGATCCACATCGCGATTGGCAACAACCTATCGCGCGAACGCGAGGCCGTGTTGTGGGGATATTCGCGCCTTGCTTCGCTGATTCATCCTGCGGCTCAGGTTTCTCCCTTCTGTACTATTGGCGAGGGATGCTTTGCGGCGGCATGTGCAGTGATAGCACCGAGCGCAAGGGTCGGAGTTTGTGTCATTGTCAATCATGGTGCCGTGGTCGATCACGATGCCCTTGTTGGATCCTTTTCCCACATTGCACCCAATGCGGTTCTTGGGGGTGAGGTGAAAGTCGGGCAACGTGTGTTGATCGGTTCTGGTGCAGTCGTACTGCCAGGTATCGTCATTGCGGATGATGTTACTGTCGGCGCTGGCGCTGTTGTGCGTGCCAACCTTGTGGACGCGGGTGTTTATGCAGGTGTCCCGGCAAGGAGAATCAAGTGAACCCAGCCACGCTGACGGCTTTAACCGTACCGCCAGGTCTTACGTTACGAGAAGCGTTGTTGCGTATGGACCAAACTGGGCGCGGAATCCTGCTCGTGCTGGACAACAAAGGTGCGCTTGCGCGTACGCTGACGGATGGCGATTTACGAAGGGCCATTCTTGGCAACGCTGGGGATTCAATGCCGGTGAGTACGTTGCCGGAAACCCCGCCGATTACAGTTGGCGAGGAAGCAAGCGCGGCAGCAGTACTTCAGTTAATGGATCAGTACCAGATAGATCACGTGCCAGTGCTGGACGCTGCGGGAAAGTTGCTGGATGTGATATTTCGTCGTGAGTTATCGCAGCGTGTCTGGCTTTCGTCGCCCCATCTCGGCGAGGAAGAAACCCTGTTTGTGGATGATGCCTTCAAGAGCAACTGGATAGCTCCGCTGGGTCCTCACGTAGACGGTTTTGAGGCAGAGCTGGCAAGCCATGTCGGTGTTGGACACGCCGCCGCTGTCAGTTCCGGAACTGCCGCCATTCATCTTGGGTTGATTTTGCTTGGCGTGAAACCCGATGACACTGTCTTCTGCTCTTCCCTGACATTCGTTGGAAGTTGCAATCCAATTGTTTATTGCGGGGCAAAACCGGTCTTTATCGACTCCGAACCTGAGAGTTGGAATATGTCGCCAGCTGCTCTTGAACGCGCTTTTGACTGGGCCAAGCGTGAGCGGAAAATGCCGTCTTGCGTCATTCTTGTCAATTTGTATGGCCAAAGCGCCGATATGGACGCATTGCTTCCGATTTGCGAGCGTTATGGTGTACCTGTACTTGAGGACGCGGCTGAGTCACTGGGCGCGCACTACAGGGGAAAGAGTAGTGGGGCTTTTGGAAAAGTTGCAGTTTATTCGTTCAACGGCAACAAGATCATCACGACATCGGGAGGGGGCATGCTGGTGGCTGACGATCCCGACCTGATCGCAAGGGCACGAAAGCTCTCGACACAGGCACGTGAGCCCGCTGCTCATTACGAGCACACCGAAATCGGATTTAACTATCGCATGAGCAATGTTCTGGCCGGAATTGGGCGAGGACAGCTTCGGGTGCTGGAACAACGTGTTTCGCAGCGTCGGCGCGTGTTTGAGCGTTATGTAGAGGCGATGGCGGATTTTCAGCAACTTCAGTGGATGCCAGAGCCGGAAGGCTGTCACTCGACCCGATGGCTGACATGTTTCACCTTGCAGGGATCAGATGCCGAAGCGAGGAGCCGCCAGGTGATGAAGGCGCTTGAGCGGCATTTGATTGAGGCCAGGCCGGTCTGGAAGCCCATGCACTTGCAGCCACTCTTTGAGGATGCTCCGTATTTTTCGCATGAACCTGATGTCGATATTTCTGCCGGTCTTTTCCGGACCGGTATCTGTTTGCCTTCGGGCTCCAATCTTGATGCGGCTCAGCAGGATCGTGTGATTGATCACTTGCGGCATGTCCTGCTCATGATGGAGGGCCGTCGTGCGCTTGCGTAAAGAGACTGTTCCGCTGTGGACTGCAGATCTCTTGCTGGTTTGCTTAGGGTGGTGGGCCGCATTTTGGTTGCGGTTTAATTTTGACATTCCTGAAGAGTTTGAAGCACTCGCCCTGCAGAGCATGCCATGGGCGTTGGCTGGGTCTTCGGCCGGACTGGTCATCGCACGCGTTGACCGGCAAATCTGGAAGTACATTGGCCTGCCCGAGCTACGGCAACTGGTTTGGGGGGTATTTCTCGGTGGACTGTTGGCTGCCGCCGCTGTGCTGATGATCCGGTATCCGGATTTTCCGCGATCTGTCCTCCTGCTGCATCCACTCGTTGCATTGATATTGCTTGGCGGAGCTCGCGCTGCCTGGCGGACATTTGTCGAGCACGGTAGCCCGTCGGACGAATCCCGGGCCTTGTTGATTGTCGGATCGCTTCATGATGCTGCCGATGCCCTGCGTGCGATCAAGGGATCCAGGCAGTGGCATTGTGTGGGTATTGCTTCATCCGTTGAGTCCGAACAAGGGCGTTATCTTCATCAGATACCGGTATTGGGATTTCCGGCTGCAATTGCCGACATGGCTGCGTCTACGGGGGCATCAACTGCGCTCATTGCCAGTCCGCCGGGCTCTCGGGAGCGTCGCGAGGTCCTCATGCAGTCCAGTCCGCCCGGACTGACGTTGCTAACCATGCCGAGGCCGGATGAATGGTTGCAGTCCGAGAGCGCAAGTCCGAGGAAAATTGAACTGGAAGATTTGCTGGGCAGGCAGGCGGTGGAACTGGACACGCAGGGACTGGCGGAGCTTTTTTCGGGGCAAACCGTGTTTGTATCGGGTGCTGGCGGGTCTATAGGGTCGGAACTTTGCCGGCAGATTGCGCGATTGGGTGTCGCCCGGCTGGTTTGTGTGGACGCCTCGGAGATTGCCATTTACAAGCTGGAGCAGGAGCTGCGGGAAGCGCATCCGCAGATGCAGGGGCTCTATTACACGGCCAATGTCAGGGAGCATGCCCGCTTGCAGGCCATCGCAATGCAGTACAAGCCCTCGGTGTTTTTTCATGCGGCAGCGTACAAACATGTCCCATTGATGGAGTTGAATAACGAAATCGAAGCGGTCCGAACCAATATTCTCGGAACCATTCACGCCGCTAAAGTGGCCGGTGCGTGCGGTGCCCAGAAGTTTGTCTTGATCTCCACTGACAAGGCAGTGAATCCCACCAATATCATGGGAGCCACCAAACGCATGACGGAACTCGTGGTGCAGAGCATTGCGCGCGAGTACACCGACACCCAGTTTGTGTCGGTTCGGTTCGGAAATGTTCTGGGCTCAAGCGGCTCTGTGGTTCCCTTGTTCACTGAGCAAATTGCGCGTGGTGGCCCGATCACTGTGACGCACCCCGACATCGTGCGCTATTTCATGACGATTCCGGAGGCCGCCAAATTAGTACTGCAGGCCGGGCTTATGGGGCGCAGTGGCCAGATTTACGTGCTCGATATGGGTGAGCCTGTAAAAATTGTGGATCTGGCCCGGATGATGATTCGTCTTTCGGGTAAATCCGAACACGACATTCCGATCACTTTCACCGGTTTGCGTCCCGGCGAAAAACTATTTGAAGAATTGATGGCTGATGACGAAACCACGGAGCCCACTCCCCATCCCAAGCTCCGTGTGGCCAAATCGTCGGGCGATCAGGCCGTTGCCATCGACGATGTAACAGCCTGGATATCCGCTGTTGGTGCCGCACCGTCCGGCGAAACCGTGAAGGCTTGGTTAACCAGTCATGTTCCGGAGTACAAATCCCGGATCTGATTTGGCCGGTTCCTTGTTTACAGCGAAATTCCTGTACGTTCCAGAATGTCGCCGACCAGTTCCAGCCGCATCAATGGGTTGTCCAGTTGCATCAGGCGCTGCTTCAATTCCAGCGGCATCGGTAACAGTTCGCACCAGCGGTTGGCGACCCATCCGCAGTCGTTCAGCCTGTAGGGTGCCAATAGCGGCATTTGTGCCTGCGGCACCTCGCGTTCCTGCAGGCTTTTGATCAGCTTGCCTAGCGCATTGGCCGTGGCCTGCAGGTCAACCGGAATTTCCACCGGTTGGTCGTCTTCCAGTCGGGTGACGTCGGCAATCCACAGGCCATGCCTGAGTTTTTCACGGCGGGTGATTTCAAAGCGCTGTGCACCGGTGCAGCGTACGACCATCAGGCCCGGCTGGGGGATTGAAAACTCAGTGATGGTGGCCAGGGTGCCCACGGTGCTGAAGGCCTCGTTTGCAAAGCCGTCGCTCGTGGGTGTGCCGGCATCGGCGGGCCGGCGCACCTCGGAGCCTTCGGTGAGCGAGACAACGCCGAAAGGCGCGCCGGCCTTGTGGCATTTTCCGATCATGTCGAGGTAGCGGACCTCAAAAATGCGCAGCGGCAGCACGCCGCCCGGGTATAGCACCGCGCCCAGCGGGAAGAGGGGGAGGGAGCTCAGCGTCAAGGCTTCTGGCATGGTCTCATCGTGCTTTGGAGTGCCGTGAACCACATCATCCCATGTGACCCGTGCGGTGAGCTTCTCGTACGTCTAATACGCTTTGCTTCAGGGGCTTTTCGAGGGGAGCTTGCCGGGTTCTCAACTGACGGCATCAGCCGGTTGGCGCAGCAGCATGGCCAGGGAATTGGCCACGGTCTTGCGCAGTTCCCTGCGGTCGCAGATCAGGTCAACTGCGCCTTTGGTCTGCAAAAACTCGGCGCGCTGAAAGCCTTCAGGCAGCGTGACGCGTACGGTGGACTCAATGACACGCGGGCCGGCAAAACCGATCAGGGCCTTGGGCTCGGCGATCACGATGTCACCCACGAAAGCAAAGCCGGCGCTCACACCGCCCATGGTCGGGTCGGTCAGCACGCTGATGTAGGGCAGTCCTTTTTTGGCCAGGCGGGTCAGCGATGCATTGGTTTTGGCCATTTGCATCAGGCTTAGCAGGCCTTCCTGCATGCGTGCGCCGCCGGTGGCGGTAAAGCAGATGAAGGGCACTTTTTGCTCGATGGCCGCATGCACGCCGCGCACAAAGCGCTCGCCCACCACGCTGCCCATGCTGCCGCCCATGAAGTCGAATTCAAAGCAGGCCACCACCACGCCGATGCTGTGTACGGCTCCGCCCATCACGACCAGGGCGTCGGTTTCCTGGGTGTTTTCCAGGGCTTCCTTCAGGCGTTCGGGGTACTTGCGGCTGTCCTTGAATTTGAGGGCGTCGACGGGCAGCACTTCCTGGCCAAGCTCATAACGGCCTTCGGGGTCCAGAAAGGCGTCCAGGCGGGCGCGTGCGCCTATGCGGTGGTGGTGGCTGCACTGCGGGCAGACATTCTGGTTTTTTTCCAGGTCGGTCTTGTAGAGCACAGCTTCGCAGCTCGGGCACTTGATCCACAGGCCTTCGGGCACGCTGCGGCGCTCGGTCGGGTCGGTGGGGCTGATTTTGGGAGGGAGGAGTTTTTCTAACCAAGACATCGAGTTAGTCCTTAGAGTGTCGGGCGGCATCCGGAGGCATTTGCCGGGCGAAAAGCGCAATTATGCGCCGGTTTTTCCGATGTTTTGCCCGGCAAAAGCAGCATGAAAAGTCAGCCTAAAGCAGTACGGATTTCTTTCAAAAAGTCATGCGCCACCGCTGCCACCTTGTCGCGCGGCTGGTTTTCAATCAGCTGGATGATCTTGCTGCCGATCACCACTGCGTCGGCCACCTTGCCGATGGCCTTGGCAGTGGCGGCGTCGCGAATACCGAAGCCCACGCCGACGGGCACGTTCACATGCTTGCGGATGCGCGGCAGCATGGCCTCCACCGCGTCCACGTCCAGGGTGCCGGCGCCCGTCACGCCCTTGAGCGAGACGTAGTAGACATAGCCGCTGGCGACTTGCGCCACCTGGGCCATGCGTGCGTCGGTGCTGGTGGGGGCCAGCAGAAAGATCAGGTCCATGCCGTGGGCGCGCAGCCGGGCGGCAAACTCCACGCACTCTTCAGGCGGGTAGTCCACGATCAGCACGCCATCCACGCCAGCTTGTGCGGCGTCGCGGATGAACGCACTTTCGGTTTTGCTGCCGCCGTGCTTGATGTCGTAGCGCTCGACAGGGTTGGCGTAGCCCATCAAAACGACGGGGGTGGCGCTGTCTTTGGTGCGGAATTGGCGCACCATCTCCAGCACCTGTGCCAGGCCGATGCCCAGGGACAAGGCCTTTTCACCGGCTTTCTGAATCACGGGGCCATCGGCGCTGGGGTCGGAAAAGGGCACGCCCAGCTCGATCACGTCGGCGCCGCCGGCCACCATGCTGTGCATCAGCTCGGGGGTGACGTCGGCAAACGGAAAACCCGCCGTGACGTACGGAATCAAGGCCTTGCGGCCCTGGTTTTTCAGCGTGGAGAAGGTGGTTGCAATGCGGCTCATGACTGCACCCCGCTTCCCTTGGCGCCGCTGGCGTCGAACGACGCTGCCGAGGCCGCGCCGCCCTTGACGGAGAGGCCGCGCATCGAAGGCCGGTCGTAAAACTCCGCGCCGGAAAGGTCGGCTACGGTGCCGATGTCCTTGTCGCCGCGGCCAGACAGGTTGACGAGCAGGCTTTGGTCAGAGCGCATGGTGCGCGCCATCTTCATGGCGCAGGCCACGGCATGGCTGGATTCAAGCGCCGGGATGATGCCTTCAGTGCGGCACAGATAGTGAAAGGCTTGCAGCGCTTCGGTGTCGGTGATGCCGACGTATTCAGCACGGCCGATGTCCTTGAGGAAGGCGTGCTCGGGGCCGACGCCGGGGTAGTCGAGGCCCGCGCTGATGCTGTGCGTTTCGGTGACCTGGCCGTCGTCGTTTTGCAGCACATAGGTGCGGTTGCCGTGCAGCACGCCGGGCAGGCCGCGCTGCAGCGACGCCGAGTGCTTGCCGCTGTCCAGGCCTTCACCGGCGGCCTCGACGCCGATCAAGCGGGTTTCGGCATGCTGGATATAGGGGTGGAAGATGCCCATGGCGTTGCTGCCGCCGCCCACACAGGCAATCACCGCGTCGGGTTGCTTCGTGCCAATGAACTCCGGCATCTGCTGCAGGCATTCGGTGCCGATCACGCTCTGGAAGTCGCGGACCATCATGGGGTAGGGGTGGGGCCCCGCCACCGTACCGATGATGTAGAAGGTGTTGTCGACGTTGGCAACCCAGTCACGCATGGCTTCGTTGAGCGCGTCTTTGAGCGTCTTGCTGCCGCTTTCGACCGGCACCACGGTGGCGCCCAGGAGGTTCATGCGGTAGACATTGGGGCTTTGGCGCTTGACATCTTCGCTGCCCATGTAGACCACGCATTCCAGGCCGTAGCGGGCGCAGATGGTGGCCGTGGCCACACCGTGCTGGCCGGCGCCGGTTTCGGCGATGACGCGCGGCTTGCCCATGCGGCGCGCCAGCATGGCCTGGCCTATGGTGTTGTTGATCTTGTGCGCGCCGGTGTGGTTGAGGTCTTCGCGCTTGAGGTAAATCTGCGCGCCGCCCTGCTCACGGCTCATGCGTGCGGCATGGTAGATCGGGGAAGGGCGACCTACAAAATGCGCCAGCTCGGAGTGGAATTCGGCGAGGAACTCCGGGTCGTGCTGGTATTTGGCGTAAGCGTCTTTCAGCTCATTGATGGCGTGGGTCAGTGTTTCAGAAACAAAACTGCCGCCGTAAATTCCGAAATGGCCTGAAACGTCAGGCTGGTGGTACTCGTACATGGTTAAGACTCTTTGCAAGTAGCTCGTCGGCGGCACGAACGGCCGCGACAAACTGGTTGATCTTGTCGGCGCTTTTGATTCCCTTGGAAATCTCGACGCCCGAACTGACATCAACGGCCAGCGTTGTGCAACGCGGCCTGACTTGCAAAATGCCATCGATCACGTTTGCAGGCGTCAATCCACCAGACAAAACGAGGTGAGCGCTGACGTTTGGAGGAAGAAGTGACCAATTGAATGTTTTCCCGCCGCCACCATAACCTTCGACATGAGCGTCGAGCAGGATGGCTTGTGCGGCCTTGAAGTCTTGTGCGTATTTTACGAGATCAAAGCCGCCGGAGGTTCCAGGCGTGCTTTCAGTGGTTTTTTCACCAAGTGGAATGCGTGCGGCACGCATGAACGGGCGCCCGGCTTCCAGGCAGGTTTCCGGTGTTTCGTCACCGTGAAATTGCAGTAAAGCCGTTGGTAGGCCTGCGCAAGCAGCTATGATTTTTATAGCGGGAGCATTGACGAAAAGCAGCACCGGCGTCACGAAAGGAGGCAGGCGGCGAGCCAGTTCGGCGGCGCGTTCGGCTGTCACATAGCGCGGGCTGGCCTCGTACATTACAAACCCGATTGCATCGGCTCCGGCAGCCACGGCCGCGTCCACGTCTTCCTCGCGGGTGAGGCCGCAGATCTTGATTCGGGTGCGGGTGGCGGGCGTCATGGAAGCCAATCATAGGCCGCTGTGCGACTTGGGAGGCCATAGTGGTCTTCATAAACCGGTCCCAAGAAGTACAACCCATCGGGTGAAAAAGTGGGCGCGGCGGCGTCGCGGCTGCGCGCATCCCTTACCTCGGCCAGCCAGCCTGGCGGGTAGTTGCCTTGGCCGACAGCCACCAGGCAGCCCATGATGTTGCGAATCATGTGGTGCAAAAAGGCGTTGGCCTCGAACTCGAAGCGCCAGTATTTGGAGCCCGTACCGGCACGCTCGGAGATGTCGATCCGGCTGATCGTTTTGACGGGGGACTTGGCCTGGCACTGCGCGGCCCGGAAAGAGCTGAAATCGTGCTCGCCAATGAGGTGCGTGACGGCCTGTCGCATCGCAGCGCCGTCCAGAGGCCGGTAAACCCAGCCGACACGCCCAGCCTCCACGCTGGGCCGTACCGGCGATTCCAGCACCACGTAGGCGTACCTGCGTGCGATGGCGCTGCCGCGGCAATGGAATTCATCGGGGACCTCGCGCGCCCATTGCACCGCGATGTCACCGGGCAAAAAGGTGTTGGTGCCGCGCACCCATGAGGCGATATCGCGCTGCAGGGGCGTGTCAAAGTGCACGACCTGCATCAGCGCATGCACGCCAGCGTCGGTGCGCCCGCAGCAGAGGGTACGAATCGGCTGGGCGGCAAACTTGGCCAAGGCCAGCTCCAGCTTGTCCTGCACGGTATTGCCCGAGAGCTGGCTTTGCCAGCCCTCGTAGGCACTTCCGCTGTAGCTGACGCCGAGGGCAATCCTCACGGTTGAACCCCGGCCGGTGCGCAGTGAACGCGGTGCGTTCAGGCTGCGCTCACGCCAAGGCGTTCAGGAACGCCTGCGCCTTGACTTTCAACGGGCCGCTGGCTTCTGCCAGCACTTCTTCGGCCAGCGAGCGGGCACCGTCGGTGTCACCCAGTGAGCGGAACTCTTCGGCCAGCATGAACTTGGTTTCAAGCGGGTCATCCGACGAAGAAGATACTTCAAACTCAGGAGCGGGACTCTCCGTTGTTGGGCCATTGAGGTCAAGTGAAAGCGAGCCCAGGTCGAATTCCAGCATGCCGCTGTCGGCTACTGCCGGGGCCGGGGCCGGAGCCGGAGCGGCCTTGACCGGCGGAACCGGTTTGGCTGGCGGGACGAACGGCTCGGGTTCAAAATTCAGGCCTTCGGACAGAAAGGAAATCTCGGGTGCCGCTTCGGCGGGTTTGGCCGCAGCAGGTGCCGGTGGCTTGGCCGCAGGCATGGCAACCGTTGCGCTGCTGAAATCCATGTTCAGGGCGGCGGGTTCCGGTTTCTTGGTAACGGGCGGGGCAACTGGTTTTGGTGCAACGGGTGCCGATATTGCCGCAGGGGTTGTGGCTGTATCAGGCTCATCACCGAGTGAGAAATCCAGGTCAAGATCAACGTCCACGGCCGGGGTTGGCGCAGGGACATTGACCGGTTGAGCCACCATGGCCACGGTACCGCCCGGGCTGAACGCCGATGTCCCGGCGGCAGAGGCTGTGCCGGCGGGCTGTCCGCCAGGCTGGTACATCGGGTTCGAAGGGTCGAGCTCTCGGCCCATCTCGGTGATGTACGCCCATTCCGGGCCATTGCCGTGGGTCAGGTTGAAGGCTTCGATGGCGACGGTCTCAAATGCCTTGCTGTCGCGGCGTTTGGCATAGATTTCCATCAGCTTGGCGTGAATTGCCACGCGCATGGGGCTGGTGCGCATCGCCTCCTTGAGGATTTCCTCAGCTTGCAGGTCGCGTCCATATGCCAGGTACACGTCGGCTTCGGCTACGGGGTCTACGTCGCCAGCGGCGTCCAATTGACTGGGCGAATACACCAGGGACGAGCCCGTGGCGTTGCCTTCATTCGTGTCAATTCTTTGGCCGCCGCTGGCGCCGAAAAAAGAATCGGGCTGCAACCTGCTTTCAAGGAAAGAGCTGTCAACCTGGGCCCCGCCTGCGCGCTGGCGGTACCGGTAAAAGCCGAATCCGGCGAGCAACGCGACCAGAAGGCCTACGCCCGGCAATACCAGGGGGTTCTCCATCAGTTCGTCTAGCAGGCTGGGTTCAGGCGGCGGCGGCGGTGGCGCAACGACCGGCTTTTTGGGCACTACTGGAGCGGCTGCGACCGGAGCAGCGGGCTCACTGGCCGCGGGGGCTGGTTGTGAAGCCGCTACAAGCGGCTCGGCGCTTGCGGCCGTCGCTGAGGCCGCAGAGGCGGGTGCCATGGCAACCGCAGGTGTCGTGCCGGCAACTGCTGCTGCGCTGGCCGCCTGTGTGGTTGTAGCGGCTGCTTTGGCGGAGGTTGCCGATGATGCGGCGATGGAAGGCGCCGAAGCTGCCGGAGCCGCCGCGGGCACCGTGACGCTGGACGGGGCTGGAACAGCCACACCTGGCGTTTTGGCCGCGCTGGCTGCGGGTGCCGCTGCCGGACCGCTTCCGAGTTTGTTGAGCTCGTTGATATTTTTGGACAGCTCCGCAACCCGTGTCGAGGCTTCTTTGGCTTGCCGTTCCTTGGCAATCTTTTCTTCGGCGGCTGTCGCTGCCTTGCCCTTGACGGCTCCCTTGGACAGGGTGAGCTTGTCGGGGGTGGTGCTGGCAGGCGCCCGGTCTTCCACCTTGGCCTCCACCTTGCCGCCGGCCTGGCGGTCGGCACCGGCTACCTGTGCCGCCGGCACGCCTTCTGCGAGTTTTCGGCGGAAAGTGTTGAAGTCCTTGCTTTGCGCGACGATGGTCTGGGTAGCTTCGCCGGGGGAGACAGCACCGGCCGATTCMGCGGTCGGAATGTCCAGCACGGCGCCGGACTTGATGCGGTTGACGTTGCCGCCGATGAAGGCATCCGGGTTGCTTCGGAGCAAGGCGACCAGCATCTGGTCCAGTGAAATGCTGGACGGCTTGTTCTGGGCAGCGATTTTGCCTGCGGTGTCACCGGATTTGACGGTGACCTGCGTGTCGCCAGCAGGGGCTTTTTCCGCCTTTGCCGCAGGTGCCTTGGCTACGGGGGCGGGCCTGGTGGCACTGGAGCCGGGGCCTGACGGGGAATAGGGGATGGACGCGATGCCTTTGGAGGGCGGCGCGGCATTGGGCGAACCGGGGCGTGACAGCACAGGTGCAGTTGGCGCAACTGCTGTGCCGCTACTGCCGGACCGCAGGGCCGGCGGGTCAAACAGCATGGTGTAGTCGCGTGTAATTCGCCCGTTCGACCAATTGGCCTCCAGGATGAGGTCCACGAAAGGCTCGGTAACGGGGCGGTTGCTGCTCAATCGAAGGAAAGCCCGTCCGTCCGTCCGACGTTGCAGGCTGACTTCGACGCCGGTGACCACCGTGCCGTATTCCATGCCTGCTGCCCTGAAGGCTTCTGCCGGTGCAACACCGGCCCGAAGGCTGGCTGCTTCATCGGGCTTGAGGTCCGTGATCTCGATTTCGGCGCGAAGGGGTTCACCCAGTGCCGATTGAACGGTGATCCGGCCCAGCGCGAGCGCATGGGCTTCAAGACTTGCCAGGCTGCCCAGCAATGCAATGGCACTCGCCAGGGCGCCAATACGCCAACGACCGCGTTTATTCATGGGGTTGGGAGCCTCCAGTGCTCGGTCTGCATGTAACTTTATTCTGCTTAAGCGCACAAAAACCTCGATGCGAATTTTCGAAAAACAACCTTAACATCAAGGCATTAGGCTGACAAGCTAAGACACCACTTAAGTTTTGACACATCGAGTTAGCATCAACTTACATGTTCAGGATGTTGTCAGACGACAACGCACGGAAACAAGTGGTTACGGATGAGCGGCCGCATGTTGGCAACCGCTTACCCCGAATTATTCACCCCTGAAGCAGTATACGGAGCATGCGGCGCAGCGGTTCGGCCGCACCCCAGAGCAACTGATCGCCCACGGTGAAGGCACCGAGGTAGTCGGGGCCCATGGCCAGTTTGCGCAGGCGACCCACCGGAATCTGCATGGTGCCCGTCACGGCGACTGGTGTGAGGTCCTTGATCGAGGCCTCACGCGTGTTGGGCACAACTTTGACCCATTCGTTGTCGGCAGCGATCATGGCCTCGATATCGGCCAGCGGAACGTCCTTCTTCAGCTTGAAGGTCAGGGCCTGACTGTGGCAGCGCATCGCGCCTATGCGCACGCAGAAGCCGTCGACCGGCGTTTCAGCCGTGCCGAAGCCAGCGCCCTGGCCCAGGATCTTGTTGGTTTCCGCGCCGCCCTTCCATTCTTCCTTGCTCATGCCGTTACCCAGGTCCTTGTCGATCCAGGGGATCAGCGAGCCACCCAGCGGCACGCCGAAATTGGCCGTCTCATCGCTATTCAGTGATTGCTGTTTGGCCAGCACGCGGCGGTCGATTTCCAGGATGGCTGATTTGGGATCGTCCAGCAAGGCGCGGACTTCGCTATTGAGCGTGCCATATTGCGTCAGCAGCTCGCGCATGTGCTGGGCGCCGCCGCCGGACGCCGCCTGGTAGGTCATGCTGGTCATCCATTCGACGAGGCCGGCCTTGTACAGCGCACCCACGCCCATCAGCATGCAGCTCACCGTGCAGTTGCCGCCAATCCAGTTCTTGCCGCCCTTGGCCATGGCGTTCTGGATGACCGGGAGGTTAACCGGATCCAGGATGATGATGGCATCGTCGTTCATGCGCAGCGTGGAGGCCGCGTCAATCCAGTGGCCCGTCCAGCCGGCGGCGCGCAGCTTGGGGAAGACTTCAGTGGTGTAGTCGCCGCCCTGTGCCGTGATGATGATGTCGCACTTCTTCAACGCTTCAATGTCAAAGGCGTTCTTCAGGGTAGTTTCGTTTTTGGCCTGGGCCGGGGCTTTGCCGCCGGCGTTCGAGGTCGAGAAGAAAACCGGCTCGATCAGGTCGAAGTCGCCTTCAGCCTGCATGCGGTCGATCAGGACGGAGCCGACCATGCCGCGCCAGCCGACGAGTCCCGTGAGATTGCCTTTGAGTTTCATTGCGTTGCCCTTCAAAAAGTCAAAAATAAGGCTTTTTGGCCCGGCTCATCGAGCCGGCAGGGCACGACGAACCAGGCTTGCTAGCCTTTAATGGTGGTCGTTTTGGTGATCTGGGCAAAAACCGGCGCAGCGCCGATCGCGCGCGTAGCGGCGATAAAGCGGGTGAGTGCGGGGTTTTTGCGCATGGTGTTAATTGTAGCCAGGCTTGGCTTTATCGGGGCTGGCAGCCGCCTCAAACCCGTTTTTTACCCTTGGTTTGAGGCGATTTGCGGTAAAAAAACGTCAGGTCAGCGCTTTTACGACTGCGTTGCCCATCTCCACCGTGCCGACCTTCGTCGTGCCTTCGCTATAGATGTCAGGCGTGCGCAGGCCCTGGCTCAGCACGGCGTCCACGGCTTTTTCGATGCGGGCGGCGGCCTCGGGCTGGTTCAGGCTGAAGCGCAGCATCATGGCCGCGCTCAGGATGGTGGCCAGCGGATTGGCCACGCCCTTGCCGGCGATGTCGGGTGCGCTGCCGTGGCTGGGTTCGTACAGGCCCTGGTTTTTGTCGTTCAGACTGGCCGAAGGCAGCATGCCGATGGAGCCGGTGAGCATGGCGGCGGCATCAGACAGGATGTCGCCGAACATGTTGCCGGTGACGACCACGTCGAACTTCTTCGGTGCCTTCACCAGCTGCATGGCGGCGTTGTCGACATACATGTGGTCCAGCGCGACGTCGGGATACTGCTTGCCGACTTCGGTGACCACGTCTTTCCAGAGCTGGAAGGTTTCCAGCACGTTGGCCTTGTCGACGCTGGTGACGCGCTTGTCACGCTTGCGGGCCGCCTGGAAGGCCACGTGGGCGATGCGTTCGATCTCGGGGCGCGAATAGCGCATCGTGTCAAAGGCCTCTTCCGAGCCGGGGAAGTGGCCATCAGGCGAAACGCGGCGGCCGCGCGGCTGGCCGAAGTAGATGTCGCCGGTCAGCTCGCGGATGATGAGGATGTCCAGGCCGGACACCAGTTCGCGCTTGAGGCTAGAGGCGTCCACCAGCTGCGCATAGCAAATGGCGGGGCGGAAGTTGGCAAAGAGGCCGAGATTCTTGCGCAGGCCCAGGATGGCCTGCTCGGGCCGCAACGGGCGGTCCAGCGAGTCGTATTTCCAGTCGCCGACCGCGCCGAACAGTACGGCGTCGGCTTCCTTGGCGAGCTTCAGCGTAGGTTCGGGTAGCGGATGGCCATGGGCCTCATAGGCTGCGCCTCCGACCAGTGCACTTTCGGTTTCAAACTTCAGGTCAAGCGCCTTCAAGACCTTGACGGCTTCTGCGACGATTTCGGTGCCGATGCCGTCACCCGGGAGAATTGCGATTTTCATTTTTACTATCTTTTTTATAGCTTCTTGCGCCCGTCCCTATTGGTCTAGAGCGCGATTTGGTTGTTAATTTAGCCTGCCACCGTGTGGTTCAGCCACGGTTTGGTTGCCAGGCGCTCGGCTTCAAAGGCCTTGATCTTGTCGCTCTGGCGCAAGGTCAGGCCAATGTCGTCCAGGCCGTTGAGCAGGCAGTACTTGCGGAAAGCCTGCACGTCGAAAGGCAGCTCTTCGCCCTGCGGCTTGACGATCACCTGGCGCTCCAGGTCGACCGTGAGCTGGTAGCCGGGGAAGGCCAGCGCTTCGTCGAACAGCTGGGCCACCTGCGCCTCGGGCAGCACGATGGGCAGCAAGCCGTTCTTGAAGCTGTTGTTGAAGAAGATGTCGGCATAGCTGGGCGCGATGATCGTGCGAAAGCCGTATTGGTCCAGCGCCCRGGGCGCATGTTCACGCGAGGAGCCGCAACCGAAGTTCTTGCGAGCCAGCAGGATGGAGGCGCCGGCGTAGCGTGGCTGGTTCAGCACGAAGTCCGGGTTGGGCTTGCGGCTGGCCGGGTCCTGGCCGGGAAAGCCCGCATCCAGGTAGCGCCATTCGTCAAACAGGTTGGGGCCGAAGCCGGTCTTGCGGATGGACTTGAGGAACTGCTTGGGGATGATGGCGTCGGTGTCGACGTTCTCGCGGTCCATCGGGGCGACCAGGCCCTTGTGTACGGTGAATTTCTGCATGGTGCGGCTCTTTAAGAGAATTTTCTGATGTCAACGAAGTGACCGTGCACTGCCGCCGCCGCGGCCATGGCCGGGCTGACCAAATGCGTACGCCCGCCAGCGCCTTGCCGGCCTTCGAAGTTGCGGTTGGATGTCGATGCGCAACGCTCGCCTGGCTCCAGCCGGTCGGCGTTCATGGCCAGGCACATCGAGCAGCCTGGTTCGCGCCATTCAAAGCCGGCGGCCACAAAAATCTTGTCCAGGCCTTCGCGCTCGGCCTGTTCCTTGACCAGGCCGGAGCCCGGTACCACCAGCGCGAGCTTGACGTTCTTGGCAACCTTCTGGCCGATCTTTTTGATGACGGCGGCTGCCTCGCGCATGTCCTCGATGCGGCTGTTGGTGCAGGAACCGATGAACACCTTGTCGATGTACAGGTCGTTCAGCGCCTTGCCGGGCTCCAGGCCCATGTACTTCAACGCGCGTTCGATGGCATCGCGCTTGTTGGCGTCTTTTTCCTTGTCGGGGTCGGGCACGCGGTCGTCGATGGACAGCACCATTTCGGGCGAAGTGCCCCAGGTGACTTGCGGCAGGATCTGGCTGGCGTCGAGCTCGACGACGGCGTCGAACTTCGCGTCAGCATCCGAGTGCAGCGTGTTCCAGTATTTGGCGGCCATATCCCATTCGACGCCGGTGGGCGAGAGCAAGCGGCCTTTGACGTAATCAATGGTTTTCTGGTCGACCGCCACCAGGCCGGCGCGGGCGCCGGCTTCAATTGCCATGTTGCAGACCGTCATGCGGCCTTCCATGCTGAGCGCACGAATCGCCGATCCGGCGAATTCAATGGTGTAACCCGTGCCGCCTGCCGTGCCGATCTTGCCGATGATGGCCAGCACGATGTCCTTGCCCGTCAGGCCGGGGGCGAGCTTGCCTTCAACCTTCACGAGCATGTTTTTGGCTTTTTTGGCCAGCAGGGTTTGCGTCGCCATCACGTGCTCGACCTCGCTGGTGCCGATGCCGTGCGCCAGCGCGCCGAAAGCGCCGTGCGTGGAGGTGTGCGAGTCGCCGCAGACCACCGTCATGCCGGGCAGCGTGGCGCCGCTTTCGGGGCCGATGACATGCACGATGCCCTGGCGCTTGGAGAGGAAGGGGAAGAAGGCGGCCGCGCCGAATTCCTTGATGTTGCTGTCCAGCGTGGTGATCTGTTCCTTGCTCACCAGGTCGGTGATGCCGTCGTAGCCCAGTTCCCAGCCGGTGGTCGGCGTGTTGTGGTCGGCGGTGGCGACGATGGAGCTGATGCGCCAGACCTTGCGGCCGGCCTCGCGCAGGCCTTCAAAGGCCTGCGGGCTGGTGACTTCGTGCACCAGGTGGCGGTCGATGTAGAGGATGGCTGTGCCGTCGTCTTCGGTATGAACGACGTGCTCGTCCCAGATTTTGTCGTAGAGGGTGCGTCCCATGGTTTCCTTCGTGGTCTCTCGTTGTCGTCTGTCGTGAGGGTGATTTTAGGCCGCTGAACTCGCAGCCATGGCTGCGGTTTGGGCGGGTCGGGCTGCATTGGCGTGCGGTTCGGCGGGCTGTGTGAGGTGCTCCACCAGCAGCCGCGCCGTCAGGGGCAGGGTGGAAAAGTCTCGCGCCACCAGCTGGATCTGGCGCTCGGCCCAGGCGTCCAGCAGGGGTATGGACTCCAGCTCGCCGACGCCGTGCATGAGCTCAAAAGCGCGCTGCGGCATCACGCCGACGCCCAGGCCGTTGTGGATCATGCGGCACATGGCGTCCAGGCCGGTGACATGGATGCGCAGCTTGATGGTGCGGCCCAGCCGGGCGGCCGCCTCGCGCATGGCCAGGTAAATCGAGCTGTTGGAGTGCAGGCCGACCTGGTCGTAGTCCAGTGCTGCTTCAAATTTGAKAGCGCCTTGCGCAAACAGGGCGTGGCCTCTGGGCACAATCAACACTAATTTATCGGTGCGGTAGGGCAGTACCTGCAGGTCACCCGCGCCGTCGGCGGTGTTGCAGATGCCCAGATCGGCCGCGCCTTCCTGCACCGCCCGGACCACCTCGGTGCTCAGGTGCTCTTCCAGATCGATCTTGATGCCCGAATGCTCGCGGGTGAACGCGCCCAGGTCTTCCGGCAAAAACTGCACGATGGCCGATATGCTGGCGTGCACGCGCACATGGCCGCGCACGCCGTCGGCGTATTCGCTGAGCTCGCTCTGCATCTTCTCCAGGCTGAACAGCACCGAGCGCGCATGGTGCAGCAGGCTTTCGCCGGCGGGCGTCAAATCGACCCCGCGGGTGTGGCGGTACAGCAGCGGTGTGTCCAGCGTGATTTCGAGGTCGGAGAGGCGTTTGCTCACGGCCGAGGCGGCAATGAATTCGCGCTCAGCCGCCTTGCCGATGCTGCCGAGCTCGCACACGGCCACAAAGAGCTGAAGCGAGGTCAGGTCAATGCGGCGGGCAAAGTTGCGTTCGGAGCTTTTCATGGCATGGGCGTGGCGTCATCGTGTTAGACGATGGTGAAACGCTATTTTGCTACCACGATTGATGTTTTGTCATCGCATTACGCGATGCCCTGCTTGCCAATAGGCGTTTTCGGCCTCGGACCACCAGAATTTTAGATGTTTTGAGGCTCTAGACTAATAGGGACGAGCGAAAGCAGCTATCAAAAACGTAGCAGGCAGCTGCAGGGCCTTGGGGCATAAAAAAGCCCGCCGGTGTTGCCACGGGCGGGCTTTGTGTCAACGCGAGGTGGCTTAGCGCTTGGCCAGCGGCAACACCTGACGGGTCGTGGAGCCGGTGAACAACTGGCGTGGACGGCCGATCTTGTACTCGGGGTCGCCGATCATTTCGTTGAGCTGGGCGATCCAGCCGACGGTGCGGGCCAGCGCGAAGATCGCCGTGAACAGCGGCACCGGGATGCCGATGGCGCGCTGCACGATGCCGGAGTAGAAGTCGACGTTGGGGTAGAGCTTGCGCGACACGAAGTATTCGTCTTCCAGGGCAATCTTTTCCAGCGCCATGGCGAGCTTGAACAGCGGGTCGTTTTCCAGGCCCATTTCCTTGAGCACTTCCTTGCAGGTTTCCTGCATCAGCTTGGCGCGCGGGTCGTAGTTCTTGTAGACGCGGTGGCCAAAACCCATCAGCTTGACGCCGGAGTTCTTGTCCTTGACCTGCTTGATGAAGTCACCGATTTTCTCGATGCCGCCGGCTTTCTGGATGTCGCCCAGCATGTTGAGTGCCGCTTCGTTGGCGCCGCCGTGTGCCGGGCCCCAGAGGCAAGCCACGCCGGCAGCAATCGCTGCAAATGGGTTGGTGCCGGACGAACCGCACAGGCGCACCGTGGAGGTCGAGGCGTTTTGCTCATGGTCTGCGTGCAGGATGAAGATGCGGTCCAGCGCGCGTTCTAGCACCGGGTTGACCTTGTACTCTTCGCACGGCGTGGCGAACATCATGTGCAGGAAGTTGCCGGCATAGCTCAGGTTGTTCTTGGGGTACATGTAGGGCTGGCCCACGGTGTACTTGTAAGCCATGGCGACCAGCGTCGGCATCTTGGCGATCAGGCGGATGGCGGAGATATCGCGGTGCTCGGGATTGGTGATGTCGGTGCTGTCATGGTAGAAGGCCGACAGGGCGCCGACCAGGCCGGTCATGATGGCCATCGGGTGCGCGTCACGGCGGAAACCGCGCAGGAAAAACTGCATCTGTTCGTTGACCATGGTGTGGTTGGTCACGCGGCTGACGAAGTCTATTTTCTGCTCGGTATTGGGCAGCTCTCCGTACAGCAGCAGGTTGCAGGTTTCCATGTAATCGCAGTTGGTGGCCAACTGCTCGATGGGGTAGCCGCGGTACAGCAGCTCGCCCTTGTCGCCGTCGATGTAAGTGATGGCCGACTGGCAGGCAGCGGTCGACAGGAAACCGGGGTCATAGGTGAACATGCCGGTCTGGGCATACAGCTTGCGGATATCAACGACGTCCGGACCAACGCTGCCCTGGTAGACCGGCAACTCGATGCTGGGGCTGCCGTTGCTGAAGGACAGGGTGGCTTTGTTGTCAGCTAGCTTCATTTCGTGCTTCTTTCTTTCGTATCAGTGTCAATGGAGGACGGACGCGTAATCAGGGGCCGGCGCTGCAGGCTGCAGCAACTTTAAAACTTCATGGGCTTCAGAAGTAGAGGCGCTTGCCTTGGCCGCTTCATCGGGCAGCTGGCTGGCAACTTTTCGTTTTAACAGCAGGTCCAGCAAATCGTTGTCGGACAAATCCATTAAATCATTTAACCCTTTAGCCTGCCTGACGGTTAGCGTCGCTTCGTGCGCCAAAAAGAAGCGCTCAATCAGCAAATCGTTTTCCAGCAGGCCGCGCCGGCAACGCCACTTGAGCTTGCTCAGGGCTCGCTCGTCCAGCAGGGCGTCGGCGGTTTCCATATCGTTCAGACCGTGGAGGTTTCGCCGCCGGGCCGCCCCAAGGCGAAACGCGCCCCCTCGGGGGGCAGCGAAGTACACGAAGTGACGAGCGTGGGGGCCATGGTCACGCCGCCGGGCCGCCCCAAGGCGAAACGCGCCCCCTCGGGGGGCAGCGAAGTACACGAAGTGACGAGCGTGGGGGCCATATTTTCAAACTGTCCTGAGAACCATCATTTCCTTGATCTTGCCAATCGCCTTGGTCGGGTTCAGGCCCTTGGGGCAGACGTCGACGCAGTTCATGATGGTGTGGCAGCGGAACAGGCGGTACGGGTCTTCCAGGTTGTCCAGGCGCTCGGCGGTGGCTTCGTCGCGGCTGTCGGCGATGAAGCGGTAGGCTTGCAGCAGGCCGGCCGGGCCGACGAACTTGTCGGGGTTCCACCAGAAGCTGGGGCAGGAGGTGGAGCAGCTGGCGCACAAAATGCACTCGTAGAGGCCGTTGAGCTCATCACGCTCCTCGGGGCTCTGCAGGCGCTCTTTTTCGGGCGGCACGTTATCGTTGATCAGGTAGGGCTTGATCGAGTTGTACTGCTTGAAGAACTGCGTCATGTCGACGATCAGGTCGCGCACCACGGGCAGGCCCGGCAGGGGCTTGAGGATGATGACCTCGGGCAGCGTGCGCATGTTGGTCAGGCACGCCAGGCCGTTCTTGCCGTTGATGTTCATCGCATCGGAGCCGCAAACGCCTTCGCGGCACGAGCGGCGAAAGCTGATGGTCGGGTCCTGCGCCTTCAGCTTCATCAGCGCGTCCAGCAGCATGCGCTCGTGGCCGTCGAGCTCTACCTCGATGGTCTGCATGTAGGGCTTGGCATCGGTGTCCGGGTCGTAGCGGTAGATCTTGAAGGTACGTTTGGTCATGGGGTTCTCGCTTCTTGTGGGGTCGCAGGGCCGTCTGTCTGTTTGTCGTCTTGTTTTAGAACGTGCGCGTCTTTAGTGGCACGGACTCGACGGTCAGGGGCTTCATCTGCACCGGCTTGTAGGCCAGGCGGCTGCCTTCGCTGTACCAGAGCGTGTGCTTGTGCCAGTCGGTGTCGTTGCGGCCGTTCGGGTGCGCGGGCGTGTCGCCGTAGTCGTCGACAGAGTGCGCGCCGCGGCTTTCCTGGCGGGCCGCGGCGGACACGATGGTGGCCTGCGCTGCTTCGATCAGGTTTTCCACTTCCAGCGCTTCGATGCGCGCGGTGTTGAAAATTTTCGACTTGTCCTTGAGGCCGATGCTGTTGACGCGGGCGCGCAGCGCGGCGATTTTCGTCACGCCTTCGTTCATGATGGCCTGTGTGCGGAACACGCCGGCATGCTGCTGCATGGCGGCGCGCAGGTCGTTGGCCACGTCTTGCGCGTATTCGCCGTCGGTTGCGTTGTCCAGGCGCGCGATGCGGGCCAGGGTCTTGTCGGCGGCATCCGCCGGCAGCGGTTTGTGCGTGGTGGTCTTGGCGAACTCGACGATGTGGTTGCCGGCGGCCTTGCCGAACACCAGCAGGTCGAGCAGCGAGTTGGTGCCCAGGCGGTTGGCGCCGTGCACGCTGACGCAGGAGCATTCGCCCACCGCGTACAGGCCGTTGACCACCTGGCTCTGGTTGCTGGCGTCCTGCGTGACAACCTGGCCATGGATGTTGGTCGGGATGCCGCCCATCTGGTAGTGGATGGTGGGCACCACGGGAATCGGTTCCTTGGTGATATCGACGTTGGCGAAGTTGTGGCCGATCTCGAACACCGAAGGCAGGCGCTTCATGATGGCGTCCACGCCCAGGTGGGTCATGTCCAGCAGGATGTAGTCCTTGTTGGGGCCGCAGCCGCGGCCTTCCTTGATTTCCTGGTCCATGGAGCGCGAGACGAAGTCGCGCGGCGCCAGGTCTTTCAGCGTGGGCGCATAACGCTCCATGAAACGCTCGCCGTTGCTGTTGCGCAGAATTGCGCCTTCGCCGCGGCAGCCTTCGGTCAGCAGCACGCCGGCGCCGGCCACGCCGGTGGGGTGAAATTGCCAGAACTCCATGTCCTCGAGCGGGATGCCGGCGCGCGCCGCCATGCCCAGGCCGTCGCCGGTGTTGATGAAGGCGTTGGTTGATGCGGCAAAAATGCGCCCTGCGCCGCCGGTGGCCAGCAGCGTGGTCTTGGCTTCAAAGATATGAACATCGCCGGTTTCCATTTCGAGGGCGGTCACGCCCACGACATCACCAGCCGAATCGCGAATCAGGTCCAGCGCCATCCACTCGACGAAAAAGCTGGTTTTTTCCTTGACGTTTTGCTGGTACAGCGTGTGCAGCATGGCGTGGCCGGTGCGGTCGGCTGCGGCGCAGGCGCGCTGCACGGGCTTTTCGCCGTAGTTGGCGGTGTGGCCGCCGAAGGGGCGCTGGTAAATCGTGCCGTCGGGGTTGCGGTCGAAAGGCATGCCCATGTGCTCGAGGTCGTACACGACCTTGGGAGCTTCGCGGCACATGTATTCAATGGCATCCTGGTCGCCGAGCCAGTCGGAGCCCTTGACGGTGTCATAGAAGTGGTAGTGCCAGTTGTCTTCGCTCATGTTGCCGAGCGATGCGCCGATGCCGCCCTGGGCTGCAACGGTGTGCGAGCGGGTGGGGAACACTTTGGAAAGCACGGCCACGTTGAGGCCGGCGCGTGCCAGCTGCAGCGATGCGCGCATGCCGGAGCCGCCGGCACCGACGATGACGACGTCAAATTTGCGCTTGGGGAGTTTGGATGTTGCTGTCATGATTTTTGTGGGGGTGTCGGTCTTCTTGTCGGGTCTGTGGGGTCAGCGAGGGCTTAAAGGCGCCACAGGACCTGGATGCCCCAGCCGGCGCAGGCCACCAGCCAGACAATCGTGAAAACATTCAGAACCAGCTTGATGGAGGCTGGTTTGACGTAGTCCATCCAGATGTCGCGCATGCCGACCCACACGTGCAACAGCAGGGCAACGATGACCACAAACGTCAGCGTCTTCATCCATTGGGACGAGAAAATGCCGGCCCATTTGTCGTAGCCGATGGGGCCTTTGCTGAAGATGACCTGGGCCAGGACCAGCACGGTGAAGAGGGCCATCAGCGCGGCCGTGATGCGCTGCGCGAGCCAGTCGCGCAAACCATAGTGGGCACCGACAACGATGCGCTTGGAGCCGTAGTTAACTGCCATTTTTGTGCTCCTTGATTAGTACGCGCCGAAGAGCTTGAGTGCCAGCACGATTGAGATGCCTATGCTCACAGCCAGTGTGAAGAGGGCGGATGATTTGCCGAATTCCTTGCTGACGGCGGCGTGGCTCACGTCCATCCACAAGTGGCGCAGGCCGGCGATGAAATGGTGCAGGTAAGCCCAGATCAGGGCCAGCGCCACCAGTTTCCAGATGATGCCGGGAAGGCCCAGCATGCCAACATTGAAGGCCCCCTTGAATTTCTCGAACGAGATTTCAGAGGAGATCGAAGTGTCGAACATCCAGATGATGAAGGGCATCAGCAAAAACATGATGAACCCGCTGATACGGTGAAGGATGGAGACAATGCCTGCGAGGGGGAGGCGATAGGAGGGGAGGTCGGTCAGAGCGTTGATGTTGCGGAACTCGGGCCGCTTCTTCGCTACGGTTGTCGCTGATTCGGACATACTTGGCTTTCTGTGTTTTTGAGTAACGGCTTTGTAACTGCCAAAGCGGCTCAACCCGAAATTCTATTGCAATGCAGCAACAATCCCGGCTGCTTCGGGTGATGGCCGGAAATTTTTGTCGGGAAAAGTGCGTTTGGCTGCGCAACAGTTCGCAATTGCTGCGCGAAGGTCGTCGTAACTGACATGACGATTACAAATCACCCCATCCGGACGGCAATTCAGCGGCGCGCATATATCGCTGCTGACGCCTCGTTGGTGTCATGGCTTGAAGGGTTTTCATCGTCAGTCATGTCGTTATGGGTTGCACCGGCGGGCTCTCGCGGCCATGCTGCGGCAGGTTAGCCTGGCAGGGTTTTCTGTTGCCCTTGAGCCTGCTGCCGCTGTTCAGTTCAGTGTGTTGTGATAGTGATGTGTGTCGGTGCGGTAGTAGCCGCGGCGCAGCTCCATGGGGGCATCGTTGTAGGTGTAGGCGATGCGCTCCACGCTCAAAAGCGGTGCTCCGTGCTCTACTTTTAATAGCAGCTCGCGCCCGTCAGCGGCTGCTTCAGCGCGTATTTTTTCTTCGGCGCGAACCATCCGCACGTTGAATTCGGTCTCAAACAACGCATACATGGGGCCGTGGTAGTCGGCCAGCCGCTCGGCTGTCAGGCCCTTGAAGGGTGCGGCAGGAAGCCAGATGTCTTCAAGAATGGTGGGTGTGCCGGCAAAGCTCAGCACGCGTCGGGCCTGCAGCACGGCGTCCCCGGTGCGCAAGGCCAGCGTGCGTGCAATCTCGGCGCTGGCGCGCACGCGCCGGCAGTCGATGATGTCGCGTTGGGCCGGGCCTTCGCTGCCCGGCGTGCCGCTGTCGGGGACCAGCTTGAGAAAGCGGAACTGGACATGTTGCTCGGCGTGGGTGGCGACAAAGGTGCCCTTGCCCTGGCGGCGGACCACCAGGTTGTCGGTGGCCAGCTCGTCGATGGCCTTACGCACCGTGCCCTGGCTGACGCGGTAACGCGCTGCCAGGTCCATCTCGGAAGGGATGGCTTCGCCCGGTTTCCATTCGCCTGATTGCAGGCTTTGCAGGATCAGGGCCTTGATCTGCTGGTACAGCGGACTGAACGCCGGCGTGGCACCTGGAAAGTCATCGGCGGGTAGGGCGGGAATGGCGGTCATGGGTTGGATTCTGGCTGGCCGTATCATATCTTATATAAGACATAAGACAAATTGACGCCCGCTGCTTTTCAAGCGTAAAATCTTTGGCTGAGCCAGCGCGCGGCCTGCCGTTTTGCGGTGATTTTGACGGGTAAAAGCATAAGACCCGTCAGTAATCACTTCCAGATATTCCAGGGTCGCGCCAGACATCTCACACCACATCCCTCATCTCAACCGATTTTCAACTTCCTGGAGTCCTCCCATCATGAGCAAAAAACCCGTCCGCGTTGCAGTCACCGGTGCAGCAGGCCAAATCGGTTACGCATTGTTGTTCCGCATTGCTTCCGGCGAAATGCTCGGCAAGGACCAGCCCGTCATTCTTCAATTGCTCGAAGTGCCCGTTGAAGGCCCGCAAAAAGCGCTCAAGGGCGTGATGATGGAACTCGACGACTGCGCGTTCCCGCTGCTGGTCGGCATGGAAGCCCACAGCGACCCGATGACCGCCTTCAAGGATGCCGACTACGCGCTGCTGGTCGGTTCGCGCCCACGCGGCCCTGGCATGGAACGTGCCGAGCTGTTGGCCGTTAACGGCGCCATCTTCACGGCGCAGGGCAAGGCGCTCAACGCCGTCGCCAGCCGCAACGTCAAGGTGCTGGTGGTTGGCAACCCCGCCAACACCAATGCCTACATTGCCATGAAGAGCGCCCCTGACCTGCCGCGCAAGAACTTCACCGCCATGCTGCGCCTGGACCACAACCGCGCCGCCAGCCAGATCGCAGCCAAGACCGGCAAGGCCGTGGCCGACATTGAAAAACTCACCGTCTGGGGCAACCACTCGCCCACGATGTACGCCGACTACCGTTTTGCCACCATCAAGGGCGAAAGCGTCGCCAAGATGATCAACGACCAGGAATGGAACGCCAACGTGTTCCTGCCTACCGTCGGCAAGCGCGGCGCCGCCATCATTGAAGCGCGCGGCCTGTCCTCGGCCGCATCGGCCGCCAATGCCGCCATCGACCACATGCGCGACTGGGCCCTGGGCACCAACGGCAAGTGGGTCACCATGGGTATCCCTTCGGACGGCCAGTACGGCATTCCGAAAGACGTCATGTTCGGTTTCCCCGTGACCTGCGAAAACGGCGAATACAAACTGGTCGAAGGCCTGGAAATCGACGCTTTCAGCCAGGAACGCATTACCAAGACCCTGGACGAGCTTAAGGGTGAGCAAGACGGCGTCAAGCACCTGCTCTGAGCAATTAATGAGCGATGTGCGCCGCGCAGGGCCGCCCCAAGCAAGCACGGCCCCCTCGGGGGGCAGCGTAGTACACGAAGTGACAAGCGTGGGGGCTCGCCAACATCCGCGCGACGTTCTGTTGGGTGCCCAGGCACAAGCCGGGTTTCTTCCGGTTTGTGATCACTACAGCGGTGTTGAAGCCCGCATGCGCAAAAGCCTGCAATTGCAGGCCGAGATGATCGAGGAGTTCGGCGCCTGCGTGTTTGACGTGACGCTGGATTGCGAAGACGGCGCACCCGTGGGCGGCGAAGCCGACCATGCCGCGATGGTCGTGGCGCTGGCGGCCCTGGCCAGCGACAAGGCCCGCGTCGCGGTGCGCATCCATTCGGTGGACCACCCCGCCTTTGATGCCGACATGGCTGTCATTGCCGGGAAGCTGTCCCGCCATCTCTCACACATCATGGTTCCCAAGGTGGAATCGGTTGCCGATGTGGTCAGGGCCGAGCAGGCTCTGCTCKCAGCATCGGCCGGTGGCCTGCCGCTGCACGTGCTGATCGAGTCTCCACTCGCGGTGCGAAACGCTTTCGACATTGCTGCTCATCCGCGCGTGCAGTCGTTGAGTTTTGGCCTGATGGATTTTGTCTCGGCGCATGGCGGTGCGATTCCCGCCGACGGCATGAGCAGCCGCGGCCAGTTCACGCATCCGCTGGTGATGCGCGCCAAGCTCGAAATCGCGTCGGCTTGCCATGCCCACGGCAAAGTGCCGTCGCATTGTGTTGTCACAGAGTTCAATGACACTGAGGCCATGACTTCCGCCGCACGCCATGCCGCCCGTGAACTGGGCTACACCCGCATGTGGAGCATCCACCCCAACCAGATCCGGCCTATCCTGGCGGCTTTTGCGCCCACCGAGGGCGAGATTGAAAGTGCTACAAAAATAATAGCTGCTGCCGCAAGCTCAGACTGGGCCCCCATCAGTTTTGAAGGCAAGCTGCACGACCGCGCGAGCTACCGCTACTTCTGGCAGGTTCTGGAGCGCGCGCACCAGACCGGCCGTGTCTTACCGCACGAGGCGCAGGCATATTTTTCTGCGCCGCTTCACTGATTTTTCCGATTGACTGTTGACCGTTCCAAAGGACCCCCCATGAAACATTTCGCTCTCTCTGCCTTGATGCTGGCCGCCCCGGCCCTGTTGCTGGCCCAGACGGCGGCCCCTAAAGCCGCCGCACCCAAGGCTGCAGCCGCAGCTGACCAGCCTGCCCAGGCCGCCAAGCGTGCACCGATCAGGCGCTCTGCCGCCAAGGTGGTGGAAGAAAGGACGCCCATTGACGATGACCCGTCTGTCACCTTGACCCCTGAAGACCTGGAGCTCGCCAAGCGGGTTTACATTGGCACGATTCCCTGCGAACTGGGTGCCTCCGTCACCATCACGCCGAATGAAAAACGCCCGGGCTTCTTCCTGGTGCAGACGGGCAAGATGCGTTTTCGCATGCACCCGGTCGGAAGCCGCACCGGTGCCATCCGCCTGGAAGACGGCCGTGCAGGCGCCATGTGGCTCCAGTTGGGCAACAAGTCGATGCTGATGAGCCAGAAAATGGGCCAGCGCCTGGCTGACGAGTGCATGAGCCCGGCGCAGGTGACTTTTGCCGATGACATGAAGAAGAACCCCCCGACCAGCATTCTGGAGGCCTTGCCTGCCGCCAAAGCTGCGCCAGCTCAGGCTGGCACGGGTTCTGCTCAGCCAGAAACTGCCCCGGCCAAAGCCCCATAAAGCCCCATAAAGCCCAATACAGACACAGACCGCGACCGCACGCGCATCGACCGTGCAAATTTTGAGTACAGGAGAAGAAAACCATGATGCCCGAGTTCATACAAACCTACCGCAACCATGTGGCCGAGCGCGCCGCGCTGGGTATTCCCCCGCTGCCGCTGTCGGCCCAGCAGACCGGTGAGGTCATTGAGCTGCTGAAGAACCCACCCAAGGGCGAAGAGGCCTTTCTGGTGGAGCTGATCACGCACCGTGTGCCGGCCGGGGTTGATGCGGCCGCCAAGGTCAAGGCCAGCTATCTTGCTGCCGTGGCGCACGGCACCGAAAAGTGCTCGCTGATCTCCCGTGAGAAAGCAACGCAGTTGCTGGGCACCATGCTGGGCGGCTACAACATCAGCCCCATGGTCGAGCTGCTCGACGACGCTGAAGACAGCGTCGCCACGCAAGCGGCCAACGGCCTGAAGCACACGTTGCTGATGTTCGACCAGTTCCACGATGTGCAGGAAAAGGCCGGCAAGGGCAACAAATACGCCAAGGCCGTGCTGCAAAGCTGGGCCGATGCCGAGTGGTTCACCAGCCGCCCGGAAGTGCCAGAGTCGATCAAGCTCACCATTTTCAAGGTGGCTGGTGAAATCAACACCGACGATCTCTCCCCCGCACCCGACGCCTGGAGCCGCCCTGACATCCCGCTGCACGCGCTGGCCATGCACAAGAATGCCCGCCCCGGCGTGACGCCCGAAGAAGACGGCAAGCGCGGCCCGGTCAAGTTCATTGAAGAGCTGAAAGCCAAGGGCAACCTTGTGGCCTATGTGGGCGACGTGGTCGGTACCGGCTCCTCGCGCAAGTCCGCAACTAACTCGGTGTTGTGGTTCACCGGTGAAGACATTCCCTTTGTGCCGAACAAGCGTTTCGGCGGTGTCTGCCTCGGCTCCAAGATCGCGCCGATTTTTTACAACACCATGGAAGACTCGGGCGCGTTGCCGATCGAACTCGACGTGAGCCAGATGGCCATGGGCGATGTGATCGAACTGCGCCCCTATGAGGGCAAGGCGCTGAAAGACGGCAAGGTCATCGCCGAGTTCAAACTCAAGAGCGACGTGCTGTTTGACGAAGTGCGCGCCGGCGGCCGCATTCCGCTGATCGTCGGCCGCGGCCTCACGGCCAAGGCGCGTTTTGCGCTGGGCCTTCCCGTGTCTACCCAGTTCCGCTTGCCGCAGAACCCGGCCGACAACGGCCGCGGCTTTACGCTGGCACAAAAAATGGTTGGCCGTGCGGTCGGCTTGCCTGAAGGCCAGGGCGTACGCCCCGGCACGTACTGCGAGCCCAAGATGACTTCCGTCGGCTCGCAGGACACCACCGGTCCGATGACGCGCGACGAATTGAAAGACCTGGCTTGCCTGGGTTTCAGCGCCGACCTGGTGATGCAGTCCTTCTGCCACACGGCGGCTTATCCCAAGCCGGTCGATGTGAAGATGCACCACGAGCTGCCCGAGTTCATGAGCGACCGCGGTGGCATCCCGCTGCGTCCGGGCGACGGCATCATCCACAGCTGGCTCAACCGCATGCTGCTGCCCGACACCGTCGGCACCGGCGGCGACAGCCACACGCGTTTTCCCATCGGCATCAGCTTCCCCGCGGGCTCAGGCCTGGTGGCTTTCGGTGCTGCCACCGGCGTCATGCCGCTGGACATGCCTGAGTCGGTGCTGGTGCGCTTCAAGGGCGAAATGCAGCCCGGTATCACGCTGCGCGACCTGGTCAACGCAATCCCGTTGTACGCCATCAAGGCCGGTCTGCTGACGGTCGCCAAGCAAGGCAAGAAGAACATCTTCTCGGGCCGCATCCTGGAAATCGAAGGCTTGCCCGACCTCAAGGTGGAGCAGGCTTTTGAATTGAGCGATGCCTCGGCCGAGCGTTCTGCCGGCGGTTGCACGGTGCACCTGAACAAGGAGCCCATCATCGAATACATCAACAGCAACATCACGATGCTGAAGTGGATGATCGCCACGGGTTACTCGGATGTGCGCACCATCAAGCGCCGCATCGCCGCCATGGAAGCCTGGCTGGCCGACCCGCAATTGCTCAAGGGCGATGCGGACGCCGAATACGCTGCCGTCATCGAGATCGACCTGGCCGACATTCATGAGCCTATCGTGGCTTGCCCGAACGACCCTGACGACGTGAAGACGCTGAGCGAAGTGGCCGGCAGCAAGATCGACGAAGTCTTTATCGGCAGCTGCATGACCAACATCGGCCATTTCCGCGCCGCTTCCAAGCTGCTCGAAAACAAGCGCGACATCCCCGTCAAACTGTGGATGGCGCCGCCGACCAAGATGGATGCCAAGCAGCTGACCGAAGAAGGCCACTACGGCGTGCTGGGATCTGCCGGCGCACGCATGGAAATGCCGGGTTGCAGCCTGTGCATGGGAAACCAGGCGCAGGTGAAAGAGGGCGCGACGGTGTTTTCCACCTCCACCCGCAACTTCCCGAACCGCCTCGGGAAAAACTCCAACGTCTATCTCGGTTCCGCCGAGCTGGCGGCGATCTGCTCCAAGCTGGGCCGCATCCCCACCAAGGCCGAATACATGGCCGACATGGGTGTGCTGACCGCTGCCAGCGACAAGATCTATCAGTACCTCAACTTCGACCAGGTCAAGGACTACACCGACATGGCTGACACGGTGAAGGACGGCGTGGCCGCTTAAGTGGGCACCCTGCCGTCGGCTTGACAGCCGCAAGCTGAAATGGAAGGATGAAGTGATGAAGAAACCGTCACTTCTTTCCTTCCTTTTTTTTGTTCTTTTTTTGGCCACCGGTGCAGCCGCTCGAGCTCAGGAAGCGCGCACCAACGCCTTCAACGACCCCTTCCTGCAGGTCACTTCGGCGATCAATCCGTGCCCTGTGCCGGAGGGGCCGCTCTATACCGAGCAGGAAGTGCGCGACGTAGCCCATGTGCGGGCGCAGCACGGCGGCAGTTGCTACCGCGTGGGGCGTTGCCGCCTGGCCAACTCGTATTGGTACGATGCCGAAATCATTCCGCGCGTGTCGCAATACATCAAGCTCGACGGCCGGTTCGACGACACCAGTGTGTGGGTGCAGGGCGAGCGGCGTTTGGTCTTTCTCAAAGGTTGCGTCAAGACACGCGAGCAGTCCGAGGCGCTTGAAAAAGCGGTCTGGCTGGTCGACGACGTCATGGGGGTGGTGAACTACCTGCGTGTGGGTGATGAGCCTGTGCGTTACGTGCCGGCGCAGGTTGAAAAGAAATAACGTCCTCCTTTCGACATGAAACACAAAAAGTCTTGCAAGAAATTGCGGGACTTTTTGCTTTTCAATGATCGGAAGTTACAGCCCCGAAGGCAGCGGGTCCACCACCCGCAGTTCCGAGCCATCGACAAACTTCAGGTACCAGAACTCCGGCGCGAGCGGCAGATTGGGGCGCATGTGGCTGATGTTGGCGGGCAGCACATAGACCGTGCTGGCACCATCGTCTGGTGGCGGCGCGAGGTAGTGGCGCTTGACTGCCACCAATCCGCCTATGGTGGAAACCACGGTGCCTATCGATTCGGTGACGGCATTGACGGTGGTGCCCTGGCCCAGCATGTGGATGGTGGTCTGGCCCATCAGGTCGGGGCGTGAGGCTTCTATGTACAGCACTGCCGCGGTGTTGATGCGCAAATCGTCGGGCGCGCTGGGCTCAGTGGCTTTGTTGAACGAGATAAAGGGCATGGATAGGGCCGGTTGGAGACAGGTTTTCGGGCGAATTCTCAGGAAATATGCAGCTCTTTGTGCTCACCCAGCTTGCGCGGCAACTCGCCCAGGATGGCCGCCTTGGCCATCCTGGCCAGCTGCACCATCTTGCTTTCCTTCACATCCCAGTATTCGGCGTGATGAATGCGCACTTCCAGCAGCGCCAGGTCCGGGTCGTTGACGCCCGCAGGAAACCAGGCGCGGGCAAGCGGTGACCAGAGTTCTTCTTTTTTGGCCTGGTCTTCCGCGATCACGGCCTGGCCCGACACCGATACGTAGCTGTCGGCGCCCGGGTCGGCGTAGGACACGTTGACGTTGCCGTCATGCTGCAGCCGCTGGGCCATCTCGCTTTTGCGTGAGATGAAGAAATACAAATGAGATTCCGCATCGAGCGACTGGTTCTGCGTGGTCAGGGGATGGGCGTGCAACATGCCGCTGGCCTGTCGGTGCGTCAGCATGCCGAACTTGATGCCCTGGATCAGCTCCCAAAGGGTGTCGTGGTCTGATTTTGTTGCGCTCATGAAAACTCCCGTGGGTGGTGGCCAATGCGTCGATGCTAGGCATCAAGCCGCGGGCCGCTCATCAGCGGGCGGCGCGGGCAGCTGTCAGCAAGTACCGACAGCCCCGTTTCCAGGCACAGCCTGTGTAAACCATCGCCCTGCGGGGGAACTAATGGCGCGAGCGGTTACCATATAGATGCAAGTAATTCGCATTTGTATTACGGTTTGCTTACAGGCGCCCCGCAGGCTTCAATGCCTGCGCCGCGCCCGGCCCGGTTCGGGCGAACCGGGCCGTTTTGATCTCTAAAAGGTGTTTCATGAAACTGTCGTTCCCATTCTTTGCCGGCGCTGTGCTGGCTGCTGGCCTGTTGGCCGCGCCAATGGCCTCCACCGCCCAAACCGTCACGCCCACCGCCGAAGGCATCGTGGTTTACAACGCCCAGCACGCCAGCCTGACCAAAGCCTGGGCTGAAGCCTTCAGCAAGGAAACCGGCATCAAGGTCACTTTGCGCAACGGCAGTGACACCGAGCTGGGCAACCAGATCGTGCAGGAAGGCAAGGCCTCGCCCGCCGACGTGTTCCTGACGGAGAATTCGCCGGCCATGGCGCTGGTCGACACGGCAGGGCTGTTCGCTTCGCTGGACGCGGCCACGCTGTCTGAAGTGCCTGCCAACTTCCGCCCCGCGCATGGCCGCTGGACGGGCATCGCCGCGCGCAGCACGGTGTTTGTCTACAACAAGGCCAAGCTCACGCCGGCGCAGTTGCCCAAGTCCATGCTGGACCTGGCCACGCCCGCCTGGAAGGGCCGCTGGGCCGCGTCGCCCTCCGGCGCTGATTTCCAGGCCATCGTGAGCGCGTTGCTCGAACTCAAGGGCGAAGCCGCCACGGCCGCCTGGCTCAAGGCCATGAAGGAAAACGCCACGCCTTACAAAGGCAACGGCACCGTGCTCAAGGCCGTCAATGCCGGCCAGATCGAAGGTGGCGTGATTTACCACTATTACTACTACGGCGACCAGGCGAAGACCGGCGAGAACAGCAACAACGCCCAGCTGCATTACTTCCGCAACCAGGACCCTGGCGCTTTTGTGAGCATTTCCGGTGGCGGCGTGCTGGCCTCGAGCAAGCACCAGCCCGAAGCCCAGGCCTTCGTGAAGTGGGTTGCCGGCAAAGGCGGACAGGACATCCTGAGAACCGGCGACGCGTATGAGTACGCCGTCGGCACCGGCGTAGCCTCCAACCCCAAACTGGTACCTTTGGCTGAGCTGCAGGCGCCCAAGGTGGAGCCTTCCAAACTCAACAGCAAAAAAGTCACCGACCTGATGACCCAGGCCGGCCTGCTGTAAACCACTTCCAATCGCTCCTAACCACTTCAGGTCCGCGGATCTGACACCTGCCTTGAGTGCCTTGCCCTTTGATGTCGGCGCCGACTCCCTTAACCCGGCGAGTGCGGCCCTGCGGCCTTCGCCTGTAGCCGGGCGCGGCGGCTGGCGCCTGTCGGGGGTGGGCAGCGCGGCCCTGCTGGTCTCGTTGCTCGCTTTGTTGCCGCTGGGTTTTGTCATCTGGGTCGGCATCCAGGCGGGTTGGGACACGGCCTCTGCGTTGATCTTCCGGCCCCGTGTGGGTGAACTGCTCGTCAACACTGCTTTGCTGGTAGCGCTGACGGTGCCCTTGTGCGCCGTGCTGGCCGTGGCCCTGGCCTGGCTCACCGAGCGCAGCGACCTGCCCGGTGCGCGCACCTGGGCCTGGCTGGCCGTCGCGCCGCTGGCCGTGCCGGCTTTTGTGCACAGCTATGCCTGGATGACGGTCGCCCCCGGCCTGCACGGCTTGCCCGCCGGCGTGATGGTTTCGGTCATCGCCTACTTTCCATTTTTGTATTTGCCGGTGGCCGCAGCCTTGCGGCGGCTGGATCCGGGCATGGAAGACAGCGCCGCCTCGCTGGGCTTGAGCCCTTTGGCGGTGTTCTTCCGCGTGGTGCTGCCGCAGCTGCGGCTGGCGGTATGCGGCGGCTCACTGCTGGTGGGCCTCCACTTGCTGGCCGAGTACGGCCTTTACGTGATGATCCGCTTCGACACCTTCACCACGGCCATCGTCGACCAGTTCCAGTCGACCTACAACGGGCCTGCGGCCAACATGCTTTCCGGCGTACTGGTGGTGTGCTGCTTCGCGTTGCTGGGACTGGAATCGGCCGCGCGCGGCAAGGAGCGTTATGCGCGCGTAGGTTCCGGCGCGGCGCGCATGCCTTTCAAACGCAAGCTGGGCCGCTTTGCTGGCTTGTGCCTGCTGCTGCCCGCGCTGGTTACCGCTCTGGCGCTGGGCGTGCCGCTGGTTACCCTGGGCCGCTGGCTGGTGGCAGGCGGGGCTGCCGTATGGCGCGTGGATGAAATCGGCCCGGCGATTTTTCAGACCCTGGGGCTGGCGCTGGCCGGTGCGCTGTTGACCACATTGGCCGCTGTGCCCATGGCCTGGCTGTCGATACGCTCGCCCGGCCGGCTGCAGCGCGTGCTGGAGGCCTGCAACTACATGGTCGGTTCGCTGCCCGGTGTGGTGGTGGCGCTGGCGCTCGTCACGGTGACGGTGCGCATGCCGATTTACCAGACAGCGCTCACGGTGCTGCTGGCCTATTTGCTGATGTTTTTGCCACGCGCCCTCATCAGCCTGCGCGCCGGCATCGCGCAGGCGCCGGTGGAGCTGGAGCAGGCCGCGCGCAGCCTGGGCCGCACGCCCGCGCAGGCGCTGTGGGCCATCACCCTGCGGCTGGCCGCGCCCAGCGCGGCGGCCGGCGCGGCGCTGGTGGGCCTGGGCATTACCAATGAACTCACCGCCACGCTGATGCTCGCGCCCAACGGCACGCGCACCCTGGCGACTTCCTTCTGGGCCTACAGCAGCGAGATCGACTACGCAGCCGCTGCGCCCTACGCGCTCATCATGGTGCTGTTGTCGCTGCCCATGACCTGGCTGCTCTATACCCAATCCAAACGCACGGCGGGACGATGACAACTTCTCTTGAACTGAAGGGCCTGCGCAAACACTATGGCCCTGTGGAAGCACTGGGCGGCGTTCACTTGCACGTGCCGGCCGGCAGCCGCACCGCCATCGTGGGTCCGTCGGGTTCCGGTAAAACCACCTTGCTGCGCATCATTGCCGGCTTCGAAGTGCCCGACGCCGGCCGCGTCGTGCTGGGCGGGCGGCAACTGGCAGACGGGCCGGAGGCCGTGCCGGCGCACCAGCGCGGCATCGGTTTTGTGCCGCAGGACGGCGCGCTGTTTCCGCACCTGACGATTGAGGGCAACGTCGGCTTTGGCCTGCCGCGCAATACGCCCCGGCGCGCTGAACGCATTGCCGAATTGATGGACATGGTCGCGCTCGACATCGCCATGCTCAGCCGTCGCCCGCATGAGTTGTCTGGCGGCCAGCAGCAACGCGTGGCGCTGGCCCGCGCGCTGGCCCAGCGCCCGCAGCTGATGTTGCTCGATGAGCCTTTTTCCGCCCTGGACACGGGCCTGCGCGCCAGCACCCGCAAAGCTGTCGCGCAATTGCTCAGTGGCGCCGGTATCACCACCATCCTGGTCACGCACGACCAGGCGGAGGCCCTGTCATTTGCCGACCAGGTGGCCGTGATGCGTGAAGGGCAACTGGTGCAGGCTGGCCGCCCGGTGGATCTTTATCTGCGGCCCCGTGATGCCGCGGTGGCCGGCTTCCTGGGCGAAGCCATCGTGCTGCCGGCGCAGCTGGCGGGCGGCTGGGCTGACTGCGCGCTGGGGCGAGTCGCGGTCAACAACGGCCAGCGCAGCGGTGCGGCGCAGATCATGCTGCGGCCAGAGCAACTGCAGGTGGCTGAAGTCCCGGCGCAGGCGGCCGCGCACAGTGCGGATGCCGCTGCGTGCTACGGCGCGGTTATCGACACCGATTTTGGCGGTCCGGTCTGCGTGCTGTCGGTGCGCCTGGTGCGCGGCGCTGGACTGGGCACGGCAGAAGAAACACCCGCGGCGACGGAGCTTGCTGCGTGGGACGTACCGCTGCTGGTGCGCAGCTCCGGCCTGCATGCCCCGGCGCCGGGCGCCATGGTCCGCATCACGGTGGCTGGCCAGGCCCACGTGTTCGAATAAACCGGCCTGGGTGCCGGTTTCCGGAATTTAAGAAAATAGTGGCCGTAGCCCAATAAGAACGGGCGCAAGCAGCTATTAAATTAATAGCATTTTTCCTACTTCTACGGGTGCGATGAACCCAGCTGGAGGCGGACGTTTACCCGGCACGCCCCGCGCAAAGCGGCATGGCTCGACCAGTACATGCCTTGTTACGAATCTTTAAGGCGTCTTACACAGGTCTTTGGGTATATTGTGTACGGTGTACACAAATTAATGGTTGTGCACTTGCACGCCGGCAACTTGATCGGTTGTTGCGGCGTTTCAGGTGACAACTGCTTACCCAAGGAGATTTCCCATGGCCCGTTACGTAGATGGATTCATCGTTGCCGTCCCCGCCAAGAACGTGGAGGACTACCGCAAGCTGTCCCGCAAGGCCGGCAAGATCTGGAAGGAGTATGGCGCGATCGAATACACCGAGTGCATCGCCGACGACGTGAAACCGGGCAAGGTCACGTCCTTTCCGCAAAGCGTCAAGCTCAAGGCCGGCGAGGTGGTGGTGTTCTCGTGGATCACCTACAAGTCACGCAAGCAGCGCGACAGCGTCAACAAAAAGGTCATGTCCGACCCGCGCCTGGAGGCCATGATGGATCCGAAGAATCTGCCCTTCGATGGGAAGCGGATGATTTTTGGCGGCTTTAAAACGATTGTTGAGCTTTAAGCATCTAGCTCTGTGCCGCCAGCGCGTGCAGCGCCTGGCGCGTGAAGTCATCCGCCGGGAAAAACGTCTCCATCGCCAACTCCTGCAGCGTCACATCCACCGGCGAGCCGAAGATGGTGGTCGTGCTGATGAAGCTCAAAACGCCTGAAGGCGTGTTGAATTTAAAAGGCATCACAACGCCAGGATGCTCGCCTTCCAGGTTCGGCCCCTTGGCTTCTTCGGGCACGGGGTAGGCCTTCAGCTCTTCCAGCAAGGCGACCAGCGCCGGGTCGGCGGTGGCCGTGATCTGCTGGCGCAGGCGCTCAAACAAATGGTCGCGCCATTGCAGGAGGTTGGCGATGCGCGGCGCCAGGCCCTTGGGGTGCAGGCTCAGGCGCAGCACGTTGATGGGCGCCTCCAGCAGCGACGCATCGGCGCCCGCCATCAAATGCGGCACCATGCGGTTGGCGGCCACGATGTTCCAGTGGCGGTCCAGCGCCAGGGCCGGGTAGGGCTCATGGCTTTTGAGCAGCAGCTCCACCGCCTGGCGGGCCGAAGCCAGCGCCGGGTCGTTTAGCGGCCGCTCGCGGTACATGGGCGCATAGCCGGCCGCCACCAGCAGCGCATTGCGCTCGCGCAACGGGATGGCCAGCCGCTCCGCGAGGCGTAGCACCATTTCCCGGCTGGGCATCGAGCGGCCGGTTTCCACAAAACTCAGATGCCGGGTGGATATCTCTGCTTCCTGGGCCAGGTCCAGCTGGCTCAGGCGCCGGTGCTGGCGCCAGTGGCGCAGGTGGTCGCCAAAGGGTTGTGGCGCACTGCGCTGCGCGGGGCGGCTGGGGTGGTGGGTGCTGGCGGTCATGGTCCTCATCGTAAAGCTATGTGAGCAGGTTTCCATTACCTGCCAGGTTATCGACGGGCTGCTGCAGCGCAGGAATGATGACCTCCATGCGCACCGACCGGCGGCCCGGAGCGCTGATCAATATCACCGGCTGCTACTTTCAGGAGTTTTGCCATGTCTTCGAGTTCCATCCTTTCCTCTCCCAGCTTCCTGCGCAATGTGCTGCGTGTGGATGCGCTGTCGTGCATCGCTTGCGGTGTATTGCAAGTCACCTTTCCAGCCGCGATGGCCCGCCTGCTGAACCTGCCCGAGGGCCTGATTGCCTACACCGGAGAGTTCTTGCTGGTCTATGCGGCAGTCGTTGCGTTTGTTTCAACGCGTAATCCTTTGCCGCGCGGCGTTATCTGGGCGCTGGTGGCGGGCAATATCGGCTGGGCGCTGGCCTGCGTGCTGATGCTGGCCAGCGGCCGTGTGTCACCCTCCATGCTGGGTGTGGGCTATGTGGTCATACAGGCGCTGACGGTGGCGGTGCTGGCCGAACTGCAGTACTTCGGCCTGCGCCGCGCGGCGCCCCAGCCGGCCTGGTAATCAAGCACAAGCAAGGCACAAGACTCGGTAGAGGGGCAGGGTATGCGGCGCCGGACTCCCACGGGGCCGCAGTGCCTGCCAGAATGGGGGCTGCCGTCAATAAAAAGGAGTCCGCCATGGCCAAACCGCCTCCCCACGCTTTTTCCTCCACGCTCAAAAGCTTCAAGACCGCCTCCGGCAAAACCGGCAAGTTCTACTCCTTGCCGGAACTCGCCAAACAATTTCCCAAAGTTTCCCGCCTGCCGGTGTCCATGCGCATCGTGCTTGAGTCGGTGCTGCGCAATTGCGACGGCAAAAAGGTCACGGCCGAACACGTGGCGCAACTGGCCCACTGGCTGCCCCAGGCCGAGCGCACCGAAGAAATCCCGTTTGTTGTCTCGCGCGTGGTGCTGCAGGATTTCACCGGTGTGCCGCTTTTGGCCGACCTGGCCGCCATGCGCAGCGTGGCGCTGAAGCTGGGCAAGAACCCAAAAGCCATCGAGCCGCTGGTACCGGTCGACCTGGTGGTCGACCACTCCATCATGGTCGACTACTACGGCAAGAAAAATTCGCTGGACCTCAACATGAAGCTGGAGTTCCAGCGCAACCGTGAGCGCTACGAGTTCATGAAATGGGGCATGCAGGCTTTTGACACCTTTGGCGTGGTACCGCCGGGCTTCGGCATCGTGCACCAGGTCAACCTCGAATACCTCTCGCGCGGCGTGCACAAAAGCAGGGACGGCGTGTACTACCCCGACTCGCTGGTGGGCACCGACAGCCACACCACCATGATCAACGGCATCGGCGTGGTGGCCTGGGGCTGCGGCGGCATCGAGGCCGAGGCTGCCATGCTGGGCCAGCCGGTCTACTTCCTCACGCCCGACGTGGTGGGCTTTGAGCTGACCGGCCGCCTGCGTGAAGGCGTCACAGCCACCGACCTGGTGCTGCGGGTGACCGAGCAGTTGCGCAAAGAAAAAGTCGTCGGCAAGTTTGTCGAATTTTTCGGCGAAGGCACGCGCACGCTGGCCCTGCCGGACCGCGCCACCATCGGCAACATGGCGCCCGAATACGGCGCCACCATGGGCTTCTTCCCGGTCGACGAAAAAACCATTGACTACTTCAAGGGCACGGGCCGCACCAAAGAAGAGATCGAAGCCTTCGAGGCCTACTTCAAGGCGCAGGGCCTCTTCGGCGTGGCCAAGGCCGGCGAGATTGATTATTCGCACGTGGTCAAACTCGACCTGGGCGACGTCACGCCCAGTCTGGCCGGCCCCAAGCGCCCGCAAGATCGCATCGAGCTCGGCAACGTCGCAAGCCAGTTCAAGTCGCTCTTCAGCAAATCGATTGCCGAGAATGGTTTTAACCAGCCCGCCGGCATGCTCAACACCCGCCACCTGGTGCGTCGCACCGATGAAGGCCGGCAAGACACCTTGCCGGCCGCACCGCCCACACCGGCCGGTGCCGCACGCCCCGTGATGGAGATGGAAGGCAACCGCCCCACACTGGCGCACGCACGCGCCAGCAACACCACGGACGCGCCCGCCAAGGCGCAGACCGAGGTGGTTCATTCAGCCCCCGGCATTACGGTGGGGAATGGCGATGTGCTGATCGCCGCCATCACCAGCTGCACCAATACCTCCAATCCCAGTGTGCTGCTGGCCGCGGGCCTGCTGGCCAAGAAGGCGGTGGAGGCGGGCCTGAAGGTCCAGCCGCATATCAAGACCTCGCTCGCGCCCGGCTCGCGCATCGTGACCGAGTACCTCACCGAGACCGGCCTGCTGCCTTACCTGGAGAAGCTCGGCTTCGCACTGGCCGGCTACGGTTGCACCACCTGCATCGGCAATGCCGGCGACCTGACGCCCGAACTCAATGAGGCCATCAGCAAGAGCGACCTGGTCTGCGCGGCCGTGCTGTCGGGCAACCGCAACTTCGAGGCTCGCATCCACCCCAACCTCAAGGCCAACTTTCTGGCCAGCCCGCCGCTGGTGGTGGCCTACGCCATTGCCGGCACGGTGATGCGCGACCTGATGACCGAACCCGTCGGCAAAGGCAAGGGCGGCAAAGACGTGTACCTGGGCGACATCTGGCCGACCAGCGACGAAATCTACAAGCTCATGAAGTACGCGATGAACGGCAAAGCTTTTCGCGCCAATTACGCCAAGGTCAAGACCGAGCCGGGCAAGCTCTGGGAAAACATCAAGGGAGTCAAAGGCACGTCATACACCTGGCCCGCCAGCACCTACATCGCCGAGCCGCCTTTCTTCAAAGACTTCACCATGAAAGCGGGCGAGGCGGGCAGCGTGTCCGTCAAGGGTGCGCGCATCATGGCGCTGTTTGCCGACTCCATCACCACCGACCACATCTCGCCGGCCGGCTCGATCAAGGCCAGCTCGCCGGCAGGCCTGTGGCTGCAGGAAAACGGCGTGCAGAAGGCCGACTTCAACAGCTACGGCGCGCGCCGCGGCAACCACGACGTGATGATGCGCGGTACCTTTGCCAATGTGCGCATCAAGAATTTGATGATCCCGCCCGATGCGGAAGGCTCGCGCGAGGAGGGCGGCGTCACGCTGTTCCAGCCCGGCAACGAGAAGATGTTCATCTACGACGCCGCCATGAAGTACATGGACCAAGGCACGCCCACCGTGATCTTTGCCGGCGAGGAATACGGCACAGGTTCGTCGCGCGACTGGGCCGCCAAAGGCACGCAACTGCTGGGCATCAAGGCCGTGGTGGCGCGCAGCTTTGAGCGCATCCACCGCAGCAACCTGGTCGGCATGGGTGTGCTGCCTCTGCAGTTCAAGCCGGGCGAATCGTGGCAGACCTTGAAGCTCACCGGCAATGAAGTCATTGACGTGATTCCGCACCCCGAACTCAAGCCGCAAAGCGAAGCCAAGCTGGTCATCACGCGTGCTGATGGTTCGCGTGAAGAGCTCACTGTGATCTTGCGTGTGGATACGCCGATTGAGGTGGACTACTACCGCAACGGTGGCATCTTGCCGTTCGTGTTGCGGCAACTGCTGGCTTGATGGCCTTGCGGCTGGCGCTGTAAAGATCGGGCGTCAGGGCACAGGACGGAACTGGCCAAAGTCGCCATGGGCTTCACAGCGTTCCCATGCATACCGCAGGCCGCAGAGTTTTCCACGGTTGGGATCGGCATGTGCACGGATGTTCCACGTGTCGTAGTTGCGGGAACCGATCCAGGCAGTGGATCCCGCCAGCCACGCATAGTGGGCCAGCGCTCGGTTCTCGCGCACGAGTTGGCAGGTCAGGCCTGAACCGTACACACCGATGACAAAGGGTGACAGGCCGCCCGCCTCCTGGTCCATACCCTCTTTGACACCCTCGAAATAAGGAAGGATCTCGTCATTGATTTGCTCCGGGTTAACGTCCATGTCCACCGCAAAATAGATGGCACTGCCTGGGGGTTGCCTTAGCCGCGTCGCATAGTCGTGTGCAGACTGCCCGTCAAGTTTTCCACGGGCCTGGCCAAAATCGGTGAGTGCTGTGGCTCGATCCTGGTAGACCGTCACGATATCCAGCCCGCTTTGCGCCAGAGCGTTCGCCTCCGCGGGCGTGATCCGCTTTTGAGGATCGCTCGTGGTGCGGGAGTAGTAGCGGATCACAAATGTCTTGCCTTCTGTGGCCAGACAGGGCGCAAAGGGATGGCAAGGCCGGTTGGTGGAAAGACCTTCTTTGTTCATGGCTGAGCTTTCTCTTGGCGCGGGGCCTCAGGTTTGGAAGTAGCGTCGTAAATCCCTCAGTGAGGGCGAACCGCCATCACTCCGCCAGGCAATCGTCTGTGGACTTCAGGCGCAAACTCCAGTCCCGTTCGGACGGCTTGCTGGTGATTCCCGCTGCAAAGAGCAGCGCCTGTGACAGGACGGCCTGCGAATATTTGCCAGCATTGCCTGCGGGGCATGTCACCGTCACCTCCAGTGTTTTGGTGTCAATCCGGCTGGGCGGCGTAGAAGGGGGAAACACAAACTTCCTGCCGCCAGAATAAAACTCCTTCAACCGGCTGATGGCTGCCAGCGCCGCGTCGGCGGTACGCGTATCTCGCGACCTTTGGGCTTGTGTGCCTGGCAGTGAGGACCCGCGGAACTGCACCGGTGTCGTATTTGCGGCGGTGATGGTCACCGGCACATTGACGACACGTGCTGTGGGCGAACTGTCGGTGATCCGTATCGACAACGCATAGGTTTTGGTGACCTTGCTCCCGGTAATGCTCAGTTCCGCCCGCGTATCAAAACGGATAGGCGGCTTGAGTGTGATGCCGTCAATCGGAACGCCCTCCAGTTCTGCGAAGTAGGGTTTGACACCGCCGGAAATTTCGATGCTGCGCCGGTCATCTGTGCCTGCTACCAGGTTGCTTAGCGAGGCGGGCGAGGTGGCCAGTGCAGTGATCACCTGTGCCACGCCGCAGTCCTTGAAGGCGTCCTCTGGCCAGGTGACCACCCTTCCAGTCAACCGGTCATTCACATCTTGCGTCAGAAGGAGGGTTTCAGAGGCCGCAAGAATCAGTTCCTCAATGATTTGAGGCGTGCCGGATCGGCTGCGCACATTGCCTGCTGGCGTATCAGCCGTTGCAGCTGTGCTCATGGTGTTTGCCTTTTTCAGCGCGTCGCTCAGGCCGGTGTCGACACTGGCCCCTGGTGCAAATTGCCCGGCCATACTGGCAAGACCGGAAATCGCCGAGGGAACATTGTTGAGGGCGGGTGTGGACTCGACCAGTGACCGAACTACCGCCGCGTCAATCAGGTTGACGGTGGCGATCAACTCGCCGGCGGCCCGGTTGGCTGACTCCGTGTATTTCCTGCCGGATTTCAGGGCGCTGTCGGCAGAGGCTTGTACCTGCGTTGCCGCCGCGAGGGCAACGGTGAGCGCCGGCATTTGCGGGTCGCTGGGGGACGATACGGCAGTCACGGACTGTGCTTTGGCCACCGCCATGCCCAGCCTGCGTCTTGAGCTTTCCAGTTGGGACAACTGCCTGCCGAGGTCCCGAAGCTCTTCCGAACTGATATTGAAATGGAGCACCGCACGTCTTGCGCAGTTCAGCGCATCTACACCGGCGAGATAGATCATGACCGTGGGGCGCCGCAGGTTCATGTTGCCCAGGGTATAGGCCGTGCCGCCTGCCAGGGACACTCCCAGTATGGCGTTGCGGTGTGCGCCGCCGGCTGCCAGCGCCGCCACCAGCGCGCCTGTCACGACCAGGCCGCTGGCCAGCGAAGTTTCGCGGTCCATCTGATCCGCGACGGCGGAGCGATACGCGTCGCGCGCCTTGTCCGCATATTCCAGCGCACCAGGCATGCCTGGCGTGGTGGGTGATGACTGGTTCCAGCGCACCATTGGGCTGGCGCAGCCCGTGAGTACCAGGGCGCAAAAAATGGCGATCCATTTCTGGCATGCATGTGTGTTCATTGGCTCCCCCTTTTTTTCTTAAAAATGATGCGCAATGCTCTTCGAGCCATTGCAGAATAAGTCTGTAAGGATTTGTCTGCATCCTTTAAACGGAGTAGGCGGGGCGTCATTTGTCGTGTTTGCCTTATCCCACGGCACAATCCGGGTTATGGGAAGTGTTCAGATTCTTGTGGCGGGTGGAGGTATTGGCGGACTGGCGGCTGCGTTGGCTGCAACGCGAGCCGGCTGTGATGTTCGTCTGTTTGAACGCGCCAGCGTCTTCAGCGAAGTCGGCGCGGGCATTCAGCTTGGTCCGAATGTGGTCAAGGTACTGCACAGCTGGGGATTGGTTGATGCACTGCAGGCCGTGGCCGCCTTTCCGGAACGCTTGCAGATACGCAGTGCGATGTCCGGAAAGCAACTGGGTGAATTGGGCCTGGGTGCGGCAATGGTCCAGCGGTATGGCGCGCCTTATCTCTCCATTCATCGCGCAGACCTTCACGGCATGCTGCTGCAGGCCGTGCAGCAGCATGCCGACGTAAGGCTGCACCTGAGCCGGCCTCTGCAGTCCTTCAGCCAGACCGCGCAAGCCGTCACGGTGCAGGCCGACGACGGCCCTGGCATTGAAGGTGACGCCCTCATAGGTGCTGACGGCATCTGGAGCACAGTGCGCCAGGAACTGCTGGGTGACGGTCTGCCACGCCGCACCGGCCACCTGGCTTACCGCGCCTTGGTGCGGCAATCCGATCTACCTGAATTGCTCAGGAGCCGGCAGATCACGGTCTGGCTGGGGCCGCGCATGCACGTGGTGCAGTACCCGGTGCGCGGCGGTGAATGGCTCAATGTGGTGGCCATCGTGCAGGGTGAAGCCGCTGCCGAAGCCGACCTCTGGGACCACAGTGCCAACACCTCCGATCTGGGCGCGGCGACGGCCGGCTGCTGTGCCGCGCTGCGCGAGGTACTGGATGCCATCGGGGGCTGGCGCTTGTGGGTGCTGCATGACCGCGCGCCGATGCGGGGTGCCCACCAGCACGCTGTAGGCCGCGTGGCCTTGTTGGGCGATGCCGCCCACCCGATGCGGCCGTATCTGGCACAAGGAGCGGGTATGGCGATTGAAGACGCTGCCGAACTGGGCCATGCCTTGGCTCAGGCGCTGGACCCGGCGTTCGACGTGCCCACCATGCTGCAACGTTATGCGCTCAACCGTTGGCAGCGCAATGCGCGCGTGCAGGCGAGGGCCTTGCGCAATGGGCAGATATTCCACGCCAATGGGGTGTCGCGGTGGGGCAGGGATACCGCAATGCGTCTGTTGGGTGAGAAGCTGCTGGATATGCCCTGGCTATACGGGGCAAGCCCAACCTACCTTGATGGGCATTGAGCCCATAGAACGACGGCTGTTTGCGCAGGCCTTGCACGGTTGATACGCGCTTTCATCGCGGGCAGTGCGTCAATTTGTGGTCCGGGCTTCATGACGGCAAGGAATTCCGCCCGGACTGGGAAAAACCTCGTGGGACCGCGGTCACGCCCGGGTGAAGTTTTGGGGACGCTTGTGGATGCGGTCGCTATTTATTCACGGGATTTTGTTTTTCTCGGACTTTGGAACTTGTATGTACTTCCTCATCCTGTCGAATTTTTCATCGTAAACCAGCACAGTGTCCCTCTGTTCGGGCCGGAGAATTCTCAAGCTGTTGTACCTGGTTTCCACTTTCTCTTCGGTGTTCATAAAAATCTTGTGATCCCACCGCTCTTCCGGGTCTTTATAAACAGTTTCGATGATGACCTTGCCTGGGAAAACTTCGTTAAATGCGATGTAGTACTCCGGATGAAGGGAGGGGTCGTTCTTTCTGAGGAGCACCAGGAGGAGGTAGGCATCGTTCAGTCCTTCCCGCGTGTCCTTGAGCAGAATGGCGATTTCTTTCTTGTCCTGGCCGCTGAAATCGCCTTCCCTTAACAGGCTTGAGTATTTGAGATTTCCGGAATTCACGAACCGATAGGCCGCTCCTTCATCGGATGAATAGAAATCGAGAAGCTTTTCCTTGACGCCATACGGCAATTCCTTGAGATAAAACGCATCGAAGTCGCTGCCGTATTTTCTGCTGAAGCCTTCTGCTGAAATCAGGTAGTTGTCGTTAAGCAGGGCGGGCAGCAGGGTGGGGTATTCGACGGCACCTTTCATCGCGAGCTTTAAATAAGCTTTCCAGTTTTCCTGGCCGACCTTCGGTTGATACTTTTCCAGATCCTGCGGCGTATTTGCTTCAATCACGGAGTACCCGCGTTGCTTTTCGCCTTTGCCGTCTTTGCAGGTAGCGCAATAAATGGTTTCACCAAAACTGAGTGCGTAGAGTTTTTCAGGAAGTTGGTCGTACTCTTTTTTGTAGCTTGCATCCAGGAGTTTTCCCTTGGTGATATGACCGGTATCACCGGTAAAGATGGCGAGTGTCTTTGACTCGGCGACAGCCTTTGCCGCCGTGTCTCCCGTTGTATTACCTGTTGTATCCGCTAACGCGGCATACCTATCGCTTTCGTGCGTAAAGTCGTAGACGTAGTATTTGAAATATTCAAAATCATTTTTTGCAAAGAAAATCCCGAGCGCAAACACAATCACTGCAAGCGCTGATAAGGTCTTTTTGGTCTTGGACAGGGTCGAAAAATTCATATCAGATGAGTGGTTGGTGAACAGCAGGCGAGCAATATATGCTGATTGAAGGGGTGGCCCGTGAAGCGGAGTCAAGAATGGAGCCGGACAATCGAAGTATCGCTGACGATTTTGGCTGATACAACAACGCAGGATTCTGCTCAAGCTTGGCTCGCATCCAGGTTGGGTAGGGGGCCTACCTTTGCATTTGTCCTTTTTTCGCCAAGATATCGTCAGCCCCGATAACGTGTGGCATGGTGGCCCGCTATGGCAAATTGAGGAATTGGGGAGGGATAGCAACTTAGTCCAATTGCTATAGAAGTGATAGCGGTTTGCGCTGTATTTGTAAGGGTTTCGGCTATTTTTTTATAAATTCTTGCAGATCTGTTCGTAGCTTCCATATCTCCGGAAACACCACCACATCCAGCATCTTGCGCAGGTAGCTGACGCTGCCGGTGGTGGTCTACGCCATTGCCGGCACGGTGATGCGCGACCTGATAGGCCGCCCACTGGCATGCCGTGGGCCGCGTGACCCTGCTGCGCGATGCCGCCCCCCCGATGAGGCCCTACCTGGCGCAAGGCACGGGCATGGCGATCGAAGACGCCGCAGAACTCGGCCACACCCTGGCCCAGTCGCTGAACCCGGCGCTCGATGTATCCACCGTGCTGCAGCGTTATGCGCTCAACCGCTGGCAGCGCAATGCGCGTGTGCAGGCGAGGGCGCTGCGCAACGGGCAGGTGTTCCACGCCGATGGGGTGCGGTGGGGGCGGGATGTGGCGATGAATGTGTTGGATTTGCCTCGGTTGTATGGAACGACAAGCAGGCGCTCCCTGATGATCGGAAAAACAATCGGGATTTATGGATTACGTTTCCGGCCAGCCCTAGTCCGCGTAGGCCCCCGCAGCCTTGATCACCGGCGTCCAGCGTGCAATTTCGCTGCGCAAATATTCGCGATGGCCCGCGGGTGTGTTGCGCGCGTCTCGAACCACCTCGATCCCGGAAGCGAGTTGTGCCCGTTTGAATGCGTCCGTCTGGATTGCGCCCAGCAATGCAGCGTTGATCCTGGTTTGTACCGCCTGAGGCGTGTTCTTCGGTGCATACAAGCCGTACCAGACGCCAAGCCGGATGGAGGGAATCCCGAATTTCTCGAGCGTCGGGATCGCCGAGGCGCCAGGAACGTTGAGCGGCCTGGCTGATGTCACGCCGACGGGCCTGGTTTTTCCGCTAAATACATGAGGGAGCACGTTGGCTGTCAAATCGCACATCAGGTCTACATGGCCTCCCAGTAAATCCGCCAACGCCGGAGCGGTCCCGCGATAGGGAACGGTGGTCATGCCGATGCCCAGCGAAGACTGGAGGAGAAGGCCGCACAGATGCGACGCCGACCCAATGCCGCCGTTGGCAAGCTTGACCTGTGGTTGCGTGGCTATCCACCGCACCAGCTCAACCGCTGAGCCCGTAGCTATCTGTGGGCGCGTCACCAGCATCAGTGGCGATTCAGCCATGATGCCCAAAGGTTCGAAGTCTGTTTCCGGGTTGAAACCGAGGCGGCGGTATAGCGCAGGGGCTGTCGCCATCCCGATATGGTTCAACAGCAGGGTATAGCCGTCGGCAGTCGCACGCAAGGCGATGGTACTGCCCAGGTTTCCACCGGCGCCTGACAGGTTCTGGATGATGATGGATTGCCCTAACTGCTTTTCCAGCGGTAAGGCAAGCTCCCGCGCGAGCTTGTCCATAGGACCTCCTGCGGGGTAGGGAACAATCAATGTCACCGGTTTCGAGGGGTAAACACCTTGCGCCTGCGCGCCCATGCCGCATGCCAGCAAGGCCCAAAAAACCAGTGAAAACAGTTTCTTGCTCATAAGTTTCTCCAGGGTTACCGGTACTTTTCAGACTGGCATGCGAAGGGCCGCATAGCCGACGGCCGAGGCCCGCAGGGCTCGCCGCGCCTGCGTCGCTGCCAGGCATTTCTCGATGATGGCCGGCTCCGATGTAAAGGGCGTACCACCTGGAAAGGGCGGCTTGGGGTCGTATTCGATCTGGAGCTGGATTTGCTTGGCTGTTTCGTCTCCCTTCAGCATTGCGACGACCTTCAAGGCCATGTCGATGCCGGATGTCACGCCGCCCGCAGTGAAGATATTTCCGTCCACACACATGCGCTCTCTGGTGACGACGGCACCGAACGCCGGCAGAAAATCGATGGCCTGCCAGTGGCAGGTGCTTCGCCTGCCCTTGAGAAGGCCCGCGGCGCCGAGCAGCAGCGAACCCGTACAGATGCCGAAGATGTACTTTGCTGACTTTGCTTGCCTGCGGGTGAAATTGACCCACTCGGCATCCAGTATGGCGTCGTCGGTTCCAGGTCCCCCCGGCACCACCAGCAGGTCGCAGGGCGGTGCGTTTGCGATGGTCGTGGTGGGTGTCAGCGTGAGGCCGCGGTCCGAGCGGACTGGCTCCAGTGACTTCCCTACGAGCTCGACATGCACCCCCGGCACACGTGCCAGTACTTCAAAAGGCCCTGTCAAATCAAGTTGTGTCAGTGCATTGAAGAGAATAATATTAACTTTCATGAACACCCTCCTTAATACGCTGACGGTAAGGCCAGGTGCCGCAGGGACAGTGCCAAAAGCGGGCGAATGTGCGCCAAAATGGGTGGCATTTCTCTTGTTCGACGGCTTCCAGCCCATTGACCTCGCCGGGCCGTGGCAGGCATTTGCCACGGCAAATGAAGAGGTGGGCGTTCCGGCGTATTGCCTGATCACCATGGCACAGAAGGACGTTGTAACGAGCGCCGATGGTGCACTGAAAATCCATGTGAACCACGATCTGGGGGCTGCCGCGGCATTGCCGATCGATGCGCTGGTGGTACCGGGCGGTGGCGGTATCCATGCGGCATGTGCCGATCTTCAATTGGTCAACTGGCTGCGGGAAAGAGACCAGGCCACACGTAGAACCTGCAGCGTTTGCACGGGGGCCTTCCTGCTCGCCGCCACCGGGCTGTTGAGTGGCCGGGAGGTCACCACCCACTGGCGATCCGCCGAGAGATTGCAGCGGGACTTTCCGGACCTCAGGGTTAACGACGACAAGATCTACTGCGAAAGCGGCAAGTACTGGACCACGGCGGGTGTTACCGCCGGTATCGACCTCGCGCTGGCCCTTATCGAGCGCGACCATGGCGCCGACATCTCGCAGCGCGTTGCGCGGCGGCTGCTTGTCTATTTACGCAGGGACGGCGATCAGCGCCAGTACAGCCAGGCCCTGAGGATTCAGGATCGGGCCGTTGCACCATTTCGCCAGTTGATCGAGTTGTTGCAGGCCCGGCTTGATCACGAATGGTCCGTCGACGAGATGGCGGATATGTGCAATATGTCCCGGCGCACTTTTCAGCGCAAGTTTGCGGAAAACTTCGGCATGGGCCCCATGGCCGCACTCAACAGCTTGCGGTGTGAACAGGCGGAAATCCTCGCCAGCTCGGGGCGTTTGTCGGGGAAGGAAGTCCAGAGGCATACCAGATCGACCCGGGGTATTTCCAGGACAGCGGCGCTTGCTGATCACCAAAGCCCCCGGGATTCACCGTCTGCACCCCGGGGGCGCCTATAAGTCAGTGCGTAGTTTCCAGATCTCAGGAAATAAAACCACATCCAGCATCTTGCGCAGGTAGCTGACGCCGCCGGTCCCACCCGTGCCGCGCTTGAACCCGATCACGCGTTCCACCGTGGTCACATGCCGGAAGCGCCAGAGCCGGAAAGCGTCTTCCAGGTCGGTGAGTTCTTCGCCGAGCTGGTAGAGGTCCCAGTATTTCTTCGGATCGCGATACACCACGAGCCAGGCCTGCTCAACCTCATCGCTTTCGACATAGCCTTGCGTCCAGTCGCGCTGCGTGTGGCTGGCCGGTACGGCCAGGCCGCGGCGGGCCAGCAGGCGCAGGGCTTCGTCGTAGAGTGACGGGGCCTCATACGCGGCTTGTACCTGCGCGAGCAGGTCGGGCCGGTGCGCATGCGGCTTGAGCATGGCGGCGTTCTTGTTGCCGAGTGCGAATTCGATGCAGCGGTATTGCGCGCTTTGAAATCCGCTGGAGTTGGCCAGGTAAGGGCGTATCGCGCTGTACTCGGGCGGCGTCATGGTGGCCAGCACGTCCCAGGCGTGTACCAGCTGCTCCATGATCTTGCTCACGCGGGCCAGCATCTTGAAAGCGGCGCCCAGTTCGTCTTTCGCGACGTTGGCAATTGCCGCGCGCAGCTCGTGCAGCATCAGCTTCATCCAGAGTTCACTGGTCTGGTGCTGGATGATGAACAGCATTTCGTTGTGGTCGGGCGAGAGCGGTTTTTGTGCGCTGAGGATCGCGTCGAGCTGCAGGTAGTCGCCATAGCTCATCGACTGACTGAAGTCGAGCTGCGCTTTTTCGTCCCGTACGATGTCTGCGGGCGCTTGGGGTTTGTTGTCGTTGTTGTGGTTGTTCATCAGGTGACCGCGTGCTTCTGGTTGAATTCGGCTTTTTGCCACTCGGCGGTTGCCAGCACCTGCTTCAGATGCTCGACGGCATTCCACACGTCTTCAAAACCGATGTAGAGCGGCGTGAAGCCGAAGCGGAGGATGTCGAGGTGCTTGCCGGCGCCGCCGTCTCCGGCGCGGAAGTCGCCGATGACGCCGCGTGCGATCAGCGCCTGCACGATGGCGTAGGCACCTTGGGTTTTGGTCAGACAGACCTGCGAGCCACGCTGGGCATGTTCGCGCGGTGTGGCCAGGCCCAGGCCGTGGCCGGCACAGCGTTCTTCGACGAGTTGAATAAACAGGTCGGTGAGTGCCAGCGATTTTTTGCGCAGGGCCTGCATGCCACCGAACGTCTCGGCGGCCAGCACAGTGTCCAGTCCGCACTCCAGCGCGGTCATGCTCAGGATGGGCTGGGTGCCGCAGAGGTAACGTGAGATGCCTGCGGCAGGCCGGTAGTCCGGAGTGAATTCAAAAGGTGCTGCATGGCCCCACCAGCCGGCCAGCGGCTGCCAGAAGCGGTCTGCATGTTTGGGGTTGACCCAGACAAAGGCCGGCGCGCCGGGGCCACCGTTGAGGTACTTGTAGCCGCAGCCAATCGAGAAATCGGCTTTCGCCGCATTCAGGTCTACCGGCACGGCGCCCGCGCTGTGTGCCAGGTCCCAGACGGTGAGTACGCCTGCTGCATGCGCTGCGGCGGTGACGGCGGCCATGTCGTGCATGGCTCCGGTGCGGTAGTTCACGTGGGTCAGCATCAGCACGGCCACTTCGCTGGTGAGCGCGGCGGCAAGCTCTTCGGGCTCGACCAGTCGCAGCCGAAAGCCGCGTTCACGGCACAGGGCTTCTGCGATGTACAGGTCGGTCGGGAAGTTGCTGCGCTCGCTGACGATGACCTTGCGCGTGGGCGCGTCCTGGGCCGCGATGTGCAGTGCAGCGCTCAGCACCTTGTAGAGGTTGATGGAGGTGCTGTCGGTGGCCACTACTTCGCCGGGGGCAGCACCTATCAGCCGGGCAATCTTGTTGCCCAGGCGTTGCGGCAGCTCAAACCAGCCGGCATTGTTCCAGGAGCGGATCAGGCCCTGGCCCCATTCGGCCGTCACGGCTTCAGCGACGCGAGCGGCGGCTGTTTTGGGCAGCACGCCCAGCGAATTGCCGTCGAGGTAGATCACATCTTCGGGCAAGGTGAATTGCTGGCGCAGCGTGCGCAGCGGGTCTTGCGCATCGAGGGCGCGGCAGTCTTGCAGAGTGGTCATGGAGTGGTCTTCATGGAAGTTCACGCAGGACTGCGCGAACGGGTGAGGCGTCGGCCCGGGTGAGTTTGAGCGGCAGGGCAATGAGTTCGTAGTCGCCTTCGGCCACGTCGTCGAGTACCAGGTTTTCGAGCACGCGCAGGCCGTGCGCCAGCAACTGGTGGTGGCTGGGCAAATCCTGGCTGGTGGCGGGGTCCACGCTGGGCGTGTCAATGCCGACAAGTGCTATGTTTTTGGTAGCTAGCAGCGCAAGCGTGGCGGGGGCTATGGCCGTAAATGACCCCCATGACTGACTGGCTGCCGCTGAGGTACGCAGCAACACGCGGGGCGGCAGGTTTTCCAGCGCATGGGCGATGTGTTCCGGCTGCACCAGCGGGCCGCAGTCCATGCAGTGGATCACGCGGCACGGCCCGAGGTAGGGCGCGAGGTCGAGTTCGCCGACGCTTGTTTCACCGTTGGCATAGTGCAGCGGCGCATCGGCATGCGCGCCGGTGTGGGGCGATAGTGTGATGCTGTTGACGTTGACCGGGCAGTCCGGCGCCAGTGAAAAATGCAACTGCTGCGAATAGGCCGTGTCGCCGGGGAACACCGGGGCGTTTTCATCCACCGACGGTGAGATGTCCCAGAGTTTTCGCGGTGGTGATGTGGTGGAAGCGGAGGTGCGGGCTGTCATGGGTGCAAAGGTAGCACCGGCAAAAAAGCCGTGGTGTCGGTTATTTCCAACAATCTCAAAAATAGTTGAAACCTAAAGTACCTGACAAAAGCGGGCCGCGCAGTCGTCGGGCGCGGCCTGTGGAATCCGTCAGCCTCGGGCACAATTAAAGGCTGTAGCGCTCGTTGCGGCATCGATTTACCAGAACACCTTTACAACCCCCTTCAAAGAGACAAAAGGCACACCATGAATTCCGAGAACAAGTCCAGCGGCAAAGTCGCACTCGTCACCGGCGCGGGCACCGGAATTGGCAAGGCTGTGGCCCTGGCCCTGCTGCGTGAAGGCTACAGCGTGGCGCTGGTGGGCCGTCGCGCCGAACCGCTCAACGAGGTTGCCAAAGAGTCGGGCACAGACCGCGCACTGGCTTTGCCGACCGACGTGAGCCAGCCTGACTCCGTGGCGGCGGCATTCGCCAGGGTCAAGGAAAAGTTCGGCCGGCTGGACTTGCTGTTCAACAACGCCGGTGTGGGCGCGCCGCCCGTCAACCTCGAAGACATCACGTTTGAGCAGTGGACCAATGTGGTCAACATCAACCTGACCGGCTCCTTTCTCTGTGCGCAGGCCGCCATCAAGCTGATGAAAGACCAGTTGCCCCAGGGCGGCCGCATCATCAACAACGGCTCGATTTCCGCCCATGCGCCTCGGCCCAACTCAGCGCCTTATACCTCGACCAAACACGCCATCACGGGCCTGACCAAGTCGATCTCGCTGGACGGGCGCAAGTACAACATCGCCTGCGGCCAGATCGACATCGGCAATGCCATGACGGAGCTTGCGGCCCGCATGGCCAAGGGCGTGCCCCAGGCCAACGGCGAGATCGCCATTGAGCCGATGATGGATGCGAAGGAAGTCGCCGATGCGGTGGTGCACATGGCGTCGCTGCCGCTGTCGACCAATGTGCAGTTCATGACCATCATGGCCACGAAGATGCCGTTTGTGGGCCGCGGTTGAGGGATGTTGTGTTGAGCCCGGCGCATATTGCTCAAGGTATGCATGGTGCATAGCCAGGGCAATTGAGGGTTGCATGAAATGTGTTGTATTGTATGTATATGAGCAATACAGCATCTGATCTGGAACAGTACCTCGAAGAGTTGGCACGTACTGCCCAGCCCGGGGATCGCCTTCCGACCATTCGGGATTTGATGCGCCGGTTTGCCGTCTCCCAGATGGTGATTCAGCGCGCCTTCCAGGGCTTGAAAGCCAGGGGACTGATTGCATCGCAGGTAGGCCGTGGCACCTATTTTCGCGTGGAGGGTGAAGCCACCGGTGCCAGTCCGGGCGCCCAGCCATCGGCCGGCAGATCCGTGTTGCTGCTGCGCCGTTCCATCAGCATTGCCCGCGGCCGTGTGTTGATAGAAGGGCTTCAGCGCCGCTTTACCGCCGACGGCCACCGTGTACTGGAAGTTTCCTACACCGATCCCGCCCATGCGCGGACCATCTTGAAGGGTTCGCCCCGCTTTGACGCCTGCGTGGTTCAGTCGAGCTACAAAACCATCACGATTGATTTGCTCGCAGCGCTGAAAGAGAAATGTGATGCGTTGGCCGTGGATGGCGCGGCCCTCGCTGGAGCTGACGTCGAGGTGGTCGGCATGGAATGGGGAGAGCCACTGGCTGCGGCGATCACGCTTTTGCAGCAGCAAGGCCATACGCGCATTGCGTATGCAACGACGTCGCACCCATTTCTGGCAACCCAGATGGGACGGCGGCGGTTCGACTACCTGCAGACCACCCTGACAGGAATTGAGCTTCAGGCGATCACTGTGCCGCACCTGCCTGATGAGAACTACGAAGCGGTGCTTGTGGGGATGATCAAGGCCAGTCTGGATGCCTCGGGGCAGCTACCTTTCAGCGCGTTGGTGGCGTGGGGCATCGAAGATGGCGCCAGATTCCGGGAACTGCTGCAAGAAGCCGGTGTTGGCATACCCGCACTGCTGAGCGTGGTGTTGCTGGGACGTACGGATCTGGCGAACGAGCACGCCAACTTCTTTGACACGGTCGGATGCAGCGTGGCCGATCAGATCGAATATTTGTATCAGGCCATCAATGCACGATGGGCCGACCCCTCAATCCCCTATGGCGTACGCCTGATTCCTGTCACCCGAAAAGCGGGTCAATCCATTGCAGTGCTGCCGCCTGCTGGCCAGCCGGCGGCGCAGGCTTCCCGCAAACCCGTCAAAACCCCCGGCGAAGCGCTTGCCGGGTCTTGATCATTTAGCCGAACGCGTGCTGTTACGCCTGGAATTCGATGGCAGAAACGGGCAGTGTGCGACCCTCTCGCGCACTCCGCAGTCCTAGCTCAATCAAACCGATGACCTGCATCGCCTCATTGGCCGTGACGGGGTTGACTCCCTTGCCATGGATGGCATCGCGTACTGCGCTGTAGTAGGCAGGGTAGTCACCCGCAACGCAGTTTATTTCGCGCCTTGCGCAAACGCCGTCAAGCCAAACTGAAACCGCGGCAGGCAAGTGATCAACCCCCCAGTCCCGCGCGGGCGGTCGCTTTCCGGCTTTTAGCGCATCCTCTTGTGGATCAAGCCCCATCTTGACGAAACTGCCCAGGCTTCCATGCACTGTGAAGCGCGGCCCCGGGGCAAGCGTTAGAGCACTGCCATGCAGAATGATCCGGCTTTGGCCATAGCGCAGCACGGCGTGAAACCAGTCGGGAGTCTTGGCACCATCGCGTTGCTGCGCGAGGTCGAGCGCAATCGATTCGGGAAGCCCGAATAGCTGCAACGCCTGATCCAGTAAATGTGCTCCAAGGTCGTACCAGAGTCCGCCGCCTGTATCGGCTTGTTCACGCCAGCGGGCAAGAACTTCCGGCCGGTAGCGATCAAAGTGCGATTCAAAATGAACGATTTTCCCCAGCTCACCGGAGGCAATGACCTGGCGCACCGTCAGGAAGTCCGCATCCCAGCGCCGATTGTGGAAGACGGAGATCAAGCGCCCGGCGGCCTGCGCTTTTGCCTGCAATTGCCGTGCTTCGTCCAACGTTACCGTAAAGGGTTTGTCGACCACCACATGCTTGCCTGCGGCCAGCCCCGCGCAAGCGAGCGAAAAATGTGTGTCGTTGGGTGTTGGTATCACCACAAGGTCAATGTCCGGACGCGCAAAAAGCCGCTCTGCAGTTGCCTCGACCTGCACATCGGGCCAGTCGGCATACACTTTGGAAGGATCGCTGCTTGAAATCGCAGCAAGCCTGAGCCCCGGGACTCCTGCTATCAAAGGCGCATGAAGCGTTTTGGTGGCGTAACCGTAACCGACGATGCCAACGGAGAGAGTTTTAAGCACAAGGTGTCCCTTTTAGGTTGACCGCTTATCGAGGTTGCGTCACGCGCTCGACCGTCTCAATCGTGATTGCCGCCGATTCGCCCACATAGTTGCTCGCAACAAGTGCCAGGGCCAGGCCCTCAGGAAGCCCATGCTTTGCAAACATCGGGTGCTCACTGATGCTTGTTATAAACGGAACGCCTTCGGATTGGGACCGTTGCGCTGCTTCGTAGAGTACCTTGTGTGCTTCGTGGCGTCCCATCAGCCTGGTCAGCCGCATCATGACGGCTTCTGAAGCGATCAGGCCGTTCGATAATTCAAGATTGTGCCGCATCGCCTCAGTGTTCACGGTGAGACCCTTTGCCAGTGTGGCAAGGGTTTCGGCAATAGACGCCGAGATGATGGCGATTTCTGGAAGCAAGGTGTCGGTCACGTTGGTTGCCGACGAGTCGCCTTCGTCCATGCGCACCATGGCTTCAAGGGCCGCAGGCACCCGCATCCGCATCATGCGCGCAAGACTGACCAGCAGCAGCGCGGTGGAAGGATTGCGTTTCTGCGCCATGGTCGAGCTGCCTACCTTGCCCATATGAAACGCCTCCGCAACCTCCCCGATTTCTGTGCGCTGCATGAATACGATGTCTTGCGCGATTTTCTGCGCCGTCCCCGCAAGCAGTCCCAGTGCTGAAATGTAGTCGCACACGCGGTCATAAGACGAACGGCTTGGCAGCCCGGCTGGCGGTAACCCGAGTTGCTCAGCCATGCGGGCTTCCACGGCCCGGCCTTTGATGCCCATCGCCGCGAAAGTGCCTATCGCACCGCCCATACAAGCGACGAACGATGAGGCCAGGCGCAGCATCAGGCGGTCGCGGTCCCTGTCCAGTTCGTCGATCCAGCCGGCAAGCTTGAAGCCGAACGTCATTGGCAACGCATGCTGGCCGTGTGTGCGGCCCGCCATCACCGTGGCCCGGTGTTCCAGTGCCAGTCCGCCGAGTGCGGCGATGGCTGCATCCAGGTGACCCGTCAACAAGTGGTGTGTCTCGAGCATCTGCAGTGAACTTGCGGTATCGAAGATGTTCTGGGTCGTCGCCCCCCAATGGATATAGCCCGCTGCCGGGTCGCCACACAGTTCTTCGAACTGGGAGAGGACGGGAACGAGCGGATGTTGAGCAAACGCGATGTCCCGGGACAGGCGTTCCAGATCGAAGAGCCGGGCATCGGCCTTCTTCCCGATGATTTGCGCGGCCTCGGCGGGAATGACACCAAGCTCGGCCTGGGCACGAGCCAGTGCTGCTTCGACATCGAGCCATACCTGCAAAGTGGCCCTGTCGCTCCAGATGCGCTTGGCTTCGCCGCTGAACCAGTGGCCGGTGATAAATGACTCAAACATACTTGTATTCATGGGCTGCTTTGCTTGAGGCGGTATGCCTGTATTGGCCATGCTCGCTTAAAAATTTGTGATGGATACATATTGTATTTAAGTAATATCATGTTTTATATTGAATAAATTAGAAATTAATACAATTTACAATAAATATAAATACAATATACTCGCCATGCATTCAGCTGGTACATAAAACATGGAGACACGTCATGGAAGATCTTTTCGCTCGCCAGCGAGCCGGGCGTCGCAGGCTGTTGAACCAGCTTGCCTTGCTGGGCGCCGGCGCGTTATTCCCGGGCATTGGCCGCGCACAATCGGACAAGCCTGTATCGCTGATAGTCGGGTACTCTGCCGGCGGCAGTGCCGATCTGGTCGCCCGCGTTGTGGGTACCGAGCTGTCGAAGCGCCTGGGGCGTCAGGTCATCGTCGAGAACGTTGCGGGCGCCAGCGGCATGATCGCCGCGCAAAAAGTGCTCAATGCGCCAGCTGACGGTAACCTCATCTACATGGGCGGCACGGATACCGTGCTGGTGCCCATGGTCAATCCGAAAGCCAGGCTTGATTGGGAGAAGGACCTTCTGCCGGTTGGAAGAATGACCACGGTGCCCCTGGTATTCGCCGTCCCCGCGGGTTCGCCCCACGCGACGCTTTCCGACCTGGCGGGCGCGCTGCGAAAAAGCGGTAAAGAGAACTTCAATTACGCAACGCCCGGAATTGCGACGATGCAACATCTCTACGGGTCGCTTATCAATAAGCGGGCGAAGGTGGAAATGTTGCATATCCCGTACCGTGGTGGTGCCCAGATCGTGAATGATCTTGTTGGTGGCCAGGTGGACAGCGCGGTGCTGGTCTTGTCGACGGCAATGCCCTTTCTCAAGGAGGGCAAGATCAAGGCCCTGTCGGTGTCGGATAGTGCACGCGTTCCGCAGCTGCCGAATGTCAGGCGCATTGGCGAGGAAGAGGGCTTCAACGGAATTTCACTGCCGCTCTGGCAAGGCCTGTTTGTGAAAGCGGGAACCTCCCCCTCTATCGTGGCCGCTTATGAAAAGGCATTGCTGGACGCCCTCGCGCAGCCCGACGTGCGCACAAAGCTGGCGGAAGCCGGCATCACGGTCGCTCCGATGACCGGCCGTGAGCTTCGTGCGTTCGTCGGTCCACAGGCCGCGCTGTACCGCGAGATTGTGAAGACCGCAAAAATCACCATGGAATGACAAGCGGCTCATCCTGGCCCGGTTGCGATGAAAAAAAGATGACGGCATTGCCCGTCAGTCCTGGCGGCGATGGGCGGCTTTTGGCCGACATAGGCGGGACCAATGCGCGCTTCGCATGGCAGACCAGTGCCGGGGAATCCATCAATGACCTGGTGATATTGCCTTGTGCAGGATACGCCAGCCTTGCGGATGCAATCCGGCATTACCTGGGCGTCATGGGGCGAAGCGCCCCTCCTGACTGCGCAATCGCGATTGCCAATCCAGTGCATGGGGATCAGGTGCGAATGACCAATCATCGTTGGACTTTCTCGATCAAAGCACTGAAAGAGCAATTTGGATTCGCGAAGCTGCGGGTGCTGAATGACTTTACGGCGCTGGCCCTGGCGCTGCCCACGCTGAAGCCAGAGGAGTTGCGTCAGGTTCAGGGGGCAAAGGCCGCCCCTTTCGCTGCGATGGGTTTGATCGGGCCCGGTACCGGTTTGGGCGTTTCGGGGCTGTTGCCTGACGGACAGGGTGGTTGGATCCCGATCGAGGGGGAAGGCGGACATGCCACTTTGGCGGCTTGCACTCCGCGTGAGCAAGCGGTACTTCATTGGTTAAGCCGCCGCTACGGTCACGTTTCGGCCGAGAGAGCCGTGTGCGGCCAGGGCCTGGTGGATATTTACCATGCCGTCAAAGAAGCCGACGGCTACGCACCTGATGTCAGACTTGATGCGGCGGGCGTAGCGTCAGCGGCTCTGGATGGGCGTGATCCCTGGTCCCGTGAGGCGCTCGATCTTTTCTGCGCATTCCTCGGAACGGTCGCGGGTAATCTGGCACTGACGCTCGGGGCTCGCGGCGGGATATTTATCGGCGGCGGCATCGTTCCGCGCATGGGAAAAGTTTTCGAGCGTACGGCGTTTGGGCAACGCTTCAAGGCAAAGGGCCGCTTTGCAGGGTTCCTGACAGACGTGCCGGTGTATGTCATTCAGTCCGGGCAATCACCTGCGCTTCGCGGTGCCGCAATTGCGTTGGACAGCCCGTCCGCTTCAGCGCCTGGTGTTCCGCGAGAAGGGTGACACGGCTCGCAGTGCCGATGGAGCCCACGCTCTATCGTTGATCCCTCAGCGTTTACGCGAGCTGCCCGAGCAAAAGGAACTCCATGAGTGCCTTTTGTGCGTGCATCCTGTTTTCAGCCTCATCCCAGACCACGGACTGCGGGCCGTCGATCACGTCGGCTTCGACTTCTTCGCCGCGGTGGGCAGGCAGGCAGTGCATGAAAAGCGCATCGGGCTTGGCCGCGGCCATCATCTCGGCGTCCACGCACCAGTCGGCGAAAGCTTTCTTGCGTGCTTCGTTTTCGGCCTCATAGCCCATGCTGGTCCATACGTCGGTGGTGACCAGGTCGGCGCCGGCGCAGGCTTGCATCGGGTCCTTGAAGACTTTGTAGCTTTCGGCCGAACGGATGCCCGCGATGGACTGGTCAACCTCGTAGCCGCCCGGGGTGCTCACGTGCACCTTGAAGCCGAGGATTTCGCTGGCCTGCAGCCAGGTATTGGCCATGTTGTTGCCGTCGCCCACCCAGGCCACTGTCTTGCCTTTGATGGAGCCGCGGTGCTCGATGTAGGTGAAGATGTCGGCCAGGATCTGGCAGGGATGGAATTCGTTGGTCAGGCCGTTGATGACCGGCACGCGCGAGTGCTCGGCGAAGCGGTCGATCTTGGTCTGCTCGAAGGTGCGGATCATCACCAGGTCGACCATGCGGCTGATGACCTTGGCGCTGTCTTCAATCGGCTCGGCGCGGCCCAGCTGGCTGTCGCCGGTGGTCAGGTGCACCACGCTGCCGCCCAGTTGGTACATGCCGGCTTCAAAGCTCACGCGCGTACGCGTCGAGGCCTTTTCGAAAATCATCGCCAGCGTGCGGTCGACCAGTGGCTGGTGTTTTTCGTAGGTCTTGAATTTCTTCTTGATGATGGCGGCACGCTCAAACAAGTAGGCGTATTCGGCCGCGTTCAGGTCACTGAACTGCAGGTAATGCCGCACTAAAGGAGCCCCCACGCTTGCCACTGCGTGTGCTGCGCTGCCCCCCGAGGGGGCTAATTTTCCTTGGGGCGGCCCGGCGGAAAATTCTTTCGTTGCGGTCATGCTGATTTTTCTTTCAAAAGCTGCTTGATCAGCGGAACCAGGATGGCCACCGCTTCGTCGGCCTCGGCCGTGGTCATGATCAGTGAAGGCACCATGCGGATCACGGTGTCGGCGGTCACGCTCAGCAGCAAGCCGTTTTCGGCGGCGCGGGCGAGAAGTTCGCCGCAGGGCACCGTGAGCTCAATGCCCAGCATCAGGCCGCGGCCGCGGATTTCTTTCAGGCCCTTTTCACCGGCGAGTTCGCGAGCCAGCGCCGCGCGCAGGTGTTCGCCCACCTTTACCGCATTGGCCAGCAGGCCTTCTTCTTCCATGATACGCAGGGTTTCCACACCGGCGCGCATGGCGAGCGGGTTGCCGCCGAACGTGGTGCCGTGGTTGCCGGGGCCAAAGATGTGGGCGGCTTTGGGGCCGGCCACCACCGCGCCAATCGGCACACCGGAACCCAGGCCTTTGGCCAGCGGCATCACGTCAGGCTTGATGCCCGACCATTGGTGGGCAAACCATTTGCCGGTGCGGCCCATGCCGCACTGCACCTCGTCGATCATCAGCAGCCAGTCGCGCTCGTCGCAGAGGGCCCGCACTTCGCGCAGGTAGTCGTCCTTCATGCTGTTGATGCCGCCTTCGCCCTGGATGGCTTCAAAAAACACCGCGACCACGTTGGGGTTGTTGGCGGTGGCGGCTTTCAGCGCGTCGATGTTGTTCAGCGGTACCCGGATAAAGCCTTCGACCAGCGGGCCGAAGCCGGCCTGCACCTTGGGGTTGCCGGTGGCGCTCAGGGTGGCGATGCTGCGGCCGTGGAAGGCTTTTTCATAGACGACGATTTCCGGGCGCTCAATGCCTTTGTCGTGGCCGAACTTGCGCGCCAGCTTGAGCGCGGCTTCGTTGGCTTCCAGGCCGGTAGAGCAGAAAAACACGTTTTCCAGGCCCGACAGTTCGACCAGTTTGGCGGCCAGGGTTTCCTGCAGCGGCACATGGTAGTAATTGGAGCTGTGAATGATCTTGGCAATCTGCTCTTGCAGGGCCGGCACCAGCTTGGGGTGGTTGTGGCCCAGAGTGTTGACGGCGATGCCGCCCAGCGCGTCGAGGTAAGCCTTGCCGTTGACGTCCCAGACGCGGCAGCCCTGGCCGTGGTCCAGCGCGATGGGCAGGCGGCCATAGGTGTTCATCACGTGAGGGGAGGCGGCTTCGATGTGCTTGGGCAGGGCTGCGGTCATGGAGAACTCCGGAACAAGGGCTGTGACAGTGTGGAAAATCGGAGGCCCGCGACAAGTGAAGCGGGCCTGGGCTGATTTTAGGCGCAGAGTTTGCGGGCTTTTGTGACGATCCTGCATCACTGCAATGCAGGCGCCTGGCGCCTCCTGATGTTGAAAATCAGGCATCAAGTCTTATATAAGAGTCGCAAATAAGATAGAATTGTTGTGCGGTGCAGCATGGGGTGAATACGATCCCCTTCCCACGTCAGGCGCCGCAAAAACCCTCCATCCGATGGTCTCCAACACCGCCAAAGAAGTCTTCATTCAGGGTATTACCCGCGACGGCAAAACCTTCCGGCCCAGCGACTGGGCCGACAGGTTGTGCGGCGTGATGAGTCATTTCCGCCCGGGCGGCCCGCAGCCCGGCAGCCACCTGACCTACTCCCCCTGGTGCGTGCCCACCGTCATCAACGGCGTCAAGTGTGTGGTCGTTAACTCAGAGCTGCGCGAGGCCGAGCCCATGGCCTGGGACTTCGCCATCAACTTCGCCAAAGACAACGATTTACAGGTGGCCGAAGCCTGTTTAATTCCGGATCCCCCGCGCAAAGACTGAGGTTTTCGAAGCGCCCAACAAAAAAGCCGTCTTTCGACGGCTTTTTTGCTTTGCTGCAGCGCACCCTACAAAACGGCGGACGGTATTTTCGTTAGAAAGATGCCGTCCGGGCGATTTGCCTGATTGCTCAGGCGGCCTTTGCGGGGGCCAGTGCCAGGGCTTTCACCTTGGCGGACAGGCGGCTCTTGTCGCGCGCTGCCTTGTTCTTGTGGAAGATGCCCTTGTCGGCAACCGTGTCCACAATGCTTTGGGCCTTGGCGAACAGGTCCTTGGCTTTGTCTTTGTCACCGGCTGCAACGGCTTTTTCGACGTTTTTCACAGCGGTGCGGTATTTGGAGCGCAGCGAGGTGTTCGCAGCGTTGAGTTTGACGTCCTGGCGGACGCGCTTACGGCCCGACGCGAGGCGGGGGTTCTTTTTCTTGGGTTTGGCGGTAGCCATATATAAATTCCTTTAATCCTGGGGAGGAGTCTGTGGATGTTGCAGCAAAGCCCACGATTATAGCCCCCACAGTCGTTCACTGCGTGTAACTCCTTGCCCCCCGAGGGGGCCGCCCGCCTGTGGCCCGGCAAAGCCGGTTCCACGGCTCATGCTGGTGAAGAGGGGTTTGACAGTCATTTGCTATCAAATTGGTAGCGACTTTCGCTTGTTTTATAAGGGCTTGAGGCCGATTTTATGCCTGGATTCAGCGCTTTGAGCCGATTTTTCGGCACCGTATCAAGCCAGCTTGACATTGGTTGGGCGGTGCAAGGCCGAGGCTAAACTCCACGGGTGTCCCTATTCAAATCCGCCTCTACCGTATCCCTTCTGACCCTGGTCTCCCGAATCACCGGTTTGGTGCGGGAACTGCTGATTGCCTCGACTTTTGGCGCCAGCGCCATGACGGATGCCTTCAATGTGGCATTTCGCATTCCCAACCTGTTCCGGCGGCTGTTTGCCGAAGGGGCTTTCAGCCAGGCTTTTGTGCCGGTGCTGGCGGCCACTAAGGCCCAAAACGGCGAAGCCGAGACCAAACTGCTGATAGACCGGGTCGCCACTTTACTGGCCTGGGCGCTGCTTTTGACTTGCGTGGCCGGCGTGGCGGCAGCCCCGGTGCTGGTCTGGGCCATGGCCAGCGGCCTGAAGCAGGAGGCGCGTGGCTTCGAGGCTGCCGTGTTCATGACACGCTGGATGTTTCCTTACATCGGCTTCATGTCGCTGGTAGCGCTGTCCTCGGGCGTGCTCAACACCTGGCGCCGGTTTGCCGTGCCGGCTGCCACGCCGGTATTGCTCAACCTTTCCATGATTCTGGCGGCCTGGTTGGGCGCTTCCTGGTTCAAGGCACACGGGATCGAGCCGGTTTACGCCCTGGGCGGCGGCGTGATGGTGGGCGGCATCCTTCAACTGGCGGTGCAGGTGCCGGCGCTGTTCCGGCTGGGGCTGCTGCCGCGCATTGGCTGGAACCCTTCTGCGATCAAGGCGGCCTGGGCCGATCCCGCCACCCAAAACATCACCCGGCTCATGGTGCCGGCCCTGCTGGGTGTCAGCGTGGCGCAAATTTCGCTTCTTATCAATACGCAGATCGCTTCGCACCTCACGCCCGGCAGCGTCAGCTGGCTCACTTACGCCGACCGCCTGATGGAGTTCCCGACCGCAATGCTGGGTGTGGCCATCGGTGTCGTGCTGATGCCGCAGCTGTCGGCTGCCAAAGCCGCCGGCGATGCGGCGCGCTATTCGGCCATGCTTGACTGGGGCCTGCGCATTGTGGTGCTGCTGGCCGTTCCCTGTGCCGTGGCCCTGATGACGTTTGCCCAGCCGCTGGTCGCCACGCTTTATCACTATGGTGCTTTTACCGACCGCGACGTGCAGCAGACCACCACGGCCTTGATGGGCTACGGCGCGGGCCTGTTGGGACTGGTGGCCATCAAGGTGCTGGCGCCCGGTTTTTATGCCAGCCAGGACATCAAGACGCCGGTGCGCATTGCGGTGGTCGTCCTGGTGGTGACACAGCTGCTCAATCTGGCGCTGGTGCCGTTTTTGCAACATGCCGGGCTGGCGCTGGCCATCGGTATTGGCGCGCTCATCAATGCGCTCTGGCTGCTGTGGGGGCTCAAGCGGCGCGGCAGCTACACGCCGGCGCCCGGTTGGGGCATGTTTTCGGCACAGGTGGTGGGTGCCAGTGCGTTGCTGGCGGTTTTCCTGCTGTGGGCGGCCGGGGCCGTGAACTGGGTCGGTCTGAAAGGCCAGTATCTGGAGAGAATAGGGCTGCTGGCGCTTGTCCTGATTGCGTCAGGCGCTATTTATTTCATAGCGCTATGGGCATCGGGCCTGAAGGTGCGAAAACTCCTGAAACACTGAGCTGTCGCCTTTTTCAGACTCTTCAAGGGCATTCCTTGATTCCCTTTTTGCGCCGGTTTATGAGACAGTAGGGTATGCAATTAAATCTGACCGTACCGTCTCCATTGCAGTATTTCTCCAGCCTTGTGGAAAGCGACGAGCATTTCCCTCTGCTGGAAGCCGCCGTCAGCCTGGCGCAGGACGAATACCCCGACCTTGACGTGCAGCAGGTGCTGGGCGACGTAGACCAGTTGCTGGCCCGCCTCAAGCGCCGCCTGCCTGCCGACGCTCCCGCGCTGCAGCGCCTGCGGGCACTGAACCAGTTCTTCTTCCACGACCTGAACTTTGGCGGCAACGTCAATGATTACTACGATCCCGACAACAGCTACCTGAATGCCGTGCTGCGCACACGCCGCGGCATTCCCATCACGCTGGCGGTGCTATGGCTTGAGCTGGCCCTGGGCTTGGGCCTGAACGCGCGCGGCGTGGCCTTTCCCGGGCATTTCATGGTGAAGGTCAACCTGCCCAAAGGCCAGGTTGTGATTGATCCGTTCAGCGGCCAGTCGCTCAGCCGGGAAGAGTTGTCCGAGCGGCTGGAGCCTTTCCGGCAACGCAGCAGTGCCGACGAAGAATTTGAGGTGCCGATGGGCCTGTACCTGCAGTCGGCGCCGCCGCGCGAAATCATCAGCCGCATGCTGCGCAATCTCAAGGAAATCCACAAGACACAGGAAGACTGGCAGCGCCTGATTCCCGTGCAGGACCGCCTGATCGTTCTGCAGCCCGAAGCATGGACCGAATACCGCGACCGCGGCCTGGCCTGGGCCGCGCATGGCGAGCCCGAGCGGGCCATTGCCGACCTGGAAATCTATCTTGCCAACGCCGAAGACGCGCTTGACATCGACACCATGGCCGAACGGCTGACCCAGCTGCGCCAGAGCCGCCACTGAGTCGCTCTGCCATCTCCCTGGTTTTTCTGCGGCTATTTGCTATTGATTTGATAGCTGTTTGCGCTTGTAAGAAGCGCGCTACGGCCACTTTCTCTCAAAGAAGTTCGATCTCGCTGAGCGTGAGAAAGCAGCTTTCCCGTGTGATCGCCACAAAGTCTTCCAGCCAGGGCCGGCCTGACATGGCTTGCGTGCACGCAACATAGAGGCGTCCCGTCAGGCCCTTTTTGCCCACCGGCCTTGCGGTCACGTAACCCCGATCCAGGTAACTTTGCACGGCCCATTTGGGCAGGGCGGCGATGCCGCGGCCACTGGCCACCAGTTGCAGCATGGCAATCGTCAGCTCGGTGGTACGGCGCGCAGGCCTGACGCCGGCCGGCTCCAGCACCTGGCGCACCACGTCGAGCATTTCGTCGGGTACCGGGTAGGTGATCAGGGTTTCGTTGGCGAAGTCCCTTGCCGTGAGATGCGTTTTCGCCGTCAGCGCATGCTCATTCGCCAGCAGCGCCATGATTTCAAAGCGGAACAGCGGGTGGAAATCCACGGCTTCGCTGGCGTCTTCTTCCGAGACGATGGCGATGTCGGCGCGGTCCTGCAGCACGAGTGCAATCGGGTCGGGGTGAAAGCCCGAAACAATGTCCAGTTCCACCTCGGGCCAGCGTGAGCGAAACGAATCCATGGCCGGCATCAGCCAGTCAAAACAGGTGTGGCATTCCACAGCGATGCGCAACTGGCCTGAACGCCCTGTGGCCAGTCGCGCCACATCCCGCTCGGCTTCCTCGACTTGCGACAGCACCGCGTCGGCCAGCGCCAGCAGCCTGAGGCCCGTGGTGCTGAACTGCGGGGGTACGGACTTGCGCTCGAACAGCGGCGTGGCGTAGCGCTCTTCGAGCAGCTTGACCTGATGCGAGAGTGCCGACTGCGTGAGGTTGAGCAATTGCGCCGCGCGCACCAGGCTGCCGCTGTCGCGCAGGGCGGTCAGTGTGCGCAGGTGGCGCAGTTCAAGGATGGACGGGCTCATCAGTTATTCCCTGCAGATCGATCAGCAGATTAATCGGTGAAGCAATTATTTTCATATTGAAAGGCAATATCTTTCGTTTGAATAATAGTTGAATCTGGCCGACCATGCGTTCTTCTGTGATTGATTTGCATTGGGAGATAACTGGATGGTCCACACACATACCCTGGGTTTTCCGCGCATGGGCGCGAACCGGGAACTGAAATTCGCGCTCGAAAAACACTGGCGCGGCGAGATTGACCTGGCTGCACTGGAAGCCACCGGAGCCGGCCTGCGCGAGCAGCACTGGGCCGTGCAGGAAGAAGCCGGGCTGGACTTTGTCACGGTAGGCGACTTCGCTTTTTACGACCACGTGGCCAATCACATCCAGATGCTGGGTTGCGAACCGGCGCGCTTTGGCTTCACCGGCCGGGAGTCTGCCCTCAGCCGCTACTTCTCCATGGCGCGCGGCGTGAATGCGCACAGCGACCATACACACAGTGCCGACTGTGCGTGCGCGGATGGCAAGGCGGGCGGCGGCAGCTTCGCGCTGGAAATGACCAAATGGTTTGACACCAATTACCACTACCTGGTGCCCGAATTCAATGCAGGGACGCAATTCAGCCTTGCTTCGGAGCGCCTCTTCGATGAAGTGGCGCAGGCCCAGGGCGCCGGCCACCGGGTCAAGGCGGTGCTGCTCGGGCCGCTGAGCTTTCTGTGGCTTGGCAAGGAAAAGACAGGCGGCGAAGAGCCCGGCTTTGACCGCTTCAGCCTGCTCGACAAACTATTGCCGGTGTATGCGCAGATTCTCGGGCGGCTGAAGGCGCAAGGTGTGGAGTGGGTGCAGATGGACGAGCCCATCCTGGGCCTGGATTTGCCCGAGCAGTGGCGCTACGCCTTTGAGCGCAGCTATTCGCAGCTTGCCCGCAACGCACCCCAGCTGCTGCTGGCCACCTACTTTTCGCCGCTGGCCGACAACCTGAGGCTGGCTTGCCAGCTGCCGGTGGCGGGCTTGCATGTCGATGCGGTGCGTGCGCCCGAGGAACTGGTGGGGGTGGCCGACTGGCTGCCTGCGCACAAGGTGCTGTCGGTGGGCATTGTGGACGGCCGCAACATCTGGCGCACAGACCCGGACGCGGCGCTGGCAAAGCTGCGCGCGGTGACTGCCAGGCACCAGGGCGAACTCTGGATCGCGCCTTCCTGCTCGCTGCTGCACGTGCCTTTCAGCCTTGCAGCCGAGAACGCGCTGGATGCGGAACTGCGCGCCTGGCTCGCCTTTGCTGTGGAAAAACTGGGCGAGCTGCGCATGTTGCGCGCGGCGTTCACGGGAGAAGAGTCTCTGGTTGCCAGGGAGCTCGCTTCAGCCCGCGCGGCTGTTGCGGCGCGCCGGCGCAGCCCCCGTGTGCACCGGGCCGACGTGGCATTGCGTCTTGCACGCAGCGTTGCAGGCGACGATTGCCGCAGCTCACCTTTTCCGGTGCGCCAGGTCCTGCAGCGCGCCCGCCTTGCGCTGCCGCCGCTGCCCACCACCACCATCGGCTCCTTCCCGCAGACGCCGGAGATCCGCGCTGCGCGCGCAGCGTTCAAACGCGGCGAACTCGGCGCGGCGGGCTACCGTGAAAAGATGGAAGCCGAGATTGCGCTGGCGGTACGCAAGCAGGAGGCGCTGGGCCTTGACGTCCTGGTGCATGGGGAAGCCGAGCGCAACGACATGGTGGAGTACTTCGGCGAGCAGCTTGACGGCTTTGCCTTCACCGCCAACGGCTGGGTGCAGTCCTACGGCTCGCGCTGCGTCAAGCCGCCGGTGATCTTCGGCGACGTGGCCAGGCCTGCGCCCATGACGGTCGAATGGACGGCCCATGCGCAGAGCCTGACAAAGCTGCCGATGAAAGGCATGCTGACCGGCCCCGTCACCATCCTGCAATGGTCCTTTGTGCGCGACGACCAGCCGCGCAGCCTGACCTGCGAGCAGATCGCCTGGGCCATACGCGACGAGGTGGTGGACCTTGAGAGGGCCGGCATCGGCATCGTCCAGATCGACGAGCCGGCCATTCGCGAAGGATTGCCGCTGCGCCGTGCGAGCTGGGCCGCGTACCTGCGCACCGCCACGCGGGCTTTTCGCATCAGTGCCTCGGGTGTGCGCGACGAGACGCAAATCCACACCCACATGTGCTACGCCGAATTCAACGACATCCTGCCGGAAATCGCAGCAATGGACGCCGACGTGATCACCATCGAGACCAGCCGTTCCGACATGGAACTGCTGCGCGGCTTTGGCGCCTTCAGGTATCCCAATGAAATCGGGCCGGGCGTATATGACATCCATTCACCGCGCGTTCCCAGCGTGGACGCCATGGTGCGCTTGCTGCGAAAGGCCGCCAGCGTGATCCCGGCGGAAAACCTCTGGATCAATCCCGACTGCGGGCTGAAAACGCGGGGCTGGCCGGAAACCGAAGCGGCGCTCGGCAACATGGTGCGGGCCGCGCAAGAAGTGCGCAAGGAACTGGCGGCTTCCTGACGCGGTGCGCCCGGAGGGAGGGCGAATCAGGTGCCGCGCTTGAGGAAATGCGGAATCTGCATGCCGTCAGGAGAGTCCACATTGCGCGACATGGCCGGCGCCGTGCTGACCTGCACAGGCCGGCCGACCGCGCGTGCGGTACTTTGTGCGGACATGCGCGCGCCATGCACCAGGGATTCCTGCGCGGGCATGAGGCTGTTGGGGAGCGAGCTGCCCAGGCGCGCGGACGCGGCTTTGGCTGCGGGCGGTGGGTTGAGCAGCCGGGCACCCAGCGTTGCGGCGGTCGAAGGCAGGGGCGCGATCATCCGGACCGGGGCTTTGGCCGGCACCGTCGCGTGCCCCCTTTCGGGCGCGTCGTTGGCGGCTTGCGGCGGATACAACGTGGGGCGCAGCCACTCCAGGATCGGTTGCCACTGCTGCAGGTCTTGCGTTGCGGCGCTGGCCGGCAGGTCAAATATCGTCATGCCGCGTTCCAGGCTGCGTACATACAGCTGGGTTTCGCGCAGGGCGCCCAGGAAAGGCATGCCAAGGCTTTCAGACCACGCCTGCAGCGTTTTTGCGGCGCTGGTGCGCCCGTCGATGCGCATGCCCACCGTGGCGAGCCGGCAGCGGCCGCTGGCCACGCGCGGCATGGCCATCAGCTCGGCGTGGCACTGCGCGGCCGATTCACGGTCAAACATCGAATTGCACACCGGCATGACGATGACATCGGCAAACATCACCACGCGCGCCAGCTCAAAGCCGTGCATGCCGCCCGGCGTGTCAAGCACCACGTGCGTGATGCCGGTGGGCACACGCAGCATGTTTTTCTGGTCGACGGCCCAGGGCGCTATGGCGGGCAACGCGGGGTCCCGGCGCTTGAGCCAGCTTCGCGCCRACTGCTGGCGGTCTACATCGCCCAGCATGACCGAGCTGCCATTGCGCGCGCACCAGGCGGCGATGTGCGCGGCCAGCGTGCTCTTGCCACTGCCTCCCTTGCGGTTGACGACTGCGATAACCGGCATGACTGCTCCAAAGACGGATCGATGGAACAGTTTGATACATAACTAACGAAAAGTCCAGTGACCCCAAGCGCCATGGGCGCACGCAGCTAGTGTTTTTGTAGCAAAACGGCCCGGCCGAAGGAGAGGGCAGCCCCAGGTCGTGGGGCGCGAGAGGGCGGTTGCGGCGGGCTTAGCCGACGGTGACGGCGGCGCCGTCGCCCTTGGGCGCGATCACACCGATCTCGTACACCTGCTCGCCGGCGTCACGCAGGGTTTTGGCGGTGGCTTGCGCATTGGCGGCGTCCACCACCACGACCATGCCGATGCCGTTGTTGAAGGTGCGGTTCATCTCGAAGTCGTCGATACCGGCGGTTTTCTGCAGCCAGGCAAACAGCTCGGTTTGTGGCCAGCTGCCCTTTTTGAGATGGGCGGCCGTGCCTTCGGGCAGCACGCGCGGAATGTTTTCGAGCAAGCCGCCGCCAGTGATGTGGGCCAAGGCCTTGATGGGATGCGCAGCCAGCGCGGCCAGCACGTTCTTGACATACAGGCGGGTGGGTTCCATCAGGGCCTGCTTGAAAGGCTTGCCGTCAAGCTTTGCCGGAGCCGCAGCGCCGGCGCGTTCAATGCACTTGCGCACCAGGCTGAAACCGTTGGAATGCACACCGCTGCTGGCCAAGCCGAGCACCACGTCGCCGGGCTTCACGTCCTTGCCGGTCAAAATCTTGGACTTTTCGACCGCGCCCACGGCGAAGCCGGCCAGGTCGTATTCGCCCGCGGGGTACATGCCGGGCATTTCGGCGGTCTCGCCGCCAATCAGGGCGCAGCCGCTCAGCTCACAGCCCCTGGCGATGCCGCCCACCACTGCCGCGGCCGTGTCCACATCCAGCTTGCCGCAGGCGAAGTAATCGAGGAAAAACAGCGGCTCGGCGCCTTGTACCAGCACGTCGTTGACGCTCATGGCCACAAGGTCAATGCCCACGGTGTCGTGCATCTGCCATTCAAAGGCCAGCTTGAGCTTGGTGCCCACGCCGTCCGTGCCGCTGACCAGGACGGGTTCCTTGTAGCGCTTGGGCACCTCAAACAAGGCGCCAAAGCCGCCAATACCTGCCAATACGCCCTCCCGCATGGTCTTTTTGGCCAGCGGCTTGATGCGTTCGACCAGCGCGTCACCTGCGTCGATGTCGACGCCTGCGTCTTTGTAGCTCAGGGGGGAAGTGGAGGAGGTGGTCATGTGTCGGCTTTGATGCAGTGGGAGGGCAGGCGGTCAGAAGGCGGATTTGCAGCCCGGAAGCGGCCTGCAAGCCCGATAGAATTCAGCCTGAGATTCTAAAGGCTGCCCATCAGGCGCCTTTCGGGCCTTTCCAGGGACTTTTTCCAGGGTTCCTTCCGGCAAGCTCAACCCAAGGCTGTATGCAATTCACCACCACCCAAAAACGCGCCGCCACCTGGTGCGCCATCGCCGCGCTGGTCATCCTGGCGCTGTGGCTGCTGGGGCCGGTGCTGGCGCCCTTTGTCATTGCAGCCGTCCTGGCCTATGCATTGACGCCGCTCGTGAACCGGCTGGACGACATGGGCAAGGGCCGCCTGCCGCGCGTGGTGGCGGTGGTGCTGGTGGAGTTCCTCTTCATCGTGGCGCTGCTCGGCCTCTTTTTGCTGATTGTGCCCATCATGGCCAAGGAGCTGCCCGTGCTGCGCGAGCAAGTGCCGCTGCTGGCCGACAGGCTCAACACCAGCCTGGCGCCGTGGCTGGCGCAGTTCGGCATCCATGTCGCGCTGGACGTGGGCAGCATCAAGGCCTTTGTACTCAAGTACCTCAATGCCAATTTTGAAGACCTGTTCGGCTCGCTGATGTCGTCACTCAAGCTGGGCGGCAGCGTGGCGCTGGCCATCATCGGCAATGCGGTGCTGATTCCCGTGGCGCTGTTTTACCTGCTGATGGACTGGGACAAGTTTGTCGCTCGCGTGCTCGAACTGGTGCCGCCGCACCTGCGCGCGGGTTTTGACAGCTTCACTGACGAAGCCGACTCGGTGCTGGGCCAGTACCTGCGCGGCCAGTTGCTGGTCATGCTGATCATGGCGGTGTTCTATGCCGTGGGGTTGGCGCTGTTCGGCCTGGACCTGGCCCTGCCCATCGGTGTTTTTACCGGCCTGGCGATGTTCATCCCTTACCTGGGCTTTGGCCTGGGCCTGATGCTGGCGGTGCTGGCCGGCCTGCTGGAGTTCGCTTCGCTCAAGGCGCTCGTCATGGTCGCCGTGGTCTACGGCATCGGGCAACTGGTGGAAAGCCTGTACCTCACGCCGCGCCTGGTGGGCGAGCGCATTGGCCTGCACCCGCTGGCGGTGATCTTTGCCTTGCTGGCTTTCGGCCAGATGTTCGGCTTTGTCGGTGTGCTGGTGGCGCTGCCGGCCAGTGCGGTGCTGCTGGTGGGCATACGCCGCATTAAAGCCAGCTATATGGCCAGCCGGCTTTACAACAAGGCCGGCTAAGGCTGAACAGGGTCAGGATGAACGCATGGCGGGCATGAAACAGATTGCGCTGGACATCGGGCTGGCTTCAGCCCCGTCGTTCGCCAATTTTTTTGGCGGGCCGAACGAAGCCGCGCTCCGGCACCTGGAGCTGTGGGCCGGCAACACGCTGCGATCGCCGGTGCCAACCTACCTCTGGGGTGAGGCCGCCAGCGGCAAAACGCATTTGCTGAAAGCCGTGCGCGAAGCGCTGCGCGAGCAGGGTGCTGCCAGCGGCTGGATGGACGCCTCCATGCTCGAGCCGCCCGAGTTCAACGAATCCTGGGCGGCCGTCATCCTGGACGACTGCCATCTCTACACCGCCGTGCAGCAGCAGGCGGCCTTCAACTGGTTTGTCAACGCGCTCAGCGCGCCCGACGGACGTCCGCGCTGGGTGCTGGCCGCCGGCCAGATGCCGCCGGCCGACCTGGCGCTGCGCGAAGACCTGCGCACCCGGCTGGGCTGGGGCCATGTGTTTGCCCTGCAGGCCTTGACCGAACCCGAGCGGCGCGCCGTGCTGCGGCGCGAGGCCGATGCGCGGGGCGTGTTTTTGAGCGACGAGGCCATGGATTTCATGCTGACCCGCTTTTCGCGCGACCTGGGCAGCCTGATGCAGCTGCTTGACCAACTGGATGCATACGCCCTGCAAACCAAACGGGCCATCACGATTCCCTTGATCAAATCGATGCTGGAGAGCGAATAAGTGACTGTGACTGCGAAATGACTGCTTCCCGCAAGATTGCTTTATTTGACCTGGATCACACGCTGATCCCTATCGATTCCGATTACGAATGGGGCGAATTCACCATTGCGCTGGGCTGGTGCGACAGCACCGAGTTCAAGCGCCGCAACAATGAATTTTTTGAGCACTACCGCGCCGGCACGCTCGACATCCACGAATACGTGCGCTTTGCCACTGAAGCCATCCGCAAGCAGGGTGCTATCAATTCAGGAGCGGGTCACGCAAGTTTCATGCGGGACGTGGTGCAAAAAGCCATCACAAAACAGGCGCTGGCGCTGGTCGATGGCCACAGGGCCGCGGGCGATGAACTGGTCATCGTCACTGCCACCAACGAGTTCGTCACGCGGCCCATCGCCGACGCTTTCGGGGTGAAAGAGCTGATCGCGGTCGAGCTGGAGCGCGACGCCGACGGCTGGGTGACCGGCGAGATCAGCGGCACGCCCTCGGCGCGCGAAGGCAAGGTCACCCGCGTGGAACAATGGCTGGCAGCCCGCCAACTCGGCTGGAGCGACGTGGAAACCACGTTCTACACCGACTCCATGAACGATATTGCCCTGCTGGAGAAGGCCACCCACCCCGTCGCGACCAACCCGGACGAGCGCCTGCGGGCGCTGGCGACAGAGCGCGGATGGCGCATACTTGACCTGTTTATCTAGTTATCCATGATCAAAAAATTTATCGACAAGCTGTTTGGCAAATCTGACAGCACGGATCCCGGCGCCAAGCGGGTCAAAAAATCACCTTTCGGCCAGCGCCAGGATGTCACCGTCAAGGAACACGGCATCGATGTCTCGCTGGTGGACGACCGCGCCATGGACGTGGTGCGCACCCTGAAAGACGCCGGTTACGAGGCCTATATCGTCGGCGGCGCGGTGCGCGACCTGCTGGTCGGCCTGCGTCCCAAGGACTTTGACGTCGCCACCGACGCCACGCCCGAGCAGGTCAAGTCGCTGTTCCGCCGCGCCTTCATCATCGGCCGACGCTTTCGCATCGTGCACGTTATTTATGGCCGAGGGCGTGAGCACGAAGTGATCGAGGTCTCGACCTTCCGCGCGCATCTCGACAGCAGCCTGGCCGAGCAGGTCGGCGGCAACGAGCGCACCAGCAAGAGCGAACTGGCCGGCATGAAGCACGCGGTCGACGCCTCAGGCCGCGTGCTGCGCGACAACGTCTGGGGCCCGATCGAGCAGGACGCCGCGCGCCGCGACTTCACCATCAACGCGATGTACTACGACCCGGAAACGCAGGTCGTGGTCGACTATCACAACGGCATCAAGGACGCCAAGAAAAAGATCATCCGCATGATCGGCAACCCGGCCGTGCGTTACCGCGAAGACCCGGTGCGCATCATCCGCGCCGTGCGTTTTGCCGCCAAGCTCAGCGCGCTGGGCTTCAAGTTTGAAGACAAGACCGTGGCCCCGCTGCGCGAGATGAAGGGCCTGCTGGCCGACGTGCCGCAGTCGCGCCTGTTTGACGAAATGCTCAAGCTGCTGCAGACCGGCCATGCGCTGGCCAGCATCGCGCAGCTCAAGTTCCTGGGCCTGGGAACCGGCATCTATCCGCTGCTGGATGTGGTGGTCGAAAACGCCGACGAACCCTTCCTCAAGCTCGCGCTGCAAGACACCGACCGCCGCGTCGGCGAAGRCAAGCCGGTGGCGCCCAGCTTCTTGCTGTCGTGCGTGCTGTGGTTTGACGTGCGCGAAGGCTGGGAGCGCCGCAAGAAGCGCGGTGAGCACCTCATGCCCGCGCTGCAAGACGCGATCGACGATGCCTTCAACGCGAAGATCGGCGACGTGTCGGGCCGCGGCAAGCTCGGCACCGACATGCGCGAGATCTGGACCATGCAGCCGCGCTTTGAAAAACGCGTCGGCAGCGCACCGTATTCGCTGCTCGACCAGCCGCGCTTTCGCGCCGGCTTCGATTTCCTGCGCCTGCGCGCGCAGACCGGCGAGATCGAGATGGAACTCGCCGAGTGGTGGGAAAAGTTCAGCACCGCCTACGACGACGAACGCCACGCCATGATTGAAGAGGCGCGCCAGGCCCAGCAGAGCAAGCCGCAAGCGCCGCGGGTGCGTGTGAAGCGTGTTGATGCCGAGCCTGGCTCAGCGCAAGCGGAGCGCACCACGCCCGATGCCGCAGATGCCTCCGGCGAGCAGGGCGACGCAGCCCCCGCCAAAAAACGCCGCCGCCGCCGCAAGCCGGCCAATCGTGGCGCGACCGGTGGTGGTGAGGCTGCTGCTTCTCCTCCCGCCGGCAACGACGGCGATTAAGCCACACGCGCACAGGGAACGGGCATGGTTGACGCCTACATCGGCCTGGGCGCTAACCTCGGTGATGCGGCCGCCGCGTTCGCGCAAGCCACCAGGGATGTGGCCTGCCTGCCGGTTACCACAGTGATCGCCCGGTCCAGCGTTTACCGAACGGCACCCATCACCACTGCCGATGGCGCGCAAGTTGAGGCGCCGGGAGACGATTACCTCAATGCTGTTCTCAAAATCCGGACCACCCTGCCGGCGCCGGTTTTGCTACAGCATCTGCTCCAGATCGAATTGGCGGCGGGCCGCGAGCGGCCCTACCTGCACGCACCGCGAACGCTGGATCTTGACTTGCTGATTTACGGCAGCGGGTACATTGAGTCGCCGCACCTGACGGTGCCCCACCCACGCATGTGGCAACGCGCTTTTGTGTTGGTGCCGCTGGCTGAACTAGGGCTTGGCCTGGTCAGTGATCTTCAACTGGAAGCAGTTAAAAACCAGCGCATCGAAAGGCTTTCAGGCCTTTAGTGCACTCAATGGGTTAACGATTCACCAGCTATGGCAGATTCAATCAGCGATTCGCTCAAACGCGGAGTGGACTCATGGCTGCTGCGCGGCATTGGCGCGCTTGCACTGGTGGCAGGCATGCTGTTCGTAGCCTTGGCCGGTTTTGTTGCGATCAAATTGAACTCAGGGATTTTGGCCGAGCAGCCTCTTTTTGTCCTGACGATGCTGGCTGCACCAGGGCTGATCGCGGCATTCTTGCTGTCTGTCGGCTGGCGCCTGCTGCTCAATCGGCCAAACAAGTACCAATCATTGCTGCATCCCGTTGCGTGGTGGGTGATCGCGGCGCTCTTGATTGCTACAGGCTTGTGGCTGGCGTTCACGCTGGTTCCCGGAAAACAGTATGAAGGCCTTGGCTACGCGGTCTTCGTGCTGATTTTGGGGCTGGTTTCCGCGGTGATTGGCATCCGAACAGTGCGTGGTACCTGGGGAGTGAACAACGCGGCCCCATCGGGCGTCGCAGGCGTGAATTCCTGGTCCTTCAAGGTTGCGACAGTGCAGGGGGCTCCCTTGCGCATTCATTGGTCCTTGCCAGTGGGTGGTTTGATGCTCTCAATCTTTTCAGGGTTCAGTTTGACGGAGTGGCTCTACTACTGCCTCGCATTTTTGGCTCTCATTTCAATTCACGAGCTAGGTCATTTCGCCGCCGCGCGATTCCTGGGTCTCAAAGTGTTCTCTGTCGATATTTCCGGCTTGGGTGGTCAATGCAATGTCCAGGCCCCACGCGGAATTCGAGACACCCTGCTGGTGTTCTCAGCGGGCCTGCTGGCTCAATGCGCCTTGCTTTTGCTGACATGGCTGTACATCGCCATTTTTGGTTGGCCCACCAGCGCGTTTGGCAAGTGCGTGGCCGTGACATTTACCGTTTACAACGCCATCCTGTTTGTGCTGAATCTGATTCCCGGTAAAAGTTTCAGCGGCCTCTCGACCGATGGAAACATCATCTGGAAGGTGATCCTCCATGCCACAAAGGGCACGCCTCACCCGTTCCCGGATCCCCTTGCGATAACCCGTGTCTTCCCCGCAGAAACAAGCTTGTTATCGTTGGAGGAGTTTTCGACACCTGGCTTTACCACGGGTGTCGAGATACTGAATGACAGCAAGACACCTATGGAATTCGTCTTGACAACCCTCATGCAGCAACTGCAGCTTGACCGGGAAAAAGCGATCATCTTGATGTTGGACATCCACAAAAATGGTGGCGCCTTGGTGCCGACAGCCGGATTGGACAGAGCTGAGGCCATTGCAGCGGCTGTCACGGAAGCGGCCCGCAATCAAGGTCATCAATTGGTTTGCCGGGCTGTGGAAGCTCTGGGCTTGCCAAGAGCCGCCACATCACAGTCGCCAGTGATGTTCAGCCGTGAAGTGGGCGGCGCCTAAGGCGCAAGCCGCTCCCGCAACCACCTCGCATCACCCTGCAGCGTATACCGCAACCGGTCATGCAAGCGGCTCTTGCGGCCTTGCCAGAACTGCCAGTTGTCCGGCTTCAGCCGATAGCCGCCCCAGTGCGGCGGGCGCGGGGGCTGCAGCAAAAATTTGGCCCCGTATTTGGCGGCATTCGTCACCAGCACGCTGCGCCCTGAAATCACTTCGCTTTGTGGGCTGGCCCAGGCGCCTATGCGGGAGTCGAGGGGGCGGCTGCTGAAGTAGGCGTCGCTTTCTTCGGCGGAGACTTTTTCGACCACGCCTTCGATGCGAACCACACGCTCAAGCTCTATCCAGTGAAATTGCAATGCCGCATACGGGTTGCCGGCCAGTTCCTGGCCCTTGCGGCTGTCGTAGTTGGTGAACCAGGTGATGCCGCGCTCGTCATAGCCCTTGATCAGCACGATGCGCGTAGAGGGGCGCAGGTTGCTGGCCACGGTGGCCAGCGTCATGGCATTGGGCTCTGGCACCTCGGCCGCGATGGCTTCCTGCAGCCATTGGCCGAACTGTTTCAGCGGGTCGGCGTCGGACGCTTCTTCGTTGAGTTCGGCGCGTTCGTAGCTTTTGCGCAGATCGGCGATGGAGGGAGTGGGCTGGCTCATGGCTCTGATTGTGCCCGCACAGGGCATATCCTTGCCTGCGGCGGGCTCCCGATGAGGTGTTTGCTTGATACCGAATTAATATTCGTTTATATTCGCAGGCTTCGATGAAACCCAAAGACGACGAAAAGCAGCGCGCCATTGCCGAGGCCACCTTCAACCTGGTGGCCCAGACCGGCCTGAGCGGGCTGACCATGGCCGACATTGCCCGCACGGCCGGCATCGCCACCAGCACGCTGTACGTCTATTACCCGTCCAAGGACGAGCTGATCAGCCAGCTCTATGAAGAAGCCAAGACCGCGACCATGCTGCGCTTGATGGATGGTGTGGTGCCCGGGACCCCCTTGCGCAGCCGTGTGCGCCGCCTCTGGGGCAACCTGCTGCGGCACCGGCTGGAGCGTTATGCCGAGGTCGTGTTCCAGGAGCAGTACTACAACTCTCCCTGGTTCACGCAGGGCAACCGCGAGTTGTCGACCCGACTGGCGGCGAGCTTCTTTGCATTGATCGAGGAGGGCCAGAAGCAGGAGATTTTCAAGCCTGTGCCCTTGCCGTTGTTAACGGCCACCCTGGTGGGCTCGGTGCGGGAAACTGCCAACCTGATACGCACCCAGGTGCTGCCCGACGACGAGGCGGTGCACCAGGCGGCTTTTACCCTGTGTTGGGACGCCATCAAGGCCTGAATCTTTGAAACGCCTCTGAAAGGCAATACCCCTCATTTCTGCATGCCCAAGTTTTTACGGATAAAACCCTGATTTAAGCGAATATAAATTCGACAAGTAGCCTCCCTTTTTTTCTCCCTTTTGATTTCCCACTAACAAAAACCGCAAGGAGTTCCACGATGCCCACCCTCAACATCAACGGCAAGGACGTATCCGTCAACGCCGACCAATCCACCCCTATTCTCTGGGCCCTGCGTGACACGCTGGGCATGACAGGTACGAAGTTCGGCTGCGGTGCGGCGCTGTGCGGCGCGTGTACCGTGCATCTCAACGGCGCGGCCATACGCTCGTGCATCACGCCGATTTCTGCCGCTGCCGGCCAGAAGATCACCACCATCGAAGCGGTTGCCACCGACCGCGTCGGCAAAGCCGTGCAGGACGCCTGGGTCAAACATGACGTGGCGCAGTGCGGCTATTGCCAGAGCGGCCAGGTGATGAGCGCCACCGCCTTGCTCAAGTCCAACGCCAAACCGAGCGATGCCGACATCGACGGCGCCATGGCCGGCAATATCTGCCGCTGCGGCACCTATGTGCGCATTCGCGCTGCCATCAAAGACGCCGCCCAGGCACTGGCTTAACTGGTTTAAAGAAGGAGAACACCATGTATTCCAACGCCACAGACACCTTCGACATCGCCGCTCAACTGCCAAAAGGCCTTCAAGCCCTGATGCATAAAGCGCAAGCAGCTACCAAAACCATAGCAGATGCTGAACTGCCTCGCCGCAGTTTCCTCAAGGTTGCAACCGCCGGTGGCTTTGCACTCGGCGCTTTTCCGATGCTGACGCAAGCGCAAACCATGGCCACAGCGGGTGCACCGGCGGCATCCAGCCTCAAGCCGACCCAGCAGCCCTCGGCCTTTGTGCGTATCGACAAGGACGGTACGGTGACCGTCACCATCAACCGGCTCGACTTCGGGCAGGGCGTTCAGACCGGCTTGCCGATGATCCTGGCGGAAGAGCTGGATGCTGACTGGGCTTTGGTCAAAAGCCAGCACGGCAATGCCGACCCGGCTTATGTGGATCCGGCTTTCGGCATGCACCTCACGGGCGGCTCGGGCTCGATCAAAAACTCCTACACGCAGTACCGCGAGCTGGGCGCGCGCACCCGCGCCATGCTGGTCTCGGCCGCCGCGCAGCAATGGGGGGTTGATGCAAGCAGCCTGCGCACGCAGCAAGGCGTGGTGATTGGCCCCGGCGGCAAGCGCCTGACGTACGGTGAGCTGGCCGAAGCGGCCATGAAGCTGCCGGTGCCGGAGGCCGTCACGCTCAAGGATCCGAAACAGTTCCGCATCATCGGCAAGCCCACGGGCCGGCTCGATGCCCGTGCCAAATCCACCGGCGGCCAAAGCTACGGCATCGACGTGCGCCTGCCCGGCATGCTGACAGCCGTGGTGGCGCATCCGCCGGTGTTTGCCGGCAAGCTCAAGTCGCTGGACGACACCGCGGCCAAAGCCGTTCCCGGCGTGAAGGCCGTGCTGCGCGTGCCGCTGGACCGCGGCGGCGAGGGCGTGGCGGTGGTGGCCGAGGGCTACTGGGCCGCCAAGCAGGGCCGCGACGCGCTCAAGGTCGAGTGGGACACCAGCGGCGTCGAGAAGGTCGACAGCGTGCAGCAACTGGCCAGCTACCGCGCGCTGGCGCAGAAAACCGGCGCACTCAAATACAAGGACGACATCAGCAAGCTGGCGTCAGCACCCAGGAAGATCAGCGCCGAGTTTGTCTTTCCTTACCTGGCTCACGCACCCATGGAGCCGCTCAATTGCACGGTGCAGCTGAGCGGGCAGGGCGCGGACGCGAAAGCCGAACTCTGGCTGGGCACGCAGATGCCGGGGCTGGACGCGCTGGCCGCCTCCAAGGCGCTGGGCGTGGCGCCGCAAAACGTCAAGATGAACGTGCAGATGGCCGGCGGCGGCTTTGGCCGGCGCGCGATTGCCACCAGTGATTACGTGGTGGAAGCCTGCAATGTCGCCAGGGCCGCACGTGGCGCCGGGCTGACGGCCGCGGTGCGCACACTGTGGAGCCGCGAGGACGACATCAAGGGTGGCTACTACCGTCCCATGCATGTGCACCGCGCCGAGATCGGCTTTAACGACAAAGGCGAGATCCTGGGTTGGGACCACGTCATCGTCGGCCAGTCCATCGTCGGCGGGACGCCGTTTGAAGGTTTTATGGTCAAGGATGGTGTGGACGGCACCATGGTTGAAGGCATGAAGGAGCCTTACGATATCCCGATGCGGCTGTCCGTACATCACCCCAAACTCAATGTGCCGGTGCTCTGGTGGCGCAGCGTGGGTTCTACCCACACGGCGTACGTCATGGAAACGTTGATTGACGAAGTCGCGCGCAGCAGCGGGCAAGACCCTGTGGCCTGGCGCATGAAGCAGTTTGGCAGCAAGCACCCGCGCCACGCGGCCGCGCTGCAGCTGGCGGTCGACAAATCCGGTTACGGCAAACGCACTTTGCCCGCCGGGCGCGCCTGGGGCGTGGCGGTGCATGAGTCGTTCAACACCGTGGTGGCTTATGTGGTCGAGGCATCCGTCAAGGACAACACGCCGGTGCTGCACGGCATCACTGCAGGCGTGCATTGCAACCTCGCCATCAACCCGACCAGCATTGAAGCGCAGGTACAGGGCGCGGCGCTGATGGGTTTGTCGATGTGCCTGCCGGGTGCGGCCATCACGCTCAAGGACGGTGTGGTCGAGCAAAGCAACTTCGGCGACTTTCCCGTGCCGCGTATCACCGACATGCCGACGGTTGCCGTCTTCATCGTGCCTAGCGCCGATGCGCCCACGGGTCTGGGCGAGCCCGGCCTGCCGCCGTTGGCCCCCGCCTTTGCCAATGCGATCGCCAAGCTCACAGGCAAGCCGGCGCCGCGCGAGCTGCCCTTCAAGCTGGCGTGATGGCAGGCGGCAAGCCCACGGTGCTGGTGCTGGCCTCAGGCCGGGGTGAGCGCTTTGCCGCGTCGGGTGGCGGCACGCACAAGCTGCAGGCGCTGCTGGCCGGCAAGCCGGTGCTGCAGCACACGCTGGACGCCGTGGCTGCCAGCGGCTTGCCCTGGCACCTGGAAGATGCCGGCCACCCTGGCATGGGCGACTGCATCGCGGCCGCCGTGCGGGCCACGCCCGAAGCTGCGGGCTGGTTGATTTTGCCGGGTGATTTGCCGATGGTGCAGGCCGCCACGCTGCAGGCAGTGGCCGACGCGCTGGCGCAGCACGCGGTGGTGGTGCCGGTGTTCAGGGGCACGCGCGGCCACCCGGTCGGGTTTTCGGCCGCGTGCCGCGATGCCTTGCTGGATTTAAAGGGAAATCAGGGTGCAGCGCCCGTAGTACGTGCGCAAGCAGCTATCAATTCTGTAGCATTCATGGGCGTGGCCGATGAAGGCACAGTCACCGACATCGACACGCTGGACGATTTGCGCCGGGCTGAAGAACTGTTCAGCCAGCGTTGACCGCCCTGAACGGCCTCGGGAGCTCTCAGCCCTTTGCGATGACTGCGCAGGCCAGCCGCGGGCCGGAGTTGCCGGTGGGCTGGGTCTTGTAGTCGTCGGGGTCACGGTGAACGATCAGGCCCTTGCCGACGATGTCGGTCGTGCCGCTGCCGACTGAGAGGGTCTTTGATTCAAAGCTGAATTTCGCGACGCCGCTGGCATCGGCTTTCAGGCTGGGCAGGTCGCCTGTGTGATGGGCCATGTCGGCATGGCTGCCGTGCTGCTGGCCGGTGGGGTTGAAGTGCCCGCCTGCACTCATGCCGTCGCCGCTGGAGCAGTCACCTTTTTCATGCACATGAAAACCGTGCTCGGCATTGGGCTTGAGGCCGCGTATCTCGCCTGAGACCAGCACCTTGTCGCCGCTCTGCACAAAGCTGACGGTGCCGGAGGCGGTATTGCCGGTGGTACTTTGCAGCTGGGCCACGGCGCGCGGGCCGTTCATGGATGAGGCGCAGGCGGCCAGTACAAAGGCGGCAAGGGCGGTGGCGAGTGGTGCCAGGTGGTATTTCATGATGCAGGTCTCCTGATGGTTGATTCAGTGGCTGACTGTAGGGCGCCTTGTCCCTGCTGACAAGGCAGGGGCCTCCGCTGTCTGGGCCTATTTGGCCAGCTCCAGCAGCTTCCCCAGCGCGTGGTCGTGAATTCCCAGGGTTTTAAGTTTGTCGTAGGTGAGTTGCGCATATTCGCGCGTGGTGCCGTAGCGCCCGCACGAGTCCGAAAAGATCTGCCGGTAAACGTCTTCGCTGAGCACGCCCGTATGGTTGGGGCTGCGCTTGGACAAGGTGAAGGCCAGCGCCCGCACATTGCCCTCTGCAGTCTGGCAGCGCAGCCACTTGGGGTCGTACACGCCATTGGGCATTTCGCGTTCCCACAGCGCGGGCAGGGCGCCGGCAACCTGCGCCTGCGGTATCCGAAACACCATCCCCTTGCAACTGCCGCCGTGCAGGAGGCCAAACACCAGGCCCGGGCATTCCGGCGTGCCGCGGTTCAGGCGGCTCCACATCTTCAGGGCGCGGTGGTAGCCGTGGATGGTCGCAAAACGCTCCTCGGCATGTTCAAACTCCGGGCGCCAGATGAGCGAGGCATAGGCGAAGATCCAGAGATCGCTTTGGCCGCCCCATTCGCGGATGACGGTCTCAAGCATGTGGTCCGGGTTGCGGGAAACGCTGATGCCGGGGCTGGCGGCTTGTTGGGCTGAATTTTCCACAGCCGCACTTTACAATGCGCTGAGTTTTTGTGACGGATTTAGTGACGGGAGTGGGCAATGTTTTCTCAGGACGATGAGGGCCAGCAAGGCTTGGTGTTGGCGGTCGTTCTCGGCCTCGTGGCTTTCGTGATCGCGCTGGTGGTGGGGCTTTGCATGCATCGGCTCGGCCGGGCGCCTTCCGCCGCTGTTGCCCCTGCCCAAATATCCCTGCCCGTGCCAGAGGTGGCGCCGACGCTTGCCGAGCCAGCCAGCACCGTGGACCATGCCGCGAACATTGCCGGCCGGGCTTCGCAGGCTGCAGCCGACGCCGCCAGCGTGAAGGTGGAGCAAGGCGCGGTGCGGTTTTATTTTGCCTCGGGCGATGCAGACCTTGCGGACGGTGCGGGTGCTGCCCTGGGTGAAGTGGTCAAGGCCGCCAAGGCTGGCCGCACGCTGGTGATCACCGGTTTTCACGATGCCACAGGGGACGCCCAGAAAAATGCAGCGCTTGCCCGGCAGCGGGCCCTTGCCGTGCGCGAGGCACTGAAGCAGGCCGGTGTTTCCGATCGCCAGATTGTGCTGAAAAAACCCGAGCAGCTTGTAGGCGGCGGCAGCGACGCCGAAGCGCGGCGTGTGGAAATTACCCTCCAGTAAAGCCGCACTCACGGGTTGTTTCAGAACTTTGCAGAGCAGCTTTTGGGCTGCGTTTCGTAACCACGTAGTAACCATGTGGCGGTAAACAGGCCGGTAACCCGTTACCATAGAGTCAGTAATAAAGTTACATACCCAGTGACTTGACCATGACCGGAGTTACAACATGGCCCTTCACCCCGCAGTTTTAAAAATCACCGCCCGTATCGCAGAGCGCAGCCTTCCCACGCGCAGCGCCTACCTTGCACACCTGCGCGCTGCCGCCACCCGCGAACCCGGCCTGGACCGCATGGGTTGCGCCAATGTGGCGCATGCCTTTGCCGGCATGCCGCTGGACGACCGCTTCAAGGTGGTGACCGAGCGCAGGCCCAACATCGGCATCGTCACCGCCTACAACGACATGCTGTCGGCGCATACCCCGCTCCAGGCCTACCCGTCCTTCATCAAGGACGAGGCGCGCAAGCTGGGCGCCACGGCGCAGGTGGCCGGTGGCGTACCTGCGATGTGCGACGGCGTGACGCAAGGCACCAGCGGCATGGAGCTCAGCCTCTTCAGCCGCGACGTGATTGCCATGAGTACGGCCGTTGCGTTGTCGCACGACATGTTCGACGCGGCGCTGATGCTGGGTGTATGCGACAAGATCGTGCCGGGCCTCTTGATAGGCGCGCTGCAGTTCGGGCATCTGCCTACGGTGTTTGTGCCGGCCGGGCCCATGACATCGGGCATTCCCAACAAGGAAAAAGCCCACGTGCGTGAGCAGGCCGCGCAAGGCCTGGTCGGCCGTGACGCCCTGCTTGATTCCGAGTTCAAGTCCTATCACAGCCCCGGCACCTGCACCTTCTACGGCACCGCCAACAGCAACCAGCTGCTGCTTGAAGCCATGGGCCTGCACGTGCCGGGCACTGCGTTTGTGAACCCCGGCAACGCACTGCGTGAGGAGCTCACGCGCGAGGCGGCACGCACCGTGCTGGGCATCGTCAAGGCGAAGCGCTTTGCGCCCATCGGCCAGATCGTCGATGAAAAAGCCATCGTCAATGCCATGGTCGCGCTGCTCGCCACTGGCGGCTCCACCAATCACCTGATCCATTGGGTAGCCGTCGCGCATTCGGCCGGCATTGTGATCGACTGGAATGATTTTTCCGACCTCTCCGATGTGGTGCCGACGCTGGCCCACGTCTACCCCAACGGCAGCGCCGACGTGAACCAGTTCCAGGCCGCAGGCGGCCCCGGCTTCATCATTCGCGAATTGCTGGACGCGGGCTTCATGCATGAAGACGTGCTCACGGTGCGTGAAGGCGGCATCCGCGAATACACACGCGAACCGGCGCTGGCCGGCGCGGCGCTTGCCTGGCACGACGTGGGCGCTTCCAAAGACGAAACCATCGTGCGCACACCTGCCAAACCATTCAGCGCCACGGGCGGCCTCAAGCTGTTGCAAGGCAACCTGGGCCGCAGCGTGATCAAGGTGTCGGCGGTGCCTGACGACCGGCATGTGATTGAAGCGCCTGCGCGGGTGTTTGATTCGCAGGAAGCCTTGCACATCGCGTTCAGCGCCGGAGAACTCAACCGCGATGTGGTGTGTGTGGTGCGCTGGCAAGGCCCACAAGCCAACGGCATGCCCGAGCTGCACAAACTGACGCCGCCGCTGGCCGTGCTGCAGGGCAAGGGATTCAAGGTCGCGCTGGTCACCGACGGCCGCATGAGCGGCGCTTCGGGCAAGGTGCCGGCCGCCATCCATGTGTCGCCCGAGGCCGCTGCCGGCGGCCCGCTGGCCAAGGTGCGCGACGGTGATGTAATTCGTGTGGACGCCATCACCGGCGAATTGAAGGTACTGGTGAACGATGCAGAATGGACCGCCAGGCCGGTCGACACCATGCCTGCCGATTTGCGCGCGGCCAACGGCATCGGCATGGGACGAGAGTTGTTTGCCGGTATGCGCCGTCACGCGCTGACGGCTGAAGAAGGAGCTTTATCGTGGATATAAACCTGAACGTCAGCGGAAAACTGACCCCCCTGCAGATCATGCAGGATGCCCCAGTGATACCCGTGATTGTGCTGACCGACGTGAGCCAGGCGGTGCCGCTGGCACGTGCGCTGGTGGCGGGCGGCATCCGCATGCTCGAAGTCACCCTGCGCACGCCGCAAGCGCTGGCCTGCATTGAGGCCATTGCGCGCGATGTGCCCGAAGCCGTGGTGGGGGCGGGCACTGTGCGTAGTGCCGCCGACGCCCAGGCCTGCGCCATGGCCGGTGCACGCTTTGCGGTAAGCCCCGGTTACACCCATGCGATGGGGCAGGCCTGCAGGGATGCGGGCCTGCCGCTGCTGCCAGGGGTGGCCACCGGCAGCGAGATCATGATGGCGCAGGAAGACGGCCTGACAGAACTCAAATTTTTCCCGGCCATGCRGGCGGGCGGCCCGGCCATGCTGAAGGCCTGGAACGGCCCCTTTGGCGATGTGCGGTTTTGCCCGACGGGCGGCGTCACGGTGGCCAATGCGCCTGAGTTTCTGGCGCTGCCCAATGTGGTGTGTGTAGGCGGGTCCTGGTTGACCCCTGCGGACACGCTGGCTCGCGGCAACTGGTCACACGTCACTGCACTGGCTTTTCAGGCCTGCCAGCTGGCACGCAATGCTGCCTGAGCCTGGCAGCCTGCCCGCTATTTATGAGGAAAATAGCGCTCCCAGCCTTTCTGGATGAGCGCAAGCAGCTATTAAAAGAATAGCAGTGAAGCGCAATGAACTAACGCAGGCCAGCGCCCGCAGCACTTTCATCACGCTGGATCAGCTCAATCTTGTAGCCGTCCGGGTCCGTCACAAAGGCAATCACCGTGGTGCCGCCCTTGACCGGGCCGGCCTCGCGCGTGACGTTGCCGCCCGCCGTCTTGATCTTCTCGCAGGCCGCATAGGCGTCTGGCACGCCCAGCGCGATATGGCCAAAAGCCGTGCCCATGTCGTAGCTTTCGGTGCCCCAGTTGTAGGTCAGCTCGATTTCGGCCTGCGCCGGGTTGCCTTCATAGCCGACAAAGGCCAGGCTGTATTTGTACTCGGGATTTTCCGAGGTGCGCAGCAGCTTCATGCCAAGAACCTGCGTGTAGAAGTCGATGGAGCGTTGGAGACTGCCAACGCGCAGCATGGTGTGTAGGAGTCGCATGGTGATGAAGGTGGGAAGTGGCCGGACTGCCCATTGTCGCCAATCTTCGCTTCCTGTGCAGGCCGCTTGCGTAGGGATGCAAAGGCGATGGCGATGCATGCCGCGCAATGACCGATGAGGGACTTCGCGGGGTTGGATTTTCCCCGGGCTACTCTGTTGCCGCCAAAGCCTCCAGCATTTTTCCTTGCAGCAACTTCATGTCGCCATTTTTCAGGATGTAGCCATTCATGCCGGCGTTCAAGGCTGTCCTGACATCAAGCTCATCGGAGTTCCCGGAAAGTGCGAGGATAAAAATACCCTGATGCTCCCAATCACGCGAGCGAATCGCCTGGGTCGTCTGCACGCCGTTCAACCCGGGCATGTTCATGTCCATCAAGATCAAATCGACACGTGGGGTGCTGTCCAGGTGGGCCAGTACCTGGCGTCCCCCTTCGGCCTCCAGCACTGTCAAGCCCCAGCTTTTCAAGCGCTCCCCCACCATGATGCGGTTAAGTTCGTCGTCTTCGGCCAATATGACGGTTCTGCCCTCCAGCACATTGCCGGGGATGATGGGGCGGGCTGCCTGTCGAGGCGTTTCCGCAGCAGCGAGGGCCTTGCCCGTCCCGGTTTGCGGTATTGGGGGGAAGGTCAGCGTGAACTGCGTAAATTCACCGACCACGGAATCACAATGAATATCACCGCCAAAACTTTGCATGGTGCGTTTGCAATACGACAGCCCAAGGCCCGTCCCCTCGGCCTTTCCTGAGGTCATGAAGGACTCGAACAGGTGCGCCAACACCTCCTTGTCGATGCCCGGGCCCGTGTCTCTGACGGTCACCTTGTGATCGTCTACCGTCAGTACGATCGTTGCGCCGGACTTTTGGTCGAGGTAATAGAGCGCGTTCTTGATCAGGTTGAAGAGCACAAAAACATAGGGGGTTTCGTCTCCGTAAAAGGTGAAGTCCTTCACGACACGCACTGTGACACTGTCACGTAAGTTGCCACCATCACCGCGCAGGTGTCGATCGGAAAAACTGTATTCGTCCACCGCCTTCTGAGTTATTTTTGCGGCGGATAAATACTCAAATTTGCTTCGGTCCACCGCGCTGGACTTGAAGGATCCCAGGATCAGGTCAATCACCTGGTTACCCCTGTGTACAGCGATCTCCCCCATGTTGACAAACTGGCGCATGCGGGATGTGTGTTCGGCGGGGACCGCGATGCCGTTCGCGGGCAGCATTTCCCCGATACTCTCCAGGCTCATCTTGGCCTGTGCGAGCGGGTTGCGCATTTCATGGGCGATCGAGCCGGCAAGGGAGTTTGCGATGCGCAATTTTTCGGCATCTATCTGCTTTTCCGAAAGCTTGAATGCGGCGCCGCCGATAAGAATCAGCAGGTAGGCCGGAAGCTGGGCCACCATGTCCATGGGTATTGAGGGGTTGGGCGTGATGGCGACGTACAGCAACGCCGCGCTGCCGCAACCGATCACCAACATGGCAATCGTGTTGCGCCAGTCGGCGATCATGACAAGAAAACTGAGCGCGATAAAACAGTTGGAGATCGCGGGGATACCTCCGTGCCGCTTCAGCGAAAGAAATACATTGAAAAACGGCAGGCAATAGATCAATGCCCAATAGGAGTAGGAAAAGTAGTATTTTTTAAGTTTCTGTGGCCAGTGATTTTTCATGGCCAGCACGGTAAAGAGAATTACGACCAGCACCCGCATTCCCAGGTCATCGTAGGGGCGAGGATTGGGTTTCGTGAACCGTATCAGGTAAAACACCACATAGGTCAGGGCGCCTACGATGCCAATGTATTTGAGCAAGGGCCTGCCATGTGCGTGGTAAGCCTCATAGTGGCCAAAGAGTCTTTTTAACCAGCCCATATATATTTCAATTCTGTTGGCGCGGGAAAACCATCAACAGCAGCCTCTTCCGGTCTCTGGTGGAGGATGCTGCTGCAATATGAAATATTCCCGTGCATGACTTACTGACAGTCAGACGATTTGAGAATGTCCGGTACCTGTCCATGTATCAGGGTAAACGATTCGTCCGCCCCATCCACCCGTATATTGTTTGCGATGGGGGAAAACCCGAAACGCCTGTACAAGCGGCTCAGCACCGGCGTGCAGGAGGCAAAGAGGTCTTGCCCATCGGTATGCCGCGCAAGATACGAAACACCCAAAAATATGCATCGCTTCACAAGATCGGGGCCGCTTCTGTAATCGGGATTGAGCACAAGGCGCCCGATTTCCCAGCTGTTTCGGCAGGTCTCTGGCTCAATCAATTGTTTTTCCGCCAACAGCTTTTCAAGTGAGGTCAGCCCCCTGTGCATGGGAACCAGCCTCAAGGTGCCAATCACCACGCGTTGGAACTCAAATGCAAACACAAAGCCCAATTCGTCTCTTTTTTTTCTTGTTCAAAAAACCGCGCGTCACGGCATCCGGACGGCAGGTTGATGTGGCCGCGCAGGCTCTGGACTTTTTCCATCTTTAACGGAGTATCCAGATGGCAGAGCGTGATTTCCTCGACGAAGTTTCCCCGGGGAGGGGCCGAAATGAAGGGTGTTCCGCCGGTGAGGAAAATGGCGTCTGGAGCATCCATCGGCTGGCGCAGAACCTGGAAGGGGGTTGGCGCATGGTCGTTCAGGGAGGTAATCATTGCGTTGTATTTCCAGGTTGAGTGCTTGTCTTTGCCAAATGCTCTCATTCTTCTTTTGATGTTCGCGCAGTCTATGCGCCGTGCAAGGCTGAATCAAGCCTTACCCTGTCAGATATAACAGGGGCTTCCCCGCATATTCCGCTTGAATAGCGGGTCGAATCGAAAAAAGAACATAAATTGTCCGCATGCGGACAGTCGGCCGGGATCTTTGGTCCTGGTGCGAGCCCTTCTTTAAGGATATCTTTCGGTCAGGTCATCGAACCGGCTTTTTGGAGGGCCATGCCGGCCAAGTGGCGTAGTTGCGTGGGGGCTAGGGCCGCCGTCTTTCGAGCAACTCGAAGATCGCCATGCCGGCCAGCATGGCAAGCACAAACACGGTGGCCTTGGGTTCGCCCATGCCAAGGGCCACCAGGCCCGGGCCGGGGCAAAAACCGGCAAGCCCCCATCCCATCCCGAAGAGGGCGCTACCGGCCAGCAGCCTGCGATCCACAGGGCCCGCGGCCGGCAGTTTCATATCCGCGCCCAACAGGGAGCGGCTCCTTTTTTTAGCCAGCAGGAAAGCGAAGAGGCCCACGGCAATGGCGCCGGCCATGACAAAGGCCAGCGACGGGTCCCAGGGGCCGGCAAGATCCAGGAAGCCGAGGACCTTGGCGGGATTGGCCATGCCCGAGACGATCAGGCCCAGGCCGAACACCAGGCCCGCCAGCAGGGAGGACAGCAGCAGCATGGTCATTCTCCTAAAGTTTGAACAGATGGCGCACCAGAAACACCACGGTAAAACCGGTAGCCATGAAAGTCACCGTGGCCACCAGCGAACGCGGCGACAGCCTTGAAAGCCCGCACACGCCATGGCCGCTGGTGCAGCCCGCGCCATAGCGCGTGCCGACGCCCACCAGCAAGCCGGCGATGACCAGCAGGCCATAGCCGGCATCCACCTGTACGGGAGGCAAGGCCGAGAATGCGGCATAGGCCCATGGGGCGCCGACGAGCCCGGCGATAAAGGCCACGCGCCAGCCCATGTCGCTGCGCGCCGGCTTGAGCAGCCCGCCCAGAATTCCGCTGATGCCGGCGATGCGCCCGTTGAGCAGTACGAACATCGCGGCGGCCAGGCCTATGAGCAGGCCGCCCGCCAGTGCGGACCAGGGTGTGAAGGCGTTCCAGTCCAGGGTCATTGCTTGTTTCCTTCAGGGCAATACAGGCGGTAGAGCAACGCCAGGATTTCCAGCGTCCCGGGTTCGGCCACGCGGTAATAAATGTTCTTGCCGTCCCGGCGCGGGATGATCACGCCTTCATTGCGCAGCACACCGAGCTGCTGCGAGAGCGTGGGTTGGCGTATGCCCAGGTCCTGCTCGAGCTCGCTCACGCAGCGCTCGCCCTGCGAGAGCTGGCAGAGTAGCAGCAACCGGTCTTCATTGGCCAGCGCCTTGAGTGCACCCACGGCTTGTGCGGCCGCGTCGCGAAGCAGCCCGGGGTCCAAAACGGGAGGGGATGATTTCATGGCTGTGTGTTGGGGCTTCTTGATATTATATGAAAATATATAATGTAAAGGCGACCTCTTCGATGAAAGAAACCATCCATGCCAAGCCCGCTGAATCCCCAGGCATTTTTTGATCCCCTGACCGGGACCGTCACCTATGTCGTGGCGGACAGCGGCACAGGGCAGGCGGCCATCATCGACCCGGTGCTGGGGTATGACTTCAAATCGGGGCGCACCAGCACGGAGCTGGCCGACCAGGTGCTGGCCCATGTGGCGCGGCAGGGCCTTCAGGTCGAGTGGATCCTGGAAACCCACGCGCACGCTGACCACCTCTCGGGCGCGCACTACCTGAAGGCGCAGGCCGGCGGCAGGACCGCCATTGGCGAACATATATGCACCGTGCAGGCCACCTTCAAATCGATTTTTAACCTGGAGCATTCATTTGCGCCGGATGGCAACCAGTTCGACCACCTGCTCAGGGACGGCGAGATATTCAGGCTGGGCAATCTGGAGATGAGCGCCCTGCATGTACCCGGCCATACGCCCGCGGACATGGCCTACCTTGCGGGTGATGCCGTGTTTGTGGGCGACACGCTCTTCATGCCCGACGTAGGCACCGCCCGCGCGGATTTCCCGGGCGGCGACGCCCGCCAGTTGTACCGCTCTATCCGCAAGCTGCTATTACTGCCGGCAGAAACCCGGATCTTCGTCTGCCACGACTACCCGCCTGGAGAACGTGCGCCTCAGTGGGAAACCACTGTGGGTGAGCAGCGCCGCGCCAATATCCATGTGCATGACGGCATCTCCGAAGAGGCTTTTGTCGCCATGCGCGCGGCCCGGGATGCGACGCTGGGCATGCCCTCGTTGATTCTTCCTTCAATCCAGGTCAATATCCGCGCGGGTGGTTTGCCGCCGCCTGAATGCAACGGTGTCAGTTACCTCAAGATCCCCGTCAACGCCTTCGGCGCTTAGCTGGTCTTCTGCGCCGGTACCTCAAACACCAGGCAAGTTGTGGTCGCATGCGCATACAGCTTGCCGTCCGGCCCCACGATGCGGCCTTCTGCGGTGGCCAGCTGCCGGCCGCAGTGGATCACGGTGCCTATGGCGCGCAGCGGTCCGGTCTTGTGCGAGGCGGCGCGCACGATGTTGATGCTGAGCTCGGCCGTGGTGTAGGCCCGGCCCACCGGCATCATGGTGTGCACAGCGCAGCCCACGGCGGAGTCGAGCAGCGTGGCGTACCAGCCACCATGCACCGTGCCCAGCGGGTTGTAGTGCTTGAGCTGCGGTGTGCCCTGAAAGGTCGCTTTGCCGGGTTCGATTTCAATCAGCGCAAAGTCCAGTGTCTCGGCAATGTGGGGGTAGGGCAGCTCACCGGCCAACATGGCCTGCATCACTTCCATGCCGGTCTTGCCCATCACGTCTTCGGGCCGGGCCAGGCCCGGCTTGCCGCCGCCGCCGACCATGCGGGCGCGCACCGCGGCGCTTTGTTCCATCCACTGAGTCAATGTGTCTTGTGGGGTCATGGTATTTATAAATGTTGCATATACAATGATTGTAGCTACAATTAAATTATGAGCGAGAAAACCCGCCTGTCAACCCAGGCCGAACTCAAAGTGCAGGGCTGCACCAATGTCAAGCTGCGCCAGCTGATGCGCCGCGTCGCGCACCACTACGACCTTGAAATGACCAAGGCGGGCCTGAAGACAACGCAGTATTCCCTGCTGACTTATGTGCTGAAGCTGGGCCCCATGCGACCGGGCGAGCTGGCGCGTGGCATGAAGATGAGTGCCTCCACCCTCACGCGCAACCTCAAGCCGCTGATCGACGCCGGCTGGATTGAGCTCGCCGCAGGCACCGATGCGCGCAGCCGTACCGTGATGCTGACTGACGCGGGCCGTGCCAAGCGTGAGGAGGCCCGATCGCGGTGGAGGGCTGCGCAGGAGCAGCTTAACGCGCTGCTGGGCGCCGGGCGTGTGCTGGCCCTGCATAACCTGATCAACGAATCTTTAGAGCTTTTGTCCCCCATCGAATCTGGAGCTGATGATGAGTAATACCGAGCCTTCCAATTCCTCTGCGCCTTCCGCTTCTTCCACTGCACTGCCAGCGCGCCGCATCGCGATGTGGCTGGTGCTGCTGGCCGCCGGCGGCACTTTTGCCCTCACCATGGGTGTGCGCCAGACCATGGGCCTCTTCCTGTCGGCGCTGAATACGTCCACCGCGCTGGGCGTAGGCAGCATCAGCCTGGCCTTCGCTTTCGGTCAGCTTTGGTGGGGGCTCACACAGCCCTTTGCTGGCGCGGTGGCTGATCGTATCGGCACAGGCCGCGTGATCTTTTTGGGTGTCGTGCTGGTCGCAGTGGGCACCGTCATCACTCCGCTCATGACCAGCACGGCCGGCCTGATATTTGCCATCGGCATGCTCGCAGCAGGCGGCGCCGGCATGGCGGGCCCGTCGGTGCTCATGGCCGCCAGCACGCGCCTGGTGCCACCGGAAAAGCGGGGTCTCGCCACCGGCATCGTCAATGCGGGCGGCTCCTTTGGCCAGTTCGCGATGGCGCCTATTGCCATTGGCCTGACCGCCGCTGTCGGCTGGGCCAGTGCGATGCAGTGGCTGGGCGCGCTGGTGCTGCTGGCGGTGCCTGCGGTGCTGGTGCTGAAAGGCAATTCGAATGCGCTGGCAGCCCAGGCTGCGGCGGCCTCGGGCACGAAAGCGCTGAGCGCACGTCAAGCCATTAGCCAGGCCATCGCAACGCCTAGCTACCGTTACCTCGCGGCGGGTTTTCTGGTGTGCGGTTTTCACGTGGCGTTTCTGGCGACTCACCTCCCCGGCGTGATAGCGGCCTGCGGCTTGCCGCCCGAAATTGGCGGTTGGTCGCTTGCGATGATTGGCCTCTTCAACATCGTCGGCAGTCTGGCCATGGGTTGGGCCGTCGGCCGCTGGCGCATGAAGTCCTTGCTGGCGCTGCTCTATGCAACGCGTGGCCTCGCCGTACTCATCTTCCTGCTGGCGCCCAAGACCCCGGCCGTGATGCTGATCTTTGCCGCCGTCATGGGCGTGACCTTCCTTTCGACCGTTCCGCCCACCGTGGGCCTGGTCGCCAAGATGTTCGGTACGGCCAACATGGCCATGCTGTTCGGCGTGGTGATGTTGTCGCACCAGGTGGGTGGTTTCCTGGGTGCTTATCTGGGCGGCTATATATTCCAGGCAACCGGCAGCTACGACTGGGTCTGGTACATCGACATCGTGCTGGCCACAGGCGCCGCGTTGGTGAACCTGCCGATCCGCGAAGCGCTGCTGCCTCGGCAAATGGCCGCCAGGGCCGCAACCTGAGTGTCTGCCTAAGCGAAAGAAATGCATGAGCAATATTCCTGAAGCCGACATTCCGGAACCCCGTTATCTCGATGACCTCAAGGTGGGTGACCGCTTCGTCAGCAGCGAGCATGCACTCGACGAGGCTCAAATCACCTCTTTCGCCGCGCAGTTTGATCCGCAGCCATTTCACCTGGACCACGAAGCGGCCAAAGCCACACTCTTTGGCGGCTTGGCCGCGAGCGGCTGGCACACGGCGGCCGTCACCATGCGCCTGCTGGTGGGCGGTGGCCTGCCACTGGCCGGTGGCATCGTAGGCGCGGGCGGCGAAATCAGCTGGCCAAGGCCTACGCGTCCCGGCAATGTGCTGCATGTAAAAACGGAAGTGGTGAGCGTGACGCCCTCAGCCTCGCGGCCCGACCGGGGCCGGGTGGTAGTGCGCAGCCAGACGTTCAACCAGCACGGCGAGGTGCTGCAGCAATCCGTCTACAACCTGGTGGTTCCGCGCCGCCCAACCTGATCTCAGCGTGACGGCATATCAGCGCTGTGCCAGAATTCACGCAGGCAGACAACTTGCGGGAAACAACAGATGCTTATCAATTGCGTGGTCTACCAGAACGGCACCAAGCTTGCCGACATTCCCGTCACCGAGATCAGCGACTACATCTGCCGCCCTGATGCATTCGTCTGGGTGGCGTTGCAAGACGCCACGCCGGAAGAGCTTGAAGAAATGCAGCATGAGTTCGGCCTGCATGAACTGGCGGTCGAAGATGCCCGGCACGGCCACCAACGCCCGAAAATCGAGGAATACGGCGCTTCGCTGTTTTCGGTACTGCACCTGATTGAGCAGTCCAACGACAAGCCGGGCGAACTCCACGTCGGCGAGGTGGATGTGTTCACCGGGAAAAACTATGTACTCTCGGTGCGCAACCGCAGCCAGAAGGGGTTTCTGGGCGTGCGTGAACGCTGCGAGCGCGAACCGGAGTTGCTGCGCAACGGTTCGGGTTTTGTGCTGTACGCCCTGATGGACGCGGTGGTTGACCGCTACTTTCCCATCCTCGACGCACTCGAGACCGAGCTGGAGCTCATCGAGAAGGAAATCTTCACGCCCGGTGCTGCGCGAAAGAACATCGAACGGCTCTACGAACTCAAGGGCAGCGTGATGGTGCTCAAGCACGCAGTGGCGCCGCTGCTCGAAGGGGCCAGCAAACTCTATGGCGGCCGGGTTCCGCAAATTTGCAGCGGTGTGCAGGATTACTTTCGTGACGTGGTCGACCATTTGTCGCGCATCAACGCACTGATCGAAAACATGCGCGACACCATAGGCACTGCTATCCAGGTGAACCTGGCGATGGTGACCATCGAGGAAAGCGAGGTGACCAAGAAGCTCGCGGCCTGGGCCAGTATCTTTGCGGTCTGCACGGCGTTTGCCGGCATATGGGGCATGAACTTCGAAGCCATGCCCGAACTCAAATGGCGTTACGGCTATCTCATGGCCATCAGCATGATTGTGGTGGCGTGCTCGCTGCTGTACTGGCGTTTCAAGCGAGCGCGCTGGTTGTAGAGCCACTCAAAACCCCTCCTGGCGTTGTTGCGTCGCCTTGCCGTGCTTGGGCCTGTTAGTCCTGTGTTTRCAAATGCGAATGGGGTGAAAACGGCGCCAATCAAGGCGYGYGACGAATCCCAGACCGGGAGTCTGGGTGAGGAGYGCAACGCSGAGTGGCGCCGTTTTCACCCCATTCCCTCCGGGTTGCGMTCAAAAAGGCCTTGCGCGGCGTTGCAAAGCCTTGACGGGGCTCGCCCCGCCTGCATTTTGCGCCTTGCTCAAAGCCTTTTTGACTCGCAACGCATCTTGCAAACACAGGGCTCACAGGCCCTAAGCACTGTCTGCGGCGACGCGCCTAGCCGGGACCGCTACGCTGGGTTTTTGAGCGGCTCTAGGTCACGAAAGGCGCGGCGGGGTGAAAGCCTTGCGGGCGGCCAGCGCCGCCTTGCGGCTGGTGCATCCCTCGATGTGGTCGTTGACCAGACCCATAGCCTGCATGAAGGCATACATCGTGGTGGGGCCCACAAAACTCCAGCCGCGCTTTTTGAGGTCTTTGGACAAGGCGACGGAGGCGGGGGAAGTCGGCATGGCTTTGACGGCCTCATGTGTGATGCGCGCGGGCCGGCTCTTGGCCTCGGGCTCCAGCCGCCAGACAAAAGCGCCCAGTGAGCCAAATTCTTTGCGCAGTTCGATGACGCGCTTTGCATTGTTGATGGTCGAAGCAATCTTCCCCGCATGCCGCACGATGCCCGCGTCGTTGACCAGGCGTTTGATGTCGCGCGCGTCAAAGCGGGCCACCTGCTCGGCATCGAAGTTCGCGAACGCGCTGCGAAAGGATTCGCGTTTGTTCAGGATGGTCAGCCAGCTGAGGCCAGCCTGAAAGCCTTCGAGGCAGATTTTTTCAAAAAGCCGGCGTTCATCGTCCACCGGAAAGCCCCACTCGCTGTCGTGGTAGTTGCGGTAAAGGGGCGTTGCCTGGCACCAGGCGCAGCGCGCGGTGTGGGTGTCATCGATAAAAATGCCGGCAGCCGGCGAGGGTGCAACGTTGGGGCGCTTGGGAGGGGTGGCGGAAGGCATGGGCAATTTTAGGCAGATGCGGGCAGGGCGGTGCGCGTGAGGTGACTCATCTTTGGCAGCCCGGCAGTATCATGACGCACGCTCCCTCTCACCGATCCACAACTTCGGAACAACGCACCATGTCCATCCAGCTTTGGCTCGCTTTCGTCGCCGCAACCGTCGTCCTTCTCATCATCCCGGGCCCGACCATCCTGACGGTCATCAGCTACTCGATGGCGCACGGCAAGCGTGCCAACATTCCGTTGGTGGCCGCCGTGGCGTTGGGTGACTCGACGGCGCTGGTGGTCTCGTTGTTCGGCCTGGGCGCTTTGCTCGCGGCCTCGGCCTTCTGGTTCACGGCAGTCAAGTGGGCGGGCGGCCTGTATCTGCTTTATCTGGGCATCAAGCTCCTGCGCGCCGGAATTTCGCCCATGCAGACCGCAGCGCCCGAGGCGCCGGGCTCCTTGTGGAGGCTGTTCGGCAATACCTACCTGGTCACCGCACTCAACCCCAAGGGCATTGTGTTTTTTGTGGCTTTCTTGCCCCAGTTCATTAACCCCGGCGCCGACGTGACGCGACAGCTCTGGGTGCTGGCGGTGACCTTTGTGTTGATGGCCAGCCTGAACGCCACGCTGTACGCGGTGTTTGCCACTTCGGCCCGCACACTGCTGGCCTCGCCGCGCGCGCAGCGGCGTTTTAATTTCGCGGGCGGCTCGCTGCTGTCCACGGCGGGTGTCTGGGCCTTGCTGGCCAAGCGCCCGGCCTGAATTCAAACGGCCGGCCTGCCGAGTGCCTGCTGCATCACCGCCGCGCCCTGGGTCATCATCACGTCGATGTATTCCCCCGGCGCATCGGGCAGCACGTCGGTGATCCAGACAAAGCGGGTGCGGTTTTCGCCCTCGGTAAACAGCTGCGCCGAAGCCATGTGATGGGTGGCCTTGCCGCCGACCACGGTGTAGCTGAGGCGGTGCATCCCTTCATGGATGCCCACCAGCACTTCGTGCGCAACCATGCCGTTGGCAAAGGTTACGGTGCGGCCGCCTTCGCCGGGCTTGCAGTCGACCACGAAGCCCGGCGCAAGGCGCCGGTGCACAGCGTTGAAATCGCGCAGCGCGTCCCAGACGCTGTCTATGCCGGCGTCGACGGTGAATTCCTTGTAGATCGTGGCCATGGTGACCCCAGTCTGGCTGGCGTCGGAGTGACGCCTTGTCATCGCAGCTTAGCAATCAAACCGGGCGAAGTCAGCCCTGATTAAGCACCGGTTAAAAACGCTTTTCGCGCAGCCTCAGCGCATTGCTGATCACCGACACCGAACTCAGGCTCATCGCCAGGGCCGCGATCATGGGCGACAGCAGCCAGCCGGTGAAGGGAAAGAGCAGCCCCGCGGCCAGCGGTACACCGAGGGAGTTGTAGACGAAGGCAAAACCGAGGTTCTGCTTCATGTTGGCGATCGTCGCTTCCGAGATTTTCCGGGCCTGTGCGATGCCGCGCAAATCACCCTTGACCAGCGTGATCTGGGCGCTGTTCATGGCCACGTCGGTGCCTGTGCCCATGGCAATGCCCACGTTGGCCTGCGCCAGGGCCGGGGCGTCATTGATGCCGTCGCCGGCCATGGCAACGATATGGCCTTCATCCTGCAGGCGCTTGACCAGTGCCAGTTTGTCGGCCGGCAGCACGCCGCCGTGCACTTCGTCAATGCCCAGGCGCCCGGCGATGGCTTTGGCGGTGGTCAGGCCGTCGCCTGTGGCCATGATCACGCGCAGGCCGGCGGCTTTGAGCGCTGCCAGCGCTTCGGGCGTGCTGGCTTTCACCGGATCGGCCACGGCGAGCAGGCCCGCAAGCCGGCCGTCGACCGCCAGGTGCATCACGCTGGCGCCCTCGGCCCGCAGGGCCTCCGCCTGGGCCAGCAGCGAATCCACCGAAACACCAACTTGCGCCATCAACGCCGTATTGCCTAGCGCGAGCAGCCGACCAGCCACATGCCCGCTGACGCCGATGCCGCTGGCGGACTCGAAGTTCTCTGGCGTGTCCAGCGTCAGGCCGCGAGCGCGCGCTGCGGCTACTATGGCCTCGGCCAATGGGTGTTCGCTGCCCTGATCCAGGCTGGCGGCCAGCCCCAGCACTTCGTCGGCACTGAAGCCGGTGGCGGGAATCGCGCGGTCGAACGCCGGCTTGCCGGCCGTCAGCGTGCCGGTCTTGTCGACGATCAGTACGTCGACGGTGCGCAGGTGTTCAATCGCCGCCGCATCGCGGAAAAGAATGCCCTGGCCGGCCGCCTTGCCGGTGGCGACCATGATGGACATCGGCGTGGCCAGGCCCAGTGCACAGGGGCAGGCGATGATCAGCACTGCTACCGCGTTGATCAGGCCGTAAACCCAGCTCGGCTGCGGGCCGAAAAATCCCCATCCCAGAAAGGTCAGTACGGCCACGGCCACCACGGCCATGACAAACCATCCGGCCACCTGGTCGGCCATGCGCTGCAGGGGTGCCTTCGAGCGTTGGGCCAGCGCGACCATCTGAACGATTTGCGACAGCATGGTTTGCGCGCCGACGCGCTCGGAGCGCATCACCAGGGCGCCGCTGGTGTTGAGCGTGGCGCCTATCAGCTTGTCGCCCGGACGCTTGCTCACGGGCAGGGGTTCTCCGGTCAGCATGGATTCATCGACGGCGCTGCCGCCCTCGGTAACGATGCCGTCGACGGGCACTTTTTCGCCGGGGCGCACGCGCAGGTTGTCTCCCACGTGCACGTGGGTTAGCGGCACGTCTTCCTCGGTGCCGTCGGCCTTGATGCGCCGCGCGGTTTTGGGCGCCAGTCCCAACAATGACTTGATCGCGGCGGAAGTTTGCGAGCGCGCCTTCAGTTCCATCACCTGGCCGAGCAGCGTCAGTGAAATGATCACGGCCGCCGCCTCAAAGTAAACCGCTACACGGCCCATGGAAATAAACGACTCCGGAAACACACCGGGCGCGAGGGTGGCGACCACGCTGTAGGCAAAGGCCGCGCCTGTTCCCAGGCTGATGAGGGTCCACATGTTCGGGCTGCGGTGGACGACTGATTGCGCGCCACGCACAAAGAAGGGCCAGCCTGCCCACAATACGACCGGCAGGCTCAGCACCAGTTCTATCCAGCTCTGGACAGTCATGTCGAACCAGCCGAGCTGGTGGCCGAACATGGCCAGCACCGTCACCACCATGCTCAACGGCAGCGTCCACCAGAAGCGGCGGGTGAAGGAGACGAGTTCCGGGTTTTCGTCCTCGTCAAGGCTGGGCATGACGGGCTCCAGTGTCATGCCGCAGATTGGGCAGTTGCCCGGATGGTCCTGCCGGATTTCCGGGTGCATGGGGCAGGTGTAAAGAGTTCCGCCGGCCTGGCCCGCATCAGGCCCGCGCGCCGCTTCGGGCGCAGGCTCTGCTTTGAGCGCACCGACATAGGCCGCCGGATCTGCGGAGAATTTGGCCTGGCAGCCGGCGCTGCAGAAGTAATAAGGCCTTCCCTCGTGCTCAAGATGGTGTGCGGATGCCGTGGTGACGTCCATCCCGCAGACCGGGTCTTTCAGTTCGTCCGGGGCGGTGGGCGGCAGGTGAGCGTTTGCCTGTGCGGTTCCCGGTGCGGCGTGGGAGGTGTGGTTCATGGAGGGCTTCCTTTGGTGTTCTGCAGACCTGGACCAGGCCCATGAACAAGGGTAGACCTTCCCCCTGTGGGAAGGTCAAGCCCCTCTGGATTGGAGGAGAGTTTCCCCTGGAAGGCTCTGGTGATCTTCAGCGCCTTCCGCGGTGGATTGCATGATCCACATCAACTGAAAGGGGAAAACCGGCACGCTTTCGCGTGCATGCCAGGCTACACCGGCACGGTGTAGTTCAGCGTCATGCGCCCACCATCGACCACGACGATTTCGCCTGTGATATAGCTGGCGGCGTCGCTGGCGAGGTAGGCTACCGTGTCGGCGATCTCCGAGGGCTCGCCCAGGCGCTTCATGGGGGTGCGGCTCATGATCTTGGCCTTGGCTTCGTCGCTGGTGAGCACGGCCCTGGCGGCCAGTTCGGTGGCGATGGTGCCGGGGGCAACCGCGTTGACGCGCACGCCCTGGCTGGCCAGCGACAGCGCCATCACGCGCGTGAGCTGGTTAATGCCGCCTTTGCTGACGTTGTAGCTGGCAATGGTGGGAATGGCGAGCACGCCGTTGACTGAGCTCATGTTGATGATGCTGCCCTTGCCGGCGGCCGCCATCACGCGCGCCACGGCCTGCCCGACCAGGAAAGATCCCTTGAGGTTGATGCGCAGTACGGCGTCGAAGTCGGCTTCCGTCACGTCCAGAAACTCTGCGGCCTTGAAGATGCCGGCATTGTTGACCAGCACGTCGATGCGGCCGTGCGCGGCCACGGTTTGTTCAACCAGCGCATCGACTTGCACTTTGTCGCCCACGTCGCAATGAACATACAGGCCGCCGAGTTCTGTGGCCAGCGCCGTGCCGCGCGCGTCGTCTATATCGGCGATGACGACCTGCGCTTGCTCACGCGAAAAACGCCGCACGCAGGCCTCGCCGATGCCTTGGGCACCGCCGGTGACGATGCAGACGCGGCCCGCCAGCCCGAACGATACCAGGGACGTTTCTGTAGGTGAAATCATGCTCATGCCCTTATGGTACCAGCGCAAGCAGCTATAAATTCCATAGCAGATTCGGAGACCTGGGCGGCGGAAGAACCTGGTTTGTAGAGTGCCGATCCGATGCCGAAACCGTTGGCACCCGCGGCCAGGTAGGGCGCCATATTGGCAGGCGTGATGCCGCCGACCGGCAGTACTGCGGCTTGCGCGGGCAGCACCGCACGAAGGGCTTTCACGACTGCCGGGGTAATCATTTCGGCCGGGAAAATCTTCAGCCCTGTCGCGCCCGCTTCGAGCGCAGCAAATGCCTCGCTGGCAGTCATGATGCCGGGCAGGCACACCAGGCCGAGGCGGACAGCTTCGCGCACCACCGCCGGGTTGAAATTGGGCGAAACGATGAGCTGGCCACCCGCGGCGTGGACGTCACGTACGGCTTCAGGAGTCAGCACCGTGCCCGCACCGACCAAAGCCTGCGGAAAGGTGCTGGCCATGGCGGCAATGCTGTCCAGCGGCTGGGGTGAGTTGAGCGGAATTTCGATCAACGTCCAGCCCGTGGCAACGAGTGCCTGGCCGACAGGCAGGGCCTCCGCCGGCGTCAGTCCGCGCAGGATGGCCACCAGGGGGAGGGCGCCGAGGGCCTGGGAAAATTTTTGGTGAGCGTTGTTCATGGTGTTCTGCAGGTTGAGGCGCAATACTGCGCCGGTCAGGCCAGGGTATCGGCGATGGCGCGCAGGCCGCGCCAGGTGGCGCCCGCGCCCACGCGCTTCACGGGCACATTGATCTGGACCAGTGCCTGTTCGTAGCGCGCCGTGAGCGCCTCGGCGCCCATCACCACTACAGGCTCGCCGCGTGGCAGTGCCTGGGATTTGAGTTCTTCGCCGATGACCAGGCCCGACAGGTAGCTGGGCAGGGCCTCGGTTGTCATTCGCTGGAACAGCGACAGGGTGCGTGTGCTGAAGGCGGTGTTCAGCAGGCCGGGGCCGGCCAGCGCATGGGCCACGCCCTGATCGAAGGCGGCGGCGTCCAGCGCGGGTTCGTCGTCGGGCAGCATGCGTGCGAGGATGGATTGGCGGCGCAGCAGCGCATAGAACTCGCCGGTCATCCAGGTCGAAAAATCAGTGACTTGCCGGTTTTCGACGGTGACCCATTTGCTGTGTGTGCCGGGTAGCACCAGCCGGGCGTTCGTCAGACCCAGCAGCTGCAAGGCGCCAAAGATCTGCGTTTCCTCGCCGCGCATGACGTCGGGCACACCGCCCTTGTCTATGCTCAGGCCGGGCACGATGGCGATGCGGCCGGGCTCCACCCATTCCAGTGCGGCGGCGATCGCGTCAAAGCCGGCGGGGCAGGCGCAGTAGGGCGCTTCGCGCCAGCCCTGTTTGCTGCCGGCCATGCCGGAGATCAGGCACAGCGTGCCTGACGTCATCCAGTCGGCAAAGCAGCTTGCAAAAACCTCCGGAAAGGTACCGGGAGCGACGGTCAGGATGCCACGTGCGAAGGAACGCTCGTCCAGGGCTGTGCCGGCGCCGTCGATCAACGCGCCGCGCAATGAAGAGCTGCCCCAGTCGACTGCCAGAAGGCGGCTCACAGCAGGGCCCTGACCTGTTCGGGACGCGGCAGCGGAGCGACCGCGCCGTAGCCCTGCACCGTGAGGGCGGCCGCTGCATTGGCATAACGGGCCGCATCAAAGACGTTATCGCCCGCCGCAATGCGCGCCAGCAGGTTGCCGCAAAAGCAGTCGCCTGCGCCGGTGGCATCCACCAGCTTCACGTTGTGCACGGGCACGCGCTCGCGCCGCGTGCCGTCGCTGACCAGCGCGCCGTCGCCGCCGAGCTTGAGCACCACGGTTTTGGCGCCCAGGGCATGGCCCCAGTCCGTCACCGCGTCGGGGTCTGTCATGCCGTTGAGGGTGGTGATGTCTTCCAGGCTTGGCAGGAAAATGTCGCACAGTGAAACGGCGTGGCGGGTGCAGGCAAGCGCCCGGTCCAGCGGCCAGAGCTTGAGCCGCAGGTTGGAGTCAAACGACACGAGGGTACCGGCCTCTTTGGCCAGTTTCATCGCGGCAAACGCTGTGTCGCAGGCACTGGCGGAAATCGCCAGCGAGATGCCTGACACATGCAGGACCTTGGCTTCACGCACGGCCTGTGCGGCGCCGCCTTGGTGCAGCCAGGCAGGGGTCATGCGGCTGGCCGCGGAGCCCGCACGCAGGTAGCTGAACTCATGTCCATTTTTGCCGTGTGTGACGAAGTAAAGGCCGGTGCTGGCTTCCGGATCTTGCTGGACTGCGGTCGTCGAAACGTTTTCTGTGGCCCACAAGGTCATCAGTGATTGGCCGAAAGTGTCACCGCCCAAACGGGTTAAATAAGCTGCGATGGCGCCCGCGCGCGCGGCGGCAATCACGGCATTGCTGGTGTCCCCGCCAAAGCCTTGCAGGTAGTTGGGTTGGCCAGCCTGGGTCTGGTTGAACTCCACCATGGCTTCGCCGAGCGCGACGACATCGAATTTTCTGGCTTGCATAGAACTTTCTGGCATCCTTTGCTGTCCCGAAAAGGTAGCAGCATGCGCGCCTCAAGGCCTTGATTGGCGCGCGGGCGCGGTGGGTCGTAACGCGGAAATTTCCAGAAGAAAATACCCGCGTTTGAAGCCTCCATGTTACCCGCGGCCCGGTCGCGGCGCCGTACCCGCGCTGTACCCCGAAAGGGATGGCCGTACAAGCAGCGTCTGCTGATTCTCAGTGATTGTCGCGCGGCACGAAAGAGCCACGCTTGCCCACCAGAAAATCCAGGTCCACACCTTCGTCGGCCTGTAGCACGTGGTCGATGTACAGCTTCCAGTACCCCGAAGACAGCGGTGGCTCGGGTGCTTTCCAAGTGGTCATGCGCCTGGCAAGCTCTTCGTCGCTGACATGCAGGTGCAGCCTGCGGTTGGGCACATCGAGTTCGATGATGTCGCCGTTTTGCACCAGGGCCAGCGGTCCGCCTGCTGCGGCTTCAGGGGCTGTGTGCAATATCACGGTGCCATACGCTGTTCCGCTCATGCGGGCGTCGCTGATGCGGACCATGTCGGTGATGCCTTTGCGCAGCACCTTGGGCGGCAGCGGCATGTTGCCGACTTCGGCCATGCCGGGGTAGCCCTTGGGCCCGCAGTTTTTCAGCACCATCACGCAGTTCTCGTCGATGTCCAGGTTTTCATCGTCGATGCGTGCGTGGAAATCTTCAATGGTTTCGAACACCACGGCACGGCCCTTGTGCACCATGAGTGCAGGCGTGGCCGCGCTGGGCTTGATGACCGCGCCGCGCGGCGACAGGTTGCCGCGCAGCACGGCGATGCCGGCCTTGTCCTTGAAGGGCGTGGAGAGCGGCATGATGACATCGGTGTTGTAGTTTTCCGCATCAGCAATGTTCTCGCCGATGGTTTTGCCGTTGGCCGTGATGGCGCTGGTGTGCAGGTGCTGCGCGATTTCCTTCATCACGACAGGCAGGCCGCCGGCGTAACAGAAGTCTTCCATCAGGTATTTGCCGGAGGGCTGCAGGTTGACCAGGCAGGGCAGTTCGCTGGCCAGGCGGTCAAAGTCATCGACCGTCAGCTTCACGCCGATTCGCCCGGCGATGGCGATCAGGTGAATGACGGCGTTGGTCGATCCACCGATCGCGGCCAGTGTCTTGATGGCGTTTTCAAATGCTTCGCGCGTGAGGATTTTCGACAGCGTGAGGTCTTCGTGCACCATTTCGACGGCACGGCGCCCGGCCATGCGGGCCAGTACATTGCGCCTGCCATCCACCGCCGGGTATGCGGCGTTGCCGGGCAGGCCTATGCCCAGCGCCTCGACCATGCTGGCCATCGTTGATGCCGTGCCCATGGTCATGCAGTGGCCGTGGCTGCGGTGCATGCAGCTTTCGGCCTCAAAAAACTCGGCAAGTTTGAGCGTGCCGGCCCTTACCTGCTCGCTCATGCTCCAGACGCCGGTGCCGGAGCCCAACTCCTGACCACGCCATTTGCCACTGAGCATGGGCCCACCGCTGACACCCACCGTAGGCAGGTCGACGCTGGATGCTCCCATGACCAGTGAGGGAGTGGTCTTGTCGCAACCCATCAGCAGCACGACGCCGTCGATCGGATTGCCGCGAATGCTTTCTTCCACGTCCATGCTGGCCAGGTTGCGGTAGAGCATGGCGGTGGGGCGCAACAGCGTCTCGCCCAGCGACATCACCGGAAACTCGAGCGGAAAGCCGCCTGCCTCATAGACACCGATCTTGACCTGCTCTGCAATGGTGCGGAAATGCGAGTTGCAGGGAGTCAGTTCGCTGAAGGTGTTGCAGATGCCGATGACCGGACGGCCGTCAAACTGGTCATGTGGCACGCCCTTGCCCTTGACCCAGCTGCGGTAAGCAAAACCGTCGCGGTCTTGCCTGCCGAACCATTGCTGGCTGCGGAGTTCGTGGGGCAATTTTTTCTTGGCTGAATCGCTCATTCGGGAAAGTCCTTAATTTTCAAACATATTATCGTCATACCATTGATTCTAAATCTTAGTGAAAACCATGACCGCAGGAGTTCGCCCCTTGTCTGCCCCGCCATCCGGCCCTTCCGTCCGTCCGCATATCCTTGCTGTTGCCAAGCTCCCGCCCTTTCTGATGGAGCCGCTTCAGGCGTCCTTTGAGGTGCACGACAGGCTGCATGAAAGCGACCCGGCGGCCTTTGCCAAAGTTGCATCCCTCATACGCGGCGTTGCCGGTGGCGGCGAATCCAGGGTGCCGCGCGCATTGATGGACCAGTTGCCCGCACTCGAGATCATTTCCATCATGGGTGTGGGTTATGACGGCGTCGACGTCACCAGCGCACTGGAACGCCGTATCCCGGTGACGCACACCCCTGGGGTACTGAATGACGAGGTCGCCGACCTGGCCCTGGGTCTCATGCTGTCAGTGGCACGGCGCATACCGCTGGCCGACCGTTATGTGCGGGCCGGGCGCTGGGCGAAAGAAGGACCCATGCCGCTTGCACGCAAAGTCTCGGGTGCTCGCCTGGGAATTGTCGGGTTGGGGCGGATAGGTCAGGCTATCGCCAGCCGGGCTGAAGCCTTTGGCATGTCGATTGCCTACACCGGCCGCAGCGCCAAGCCTGAACTTGCTTACAGCTTTTACCCGACGGCACAGGCACTGGCTGCCGCGGTGGACTTCCTGGTGGTCATTACGCCGGGCGGAGTCGGCACCCGCCATCTGATCAATGCAGATGTACTGAAAGCGCTGGGCCCTGCGGGTTATTTGATCAATGTGGCGCGTGGGTCTGTTGTGGATGAGGCCGCTCTCGTGGGTGCATTAAAGAATGGCGTCATCGCCGGCGCGGGCCTCGATGTATTCGAGCAGGAGCCGCATCCCCTGGAGGCGTTGTGGTCCATGGACAATGTTGTGCTGACCCCGCACATGGCCAGTGCCACTGTGCAGACGCGCCACGCGATGGCCAATCTGGCGGTCAGCAATCTGCAGGCGCACTTTGAAGGGCAACCCCTCCTCACCCCTGTACCGGAATGGCATTGAAAGGGGTGCCAACGAGCCTTGGTGCTTCGGGTTTTCCATAGAAAACACTTCGGTTAAACATCATATGATAACAATGCGTCAAGGAACGCAGGCGCCGTTTTGCCAGCTAAACAATTAACCCGCAGAGGAGACAAGCCAAATGAGACTCAAGACAATCCTTGCCACCGCGATGGTCGCGGCAGGCCTGGTGACAGCCGGGCAGGCTGTGGCCCAGGAAAAGCTCACCGTCTGGTGGGTCAAGGGCTTTTACAAGGCCGAAGATGACGCACTTTTCGCTGCCATCAAGAAGTACGAAGACAAGCACAAAGGCGTCAAGATCGAGCTGTCGCAGTACCCGGTGCAGGACATGATCCCGAAAACCGTCGCGGCCCTTGATTCCGGCAGTCCGCCCGATGTGGCTTATGCCGACGTCTATGACTTCCAGGTTGCAGGCAAGTGGGCCTTTGACGGCAAGCTCGAAGACATCAGCAGCGTGATCAACCCCATGCGTGCGCGTTTTGCGCCCAACACGGTTGAAACCGCCTTTCTCTATAACGACGTCGCCAAGAACCGGGCCTATTACGCCTTTCCGATGAAGCAGCAGACCATGCACATCGAGTACTGGGTGGACATGCTCAATGAAGCCGGCTTCAAGGAGTCCGACATTCCTACCGGCTGGAAGGACTACTGGTCATTCTGGTGCGACAAGGTGCAGCCGGCTTATCGCCAGAAGAGCGGCAATCGCACCTTTGGTATCGGCCAACCGCTGGGCGTGGATTCGAGCGATTCCTTTTATTCGTTCCTGACTTTCATGGACGCCTACAACGTGAGTCTGGTCAGCGACAGCGGCAAGTTGCTGGTTGATGACCCGAAAGTCCGTGCCGGCCTGATCAGTGCGTTGACTGACTACACGCAGCCGTACGCCAAGGGCTGCACGCCACCGTCGTCCACCAGCTGGAAAGACCCGGATAACAATGTCGCTTTCCACAACAAGACCACCATCCTGACCCACAACGCCACGATCTCGATCGCCGCGAAATGGCTGGACGACATGAACAACGCGTCGCTCAAGCCCGAAGAGCGCGAGACCGCGAAGAAGAACTACACCGAGCGCATCCGCACGGCTGGCTTCCCAAACAAGCCCGACGGCAGCAAGATGGTTTACCGCGCCGCCGTCAAGGTGGGTGTGGTGTTCAACCAGGCCAAGAACAAGGCCCGCGCCAAGGAGTTCGTGTCCTTCCTGATGCAAGAGGAAAACCTGACGCCTTACGTGGAGGGCTCGCTGGGCCGCTGGTTCCCTGTGACCAAGACTGCGCAGCAGCGTCCGTTCTGGAAGGCCGATGCGCACCGCCAGTCGGTCTACAACCAGTTCATGAACGGCACGGTCAATTTTGAGTTCACCAAGAACTACAAGTTCACCATCCTGAACAATGAGAACGTCTGGGCCAAGGCGGCCAACCGCGTCATCAATGAAAAAGTGCCGGTGGACAAGGCTGTTGATGAAATGATTGCCCGCATCAAAACCGTGGCCAACTGACCTTTCGTTGACTGAAGAAAGCCGCGCTGCCCGGACTGGATCGCCCAGACGGGTGGCGCGCGTACCAAAAGCATGAGCACTGCAATCATCGACCAGGCCGGCCCCTCTTTGCGCGCAGAGCGCGGAGCCATGACTTCATGGGAGAAGTGGGGGCTGGTTCTTGTTATTCCCTATCTGCTGATATTTCTGGTTTTCGTTATTTACCCGGTAGGGTATGGCTTGTGGCTCGCACGCCATCCCGAGAGTTATGTCCGGCTTTTTGCCGACCCGATATTCTTCCGCTCGCTGGTCAATACCGTGGTGTTTATCGTCGTGGCGGTCAACGTCAAGATGGTGGTCGCGTTATTCCTGTCGGGTTTTTTCCTGAACACGCGCTGGTGGGTCAAGGGCTTGTCGGTCGTATTTATCCTGCCTTGGGCGGTGCCGTCGATTCCGACCATTCTGTCCATGCGCTTCATGCTCAACCCTGAGTGGGGTGTCATCAATACGCTCATTTACAAGATGACCGGCGTTGACGGGCCCAACTGGCTTAATGATCCGACGCTGGCGCTGTGTTTTTCGATGCTGGCCCACATCTGGAAGTCGTTGCCGTTCTGGACACTGATTCTGCTTGCCGGCCGTATGGCCATCCCGGCCGAGCAGTATGAAGCAGCGTCGGTAGACGGTGCCACCATCTGGCAGAAGTTCCGGTTCATCACCTGGCCGTCGATGCGCTCGCTCTACCTGACGTCGACCATCCTGTCGATGATCTGGACGCTGGGCGACTTCAACAGCGTTTACCTGCTCACGGGCGGCGGGCCCGCCGATCTGACCCATGTGCTGGCTACGCTCGGCATCCGCTATTTGCGCCTGGACCAGGTGGATCTGTCGCTGGCGTCCATTGTCGTGGCCCTTCCCCTCGTCTTGCCGCTGGTGTATTTCATGATGAAAAGGTTGTCCAAATGAGCCGCATCACACTTCGCAAGGTGAGTCGCGAGGCCAGACTGCTGTTGATCGGTATCCCGGTGCTGCTGTGGACGCTGATTCCGATCTACCACATGGTGCTGTTTGCAATTTCGCCAAGAAACGAAGCCACGACGGGGCGGCTCTGGCCTAAAAATCCCACATTGAGCAATTTCGAGACGGTGTTCTGGCAAAAGCATTTCTACCTCGACCACTTCTGGGTGCAACTGGGCAACTCGCTGGTGATCGCGCTGTCTGTGGGCGTGTTGACGCTGGTGGTTTCCACCACCGCAGCCTTTGCCATCAGCCGCCTCAAAGTGCGCGGAGGCCGCACGGTGATGAACATGGCGCTCTTCACCTACTTCATTCCCGCCGCTTTCCTGGCCGTTCCCATGTACAAGACCATGGGTAACTACGGCATGCTCAACCACCAGTGGTCGCTGATTCTGGCCATGGTGACCATCGCCTCGCCGTATTGCATCTGGGTGCTCAAGCAGGCCTCCGACAAACTGCCTTACGAACTTGACGAAGCGGCCAAGATGGACGGCGCTACGGCGATGCAGTTGTTTCGGCTGGTTTACCTGCCACTCATGGTGCCGTCGCTGGTGGCGGTTGGCACCTATGCGCTGCTGCTGGCCTGGAACGAGTATCTCTACGCCTTCCTGCTGCTGTCCAGGGACACCAGCGTGACGCTGGCGGTGGCGTTGGGCAATTTCCTGGCGGCCGACGATTCGCCCTGGGAACTGCTGATGGCCACCGGCCTGATTTACGCGCTGCCTCCGGCGGCTATCTATTACACATTCAAGCGCTACATGGTGTCCGGCCTGACGGCCGGCGCCGTGAAAAGCTAAACATGACCCCCACGCTTGTCACTTTGTGTACTGCGCGAGGCCTTGCAGGCCGCGGCTCGCGGGACGCTTCGCCTCTGTCGCCCGTCCAAGCCTGCGCAGGCAGGCTTGGAGCCGCGGGCTCCAGCCCCTCGGGGGTCGTAGCCGGCTTGGGGCGGCCCGGCGCTGGCTGGGACTCGGTCTTTATCAGGAAATAACGGGAATCTCATGGCATCTGTATCGTTTCGCAATATCGAGAAGGCCTTCGGCAAGGTCAAGATCATTCACGGCATCAGCTTCGACATCTCCGACGGCGAATTCGTCGTACTGGTGGGTCCGTCGGGCTGCGGCAAGTCCACGCTGCTGCGCATGCTGGCCGGGCTCGAGGAAATCAGCGGCGGTGAAATGTCGATTGACGGCAAGGTCATCAACGAGCTGGATTCCAAGGATCGCGATATCGCCATGGTGTTCCAGAGCTACGCCCTGTACCCGCACATGACGGTGCGCGACAACATGGCTTTCAGTCTGAAGCTGCGCAAGGCTGATGCCGAACTCACCAACAAGCGCGTCGGTGACGCCGCCCGTATCCTGAACCTGGACCCGCTGCTGGATCGCTTCCCGCGCGAACTGTCGGGCGGGCAGCGCCAGCGCGTGGCCATGGGCCGGGCCATCGTGCGCGACCCCAAGGTCTTCCTGTTCGATGAGCCGCTTTCTAACCTGGATGCCAAGCTGCGTGTGGCCATGCGTGCCGAGATCAAGGCCCTGCACCAGCGTCTGAAGACCACTACGGTTTACGTCACGCACGACCAGATCGAGGCCATGACCATGGCCGACCGCATCGTGGTGATGCATGACGGCATCATCGAGCAAATCGGCACGCCGCTCGAGCTGTTCGACCGCCCCGGTAATTTGTTCGTTGCGCAATTTATTGGTTCCCCGTCCATGAATGTGTTCAAGGGCGTTTTGCGCCAATCGGGCGGACAAGCCTGGGTGGAGGCGCAGGGACACCAGTGGCCCATTGGCACGATTTCGCAGGCGCGCGACGGCCAGCCGGTGCACTATGGTGTACGGCCCGGTGACATCTCGTTGTCGACAAGCGGGCAGGGCATTCCTGCAAAGGTGATTGTGGTGGAGCCTACCGGTGCTGAAACTGAACTTTTGCTCAATGTCGGTGGCGCCAACGTCATATTGGTGATGCATGGCCGAACAGCGGTGCGGCCAGACGATATCGTTCATCTCGAAATCGCGAACGGCAAGAGCCATGTCTTTGACGACGCTAGCGGTGCCCGTCTGGATTGAGGCGCAATGGCTGCAGGCATGTTCAGTCTTGATGGTCGACTGGCGCTGGTGACGGGGTCTTCCGGCGGCATTGGTTTTGCGCTGGCACGTGGTTTGGGTCAGGCCGGCGCCGCCGTGGTGCTTAACGGCCGCGACGGCCTCAAGCTGGAGCGAGCTGCAAACACGCTGCGAAGCGAAGGATTGATTATCCACACGCGCGTATTTGACGTGACCCAGGCATCGGCCGCGCAGGCCGCAGTAGATGACATTGAATCGTCAATAGGCCCTGTCCATATTCTGGTGAACAACGCCGGCATGCAGCGACGCATGGCCCTGCAGGATTTTCCGGCTGAAGATTGGCATGAGTTGATGCGCACCAACGTCGACAGTGTTTTTTTTGTCGGGCAGGCTGTAGCCCGAAAAATGATTGAGCGCCGCAGCGGCAAGATCATCAATATCTGTTCGGTGCAGAGCGAGCTCGGGCGGCCCAACATCGCGCCCTATATGGCCAGCAAGGGTGCGGTCAAGATGCTGACCAAAGGCATGGCGATTGACTGGGGGCCCTATGGCATCCAGGTCAATGGCTTGGGCCCCGGCTACTTCAAGACCGAATTGACGGAAAAGCTGGTGGCCGACGAGCAGTTCAGCGCCTGGCTTACCGCGCGAACGCCCAGCAGGCGTTGGGGAGAAGTGGCGGAACTGGCCGGCGCGGCCGTGTTCCTGGCCAGCGATGCCTCCAGCTTTGTCAATGGCCATGTTTTGTATGTCGACGGCGGGGTGACGGCGACGCTGTGAAGCCGCCGCCTGCCCGCCCAACCAGGGAGAAACATCATGCGTGGACTTGTCTGTCATGCACCCCTAGACCTGCGTCTTGACGCGCTGGATACCGAACACCTGGGTCCGAAGCAGTTGCGGGTACGGGTGGCGTTCGGCGGCATCTGCGGCTCCGACCTGCACTACTTCCAGCACGGCGGCTTCGGCACGGTGCGTATCAAGGAGCCCATGGTGCTGGGCCATGAGGTATCGGGCGTGGTCGAGGCCGTGGGCAGCGAGGTCAACGGCCTGCGCGCCGGCCAGCGCATCGCAATTTCACCGTCCCGGCCTTGCGGTGTTTGCCGCTTCTGCCAGCAAGGCCTGCACAACCATTGCATGGACATGCGCTTTTACGGCAGCGCAATGCGCTTTCCGCACATCCAGGGCGCTTTCCGCGAAACCCTGGTCATAGAGGCCGCCCAGGCGCATCCGGTGGCTGATGACCTTCCCTTGTCCGAGGCCGCGCTGGCCGAGCCCCTGTCGGTGGGCTTGCACGCCATTTCGAGGGCCGGCTCGGTGTTCGGCAAGCAGGTGCTGGTCACCGGCTGCGGACCCATAGGCGCCTTGCTGATCGCCGGCCTGCGCCGCGCGGGCGCGGCCCGCATCGTCGCAGCCGACATTGCCGAGCTTCCCCTTGCCTGTGCCAAAAAAATGGGCGCTGACCAGACCATCAACCTGGCCCAGGAACCCGACGCCCTGGCGGCCTTCGCCGCCGGCAAGGGGCAGTTCGATGTGATGTTCGAGGCCTCGGGCAATGAGAAAGCCCTGGTCGCCGGCCTGGATGTGGTGGCGCCGCGCGGCGTCATCGTGACGGTGGGTCTGGGTGGCAATATCTCCCTGCCGCTCAACACCCTTGTCGCCAAGGAGCTGGAGTTGCGCGGCACCTTCCGCTTCCATCCTGAATTCGCCGTGGCGGTGGCCTTCCTGAATCAGCGGCTCATCGACGGGCGGCCCGTCATCACTGACATCGTCGCCTTCGACCAGGCCACGCATGCCTTTACACTCGCCGGCGACAAGCGCCAATCCATGAAAGTGCAAATCGCCTTCGGCGGCGAAACTTCATGAGGCGCCTGCTTTTCACATCCATTCACCGGAGTCCCTTGTGACCGTTTTCCCCAAAGTCATTCTTTACACCGATACCGACGGTCGGGCCAAATTCCGGGATGAGACGATCCCGCTTGGCGAAGGCTCGCCGCAGGCCATGCTGTCCACGTTGTTTGCTTCGGGCGGTTACCAGTTGCGCCACAGCCCGCCGGGGTTTCGCAGCCAGTTCCATTGCACGCCGAACCCGCAGTGGGTGTTCATCCTGGGTGGCGAGATGGAAATCGGCCTGCAGGGCGGCGTTTCCCGCATCTTCAAGCCGGGCCAGCATTTCTACTCGGCCGACGTGTTGCCGACCGGCGCCACCTTTGACCCGGCCCTGCACGGCCACTGGAGTCGCCAGGTCGGGCCGGACCCGCTGGTCACGCTGTTTGTGCGGGGTTAAGGCAACACCATGGCCACCATGAAAAACGTCCACGGCAACACGGTTGACCACATCGGGGAAGCCATTGTCGCGGGGCGTTATGCCGCAGGCATGTCTATGCCACCGGAGCCTATTCTTTGTGAAGAGCTTGGCGTGAGCCGCACGGTGGTGCGCGAAGCGGTCAAGTCGCTGATCGCCAAGGGCCTTGTCACCACCGGGCCCAAAGTGGGTACCCGCGTGCTGACCGAGGAGCACTGGAATTGGTTCGATCCCGACGTCATCGCCTGGAAGGCCAAGGCCGGCATCACACCCGAATTTTTGCGTGACCTGCTTGAGTTGCGGCGCCTGGTGGAGCCTGCTGCCGTACGCATGGCAGCCGAGCGGGCAACAGCCGCAGAAGTCGCTGAAATCGAGGATGCCTATGCAGGCATGAAGCGTGCCATTGAAGGCGGCGGCGACTATGTCACCTATGATCTGCGCTTTCATCAGGGACTACTGCGGGCCGCCCATAACCGCATGCTCGTCCAGATGAGCAAAGCCTTGAGTGCGCTGCTGCGTACCAGCTTTGAGATTTCCACGAGCCGCAAGGACGGGCCCAAGCTTTCACTCCCGCTGCATCGTGCCGTGCTGGACGCCGTGATTGCACGCAACCCGGCAAAAGCTGAAAAAGCGATTCTGGTGTTGATTGACGGTGCGCGCGAGGATATCGAACTGGTGCTCGGCTCGCGGCGCCGTTTGCCCAAGCTGAGCGACCCGGCCAAGCAACTGAAAGCTGCCTGAACAGACCCTAGCGTTGCTGCATCTCGCCCGACAGCACCACGTGTTGGCCCCGGCGAACGGCCACTTCTTCAACCAGCGTACGTGCGACGCTTTCCGCTGAAACGGACTGGTAGTTGGCAGGGATCACCCTGCTTAGGAGCCGGCTCAGGCCGAGTGCGATTTTTTCACCGGCGCGCGGCGCCTGGCCCAAAGACTCGCGCTCACCCGCCAGGAATGAGGGCCGCACCACCACCAGAGTGGAAAAGCCCAGTAGTGCGAGTGCTTCTTCCGCTTCGCCTTTAACGCGCGTGTAGAAGAGGGCGGAGTGCGAATCAGCGCCCATGGCACTGACCACACCCAGCCGTGTAGCGCCGGCAATTCGGCCAGCGCGGGCTACGGCCAGCACGGCGTCGAAATCCACGGCCCTGAAAGCTGCCTGGCTGCCGGCCGTTTTGATCGTGGTGCCCAGTGCAATGAAGACATCATCGACTGGCGGCGCCGTGAAGTCCGCGAATGAATCGGTCAGGTGCACGGCCAGCCGTGCGTCGTGCTGCGCAGGCGCACGGCGGCCTACACAGTGAACCGCCGAATAGCGCTTATCGGCCAGTAAACGAGCCAGGACCGCCTGGCCGACGAGGCCCGTTGCCCCGGCCACCAGCGCCACCCGAACCGCCGCCACCGCCGGAGCGGTTGCCGCCCCGGTAGTTGCCGCGGTTGCCGCCTGTGGGCTGGCCGGAGGATGGGAAGCCGGAGGAGGCGTGGCTGGCAGGTTGCTGGTTGTCGAAGTCATTGCGTGGCTCCCTTGACTCGTTGCGGGGCGCGCGCGGCTGCTGGTCGTCGCGATGGCGCGGCGCCTGGGCCTGCCGTGGCGGCTGACCGTTCTGCGAATAACCGGAAGCCTGGCGCGGCTGGCCGGGGTTGGGGGTGCGCGGGCCGCGGCCGCCGCCATTTCCTCCGCCATTGCCACCGCCGGCGGGGCCGCGTCCACGGGCGCCGCCGTTGCCGCCCCCGTTGCCACCGCCTGCGCCGCGCGCGGGCTGTGCCCCCTTGGTATCGCGGATGCGCTGCATCATTTCAGTACGGGCTGCTTTGGCGGCAGCCTGCATCACGTCGCGGCTAGGCGGCTTGCCCAAGCCGCCCCAAATGGTCTGGCGACCCATGGCCAGCGGCTCGGCGCGTTCACCGGGTTCCGCTTCAAAGCCGGGGACGATGACTTTTTCGATGTTCTGCTTGGTGAAGCGCTCGATGTCCTGCATGAAGCCTTCTTCATCCAGGCAGACCAGGCTGACGGCTTCGCCGCTGTTGCCGGCGCGGCCAGTACGGCCGATGCGGTGCACGTAGTCTTCGCTGACATTCGGGATTTCGTAGTTCACGACGTGCGGCAGCTCGTCGATGTCAATGCCGCGGGCGGCGATGTCAGTGGCCACCAAGGCGCGAATCGTTCCGCTCTTGAAATCGGCCAGGGCCTGGGTGCGGGCGGTCTGGCTCTTGTTGCCGTGCAGCGCCATCGCGGGGATGCCGTTTTTGGTCAAGTGCTCGGCCACGTTGTTGGCGCCAAACTTGGTGCGGGTGAACACCAGCACCTGGCTCCAGTTGTGCTCGTTGATGATGTGGGTAAGCAGCGCTTTTTTCTTGGCTCGCCCGACGGGATGGATGGTCTGCGTGATGCGCTGCACCGTGGTGTTGCGCGGCGTGACCTGGATGGATTCGGGGTTCTTCAGCAGGCCGTTGGCCAGTTCACGGATTTCGTCGCTGAAGGTCGCGCTGAACAACAGCGATTGTTTCTGCTTGGGCACCAGGGCCAACACTTTTTTGATGTCGTGGATAAAGCCCATGTCCAGCATGCGGTCGGCTTCGTCGAGCACCAGGATCTGTACCTGGCTCAGGTCCAGCGTGCCCTGGCTCGCATGGTCCAGCAGGCGGCCGGGAGTGGCGACCAGGATATCGACGCCGCGGCGCAGTTTTTCAATCTGGGCGCCCATGCCGACGCCGCCGAACATCACCATGGAGGTGAGGTCGGTGTATTTTCCGTAGGTGCGGACGCTTTCTTCGACCTGGGCCGCGAGTTCGCGGGTGGGGGTCATGATCAGGGCGCGTACGGCGTTGACGCCGCGGCGGTTGGTCAGGCGCGCTTCGGTGGACAAGCGCTGCAGCAAGGGCAGCGTAAAGGCAGCGGTCTTGCCGGTGCCGGTCTGGGCGCCGCCCAGCAGGTCGACGCCCTTGAGCACGGCGGGGATCGCCTGGGCCTGGATGGGGGTGGGGGTGTCGTAGCCCTGCTCGAGCACGGCCTTCAGAATGGCCGGAGCCAGATTCAATTCTTCAAATGTCATGATGTTGCGCCTGTGTGGCGCTTTAGATCGGCCTGTTGGGCGCCTTGTTGAAAGGCAAACCCGCCAGTCAAAGGCAGATGGGGTCAGAAAGTGGGCCCTAAACATTACGTTTTACATCGTAAGCAGCCACTTGAAGCGGTACCCGGATGTGCCCAAATGTTGAAGGCAACTGGAGCCAGCAACGCCTGTATTGTCGCACAGCAACGATAATGGAGGCATTCACGCATAAAACACGCTTTGCCAAAAGGCGTTTGCGCCCAGGCGCGGCGTGTCGTTCCAGCCCGCAAGAAAGCCTGCTGACAGCCTGTAGAAATAGCATGTACAGGCGGCAAGCAGCCCGTTTTCCTGCATTGTTTTTCATTTTTACCAAAGTTAATCCTGATGGCTCAGTACGTATTTACTATGAACAAGGTCGGCAAAATCGTGCCGCCCAAGCGCCATATCCTTAAAGAGGTGTCGCTCAGTTTCTTCCCGGGCGCCAAGATCGGCGTGCTGGGCACCAACGGTTCCGGCAAGTCCACGCTGCTCAAGATCATGGCCGGCCTGGACACGGAAATCGAGGGCGAAGCCACTCCCATGCCGGGGCTGAACATCGGCTACCTGCCGCAGGAACCCAAGCTGGACCCCGAGCACACGGTGCGCGAAAGCGTGGAAGCCGGTATGGGCGCGGTATTCGCCGCCAAGGCCCAGCTCGAAGCTGTGTACACCGCCTACGGGGAGCCTGATGCCGACTTCGATGCGCTGGCCGCCGAGCAGGCCCGCCTGGAAGCCATCATCGCCACTGCCGGCACCGATTCCGAGCACCAGCTTGAAATCGCCGCCGACGCGCTGCGCCTGCCGCCCTGGGACGCCAAGATCGGCGTGCTCTCGGGCGGCGAAAAACGCCGCGTGGCCCTGTGCAGCCTGCTGCTGTCCCGGCCCGACATGCTGCTGCTTGACGAACCCACCAATCACCTGGACGCCGAATCGGTGGACTGGCTGGAGCAGTTCCTGCAGCGCTTTTCAGGCACTGTGGTGGCCATTACCCACGACCGCTACTTCCTGGACAACGCCGCCGAGTGGATCCTGGAGCTGGACCGCGGCCACGGAATCCCCTGGAAGGGCAACTACAGCAGCTGGCTGGACCAGAAGGGCGAGCGCCTGGCACAGGAGCAAAAGGGTGAGGAAGCCCGGGCCAAGGCCCTGAAGAAGGAACTCGAATGGTCACGCCAGAACCCCAAGGCGCGCCAGGCCAAGAGCAAGTCGCGCCTGGCCCGTTTTGAGGAACTCTCCGACTTCGAATACCAGCAGCGCAACGAAACCCAGGAAATCTTCATCCCTGTGGCCGAGCGCCTGGGCAATGAAGTCATCGAATTCAAGAATGTCAGCAAATCCTTCGGCGACCGCCTGCTGATCGACAACCTCAGCTTCCAGGTGCCCGCAGGCGCCATCGTCGGCATCATCGGCCCCAACGGCGCAGGCAAGTCCACGTTGTTCAAGCTGATCGCCGGCAAGGAAACGCCCGACAGCGGTGAAGTCGCCATCGGCAAGACCGCGCGCATGGCTTTCGTCGACCAGCACCGCGATGATTTGGCCAATGAAAAAACTGTCTGGGAAGACATTTCGGGCGGCCTGGACATGCTGACCGTCGGCAAGTTCACCATGCCCAGTCGCGCCTATGCAGGCCGCTTCAACTTCAACGGTGCCGACCAGCAAAAACGCGTCGGCATGCTGTCGGGCGGAGAGCGCGGGCGCCTGCACCTGGCCAAGACCCTGATCGCGGGCGGCAACGTGCTGATGCTTGATGAACCCTCGAACGATTTGGACGTGGAAACCCTGCGCGCGCTCGAAGACGCGTTGCTGGAATTCGCCGGCTCCGTGCTGGTGATCAGCCATGACCGCTGGTTCCTGGACCGCATCGCCACCCACATCCTGGCCGCCGAAGGCGACAGCCAGTGGACCTTCTTCAACGGCAACTACCAGGAGTACGAAGCCGACAAGAAGAAGCGCTTGGGTGAAGAGGGCGCCAAACCGAAGCGTGTGCGGTTCAAGGCACTGCATTGAGCCCCCACGCTTTTCACTTCGTGTAATGCGCTGCCCCCCGAGGGGGCCGCTGCGCCTGCGGTCTGGCAAAGCCAGTCCCGCGGCCCTGGCTTGATTGAATCGGAGCCCCCACGGCCTTTGCGTGAGGCCCCTTGGAGATAGCGATGACCGACGATGAAGTCCTGACCCAAACCCGGCATTGGCTTGAAAAAGCCGTGATCGGGCTCAACCTGTGCCCGTTCGCCAAGGCGGTCTACGTCAAGAACCAGGTTCGCCTGGTGGTAAGCCATGCGAAACATGCGGACGGCCTGCTCGAGGAATTGGATCGCGAACTGGATCTGCTGGCGGCGACGCCGGCCGAAGAGGTCGACACCACATTGCTGATCCACCCCACGCTGTTTGACGACTTCCTGGACTTCAACGATTTCCTGGAAATCGCCGAAGGCGTGGTGGATGAGCATGGCCTCGAAGGCGTGATCCAGCTGGCCAGCTTTCACCCGCAGTTCCAGTTCGATGGCACCGAGCCCGGCGATATTGGCAACTACACGAACCGCGCGCCCTTTGCCATCCTGCATTTGCTGCGCGAGGAAAGCGTGGCACGGGCCGTGGAGGCGTTTCCCGAGGCTGAGGCCATCTTTGAGCAGAACATCGCGACACTCGAAGAGCTGGGCCACACGGGCTGGAAGGCACTGGGCCTTTAGCGCCACGGGCGCCAGCTCTACCTGGGCAGATGCTGCTTGAGCACCGCGTGCAGTTGCGCGAAGTTAAAGGGCTTGGTCACGTAGCCGCTGGCACCCAGGCGCAAGGCTTCCTCCAGCCGCTCTGACTCCGCACTGGCCGACAAGAACACAAAGGGCACCTGCTTGAGGGCGGGTTCCGATTGCAGCGCGGCCAGAACTTCCATGCCGTTCATCAGCGGCATCATCACGTCGCAAAAAATCAGGTCCGGCTGCTGCTCCCTGGCCACTTGCAGGCCGGCATGGCCGTCTGCCGCTGCCAGGCCTTCGTGGCCCTCCAGCCGGACAAAGCGCAGCAGGTTGTCCCGGATATGGGATTCATCTTCAATCACCAGAATGCGCGCCATTTTTCTTTCGCATTGAAGGCCCCGCATTTCATCGTGGGCGGAGCTGATTTCCCTGAACCACCCGGCAGGCTCTGTCGCAGTGCCGGGCTGGTATCCATCTTATAGCCTTACCCCGGTTTCCCCAATCTGCCCGGTGCGCGGGCTGGTTTGGCCCGGTTCCGCGCCTCAAATCGTGACGGTAAAGCGCGTACCCTGGCCCACGACGCTGGTTACGCTTATGTGGCCGCCGTGCAGGTCGACCGAATTTTTGACGATGGCCAGCCCCAGGCCCGTGCCCTGGATTTCGCCGACGTTGCTGGCCCGGTGGAACCACTCGAAGAGGTGGGGAAGCTCTTCGGCCGGAATGCCTATGCCTTGGTCCGCCACCTCAAAGGCCACACGTCCCTCCGACGGAAACACGCGAAAAGAGACTTTTCCGCCTTGCGGCGAATACTTGATGGCGTTGGACAGAAGGTTGCCGAAGATATGGCGCAGCAGCTTTTCATCAAAAAGCCCGATGTCCGGCCGGGCCCCGAATTCCAGGGCCAGTTCACAGCCCGCCTCTGAATACTGGATGCGCGCATCTTCCACCAGGTTCTGGCAAAGCAGTTGCAGATTGATCTCTGCCGGCTGGAACGCCAGCATTTGGGCCTCCACCTTGCCCAGCAGCAGCACGCGGTCCAGCATCTGGGTCATGCGTTGTACGCCGGTTTCTATGGTGGCGATGACGTCGGCTTTTTCGAGTTCGGGCAGGCGGTCGCCGTAGTGCTTGAGGAGTTCGGCGGACGACAGGATAAAGGCCAGCGGCGTGCGGAATTCATGCGACGCCACCGAGATGAAGCGCGACTTCATGTCATTGAGCTCGGTTTGCCGCTGCAGGGTCTGGCGCTGCGTCAGTTCGGCCTGCAAGCGGGCCGTCGCATCTACCACGAAGATCAGGGTCGCCTCGCGTTTGCCCCATTCGATCTGCACGGCGGAGAGCTCCAGCGAACGAACTTCGCCGGCCTGGGTGATCACGCGAAAACCGTACATCGAGTCGACTTCGTCGCCCCGCAGGCGACGCTCGTGGCGCTCGCGCATCACCGGCAGGTCGTCGGGGTGGACGGTCGCGGTGTAGGGCTGGGACAGCAGGTACTCCCGCGGGTGGCCCACGATGCGCTCCAGGCTGGGGTTGGCAAATACCATGCGGCCGTCCTGCACCACCACCACGCCGACACCGACGTTTTCAATCACCGTGCGGTAGCGCTCTTCCGATTTACGCAATTCATCCAGCGCCTGATAGCGTTCAATCGCACTGCTGACGTGGTTGGCGACAAAGGACAGGATGTCGGCATCGGTGTCGCTGTAGGCCACGCCCGGCTCATATCCCTGCACCGCGAGCACGCCGCCTATGGTGCCGCGTATGTGCATGGGCACGCCCAGCCAGGAACTGAAAGTCATGTCGCCACTGCCTTCCGTCACATCACCGGCGGCTTCCAGTACCTTGAGGCGCATGGCGTCAATAATTTGCGGCTTGCCGGTACTCAGGACGAATTCGGTCAGACCCCTGCGATACGGCACATTGCTCAGTTGCAGCGCATCGCCATCGCGCTCGTCCACGTAGTAGGGAAAATCCTTTCGGTGTTTCTGCGCGTCGTACAGGCACACATAGCAATTTTTGGCATACAGCAGCTCTCCCAGCAAGCCGTGAACCGACTGCAGGAAATCGTAGAAAGAGAGATCTGCTGCTGCACGCTCGGCAATGCGGTAAAAAACCCGTTGCAGGGCTTCGGCTTTTTTTTGCTCCAGTGCTTCGGCCTGAAGTTCGCGGGTTCGCTGTTCCAGCCACAGGTTGGCGGATGTCTCCTGCTTCTGCTTTTCAAGCTGCAGATTCCGGTAGTCGGCCTCTAACGCCTGGTATTGCTGTTGCAGCTGCTTGAGCTGGAGTTGCAGGTCGGCGTCGGACGGCATGGCGCGGCTTTCGTGCTCGGGTTGAAAAGAGGGCTGCTGCAATGGCTGCACCCGAGTCATTATGCTGCCCTGGTTCAGGGGGTGTTCAGTCCGCCCACGGTCTGGAACATGGCCTGGCGCGCCTGAGCCACGATTTGTGAGCGCCATTCGTCCGTGTCGACATAAAACGCGTTCATCATCTGCCGCTTGATCGTCGCCTGTTGCTCCGCGGGCATCTCAGGATGCTTGTGCAGCCAGTGGTCGGCGCGCAGGGCGGCAATGACGTCCAGAATGGGCACCGTACCGTATTCCATGGCCATGCCGGTGTATTCGGCCTGCGGGCATTCGTCGGGAACCGACGCCCACATCAAACCCGTCAGGTGCGCCGAGCTGGAGGAGCCGTCGTAGAACGAGGTGACGGGGGTGGCGCCGCCGCCGTCCCACCAGGCGCGCGCACGTGCCAGGGCTATGGGATCGTTGTCGCAGGCAAAAATGCGCTCACCAATCCCGCTGGGGCCCAGCCCCGTGTGCAGGTCCATCCAGGCGATGCGTTTAGCCCGTTGCCCGAAGGTTTGCAGCACTTCGCGCAAGGTGCGATTGCTCCACGTGGGCTCCGTCCCGCCGAAAAACATGCCATCGGCGTATTCATGCTGGCCTTGCGACACGGCCGCCTGGTAGCGTGCCACGCCACGGGTGTCAATATAGGCCGCAATGGCGGCCTGGTTTTCGCTTGTAGGGGGCCACTGCGCGGGTAGCAGCAAATCGTGGAGCTCGCGGTAAGCCTCATTCACAGGCAAGGGCTGGCCGAAGTCATGGAAGTTGCGGTTCAAGTCCACGTTTTCGTGCGTGGTGCGCCGTGCATGGGAAAAGCCGTGGGGATTGATCGCGTGAATGTAGAGCACCGCCACACCGCCCGCGCGGGCCTTGGCGCGCCATTCGGCGTCCTGTGCGGCGCACACCTGCACACCCGAGCCGCAGTAGCCTTCCACGCCGTGGCAAGCGCTGCTGACGATAAAGAGCTTGTTTGCGTCAGGCGAGCCGTCCAGGGCCACGTCCATCGCGAGGGTTTCGCCGTCGCGGCCCTTCAGCGGGTGTTCATAGGCGCGAAGCGCCATGCCGGCGGCGCGAGCCGCCTCGAGGAATTTGGCGCGCGCAGCCGCATAACTGGCTGAAAAAGCCGCGTGTGTGTTCATGGTGTTGTTGGCGTTGTCAGGGGCGCGCCTCAGGAACCGTACCCAGCCAGCGCGTAGCCAGCTGGACCCAGTAGGTGCCGCCCAGGGGGATCAGGTCGTCGTTGAAGTCGTAGCTCGGGTTGTGCAGCGTGCAGGGCCCTTCGCCGTGGCCCATGTCGCGGTGCGCGCCGTCACCGTTGGAAATGAAACAGTAGGCGCCTGGCTTGGCTTGCAGCATGTAGGCGAAGTCTTCGGCGCCCATGGTGGGCTCCTGCGGCAGCACGTTGGCCGGCCCCACGATGTCGCTCATCACCCGGCGTGCGAAGTCGGCCTCGGCGGCGCTGTTGACCGTAGGCGGGTAGTTGCGCGTGAACTCGAATTCGCAGCGTGCTTCAAACGCGGCACAGGTGTGTTCGGCCACTTCCTTCATGCGCTTTTCAATCATGTCCAGCACCTCAATGCTGAACGTGCGCACTGTGCCCTGCAACTCGCAGAAGTCCGGCACCACGTTGGTCGCTTCTCCGGCGTGAATCATGGTCACCGAGATGACGCCCGCATCAACCGGTTTTTTGTTGCGGCTGATGATGGTCTGGAAGCCCTGCACCATCTGGCAGGCGACAGGCACAGGGTCGATGCCGAAGTGCGGCATCGCGGCGTGGCTGCCCTTGCCGCGTATAGTGATCTTGAACTCGTTGCTTGATGCCATCACTGGACCCGCGCTGACCGCGAAAGTGCCGACAGGCGCGCCCGGCCAGTTGTGCATGCCAAAGACCGCTTCGACGGGGAATTTTTCAAAGAGGCCGTCCTTGATCATCTCGCGTGCGCCGCCGCCGCCTTCCTCGGCCGGCTGGAAGATCAGGTAGACCGTGCCGTCAAAGTCTCGGTTCTGCGAGAGGTGGCGTGCCGCGGCCAGCAGCATCGCGGTGTGGCCATCATGGCCACAGGCGTGCATCTTGCCCTGCCGCGTGCTGGCATGGGGGAATTTGTTGAACTCCTGCATGGGCAGCGCGTCCATGTCGGCGCGCAGCCCCACGGCCCGGCCACAAGCGCCGCCGTCGTGGCCGTGCACGATACCCACCACGCCGGTGGTGCCCATGCCGCGGTGAATCGGGATGCCCCAGGATTCGAGCTTTTGCGCGACCACGTCGGCGGTGCGTACTTCCTGGAAGCACAGTTCGGGATGGGCGTGGATGTCGCGGCGCACGGCAGCGATGTCGGCCGCCCCGGCCAGGATGGATTCAATGATTTTCATGGCAGTGTCCCCTGAGAGTACATATTAACCAAGCCGGTTCCGCTTTGCATGGCCGTGCCTGGGTTCCTGGTATTTGTTCCCTAAATTCGGCCCTCTTCAACCGCATGGCAGGCCACACGAACGCCTTCGAGCTGCAGAAACTCCGGCCGTTCGCTGCGGCAACGCTCGTTGGCATGCGGGCAGCGCGGGTGGAAGGTGCAGCCGGCGGGCGGGTTCAGCGGATTGGGCACTTCGCCCGATACCGGCGTGCGGGCCCGGCCGGTGTCATGCATCTTGGGGATGGCATCCAGCAGCATGCGTGTGTAGGGATGGCGCGGCCTGTCGAACAGGCTGTGCTTGTCGGCCATCTCGACCAGGCGGCCCAGGTACATCACACCGACCTGGTCGCTCACGTGGCGCACCACTGCGAGGTTGTGCGAGATGAAGAGGTAAGTCAGGCCGCGCTTTCGCTGCAGGTCTTTCATGATGTTAAGCACCTGTGCCTGCACGCTCACGTCCAGCGCAGAGGTCGGCTCGTCGCAGACCAGGAACTCGGGCTCCGTGGCCAGCGCGCGCGCGATCGAGATGCGCTGGCGCTGCCCGCCCGAGAATTGATGCGGATACTTGGGCATGTCCAGCGCAGACAGACCCACCGACCTCAGCAGCTCGTCCACCCGTTCCTTGAGTGCTGCACTGTCACTCAGGATGCCGTGCTCGTGCAATGGTTCGGCGATGATGTCTTCCACAGTCCAGCGCGGGTTCAGGCTGGCATAGGGGTCCTGAAAAATCATCTGGATGCGCCTGCGCAATTGCCGGCCCTGGGGTGTCTTGAAAGCGGAATGCGCATCCTGGCCGTCAAAGGTCAATCCACCGCGCGTCGGCTCATAGAGACCCACCAGCAGGCGGGCTACGGTGCTTTTGCCGCAGCCCGATTCGCCGACCAGTGCCAGCGTCTTGCCTCTCTCGATGTCGAAGCTCACGCCGTCGACGGCCTTTAGCAGCAGCCTGGGCTTGCGTTCGAGCACCCGGTTCAGCCAGGGTGGCGACACATCGAAGGTTTTCGCAAGGTCGTGGGCTTGGACTAACGCCCCCACGCTTGTCGCTTCGCGTACTTCGCTGCCCCCCGAGGGGGCCGATTTTCCTTGGGGCGGCCCGGCGGAAAATTCCTCCGCGCTGACTTGGGACGTGCTCAAAATGTCGCTCATGCCGCCACCCCTTCGTGCGTGTCATGCAGCCAGCAGGCCGCCCACGTAGCACCGGCTGGCATCAGGTCGGGCCGTTCCTGACGGCAGCGGTCGAACGCTTTGGGGCAGCGCGGGTTGAAGGCACAGCCCTGGGGAATGGCGTTCAGGCGAGGCATGGCGCCGTCGATCTGGTAGAGGCGTTCGCGTTCCACTGTGATGTCGGGAATGGCGGCCATCAGGCCCGCGGTATAGGGGTGTGATGGATGGTTGATCACCTGATGCACCGGTCCGAGCTCGGCGATCCGCCCGGCATACATCACGGCCACACGGTCGCAGGTTTCGGCGATCACGCCCATGTCGTGGGTGATCAGCATGACGGCGGCACCGCGCTGCCGGCAGATGTTTTTGAGCAGGGTGATGATTTGTGCCTGGATCGATACGTCAAGCGCGGTGGTCGGTTCGTCGGCCACGATGAGCTTGGGCTCGGCCGCCAGCGCCAGGGCGATTACCACGCGCTGGCGCATACCGCCCGAGAACTGATGCGGGTAGTGGTCTATGCGCTGTGCGGCGGCGGGAATGCCGGTGTCGTCCAGCAGTTCGATGGCGCGCGCCCGGGCTTCCTGCGTGCTGACAGGCAAATGAGCCTGGATGGTTTCCACCAATTGCCGGCCTATGGTGTAGAGCGGATTCAGCGAGGTCAGCGGATCCTGGAAGATCGCGCCTATCTTTCTCCCCCGGATGTGGCGCATGCGCTCATGGGGCAGGTTGTCGATGCGTTCGCCCTCGAGCAGGATCTGGCCGCCCGCCACGCGCCCGGGCGGCTCCAGCAGGCCGATGATGGCTGCGCCGGTCAGCGACTTGCCCGCGCCCGATTCACCGACCACGCCAAGGATTTCTCCGGGTGCGATGTCAAATGTGATGTCGTCCAGCGCACGCAGCGTGCCACGCCGGCCGGGAAACTCGACCACAAGATTCTTGATTTGCAGAAGGCTCATTGACGGTTCAGCTCACGAAGTGAGCGATGAGTAAGGTTTTTCCGCCGGGCCGACCCAAGGAAAAATGCGCTCCCTCGGGGGGCAGCGTAGTACACGTAGTGACAAGCGTGGGGGCATTCATTTTTTGGCCTACCTCAGACGGGGATTGAGGGCATCACGCAACCAGTCACCCAGCAGGTTCACGCTCAGCGCAATCAACACCAGCATCAGGCCCGGGAACACGGTGATCCACCACTCGCCTGAGAACAGGTAGTCGTTTCCGACGCGGATCAGCGTACCCAGCGAGGGTGAGGTGGGCGGCGCGCCCACGCCCAGGAAGGACAGCGTGGCTTCGGTGATGATGGCGGTCGCCACCTGGATGGTGGCAAGCACCAGTACAGGCCCCATCACATTGGGCAGCACATGGCGCCGCATGATGCGCAAGGGCGAGACACCGGTGACGCGTGCAGCCTGTACATATTCCTTGCTGCGTTCCACCATGGTGGAGCCACGCACGGTGCGCGCGTATTGCACCCAACCCGACTGCCCCATCGAAATAGACAGAATCAGCACACCCATGGCGAGCAGCTGACTCGCGTCAGGAAACACCGCGCGGCCCACACCGGCGATCAGTAGCGCGACCAGGATGGGCGGAAAAGACGACATCACATCGCATACGCGCATCAGGGCTGCGTCGATCCAGCCGCCGCGAAAGCCCGCGAGCAAGCCCAGCGACACGCCGGCCAGCATGGACAGGATGACAGAGGCCACACCCACTACCAATGAAATGCGCGCGCCATACATCAGCGCCGACAAAATGTCGCGACCCTGGTCATCGGTGCCCAGCAGGTATTTGGCGCTGCCCTGGGCGCTCCAGGCCGGCGGCAGGCGCGCATCGCTGAGCTCCAGCGTGCTCAGGTTAAACGGGTCGTGCGGGGCCACCCAGCCGGCAAACACCGAACAGAAAACGCAGACCAGCGCAATGGCCGCCGCAAGCATCGCAACCGGCGAGGTGCGAAAACTGTGGCCCACATCGCTGTCAAACCAGCGCGCAAGAGTTTTTGTCATCAAAAGAAAGAGCAATCCATATAACCAAAGACGAGCAAAGCGAGACCTGTGCCAGCAACAGCGCGGAACCGGCTTTGCCGGGCCGCAGCTGTTGTCCCCTGCAGGGGAGAGGCCGTTACGCGAAGCGAAAAGGCAACAGGGGGAGGTTACCTTCAGCGCGGAACCGGCTTTGCCGGGCCGCTGCTGTTGTCCCCTGTAGGGGAGAAGCCGTTACGCGAAGCGAAAAGGCAATAGGGGGCTTACTTCTTCACAGTTATCCACTTGAAGAACATGAAGTTGTCGGCCATCTGGACCAGTTCCACCTTCTTGTTCATGCCCCAGGCCAGCGACTGCTGGTGCAGCGGTATGTGGCCGATGTCGGCCCCGTGGATGTCGAACGCTTCCTTGATCATCGCATTGCGTTTGGTCTTGTCGGTTTCGGATTGAACCTTCCTGGTCAGCTCGTCAAACTTCGGATTGCAATATGCGCCCAGATTGAACTGGCCGGCGCCCTTGTCGTCGACACAGGCGACCAGGGCATTCATGGCGTTGTGGGCGTCATAGGTGCCGGGTGTCCAGCCCAGCATGTAAAAGCTGGTGTCGCGACGCAAAATCTTGGGGAAATAGGTGCCTTTGGTTTCAGCCTGGAGGTTGATCTTGACGTTGATGCGTGAAAGATTGGCTGCCACAGCCTGGCAAATCCGGCTGTCGTTCACATAACGGTCGTTCGGGCAGTTCATGGACACTTCAAAGCCGCTCGCATAGCCGGCATCTGCCATCAGCTTTTTGGCGGCTTCAGGGTCGTAGGGCAAGCGCTTGTTCTGGTCGGCCTGGAAGCCGTTGATACCGGGGCCGATCAGCAGCGCTGTCGGGTTGGAGCCGCCGCGCATCACGGTTTTCTTGATGCCTTCGATGTCGATGGCCTGATAGAAGGCCTGGCGCACGCGCTTGTCCTTGAACGGGTTTTTGCCCTTCACGCTGGAATACAGGAGTTCGTCGCGCTTTTGGTCCATGCCCAGGAAAATGGTGCGCAGCTCTGGTCCGGCCAGAACACGGGTTGCGGCGTTGCTGTTGACACGGTCAATATCCTGCACCGGCACGGGCTCCATCACGTCGACTTCACCGGACAGCAAGGCTGCCACGCGCGTGGCGTCGTTGCCGATGGGGGTGAAGACCACCTCCTGAACGTTGCCTTCAATCTTGCCCCAGTAGGTGCCGTTGCGGACAAAGGTGGTGCGCACATTGGGTTGACGCTCCCGTACCCGGTAAGGGCCGGTGCCGTTGGCACGGAAGGACGCGGCGTTTTCAATGCCTTTACGGCGGTCCACCGGCTTGGTCGCCTGGTTGGTTTCGCACCATTTCTTGCTCATGATGTAAACCAGCGTGATCACGTCGGGCAAGATGGGAAAGGGTGTTTTGGTTTCGATCTCGACCACATGGTCGTTGATCTTGCGCACTTCCTTGAAGTCGTTGGTGTAGCTCTTCATGTCCGAGCCGTCGGCCTGGGTCCGGTTAAAGCTGAACACCACGTCATCGGCGGTGAACGGCGTGCCGTCGTGAAACTGCACGCCCTTGCGCAGTTCGAAGCGCCATACGGAAGGTGACGTCTGTTTCCACGAGGTCGCCAGGCCAGGCGCCAGGCTCAGGTCCTTGTTGCGGATGACCAGGCCTTCATACGCGTTGCCCGTCACGCTGAGCTGCAGTGACTCGTTCAGCGAGTGCGGATCCATCGACAATGAATCGCCCTGGTTGGCGACTCGCAGGGTTTGCGCCGAAGCGATAAAACTTGTGGCCGTGAGGCCACACAGCACAGCGGCTGAAAGCAGATTGGACTTGAATTTCATCAGGAACTCCTTGTGAAAGGGATGAGGACTTGCGGGTGTAAAAAATGAAAGAAAGGGGCGCGGCCTGCGCCATCAGTGGCCTGTGGCATTGCCGACGCGAAGCCGGGGGTCCACTGCGAAATACAGCAGGTCGACGACCAGGTTGATGGCCACAAAAATCAGCGCAATCAGGCACAGGTAAGCGGCCATGACTGGGATGTCGGCAAAGGTCACTGCCTGAATGAACAGCAGGCCCATGCCCGGCCACTGAAACACGGTTTCGGTGATGATGGCAAAGGCGATCAGTCCGCCCAGTTGCAGCCCGGTAATGGTCATTACCGGCACCAGCGTGTTGCGCAAGGCATGGCCGAAATGGATGGCCCGGTCGGGCAGGCCGCGGGCCCGTGCGAACTTGATGTAGTCGGTGCGCAATACCTCCAGCATTTCGGCGCGCACCAACCGCATGATCAACGTGAGCTGAAAGACGGCCAGCGTCACGGCCGGCAGGACGATGTGGTGCCAGCCGTCGGCCTTGAAGAGGCCTGTGCTCCACCAGCCGATCTGCACCGTCTCGCCACGGCCAAAGCTCGGGAACCACCCCAGGCCCACGGCGAACACCAGGATCAGCAGGATGCCGATCAGGAAAGTGGGCAGTGAAACACCCAGCAGCGACACCGTCATGAACACCTGGCTCAGGAACGAGCCGCGGCGCAGCGCCGAATACACGCCCATCGGGATACCGATGAGCAAGGCCAAAACGGCCGCCACCAGCGCCAGCTCCAGCGTGGCGGGGAAGCGTTCGGAAATCAGGCGCGACACCTTGGCGCCCTGTCGCAGGCTCAAGCCGAATTCGCCCTGCGCGGCGTTGACCAGGAAATGCCAGAACTGGACGATAAAAGGCCGGTCCAGCCCGAGGTCGGTACGCAGTTGCCTGATCTGCGCCGGTGTGGCGTCCTGTCCCAGAAGGAACACCACCGGGTCACCGACATACTGAAAGAGCATGAAGGCAATCAAGGCGACCACGACCATCACGATCACGGCCTGGATCAGGCGGCGCAGAATAAAAGCAAGCATTGGCCAAAGAAAAGTGTCGGACGATACTAGCAGAGCAATTGCTATGCCGACACAGGGGTTTACTTTAGGGTTAAAGAACCACGTGGCCCCGGCAATTGCCCTGAATCGGGCCTTTCATTGCCCTGTTAAGGTGCCGCGCGCCTCTTTGCGGCGCGACCGGCTTTAAAGCCTTTGCAGCTTTTTTCGGACCAGGTGAATATTCCCGCGCAGCGCATACAACTCGTCGGTATAGGACAGCGGCACCGTGATTTTTTCGGCGCGGCTTTCCAGGTTGTTGAGTTCTTCCAGCAAGGCCGCGTTGCCACTGTTTTCCCCGGAGATTTCCACGCGGTTTTCGATGTCGCGCAGTTGGCCGTACCAGCGGAAGATGCGTGAACGCACACGAAAGGCGTACAGCGGCGGGATGATGCGCGACAGCGGCAGCATGATGGCGATGATGATGCCCATCGCCAGCCACATCCGCTCGACCAGGTTGGCTACCCAGAAGGGCAGGTAGCGCTGCAGCACGGGGGTGCCGTTCTTGATGGCGCGCTCGGCCTCCTTGGCAATGGGCAATTCGCTGTTGTCGCGGTTCGGGTATTCGCGGGCGCTTTTGAACCAGCCGGCCCCGCCGTGGATGTCGTTACCGGCCTGGGCCAGCAGTTGCTGCAGTGCGGGGTGGATGCCGGAGCGCGTGATCAGTGAGGTGGTCGACGCGACCAGCCGTACGTCATCGGGCGGAATATTGCCCGCCAGATCCACCACACCGCGTGGCAGGCGGGTCGGCGTCAAAAATGCAAAGCGCCGCGAATAGGCTTCGCTCTGGGCGAAATTCATGAGCTTGACGCCGGGGGTTTGCAGCAGCATCTGCACCATCAGCGACTCCGGGGCGGACGCGAACACAATCGCGTCCAGTTCGCGGCCCAGAAAGGCCACGGTCGCGGGTGTCTGCTCCAGCCTGGAGACTTTCATCGTAGCGGGGTCGATGCGGTTGCTGTCGAACAGTTTTGCCATCAGGCTGGGGACTCCGCTGCCTGGCGTTCCCAGGTTGACGCGCAGGCCCTGCAATTGCGTGAGCGATGTGAGGCTGGCGTCTTCGCCCGTATCCGCGGAGTCTGCCTTTGCGGCGAGTCGGCTGCCTGGTGCCTTCGCGGCCCGTGCCGCGGCAGCCACCTTGCGCGCCGCATCTTCCCGGTAGAACAACCAGAGCGGCTCGACAAACAGGCTGCCCAGCGACGACAGGTCTTCTTCATCCTGGGCGGTGTAGTCGCTGGTGCCGCCCTGGACAAAACCGACGTCCACCTTGCCTTCGCGCAGCAGCTGCAGGTTGGCGGCTGAGCCTTCCGAGGGTACAAGGACCACCTGGATGCCCTCCTGAGCCAGCGCCTTGGCGTAACGTTTGCCGAATTCTTCATAGGCGCTTTGCGCCGGGCCGGTCGCCAGGGTCACCCGCTTGGGCGGGTTCGGGTCCAGCCACCAATAGGCCAATACCAGCAGCGCCGCCGCCAGCAGGATGAACGGGCCGGCGGAGACCCACAGATCGCGCAGGGACAACAGGGTGTAGCGAATGGTTTTAGGCATGCGCCGAACCATAGCATGGGGCCGCTGCCGGCCTGCAGGCAAAGTTTGTCTATTGGTAAAAATGGCCTGCAGGCCAATCAGGATAAGCGCAATTAGCTATCAAAATGAGAGCGGATTGGCGATCGTGCCGGTGGGCGCTTACTTGCGGGGTTCGATGGAAAGCACGGTATAGGCCCCGTTGATCTTGTCTACGGTGAAACTGACCTGGTCCCCGGCCTTGACCGCTTCCAGCATCGCGGGGTCCTTGACCTGGAACACCATGGTCATGCCGGGCATGTCCAGGTTCTTGATCTCACCGTGCTTGAGGGTGATCTTGCCGGCCTCTTTATCGACTTTGCGGACTTCGCCTTCGGTCTGCGGCAAGGCCGCCTGCGCCAGGGCAAGCGACGTGGCCAGTACGGCAAACAGGGCAGCCCCTATGCGGTTAAAACGTTTCATGGGGAATCCTTTCAGGTGCGGTGATAGCTTTGGTAAATGTGGGTACTGCCATCGCGGTGAACCAGCAGCACGTCATACGGGTCTTTGCGTCCGCCATAAAGCGGCGCATCCATGCCGGGCGAGCCCACCGGCATGCCGGGAACGGCCAGGCCTACGGCCTGCGGGCTCTCTTTGAGCAGGCGGTAGATCTCGCGGGCCGGCACATGGCCTTCCAGTGCGTAGCGCTTGCCGGCCAGGCTGACTTCCGCCGTGTGGCAGGAGCCGAGCTTTTCCGGGATGCCGAGCCGGGTCCGCGCCGCCGTGTTGCCGCTGTCGTGAATGCGAACCTGGAACCCGTTGGCCTGCAGGTGCGTCACCCAGTCCTTGCAGCAGCCGCAGTCAGGGTCTTTCCAGACTTCGACGGGTACTTGGGTCTGGGCCCACAGTGCCGGGGTGAGGGCTGAAGCGCTTGCAATCGCGGCCGTCACCTGGATGAGTTGTCGTCTTTGCATCATGTGTACTCCTTGTGTGAACGGATCAGCGGGCCGCAACAGTGATCTTGCCCACCATGCCTGCCTGGTAGTGGCCGGCGATCAGGCAGGCGAAGTCGAATTCGCCGGCGCGGTTGAAGGTCCAGACCAACCCGCCCGACTTGCCCGCCGGCACGTGCGCCATGTAGGGTTCGTCGTGCTCCATGCCCGGAAACTTCACCATCATCGCCGCGTGTTCGTCGAGATTCTTTTGGGTCCCGATCACCAGTTCATGCAAAAGTTTGCCGCGATTGCGGATTTCAAAACGCACGGTTTCGCCTTGCTTGAACGAGAGCTTGTCGGGTGTGAACCGCATGTTGTCGTCCATGGACAGCGTGACGGTGCGTGTGGCTGCACTGGCATCTCCCGCGATGCCCCAGGGCTTTTGCTCCTTCGGGGCTGGGGCCGCACTGGGGCTGTGGGCAGCATCGCCGTGGGCGAAAGCTGGCGCGGCCGAGGCTGCAAAAACGGCGGTAGCAAGAATGGCGATAAGTGGGTTCATGGTGTGGTCCTTGTATAGGAAGTTAAAGAGTCAAAAGTTCAAAGTCAAATCAATGTTGGTGCCCGGGATGCCCGGCCGCTGTGCCCGGCGCATCGCTGTAGCCGCGCAAATCCGCGTAAAGGTTTATCTGCTGCGGTGTCAATAAACCGGCCTGTTGCAAGTGCGTATGCAAGTGCGAGGCACGCAACTGGGCTTGAAGCAGGCCAATCTGCCGGGTCAGGGCATCAACCTGTGCCGCGTTCACCTGCCTGCCGGCAAAGGCGCTGTCCAGGTCACGCTCGGCCTCTACCAGCCTGGCGCCCAGCGCGCGGGCCTCGGCCTTGTGCTGGTTCATCAGTGCTTCGCTGGCCTGCTTTTGCGCGGCGCTCAGCGCCAGCGGGCCGGCCAGTTCCAGCACGTGCATGGGCCCCGGGTAACCGTTCAATTCGGCCGCTTTGGCTTGTTCCATGCCTTTGCCGGCCAGAAGGTCAGCGGTTTGTGCCGCCGACAGGGCTTTGATGCCGCGCGCTTGCTGGCCCGCGTAGGGACTTGCTGCGGGGTTTTCACCCCTCGTCAGGCCATGTTGGGCAAACAGGGCTGTAGCGCCCGACAGTAAAGCGCAAGCAGCTATCAATTTAAGAGCGTTTTGGGTTTTCATGGTGTTCCTCAAGGTTCTGGGTCAGTGGCCGGTATGGCCCTGGGGTTTGCGGATATTGATTTCAGTGCCGCCCGCAGGTACGGCCGCATTGCCAGCCAGGGGGCGGGCCGGGTCGGGCAGGGCGCCCTTCCACTCATAAGCCTGCGTGCCGGCCGGCTGCCGGTACCAGCCCGGGTCCTTGTAGTCGCCGGGCTTCTGGTCCCCGCGCACCTTGAGCACGCTGAACATGCCGCCCATTTCCACGCCGCCGTAGGGGCCCTTGCCCGTCATCATGGGCGCGGTGTTGTCGGGGATCGGCATCTCCATCTCCCCCATATCGGCCATGCCGCGTTCGCCCATCACCATGTAGTCGGGCACAGCCTTCTGGATTTTCCTGATGAGACCGCGGTGGTCCACGCCAATCATGGTGGGCACGTCGTGACCCATGGCGTTCATGGTGTGGTGGCTTTTGTGGCAATGAAAAGCCCAGTCGCCTTCCTCGTCCGCCAGAAATTCAAACTGGCGCATCTGGCCCACGGCAACATCCGTCGTCACTTCCGGCCAGCGGGCCGGCCGCGGCGTGGGGCCGCCGTCGGTGCCGGTCACCGTGAACTCGTGCCCGTGCAGGTGCATCGGGTGGTTGGTCATGGTGAGGTTGCCCACGCGTATGCGCACCTTGTCGTTCCTGCGCACCACCAGTGGGTCAATGCCGGGGAAGATGCGGCTGTTCCAGCTCCACAGGTTGAAGTCCAGCATGGTCATGATCTTCGGCGTCATGCTGCCGGGCTCGATGTCGTAGGCGTTGAGCAGGAACACGAAGTCGCGGTCGACGACGTCGATGAGCGGATGTTTTTCCCTGGGGTGTGTAACCCAGAAACCCATCATGCCCATGGCCATCTGTGTCATTTCGTCGGCATGCGGGTGATACATGAATGTGCCGGGGCGCCGCGCCGCGAACTCATACACAAACGTCTTGCCCACCGGGATCGCCGGCTGGTTCAGCCCGGCCACACCGTCCATGCCGTTGGGCAGGCGCTGGCCGTGCCAGTGGATGCTGGTGTGTTCGGGCAACTTGTTGGTGACGAATATGCGAACGCGGTCGCCTTCGACGACCTCAATCGTGGGGCCCGGGCTCTGGCCGTTGTAGCCCCACATGTGGGCCTTGAAGCCCGGGGCCATTTCGCGCACCACCGGCTCTGCCACCAGGTGGAATTCTTTCACGCCGTTGTTCATGCGCCAGGGCAGCGTCCATCCATTCAGGGTGACGACCGGGTTGTAGGGCCGGCCGTTCGGCGGCGCAAGCGGCGGCGCGGTGTCGGCCTTGTTCATCGTCACGGGTTCCGGCAGCGCGGCCATCGCCACCTTGCTGACGGACGCGGCGGCAACCGCCGTCAGCGCCGTGCGGTTAAAGAAATTTCGTCGATTCATGGGATTCCTTGTGTTGGGGGGCGCTCAGTGCGCTGCGGCTGTGGCGGCGCCGGTTTTGCCGGAAGACCTGGACGAGGCCGTGCCGGGCGATGCGCCGGCAAGCACCGTCTGAAGGTCGGCTTCGGCAAGCCAGAAGTCGCGTTGCGCCTCGATGGTTTCGGCAGCGGCCAGGGCCTGCGCGCGTGCGCCGGCCAGCAGGTCAAAGACGCTGGTGAGCATGCCGTTGTAGCGCAGCACCGTTTCATCCTGGATGAAGCGGTAAAGCGGCATCACCTCCGTCTGGTAGTGGCGTGCCAGGTCGTGAGCCGTGCGGTAGCCGTGGTAAGTCTCGCGTGCTTCGCTGCGCGCCCTGACTGCCAGTTCGCGCACGCGGGCTGAATCACCCAGGGTGTCCCACAGGCCGTCGGCACCGGGCTGGGGCCGGATGGCGCGTTGCCCTGCCCATTGCGCAGTCGCCAGGCGCAGGTCCAGCCGCCGCTGCAGCACGCGGCTTTCGATATCCGGCATGTCTTGCGCTTTTGGCGGCAGGTCGGGCAGCCGTTCGGGCAAGGTGAAGCCGGCTTGCGCGCCCCACAGGCCCATCACCACCACGAGTTTTTCGCGCTCGCTGAACGCGGCCTGCCGGGCGCGCGCCAATTGCGCCGTGGCCTCGGCCAGCAGCAGTTGTTCGCGGGCCTGCTGCAGCTTGCTCCAGTTGCCTGCGCGTGCCATGCGGCGCGCCAGTTCGCCAGCGGCCTCCGCGTTCTCCCTGGCTTCCTCCATAAAGCGTGCTGTCTGCGCAGCGGCCACCGCAGTGATCCAGGCTTTGCGGGTTTCGCTGGACAGCAGGGTGATGTCTTGCGCGGCCTTGAGTTTTGCCGGACTGGCCGACACGGCGTCCGTGATGTTGACGCCTTCGCCGGCCAGCGACAGCTGCAAGCCGGGGTTATTGAGCAGCGCAATGCGCACCGCGCTTTCTGGGCTGAGCGGGCCTTTCAGCAGGTCGGCAACAGCGGCGCTGGTGTCTTTGCCCGGACGCGCGATGAGCACAGGAGGCGCCGTGCCGGAGCCGCCCGGTTGCGGGGTGGCCAATGCCTGCAAGCCACTCACGCCGCCATCCGGCACGGCCGTTGTGCAGCCCGTGAGGACCAGCATGAGCAGCGCCAATGAACCCAGCCCTGGAGCGATGCGGCGTTGGCCGGCAGAGGAGGTCATGCCGGGCCTCATGGTTTCGGGGCGGCGGGCACCGCAGGTTTGGTTCGTGGTGCCTGGGCCTCTTCCCATTTCAGCAGGTCGGCATGCCCCTTTTTGAATTGGCCCGCAGTGGCGTTGGATTTTTTCCAGTCATCGCTGGCCGGCTCCACGCCCTGCGGACGGTTCACAAATACGGACCGGTACGCGGTGGATGGCACCAGCGTGCCCGGGTTGGCAGCCTGTTCCGTGGGTCGGGGGTTCACCCGGGGGTAGGGACCTGCCTGTGCATGGGCCCCGGCGGAACCGATAAAAAACAGTGCGAGGGCCAGCGCTGCGCGCGGGCCGGGAATGAAACGAATAGTCACAAGAATCTCCTGAATACAAGCGGGGCGATTTGCGGAAAATCGCGGGTATCCGGTGTCAAGAGCCCGAAAGGCCCTGCCGGACGGCAAGTACAGGCCCAGTACGGGCCTGGAGATCAGGAAATGGGTGGTTTTTGGCCCAGCGCGGCGTCGGCACTGGCAAACTGGTCTGGCGCCGGGCGCAGCAGGCTGCGTCCTTTGAAAACGGGGCTCTGGTCTGACGTTGCCAGCGACAGCGCCACCGTATGACAGGCCTGGCAGGCCGCGCAGGACTCACAGCCGGCGTCATTCGTCGGGGTGCTGCTGTCGGAGGTGTTCCCGGCACAGTCGTGCATGGCCATGGTTGCTTCGGGCGACGTCTCTTCGTGGCCTGAATGGCCTTCAGCCCCCATGTGGTGAGCGGAAGCTGCTATCGTTTTGGTAGCGGACTGTTCCGCGGAAGCAAGCTGCCCGTGTTGCACATGGGCCGCGGCCATCTGCGTCGCCATTGCATCGCCTACCCAGCCGCGCAAGGGCAGCAGGGCGATCATCAGGGCGAGGAGCAGGTGGCGCATGGGTGAATGATAGGCGATGCGTTTAAAAAGTTCCCGCGCAAACCCATCAAGCTTGCCATCGCAAGGCCGGCAGTGGAAACTGTCAAGATCACTCATGACAAGTAGATCCGTCCTTTGAACCTTCATTCCATGCTTTTGAAGCCCGGCGTCGCAGCCGCCCTGGCTTCGGCTTTCCTGTTCGGCGCGGGCACGCCGCTGGCCAAGTCACTGCTCGGCCAGGTCAACCCCTGGATACTCGCCGGGCTTTTGTACCTGGGCTCCGGTCTGGGGCTGGCGATTTATCGGCGCCTGCGCGGTGCTGCCCAGCCACGCCTGAACCGCGGCGAGGGTCGCTGGCTGGCCGCGGCCGTGCTGTGTGGCGGCGGGCTGGCGCCGGTGCTGCTGATGTACGGCCTGTCGGCGATGCCTTCCAGCCATGCGGCCCTGCTGCTCAATGCTGAGGCGGTATTGACCGCCGTGCTCGCATGGATGGTGTTCAGGGAAAACTTTGACCGCCGTATTGCGACGGGCATGGCCGCTATCGTGGCGGGTGCCGTGCTGTTGAGCTGGCCGCAGCAGGCTGCGGCCACGGCGGGGTCAACATTCAGCGCGCTGTGGCCCGCGCTCGCCGTGACCCTGGCGTGTTTTTTCTGGGCCCTGGACAACAACTTCACGCGCAAGGTGTCGTTGGTGGATGCGTCATGGATTGCCTGCGTGAAAGGGCTGGCAGCTGGCGTGACCAATCTGCTGCTGGCTTTTTTGGCAGGCGCGGCGTTGCCGGGTGCGGTACAAATCTCCGCCGCGATGGCGGTCGGCCTGCTGGCCTACGGCGTGAGCCTGGCGCTTTTTGTGGTGGCCTTGCGGCACCTCGGGGCTTCGCGCGCAGGCGCCTACTTTTCGACAGCGCCTTTTGTGGGCGCATTGTTTTCCGTGGTGTTTCTTGCCGAGCCCGTCACCTGGCAACTGGTGGGCGCCGCCTTGCTGATGGCGGTCGGCATCTGGCTGCACCTGACCGAGCATCATGCGCACATGCATCGGCACGAAGCGCTGGAACACGAACACCTGCATGCGCATGACGCACATCACCCGCATGAGCATGCACAGGCGGTTCCAGGGATGCATTCACATCGCCACCGCCATGAGCCCCTGGCCCACAGCCATGCGCATTACCCTGACGCCCATCACCGCCATGGGCATTCCGGCGGTTGAAGAAGGCGGCCCCGCAGCCTGCCTTGCACCATCAGGTTTTCTGAAGTTGCAGCTGCGCCTTGTCGATCCATAGCTGCAGGCTGTCCAGCAATTCCTTCTGGCTGAATGAACAGCTTTCTTCGGTGAAGAGTGCGGCGGACTCCAGCCGGTTGAGCAACTGCGACAGCACATCATTGAAGCGGGCCGGCAGGGCAGCCGCAAGGCTTTGCTGCTGCGCGGCCAGTTGTGCAAAGGTGCCCACGCGAATGTCGTCACTGCGCAGTTGCTGCAGCGCAGCTTGCAGTGCTTCGAGTTGCTGTTGGGGTGTCATGGTCTGGGTGTGGAGTTTGAAGAGACGTTCAGGCGGCGGCGGACACCTGCACCCGGGCCGGCATGCGGTCGAACACCAGCGTCAGCATGGCCAGCAAACCAAAAGGCACGCCGACCCAGCCCAGCTGCGCAAAACCCACCTGATCGAGCACCGCACCGCTGACCACAGCGCCCAGCGCCGTGCCCACGTATAGCATGGAGCCATTGAGGCTGAGCAGCAGCGGTGCCTGTGCGGGCGACAAGGTGGCCAGCCGGCTTTGCTGCGGTGCCATCAGCCCGAAACCTGCAATGCCCCACAGAACCAGCACGGCCATGGTGGCCGGCACATGGCCGCGCGTCAGCGGCAGCAGGCACATCATCGCCACCAGCACAGCCAGCTGCACGCGCATGCTGCGCAGTGCGCCAAAGCGGTCGGTGGCCCAGCCGCCCATCAGCGTGCCGGCCACGCCCGCCAGGCCGAAGACGGCCAGCGTGGCGGAAAGCTGCGCTGAACTCATGGGGTTGAGTGCCTGGAGCACCGGGCCGACATAGGCAAAAACACTGAAGATGGCGATGAAGTACAGCAGCGTTCGGCCCCATACGCGCAGCACGGCGGGCTGGCGCGCTGCGGCGCGGAAACCCGCAAAGCTGGTGCCTGCGCTGGCCATGTCGGCCGGGATCAGCCAGCTCGCCGCGACCAGCGCCGCCAGGCTGGCCCCGGCCGACAGCCAGACCGGCACGCGCCAGCCAAACTCAAAGCCCAGCCAGGCGCCGACCGGCAGGCCCACGGCGTAGCTGATGCTCATGCCCAGGAAGGTGATGGACAGCGCCCGGCCGCGCAGGGCCGGCACCACCATGCTGACCGCCAGCGCCGATGCCGCTGCGGTGAACATGGCACCTGCTCCCATCAGCACACGGCCCAGCAGCAGCAGGGGAAAGTTGGGCGCGACGGCGCAAACCAGGCAACCGGCGGTAAACAGGCTGAGTGCCAGCTGGACGGCGCGCTTGCGTGGCCACCTGGCGGTAAGGATGATGAGCAGGGGCGCCAGCACCGCGGTGGCAATGGCGTATGCCGTCATGGCCTGGCCGGCGGCGGCCACACTGATGCCCAGCGAGGCACTCATGGGCTGCAGGATGCCGCCGAGCACAAAAGCCCCGCTGCCGATCACGAGGTTGCACAGGGCGAAGAAATAGAGAATGGGCGGCATGGCAGTCATGGGCAGCAGGAATCCGGTGGGCAGATCAGGGTGAAGGCATGGTTGGGGGCGGGCGAGCGGTTAGGCAACAAATCGGCCTTCGGACCAACCGGAATCAGCGCAAGCAGCTATCAAATTGAGAGCAACAAAAAGACGTCACCGCTATTGTGCGGGAACTCACCCAACCCTGCAGGAGCGGGGGAAAGGCGGTTTGGCGCGGCCCCGTCAGGTTTGCGGGATCCAGGGGTCGCTGGCGGGCAGGGTTGATGTGCTTTGCAGCACTTCCAGGTCTACCGGCTGCGGGGTGTTGTCGCCCGCACCCTGGATTTTCACGATGTCCTGCGGGCAGGCGGAAAACGCGACAAAGCAGTCCATCTCGGCGCGCAGCGTGATTGAGTCGCCGGCCTTCGTCACGGTGGGCAGGGTTTTGAGTGTGATGCCGTCGGGCTGCACCCGGATGTTCATGAAGATGTTGAACGAAGCGAGAATGGCGCGCGGCGGCGTCAGGCCCAGCTCGAACATGCCTTCAAACATGTTGTCGCAACAGTTGCGGTGATAGCCCTTCACGCCCAGCAACTCATAACGGCGGCGGTCGCAGGCAGCCATGAAGGTGTCGTGCACGCCGGGCGTGCTGTCTTCCACCACGGTGAGGATGGGGTGACGCTGGTTCGTGACGAAGGAGTCGCCGACGACGGGATTCAGGCGCTGGTTCCACACGCGGGTGGTTTCCATGCACATGAATTCGTTCAGGTCGTAGGCATTGAACGCCCAGCAATCGACCACCTGCGTGCCGTGGGTGTTGATGACCTTCACGGCTTGCCCGGCCTGCAGGCGCAGCGCCTTGCCGTGGCCGGCGGGGACGTGCAGCGTGCCGGGCGTCGCGGAAGGTGTCATGGATTTCCCGGATTACTGGATCATCCCGAGGAACTGCTTCAGCTCGGCGGTTTGTGGATTCGAAAACACTTCGTCGGGCGGCCCAATCTCGTGCACGCGGCCCTGGTGCATGAAGACCACGCGGTCGCACACCTTGCGCGCGAAGTTCATTTCGTGGGTCACCATCAGCAGCGTCATGCCTTCGGCGGCCAGGCTCTCCACGACCTGCAGCACTTCGCCCACCAATTCCGGATCCAGTGCCGAGGTGATCTCGTCGCACAGCAGCACCGAAGGCTGCATGGCCAGTGCGCGCGCGATCGCCACGCGCTGCTGTTGCCCGCCCGAAAGCTGGTCGGGCCAGGCCTCGAATTTTTCGGCCAGGCCCACACGTTGCAGCAGCGCACGCGCATGTTCTTCGGCGGGAGCGCCAGCCGTCTTCTTGACCAGCGTGGGCGCCAGCATGATGTTTTTGCCGACCGTCAGGTGCGGGAAGAGGTTAAAGCTCTGGAAGATCATGCCGACATGCTGGCGCAGCTCGCGCATGACCTGCGGACTGTCGTGCAACAGGTGCTTGCCGTCCACGCGCAGCGTACCGCTCTGAAAGACTTCCAGCCCGTTGATGCAGCGCAGCAGCGTGCTTTTTCCCGAGCCGCTTTTGCCGATGATGGCAATCACCTCGCCGGCCTTGACCTCCAGATCAATGCCTTTTAAAACTTCGTTGGCGCCGAAGCTTTTGCGAAGTTGATTGATCTCGACAAGAGTCCTGTCGGACGAAGTTGTTGCGGCGGCTGCAGGGGGTGGTGCGACGTTAGCGTCCATTTCGGGCTTTCCTCTCAAGCTTGCGGGCATACAGGGACACGGGGAAACACAGCGCGAAGTACATCAGCGCGACGCAGCTGTACACCACAAAGGGTTTGAAGGTGGCGTTGGTGATCATGGTGCCGGCCTTGGTCAGTTCGATAAAACCAATCACCGAGGCCAGCGCCGTGCCCTTGATGACCTGCACCAGGAAACCCACGGTGGGCGGCACGGCAATGCGCACGGCTTGCGGCAGCACGATGTACTTGAGCTGCTCGCCGAAGTTGAGCGCCAGGCTTTGCGCGGCTTCCCACTGGCCTTTGGGGATGGCGTCGACGCAGCCGCGCCAGATTTCGGCCAGGTAGGCGCTGGTGTAAAGCGTCAGCGCCACCGCGGCGGCCACCCAGGCGGGCACATTGATGCCGAAGAGCGCCAGGCCGAAGTAAGCCAGGAAGAGTTGCATCAGCAGCGGCGTGCCCTGGAACAGCAGCACATAGCCGTCCAGCGCGCGCCGCGTAATGAGCGCGGCCTTTTGTGCGCCCGGCACCGCGCGGGTGGCGGACAGCCGGCCGACCAGCAACAGCATGCCGACGATGCCGCCGCCTATGAAGGCGACGAGTGAGAGTACAACGGTCCAGCGCGCTGCAAGCAGCAGGTTGCGGAAGATGTCCCAGACTGAGAATTCAATCACGGCGATTCCTTTTGAGCGCTGGATTCTTGACGCCAGCAGGGGCCGCGGAACCGGCTTTGCCGGGCCGCAGGCGCAGCGCCCCCTCGGGGGGCAGAGAGCTACACGAAGTGAGCGAACGTGGGGGCATAGTCAGCGACCAAAAAGGAACTTCGGACCCATCCAGTTGAGGAGCTTGCGCACCGCAACGGAGAGCACCAAATAGATCAGTGTGGCGATGATGAAGGCCTCAAACGCCCGGAAGTTGCGGCCCTGGATCAGGTTGGCGGCGTAAGAGAGTTCCTGCGTCGAGATTTGCCCGCACACTGCGGAGCCCAGCATCACGATGATGATCTGGCTCACCATGGCGGGCCAGACCTTCTTGAGTGCCGGCGGCAGCACCACACGGGTATAAATCTGCACCCGGTTGAGCGCCAGGCTTTCGGCCGCTTCAATCTGCCCGCGCGGTGTGGCTTCAACGCCCGCGCGAATGATCTCGGTGGCGTAGGCAGACAGGTTGATCACCATCGCCAGCACCGAGGCCGTCTCAGGCGACAGCCTGAAGCCCGCAGCCGGCAGGCCGAAGAAGATGAAGAACAGCTGAACGATGAAGGGCGTGTTGCGGATCAATTCCACATACGTACCCACCACCCAGCGCAGCCACGTGGGCCCGCTGGCACGCGCCCAGGCAAACGCCATGCCCATGAACATGCCGAGCACCGACGAAATCGCCGTCAGGCCCAGCGTCCACGCAACCCCAATGGCCAGCAGCGGCCATTGCGACAACACGGCCATGAAATCGAGTTCGACACGCATCTGAATCACTTTCTGTTGAAAGAATCGCTGCTTGCTTCTGTCATGCCAGCAGCCGCAGTGGAACCGGCTTTGCCGGGCCACCAGCGGCGCCCCCTGAAAGGGGGGAGGAGGCTACACGAAGTGAGCCTCAACGGGGGTCAGGGAAGATTGCCGGCAGGGCGACCCAGCCACTTCATCGCGATCTTGTCCAGGTCGCCATTTTTCTTGGCTTCGGCAATCACTTCATTGACCTTCAGGCGCAGCTTGTCTTCACCCTTGGCGACGCCGATGAAGTTGGGGCTGTCGGCGAGCAGCAATTTGTACTCGGTGTTCAGTTGCGGGTTCTTGGCCATCATGTTGCCGGCTACTGACGCGCCGGTGGCGATCAGTTGCACCTGGCCTGYGGTGTAGGCCGACACGGTGGTGTTGTTGTCTTCAAAGCGCTTGATGTCCGCGCCGGCGGGTGCAACCTTGCTCAGCTCCTGGTCTTCCAGGGCGGCGCGCGTGACACTGATGCTCTTGCCGGAAAGATCGGCAAACGACTTGACGCTGACGCTCTTGGGGCCGAACACCGCCTGGAAGAAGGGCGAGTAGGCCACCGTGAAGTCGATGACTTTTTCGCGGTCGGGGTTTTTGCCCAGTGTGGAGATGACCAGGTCGGCCTTTTTGGTTTGCAGATAAGCGATGCGGTTGGCGCTGGTGACGGGCACGAGCTCGATTTTCACACCGAGTTTTTGCGCGATGTAGCCGGCCATTTCCACGTCCAGGCCCTGGGGTTTCAGGTCAGTGCCGACCATGCCGTACGGCGGGAAGTCGGTCGGGATGGCGATCTTGATTTCCTTGGCCTTCATGATGTCGTCCAGCGCAGTCTGTGCATGGACACCGGTTGCGCCCAGCACGGCGGCTGCGGCAAGGGCAAGAGAAAAAACGCGTTTGCTGGAATTCATAGCAGGGCTCCAAGGTAAGTTGAGGAATCGTCAGTGGGTTTGGCCGAAGCACGGCCGGGCTTGCGAACACGGGAGGGCAGCGAGGGCGCGGCCTTGTTGCTGGGGCTTTGCGCATCCAGTGGACTTAATGCACTGCGCAGATGCGACAGCGGGTCGCCGGCGCTGGTTTGCAGTTTGAGCGCGGCCTGCACGCTGCCGATATGGGCCTGCATGAGTTTTTCGGCCTTGGCCAGGTCACCCTTTTCAAGCGCCTGCACGATCTGCACATGCTCTTCGCAGGACTGAGCCGCATCGTGCGACGACTGGTAGAGCATGGCAATGAGTGTGGTGCGCGCGGTGAAATCGCGCAGGGTATCGGCCAACAGGCTGTTGCCCAGGCATTCGGCCAGGCACACATGAAAGTCACCCAGCAAAAAGCTGCGCAGGCCCACGTCGTCGCCTTTGACTGCGGCTTTCTCGCGGGTCAGGTGGCTTTTGAGCTGCTTGATGGCGGCCTTGCTGACGTCGCCCGTGCAGCGGATCAGGCCCATCTCGATCACGCGGCGCGCCTCGAAGGCTTCGCGAGCCTCTTCCTGCGAAGGCTCAATCACATACCAGCCGCGCCGGCTGCTGACAGTGACAATGCCGCGCACCGCCAGGCGGGTGAGGGCTTCGCGCACGATGGTGCGGCTGCAGTCAAACAGCATCGCCAGTTGTTGCTCACCCAGGCGCGCGCCGGGCGCGAGCTTTTGCGCCATCACGGCTTCAATGATGCGGTTGGAGATGTCGGAGGCTGTGGCCATGCACCCTGTAGTGCATATCCCGTGCCAGCTGCCAAACTGGTTCAATTAACTGGTATACAAGTTATGTGCACCTGTCTGGCGTGCCTGGGAGTCAAAATTGCGGGGTTTTGGGGCCGTCTGCACCAGAAAGGGGAATGGCGTGGGCGCGTGGCTCTGGCTGCCGGCGCCTCTACCGCGCCGGATCCTGTCAGTCCAGCCTGGCGCCCGAAGCCTTGACCGCCTGGGCCCAGCGCGGCATTTCAGCGGCAAGGAACTGGGCGAACTCGTCACTGCCCATGAAGGCAGGGTCGGCCCCTTGCGTGACCATGCGGTTGCGGATGTCCGGGCTGGTCATCACTTGCCTGAAAGCATCGCTGAGTTTGGCGGCCACGTCTTTGGGCAGGCCGGCGGGTGCGAGGAAGCCGTAAAAGCCCACCACTTCAAACCCCTTGATACCCGATTCAATGACCGTCGGGATGTCGGGCAGGGCGGGGTTGCGCTCCTTGCTGGTCACGGCCAGCGCGCGCACCTTGCCCTGCTTGTGGTAGTTGGCTGCCTGCGGAATCGATTCGGCCATGAACTGCACCTGGCCTGCCATCAGGTCGGTGAAGGCTGGCGCGCTGCCGCGGTAGGGGATGTGCACCATGAAGAGCCCGGTGGCATTCTTGAACATCTCGGGCACCAGATGGCTGATGCCGCCGTTGCCGGCCGATCCGTAGTTGACCTGGCCGGGCCTGGCCTTGGTGTAGGCGATGAATTCCTTGAGGTTGTTGATCGGCAGCTTGGGGTTGACCAGCAGCGCCAGCGGTTGCATGGCGGTGCGCGCAATCGGGGTGAAGTCTTTCAGCGTGTTGTAGGGCAGCTTGCTGTAGAGCGCGGGGTTGATCACCATCACGCCGGTGTTGGCCAGCATCAGGGTGTAGCCGTCGGGCGCGGCCTTCATCACGTCTTGTGCGCCCACGGTGCCGCCGGCGCCGGATTTGTAGTCGATCACGATGGGTTGCCCCAGCACGGCCTGCAGGCGCTCGGTCAAGAGGCGCGCATGCTGGTCCAGCGGGCCGCCGGCCGGAAAGCCGATCACCACGCGGATGGGCTTTTCGGGAAAAGCCGCGAACGCTGCGCCAGAGGCCAGTGCTGTGAAAGCCAGCGCGCACGCCGACATCAGGGTTTTGCGTCGAAGGGTGAGAAGTCGGGTCATGGTGTCTCCTGGATGTTTCTGCTTTTATTTCCGCGTGCAAGCGGTAAGGCCGGAAGGACTTCCTTCGTGAAAGGGGGAAGCATGTGCTCTCGCACGGGGTGCAATCCATCATAGTGAGCGCGGGTCGCTCAAGTGACAGTGTTTTATCAGGAGCTTCCCGGATGTGGGCAGCGTGGACTCGGGGTAGGCTTGGGTCCCAAGTCAGCACTTGCCTGGAGCCTTTTTTTGACCCTTGATTCCAACACCGGCCAGGCCGTCCCTGCAGCAACTCCGCACAACCTGCACCACCAGGTCTGGCCCAAGCGCCTGCCGCACAGCATCACGCCGCCGGCAACTTCGTTGTGGCACAACCTGGCGGTCAGCGCGCTGCGCTTTCCGGACAAGCCCGCGCTGGTTTTCTTCAACCGCGTGCTCAGCTATGCCGAGGTGATGCGGCAGGCCGAGCGCCTGGCAGCCACGCTTTACCGCATGGGCGTGCGCAAGGGCGACCGCGTGGTGCTCAACATGCAGAACTGCCCGCAGTGGGTGATCGCGCACTTTGCAATCCTGCGGGCCAACGCCGTGGTGGTGCCGGTCAACCCGATGAACCGGGCCGAAGAACTCAAGCACTACATCATCGATCCCGACGCCAGGATTGCCATCACCACAGCCGACCTGGCGCCCGAGCTGGCCAGGGCCAATGCACAGTTGGCACCCACCGACCGGCTCATGCACCTGGTGGTCACGCATTACAGCGATGCTTTTGACATGGAGCAATCCGGCGGCGACGATGCAGCGATGCCCGACGCCTGGCGCGACTGGCTGGGCACGCGCCACTCGCTGCCCGCACTGGATGGCGGCACGGTGATGAGCTGGGCTGATGCGATGACCGCCGGAGAAACCGCAGAGCTGCCCCCACACACCGCCACGCCGCAAGACCTGGCCGTGCTGCCCTATACCAGCGGCACCACCGGCCTGCCCAAGGGCTGCATGCACACGCACGCCAGCATCATGCACAACGCAGTGGCCAGTTGCCTGTGGGGCGGCAGCACGTTCGAAAACGTCACGCTGTCTGTGGTGCCGATGTTTCACATCACAGGCATGGTGTCGGTCATGCACGCTTCCATTTACGGCAGTGCGACGCTGGTCATCATGCCGCGATGGGACCGCGAGCTGGCCGGGCGCCTGATTTCGCGATGGGGAGTGACGCACTGGACGAATATCCCCACGATGGTGATCGACCTGCTGGGTAGTCCCAACTTTGCTTCTTTCGATTTGAGTAGCCTCGTCTACATCGGCGGTGGCGGTGCTGCCATGCCGCAGGCCGTGGCCCAGCGCCTGTGGGAGCAATACGGTCTGCGCTTTGCCGAAGGTTACGGCCTGACGGAAACCGCGGCGCCCTCGCACAGCAATCCCTATGACGCCACCAAACAGCAATGCCTGGGCGTTCCCTTCATGAGCTGCGACTCGCGCATCATCGATCCGGTCACGCTGAAGGAAGTGCCACAGGGCGAGCAGGGCGAAATCATCATGAGCGGGCCGCAGATATTCCAGGGCTACTGGAAGCGTCCCGATGCAACCGCCGACGCCTTTATCGAGATCGACGGCAAGCGTTTCTTTCGCTCGGGCGATCTCGGGCGCATGGACGAGCAAGGCTACTTTTTCATCACCGACCGGCTCAAGCGCATGATCAATGCGTCAGGCTTCAAGGTGTGGCCGGCTGAAGTGGAGGCGCTGATGTTCAAGCACCCGGCCATCCAGGAGGCCTGCATCATCAGTACCAAAGACGCCTACCGCGGCGAAACCGTCAAGGCGGTGGTGGTGCTGCGTGCCGCGGCCAAAGGCCAGACGACGGAAGACGACATCATCAACTGGTGCAAGGAGAACATGGCGGCGTACAAATATCCGCGTGTGGTGCAGTTTGTCGATGCGCTGCCCAAGAGCGGCTCGGGCAAGGTCATGTGGCGAGCCTTGCAGGAAGCGGAGCAGGGCGCAAAGTGACTGACTCTGGCACGATGCGGGTTAGGAGCCTTCTGAGTGCCACCCGGAGACAAAATTGAAAATCACATCGGTCAAGCCTTTCATCCTGCATGTGCCCGTTACGGGCTCGCAGATTGCTGACAGCACCCACACCATTTCGCATTGGGGCGTGGTCGGTGCGCAGATAGACACAGACAACGGCCTTACCGGCTACGGCTTCACCGGCACCCATGCCCATTTGCCGAGCGACCAGCTGATCACGCGCTGCATCGAGACCTGCCATGCACCGCTTCTGATCGGTGAAGACGCGGCAGACATCCAGCGTTTATGGCTCAAGCTGGCACGCAACCCGGCCCTGCAATGGGTGGGGCGCGCCGGCATCATCACGCTGTCTCAGGCCGCCATCGACATCGCGCTGTGGGACTTGAAAGCCAAGGCCGCAGGCGTGCCACTGTGGAAGCTGCTGGGCGGTCAGGTGCGCGAGAAAGTACGCGCTTACAACACCGACATCGGCTGGCTCAGCATTCCCGACGAACAACTGGTGGCAGGGGCGAAGCGCGCAGTCGACGAAGGCTTCACCGGTATCAAGGTCAAGATTGGCTCCAGCGTCGACCGCGACCTGAAACGGCTGGAAGCGGTACGTCGTGCCATCGGCCCCGCCATCACCATGGCGACCGACGGCAACGGCAAATGGGATTTGCCCACCTGCCAGCGCTTTTGCCGCGCAGCCGAGGCGTTTGATCTGTACTGGATTGAAGAGCCGCTTTGGTACGACGACGTGAAAGGCCATGCGCAACTGGCGCGCAGCACCAGCATTCCCGTCGCGCTGGGCGAGCAGCTCTACACGCACGATGCATTTGCCGAATTCTTCCACCAGGAAGCCATTCATTGGGTGCAGCCCGATGTGACGCGTATGGGCGGCATCACCGAAGTGCTGCGGGTGTGCGACACGGCGCATTCCTTCCGGTTGCCGGTGGCGCCACACGCGGGCGACATGAGCCAGGTGCATGTGCACCTGAATCACGCGCACCCGGCCTGCGCGGTGCTTGAATACATTCCCTGGATCAAGGACTGCTTTCTTGAGCCCGCGCAGGTGGTAGACGGCCACTTCAGCCTGCCGCAGCAGCCGGGTGCCAGCACCACGCCCACGGAAGCAGCCTGGGCCAGATACCGCCAGCCGGCATCCTGATGTCGTTCGGATGATTTTTAGTAAAAAGTGGCTGAGAGCCATAATGGACGGGCGCAAGCAGCTATAAAAATAGCAGCAAATCCCTGTGCGTCCGTGAAGGCTTTCCCGGTCAGGTATCGTGCTGCCCTGTCAACCCAATGAACACGCGGCGCTTGCTGCGCCTTTCCTGCATGGCCAAACCCGCTCCGCCTCTTCCTCCTTCCGACCTGGATGACAAGCCCCTCGATGGCTGGCGGCTGCGCCTGTACACCATCATCTTTGAGGCTGACACCCGTGCCGGGCGGCTTTTTGACAAGACCCTGATCGCCCTTATCCTGGTCAGCATCGCTGTGGTGATGGCCGACAGCGTGCAGGCGATCCATGCTTCGCACGGCCGGGCGTTCGCGGTGGTCGAATGGATTTTCACGCTGCTCTTCACCGCTGAATACATCGCGCGCCTGGTGTGTGTGCGTAAGCCTCTGCAGTACGCGACAAGCTTTTTCGGCATCATCGATCTGGTCGCCGTGTTGCCAACTTACCTGGCGCTGTTTTTTCCGGAACTCCATGCGCTCATCGATGTGCGCGTGCTGCGGCTGCTGCGTGTGTTCCGCATCTTCAAGCTGGCTGCCTATGTGGCCGAATACCAGTCGCTGGGCCGTGCGCTGGCAGCAAGTGGCCGCAAAATTCTGGTGTTCCTGTCGGCCGTGGTGATGATGGTGCTGGTGATGGGCACTGTGATGTACGTGGTCGAAGGGCCTTCCAACGGCTTTACCAGCATCCCGACTTCTGTGTATTGGGCCATCAGCACCGTCACCACCGTGGGCTTTGGCGACATCACGCCCAAGACCGACCTGGGCCGGCTGATCTCGTCATTCATGATGTTGCTGGGCTGGGGCATTCTGGCTGTGCCCACCGGCATTGTCACGGCCGAAATGGCGGCGGAGCGGCGCCTGCAGCATCTGGCCCTGCCAACCACGCGCACCTGCCATGAATGCCTGACCGAAGGCCACTTGCCCGAGGCAGACTTTTGCTTTCATTGCGGTGCGAAGCTGCCGCTTTATCAGCATCAAGGCCAGCACCAGGATTCCAGGGACGCGAAGGATGCGTCCTCTCGGCGTCCTGGTGTTTAAGACTCTCCGGCCGTCAACCGGCGCGGTGTGATCTCTACCGACCCGAGCGCTGTACTCATCCACACCGTGCCGTCTTGCACCGTCACCTGCAGCTGCATGCTGCGCTCGGCCAGCTTGGCCAGCGCCTGGCTTTCAGCCGCGTCGATCTGCCAGACCACCAGGTTGGGGGCGCGGGTGAGCTTGGTTTCAATGTTCTTCCACCAGACCGGTGTGCTGCTGGCAAAGCTGTAGACACTCACGCGTTCGGCGCGGCCGGCGGCCTTCATCAGGCGCTTGTCGTCGGGCTGGCCTACGTCGATCCAGTGCAGGATCTGCTCGGTGTAGTCCTTGTGCCAGAGCGCCGCTTCGTCCACGTCCCACAGGTCCTTGGCAAATTCCAGGTTGCCCTTTTTGTCGTCGGCCGGCACGTTGAGCGCGAAGGCCAGCAGGCGGATCATCATGCGTTCGTCGGCCTCCGACGGGTGGCGCGCAATGGTCACACTGTGGTCGGCGTAGATGCTGCGGTCCATGTCGGACAGGGCTAGCTGGGCTTTGTAGATAGTGGCTTTGAGTGCCATAGGATTTACTTCTTTATCTCGGGTCTGGACGGGAACGAACCCTCTATTGGAACAGAGTGGGAACAAAGTCGTCCCGGGGTAACCCCGCCCGAGCGGGATTTAAGGGGTCTGGCTATAGTTTGCCGATGCCGGGCGCGATGTTGCATGCCATCTGGAACATAAAAACGCGTCTTTTGCGCCAGGCCTGCGTTGCAAATCCGCGCGATACCTTCGTATCGCTGTGGTTTGCGCCTTGTCCTGACCCAAAATCCATCGTTTTTATTTGTCCCAGCTAGCATGCAACATCGCACCAGCCTCTCCGTTCTCGACCAGTCCGTCGCCGTCACCGGCCGTACGGAAGACGCCTCCATCCGTGAAACCCTGCAGCTGGCCCGCCATTGCGAAGCGCTGGGCTACAAGCGCTTTTGGGTCAGCGAACACCACAGTCACCCCAGCATCGTCGGCTCGGCCCCCGAAGTCTTGATGGCGGCCATCGCGGCCACCACCAGCCGCATCCGTGTGGGCAGTGCCGGTGTCATGCTGCCGCACTATGCGGCACTCAAGGTGGCCGAGCAGTTTCGGGTGCTGGAAGCTATCGCCCCCGGCCGCATCGATCTGGGTGTGGGCCGCGCGCCGGGCTCGGACATGCGCACGGCGCGCCTGCTCAGCAGCGACCCGCGCCAGTCGGCCGAGAACTTTCCCATTCAGGTGCGCGAGCTGCAGGCCTGGCTGGCGGGCGTTGACCTGCCCAAAGGCCACCCGGGCCGTGGTGTGACGGCCAACCCCATGGGCCCGACCACGCCGGAGATGTGGATGCTGGGCAGCTCCGACTACGGCGCGCAGCTGGCCGCACACTACGGCTTGCCGTATGCGTTTGCTTACTTCATCACTGACGGGCAGGGTGTGGAGCAGGCGCTGGAGATTTACCGCTCGACCTACCGGCCCAGTCCGCGCCACCCCACGCCGCAGGCGGTGCTCTGCGTGTGGGCGCTGGCGGCTGACACCGAGGCCGAGGCCTGGCACCACTTCTCGGGCCGCGAGCGCTGGAAGATAGACCGTAACCGAGGTGCACTGGCGGCTCTGCCCTCGCCCGAAGAGGTGGCGCAGCGGCCATATACGCCGGTCGAGCAGATGGAGGCCGACAGGCTCAGGGCCAATGCGCTGGTCGGCAGCGGCCCGCAAGTAGCCGCTAAATTAAGGGCGCTGGCCCATACACTGGGGGTTGACGAGCTGGTCGTGATCACCTGGACGCATGACCCCGCCGCCCGCAGGCGCTCCTATGAACTGCTGGCGCGGGAGTTTTTCTGAGTTTGAAACCGGCCACCAAAAAAAAGCATTGAACAAATATTGAGACAAGGACCACCCCATGCAAACGCCTCCTGCCACTCCGCTCTTTAGCGCCGCCATCGCCGGCAGCCTGCCCAAACCCGGCTGGCTGTCGGAAACCCAAAAACTCTGGCCTCAGTGGAAAAGTGAAGGCGAAGAACTCAAGCAGGCCAAGGCCGACGCCACGCTGCTGTGGATCAAGGTGCAGGAAGACGCGGGCCTGGACGTGATTGGTGACGGCGAGCAGTCGCGCCAGCACTTTGTGCACGGTTTTCTGGAGCAGGTTGAAGGTATCGACTTCGAGCACAAGGTCAAGATGGGCATACGCGACAACCGCTATGACGCGATGGTGCCGCAGGTGGTGTCCCAGCTCAAGCTCAAGGGCCGGGTGCATGCTGCTGAAGCACGGCTGCTGCGCGCACACACCACCAAAAAAATCAAATTCACCTTGCCTGGCCCGATGACGATTGTCGACACCGTGGCCGACCAGTTCTACGGCGACAAGGTCAAGATGGCGATGGCGTTTGCCGAACTGCTGAACCAGGAAGCGCTGGCGCTGCAGGCCGACGGAGTGGACATCATTCAGTTCGACGAACCCGCCTTCAATGTCTACATGAAGGAAGCCGCCGACTGGGGCGTGAGGGCGCTGGAGCGCGCGGCGCAGGATCTGACCTGCACGACCGCCGTGCACATTTGCTACGGCTACGGCATCAAGGCCAACACCGACTGGAAGGAAACCCTGGGCGAGGAATGGCGGCAGTACGAAACCGTGTTTCCGGCGCTCGCCAAAAGCACCATCCGCCAGGTCAGCCTGGAGTGCTACCACTCCCACGTGCCGCCGTACCTGATGGCGCTGCTTGAGGGCAAGGACGTGATGGTCGGCGTGATCGACGTCGCCAGCGAGGAGATTGAAACACCCGAGCAGGTGGCCGACACCATCGGCCAGGCGCTCAAATATGTGCCCAGGAACCGATTGATTCCCTGCACCAATTGCGGCCTGGCGCCCATGGACCGCGAAGTGGCGCTGAAGAAGTTGCAGGCGCTGGGCGCAGGTGCGGCGCTGGCGCGGGAACGCTACAAGTAAGGTTGCTCAGCGGACGCGGCATCGCTGCGCAGTGCGGGAGGCCGTTGTGCTGGACTGAATGCACGGCGCTGGTGTACGCTGACAGCATGAGCAATGACCCCACGCTTCCGCATCATCCTCACGACCACGATCATTCCCACGGTCCCGGACACAAGCATCCCCATGCGCATGGAGAAGCCGACCCGCCGTGGAAGCACGACGGCGTGCGCGTGATCGCCGGCAATCAGCTGGACAGCAACACGGCACAGACACCGGGCATGGACAGGCGGGCCGCCATCAACTTTGCCCGCGTGGGCGCACAAAAGCTGTGGGCCGGCACAGTGACCATCCACGCTGACGCCAAGACCGGCGCGCATCACCACGGCCACCTGGAGAGCGTGATCTATGTCATTCGGGGTAGAGCCCGCATGCGCTGGGGCGACCACCTGGAGTTCACCGCCGAGGCCGGTCCGGGCGACTTCATCTATGTGCCGCCTTACGTGCCGCACCAGGAAATCAACGCCAGCCCGACCGAGGTGCTGGAGTGCGTGCTGTGCCGCAGTGATGGCGAAGCGGTTGCTATCAACCTCGATATCGATCCGGTGGAAAAGCCGGACACAGTGCTGTGGGTGGACCCGACCCATCCCCATGGGGGCGTCTAAAAAGACGTGTAAAGCTTGGGTGAAGGCTGTATGAGGGCAGTGTGAACGCGTGCTGAAGTGCGGAAAAGCGCACACTTTCACCTGAACGCGGAAAGCTTTCCTTACGAATGTCACTTCGTCCTACAGGATGTATCCGTCGGTGTTGTTACAACCGGGGCTCACACACAGGAGTTCCATCATGGACACCAACAACCAAGTTAACCAACCCGCCGTTCAACCTCAGCCTGCCCACCAGCCGGGCTTCTCGCAGCGCCTGCAGCACAGCAAGGCGCTTGTCGCCATCGTTGCCGTGCTCGGCGTGACCGTGATGGCGCTGGCCGCCGCGCTGGTCGTCAACCGGTCCGACGCGCAGCCGGGTGGATCGGCCGCGGTCAATGAACCCGCCCAGACTTCCAAGCTGGCGGCGGATACGTCCAAACACACGCAGCCCGCCAAGCCGCACACCAGCCCGGTCGTGGTCGCGCAAGCCTCGCCGCGCGCCAATGTCTGCGCAACCTGCGGCACCGTCGAAGCTGTGACCCCCGTCCAACGCCAGGGCAAGGTGAATGGCGTGGATGTGGGCAACACCACCATCGGACTTGGCACAGTGGCCGGCGGCGTTGTCGGCGGCCTTGTCGGTAACCAGATGGGTGGCGGCAATGGCAAAACCGCCATGACCGTGCTGGGTGTTGCAGGCGGCGCATTTGCCGGCAACCAGATCGAGAAAAACATGAAGAAGGTCACCGTGTACGAAGTGCGCGTGCGCATGGACGATGGCACCGTGCGCAACATGGAGCTTTCCAGCGCTGTGGCAGTGGGTTCGAAGGTGATTGTTGAAGGCAAGAATCTCCGTCTGGCCTAAAAAATGGCCCCCACGGTCGCTCACTTCGTGTAGCTTCCTGCCCCCCGAGGGGGCCGCCCGCCCTACGGCCCGGCAAAGCCGGTTCCGGGGCTCATGCTGGCATGAAGAGGGGGCACAACAAAAAGCGCTGGTGTTTGTCACTGGCGCTTTTTTTTGGCCGCTTCATAAATCCCCCGGGCCGGGCAAGGGCTGTGCGGAGGGTTAGCATGGAGCCCTGTTTCTTCCAAATTCCCGATCAGCCGATCGACCTCCACCCCGCCTCAACATCCACATCGAACAGAAAGAAAGACCCATGAAAGCCATCTGGAACGGCGCAGTGATTGCGCAAAGCGACGACACCGTGGTGGTGGAAGGCAACCACTATTTCCCCGAAAGCGCGCTCAACCGCGACTACGTGACCTTCAGCAACCACCACACCATGTGCTCATGGAAAGGGCAGGCCAGTTACTACTCGTTGCTGGTCAACGGTGAAATGAATACCGATGCCGCCTGGTATTACCCCGATCCCAAGCCCGAAGCCGACAACATCAAGGGCCATATTGCGTTCTGGAAAGGCGTGAAGATCGAGCCCTGACGCGCCAGCCTGAGGTGGCGGCTGCCGGAGGGGCCGATGAATGCCCGAAGAGGGCGGGTTTACCCTGAATCTTCAGCGTTTGCCTGGAAAATTTGCCATGTAATATGCATGCTTATTAAAAATGACCCTTCCGGGCCGTTGCCAATAAGGAGACTTCATGACGCTTTCCGCGCCCGATCCAGCGCTGGTCGAAAAACTCGTGATGGCCAACCGCATCCTGTACGACCAGGGGGTGGTAGATGGCTTTGGCCATGTGAGCGTGCGCCACGACAAGTCACCTGAACATTTTCTGCTGTCCTGCAACCGTGCGCCCGGGCTGGTCAAAAAAGCTGACATCCTGACTTACGACCTCAATGGCGACCTGGTGGGTGAGTCCACGCTGCGGTCCTACCTTGAACGTTTCATTCACGGCGAAATCTTTCGCGCGCGGCCCGACGTGATGGCGGTGGTGCACAGCCATTCCCCCAGCGTGATTCCTTTCGGCGTGACCGGCCAGCGCCTGCGCCCCATATTCCACATGAGCGGTTTTTTGGGCAGCGGCTCGTCGCTGTATGAAATCCGCGAGTCCAACGGCAACACCGACCTGCTGATCCGCGACATGGGGCTGGGCAAAGACCTCGCCAGGGCACTGGGCCAGCACACCTGCGTGCTGATGCGTGGCCACGGTTCGACCGTAGTGGCGCCTTCGCTGGAGCGCGCGGTTTACCGGGCGGTCTATGCCGAAGAAAATGCCAAGCTGCAGCTAACCGCATCGGCCCTGGGCCCGATCGAATTCCTGACGTCCGAAGAAGCGGACCTGGCCATGGCGACGAATGAGGGCCAAGTCATGCGGCCGTGGGAATTGTGGAGCCGCCGTATCGGCGCTATTGAATAAACAGCCCGGACAAACGAAAAAGGCGAATCATGAAATTTCCAAAGCTCCTGGCCCTGGTCACCTTGATGTCACTGACCTCCATGACAGCAACGCAGGCGCTGGCGCAAGCCTATCCATCACGCCCCGTGCGCATCATTGTTCCTTATGGCACCGGCGGCGGCTCCGACATCCTGGCGCGCCAGATCGGCGCACGCCTGCAGACCCTGTGGGGGCAGGGCATTGCGGTAGACAACCGTGCGGGTGCCTCCGGCAATATCGGCACGGAAGCCGTGGTCAAGGCGCCGGCAGACGGCTACACGCTGCTGCTGCAAAACAGCACCATGGTGGTCAACCCGGCCGTGAACGGCAAGCTCAACTACGACCCCGAGAAGGACCTGACGCCCATCATGCTGCTGGGCCTCACACCGATCGCGCTGGTGTCGCACCAGAGCACCAACATCAAGACGATTCAGGAACTGGTCGCCTATTCCAAAGCCAATCCGGCGGCGCTGAGCTACGGCTCTTGCGGCGTCGGCACACCGCAGCATTTCGTGATGGAACTGGTCAAGCAAAAGTCTGGTGTCAGTGCTACCCATGTCGGCTACAAGGGCTGTGCCCCTGCGCTGACCGACGTGGTGGGCGGGCAGGTGCAACTGGCCATCCTCAGCGCCAACCTTGCTGCGCCGCACATCAAGACCGGCAAGCTCAACGGCATTGGCGTGTCAACCGCCACGCGCTACGACCTGATGCCCCAGGTGCCGACCTTTGAAGAGCAGGGCCTGAAGCCTCTGGACTTTTCCATCTGGTATGCGCTGATGGGCCCGGCCAAAATGCCGCCCGAGGTGGTTGCCAAAATTTACGCGGACGTTCAAAAAGTACTGGCCGAAGCCGCTGTGAGGGAAAACCTTTCAGGGGCAGGCGTGGAGCCCCTGAGCGGCGACGGCGCCGCGCTTGCCAGGCTGATCAAGGTGGACCTGGCGCGTTATGCGCAACTGGCCAAATCGGCCAATATCAAACCTGAATGAATGCCGCGGGGCAGTGACGTCCGTGCAGCGCAGTGCTGCGGTTTCGGCGCCTTGTCTGACGGCGGCCTGTCGCCCAATACCCTATAACTGATGCATGGCGGGCCGTAGCGGCCCTGCGCTGGCCGGCATTGACCCGCGAAGGGCGCCGGCCGCAGAATCCATTCCTGGCTCAAGGAGATTCCATCATGTACAAGCACATTCTGGTTCCTGTAGACGGCTCTTCCACCGCGCGCAAGGCGATCGGCAATGCATTGGCAGTGGCCCAGGCTTTCAAGAGCGAGGTGACCGTCGTTTACGTCATAGACCCTTATGCTTTTACCGGGGTGGGCGCCGACTTTGCCTATGGGCAGGCCGAATACCTGAGCGCTGCCACGGCCGAAGCCAATGAGGCCATCACTGCAGCCAAACAGGCCTTCCAGGAGGCGGGTATCACCGCTACCGGCTCGGTGGTGGAAGGCCATGCCATCTATCGCGGCATCCTCGACACCGCCGAAGCAGTCGATGCCGACCTGATCGTCATGGGTTCCCACGGCCGCCGCGGGCTTGAAAAACTGGTGCTGGGCAGTGTCACCGCCCAGGTGCTTTCCCACGCGCACCTGCCTGTGCTGGTGGTGCGCGACTGAACAGCTGTTCGTTTCCCGACGGCGTGACGCTACACAAAAGGAGTTTTTATGGACCTTCTGAATCACGACATTGCACATGAATTTCCGGAATACCTGCAGAAGATGCGCAGCCTCAAGGTGTCTGACCCACACTTTGCTGAGCTCTTTGCGCGCTACGACGAGGATAACCACGCGATTGCAAAGTATGAGCAGGGCGTGGGTGTCATCACGGACGAGGCGCTGGAAGACCTGAAAAAGCGGCGGCTCAAGGTCAAGGACGAGATTTACCAGATCCTCAAGAAAAGCTGATCACGTCATGGGAGTTCCTGATTTTTAAGGAAAACTGCCTTGAAACCCAATAGGGACGTGCGCAAGCAGCTATCAAAATGGAAGCGAAAAACGGGGTTGATATCGTTCCTGCCCTGCAGGGCGGCTTGAAAGTCCGGTGATATGGCCAACGGTTTTCGGCTGTTTCATCAAACTGCCATGTGCCGCGGGTACGCTGGGGTGTTGACCGATTTCCGGTTGTGCAGGAGAGAACCTTGAGTTCAAGCGACGAAGAATTAATGCGGCGGATCCGCAATGACCTGATCGACAGCTACGACGAAGAGCTGGAGATGGAGATTGAAGACCGCACCGTGGCCGAGCTTATCGGGGAAGAGCAACCTGCCCGCAGCCCCAGGGACGCGGCACAGGAAAAAGAAGACCGCCGCCAGTACTTCCGTGAGCTGTTCCGCCTGCAGGCCGAACTCGTGAAGCTGCAGGACTGGGTGGTCAGCACCGGCCACAAGGTGGTGATTTTGTTTGAAGGACGCGATGCCGCCGGCAAGGGCGGCGTGATCAAACGCATCACCCAGCGGCTTAATCCGCGCGTCTGCCGTGTGGCGGCATTGCCGGCCCCGAACGACCGCGAGCGTACGCAGTGGTACTTCCAGCGTTATGTGTCCCATTTGCCGGCAGCCGGAGAGATCGTGCTGTTTGACCGCAGCTGGTACAACCGCGCCGGCGTGGAACGCGTCATGGGCTTTTGCACTGACGACCAGTACGAGGAATTTTTCCGTACTGTGCCGGAGTTTGAAAAGATGCTGGTGCGTTCGGGCATACAGCTCATCAAGTACTGGTTCTCCATCTCCGACGAAGAGCAGCACCTGCGCTTTCTCGGTCGCATCCACGACCCGCTCAAGCAATGGAAGCTCAGCCCCATGGACCTGGAGTCACGCCGCCGCTGGGAGGAGTACACCAAGGCCAAGGAAATCATGCTGGACCGCACCCACATCCCCGAGGCCCCATGGTGGGTGGTGCAGGCGGACGACAAGAAAAAAGCCCGCCTGAACTGCATCCACCACCTGCTGCAGCAGATGCCCTACCAGGAAACCCCGCACCCGCCCATCGTGCTGCCCGAACGGGTGCGCCATGAGGACTATGTGCGTACTCCGGTCCCACAAAACATTGTGGTGCCGGAGGTCTATTAACACCCCCGTTCAGGCTCACTTCGTGTAGCCTGCTCCCCCCTTGCAGGGGGCGAAGCCAGCGGCCCGGCAAAGCCGGTTCCGCGGCTCCTGCTTGGTTGAAGAGTTCTTTGGTAACCAGTGGGAGTGGTCAGTCCCTCGCGTCAGCTACTGGATTGGCGCCGAAATCTGGCCGTGCCAGGAAAGCGAGGATTCGCGCAGCGGCATCTTCGGGCGATGTCAACACGCCGCCGGTTTTCAAACCCACAAACGACTCACGATCCGGAAAGGCCTTGGGGTCGGCTGTGCGCAGCTGCTCCTGCATGCCGGTGTCGATCACGCCCGGCGCGAGTGAGCAGACTTTGGCGCCATGGGGCTTCAGGGCTTCTTCCAGTGCCAGGCAGCGGGTGAAATGGTCCATGCCGGCTTTGGCGGCACAGTAGGCCGCTTGCGAAGCCATGGCGCGGCGCCCCAGGCCTGACGAAATATTGAGCACCTTGCGCGGCGCCTGCCAGCTGTCGGTGGCGCGCAGGAACGCGGCGGTGATTTGCATCGGTGCTTCCAGCCCCACACGCAGCGCCCTTGCCAGGTCGGCTTCGCCAATCTGGTCCAGCGAGCCGATCTGCGGAATCACACCCGCGTTGTTGATCAGCGTGACGCTGGTCCAGGGTTTCTTGGCATGTGAATCCTTGAGCCAGCTTTCCAGCTTCTCATTCAGTGAGCCGCTGTCCGCCAGGTCATGCGTCCATTGCAGCACCGTAGCGCCGACATGCTGCGCATGTTCTTCCAGCTCGGGCACCGCCGTGCGCGAAATGCCAAGCACCGTGTGGCCGGCGGTGAGCAGCTGGCGTGCCATGGAAAAGCCCATGCCGCGCGAGGCGCCTGTGATGAGGGTGAGGTGAGTGGTTTGTGTCATGGCTGCATGGTAGCGCCGGTACCATGGAACTGCTCGCGGTCTAAAAGTCGGGCTTGCTTTCAAATGCCATCGCCTGCCCACTGGCCGGGTGCATGAACTGCAGCGCTGCGGCGTGCAGCAACAGCCGGGGCGCGGCCGCCTGTACCGTTTCAGAGGCGTACAGCGCGTCGCCCAAAATCGGATGGCCCAGCGCTTTTAGATGCACGCGCAATTGATGCGACCGGCCGGTGACAGGTTCGAGTTCTACGCGCGTGGTGTTAGCCGCCGTGTCATGCGCCAGCACGCGCCAGCGGGTCTGGCTGGGTTTGCCGCGTTCACCGTCGATGATGCGCAGCGGCCGGCGTGGCCAGTCCACGATGATGGGCAGGTCGATCAGGCCCCAGCTGTCTGGGGCATTCGGCTCACTCGGTGCGGGCAAGCGGCCGCTAACCACCGCCACGTAACGCTTGCCAACCTCACGCGTTTCAAACGATCGGCTCAGCGCCCGCTGCATGGCCGCGCCGCGCGCCATCAGCATCAGGCCGGAGGTGGCCTGGTCCAGCCGGTGCACGATCAGGGCGTCTGGAAAGGCGGTCTGCACGCGGGCGCTCAGGCAGTCCTGCTTGTCTTCGCCGCGTCCCGGCACTGAGAGCAGTCCTGAAGGCTTGTCCAGCACCAGCAGGAACTCATCGGCGTGTAGCAGCCTCACACCTGGAATGTCGATGACATTACCTGCGGGGTAATTGTTCTGCGGCGACTCGGCCTTCATGATTCAGTCAACGAAAAGTTTTTAACCAAGGAGAAGACATCATGACTGACGCAGGTGCCATTGCCATTGCATGTGGATTGATCATCGGCCTGGGCGCCATTGGCGCCTGCCTGGGCATAGGGGCGATGGGCGGGCGATTTCTGGAAGGTGCCGTGCGCCAGCCCGAAATGATGGAGCCGCTGCAGGTCAAGATGTTTCTGCTGGCCGGCCTGATCGATGCCAACTTCCTGATCGGTGTGGGCATCGCCATGATGCTCCTGTTCGCCAATCCCCTCTAGGGCTGGTGCTTGGCTTTAGGCGGCGGGAAGTTGTGAACCGGCGGGCTGCTGCGCTTGACTTCCCGCAGCATGAATAGGTAAAGGCTTTCAACCTTCTCGCGCGCCCAGGGCGTCTTGCGCAAAAATTTCAGGCTGGACGCCACGCTGGGATCGCTGGTGAAGCAGCGGATGTTGATGCGCTGGCCGAGCTCTTGCCAGCCGTAGTGATCAGACAGCGCAGTGACGATCGTTTCCAGTTTGACGCCGTGCAGCGGATTGCCCGGCTGTGCGGTAGCAGCAGCCGGGACTTCTTCCCGCAAATTTTCAGGCGAATCGCCAGAGCCGGCCATCAAGGCTTTATTTGTTCTTCAGCTTGCCGCGCAGTGGTACCTGCGTCACGATGGTCGGGCGCACCGCGTCGGGAGACACCGTCTTGGGTGGTGAGGTGTCCTTCTTCGGCTTCTTGACCATCTTGTTGTTGTTTTGCTGTCCTTTTGCCATGGTTTTCTCCGTTGGGTTGAGTGAAGTTGATAAAAATTGCGAGGGTGATGCCCCGATTATCAATGCAACTTGATGCGCGGGCGATAGGTCCGGTCCAGCATTTCAGACAGGGTGATCAGCGCGGTTTTCTTGAAGCCGCCCAGCGCCAGCTGGTGCTGCTTGTGCAGGCCCCAGTACATGAACTTGGCCAGCTGGCCTTCAATAAAGAAGCTGCCCTTGGTGAGGCTGCCCATCAGGCTGCCGACGGAGGAGTATTCCGACAGTGACACCAGCGAACCCTGGTCTTTGAAGACGAAGGGCGCCACCGGCTTGCCGGCGATCAGGTCGGAGAGCGAGCGCGTCAGGTACATGGCCTGCTGGTAGGCGGCCTGGGCTCGCGGCGGTACCCAGGTGCCGTCGGGTTGCTGGCATGCCGCGCAGTCGCCAAAGGCATAGATGTTTGCGTCGCCCGTGCTTTGCAGGTTTCCGTTCACCACCAGCTGGTTGAGCCTGTTGGTTTCCAGCGGGTTGCCATCGCCCAGGGTCCGCAGAAAGTCGGAGGCTTTTACGCCGGCGGCCCACACCGTGATGCTCGATGAAATGACCTTGCCGCTGGCCATCTTCAGGCTGTCGGCCGTGACTTCCACCACCTTTTCATTGGTGTGCACTTCGATGGCCAGCTTGCGCAGCTCGCGCATGGCCGATTCGCTCAGTCGCTCGGGCAACTGGGCCAGCAGGCGCGGTGCGGCTTCGACGAGCACGATCTGCAGGTCTTTTTCGGGGTGGATGTGATCAAAGCCGTAGTTGGCCAGCACCCGTGCTGCGGCATGCAGCTCGGCGGCCAGCTCCACCCCGGTGGCGCCGCCGCCCACGATCGCCACCGTCAGACGGCCGCTACCCGCCACGCGCGGCACGGTTTGCGCGCGAATGCAGGCGTTGATCAGGCGGTCGTTAAAGCGCTTGGCAGCTTGCGGGCTGTCCAGCTTGATGGTGTGTTCGGCCGCACCGGGTGTGCCGAAGTCGTTGGTCTGGCTGCCCACGGCAATCACCAGTGTGTCGTAGGCCAGTTGCTGGGCCGGTGTGATCTCGCGGCCGGCTTCGTCATGGCTGGCGGCCAGCTGCAGGGTTTTGTTCTGGCGGTCCACGCCGGTCAGGCTCCCCAGGCGGAACTTGAAATGGTTCCAGCGGGCCTGTGCGAGGTATTCAATTTCTTCGGCGTGGGTGTCAAAACTGCCTGCGGCCAGCTGGTGCAGCAGCGGTTTCCAGACATGGGTGCGGGCGGCGTCGACCAGGGTGACCTCGGCCAGGCCCTTTTTGCCCAGGCGTTTGCCCAGTTGCGTGGCCAGCGCCAGCCCTCCGGCGCCTCCGCCCACTATGACGATTCGGTGCATAACTTCTTCCTCCTGGTGCCAGGGTGGCCCTGTTATGTCGCCATGTTAACTGCCTGTTTCGCCTAAAACGGCCACCCACTTAAAGCCAATGGCCTAATTTTCAGGCCAGCAGGCGGGCTTATCGGGCTTCTCCCCCGGTTCGGGCGAAATCGGTTCAGTTCCGGGCACGGCCGTCGTGCCTGCGAATGAGACGATGCGGGAATACTGGTTTAGCCAGGCAGGACGTGCGCAAGCAGCTATTAAATCAATAGCATTACAGCCACTGAAGGCGTTCCCTCAAGAGTAGCCCCGTGCCACACCTTGCGGGTACGGCACTGTTAAGCTTCGGGCCGCATGCCGACACACTCATTCAAGGAACTCACCCACCAGCGTGCCTACATGCGCATGTGGTTCGCCCGGATTTTTGCCACCACAGGCAACCAGATGCTGATGGTCGCCGTGGGCTGGCAGATGTACGAATTGACCGGCAGCGCCTGGGACCTTGGCCTGGTGGGGCTGTACCAGTTTGTGCCGGCCTTGTTGCTGACGCTGGTGGCCGGGCATGTCGCCGACCGGGCTCACCGCGGGCGCATCATCGCGGCCTGCCTGGTGACGCAGGCCACGGTGGCGATGATCCTGGTGGCGGCCACGCAAGGCTGGCAAGTTGGGGGAATGCACCACAGCTGGGTTTCGCGCGAGCTGTTGCTGGCGGTATCGGTCATGCTGGGCGTGGCCCGCGCCTTCCAGATGCCCGCGCAGCAATCGCTCACCCCGGTGCTGGTGCCGCCTGCCATGCTGCCGCGCGCCATGGCTTTCAGCTCGGCCGGCATGCAGGCGGCGGTCATAGGCGGGCCGGCGCTAGGTGGCGTGATTTTTGTGGCCGGCGCCACGGCGGTGTATGCCACCTGCGCCTTCCTCTTTGCCACCGGCTGCGTGCTGATCGCGGTGCTGCGCTATGACCACGCGCCGCCGCCGCGCGAGCCGGTGACGCTGCGCACGCTGCTGGCCGGCGTGGAGTTTGTATGGCAGCGCAATGCCCTGCTGGGCGCTGCGTCGCTGGATCTTTTTGCCGTGCTGCTGGGCGGCGCCACGGCCTTGCTGCCCATGTTCGCCAAAGACATCCTGCACGTCGGGCCCTGGGGCCTGGGCCTGCTGCGCGGCGCCCCTGCGGTCGGCGCCCTGTTGACGTCCGCGGTGCTGACACGCTGGCCGCTGGAGCGACGCGTCGGGCCGACCATGCTGTCAGCAGTCGCCCTGTACGGCGTGTGCATGGTGGTGTTTGGCCTGTCGACCAGTTTTGTGCTGTCGCTGCTGGTGCTGGCCGTCTCGGGCGGTGCCGACATGGTCAGCGTGGTGGTGCGCCAGACACTGGTGCAGATCGAAACCCCCAACGAAATGCGCGGCCGCGTCAGCGCCGTCAACTCGGTATTCATCGGTGCGTCCAACCAGCTTGGTGAGTTTGAATCAGGCGCCACTGCTGCGCTGCTGGGGCCGGTGGGCTCGGTGGTGGCGGGTGGGGTGGGTACGCTGCTGGTGGCTGCGGCGTGGTTCAGGCTGTTTCCGTCGTTGTCGCGGCGGGACAAGATGGTCAATCACTAGCTTTCACGCTGGCTCGAACCGCCCGCCGGCTCTTTCGACTGCCCAGCACTTCACCCAATGGGTCGTCCGCAGATTTGCGCCAGTGGCGTGGCTTGGTAGAGCGCACCTGGTTCTCAAGCGCGTCGAGTTGTTCTGGGTCAACAGTCCGCACTACTTGCGCCAGTTTGTGGTCTTGCGCGTGTCGCTCAGACCGGATGCCTCTCGCCTTGGAAAGCGGTATTCCTTTGCGCGAAGCCTTGCTATTTTCGCCGTAGGTATTTCGACGGTCTTTCAGGTAGCTGAGACGTTTTTTCTGTTGAGGAGTCATATTGAGGCCAACGTAATTCGGGTGTGGTGTGGATCCATGGCGTAAGAACTAAGCAGATGTGCCAAGCGGAAAATCTTCATATGATTTTGGGTAATAGCCCCAGATTCTGGCCACACCGTCTCTGTATTCAAAATCGAAGCCGATCTCTTTCAACCTTCCGAGAAACACAGGCGAATAGTCAATGATCTTTGGCGCAAGAAGGCGGCCCGTGCGGAGTTCGCCATGCAAGCCGATGTCAAACCACTCCACGCCCACAAACGGGTAGGGCAGGTGATAAAACCATTCGACATCCCAGCCCGAAATGTGGCCGTTGACCCACTTCGAGCGATACGAAGGTCTCCATTCAAGGCCGCGCACGTATGTGATCAGCTCGTTCCATTGAGTGTCGTTCGCCAGCGAGCCTGAGAACTTCTGGCGCGCCTGCTGCGCAATTTTCTCCTTGTCTTCGTTCTCAGGGACGGCATTGGCAAGTGGTAGTGAATGCATGATCAAGGCCTGATTTAAAAATGAACGGACGCATTGACTGTGATGCTGCACGATGCCTGCTGTTGTTGCGACGCATGAACAATTTATTGGGAATGCGCAAGGTCGGTTTCCAGAATGTAGAGGCTGTTGGGTGTGGGGTTGTGGCATGTCAGGCCCACTTCACTCACCGGGATATCGAACGTGACCAGCACGCGGCCGTTTGCGTTTACCGGACCTGCGATGGTTCCCCGGGTCCCTATCAGGAGCCAATAGTTCTCGGCAGGGTGACAATCTTCAGGCGCGCACCGGGCACCGTTGAAGGATATGAGTACGACTTTCGATCCGGCTGGATGCATCTAGCCACCTACGCTTTCACATGAGAGGCTCAGACGACAGGTTCCCGCTATAGGAGAGCACTGTACCGAGCAATGGGAGGCCGACTTCCACGTTGAACTGATACTGACCGTTGTCGATGCACTTCGATGCGGCCGTGCGAGGCAGGAGCCAAAGGGGGAATGGAACGCCCGCTAGCCGGCCTCCGATGGGACGCCAGACCCAGCCGCCATTGACAATGGAAACACCCAGGTTGAGGCGAAGCAGGCCCGATGACTCGACCCAGTAACCCGATGGATAACGACCTGTCGGCGTGAAGGTTGAGGCAAACGTGGAGGTTCCATTGAAGGTACGGTTCCAGTGAAGCTCGGTGTCAGTGCTGAAGATGGAAACGCTCATCGATGCAGTTCCGTCGCAAGGCGGGACACCAAGTTTTTGCGCAAGCCGCCGGCCCGCCCAACCGGCAAGGCCGGTGCCCAGGCGAACCTCGACTGTGCCTGAGAGCGTGCCTCCAGACCGATGGAGTTCCTGCAGCAACGGGTGCAGTTGTGCGAAGGCCTCACCAAACCAGGTTTCAACGACTGCCGACATGCGCTCTTTCGGTTGCGGTGCAGTTCCGCCATGAACCAGATCAACAGAAGCGGGGGCTGCACACTGCAGGTGATTTTAGGTGTGTAGCTGGCAGGCCGCTGTCCTGCAGATGAAAGGCGCTGGCGGCCCGGGTCCTGTTGTATTCAAAGGACGACCATTGCGCCCCGCTTCGCAACGAAGCGCAGTGATCTGTCTACCGCCCCGTATTCGCCCGTATCCGGTTCACTTCCACCGGCGTGATTTCACTCGCCCTATTGCCCCATGACTGGCGGACATGCGTCAGCACCAGCGCCATATCGGCGTCGTTCAGCACCAATACGAAGGGCGGCATGCCAAAGGGGCGCGGGTTGCCCGTGGTGGCTGGTGCGTAGCCGCCATTGAGCACGATCTGCACCAGGTTCACGGCCTGGCTCATGGTGACGGCGCGATTGCCTGCCAGCGCCGGGTAGGCATTGGCGATTCCTTCGCCCCTGGCACCGTGGCACTGGGCGCAGTGCTGTTCGTACAGCTTGGCGGCGCGTTCCACAGACTCGCCCTGAGTCTTGATGGTGGCCGGCTCCGGGGACGTGGTGTGTGTGGGCGGCAGCTCTTTCAGGAACTGCGCCATCGCGCCGAGATCGGCATCGCTCAAATACTGCGTGCTGCGCTGAACGACTTCCGCCATGGGGCCGGTGACCGAGGCGCGTGGTGAGACGCCGTTTTTCAGAAGGCTCACGATGTGCTGCCTGTCCCAGTCGCTCACGCCCGCTTCATACGGCGAGGTCAATGAGGGCGCATACCAGTTCTGCATGGGGATCAGCCCGCCGGCCAGGTCCAGCCCCGCGTCGCTGGCGCCCAGCGCATTGCGTGTGGTGTGGCAGGCCGCACAATGACCCAGGCCCTTGACCAGGTAGGCCCCGCGGTTCCAGTCGGCACTGCGTGCGGCGTCCGGTTGGTATGCACCGGGGCTGAAATACAGGGCGCGCCACACTGCAAGCGCTGCCTGCGACTGGTAAGGAAAGCGCAGCGCATGGGACTGGTTGGGCTGCACCGCAGCGGGCAGGCTGCGCAGGTAGGCAAACAGCGCATCGGAGTCTTCGCGCGTGACCTGTGTGTAGCTGGTGTAGGGGAAGGCCGGGTAGAGCAGGCGGCCGTTTTTGGAGCGGCCGTTGTGCATGGCGCGCCAGAAATGGGCGGATGACCAGCTGCCGATGCCGGTTTTGTCGTCAGGCGTGAGGTTGGAGGTGAACACTGTTCCAAACGGTGTGGCGATGCCGCGCCCGCCCGCATAGGCCTGGCCGCCCTGCACGGTGTGGCAGGTCTGGCAGTTGCCGGCGCGCGCCAGGTAGGCGCCCCGGGCAATCAGGCTGTCGCTGGGGGCCGCGGTAGCCACAGGCGCCTTCACGTCGACTTCGTCGCGCACATTCAGCGCCCATACCAGTAAAACCGCGGCGGCTGCCAGGGTGGAAAGGCCCACCGCCCATCTGAGGAGGGTCTTCATTTTTGCATTTTCCTGGTGGGCGAAGCCGGCACAGTGGGCAGGTCTGCTGCGCTACCGCAGGTAATGACCACGGCGCCGGGTGCGAGCGCGGGCAGCGTGGTGGCTGGTTTGGTGCTCGCCGGCAGGGGCTGCGCCGCCACCCAGCTGGCGACGGCATTGATGTCTTCCACGGTGAGTTTTTCCACCACATTTTTCATGCAGTCCGGCGCGTGCGCGTGGCGCTGGCCGGCCTTCCAGGCACCCAGCTGTGCATTGAGGTAGTCACGTGGCAGCCCCAGCAGGCCCGGAATGGCAGGCGCCACGCCGGTCATGGCCTGGCCGTGGCATTGCACGCAGGCCGGTAGCCGGCGCGCAGCGTCGCCCTGCATGACCAGCTGCTGTCCATGGCGCATGGCCTCGGGTGATGCGGCAGCGGGCAGGGGTGCGGGATAGGGGACTTCGAGCTGGGAGAAGTACTGCGCGATCTCCATCAGGTAGGTGTCGCTGAGCGGTTCGATCAGCTGCGTCATGAGACCGTAGTGGCGGCGCCCGTCGCGAAAGTTCAGCAGCTGGTTGTACAGGTAGCCCGCCGGTTTTCCCGCCAGGCGCGGGTAGTAGCCGTCGGGAGCTGCCCGGCCCTGGGGCCCGTGGCAAGCCGTGCAGGCCATGGTGCGCTGCGCGATGGTGTCTTCAAACGGCGGCGGAGCTGCCTGGGCGGCAACGGCCATGGCAAATGCCGGGCCGGCCCACAACAGCCGCGCGGCCAGCACACGCTTGCAAAAGCGTGGGAAAAATCTTGGGTTCATGGGGCCATCATGCCGCACATGGGCGGCCGGTGTCAGCATCAGTTGCGCTCCCAAAAAACACATCAGATGAAAAACAGGTGAAATTGACGGGACGCTGGGCGCGGTGGACCCGCTGCAAAAGTCCCTGGAGTGAGTCGCACGGCTGACGGCAGCCGGGCTTGCGGCCCTACTTGCGGGGGTCTTGCAGCGCGCGGACACAGGCCAAAAAATGGTCCCAGCTGGTCTGCACTTCCTTCACACGCACGCCTTTGTCCAGCACTGCACCGCAGGCTGCTTCCGCGCGCCGCACAACCTTGGTCAATGCGCTGCCCGGCAAGGGGGGAATCTGCGCGCGCAGCGCGTCCGCTTTCGCCCGCATCTGCATGATGGCGTCCCTGGCCAGCGTCTTGTTGCCGGCACAGGCAATCATGCCGATCATTTCCGCCATTTCAGTCAGGGCGGGGTCCAGTTGCCAGATGGCGGCGGTGGTGCCCAGCGCCAATGCCCAGATGCGCCGGTTGCGGCGGGTGGTGGCACCTGCAAGTGGCTCGGCCGCCGCAGTGTCGTGTAGCGCTGTGCTGGCAGCAGGTGGGTTGGGCTTGTTCATGGTGTCGACGGGAGACAGCCGATTTTGCACCAGGGCCGTCACGAAGGCATCCGGTGGCGCCTAAAAGCCCCAGTCTTGTCAAACCTCAGTTGCTGGTTACCTTGGCGCTACAAGAAGTGCAGGACCCGGAGGACGTGGTGCCGCCCTAGTGCCTGTCAATCGGTGTCAGCGCGGCCGTCCGGGTCCCGGTCGCCACGCGCTGGGTATTGACGTTGTCGGTGGTCACAATTTTGGTGAAAGGCCGCATATTTGCATGCATTGCAGGTGCGACACCAAGGGACGCTATCGGGGGCATCGGCAAGTTTGCTTTCAGCCTGGTCGCCACCGCCACTTCACGCAGGGGTTGCTTGATGGGTTCAAGTGCTTCATGCAAGGGCCCGAGCTTGGCTGTCTGCCGTTCCATGGCATCGACAAAGTGGTGCAGGTTGTTGGGGTTTTCGGGTTTTTCCTTGATCTTCGTGACGAAACCATCGTCGGCGCCCTGCCGGCTGGGCAATGTGGAGTTGCTGTCGCCCTGGAACCCGCTGACGCGTACACGCGGATCGGCGTGCTGGGCATCCAGCGTGGCAGAAACCTGCCCGGCAAAGGTCTGGGCCAAATTGCGCGGGCCGATGGCCACGTGGTCGCGCGACACCGTACCGGCGCTGCCACAGGATGTCAGCCGGACGTCCAGGCCCGGGCTGTTCACGGAATTGGCAATATTGTGCACCGCAGTCCCAATGTCCTGCGCCGTGTGCGTCATCTTGTAGCCGCGCTTGATGTTGACCTTTGTTGCCTGCTCGAACAGGCCCGGCGGGTGGTGTTCGTCTTGGTCCACGGGCGTTGCCACGGTGGTGATGGAGTTGGGATTGCGCGGGCTGCCATGGCCCTTGACGAACAGAACATCGGCGGGGCCGTTTTCCCGGTTGTTGTACGGCGCCATGCCGGGCTGCACGACCCTGACGTTGCGGATCGCTGAGCTCAAACCGCGGTATTCGCGCTGCAGTTGCTGCTTTTGCGGAATCGTCAGGTTGCCGGCAAGCAGCTTGTCCATCACGCTGGCATGGCGTTCCTCGTAGTGCGCACGCACCGCGCGCTGGGCTTCGATGTTGTCGACAAAAACCGTGCCTGGTTTGAACTCGTTGTTGGCACCGGTGTGTCCCATTTCCATCACCGCTGCCTTGCGGTGGCCGGTGTCGAAGGCCGCCAGGCCGGGAAGATAAACGTGCCGTTTGATCCTTTGGTCTGCCATGGTGTGGGCTGCGCTCCTTTTGCCGCAAAGGTTCGCAAACCCTGTGCCAGGTGAGCAGCGCGTGCAAGTGCATGAATCCAAAAGGTATTTGGCGCAGAAAACAGGAGCTGCGGGACCAATTTGTCCCTTGGGTTCGAAGAGGAATATCACCCCAACCCAGTCGCTGCGTTGCCTGATGGGGTGGGATGTTTTTGTCCCGTGCCGGGTCTTATTTGTCCCGCCCCGCTGGCACCCAGCCCGCAGGGCTGGAACCATTCATGCGCAGGCGTTGTCCCATGGCGCCACGTGCTGGCACACCCAGCGCGGGTCGTCGTGCGGCAGGTCATGCCCTGCCCAGGGGTGCTCCCGGTGCGATGTTTGCCAGGCATGGGCAAGCTGCGCGGAACAGGCCGGGCTGACAAGGGCATCGCCGGCTGAAGACAGGACCAGCACCGGGCAACGCGGCGCAAGAGGTGCGCAGGTGAACCGGGTGGCTGCCCATAATTGCCGCGCTGCGTTGGCTGCGCTCACAGGTGCGCTTTGGCGGATGAAGCGCCACTGCGTGAGATCCTGCTGCCTTTGCTCCTGGCGCTTGCAGGTGAGTTCATGGACTTTTTGTTCCACGGCATCAATGTTCCGCCAGTGCGAAGCCATCGCCAGCAGTGTCAGCCAACTGCGGGGCCGCAGGCGCTGCGCAAAATGTGCGTGGGGCCGCATGCTGGTGTTGACAAGCACCAGCCGCGAAATTTCGTCCGGGTAGCGTTGTGCCCAACTGGCCGCCGCCATGCCGCCCAGGGACATCGCCAGCACTGCGTAGGGCGGCCGTACGCCCTGCGCCGCCAGTTGCCGGCGCACCGCCTCGACCATTTCCTCCACGGAAAGTGGGGAGCGCTGCCCGCACCATTTGCCATTGCCGGGCAGGTCCGGCGTGATGATCTGGCCGGGGCTGCGGCCTGTGGCTTCCTGCAACTGCAGCGGGAAATCTCCCCAGTGCCGCGCTTCGCGGGTCAGGCCCCTGAGCAACACCCAGGTCATGTCACACCACCCTGCGCGGGCGCCAGTGCGCCGCGGCAAGCCGTGCGAGCTGCACACGCTGTTCGCCCGAAGGCAGCCAGCGCGGTGCGGAGAATGCAGCGCGTGTCAGGAAATCCAGCAGGTCCGCATGGCGGCGCAGTACGCGCCGCGTGCGGTGCGCCTTGATAGGGTTGAAAATGCCGTGGCGCGAAAACAGCTGGCGCGGGTTCTTGCGTATCCATAACCACGAGCCCAGCTCCAGCGTCATCGGCAAAAAGATGTTCTCCGCCGGTGCGCGATCATAGGCATGGTCCCAAAGGTCGCCGTGCAGCAGGTACTGGTTGCTTTGCGGCTCGAAGCTGTAGGCGTGGTGCGGGTGCGATTGCTCCAGCATGGTCCGCAGTGCAAACATCTCCGGCAGATGCGGCATCAGCCGGCGCGTCCTGGCGTACGGAAACCACAGGCTGTCCTCAAAGCCGTAGCCCGAATGGCAGTCCAGTGCCAGGCTGAAGGGCCGGCTGGCCAGTTGTTCCCGCACCACTTGCAGTACGGCCGCGCTTTCCACTTCCATCGGCATGCCGGGCCTTCCGCAGTACCAGGGAAGCCGGGGGCTCACGGTTTGCCCGCCGGCCAGGAAGGGCACACGGGCGTCGGCCTTGTGGGGGGCATTGCGCATCAGGTCCACGCCCTGGGGGTTGGCGCGCTTGTGCGCCCACATGCCGCCGGGGTTCACGATGGGCATGAACACCAGCCGGATCTTTTCGAGTTGCCGGTGCAGCAACTCGTCCCACTCCAGGCGAAACAGCAACGCCCGCATGTAATGCAAAACCAGCTGCGTGCCGATGCGTTCCAGTCCATGGATGCCGCCGAAGAAACCGACCGCGGGCGCCGCAGGGTCGCGGGAGCCGATGCCCGCCACATACAGCGGAAAAGACGGGCCGGCAGTATGCGCTTCGGCCACAACGGCCACGTCAAAGTGCGCGCTGCCTGCCAGCAAAATTGTCTTGAGCTCTTCCATCTCCGAAAAGCTGGCCGCCGCATCCCGCGCCGGCGTGAGGCTGTAGGGGCTGTGAAAGCTGCGTGGGCTGTCGGCTGCGCTATTCAGTGGCGGAGGCAGTGGCGGAGGGAGCATCCGCCCATCCTTGCACAGTTGTTTGACAGGCGTGCTACAGCTTGTTGTTTTGCGGGGAAGGCCGGGAGCCCGGCTGGCGCGGCTCGGCGCCCGCCCGCTGTGAAATGGCGGCAATCACCTGGTGCAGGGCCTTGTTCACCGGTTTGTCGTTGCGCATGATCAAGGCCAGCGTCCTTTGCAGCCGTGGGTACAACGGGTGGACCACGAGTTCGGCATGCTGTCCCGGGCCGGTGACCGCCATTGCGGGCAGGATGCTGCAGCCCAGGCCGGCCGCCACCATTTCCTTGATGGCTTCGACGCTGCCCAGTTCCATGATGGGTTTGGGGGCGTGGCCCGCATCCTGAAACCACTGGTCGATGATCACGCGGGTATTGGCCGCCGGCTCGAACAGCACCAGCTCGCGCTTTGCCAGTACGGCCGGCGTGATCCTGGCGGGCATGGCGGCATCACGCTTGGGTGCGATGGCCACAAACTCGTCGTTGAACAACGGTGTCACCGCCAGCGCGCGCCGTTTGACGGGCAGCGTGACCAGCGCCAGGTCCAGCATGTTGCCTTCCACCGCCTTGACGAAGTCGGCCGTGTTGCCCGTGCTGACCACCACGCTCAGATTGGGAAACCGCAGCCTCAATGAGCGCAGGATTTGCGGCAGGAAATAAAGGCAGGCCGTGGCGCCAATGCCCAGCGTGATGCGGCCGGCCACATTCGAGGAGTGGGAAGCCATGGCGGCCATGACGCCGTCTACGGCGGTGTTGACATGCTGGATTTCTTCCATCAGGTCAAGCCCTGCGGGTGTGGGCGTTGCGCGGCGCGCCACGCGTTCGATCAGGCGCACGCCCAGCTTCTGCTCCAGCTGCCTGATTTGCAGGCTGACGGCGGGCTGTGAAAGGCCCAGCCTTTCGGCTGCACCGGAAAAGCTTCCGGTTTCAACAATGAGGGCGTAGGTGCGCAGGTGGTCCAGGTTGAGCATGCAAAGAAATTCTAATCAATTCGATAAGTTTTGACATATTTACTTATGCATGCCGTTGCGCAACCATAGCGGCATGTACCTCACACCCATACCCCAGGCCACCCGCCCCGATCCTTCCTCTGAAACTCGGGATTCCCTGGTGATCGGTCCCTGTGCCGAAAGCCATATGGAGGCAATCCAGGCGATATACGCGCACTACGTGGCCACCAACCTGGCGACGTTTGAGCTGGAGCCGCCCAGCGTCGCGCAGATGCTCTCGCGCCGCGCTGACATCCTGCAGGGCGGCTACCCCTACCTGGTGGCGCATCGCAACGCAGAGGTGGTGGGGTATGCCTATGGCAGTGCCTACCGTTCGCGGCCGGCCTATCGCCATACGGTGGAAGACTCGATTTACGTCGCGCCCGGCATGCGCCAGTCCGGCATTGGCAGCGCCCTGCTGCGTGAGCTGATCCGCCAGTGCGAGCAGCGCGGTTTCCGGCAAATGGTGGGCGTGGTCGGCAACAGCGCCAACACGGGCTCGCTCAGGGTGCACGAGGCTTTGGGCTTTGCCCGTGTCGGCACGCTGGACAGTGTCGGCTACAAGTTCGGCCAGTGGGTGGACACGGTGCTGATGCAGCGCGCGCTCGGCGACGGCGCCGCATCGCCCGGGGCTTTGCCCGTGGGTCTACGGCAGATCCCGCCAGTTCAATCCCCTGGCCCGATCACCACATCCGACAGTGGGTACGCGACACAGGGCAGGATGTAGCCCGTCTGCTTTTCCTCGGCGCTCAGGCCCGGCCATTCGATGCGGTAAGCCACCTGCCCGTTGGCCAGCCGGCGGATGCAGGTGCGGCAGGTGCCGTTTCTGCACGAACTGTCCATCGCCACGCCGGCCTGGAGCGCCGATTGCAGGATCGGCAGGGACGGCGAGGCGCTGAAATGCACCCCTTCCGGGTTCAGCTGGACGCTGAACAGAACCGCATTCGCCGGATCGCCAGGGTGGGCCGGGTCGTCCATCGCTGCTTCGGGTACGGGTAGCTGCCTGCGCCGGCGTCTGCGTTAACCGCGCAGGCGTTCCAGCAGCAGCACGGTCATCAGGGACAGCAACAACTGCTGCTCTTCGCGTTCATTGACGGGGGCCATCCGCTCGGCGGTGAACCGGCCCTCAAACAGGGCGGGCTGCTTGGTGAGCTCGGCCACCAGGGTGCCGTCGGGTCTCGTCACCTGGTAGGCGGGATGGAACAGGTAGCCCGAAAACATGCCGATCACCGGAATCTGGCTGAATAGGCCGTCAAGAAAACGCGTCATCACGCTTTTCTCGTTGATGCTGAAGTGGGTGACGCCGTTGTCCTGCACGTCAAAACCGGCTCTCCACATGGAGCGCATGCCGCGACGCTTGATGCCGCCCAGCGCCGCGCCCTGGGTATCGGTGAAGTGATAAAGCGCTGAAAAATCGATAATCCGGTCCGCCTTGATCTGGTAGAGCTGCCGGTCCTGTTTTTCATCGGTGAAAACCGTGATGGCTTCCTTGAGCTTGAAGAGTTTTTGTTTGACATACGCCACCGGCTGGCTATGCGCGTCCTTGACCAGAAATTGTGGTGCAAAGGCGATGAGTTTGAAGGACATTTGCAGGGGAAACTGAATACCTTGGGCCATGATGTGCAAGCGCTTGTAAGTGTTAGGGTGCGACGAATGTACCCGACGCCCAAGTCACTTGCCGGGCATTCGTCCTGCCGCCGGACCGCCGTGAAGCGAATGTATTGCCGGGTGGGAGGCGATTTGGGCGACAATTCTGCTCCCCCGATCATTTCCCGCACCGATTCACAAGCGATTTTTTTCATGTCCAGCTATTCCGTCCGTCCCGCTACGCCCCGTGATGCCAAAACCATTGCCGAAATTCATGTCGCCACCTGGCAGGCCGCTTATAAAGACCTCATGCCCGAGGACTACCTCGGCAAGATCACGGTAGAAAAACGCCTGCCTTACTGGCGCGAAGCCATCGAATTCAGCGAGCCGCAACTGCTGGTGGCCACGGACGGAGATGAGATCGTGGGCTTCGTCGGCTTTGACCGTTCCCGCGATGCCGGCACCAAATCAACAGTGGGTGAGATCTGGGCGCTGTATGTGCTGCCCGAACATTGGGGCAAGGGCGCAGGCCTGGCCCTGTGGGACGGCGCGCGTGAGGGCCTGAAAGAAGAGGGTTGCACGCAGGTCACATTGTGGGTGCTGTTGCGCAATGAGCGTGCGCTGCGATTTTATGAACACGCGGCGGGGTTCAAGCGCGAGATGCCATCGCTCAAGACTGTGGCTTTTGGCAGTGCCAAGCTGGAAGAGATCCGGCTCAAGCGATTGGTTGATTGAGCGTCTGACATTCGTCTGAGCTAGGCCGGCTCTTGCTCCGGCGGTGCGCTCTTTGCTGAGGGTTGCTGGCCGGGGGTAGCCCGGCAGCTACTCACTTTTCTTTTGCTTCGCCAAAAGAAAAGTAAGCAAAAGAAAAGGCGACCCTGCTGTCTGCGTCCCTACGCTTCGCTGCGGGCAACCTGCGGTGCTCGGTCCAGGCGGGGTCTCGCTCGAACTCGCTACGTTGCACTTCGCTCAGACAATCGCGATCCCTGATCCGCCTGAACCTGCGCTCCTCGGCGCATACAGAAGGGCTAATCGGGAGCGGGGACTGAAGACAAATACCAACTCCAATACCAACAAGGACACGCCATGGCGTGTCCTTGTTTCTTCAGGCGTTCGGGTGTTCGGTATCCTTCTCCTACCCCCTTGTGGATGCGCCGAGGAGCGCAGGGCCAGACGGATCAGGGCAAAAACTTGTTTGAGCGAAGCGAGTTGTTTTTGACCCCGGCTGGACCGAGCACCGCAGGTTGCCCGCAGCGAAGCGGAGGGACGCAGGAACCAGGGTCGCCTTTTCTTTGCTTACTTTCTTTTGGCGAAGCAAAAGAAAGTGAGTTGCATGCCGGGCAACCCCCGGCCAGCCACCCTCAGCAAAAAGCCCAACGACAGAACAAACCAGGCCTCAACAGCGCGATCTCACGACGGCACATTCACCACCCGCTCATCGTCATCAGGAATCAGCGGCATCCCTTCATCGGGCTCCACCGGCAGCTCCAGTGCGTCGTCTTCATCCAGACCTTCCTCGGGTGGGCCGTTACGCGGCTGGCCGTTGTCGGTTGCGCCGGTTCTGAGGGCGGGTCGTCCAATTCTGGGCATTGTGCTTCTCCTTGGAGTTTCAAAAACGTTGGAAGGGCGTTTATCAACGGTGCCTGGCCTGGATGCCTTTGGCTTGTGAGTTCAGGACGATGATGCGGGCAACTGCGACAGGGGCTGCCAAGCCAAGCGGCCTTTTTCCTGTCAGTGTGGGCCGACAACCGCGCGGCGCGCACAACACTCTCTTGTCCTACATGCAGCGTATCCGGCTGCGCACAGTCCGCATGCCTGCCGCCGCTTAATGTCGGCAGACACCTCTGGACGACCATGAGCCCGTCATCACCGAGGCTCAGATAGATCCCAGAGGTATTTTGCGGAATTTTTTTGAAAGAAGCATCATGGACAAAACCACAGCCTCCACCGGTACGGCTTCCGGTACTGACAACCCTCTGCAGCGAGGCGTCGAGTCTGCCGGAGCAGCGCTCCACAGCGGCATTGACAAGGTGGCTGAGCCGGCCCGCAGTGCGGTAGACCGCGCGTCTTCCGCCGCGCACGAAGGCGTCGACAAGCTGGCCAGCGGTGCCAGCACTGTGGCTGACCGCTTTGCCGACCAGACCCGCCGGGTGACTGAAGCGCCAGGCCGGGCCATTGACGCCTCGAAATCGTGGGTTCAGGAAAGGCCCCTGGAGGCTGTCGGTGCCGCCCTGGCGCTGGGTTTTATCCTGGGACGGCTCACGGCGCGCTGAGCATCTAGCGCTCTGACGCCCATCCAAAGCCGCCTGCGGGGCGGCTTTTTGTTGCGCTGGATTTGGGTACAGTAGGCCTTCGCCTTCGGTGCCACCACAACGCATAACAGCAGCACCGGACTCCTGCCGGCCGGGCTCATCACGGCCGGGCCTTGCAAGTTTTGCTCACCCCTTCGGCCTTGCGCCGGCACACGGAACCTACATATGGCCAGCAGCCTTCTCGCATTGATCGACGACATCGCCACCATCCTTGATGACGTAGCGCTGCTTTCCAAGGTGGCCGCCAAGAAAACCGCCGGCGTGCTGGGTGATGACCTGGCGCTCAACGCCCAGCAGGTCTCAGGGGTCAAGGCAGACCGGGAGTTGCCGGTGGTCTGGGCTGTGGCCAAAGGTTCCTTCGTCAACAAGGCCATCCTGGTACCGGCCGCGCTGGCTATCAGCGCGTTCATACCGTGGGCCGTCACGCCGCTGCTGATGGTGGGCGGTGCATTTCTCTGTTACGAGGGGTTTGAAAAACTCGCGCATAAATTCATGCACAGCGCAGACGAACAGGCGGCCGAGCATGAGGCGCTGACTGCCGCACTGACCAACCCGGACGTAGACGTGCTGGCGCTTGAAAAAGACAAGATCAAGGGCGCGGTCCGCACCGACTTCATCCTGTCCGCTGAAATCATCGCGATCACGCTGGGCACCGTGCAGGCCAGTCCCTTCGTGACGCAGGTGGCTGTTCTGGGCGGTATCGCCCTCCTGATGACGGTGGGGGTTTATGGCCTGGTGGCAGGCATCGTGAAGCTGGACGATGGCGGGCTTTACCTCAGCCAGCGTGAAGGAGGCGGCGCCCTGGGCCGCTTGCAGCGCGGCGCAGGCCGCGCCATCCTGCTGACCGCTCCCTGGCTCATGAAAGGCCTTTCTGTGGCAGGCACCATCGCGATGTTCCTGGTGGGCGGCGGCATTCTGACGCACGGCTTTGCGCCGCTGCATCACGCGATCGAGCTGCTCGCACAAAAAGCGTCGGCCATAGGCGGAGCAGGTGCTTTGCTGGCCGCGCTCACGCCGCTGTTGATGGACGCACTCACAGGCTTGATCGCCGGTGCGCTGGTGCTGTTTGTTGCCGTGCTGGTCAAGCGCGTCCTGGCGCGCCGCTGACACAGAAGAGAAGAGAGCGAATGGAGAATCCGGCAGTTAGTCGCCGGACTTTCCTGGCTTGGCCGCCTTTTCCGGTTCCTCGTGGCGGCCTTCAGTTTTGCCGGCGGGCTGGTCGTCCGGCACCGGAAATGGCCAGCGGCCTTTTTCACGGGGTGGTGCGGGCATGGCTGCTTCCCGCGCGCGCTGCTCCAGTGCCTTTCGGCTCTCGGTATCGGGCGCGGCAACTTTGGGTCTTGGCATGGGTGGTCTTTCGCAGGGAAGGAAGGCGGTGTATGAACGCAGGCGTGCAAACGCGGGACAGCCACTGACCTTACTCCCGCGGGTTGTCCTGCGGTGTAGTCTGCGGATGACGCCAGCTGTAGGAAGCTGGGGACGCCGGAAAATGCCGATGCATTCGGTGTAGCGGCTGTCGCGTCGTCTGCCGCGTTTATTGCGGCAAGCTGCTCTTGCGCTGTATCAGGTCGTGTTTGGCGAACAGGTCGGCGATCCAGTCGACAAAAACACGCACCTTGTTGCTCAGGTGGCGGTTGGGTGGGTACACCACATGAATGGGCTTGGCCTCGGAGCACCAGCCGTTGAACAGGGGTTCCAGCGCACCGCTGCTGATATGGTGCTGAACCAGGAAGGTGAGCGTCTGCAGGATACCCAGGCCCGCCAGCGCCGCCGCCACACCTGCGTTCGAGTCATTGACCGACAGCTGGTGGTGCCCGCCGATCTCCACCACCTCGCCGTCTTTTTGCAGGTTGACGGTGTAAAGCTTGCCGTCGCGCGGCGAAAAATAGCGGATCAGCTTGTGCGCCTGCAGCTCGCGCGGGTGCTGCGGCACGCCGTGGCGTTTGAGGTAGGCGGGTGAAGCGCAGGACATCAAATAAAACTCGCCGATGCGGCGCGCCACCAGTGATTGGTCTGTGATCTGCCCGCCGCGGATCACGCAGTCGACATTTTCTGCAAGGATGTCGATCGGCCGGTCGCTTACGCCAAGCTCCAGCTGGATGTCCGGGTAACGCGCATAAAAGTCGGGCAGGGCCGGAATCACCACCGCAAGGCCCAGTGAAGAGGGAATGTCCACCTTGAGCCGGCCACGCGGGCTGGCCTTGGCGCGCGACATGCTCGACTCAAGCTCTTCCATTTCGCCCAGAAGGCGGCCCGCGCGCTCGTAGTAAGCCGCACCGTCGGCCGTCACCGTGACTTTGCGCGTGGTGCGGTTGAGCAGCTTGGTGTCCAGTGACTGCTCCAGTGTCTGGATCAGGCGCGTCACCGTGGGCTTGGGCATACCCATGGAATCTGCCGCTTTGGTAAACGTGCCGGCCTCCACAACCCGTACAAAGGCCTGCATTGCGGAAAATTTATCCATGAAAGAGTCCTGTTCTGGTGAGGGCCGTCAGCGCGTGCCTTGCCTGGCGGGCGCCGCAAGAGGGATACGGGGCGGTAATTAAAAATGGCTGCCGGGGAAGAGGTGCATCTGCCAACAGGGGCTCATCGGCAAAACGGCGAGGGGCGATTGTGACCAGCCCAGCCGGTTCAGGTGCGGGGCGCGAAATAGCCCTGAGAACTTTCCGGGATTGCCCACTCCCAATTGACCTTGCCCCACAGGGAAGGATGAAACTCCGCGCTCGGATGTTCATGGGAGCTTTCATGGGGGGCCGTGATTTTCAGAGGAGAAGCCTGCTTGCTACCCCTCATTGTTGCACTGGTGAAATAAAGTATAAACAAAACGGCTATTTATTAAGCGACCTGCCGCGCGTATCTTCTGCTGCATTGCAACAAAGAGGAGCCGCGTGCGGCTCGCCAAGATGAACAGCCCACAGCCCGTCCCCGCAGGCGCCGACAAAAGCCCCCCTCCCTGGGTGGAAAAACAGATCCAGCTGGCACTGAAAAAGCCGCTGGACGTGCGTTTTTACGGCCGCCGCAGCGGCACGGGCGTTTCACCCCTGGTGGTGCATTTCCATGCCGGCGCGTTTGTGGGCGGATCCCTGGAAGGCGGTTCCTGCGTAGCCGGGCTGCTGGCCCAAGCCGGCGCAGTGGTGATGTCGCTGGACTATCCGCTGGCGCCAGAGCACCCTTTCCCCAATGCAGTCGAAATAGGTTATGCCGCGCTGGTTTGGGCCGCCAAGGCCCGCCACAAGCTGGTCGGCGTCGGTGCGCCGGTTTTTGTGGCCGGCGAAGAGGCCGGTGGCAATATCGCTGCAGCCGTGGCGCTGATGGCGCGTGACCAGCATGAGCCGGCTCTGGCGGGGCAGATCCTGATGTCGCCGATGCTGGACCCATGCCTTGCGACCGCTTCGCTGCGCGACGCCGAAGCCGGGCCAGTGGGCTGCACCTGGGCCGACGGCTGGCACAAATACCTGCCCCGGGCCGAAGACGCAAGCCACCCTTACGCTGCACCCGGCGCCGCATTCCGCCTGGCCGGCCTGGCACCGACGCTGCTCATCACGGCGCAGGACGACCCGCTGCGCGACGAAACGCTGGCCTACGCCGCACGGCTGCGCGCCGCAGGCCTGGTTGCGCACGAGACCGTGTTGCCGGTGCCGACCGGCTGGCCCTGCAGCTATCTGCAGCCTTGCGACCACAAGGCTGCTTGGGGCCCTGTCCTGCATGAGCAGTACACCCGTTTTTTCGCTGATGCGCTGGCCGCGCATGCGACCCATTCCTGAGTTTCACAGTTCCTTTTTTTACTTTTCTTTTGAGGGGTTTCACCATGACATCGATTCATCTGCACAACAACAAGCGCCGTTTGCTGGCAACCGTCGTGGCCGTACTGGCATTGACGGGCGTGACGGCCGTCATCTTCGGCGTTTCGGGCACGCGTGCCCAGTCGGGTGCGCCTGCCGAGCCGCAGGCCACGCCGGTATCGGTGGCCACCGTCGTGCAAAGCGACGTCTCCGCCTGGGATGAGTTTTCGGGCCGGCTGGAAGCGGTCGAGCGCGTGGACATCCGCTCGCGTGTGGCCGGTACCATCCAGGCCGTGCACTTCCGCGAAGGCGCATTGGTCAAAAAGGGGGACCTGCTGCTGACGATTGACCCGGCACCCTACGCCGCCGAAGTGGCGCGCGCCGAAGCCCAGGTGGCCGCGGCGCAGGCCCGTGTGGCCCAGGCCAAGGGCGAACACGAGCGCTCACAGCGCCTGTGGGGCGAGCAGGCCATTTCAAAACGCGAGTTTGACGAGCGCACCAACGGCAAGGGTGAAGCCGACGCCAACCTGCGCGCCGCGCAGGCAGCCCTTCAAACGGCGCAGTTGAGCCTGGGGTATTCGCAGGTCCGCGCCCCGGTGGCCGGCCGCGTCGGCAAGCTCGAAGTGACGGTGGGCAACCTGGTCGCAGCAGGACCGGGCGCACCCGTGCTGACCACACTGGTGTCCGTGAGCCCGATTTATGCGAGCTTCGACGCCGACGAGCAGGTCGTGGTCAAGGCGCTCAAGGATGTGCAGGGCACCAACGCCGGTATCGCGGGCGGCCGCAACCTGGACCGCATTCCGGTACAGATGGGCACCGCCGCCAGCGCCGACACGCCGTTTGAAGGCAAGCTGCAGCTGGTCGACAACCAGGTGGACGCCCGAAGCGGCACCGTGCGCGCACGCGCCGTGTTCGACAACAAGGACGGCCAGTTGATTCCCGGCCAGTTCGCGCGCATCCGCATGGGCCAGGCCACCAAAGGCAAGGCATTGCTGATCAACGAGCGCGCCGTCGGCACCGACCAGAACAAGAAGTTTGTGCTCGTGGTCGGCGCCGACAACAAGGCGATGTACCGCGAAGTCACGCTGGGCGCTTCCGTCGATGGCCTGCGTGTCGTCAAAAGCGGCCTGGCCGCCAACGACCGCATTGTGGTCAACGGCCTGCAGCGCATCCGCCCAGGAGCGCTGATCACGCCGCAGCCGGTCGAGATGACCGCCAAGTCGGAACTCACCGAAAAAGCCGTGAAGGTCGCGGCCAAGTCCTGAGCCGCTCCTTCACCTGAACCAGAAGAATTGCCATGAATCTTTCCAAATTTTTTATTGACCGGCCGATCTTTGCCGGCGTGCTGTCGCTGCTGATGTTCATTGCCGGACTGATCGCGCTGCGCTCGCTGCCGATCGCCGAATACCCGGACGTTGTGCCGCCCACGGTAGTGGTGCGCGCCAACTACCCCGGCGCCAACCCCAAGGTGATCGCCGAGACCGTCGCCACGCCGCTGGAAGAAGCCATCAACGGCGTCGACGGCATGCTCTACATGAGCAGCCAGGCCACGACCGACGGCCTGATGACACTCAACGTCACCTTCAAGCTCGGCACCGACCCCGACAAGGCGCAGCAGCTCGTGCAAAACCGTGTCTCGCAAGCCGAGCCGCGCCTGCCCGAAGAAGTGCGCCGCCTGGGCATCACGACTATCAAGAGCTCTCCCGACCTCACGATGGTGGTGCACTTGCTCTCGCCCAACGACCGCTACGACATGACCTACCTGCGCAACTACGCGGTGCTCAATGTCAAGGACCGCCTGGCGCGCATCAACGGCGTGGGCCAGGTGCAGCTGTTCGGCTCGGGCGACTATTCGATGCGCGTCTGGCTGGACCCGCAAAAAGTGGCTGAGCGCGGTTTGTCCGCCGGCGACGTGGTGCGCGCCATTCGCGAGCAGAACATCCAGGCTGCCGCCGGTGTCGTGGGCGCTTCGCCCGGCCTGCCCGGTGTGGACATGCAACTGTCTATCAATGCCCAGGGCCGCCTGCAAAGCGAAGAAGAGTTCGGTGACATCATCGTCAAGACCGACAAGGGCGGCGCCGTGACGCGCCTGCGCGATATTTCTCGTCTGGAGCTCGGTGCTTCCGACTACGCCTTGCGTTCGCTGCTGGACAACAAGCAGGCCGTCGCCGTGCCGGTGTTTGCCGCGCCGGGCTCCAACGCCATCCAGATCTCGGACGACGTGCAGGCCGTGATGAAGGACCTGAAAAAGAGCATGCCTGAAGGCGTGGACTACGAAATCGTTTACGACACCACGCAGTTTGTGCGCTCTTCCATCGAGGCCGTGGTCCACACGCTGCTCGAAGCCGTGGCCCTGGTGGTGCTGGTCGTGATCATCTTCCTGCAGACATGGCGCGCTTCCATCATTCCGCTGCTGGCCGTGCCTATTTCTGTCATCGGCACGTTTGCGGTGATGCACCTGTTCGGTTTTTCGATCAACGCGCTCAGCCTCTTCGGGCTGGTGCTGGCCATCGGCATTGTGGTGGACGACGCCATCGTGGTGGTGGAGAACGTCGAACGCAACATCGAGGCGGGCCTGAGTCCGCGCGACGCCACCTACCGCGCCATGCGCGAGGTGTCGGGGCCCATCATCGCGATTGCGCTGGTGCTGATCGCCGTGTTTGTGCCGCTGGCTTTCATCACCGGCCTCTCGGGACAGTTCTACAAGCAGTTCGCGCTGACCATCGCGATCTCTACAGTGATCTCGGCCGTCAATTCGCTGACCCTGTCGCCGGCACTTGCCGCCTTGCTGCTCAAGAGCCATGACGCACCGAAAGACGCGCTGACCCGCGGCATGGACAAGGTGTTCGGCCGCTTCTTCGCAGGCTTTAACCGCCTGTTCAGCCGCGGTTCCGAAAACTACAGCCGCGGTGTCAAGGGTGCGATTTCGCGCAAGGCCATCATGCTGGGTGTCTACCTGGTGCTGGTGCTCGCCACGGCGGGCCTCTTCAAGGCAGTGCCCAGCGGTTTTGTGCCCGGGCAGGACAAGCAGTACCTGATCGGTTTTGCCCAGTTGCCCGACGGCGCCACGCTGGACCGCACCGAAGACGTGATCCGCAAGATCAGCGACATCGCCATGAAACAACCCGGCGTGGAACACGCGATTGCTTTCCCTGGCCTGTCGATCAACGGCTTCACCAACAGCTCCAACTCTGGCATCGTGTTTCTCTCGCTCAAGCCGTTTGACCAGCGCACCACCGCCGACCTGAGTGCAGGCGCCATCGCCGGCCAGCTCAATGGAAAATTCGGCGGTATCCAGGAGGCGTTCATTGCGATGTTCCCGCCGCCGCCCGTGCAGGGACTGGGCACCACCGGCGGCTTCAAGCTGCAGCTGGAAGACCGCGGCTCGCTCGGTTATGCCGCGCTGGACGCCGCCACCAAGGCCTTCATGGCCAAGGCGTACCAGACACCTGAGCTGGCGGGCATGTTCTCAAGCTTCCAGGTCAATGTGCCGCAGCTGTATGCCGACATCGACCGCACCAAGGCGCGCCAGCTCGGCGTGCCGGTGACTGACGTGTTCGACACCATGCAGATTTACCTGGGCAGCCTGTACGCCAATGACTTCAACAAGTTCGGCCGCACATATTCCGTGCGGGTGCAGGCTGATGCACCTTACCGCGCCCGCGCTGAAGACATCGGCCTCTTGAAGGTGCGATCGGCCACCGGCGAAATGGTGCCGCTGTCGGCGCTGATGAAAGTCACGCCGAGCTTTGGCCCTGAACGCGCCATGCGCTACAACGGCTTCCTGTCGGCCGACATCAACGGCGGCGCCGCGCCCGGTTATTCGTCGGGCCAGGCGCAGGATGCGGTCGCCCGCATTGCGGCCGAGACGCTGCCGCCCGGCATCAGCTACGAGTGGACGGACCTCACGTACCAGGAAATCATCGCCGGCAACTCGGCCATGTGGGTGTTCCCGCTGGCGCTGCTGCTGGTCTTCCTGGTGCTGGCCGCGCAGTATGAAAGCCTGACCCTGCCGATCGCCATCGTGCTGATCGTGCCCATGGGCCTGCTGGCCGCCATGCTGGGCGTGAAGCTGACCGGCGGCGACAACAACATCTTCACGCAGATCGGCTTGATCGTGCTGGTGGGGTTGTCGGCGAAGAACGCGATTTTGATCGTGGAGTTTGCGCGCGAGCTGGAGTTTGCCGGGCGCACGCCGCTGCAGGCCGCGATTGAAGCGAGCCGCCTGCGTCTGCGTCCCATCCTGATGACTTCACTGGCTTTCATCATGGGCGTGCTGCCCCTGGTGTTGTCCTCCGGTGCCGGTGCCGAAATGCGCCATGCCATGGGTGTGGCGGTGTTCTCGGGAATGATTGGTGTGACGGCTTTCGGTCTCTTCCTCACGCCGGTGTTCTACGTCACGCTGCGCCGCCTCACGGGCAACCGTCCGCTCAAGCTGCATGGCGAAGTGCCGCACGTTGAGGCCTTCGCGGGCAGTGGTGGTGCAGGTGCGCACGCGCAGCCGGCAGCGCCCCTCAAGCTTCATGAATAACAACAAGCATCAAAGGTACAGGAGTTCATCATGAACCACACAACGTCCAAACTGCGCACCGCGCTGCTGCCTTTGCTGGCCGCCCTGGTGCTGGCCGGCTGCGCCACCAGCGCGTCGGTTGACCCGGCGAGCATTCCGGCTGCGCCTTCCGCCTACAAGGAAAACGCTGCCGCCGTCGCGGCGGCGCCTGCAGCAACCGCTCCGCAATCACAAGGCACCTGGTGGAAGGCGTTTGCCGACCCGGTACTCGACCAGCTGGTCGAGCAGGCCGGCGCCAACAACAACAGTGTCAAGGTGGCCGCGGGCCGGCTGGCCCAGGCGCGCGCCATCCTGCGCAACACCGATGCCGACCGCCTGCCGCAAGTGGGTTTGAGCGGCGGTGCCGTGCGCCAGAGCAACATCACGACCAACCGCGTCGCGCAGACCACGGTCACAGCCGCCGCCAACTTTTCGTATGAAGTCGATTTGATCGGCAAGCTGTCGCTCAACTCGGACGCCGCATCGCTGGACGCGAAATCGCGCGAGGCCTTGCTGCGCAGCACCCAGCTGCTGGTGCAGGCCGATGTGGCGCAGACCTACCTCAACCTGCGCGCGCTCGACACCGAACGCACGCTGGTGCGTGACACACTGCAGGCTTACCGCAACACGCTGCGCCTGACGGAAGTCCGCTTCAAGGAAGGCGATGTGGCCGAGCTCGACGTGGCCCGCGTGCGCACCGAAGTCGCCTCGACCGAGTCCGATGCACTGGCACTCGACCAGCGCCGCGCCGTGCTGGAGCATGCCCTGGCTGTGCTGGTCGGTGAGGTAGCGTCGAACTTTGCCGTCGCGCCTGCTGAATGGTCGACGGCCTTGCCGGTGATACCGGCCGGCGTGCCCAGCACCGTGCTGGAGCGCAGGCCCGATGTGTCTGCCGCGCAAAGCACCATGCAGGCCGCGCAGGCTCGCGTTGGTGTCGCCCAGGCTGCGTGGTTCCCGACCTTTTCGCTGACAGGCAACGCCGGTTATGCCGCGCCCGAGATCAAGGACCTGTTCAAGGTCTCGACCCAGGCATGGGGCGTGGGCGCGTTGCTCTCGCTGCCGATCTTTGACGGCGGACGCCGCAAGGCCGGCGTGCAGAACGCGAATGCCGAACTTGACATCGCCCTGGCCAACTACCGTGAACAGATCCTCGTCGCCTTCAAGGACGTGGAAGACCAGCTCTCGGCCCTGCGCCTTTTGGCCGAGCAGTCGGAAGCGCAATCGCGTTCCGTCGCTTCGGCCACACGCGCCACGGTGCTGTCGGATTCACGCTACCGCAATGGCTTTGTCAGCCAGCTCGAACTGCTGGACGCGCAGCGCAGCGAACTGCGCAACCGCCGCCAGGCGCTGCAGGTCAAGACCGCGCAGTACCTGGCAACGGTGGGGCTGATTCGGGCGCTGGGTGGCGGTTGGACAGTTTGAACACCCCTGCTGAGGCTCACTTCGTGTAGCCTCCTCTCCCCTTGCAGGGGACAGGCGCCTTGGGGCCGGCAAAGCCGGACCCCGGCCCCTGCTGGTGAAGATTGGTACACCCCCTTTTGAGGCTCTTCCCTTGCAGGGGACGGCGCCTGCGGCCTGGCGAAGCCAGTTCCGCGGCTCTTGCTGGTGAGGAGGGGAGCGCCCTCTGTCTGTCGTTGCTATCTAATTCATAGCTGCTGGCGCCCGTCCCTATTTGGCTTGAGGCCTAAATCGTTCTTGAAAATGGCCTGAAAAGTGCTCTGGAAGCCTTTTTTGGAGCCTGTTGAGCGCCCAAAACAGCCTGGAGACCCTCAAAAAGCCGTTTTTTCAGGATCGAAAGTGCCTGAGAGGCAATCAGGATGTGCGCGAGCAGCTATTAAATTGATAGTGATTAGGTAGCGCTTGCAGCCGCTGGGGGCGGCCATCTGTTAAAACACTTGGCTTTCCTCTTTGTTCTTCTTTGTGTCTGACCCTGATGCCCCTGATGCCCCTGATACCCGTTTCACCTGCCGCTCCCGTTGCTTCTTCTGCTGAGCCCGCCACCATCCACTGGACGGAGGGCGGCGAAGCGCGTTCTGCGCGCTGGCGTTCCGAGCGCGGTGCGCCGCCGCCCAAGCGCGTGGTGATCGCTGACGACACCCTCGCGGCTGACGCGGCTTACCGCCTGGCCTGTGAAGGCACGGGCCTGCTCTGGCGCGGCGACTTCCAGAATGCCCGGCTGCTGTTGCAGGCGCTGGCGCGCCGCGTCGACAAACCGGCCAAACCCAAGCGAGAGAAACGCGTGAAAGACCAGAAGGCCGGGGAAGCCAGCACCCAGGCTTCAGCAGCCGCACCGGTTTTTCCGGAAGCCTTTCACCTGCACCGTCAGTCCCAGGCGCAGCGCGCCCGTGTGCTGGGCATGGTGCTGATTCCGTTTGACGCGGACTACAGCATCCCCTTGCGCCGCGCACCGGATGCAAAAAAAGCCTGCGCCGAAGCCTGGGGACCATCCAGGGATGGCGCAGTGCCCTCCGTCGCATCGCTGCGCGAGCTGATGGGTTTCATCAGCTCGCACGAATGGCGCCGCAAGGGCGTGCCCATTCCCGCGCTGGGTGAAGACGGGCCGCACAACCGCATCCATCCGCACTACGGCGTTTTCTCGCCGGTGCGCGGTGAATACATCGACCTGGTGGCCCAGGCACCCGTGCCTGAAGGCACCGATGACCTGACCGGTTTTGACATCGGCACCGGCACCGGCGTGCTGGCCGCCGTGCTGGCGCTGCGCAGCGGCATCCAGCGCGTGGTGGCCACCGACCAGGACCCGCGTGCGCTGGCTTGCGCGCGCGACAACCTCAAGCGCCTGGGCTTTCCGCAAGTCGAGGTACGCGAGGCCAACCTGTTCCCCGAAGGCAAGGCGCACATCATCGTCTGCAATCCACCGTGGTTGCCGGCGCGCCCCGGCTCGCCGCTGGAGCATGCGGTGTATGACGAAGACAGCCGCATGCTGCTGGGTTTCCTCAACGGCCTGGCGGCGCACCTGGAGCCCAAAGGCGAGGGCTGGCTGATCCTGTCGGATATTGCCGAGCACCTGGGCCTGCGCACGCGCGCCTGGCTGCTGGCGGCGATCGATGCAGCGGGCCTCAAGGTGGTGGACCGCCTGGACGCGCAGCCGCATCACCCCAAGGCCTCCGACGCCAGCGATGCGCTGCATGCGGCGCGCGCGGCAGAAGTCACGTCCTTGTGGCGATTGGCCGCCAAATAGAAACCAGAAGCTGGCTGGGATGAGTACTGAACCACGCGCTACCGTCCTGCTGGCCCCGATGGAAGGGCTGCTGGATTTTGTACTGCGTGACATCCTCACGCGGGTCGGCGGCATTGACCGCTGCGTCTCTGAATTCATCCGCATCACCGACCAGCTGTTGCCCGAGCATGTGTTCTATCGCATCGTGCCCGAGCTGCACCACGGCGGCCGCACGCTGGCCGGTGTGCCGGTGCGTGCGCAGCTGCTGGGCTCCGACCCGGGCTGCATGGCCGAGAATGCCGCGCGGCTCGCAAGCCTTGGTCCGGCAGGCATTGACCTGAACTTTGGCTGCCCGGCCGCGGTGGTCAATCGCCACGGCGGAGGTGCATCGCTGCTGCGTGAGCCCGAAACCCTGACGGCCGTTGTCGGCGCGGTTCGCCGGGCGGTGCCGGCCGGCATGCCCGTCTCGGCCAAGATGCGGCTGGGCTACGAAGACGATGCGCGTGCCGTGGAATGCGCGCTCGCCATCGAAGCCGGCGGCGCCGGCGAACTGGTGGTACACGCCCGCACCAAAGCCCAGGCCTACAAGCCGCCCGCCTACTGGGAACGCATCGCCGACATCCGTGCCGCAGTCAGGATTCCGGTAGTGGCCAATGGCGAGATATGGACAGTGGAAGATGCGCGGCGCTGCCGTGAAGCTTCGGGTTGCGGCGTGCTGATGATCGGCCGCGGCGCGGTGCGCGACCCGGGCCTGGGGCTGGCGATCAAGGCGGATATGGCCGGTGAGCACCACCATGCCACCGTGAGCTGGCCCACGCTGCTGCCGCTGATCGCCGAGTTCTGGCACATCGTCTGCTCACGGCTTGAGACACGCGCGAGGGCAGGGCGCCTCAAGCAGTGGCTGAATTTTTTGCGGCGGCGTTTTCCTGAAGCGGAAGTGGCTTACCAGGCGATCAAGACGGTGAATGATCCGATGCTGGTTGATGAATGGCTGGCTCAGCTGCTGCAACTTGGCGAGAGTGACAAGCCTTCCGCGCGCTTGCCTTTGCCCGTACTGGCTTGAAAGGCCAAGACCTGAGTTCGGCACAGATTGCAACCAGGCTTTACACAAACACTCCCGCGGCTTTGCTGCGCCGACACTTCGCCGGAACACCATGAGGGCTCTTCCATCCAAAGGAGTCGATCATGAAATCAAAAGCCATTGTGTGTGCCATCGCCGCAGCGTCGCTGGGCTTTGCCTCGCTCTCGTTTGCGCAAGGCTACGAAGGGCGCGGCCAGCGCGGTGAGTCGCCTCGTGTTGAGCAGCGCGGGTCTGTCGGTCCCGGTTACAGTCGCGACGATGGTCCCGGCTATGGTCCCGGTCATGGTCGTGCAGACGCCCGTGCAGACGATCGTGGCGGGCGCGGTTTTGACCATCGTGACGATCGCCGTTACGCCCGCAATGACCGCCACTTCGATGGGCACGGCCCGCAGTTCTACCGTGGTGGCCGCATCCCGAATGAGTACCGCGGCCGTCAGTATGTGGTGAATGACTGGCGCGGGCATCGCCTCCATGCGCCGCCGCGTGGCCAGCAGTGGGTGCAGGTGGGTGCGGACTATGCACTCATCGCCATCGCCACCGGTGTCATCGCGCAACTGGTGCTGAACTGAACTTTCGGTACGGCGCCGGGAAATACATACCCGGCGCCGTCCTGGAGTTCGCGGCGAAAAGAAACCCCCTTGTGTGGTGCTGCCGTCAGGCTGCCATCGCAGCGGGGGCTTTGTGCATCAGGCGGCTGCGAATGTCAGTGAGCGCCAGAACCTGCGCACCCTGCGCATCAAAATTACCCGGCGAAAGCCAGCTGTCGAAGGCTTTCTTCAAGAGCGGCCATTCACCGTCAATGATGGAAAACCAGGCGGTGTCGCGCGTCCTGTTCTTGTAGACGAGGAGCTGCCGGAAAACGCCTTCGAAGCTGAAACCGAGCCTGGCGGCCGCGCTGCGCGACGGCGCGTTGAGGCTGTCGCATTTCCACTCGTAGCGGCGGTAACCGAGCGTTTCGAAGACCAGCTTCATCAGCAGGTACTGGGCTTCGGTGGAGGCGCGGCTGCGCTGCAGCAGCGGCGAGAAGATCACGTGCCCGACCTCAATGACGCCGTTGGCGGTGTCCATGCGCATCAGTGACAGCGTCCCGACCGCGCGCTGGGTGCCGGCGTCCACGACCGTGTAATGCAAAGGGTCGGCGCTGGCTGCGTTGCGTTCGAGGTAGGCATCGAAATCGCTGCGCGCGGTAAATGGCTCGGGGGCCAAGTAGGTCCAGGCCCGGCCGTCGGGTGCGGCGGCGTAGGCGGTGAACAGGTCGTCGCCATGGCGCCTGGCGTCCAGCGGCTCGAGGCGGCAATACCGGCCTTCGAGTGTGATGCGTGGCGGCCTTTGCCTTGCTGTCCAGCCCTGCATGGCTTCGCCAATGGGTTGCCCGTAGGCGTTTGTGCGTGTGGTCATCGATGCTCCTGTGAGTTTGATCGCCTAGGTTAAGATCTTTGTGGCTCTTCATAAAGTGCCATAAAGTGGTTATTTCGTGGTGCCACGATCTGCGACCAAATTCTTTGCCGTTCAACAACCCTTGCGCGATGCCCTCCACCCAGTCCGCTAACAAGTCCGCTCCAAAGCATTCCGCCCCGCAGGGTTTCCTGGAAGCCCCGCTGGACAGGTCCGACGCCGAGCCTTTGCAGCGCCAGCTTTACCGCAGGCTCAAGGAGGCCATCCTCAAGGGCCAGCTGGCTGCGGGCAGCCGCCTGCCCGGTTCGCGCGCATTGGCGCAAACCCTGTCGGTCTCGCGCAATACCGTGGCGATTGCCTACGAACACCTGGTTTCCGAAGGCTATGTCCGCGCCGACCGGCAGGGAAGCACCGTGGCGGCTGTGTTGCGCCCGGCCACGCAGCAGGCGCAGCCCGAGGCCACCGCGCCATCCCGTGTGGCACTGCGCCTGTCCCGCATTCGCTCGGGCCCCGCACGGCTCGACACCAGCACCGCCCTGCGACCCGGCGTGCCGGCCCTTTCCCACTTTCCGCTGGCCGTCTGGCGCAGCACGCTGGACCGCGCGGTGCGTGAGGCCTTGCCGGCGGCGCTGCATTACGGCGACCCTTTCGGTCAGGCTGAACTGCGCACCGCCATTGCGCGCCACCTGGCAATCACGCGCGGCGTGCATTGCGAGCCGGCGCAGGTCATCGTGACGGAAGGGGCGCAGGAGGCGCTCATGCTGTGTGTGCGCTTGCTGACCAACCCGGGCGACACGGCCTGGGTGGAAGACCCGGGCTACCGGGGCGCCAAGGCAGCGATGCATGCGGGTGACCTGCGCATCGTGCCGAAACGCATGGACGACGAAGGCCTGCACATCGGCGCGGCGGATTGGCGCTCACGCACGCCACGGCTGATTTACACGACGCCTTCGCACCAGTATCCGATTGGCGTGGTGATGTCGGTGGCACGCCGCCTGGCCTTGATGTCTGCCGCGCGCAGGCACGGCGCCTGGATCATTGAAGACGACTACGACAGCGAATTCCGGCATGCCGGCGAACCCATAGGCGCGATGCAGGGCCTGGTGGCCGATGCGCCTGTGCTCTACGTTGGCACGTTTTCCAAAACCATGTTCCCCTCGTTGCGCCTGGGTTTCGTGGTCATGCCAAAGCCACTGCTGGCTTCAGCGCAGGACGCCTTGCGTGAGATGCTTCGCGGCGGCCACAGCCATGAGCAGCTTGCCATGGCCGGCTTTATCGAATCCGGGCAGTTTGTGCGGCACCTGGGCCGGATGCGAAGGCTGTACCGTGAGCGCCAGCATGCCCTGCGGGAAGCACTGACACGGCACCTGCGCGTTCCGCACGTCATTGAAGGCGGGCAGGGCGGCCTTCACCTGGCTGTCCGCCTGCCGCGGGATTTTGCGGACGCTCGCATTGCGGAAGCTGCCCGGCGGTACGGGATGGCGCCCATGCCGCTTTCCTCGTTTGCCATGGCGCCGGCGCCTGAAGACAACGGCCTTGTGCTGGGCTACGGGAACACCGCGACGGAGCTGCTGGACCCTCTCGTCAAACGCCTGTCGCAGCTGGTGCTGGCGGCAGGAGGATGAGCCCGGCGCACAATGGCACCATGAAAACACCCAAGAGGCTGCAGTCGCTGCTCGAAGAAGGCCTGATCGATACCGTGGTACGGCAACTGATGAGCGGCAAGGAAGCCATGGTTTACGTGGTGCGCTGCGGCGACGAAACCCGCTGCGCCAAGGTCTACAAAGACGCTACCGAGCGCAGCTTTCGCCAGGCGGTGGACTACACCGAGAACCGCAAGGTCAAAAACACGCGGCAGGCGCGCGCCATGGCCAAGGGCACGCGTTTCGGCCGGCAGGCCACCGAAGCGGCCTGGCAAAGCGCCGAGGTCGATGCGTTGTACCGGCTGGCTGCAGCCGGCGTTCGTGTACCCAAGCCGCACAACTTTTGCGATGGCGTGCTGCTGATGGAGCTGGTGACCGACGAGCGCGGTGATGCCGCACCGCGCCTGAACGACGTGGAGTTCACGCCCGAAGATGCCCGCCAGCACCACGCCACGCTGCTCACGGAAGTGGTGCGCATGCTGTGCGCCGGTGTTGTGCACGGCGATTTGTCGGAATTCAACATCTTGCTCGGTGTGACGGACGGCCAGCCCGGCCCGGTCATCATCGACCTGCCGCAGGCGGTGGACGCTGCCGGCARCAACCACGCGGGCCGCATGCTGCTGCGCGACGTGGCGAACCTGCGCGGCTTCTTCGGCCGCTTTGCGCCGGAGCTGCTGCAAACCGACTACGGCAGCGAGATCTGGGACCTGTACCAGCGCGGCGTGCTGCAGCCCGAGACGGTGCTGACGGGCCGCTTTGCCCACAAGACCGGGCCGGTCAACCTCGGCGCCGTGATGGGTGAGATCGACGATGCGCGTGCTGAAGAGTCAGCGCGGCGGCTGCGCATGCAACAAGCCCGTTAGGTGCGTCTTTTCGCGAGGCGCTAGTGCGCCGGCGCAGTGGCAGCGCGCTTGCCGCCCAGCGTCACGCGTGCCGTGACATACGCCAGCAAGGCGCATCCGGCGATGCCGGCCACCATGGGGCGGGCGCTGCCGTCTACAAACACGCCCACCACCGCCATCACCACCGCGCCGGTGACAAACTGCAAGGTGCCCATGAGGGCCGAGGCCGTGCCGGCTATGGCGCCGTGTTCTTCCAGTGCCAGTACGGCGGTGGTTGGAACCACCAAGCCCAGAAATCCATAGCCCACCAGCATCAGCGCGATCATCACGTCCAGCCTTTCGATGCCCACCAGGTTCAGCACCAGCAGCAGGGCCATCACGGCGGCATAACCCGTCACGGCCACTTTCACGATGGGCACAAGCCCGAAACGCGCAGCCAGCTTGCCGGTGAACTGCGAAACCCCGATGAAGGAGGCTGCGTTGACCGCGAAGGCGATGCTGTACTGGCGCGGTGTCAGTCCGTAGTGGTTGATCAGCACAAAGGACGAGTTGGCAAGGTAGGCAAAAAAACTCGAGATGCCGAACGCGCCGATGAACACCAGGCCCAGGAAGTGGCGGTCGCGCAGCAGCACGCCGTAGGCGGTCAATGCGCTGCCAAAGCTGCTGTCCACGCGCTGCTCGGCAGGCCGTGTTTCCGGCAAGGTCATGGCCACCAGCACCAGCCCTGCGGCGGCGGCCACGGTGACGGCCCAGAACACGCTGCGCCAGCCGAAGGCCTCAATGAGGAAGCTGCCGGCCAGCGGCGCCAGGATGGGCGAGACGCTGAAGACCAACATCAGCAGGGACATGAGGCGCGCGGCGTCGTGGCCGGTATGCAGGTCCCGCACCACCGCGCGCGGCACCACCATGCCGGCGCAGGCGCCCAGGCCCTGGATGAAGCGCAGCACCACCAGCGTCTGGATGTCAGGCGCCAGCGCGCAGCCGATGCTGCCGGCGGCAAACAGCAGCAGGCCGAAGTACAGCGGCGGCTTGCGGCCCACCATGTCGGAGACCGGGCCGTAGATGATTTGCCCAATGCCGAGGGAGATGAAAAACGCCATCAGGCTGGCTTGCACCGCGCCCATGGAGGCGCCCAGGCTGTGCCCGATGGAAGGCAGCGCGGGAAGGTACATGTCGATGGCGAAAGGGCCGATGGCGGACAGCAAACCCAGCACCAGGGCTGCCCGGAAGAAACTTTTTGTCATGAATGAAATGAAGTCAAGCCGCTTTGTGTATCAGTAACAAGGTGGAAGGCCTTGCACCCAAACGGCACTGTTAAAACCGCCATTGAAAACGCACCAGGGCGGGGCGCAATGACGGTAAGAAATTATCTGCGGCTATTGTCGCTGACCTCGCTGTCTCTTGCTTGCACTGCGCCGGTAACCTGTCAGGCCTGACAGGGGCCCAAATGTAAGCGGGACGCTGTGTTGATTCAAACTGTAATGAAGCCGCAATACGGGGTTTAACCTGAGGTCTTTGGACGAACAGGAGCGCACCCCGATGCATAGACGTGAATTTTCACAGGCCGCCGTGGCGGCTGGCGCGGTGGCCGCCTTTGGGCCTTTCATGACGGCCCGGCTTGCCCAGGCCGCAGCGCCTCTTGCTGCGGCCGGCTCGCCAGCGATGGGGACCAATCTCTCCGGCATGGAATGGGCAAAAACCGGCTTGCGGCGCAACACGAGTTCTGCAACCAACATCCATTTCACCGTGCCGCGCAAGGCCGACGTGGATTATCTCGCCGCCTGCGGCTTCACCAAAAACAGGCTGCCCATTCAATGGGAGCTGCTGCAGCCCATGCTGCATGACACAGTGGCCAACGCTGCGGCCAAAGCGGCGATCGGCAATCCGGGTGTTTTCCATGCCGCGTATGAAGCCTATATCACCGGTGTGCTGGATGCCCATGCGGCGGCGGGTATGAAGTGCATCATCGACAACCATAACTACGGGCGCTACCAGGATTTCAAATTTCAGGCCGACGGATCCGTACTTGGCCTGACGGTGCCGTCCGACCCGCTGCTGCGGCCCTACACCACCGATGCAAGCCAGGTGCAGGTAAGGATTTTTTCGTTGACCGCAGGCGCCACACTCAAGCAGTCCCAGTTTGCGGATTTCTGGGCGCGTGCCGCCACGAAGTGGAAGAGCCACCCGGGCTTCGGCGGCTATGGCCTCATGAACGAACCGCACGACCTGCCCAAGCCGGGTGGCCTTATCGCCTCGGATGAAGAAACCGTGAAGGGCGGTGAAGACCTGGCGATCATGGCGGCGTATTCGCAGGCTGCCATCAATGCGATCCGGACCATAGATCCCGTAAACCCCATTTATGTGGGCGGCAACCAGTACAGCGCGGCCATATCGCTGGGCACCAAGAACCCGGGCTTCCCGGTCACAGGCGCCAACCTCGTGTATGAAGTCCACGTCTACCTTGATGCCTTCGGCAACGGTGCCTCTTTCGATTACGACACGGAAGTCGCCAAGAACTACAGCGCGGGTTTTGGTGTCGGCCCTATCAAGGCTTCCACGGGCATGGACCGCCTGAAGATTGCGGCCGACTGGGTACAGGCCCGGGGCGCGAAGCTGGCGCTCACCGAGATCGGCATGCCGATTGACGACACGCGGTGGCAAACCATGTTTGCCCAGGCCGTCAACTATGCGCGCCAGGTCAACTGCGAGGTCTATAGCTGGATGGGGGGCAACCACTGGCCCATCCACAACTACGCCATCAATCATGTGCCGGGCTGGCACCAGAACCGCACGCTCGAGCCGCTGGTCTCGGGGCCGATGAAGGCTGCGGTGGGTATTGTGCAGGCCACCGTGTACGACGACGGTCCGGGCTATTCACCTGCCGGTGCACCGCTGACGTTTACGGTGTATGCCCGCGGCAATCTGGCGCAACCCGTGACGCTGACGGTGGCCTCCAACAACGGAGGCGCGTTGAGCAAGTCCAGCCTTGTCATTCCTGCGGGCGCCAACGGCCAGGACACCTTTACCTTCACGCCGGCAGCCAATCGGGTGGCTACGCTGACCTATACCAGCGGCGGCCAGCTGTCGGGCCAGGTGCCGCCGCCGCGCAAGGTGTTCTCGCTGACCGATCCGGTGGCCTACGCTGCCACCAGCCTGGCCGATGCCGCGCTGGCCATCATCGCGAAATACAACGCCTGCAAATGGGACATGACCCACGGCTACACCGACTACCTGCTGGGTGCGCCCGCCGCGGCCGGGCAGGCGGTGCGCGCGGTGTCGGATTCGGGTTATGGCTCCAGCCCCGGCAATGCCATGGAGATGATCAACTGGATCAACAGGGACGGCCCCAACATGGGCACGATGGCGCCGCCGGTGATGCGCGTCAACGCCGGCGGCAAAAAGTATTCGGACCACAGTGTTTACGACACGGCGGGCTTCTGGTGCAAAAAATCAGTGCCGATGGCCGGCATCCAGCCCAATCCGAAAAACCGCGTGCCCTACAACATTGAAGATCCCCATTTCGCCATTGCCGCGGTCAGTGTTCCGGGGCCCACCAATACCGGCGTGGTTTTCCAGGCCTCAAAGACCGAGACGCTCTACACCTCGGACCTGGGTTTCACCAACAGCCAGCCGTATGCCAAATGGGTGGACTCAGCGGGGCAGACCGTGCAACTGACCAGTGCCACGAAACTCACAGCGGGTGTGCCTGCCGTGATGGCGCTCACCTCTGCCCCCGGTGCGCAGAGGTTGCGTATCAATTCGGTGCAGGCAGGCACCGCCAGTGCCACGCTGGCGCCGGGTGTGTGCAGCCAGATGCTGATCGGCTGGGGTTATCTCAGCTACTACCCGCGCGGCAGTTTCAGGGGACACATTTACGCCGTCATCGCGGGCAAGGGCGCCCCCACCGTGGCCGAGCTGGCCGTGCTGGAAAAATACCTCGCCTCCGTGGCCGGCGTCACGCTGGCATAGGCCAGCGGTGAAGTATTGCCGGCGCTATTCGACCTTGGCGCCCGATGCCTTCACGACCTCGGCCATGCGCTTGTAGTCCACTGCCAGCAGTTTGGCAAAGTCGGCGTTGTTCAACGCCAGGGGTTCGATGCCCTGCTTGTCCAGGCGCTCAAGGATGACGGGGTCCTTGAGCAGTTTGGCGATGGCCGCGTTGACACGGTTGACGTCGGCTGCAGGTGTACCGGCAGGGCCCAGCAGGCCAAACCATGAATCAAACTGGTAGCCCGGCAAGCCGCTTTCGGCAATGGTAGGGACTTCAGGCAGGTATCTGGAACGCTTGGGGGAGGTCACGCCGATCAGCCGGATGCGGCTGTCTTTGGCGAAAGCCAGCGCACCAATGCTGGCGGCAATCACGGCCTGTGCGCGGCCAGAGATCACTTCATTGATGGCTTCGCCCGTGGCTTTGAGCGGCACATGCACCACGTCGATGCCAGCCAGGCCGTTGAAATACGCCATGGAAAGATGTGTGGCGCTGCCAACGCCGGCTGTCGCGTAATTCATCTTGCCCGGGTTGGCTTTAGCGTAGCGGATGTATTCGGCCGCGGTTTTGGCGGGCACCTCGGGGTGGATCATCAGCACGTAGTCGGCCGTGCCGATATGCGCCATGGGCGTAAAGTCTTTTTGCGGGTCGTAGGCGAGTTTGGTGTAGAGCGTACCGGCGATGTTGTGGCTGGCGGCAGCCAGCACCATCGCACCGCTGTCGGGCGGGGACTTGGCGACATAACCTGTGCCCACGGTGCCGCCCGCGCCTGGACGGTTTTCCACAATCACGGTTTGGCCCAGTGCAAGGCCGAGCTCGGTGGAGATGGACCGGGCCAGGATGTCCTGCACGCCGCCCGGTGCAAAAGGCACCACGATGCGCGCGATTTTGGGGTTGGCCTGCGCCAGTGCGCTGCCTGCGGTCAGTGCCAGGCTGGTGCCCAGGAAATCTCTGCGTTGCATCATGTGTTCTTTCGGGTGAGGTAGGGGGTGCAGTGGTCAGTTCAGGACGGGCTCACGACGGATTTATGCAGAGCTCGTCGGCCAGGCGGCGCATGAAGCGCTCGCACCAGGCCAGTTGCTCCAGCGTGACCCATTCGTTCGGCTGGTGTGCCTGCGCGATATGGCCGGGGCCGCACACGATGGTCGGCACACCGGCCTGGTGGAACAACGCAGCTTCCGTGCCAAAGGAAACCTTGCCGGCGCCCGAGTTGGCATCCACATCCGCGCACCTGAAGCACAACTGGGCGATTTCGCTGCCGGCTTCCGTCGCAAAACCGGGCAGCACCGAATTGAGTTTGTGGGTGATGCCGGTGTCAGCCGCCACCGCCTGCATGGCCGGCACCAGGCTGTCGGCAAAAGCTCTGGCTTCGTTGAACAGTGCATCGGGCGAATTCATGTGATGGTGGCGGATCTCCCAGGTCACATCGCAGTCGCGCGGGATGATGTTGAGCGCGGTGCCGCCGGCAATCACCCCGGTGTGGATGGTGGTGTGGGGCACGTCGTAAACCGGATCGAAGGGGCCTTCCTTGACCAGTCGCCTGTGCATGGTCTTGAGGTGGGCCACAAATTCGCAGGCGATCTCTACCGCGTTCACGCCCAGCGGCGTGAGCGATGAATGCGCTTCAAAACCGCGCACCGACGTCTTGTAGGCATGCTTGCCCTTGTGCGCAATCACCACCTGCATGCCGGTGGGTTCGCCCACGATGCAGCCCGCAGGCTTGTAACCCTGCTCCACCATGTCGGCAATCAGGCGGCGCACGCCGATGCAGCCGACTTCCTCGTCGTAGCTGAAGGCCAGGTGAACCGGGCGCTTGAGTTTGCGCTTGAGCAGTTCGGGCACCATCATGAGCGCGGTGGCTCCATAGCTTTTCATGTCGGTCACGCCGCGGCCATAGAGCTTGCCGCCAATAATTTGCGCTGCGAACGGGTCGGTGTCCCAGGGCTGGCCGTCCACCGGCACCACGTCGGTATGGCCCGACAGCACGATACCGCCCACTTTGGTTTCGCCGTTTTCGGCGGGCAGGGTGGCCCACAGGTTGGCCTTCTTGCCGCTGTCGTCATAAGTGCGCCGGCATTCAATGCCCAGTGCCTCAAGCCGTGCCTGCGTCCAGTCAAGAAGGGGCAGGTTGCTGTCGCGCGAGACGGACGCGAAGGACACCCATTTTTCAATGATTGGCAGGGCGGCGAGGTCGGTGGCCTGCACGGCCTGGCGGGCGGCGGCGGGGAGAGGGGCGTTCATGGTGGGGCCTTTTGGGGAGGGCGGAAATTGGTATGACAGCATACTATTTTGCGAAGGGCTTCGCCGTCCCCGCAGGCCATTGCCGGGCTGCAAAGCGTTCCCGCCGCAATCCGGCGAGAATGCAGGGCGCCGCGCGCAGGGCGCGGCAGGCTATCTCCATTCCTTTACCGAAAGCTTTTCATGACCAGCAGCATCTACACCACGTCCATTCCCGTTTTCAAGCAGATGCTGGGTGGCCTCAAGGGCGTCCTGGCCAAGGCCGAAGCCCACGTTTCCGCCAAAAACATCGACCCGAATGCGCTGCTGCAGGCCCGCCTCTTCCCCGACATGTTCCCCTTGCTGCGCCAGGTGCAAGTGGCCAGCGATTTCGCCAAGAGCGTGTCGGCTCGGCTGGCCGGTGTGGAAGTGCCGAAGATCGAAGACAAGGAAACGACGTTTGCCGAACTGCAGGCGCGTATTGACACCATCCTCGCCTTCGTCGAAGGCCTGGACGTGGCGAAATTTGATGGGGCCGCCACGCGGGAGATCGTCACGCAAGCCGGCACGCCCAAGGAAAAGCGCTTTACCGGCCAGTCCTATTTGCTGAATTACGGCCTGCCGCATTTCTTTTTTCACACCACCACGGCATACGCCATCCTGCGCCACAACGGCGTGGAAGTCGGCAAAAAAGATTACATCGGCTCGTATTGAGCCCATCGCCCGCACCCGGGATGGGTGCCTGCTGCCGGGCCCCGGTGGCGCCCGGTGGTGCGCCTAGTGCGCCGGGCTTTGTGCCAGCGCGGGCGCTCCGGGCGCAGCCGGTTCCACGGGCGCACGTGGCGCGTAGCCGCTGCGCGGCCGGGTGGGGCTTTGCATCCAGATGGTCGGGTCGGGCATTTCCTGATGGGGGCAGCTGTCGCCGCCGTCAAGCTGCCATGAAATGCCGTGGAGCCAGTCACTGGCGCGCGGCTCAAAACGCATGATGTCCGCCATCAACACTTTCTGGAAAGCCGCCGCGTAGGTCAGCAGGCGCAGGTCCCACTGCTTCATGATGATGCGCAGGTACATGCCTTCGCCGCGTGTGGGGTTGGCGGTCAGCAACATCTGGCAGTCCAGCCAGTTCGACGGAATGCCCGCCCGCCGGGCAGTGTCCCGCAACAGCACCTGAATGAGCTGCTGCCGCACGCCGATGGTGGAGTGTTCGTCGCCGGGGACAGAGACTTCCGATTCAGGGTGGGTGGCGCTTGAGGCCGTTTTTGGCTGGCTTTTCAGTCCAAAGAGCTGTTGAAGTTTCATGAGGTGCCCGCATCGCGTTGCGGCGCCAGCTGTCTGACAAGAGGTATTTTTCGCTCTGTCTTTGGCTAACACCGCGTGTTACAAAGTGTTAACAATGTCGACGACTGGCGTCCGCAAGTCAAGCCGAGGGCTCTTTAAAAGCGGAATTTTTTCATGAAAACGCGGCCAAAATGATGTGCTTCGTGAGTATTCAACCTGGACGCTACAGGCGAGAACTGGCCGCGGTTGGGATTTTCAATCGAAGACGCTGGCAGCGCCGGGAAGCCTGCGCTGGATTTGCACTTGGCAAACGTCAATTTTCGTTAAATGTTTCTTTGTGTAACTGATTGATGATTTTTGCCGGCGAAGAAGGGTGTTGGCATGACGCGAATCCAGCCTGGCGCGATGCCCGCGCAACTGGACTTCAGTGACACGAAAGCGGGCCTGCATCGGGCCCATCTGGCATGTGTCCCGGCCTGCGCGAACATTTGAGCAAGCGTTGAGGGGGCGGCTGCTGTTCTTACGGGAAAAGAGCCTGCAGGCCAGACAGGACGAGCGCAAGCAGCTATTAAATCGATAGCGATACGACAGCCTTGCGCAGGTGCTTGTGGTTTAGCGGCGCGCGGTTGAACAGATGCGCGCGTTACTTTCCACCATTTCCGCCACCGTTGCCTCCGCCATTACCACCGCCGTGGCCGCCTCCATTGCCTCCGCCCTGACCTCCATTGCCGTTGCTGCCGCTTTTACCGGACTCTTTTCCGGTGCCCAGGCCCTTGCTGGAGGCATGGGCCGTGGCGACATTGCTGGCATGAACGGCATGGATGTTGTCGTTGGCTTTCTTGCCGCTCTTGGACGTGTGCGAAGCGCTCACGACGGCGCCTAGTTTCACGCCCATGCTGTTGGCAATCTGGCCCCAGCCAATGCCGTCGGCCTTCTGGGACAGCAACCCGCCCAGTGTGGCTGAGAGCTGTGAAGGCGTAGGGTTGGTAATGCCCTGTTTGGCCAGTGAAGTCTTGGCCAGCGCAAGCGCGATGTTGATGTTGCCGTAACCCATTTTTCCGGTGGCCGGCGAAAGGCTTGCGGCCGGCGCGGTGGCGTTGGGTCCGGTCGGGCTGGGGCTCAGCGAGATCGGTGTGCCCGTGCGCAGCCCCTCAACCAGCGACTCGGCGTTTTGGGGTGAACCGGCAAACGCGCTGTAGCGGCTCGCCAGCCTTGCGCCTTCCGGATTCCCGGCCGTGGTGCTCACACCGGCGTCTGTTGTTTGTGCAGCGATGACAACACCGCCGGCCAGAAACATGGCAGTGGCCGTTGCGGCGATGGTGATGGTTTTTTTGATCAGCATGGGGTGCCTCGCTTTCTGAATCAACCCTGAAGCAGGCCGGACCGCGACATACGGTGCGACCTTTTTTTATCTTAAAGGCCGTGTGGCACCGCTCGACCGTCTTCCGGCGCCGTCCTACGGCCAAGCCCGCCAAAAATGAAGCCGCGGCGCTAGGCGCGCACAAAATAGATGAACGTGGTGCCCGGAAAAATATGCCGGTAGACAGGCCGGGCAATGACCCGCGCCAGGTTTTTGGGCTGAAGCAGGCCCGAGGCGCTGTTGTACAGCCGATAGAGTTTGGGGCGCAGCGGTTTCAGGCCAAACTCTTTTCCGAAGGCGACGAGCGATTCATGGCTGAAAGCGTTGATGTGTTCGAGCGGGGCGATGGGCATCTGGTCGTCGGGCGACAGCGCGCCGAAATCTTTCCCCTGGCTGATCTTTTTCAGCGCGGCAGCCGCGTTGGGAACGCTGATCTTGATGACCCCGTCGCCTGACAGGGCATCGCGCAGTTTTTCGAGCACCAGCCTGGGCTCCGTCAGGTGTTCAAAGACCTGCTCCGTATTGATGAACCGGAACCTCCTGGCCGGCAGGTCGGCCAGGCCGACAACCCGCAGCCCCACGGATTTGCCGTGGCGGGCGCGTTCCTCGGAAAGCTCCACACCCCACACATTGCAGCCAAATCCCATGGCCATTTTTGACCAGTGCGCCCAGCCGAAGCCGAAGTCAAGCGCATCCAGCTCACCCGGCGGAAGCCCGAAGTATTGAATGATGAACTGGACCTGCTCGGCCAGGTAGCGGTATTCGTCCAGGCTGTAGTTGCGGTGCTCGCGGTCCAGCTCGGTGCCGGGAACCCAGTCGTTGTAGATCTCGCCGAGCAAGGGGTCGTCGGGCACCTGTTGCTGAAAGACCAGGCTGCAGCTGTTGCAGCGCGCCAGCGCATAGACGCCTGCGTCGGCAGTCCTTGACGCATGGCCTTCATAGTGCCTTGCAAGATAGGCCTGAACGCCCGCGCCGGCGTACGGTTCCTCGTAAACCACGGAGAGGGAAGCCGACAGGCAACCGGGACACCGCGTCCTGATCTTGAGGGCCGATTCACGCGGCTGCGTGGCACGCTGACGCTGTTGTGCATGGCGTGGCGCCTGCAGGTTTTCCCTGAGCGACGGCGAAGCCGGATCCCCCGGCAGACGCGGGAATTCAAGTGAGGTGGCGGGCATGTTCATGGGTTGAGTCCGGAATGCCGCAAACGCAGCAGCACCAAACACCTTAGCCTCCAGCAGGCAGGAGCGGGTAACCCTCTGTAAACCACGTATCGGTGCTCTTTGCCGCATACGCGTCCGGTTGGCGTGGCGTTTCAATGCGGGCCACGGCAATGGTGCCTGTCCCCGGGACGGCTCCCGCCTCTGGGAAAACCGTTATCAGCAGGCGCCGCGGACTGGCGTACTACGCCATACGGCCCTTGTTTTCGACCACCACGCACCCGGTGATGCGCCACGCTTTGTTGCTTTGCCGTTCGAGGCTGTAAACCGCCAGCCACGAAACACCGTTGGCATCGGCCATTTGCACCCGCTGGATCACCTGGTCGTTCTTGCCGTCGGGTTTCAGAAAGGCGACCGATGCCGGGCGGTATACCACCGGGTAATCGCGGCGCACCATCGCCATGAACCCCTGGGGCGTTCCGACGGCCTTCTGCACATTGGGGGCCGCAAAAGAAAACGCCCTGGCTGCGTCATCCTTTGCGAAGGCCGCCAGCTGGGCCTGCACCACGGTGCGCACCGTCTTCTCGTCAGCCGCGGTAAAGGGCGCTGCACTTGCCGGCACTGCCGTGCATACCAGCAACAGCGCCGCGCTGCCGGCAGCGAGCAGCCGGGCCATGCGGTTCAGCACACAGTTCAAATGGATCAGGCGAGCAGTCATAGGGCTAATCTTTCCTGGATTCGATGGCCGCAGTGGCTAAAGGTGTTGAAGGTGCTGAAGGTACGCAAGTGGCGCGCCAACGGATGCCATCCCTCAAATCAGCCGGCCGTGCGCCAGCACCACGACGCCGCCGCTGACCAGCATCTCACCGGCAGCGTTGGCCTCCACCGTGATGCGGCTGGGGCGCCCGGCAAAACGCCCCTGCTTGAGCGTGATGACTTCGTTCACCTTCGCCGCGCCGTGGCGCAGCAGGTAGGCGCCCGCCGGCCCGGCGGCGCTTCCGGTGGCAATGTCTTCCACCAGCCCGGCGTTGTCCCAGGTGCGGCCTTCGCGCGCCGACACGTCCAGCACGTAGGCGAATTTGGCGCCCACGGTGGCCAGCAGCGCCTCAAAATCTGGGTGCACAATTTTTGCGCGCTCCAGGCCGCCGATCACGGGCACCAGCAAGTAGGGCAGGCCGGTAGACACCACCTGCAGCGGAAAACGCACATCCAGCTGCGCCGGGCCCAGCCCGAATGCCGCGAGAAACGGCAGGCTGTCCGCGTGGCCGAGGGCTGCCTCGAAGCGGGCCACGCCCTGGTTCATGCTGGCGTCGTAAGTGCCCGGTGTGCCTTCTTTGCGTGTGGTGCTGATGGCAACTGCCCGTGTGCCCAGCATCAGCGTCCAGGCAGCAGAAGGCTGATGCCCCGCATGCAGGTGATGCAACAAACCTGCTGCGCCCAGCAGGGGGTGGCCGGCGAAGTCGAGCTCTTCCTCCATCGTGAATATTCGCGCCTCGAAGCGGTTCCCGGGGCCGTCAGGCGTGAGGAAAATGCTCTCGAACTGCCGCATTTCGATGGTCAGGCGTTGCATCTGGCGCGCCGGCAAGGGGCTTTCGGGCAGAAACACCGACAGGCCGTTGCCGGCCAGCGCCTCGTGGGTAAACACGTCCACCTGGTAGTACTGCAGCCCCGACAAGGGCGGCATGGTTGTCATCACTGTCATGTGGCAATTCTCCTGCGGGGAATTATCGCGGTGCAGGTCATTGCGGCGGCATCCCGGCTTGCGGGCTGCCGTTTCTGTTTGGGATCCAGCGGCTTGCACCGCGGGATCGCCTGTGCGGTTTAAATCCCGAGCAGCTTCTTCGCGCCGCCCAGCGCTTTCATGGAGTCGTCGTGCTTGCCTTCCTTGTGAAACTTTTCGCCATCGGCGCGAAGCTCTTTCACTTTGGTCATGTCGGCGGGCGAGAGCTTGGGGTTGGTGGAGAGCTTGGCGTCAATCGCCTTCATCTCGTTGGGGCAGTTATGGGCAAACGCCAGGGACGAAGTGGCCAGGGCGACGGCGGCAATGATGAGCTTCATGTGAATCTCCAACCTGCGTCAGAAAATGCTGACGCCAGATGCTAGCAAAGCCTCTGCTGTGGCACAAGCCGCAGTGACACTAGCTTGTCTGGCCGATTTGCAGCTTGGTGGCGTCGATGAACTGGTATTCCGGGATGTCCAGGTTGGTCGGCGCCGGTACGTTCTTCACTACGCGGCCGGCAAGATCAAACCGGGAGCCGTGGCAGGGGCAAAAAAATCCGCCGGGCGCGTGAAGCTCGGCATTCAGCGCGCTGTCGTCCAGGCGCAGGGTCGGTGAGCAGCCCAGGTGCGTGCACACCCCCACCGCCACCAGGATTTCGGGGCGCTCGGAGCGGGTCGCGTTGGCGCACGATTTCGGTTGCTCGGATCGCCTGGACTGCGGGTCTGCCAATGCCGCATTGGGCTGTTGCAGCGCGCGCACCATCTCCTCACTGCGGCGCATCAGCCAGACCGGTTTTCCGCGCCAGGCGACGGTGCGCAGCTCGCCTGTCGCCAATGTGGAAATATCGACAAGCACCGGGCCGCCCTGGGCGCGTGCCACTTCAGAGGGCGCAAGGCTGGCGGCGAAGGGGTAGGCCGCGGCCAGCAGCCCGGCGCCGGCGGCGATGCCGGTTGCGGCCGCCAGCAGGCGTCGCCGCTCGGCGTCCGGCAGGGTGCCGTCGTCTATCGCCCGGATCAGTTCGGTGACGCTGCGCATGATCTGACTTGAAACGTTAAATTGAGGCAGGCCCGGTGTGCTTACGGCGCGGTTTTATCGGCGCCCGCTCCCCAGAGGAACACCTCTCTGGAGGGTTTGCCTGCCCTCACGTCCACCTTCCTGCGCTGGGTCTGGCCGGCCAGCGTCGCCTCCACGGCATAACTGCCCGGTGCCAGCCGGGCCAGCAGGAAGGGGCCTTCCGACGTGGCCTGAAGCACTTCATTTCCCCGGGCATCGAGCACCCGCACCTTCACGTCGGCCGCGAAGTCGGCACGCTGCTTGTCCTTGATGGCAAATTCGAGTGTCAGCGGCCATTGCCCGCTGGCATTGCGGATCGCTGCGGATTCGTCGGCGCCGATGCCGCCGCTCAGGTATTCAACCGGGCCGCCGGTGCGCACCGGCGGCAAGGGGGCGCTTGCCTGGGCCAGTGCGCCGCCCGCCATAAGCGCACCGAGGACGGCCGAGGCGGCCTTGTGGGTCAGGGTTTTCATTTCAGCGTGCTCCTTCTGCAACGATGGGCAGCAAGTCGGCGCAGTGTGCTGCCTGGCACTGTGTTCATGCGGCCTGTCGATAGGTGCGAAGGCCTGGCCAGCTACCTTGTCATCACACCGTAGCAGGCTTTGTGCGCCAGGTGTTCAGCGCTGCCGGAAACCATTGTTCGCGGGTCAGCTTAGGCCGGTCTTAAAATCCCCGCTGGCATGCTTTGCAGCTTCAAGCCCGCAGCATTCAATCGTCATCTGTTCCTTCAACCACCTGGACCCGTCACCCCATGCCCCTCGAAGTCATTGAAGCCCAGACCGGCGACAAGCCCGTCGCCACTGTCCTCATCATGCACGGCCTCGGGGCCGACGGCCGGGACTTCCTGCCAATTGCAGAGCAGATGGATTTGTCCAGCGTGGGCGATGTGCGTTTCCTGTTTCCGAGTGCACCCAGCATTCCGGTCACCATCAACGGCGGCTACGTCATGCCGGCCTGGTACGACCTGCTGGGCGCCGACCTGGTCAGCCGGCAGGACGAGGCCGGGCTGCGCAAGTCGCAAGGCGACATCGAGGCCTTGATCGCCCGGGAAAAGTCCCGCGGCATTCCCGCCAGCCGCATTGTGGTGGCGGGCTTTTCGCAGGGCTGCGCCATGGCGCTCATGACGGGCCTGCGCCACGGCGAACGGCTGGCCGGTATTGCGGGCCTGTCGGGTTACCTGCCGCTGGCCGACAAGACGGCCGCCGAGCGCAGCGCCGCCAACCAGGACGTACCCATTTTTCTGGCGCATGGCACGCGCGACGGCGTGGTGGTGCTGCCGCGCGCCACCGCCACGCGCGATGCACTCAACGCCATGGGCTACACGGTCGAGTGGCACGAGTACATGATGGAGCACTCGGTGTGCCCACAGGAAATCACCGACCTGGAACAATGGTTGTGCCGGGTTCTGGCCTGACGGGATTTTAAGGAAGAATGGCTGCAGCCCTTATAGAAAGAGCGCAAGCAGCTATTAAAAGCATAGCGGTCCAGGCAGGACCAAGGCGTTGTTTCAGGCCGCCGCGGTTTTCGTCGTGGCCGCCCGCGCCATCCGCCGCACGCGCCACAGCAGGAAAAACGCGATGCTGAAGTTCAGCAGGTTCCACGCAATGCCGTTGAGGAAGGCGGCATGGTAGGAACCGGTGAGGTCAAACACCTTGCCTGACATCCAGCCGCCGAGCGCCATGCCCAGCAAGGATGCCATGATCACCGTGCCCACGCGCGCGCCGGCCTCGGCTGGCTCGAAGTATTCGCGCACGATGATGGCGTAAGCCGGTACGAGGCCGCCCTGGAACAGGCCGAACAGCGCGGCGATGACGTAAAGCGATACCAGCCCGTCAAAGGGCAAAAACAGCAGCAGCGCGACGCCTTGCAGCACCGAGCCCAGCATCAGTGTGCGCAGCCCGCCGATGCGGTCGCAGATCGCGCCCGACACCAGCCGGCTGACCACACCGCAGGCCAGCATCAGCGACAGCATTTCAGCGCCGCGCGCCGCGCCGTAGCCCAGGTCGGTGCAGTACGACACGATGTGCACCTGCGGCATGGCCATGGCCACGCAGCAGGCCACGCTGGCCACGCACAGCAGCATTTGCGCCGAGCCCGGCGTCAGGCCGAAAGGCATGCTGCTGGTGGTGGCGGCGATGCCGCTGTTGCCCACCGCCGACGCCACGGCCACCGGCGGGCGCTTGCGCATCAAAAGGGCCAGCGCTGTCATGGTGACGAAGCTGAAGAGGCCGAGCCACAGATAGGTCTGGCGCCAGCCCACGGCCTCGACAAAATGCTGCACGATGGGCGGCCAGATCGCGCCGCCCAGGTAGTTGCCGCTGGCGCACACCGCCACGGCAAAACCGCGGCGCCGTACAAACCAGAGCGAGGTGTCGGCCAGCAGCGGCGCAAAGGTGGCGGCAGAGCCGAGAAAGCCGATCAGCAGGCCGTGGGCCAGCGAGAACATCCAGATGTTGCCGGCCATGGCGGCCAGGGAAAAACCCAGACCCAGGCCCACCGCGCCAATCAGCAACGGAACCATGACGCCGAAGCGGTCGGCCAGCCGCCCCATCAGCACGCCGCCAACGCCGAAGCCGATCATGAGCGCGGTGTAGGGCAGGGAGGCATCGGCCCGCGTCACGCTGAATTCAGCCTGCACTGCGGGCAGCACCACGGCCACCACATACATGCCGCAGGCGCCGACGGTCATCAGGGCCAGCGTGACCATGAGCCGCATCACCGCGTAACGCGAGTCGATGAGGAAGGAGGAATCTTGCGTGGCGGTTGCGGGGCCTGGGGGCGTGACGGGAGGGCTCATCAGGCAAGCGTACACCAGCAGCTGCCCCGCTGCGCTGTTGATGGCCCGGCCGGACCTGGTGCGTTACAGCGGCGAAGGGCGTGTGGCTTCGTAACCGACGGCGGAGTTGCTGTCGCTTGGCTGGCCCAGTTCCTGGTCGCGGATGCGAAAGAGCCGCTCCAGGTCTTTCATGGCGTCTGCGTCAGCTGCAGAGACCGGGGCCGGCCGTGCCACCGGTGCTGCGGGCTGGGCCGGCAGGCTGGCGGCCACAACGGGGGCGGCTGGCACGGGCGCCGCAGAGGCTGTTGCCGCCGCGGGAAGAGGGGCCAGGGACGCCAGCGGCGCGCTGCGTGGCGGGCGAACCGATGCGCCAGCAGGTGGCCGGACGGGATCGGCCCAATACGACTTGTCGGGCATGGTCGGGTTGGGGCAGGTTTCTGCCACTTCCAGTTGCCAGGAAATGCCGTGCAGCCATTGGGCCGCCCCGGGTTCAAAGCGCGTGATTTCTTCCATCAGGGCGTTCTGGAAGGCGAAGGCGTACTTCAGCAGGCGGTCGTCCCAATGCCGCACAACGAGGCGTACATACATGCCAGGGCCGCGGCTGCGGCTGGACACGAGCAGCATCTGGCAATCGATCCAGGGCAAGGGAATACCGTATTTGCGCATGGCATCGCGCAGCAGCACCTGCACCAGGTGGCGGCGCGTGGCGTTGTCCGAGCCGTCTTCAATGGTGAGCGGGTTGTCCCGGCTGGACGCGCCTGTGCGTTTGGGCGACGCTGCGGGGGTTGAACCGCCGAAAAGGCTGGCTAGCAGTTTTTTCATTTTTTGATCAAGCTCTACGCTGCCTCAGGCTAAAAGACCGCAAAACCATGAGTTTGGCGGAAATTGAAGGGTAAAACAGCCGTGTTACGGAATGTTTTTTATCGTCGTCCAGCTTGTCTGACAAGTCAAGGGAGTTCTGCACCTTGGGGCACCGGCGTCGCTCACTTTCCACATCCCGGCCACCAAACTGCGGATTTCTGCCCGGAAAGTGCGGTGTATGGCCCAAATCCGGCCGGCCTGCACAGACCCCGCGCCAGACCCCACCCGGGCTGTGCTGGCAAGCCCGGAAGCGCCAGCGCAAAGCGCCGTGCTGTGATAACTTCCACGCCAATTCAAGATTCTGGGGGAATGACGATATGACCAAGTTGCAGGCGCCTGCGGGCGCGCTACAGGACCGCCTGAAAGCGCTCACCCCGGCCCGGCTCAAGGGCATGCGCCGCGGTATCGAGAAGGAAAGCCTGCGCGCCAAACCCGGCGGCGGCCTGGCCCTCACACCGCATCCCGCGGCCCTGGGCTCGGCCCTCACGCATCCGGGCATCACCACGGACTTCAGCGAATCGCAGGTTGAGCTGGTCACCGGCGCCCACCCCAGCCCTGAAGCCACGCTGCAGGAACTGACGGAGCTGCACCAGTTCACCTACCGCACCATGAAAGAGCTGGGCGACGAAATGCTCTGGGTGTCCAGCATGCCCTGCGGCCTGCCGACCGACGAAACCATTCCCATCGCCCGTTTCGGTTCGTCCAATGTGGGGCGCGCCAAGAGCGTTTACCGCATGGGCCTGTCGCACCGTTACGGCCGGCGCATGCAAACCATTTCCGGCATTCACTACAACTGGTCCCTGCCCGGGGTGAGCAGCAAGGAATACTTCGCGCTGATCCGCAACTTCCGCCGCCAGGCATTTTTGCTGCTGTACCTGTTTGGCGCTTCGCCCGCGGTGTGTTCCACGTTTGTGGAAGGGCGCCAGCACGAGCTGCAAACCCTGAGCGACAGCACCATGTACATGCCTTACGGCACTTCGCTGCGCATGGGCCGCCTGGGCTACCAGAGCGATGCGCAGGCTTCGCTTGCCGTGAGCTACAACAGCCTGGATGGTTACGGCGCTTCGCTGCAGGACGCGCTGACCCGGCCCTACCCGGCCTATGAGGCAGTGGGCATCCGCAACCCCGGCGGCGACTACAACCAGCTGGCCACCACGCTGCTGCAGATTGAAAACGAGTTTTACGGCACCATTCGCCCCAAGCGCGTGATCTTCCCCGGCGAACGGCCGCTGCATGCACTGCGCGAGCGCGGCGTCGAATACATCGAAGTGCGGCTGATGGACCTGGACCCTTTCGAGCCCGTCGGCATCAATGCGCAGACCATGCGTTTCCTCGATGTGTTCCTGCTGCACTGCCTGCTCAGCGACAGCCCGAACGACACGCCCCAGGAAATCGCCGAGCTCAAGCACAACCAGCACCAGACGGCGGCGCGCGGGCGCGAGCCCGGCCTGAAACTCAAGCGCGGTGGCCATGAGATCACGCTGACGGCCTGGGGTGCGGAGGTGGTGGGCCAATGCGCGCCCATCGCGGCGGCGCTTGACGCCGCGCATGGCGGCACGCAATACAGCGACGCCCTGACGTTGGCCAGCGCCGCCTTGCTGGATCCGTCCACCTTGCCTTCGGCCCGTGTGCTGGCCGCCATGGCCGACAGCCACGACAACTCCTTCATCCGGTTCAGCCGGGCGCAGTCTGAAAAGACGCAAGGCATCCTGCAGGCGCAGCCGCTGTCGGCCGGCCAGCTGGCACACTTCGCCGCATTGACCGATGCTTCCGTTCAGGAACAAAAGAAGATTGAAGCTGCGGACACCATGCCGTTTGAGGTGTACCGGCAGCAATACGTGTCGGCTGAGCGCCTGGGCATGCCAGGCCGCGAAGTTGAGCACACCCCTGTTGGGGCTCACTGATAGGCACACCCCTATCGGCATTCACTTCGTGTAATGCCTTTTCCCCTTGCAGGGGACGGGCGCCTTGGGGCCGGCGAAGCCGGACCCCGGCCCCCACTGGCAGTATTGCTCACCCCTGCTGGCGTCGCTGATCCGGTGTCGAGGTTGTAGCGGTTGCTATCAATTCAGTAGCTGCCGGCGCAGGATCTTATTGGGCTAGAGACCGATTTGGCATTTGAAAATCGCTTCTTCGGCGTCTTCACGCCAGTGCGCCACGGCTGCGTACCAGCCTTCCCATACGCAGCCGTTGCAGCCGCGACCGCAGCAGGTGGTGGGCTCGGGGGGAGGTGGCCGCAAGCGGATGTCCGCAGCAGCGGCGCGCTCCTGCAGGGCGCTGAAGATCGCCAGGGCGGCGTTGTGGTCAGTGAGGCTTTCGGGCATGGGCCTGGTGTGGGCGCCTGTCAGGGTTTGGCGGAGGCTGCCATGCGCCGGCGAAGGTACAGGCCGATGAATGCACAGCCCAGCACCAGTGCAAACCAGCCCACCAGGGCTGATTTGGCGACGATGCCCTGCATGCCCGGTGAGGTGATGAAGTAGGGCGACACCACCACACCGAGGCCGATCAGCACACACAGGATGCCTTTGATCATCAGCTCGTTGTTGGCCTTGAGGGTGGAAGCGGCCAGGCGGCGGGCCGGGATCACGGGTTTTTGGTCGGGGGCTGCGGGCAGGGGCATGGGGGGTTTGATAGATGGGGTTGCAAGGCGCTCGGGGTGGCCCTGGTAGCTGTAGTGACGGTCCGGCGCCGTGGTACCTATTGTCCTTCATCGCGCTTGCGTGGATGTAACAGGCCCGCGGGCTTGCCTGGCACAAATGGCCAGCCTTAACGATTTCTTAATACCGCTAAGAACTCCTTAAATTCGCGTCGGCATGATCCGCTCCAGCTTAACCACTGGAGAACCTGAAGATGACCTCTCGCCAATCGCGCCGTCCTGCCAAACCTGTGCCGTCCAGCGCCCCATCCACCGCCGGGCAAACGGCAAACCGCCCCGCCGGAACAGCGGCAAAAGCTTCGCTTCCGCTGTTCTCGCTGTTCCTGCTGGCGGCTTTCGCCCAGCCAGCCGCCGCCCAGTCACAGCCTGCGCAGGGCCAGAGCCAAGGTGAGGTGGCATCCTCGTGGGGCCTCGGTGTGGGTGTCGGCGTGGAGCGCAAGCCCTACCGCGACTTTGACAACAAGACCAGGCTCTTGCCGTTGCTCACCTATGAAAACAAATGGGTCAGCGTCTTCGGCCCGGGCATAGACTTCAAGCTGCCTTCGGCGGGCCCGGTGTCCTTCCGCTTGCGTGCGCGCTATTCGATGGAAGGCTACGAGGCTTCCGATTCCCCTTTCCTGGCCGGCATGGACGAACGCAAGGACGGCATCTGGCTGGGTGGCGCGGCCATCTGGCGCAACGACATCGCCAACCTCTCGGCCGAGCTGCTGGGCGACGCCTCTGGCAACAGCAAGGGCACGAAGTTCAAGCTGACCCTGGACCGCCGCTTCCAGGCGGGCAGCTTCGACATCACGCCGCGTCTGGCAGCGACCCGGCTCGACGACAAATACGTGTCCTACTACTACGGCGTGAACGCCGCCGAGGTGCGCGCCGGCCGGGCTTTCTACCAGGGCGGTTCGGCCGTCAACCTGGAAGCCGGGCTGCGCGTGGGTTATGCGCTCGCGCCGCGGCAAAGCATCTTCCTGGACCTGAGCACCACCAACCTGGGCTCCAGCATCAAGGACAGCCCACTGGTCGACCGCTCCAGCCAGAGCAGTGTGCGTGTGGGTTACCTCTACCGTTTCTGAGTCCTTCGACTACCCCGTTGCAGGGCCTGCCGGGCCGCGGCCCTGCACTTCAAGTTCCGGCGGTCCTTACACGAAGGAGTTACCAAACATGCGAACCGACACAATCTATCTCGTGAAGAAAGCAGCCTGGCGCGGGTGGATACATTCCTTAAGCTGGTTGCGCAGGCACCGCGCCTACCCCGGCTGAGCCGGCTCCCTCGGCCGGCAGCGGAAACAGCACGCGCACGCAAAAGCCCTTGCCGTCCAGCCCGGTCCCGGTTTCGATGGCGGCCTCGTGCAGCTGCGCGATGCCGGCCACCAGCGACAGGCCTATGCCGCTGCCGCGCCCGCCGTTGCCCGCTACGCGGTGAAAGCGGCGAAAGATCGCTTCGTGCTCAGCCTCGGGCACGCCCGGGCCGTCATCGGCCACTTCCAGGCAGATCCGTTCCCGGCCGGCTTCGCCGCGGTAACCGCAGCTAAGCTTCACGCGGCCGCCCTCGGTGGTGTAGCGCAGCGCGTTGTCCAGCAGGTTGCGCAGCAGGATGCCGATCTCGTCGACGTCGCATTCGATGGGGCAGGGCGTGAGCGCGAGGATGATGCTGCGGCGCTGCTGCTGTGCCTGCATGTCGAACTCCTGGCTCACATGCATGATGAGCTCGCTCAAATCGGCCAGGCTTTTTTGCGGCGCATGAACGCCCGCGTCCATGCGCGCCAGATCCAGCAGCTGGTCAGAAAGGCGCGTGCTGCGTTCGGCAACCGCCAGCAGCTTGACGAGGGCGGCGTCCTTGTCGGCCACCGTGGCCGCGCGCAAGGCGACCTGGGCCTGCGCCTGGAGCGCAGATAAAGGCGTACGCAGCTCATGGGCCGCATCGCCGATAAAACGCCGCTCGCCCTGCATCGCCTGGTCCAGCTGGTCCAGCAGGTGATTAAAGGACTCAACCAGCGGCCGGATCTCGTTGGGCAGTTGCGCTACCGGCAGCGGCGTGAGGTCAAACTTGCGGCGGCTGCGCACGGCGGTTTCCAGCGCCGTCAGGGGGCGCAGCGACTTGTTCACCGCAAACCACATGAGCAGGCCGGCCACGGTCAGCAGCATCGTCGTCAGGCCCAGCAACGCAAAGATCTTGTTGCGTATTTCTTCGTCGATCACGCTGTGCCGCACGGCCACCTGCACGCTGACCTCACCGGTGCTGTCGGACACCGAGAAGATGCGCCAGCGCTCGCCGTTGACGGTGGAACTGGTAAAGCCATCGTTGAAGGACGGCAGCAACGGGACGCGCGGAGAATCCGGTGCCCGAACGATCAGCTCCTTGCGGTTCGTCCAGACCTGGAAGGTCAGGTTGACGTCGCGCGGCATGTTCTCGTTACGCAATTGCAGGCCGTGGCTGAAGGAGGGTTTGAGCTTCGCGCCGCTGGGGATGGCCGTCAGGATCTTGGTGCCTATGGCCTGCAGCTTGCTGTCCCAGCGGTCGCTCTGGCCGCGCAGGGTGTACACCAGCAGCACGGTGAGCGCGCAGGCCCAGCACAAGGTAATGGTCGCGCCCAGAACCGCCAGCACACGGCCCTTGAGTGACCTGACGAACACGCACTTCAAGGCTGGGCCTCGCCGATCATGTAACCCTGGCCGTGCACGGTGGTGATCAGGTGCTCGCCAAGCTTTCGGCGCAGCTGGTGGATGAACACCGCAATCGTGTTGCTCTCAATCGCCGAGGTGTTGCCGTAGACCACGTCTTCCAGGTGGTCACGCGTGACCACGTGGCCGGGCCGCTCCAGCAGGGCCAGCAACGTGCGGTATTCGTGTGCGCTCAGGGCCACCCGCACGCCGCTGCGCGTCACAGCGCGTTTGCTGCGGTCCAGGCTGACGTCGCCATAGGTGTGCACCGGTACCACCTTGCCCTGGCTGCGGCGTATCACGGCGCGCACGCGGGCCCACAGCTCATCGAGCTGGAAGGGTTTGACAAGGTAGTCGTCCGCACCGGCGTCCAGCCCCAGGATGCGCTCGCTCAGCTGCCCGCGCGCCGTGAGAATCAGCACCGGCGTGACGTCGTAGCGCCCGCGCAGGGCGCGCAGCACGGCCAGGCCCGAATCGCCGGGCAGGCCGAGGTCCAGCAGCACGGCTTCGTAGACATGGTCCACCAGCGCCAGCTTGGCGGCCAGCGCATCGCCGACGTGGTCGACCGTCCAGGCAATCTGGCGCGCCGCGTCGCACACCGCTTCGGCCAGCATGGCGTCGTCTTCTACCAGGAGCAGGTGCACGGATTTGTCTCTTTCGGGTCGCTGTGTGGGATGACAGGATGGGGCTGCCAGGCGCAGTGCACGCCATGCATTGATCGTGCCGATGGCTGATTAACCACTTATTAACAAGTACACCCCCGTCCAGGCTCACTGCGTGTAGCCTGTTCCCCCTTGCAGGGGGCGGCGCCTGCGGCCCGGCAGAGCCGGTTCCGCGGCCCCTGCTGGTGGTGCCTTCTTCGCCAGGAGGGTATTTTGCGGTATGCGGCGACAATTGGGGTATCGCAGGGGTCTTCGCCCCATGCCCCCAAACCCGAACCCCAGAAAGAAAAGATCCCGATGGCCATCCAGTGGTTTCCCGGTCACATGCACCTGACCAAAAAAGCCATCAGTGAGCGCATCAAGGAAATTGATGTCGTCATTGAGTTGCTTGATGCGCGCCTGCCCGGCTCCAGCGCCAACCCCATGCTGGCCGAGCTCACCAGCGCCAAGCCCGCGCTCAAGGTGCTCAACAAGCGCGACCTGGCCGACGCCACCCGCACGCCGCTCTGGCTGGATCACTACAACAGCCTGCCTGCCACCCGCGCCATCGAACTCGACGCCAGCGAAACCACGCCCGCCCGCCGCCTCATCGACGCCTGCCACGCGCTGGCACCAACACGCGGCACCATGGTCAAGCCTATGCGGGTGCTGATCTGCGGCATTCCCAACGTCGGCAAGTCCACCCTGATTAACACCCTCACCGGCAAGCGCGCCACCAAAACCGGCGACGAAGCCGGCATCACCAAGGTCGAGCAGCGCCTGGTACTGGCCGACGGGTTTTATTTATGGGACACACCCGGCATGCTGTGGCCGCGCATCATCGTGGCCAAAAGCGGCTACAACCTGGCCGCCAGCGGTGCCATTGGCCGCAACGCCTTTAATGAGGAAGAGGTGGCGCTCGAGCTGCTGGATTACCTGATCAAGCACTACCCGGCCTTGCTGGAGGCGCGCTACAAGGTCGAAGTCACGCCGGACATCACCGACGAGCAACTGCTGGAAGAAATCGGCCGAAAGCGCGGCGCGGTGCTCTCCAAGGGCCGGGTCAACCTGCAAAAGGCCGCCGAGATCGTGATCTACGAATTCCGGGCGGGAACGCTGGGCCGTGTGACCCTGGAAACGCCTGACGAATTTGCCGAATGGGCGACCGCCGGCCGGCTACTCGACGCCGAGCGCCAGGTGAAAAAAGACAAGATCGAAACCAACCGGTTGATCAAGTTCAAGAAGATTCCCCGGCCGGATAAATCCGGCAGGTCCGGGTCCGACGAACCCTGAGGCCAGCCACCGCGCACGGGGTCACGTGGGGCCTGTTTTGCAGGTCCGTATGCCAAACAGCGTGTAAGCCGGGCACCAGCCCAGCAACCCTGTCAGCAGGGGCACGACTCCCAGCAGCGCCCACCAGCGCCAGGCGGGCTCCACCACAAAATACAGGCTGAGGATGACGAGTCCCGCCACGATGCGTGCCGCTCGGTCGGCAGTGCCGGCGTTCTTTTTCATGATGAGCTCCTTTGGCATAGTGGTTTCTAGTGCAGTACCAGCACCGGTTTTTTGCTGTGAGACAGCACCTTCTGGGTTTCACTGCCCAGTAGGAACCCGGTGATGCCCTTGCGGCCGTGCGAAGCCATCACGATGAGGTCGCAAGCTTTGCCGTCCGCCATCCGGACGATGGTTTCGTAGGGGTGGTCGCCTGCGACACAAACGGTTTCGCAAGGCACGCCCGCCTTGTCGGCGGCGTCTTTCAGCGCAGACAGGAATGCCTCTGCCTGCGCCTGGCATTCCCTCATGAATTGGTCCCGCGTGTCTTCCAGCATCTGGACCCGGTAGGTCAGCAGGTGGAACTCCTGCATCACATGCAAGCCCGTGATCCTGGCCCGGGCTTCCCTGGCGAAGGTTACGGCCCGTGCAATCGCCCGTTCCGAAGCGGGCGATCCGTCGGTGGGTAGAAGGATATGTTTGAACATGGCAAATCTCCTTGTCATCCTGGGCGGCTCATCGCCGGCGCGGCAAACCTTGAGCAGGAGGCGGTTCCACTTTAGGTTGCTGCCGCCAAACGGCTTTGATGCAGGTCAAGCCATCGCCTCAATGGGAAGGGGGTGGGGCGATATTCGTTCCCGGGGCGATACCGGCTGGAAAAATCCGCGTGGTTTGATCTTCATCAAGTCCGGGGGAGAACCTGGTGGCATTCTTGGTGGCACTTACCCGCCGGAGACCGCCATTCACAAACATGCCAGCGTGCAGATCATCCTTGATGAGCACGCCTCCCTTTCCGCCATGCTGCGTTCCATGCTGCTCATGGTGGCGCGCGGCCCGGGCGACCGTGCGCAGCAGTTCTTCGACGTCTTTCGGGCCATGCTGTTTTATATCGACGAGTTCCCCGAGCGCCTGCATCACCCGAAAGAGTCGGACCTGCTGTTTCCCCGCGTGGTGCGCTCCGCGCCATCGGTTATGGCCACGGTGCAGCAGCTGGAGCGCGACCACATGAGCGGCGAGAAGGCCGTGCGTGAACTGCAGCACCTGCTGCTTGCCTGGGAACTGCTGGGCGAGCAACGAAAGCCCGAGTTCGAGGCGCAGTGCAAACGCTACGTCGAGTTTTACCTCGAGCACATGCGGCTCGAAGAAACAGTCATCCTGCCGCAGGCTGAAAAAGTGCTCACCGAGGCCGACTGGAAAGAGCTGGACACCGCCTTCCAGCAAAACCGTGACCCGCTTGCCGGCAAGCACGCGGCCGACCCGGTGTATGACCGCCTCTTCACACGCATCGTGATGGAGGCGCCGGCGCCCATCGGGCTGGGTGACGCCTGACGTTGGCCTGGGGTTCTAGGTCACAAACTTCATGTCGCGCAGCCAGCTGGCCAGGCGCTCGGCAAACACTTTGTAGCCTTCCGCATTCGCGTGGATCTGGTCAGAACGCAATTCGCTGCGTGACAGCACATAAGACCAGGCATCTGAAAAAAGCGGGGTGGCTGTTTCCGCGGCGACCTCGGCATACACCTCATGGTCTTTCAGTGAGCCCATCGCGGCAGAAAGCAGCACGGGTTTGGGCTGTGCGATCAGTACCACCTGCGTGCTGGCAGCGGCGGTTTGCACGATCGACTTGATGGCGGCGCGGGTGCCGTCCGGCGGCATGTTGCGCAGAAAGTCGTTGCCGCCAATGCACACCAGCACCAGGCCCGGCTTGTTTTCCTGCAGCAGCGCCGGCAACCGTGCCAGTGCGCCGGCCGCTGTGTCGCCGTTGATGCCCGCGTTCTGCGTGACGTAGCCGGTCAACAGTTCCAGCTGCTGCGGGTAGCTGGCGCCCGCAGGGGCGCCATAGCCAAAGGTCAGCGAATCGCCCAGGCACAGCAGGGTGGCCTCCTTGGGCAGGGTCTTGCCTTTGGGGCCGGCCTTTCTGGAGCAAGCCGTAGCCAGCAGCAGCGCAGAGCCGGCAGCACCCAGCAGGAGTTGGCGGCGAAGGGGTTGGTGATGCGAGTCCATGCGTCGTGCCGGTTTATTTCAGGTTATCGGGTGGAGCCGGGTGTGCGGCCGGCGTCTTGTCTTACGGATGCAGCTGCTTGCGGCTCAGCGAAGGGATGATCAGCATGCGCACAGTCTAACCATGCTAAAGCGCATCTGGACACCACTGCAAGCGCGAGGTAATGCAAGGGTAATCACTGCGTAATGACGGGGTAAAGCTCCGTTTGCCTTACACGGCATTCACAAGAGCGGGCCAACAATGGTTTCACTGAAGCGCAAAGGCCTTTGAAAGCAGCGATTCAGGAGCAGCCCCGACAGCCGCTTGCCGAACCGGAGATTTATCACCGCCACTGCAAGTTGCCCACCGGGTTGCTGGCAATCAAACGCATAAGCATTCCAAGGAGAACCTCATGAAATCGAAATTCCTCACTGTCTCGTTGCTGGCCTCAGCCCTGTTCGCCGGCCTGGGGTTTGCACCCGCCATGGCGCAGGGCACTCACACACCCGGCATTGACCAGGCGCAGCAAGCCATCAGCGCGCGCATTCAGCAGGGTCTGGCCTCCGGCCACATCACACCGTCCGAAGCGCAGGTGCTGTACCGCCGCGACCAGGAGATCGCGGCCCGCGAGGCGCGCTTCAAATCCAACGGCGTCGCCACGCCGCAAGAGCGCCAGCAGCTCCGCGCCGACCTGGACGGCCTCAACGCCGAAGTGGAACGCATGATGAACAACCGCAATGTGGCGGGCAGGCCTGGCAATGCCGGCAACACCCCCGGCATCGACAACCGTGAATTCCAGATCAGCCAGCGCATTGACGAAGGCGTCCGCACGGGCCGCATCACGCAGCGCGAAGCCGCGAAGCTGCACCAGCGTGAACGCCGCATTGAGCGCCATGAGACCCAATTCAAGTCCGACGGCGTGGTGACCGCGCAGGAGCGCCGTCAGCTGCGCAATGAGCTGACATCGCTGCGCGACGACGTGGAACGCATGATGAACAACCGCCGCCGCGGTTAAGCGGTTAAGTAAAGCGCTGTTCCGGGCGCCGCCACGCGGTGCCTGGACAGCTGCCATGCGCAAGCAAGGCGCGCCGGTGCTCATTGAAGCGCCGGCGCGCTTTTTTTGCCTGCGGCATTGCTCGTGTTGCGCCGGTGTGGGTGGCGGCGCGCGCTTCAGGCGTGTCATTGACCTGCATCAATACGCGAGCAGCAGGCCGCTTATAAAGTTGCTTTTTTTTTCTGCGTCGCCGCACGCATTCAGCCATGCCCATAGAGCTTTACCGTGACGACAGGCATGCCTGCCTGATGTTCACCGACCTGATCGAAGAAGACGGGCAAGCCGTCCAGTCCAACCAGTTCCTGATTGTCGACAACGGCACCGGCGCCGTGATCGACCCGGGCGGCAACCTGGCGTTCAACGAACTGTTCCTGGGCATGTCGCGCCACTTCAGTCCGCAAAAACTGTCTTACATCATCGCCTCCCACGCCGACCCCGACATCATTGCCTCGCTGGACCGCTGGCTCACGTCCACTCCGGCGCAACTGGTGATCTCGCGTGTATGGGAGCGTTTTGTGCCGCACTTCACCAAGGTCGGCAAGACCGAGCAGCGCCTGGTCGGCGTGCCCGACAGCGGCGGGCGGTTGCCGCTGGGGCAGAGCGAGCTGTGGCTGCTGCCCGCGCACTTCCTGCACTCGGAAGGCAACTTCCATTTTTACGATCCCATCAGCCGCATCCTGTTCACCGGTGACTTGGGTGTGTCGATGATGTCCGGCCGAACGGCGCAGGTGCCCGTCACCGACCTGAAGCCCCATCTGCCGTTGATGGAGGGTTTTCACAAACGCTACATGGTGTCGAACAAGGTCCTGCGCCTGTGGGTGGCCATGGCGCGCCGGCTGGATATTTCCATGCTGGTGCCCCAGCACGGAGCGCCGCTCAAAGGCCCGGCCATCGGCCAGTTTTTTGACTGGGCGGAATCGCTGAAATGCGGCATCGACCTGTTTGACGAACGCAACTACCAGGTACCCACCGGGCAGATCAATGGCCGGGCGGTGGCTTGAGCCGCCGGGACAAGGCAGGCGTTTGCTACAGCCGGCTGATGGAACACACGTAGACCACCTCGCACGAGCTGGCTCCGGTGTCTTCCCGCACGGTGGAGCTTCGCCAGCGCCAGCCGTCGGGTTTCTGCGCTTCCACCAGCCAGCCGTCGATGCGCACGCGGTCGTTGCGCTTCACGCGGGTCAGTGCTTTGGCAACCGCGTCCGTGGCCGGGATCAGGTGCATGTTGGCGCTGCTACGTGCAATTTCCGGCGGCGGCAGTGGTGGTTCGTTGTCCCACCGGTAGTAGTACCAGCGTGACGACTGGCTGATCATCAGCTGCGACAACACCTTGTCGTCGGCCATGCGCTGCCAGCCTAAAGCCAGGTCGGTGGGCGACAGCGTGGCCTCGTTGCCCATCCGGTAGTCTTCGCGCGACAGCACCCGCGCGTCCACGCTAAAGCCCGCCAGCGGCGTCAGGGTCGCGGCTTTCAGCACGAAAGGCGCCATGTCGCCTGGCACACTGGTTTGCAGCGGCTCGTCGCCGCTATTGACCTGCGGCGGCAGCGGACAGGCAAGGTCGTTGCCCACACCCGCCGCGCGGAAGGTGTTGGGTGAAAACCACCAGTGCAACCCCGCCAGCAGCGCGCAGGCCACCAGTGCAAAGCGCAGGCTGACAAAGCCGGAATTCGGGCGGCGGTGCGGGCTTTGGGTCATGGAGGTGATGCGGGTGTCTTCAAATCGGATTCTGCTTCAGAGCGGCGGGCCAATTATGAGCCTGTGAGCCCGGTTGCCGTGTCGTTTGTGCCACGGGCGCCGGCCGCGATGCCGGATATGCTTCGGGGCTGGAGCAGAGGTGCAACAAGGGTTAAATCATGAATGCGGTGACCGGAAAGTGGATCAAGTGGGGCGTGCTGGCGGTATTGGCGGTGTTGGTGTGTCTGGTCGCCGTCGTAGGGGTTTTGAACCGTGACCGCCTGGAGGTCTATTACGGCTACCTGCGCGTCGAATCACCCGCGGTGACGATGCGCTACGCCCAGCTCTCCGGCCAGATGGACGAAGCCGCTGTGCGCAAGCATTTTGGAGAAGTGTTCCTGAGCTGCTCCAACCAGCAGGGCGGGCCTGCCGGGACCGACCGGCTTTGCCATGCGGCTGTGGACAAAGCCGATGGGGAACCCGCAATGATGCTCGTGGCTTTTTTCAGCAAGGGCCGCCTGACTTCCACGGTGGTGCATGTTCCCTGGTGGGTGCACGGCAGGTGGCACGATCGCCTGGTAGGGCAGTACGGAAAAGCGGAACGCGCAGGCATTGTTTCGCGGATGGGCGGTCCGGTTCTGCGCTGGACCTTGCCCAACGGCACGCTCGAATACAACCGCGACCGGAGCTTTAACCCGCTGGAATGGAGCGCCGTCTTCTGGTCCGCAGGCGCGGACCAGAAATAGCGGGCCGACGTAGCGAACCGAACTAGCGAGCCGGTTTTTCGGCCGGCCAGCTGGCCTCGCGAACGATTTGCTACAACTGCGACGCACCCGATGCGTGAGCTGGCGCCTCTAACGGAGGTATTGGAGGTATGGTGACACCTTGTGCATGAGACACCTCTTATCCTTGTGGAAACTTCCCTTTTGATGCAACTCTGGAAATCCTGCCGACTCCCCGCCGTGCTGCTGGCAGCATGCGGCCTGTTGCCCCTGCTGACAGGCTGCGTCACCGGCGCCAAGGCATTTCCGCTGCAGGAAAAGTTTGCCTCCACCCAGACGTATTCGCGCCTGTTTGACGCCACCCCTGCACGGACCTGCGAGGCCTCGCGGCGTGCACTGCTGAGCCAGGGCTACATCATCAACATGGCCAGCGCCGAACTGGTGGAAGGGCAAAAAGCCTTCCAGCCCGAGCCCGAGGCGCACCTGCAAATGGTGGTTCGCGTGGTGTGCGCACCCGACACGCCCGACGGAAAAGTGAGCCTGGGTTTTGTTACGGCCCTGCAGGACAGCTACGCCATGAAAAAGACCAACAACTCCGCCAGCCTGGGTGTGGGCGCCATTGGCTCCGTCTCGCTGCCCTTCACGTCGAGCAATGAGTCCATGGTCAAGGTGGGCAGTGAAACCATCACCGCCGATGACTTTTACGACCGATTTTTTGACCTGGTGAGGCGCTACCTGGTGGCGGACGCCGCGCTCGACTGATTGAGCGCAGTGAACGCGCCCCGGCGCGGGCGCACAAAAATGATTGAAAAAAGTGCCAGCAGGCTAATACAGTCGGGCGCAAGCAGCTATGAAAAGCATAGCGCCGACTGATAGTCTCAGCGTAAATTACCCTGCACCCAGCGCACGATGTCGGCCGCGCCCATGGCGCCGGCCTGGCGCGCCACTTCACGGCCGCCCTTGAACAATGCCAGCGTGGGAATGCTGCGGATATTGAAGCGTGCGCCCAGGTTGGGCACCGCTTCGGTGTCGACCTTGGCTACGCGCACCTGCGGCTCCAGCTGTGCTGCCGCCTGCTCATAGGCTGGCGCCATTTGCCGGCACGGCCCGCACCACGGCGCCCAGAAGTCCACCAGCACCGGAATCTGGTTGCGGGTGATGTGTTTGTCAAACGCGGCTTCGTCCAGCGCGGTGGAATGCGCGGTAAACAGCGCCTTCTTGCAGCTGCCGCAAGTTGGCTCGCTGCCCAGCTGGTCGGCGCGCACGCGGTTGGTGGTGTGGCAGTGCGGGCAGACGATGTGGAGAGGGTCGGTCATCAGGCGCAGCTGGGGGCCGTGGCCGGCATTTCAAGCGCGGGTCTGCAGTTGCCGGGTCAGCAAGCCGTCGGATTCCGCTCGTGAAAAAGCCGCCTGAAAAGGCGGCTTTTTCTTTGGGGCCCATGCGCTACTTCGGTATGCTACTGATTTGATAGCTGCTTGCGCCCGTCTGTAAAGGGCTAAAGCCCCCTTTTATTCAGAAATGTTCAGGCAGCCTTGGCGGTGCGGCGCTGGCTGAAAGCGGTCTTGCGCTTGGCGGTGCTGGCCTGGTCGCCGGCAATTTTGCTGGCGAGCTGGGCGGTCTTCTGCTCGATCTGCGCGGCGAGTTTGCTCAGTGCCAGGGCGCCCGGCGCGGTGGCCTGGGCCAGCGTGTTCAGGGTGGTCACGCCGGTTTTTTCTTCAAACAGGCTGGCATTGGCGGCAGCGCGTTCCACGCCGCTCTCCAGAACCTTGACCAGCTGGCTCACCACTTGCTGCGCGCCGTTGGTCGTCAGCATCAGGCCCTTGGTGTAATACACGCTGAAGGCCAGTTGTGCTGCCGTGGCATTTTTGGCCGTTTCGGCCGTCAGCTCGGTGCGCGACTGTTTCAGGGCGCGGTTCCAGCGCTGCTCCAGCAGGATGACTGCGCGCTCGCCGCCGGCGCGGTAGGCGTTGATCACGTGGCGGGCGGTGTTGCCGGAAGACTCGATGAGGTCGGTTGCAACGGTAGACAGGTTTTTGGCGGTCATGGTGTTTCCTTCAAAGGGGTTGAACAATGATTCATCATCAATGTTTTCCCTAGTGAGTGCGACCTACCGGGCTAGAGGGGCCGGTCCAGATTCAGTTACAGCCGGTTTTGGTGTGGAGGCGCTACGTTTTTAATAGCTGCTTGCGCAATATCCTATTGGGCTGTGGCCGCTTTCCCCTTAAATAACCTGTCGGCTACTCGCCGCCTGCCCGGGCCCCCAGAAACAGCGCCGGGTCCACCATGGCGCGGTTCAGCATCACGCCCCAGTGCAGGTGCGGCCCGGTGACGCGGCCTGTGGCACCCACGGCGCCCAGGCGCTCGCCCGTCTTCAGTGTGTCGCCAACGGCCACGCCAATCGCGCTCAGGTGGCACATCATGCTCAGCAGGCCGCCGCCGTGGTCCAGCCACACCGTGTTGCCGTTGAAAAAATAGTCGCCCGTGTCAATGACGCGGGCGGGCAGCGGCGCCACCACCGGCGTGCCCGTGGCGGCGGCGATGTCCATGCCGCTGTGCGGGTTGCGCGACTGCCCGTTGAAGACGCGGCGCAGCCCGAACGAGCTGGAGCGGCGGCCCGGCACCGGCACCTGCATGCGCAGCGGCGTTTGCGGCAATGGCTCGCTGAAGGTGGCCATCACCACTTCCTGGTGCGCGCGCTCGCGTTCGTAGCGCGCCTGGTCTTCGGGCGACAAATCCACCGTGCCGGGCGCTACCTTGAGGCGCTGCTCAAGGTAGTGCTTGGGCGCTACCGTGTAAGCAAGCTGCTGCTGGCTGCCGTCAGGGGCCAGCACCGAGATGGTCGCCTCGCCGGGCTCTGCAGACAGCGCAATGCCTACCAGCGCCGTCCACCCCGCAGGGTCACCCAGCACCAGCAAGGGCACACCGCCTGCCTGCGCCACGGGCCGCACCGCCGCCGGGCCCAGTGGCAGCCGGGCAATGCCGCCGGGAACCTGCGACGCGGTGGGCCAGGCGCCCGAGGGCGCAGGCGCCGCGGCAAGGCATGAGGCAGGCAAGGCCAGCAGGCTTGCGCCCGCCAGCAGCACTGAGCGGCGGGTGGGCGGGGAGGGCTGCAACGATGGCAAGAAAGGCAGGAAAGTGGAGCGTGAGGTGCTGACGGGCATGGAGTCGATTATTGCGGCGCCGCGGCGCTTACTGCGTGAGCGTGATTTTTCCTTTGCTCACGTAGTCGTCAAACTGGATGCGCGGAATCGCCGTGACGGCGGCAACACCGTCGCCGGCGTCCCAGCTGAGCGTGGCGCTGTCCGGCTCCAGCGCAACTTCCACACGCACACGCGGGATCTCGATGGGCGTACCGTCACCCGGTGTGTAAGTCACGTCACCGGTAATCATGGCGAACTGGGGCATGGCTATCTCCTGGCAGGGGTCGTTATGCGCCCCCGGACGGCGGCGCTTGAAACCATTTGGCACGCATCGCAAGCGTTTGTCTGTCAGAGAAAGGCGGCATTGTTGAATGGCGGCGTTCATGAACTGCCTTCCATGATGGCAACGGGTTGTCACGCTCAGGTCACGCTGAGGCTGACGGGGCTGAATCCCCGGGGCTTTCACTTTCTGGATGCAGGGTGGGTTGACAGACCAATAACCATATGGTTATGATTTCGGCATGCAAACAGTTTCCAACGAGGTCGCCAACGAAGTTTTCAAAGCCCTGGCCGACCCGACACGCCGGGCGATTTTTGAGCGCCTGGCCCAGGACGGGGCGCAAACCGTGCGTGCGCTGACGGACCGCGCAGGCGTGTCGCAGCCGGCGGTGTCCAAGCACCTGCGCATCCTGAAGCAGGCAAGGCTGGTGGACGACAGGCGCGAGGGCCGCGAAACGCATTACAGCGCCCAGCCGCTGGCGCTTTCAGTCCTGCGCGACTGGGTGAGTTTTTATGGCGCCTTCTGGAACGACCGCATCGATCATCTCGAATCACTTTTGAAAAGGATGGACCAATGAGCAACACCACAACCCTTGACACCACTACGGCCTCCACTGAAACACGCGCCGTCGTCGTCGAGCGCGAGATCCCTTACCCGCCCGAAAAAATCTGGCGCGCCCTCACGCAGCCGCACCTGATCGAAGAGTGGCTCATGAAGAACGACTTCAAGCCCGTCATGGACCAGCGTTTCAGCCTGCGCGCAGACTGGGGCGCTGTCGAATGCCAGGTTCTGGCCATCGAGCCCGACAAAACGCTGTCTTACACCTGGGCCGCCTATGGCCTTGAAAGCGTCGTCACCTGGACGCTTACCCCCACAGGCACGGGCACACACCTGCGCATGGAACAGTCAGGCTTCCGGCTGGACCAGGAGCAGGCCTACCAGGGCGCCAAGCACGGCTGGCCACAGTTCTTTGCCAAGCTGGAAGAGGTTCTGGCGCGGGCAGGTTGACTGCCCAGGTCTTCAACGCGAGGCATTGAGATGAATGCAATGGCCAAAAAGAAGCCCGATGCGAGCAGGGTGCCGGCAAAGGCAGGCAAGCCGGCCCTGCTCGCAGGCGGCAACCCGCAGATACCCAAAGGCGAGGGCGACGCGCCCGTGCAGGCTTACATCGCGGCCATGCCGGGCTGGAAGCGCGACATCGGGCAACGCCTTGACGCGCTCATCGTGCGCACCGTTCCCGGTGTGCACAAGGCCGTCAAATGGAACTCACCCTTCTACGGTGTGGCGGACCAGGGCTGGTTCCTCAGCGTCCATTGCTTCACGAAGTACGTCAAGGTGGCATTTTTTCGCGGCACGTCGCTGCGGCCTGTTCCGCCTGGTGAGTCGAAAAGCAAAGACACGCGCTACCTCGACATCCATGAAGACGACCCCTTCGACGAAGCGCAGTTAGCTGACTGGGTGAAACAGGCCAGCCAGTTGCCCGGCGAAAAGATGTGAGCGAACGCCGGACATGAAGGTACATCAAGAAAGGAGCAACAACATGAACAAAACCAAGAGCGCACCAGCTGAAGCAAAAGAATCAGGCTCAGCTTCTGAGTTGATAGACGCAAAGATCAAAGGCCTCGATGACTGGCGCGGCAACACGCTCGCCCGCGTCCGGGCCATCGTCACGCAGGCAGTTCCCAATGTGGTCGAGGAATGGAAGTGGAGCGTTCCCGTGTGGTCTAAAGACGGCATCCTCTGCACCGGCGAGACCTACAAGAAGGCCGTGAAGCTGACCTTCCCCAAAGGCGCAAAGATGGAAGACCCTTCAGGCCTTTTCAACTCCAGCCTCGAAGGCAACACCCGCCGCGCCATTGACTTTCATGAGGGCGACAAGATCGATGAGAAAGCGCTGAAGGCATTGATACGCGAAGCCGCGACGCTGAACAAACCATCGGCCAAATAGCTGGGCTCCAGGGCCACTTTCACGCGTCCTTGGGGAGTCCCGATCGGCGAACCACTTTGAGGCCTGTAGCGCTCTCACGCGCTGGTTAAGTATTTAGCGTGCAGTTTTCACCATCCGGTTGCAATTTATCGCCGGCGATAAAAATGGTTGCAAATTAATGCAACCATTTTGTTGCGGTTTTGAATTGGCTTGCGCATAATTAATGCAACCAGGAGATTGCATATGACTTCATCAACGACATCGTCTTCATCCACAGACCGCATCGAACGCAGCACCTTGATCAACGCCCCCGTGTCACGGGTCTGGCGCGCGCTGGTGAACGCCGAAGAATTTGGCGGCTGGTTCGGCGTGGCGCTCAAGGGCAAAAACTTTATTGCCGGCCAGCAGGTGCAGGGCCACATCACCATTCCGGGCTATGAGCATGTGCTGTTTGACGTGCTCATTGAGCGGATAGAGCCCGAAAAGCTGTTCTCTTACCGCTGGCACCCCTACGCGGTAGACCCGGCCATCGACTATTCGAAAGAGCCCACCACGCTGGTCGAGTTCACCCTCAAAGACACGGGCAAGGGCACCCTGCTCAGCGTGGTGGAATCAGGCTTTGACAAAATCCCCGTAGCACGCCGCGCAGAGGCCATTCGGATGAACACCGGCGGCTGGGAAGGCCAGTTGGACAATATCCAGAAATATGTCACCTCGCACTAAAACCTCTGAAGTCTTGACCCCCCAGCCCGGCCCCGCAGGCGTCTTCGCCGCCCTGGGCGACGAAACCCGCCTGCGGCTGGTGGCCGTGCTCTGCGTGGGCGGCGCCGTGTCAATTGCCCAGCTCACCTCCACTACCGACATCACCCGCCAGGCCGTGACCAAGCACCTGCATGTGCTGGCCGACGCGGGGCTGGTGCATCACGTCAAAGTAGGGCGAGAGCGTCTGTGGCAGTTTGACCCACAGCAGCTCGACGAAGCCCGCCGCTCACTGGATTTGATTGCCCAGCAGTGGGACCAGGCACTGGGCCGGTTGAAGGCCGCGCTCGAGGCAGAGGCATAGCCGCTTTGCAGAAGGAATGACGATGCCCCAGCACAAGATTTTCACGATGGCTTTTGCCAAGGTCTACCCGATGTTGGTTCAAAAAGCCGAACGCAAAGGCCGCACCAAAGAAGAAGTCGATCAGATCATCTGCTGGCTGACCGGTTATGACCAAAAGGGGCTGGACAAACAAATCAGACAGCAAAACGATTTCGAAACTTTCTTCGCCCAGGCCCCAGCCATGCATCCGAATGTCTCACTGATCAAAGGTGTGGTCTGCGGTGTTCGCGTAGAAGAGGTCGAAGACCCACTGATGCAGAAGATTCGCTGGCTGGACAAGCTGATTGATGAGCTTGCCAAAGGAAAGGCGATGGAGAAGATCCTGCGGCAGTAACTTCTGCGGCGTGTTGCCCCATTCCGCCTTCTATTCCGCTTGCTCTTGCGCCTCACGCCAGAGGCCCTGCGCCAGGCCCTGCAGCGCATAGGGGCCGATGGAAGCGCGAATCAGTCGCAAAGTTGGAAAGCCCACGGCAGCCGTCATGCGCCGCACCTGCCGGTTGCGCCCTTCGCGAATGCCCAGTTCCAGCCACGTCGTGGGTATGGCCTTGCGCACGCGCACGGGCGGCTCGCGCTCCCACAGGCCCGGCGGTGTGTCGATCAGCCGCGCGTTGGCGGGGCGCGTCATGCCGTCGTTGAGCTGCACGCCCTGGCGCAATGCATCCACCGCAGCTTCGTCGGGTACGCCTTCAACCTGCACCCAGTAGATTTTTTCCATCTTGAAGCGCGGGTCACTGATGCGCGCCTGCAGCGCGCCGTCGCTCGTCAGCAGCAGCAGGCCCTCGCTGTCCGCGTCCAGCCGGCCGGCCACATACACCTCGGGCACTGCAATGAAGTCTTTCAGCCCGCGCCAGCGGCCTTCGGGCGTGAACTGGCTCAGCACGCCGTAGGGCTTGTTAAAGCAGATCAGGCGCGGCGGCATGCCGGTTGGGGTGGGCGGAGTGAAGCTGGGGCTGGGCATGGGTGTCATTGGACCATGCCCTGGTAGCGGCACTGCGATAGCATCGCCGCATGAGTACCCAATACGAGAGCATCAAAACCGCCACGCTTTATACCGATGCCTTCGGAGTGGCCTCCCCGGAATCGCCCGTGGAACGCAATGTGTGGCCGCGCAAGCCGGGTGTTTTTATCCGCGCGATCAAAGCTGATGAAGCCGATGAAGCTGAGGAAGCCGAAGAGGTTGACGAGCCCACAGGCGCTGAAAAGCTCCCGCGAGCGCTGCTTTCGCACGAGCTGGTAGTCGGGCAGTTTGGCCTGGTGCCGCGCTGGGTCAAGTCGGCGTCAGACGCCAAACTGCGTTCGACCAAGCTGGTCAATGCCCGCTCGGAAACCGTCACCACGTCCAGCAATTTCCGCGATGCCTGGCTGGGCGGTCAGCGCTGCATCGTGCCCATGATGGCGTTTATGGAAGACGATTGGCGCAGCGGCAAGGCCGTGCCCACCCGCATTGCCCGGGTAGATGGCCAACCCCTGGGTGTGGCGGGCCTGTGGGAGAGCTGGACAGGCGCGGATGGCGAAGTCATCGTCAGCTACGCACTCCTCACAGTAAATGCCAACAGCCACGCCCTGATGAGCCGGTACCAGCAGCCCGGCAACGAAAAACGCATGCTGGCGATCCTGAACGAGGGCGCCTACGATGCCTGGCTTAGCGCCCGCACGGAAAAGGCCAGGGAGTTCATGCGGGCGTACCCAGCTAATTGGTTGACCGCCAACCCGGTTGAGAAAAGCCGCTGATCGCTACGCTAGCCGGATTAAAACGAAAATTTATTAAAAATGAGGCTGTAGCCCTTGATGGGAAAGCGCGACTAGCTATAGAAATAATAGCGGGGTCAGCTTGCCGCCAGCGAGTGCGCGGTTAATGTTTTGCCAACTGCTGTGATTTGGCCCAAACCAGCAGCAGGTTGTTGGCCGGCATGGCGTGCCGGGCTTGCAGCTGCAGGCCGGCGCGCGCGGCTTCCTGCTCCACATCTTCCCTTCGCCTGATGCCCCACGACGGATCTTGCGCGCGCAGGCTTTGGTCAAAGCTGAGGTTGCCTTCCGACGTAGGCACGCCGTCTTCCAGATATGGCCCGTAAGTCACCAGTACGCCGCCCGGCGCCAGATGGCGCGCGCTGCCCTGCATCAGCGCAGCGCAAGTCGCCCAAGGCGAGATGTGCAGCATGTTGGCGCAGTAAATCAGGTCGAATTGTTCGGTGCTCGGTAGCCATTCAGGTGCCGTCACGTCGAGCACCAGGGGAGGGCGCACATTGCGCAAGCCCTGTTCGGCTATGTGGGCAGAGATGGAGTCCATCGCGGCAGGCATCGCATCGGTAGGCTGCCATGTCCATTGCGGCAGAGCCGCGGCGAACCAGGCGACGTGCTGGCCTGTGCCTGAGGCGATCTCTAGCGCATTGCCTTGCTCAGACAAGACTTCGCGCAGGACATCGAGGATGGGCTGCTTGTTGCGGTCTGCGGCGGGGCTGTAGTTGGGGAGAAACATCGGCGTTCTGAGTGCTAAGGGCTCACGCCTCGGTAGCTTTTTGTGTACTTCGGGAGCGTGGCAAGAAAAATACTCGACTCTTACTGTTCTGACGCACAACGTAGTCGAAGAGTTCTCTACTCTTTGTTTGATTCTTGAAGAAATTCGGAATCATTGCTTTAGAGTGGAATCGTTGCATGTATTCCAAGGCGGAGTGTGCAATGGTATTCACGGCATCGAGCGTTCGAAGGTCATCAATATAGTCGTCAAATACAAAATCCTGCTCATCAAAGCGGTTGACATTCATCTGCTTAAAAACTAGCGCCGAAATAATCCTGTTGCCAGAGGTCAAGATCCGATGCTCACGGGGCGTGGCTACTTTGGATCGTCGAGTCTCTATAGCGCTATCAATTAATCTTTGTGCCTGTACGCAGTTCCAGACGAAGGTTCCGGAAACTGATGGATTAAAAAGGGCTTTATACGGTGCTTTAGAAAGCTCCTCCCAAAGCCTCCCAATCTGATTTTTCAATATCACAATAATTGAAACGTCTCCGGACGCGCATGCGAGTGCTGTCGTGCTGTCCTGGAGGTCAAAATCGCGATTGCCCTTTGGACTATCTTCACGTCGCATGATCTGATAGTTGATTTTGTCGATCAAAAGTTCCGTGCGGATACGCTTTTGCTCCTTATCCTGGGATACAAAATCTTTAGCATCGATTTTGTTCTGACGGTTGTTTGTTCTAGTGACCTCATCTCCGAAGCTCTCGCCTTCTTCGCCAAGCTCTATCACGCGGAACTGAACTAAGCAGGAGGATAGGTCGGCGTCCGGATTCTTGGCGATGAATTGCCCGATGGTGCTTACCGTCTGAGCACCATTTACGACGTGAAAATCCTCACAATGAAAATAACCAAGCTCGTGCTTGCCTCCTCCTTTTTGCAATTTTTTTACTGTTTTTGCAGTGGCAGTGATTCCGTTATTGAAGTACCAAAATTGTTCTGGTCGTTCTTCGAGGGATTGACGTATCTCGCGATTGACATCGCTACTGTCTCCGAGCGAGCCGCGAAGATTTTTTGCGACCAATCTATCTTTATGGTCGAGCCAGGTTTGCCCTAAATCTGCTGCGGAAACCATTCCGAATATTGCACGCTTCGGCTCTTCTAGGCGCCCCCAGTATTGGACTGGGAATTCAACCGTTACTGGACTATTCAGATCTTCTGTAAGCGACTGATGCAATCTCTTTTGATTGATTGCGACCCAACTCAATGCATCGCTTGCATCATTTGTTTCTCGCTCTAGATCGTCTAGATCACGCGTAGATATTGTCGAAAGTTCGGATGCCCCTGAATGAACGACGACAGCCACGATTCTCAACGTCGGTATCCCTAGTACCTCATCAACTTCGACGCTTCTCTTCTGGAGTTTTTCATTGAATCTGTCGTAGCTCTGGCTAATGAGATCTCTTATTCCTGCAGTGAATTTTTTGATCGATCCATTGTCAGGTTCACCTTTTCCGTCTTTAAACCACTTGGATTGAATTAGGTACAACGTTTCTTCTGGATCGTGAAAGAAGACTGCATCTATGCCGTTGTCGCCCCCTCCGTCGACAACAGACGCAGCGGCTTCAGCGGGTAGGCAATTGGTTAGGTGTTGGACGATATAAGCCGCCAATGCCCTTGAGCGCTTTATGTCTTCAAAATTCTCCGCACCAACTCGTTGGTCATTCATGTCTATCAATGGATAGAGCACGCTTTGAAGCTGCCTCTCTATTTGCCGTAAGTGAAGTTCACTCATTCTCTTGCCCCCTGTTTTTAGTTTTTTTCAATTCAACGCGACGCGCTGAACGTTGTTAGCCTAGCCCGTCTTTCGATGGCTTTACCTATCGTTACCCCTTAAGCCCCTTACCTGCCCGTCCCACCATCTCCTCAGTCCCCAAATCCCTCGCACACCACCCCGCCACAATGCGCGACGAATTCGACAGGCCATGCGCATCCGCCCCGGTGCCTTCGCCCTGCAGCACCTGAACCGGAATCTGCGCTTTCTGCAGCGCGTCGGCCATCACGGTCTGCGAGGCCCAGAAAACGTTTTTGTCGTTCGGGTTGCCGAGTACAAACACGCGCAGCTTGGGGTTGACCTTTTCCTTGGCGACAAACTTCCACGGCTCGTAGGAGTCGGCGTAATTGGTGGTGTCTTTGGTGCGGCCCATCATTTCCCAGCGGATGCGGGGAGAGGAGGGTGCTGAGGTGGGGATGGCGCAGACGATGTCTGAACGTTCGGTGATCAAGGACGAGGTGACGTGGCCGCCGCCGCTTTGTCCGGCGATGACCCATTCTTCTACGCCGTAGCGCTTCTTGATCTCGTCTAACGCGGCCGAGATGATGAGTGATTCGTCAATGCGCCTGCGCTGCATGTGGTCGCCTGATGAGCCGTGGGTGCCCGGGCGGCCCATGTAGATGTAGGGCATGCCGAGTGTTTTGGCCCAACTGTCGGCGAAGTTTTGCAACTGGGCATTGGTCAAGTCCAGGTAGTTTTTGCTGGTCTTGCCTATGCCTACAGATGTCGCCGTGAAAGAACACGATGGCGCGTTTGACGGGCTGGTCGCCAAAACCGGCCTTCCAGTATTTGATGCATTCGGCGCCCGAGCTGGCCGTAGCGGCCCAGACTGTATTGGCGGCGGCTGCGCATTGCGCCTGGGTGGCCTTGACGCCGTGCAGGATGGCTGACTCTGAAAAATCGCCTGCGTCGCTAAATTCGAAACGGCCGAACTGGGCATGACCGGTGGCCGGTACCAGCAGGGACGCCGCCCATCCCGTCATCACCAGAAAATTCCGGAGGCGCTTGGGATAGGGCGATGGGCGCATATGTGGGCTCAGGGCTTGGCGACACCCATCTGTTGCAGCTCCAGGCCCGCTGCGACGTGCTCGATGTAGAGGAGGACGCCTTTTTCGCGGGCCTTGTTGAAAAACTCGGCGGCTTTTGTCTTGTCGCCCTGGGCGTAGTAGTTTTGGCCAACATAGAAGTAGCCCTCCACAAGAGCCATGTCGCGCTCGTCGCCCTTTTTGCTGTCAAGTGTGGCCAGGGCCTGTTCGGGCGTCATCAGGCCGTGCAGCATGGCAAGGGCGGGGCGGGGCCAGTCACCGCCAGGCTTGGCCCTGGCAAGCGCTTGTTGTGCGGCGTCCGGCGTGATGCCCAGCCGCTTTTGTGTCCATACGCGCCACAGCTCTGCATAAAGTGCGGCGTCGGCATCAGCCTGTTTGGACTGGCTTGCTTTGGCAAAGTCTTCTGCCGCTGCCGCAAGCTGGCCGCCGTAGAAACGCGCATGGCCGCGCCGATACATCACGTGGTCGCTTTCGTCGCCGAGTGAAATGGCCTTGCTGTAGTCGGCAACGCTGCGGGTGTAGTCGCGCAGGCCAAAGTACACATTGCCGCGGCAGGCATAGGCGCGTGCAGAGTTGGGGCTGCCCTTGATGGCAAGCTGGGCATCCTTCAGGGCTTCTTCGGGTTTGCCGAGGTCGGTGAGCGCTTCGGCGCGTTCGCACAGGGCATCTGCCAGGTCGTCGCCGCTCAGCCGGCCGCTGTCGATGCCTTTGCCGACCTTGCCGATGCGGTCGTTCAGGCGATCTTCAATCGTCTTGCGCAGGGTCTTGGTGCCCAGGCCCAGCAGGCCGGATGACTTGATGTCGTCTTTACGCACTACCGCAATGGGGTAAAAAATCTCGCCGGTGCGGCGCAGGGCGGCCGCATAGGCAGGCACGCGTGAGGCCTCGATCTGGGTTTGCAATACGGCCAGCTCGATGGTGGTTGCTGCCCGGTTACCGCGGAAGCTGGCGGAGACCTGGTAGTCAAAGGCGTCGTTGCGCACGGAGCGCGTGATGGGGTCACGCACCACAGACACCTCAGGCGGAAATTCAATCTCGATCGAGTAGCGATTCTTGCGCGGCAGGACTTCCATGGACAGCGGCTGGGTTCGATTGACCGACGGCGGCATGACCACCATGCCCGCCATGTTGCTGGCGCTGTAGCGCACCGCCCACTCGCTGCCAGCCGAGATGGCCAGGTTGGGAACGGTGTACTGGGTTTTGACGGTTACAACGTTGTTGATGGTGTCGTCGAGCACCTGGAGCGGCTCAGAGAAACGGATGCCCGGGTAGCGCCGCTCATACGCTTCGCGGAACACCTTGTCGCGCTGCTCCGTCGTCCAGGCAGCCAGCTGGATGCGGCGCACTTCCGCGCTGTAGCCCGACCAGAGGTGTTGGCTCTCGAGCGCGCCGTCGCCGCCAAATTTCGGCAGGGTGATTTTTTCGGTGAGTTCGTTGCGGGAGATCGCGGCGTAATCAGCTGATTTGATGCGGGTGAAGCTGCTGTTACCGGGTTGAACAACGAGTACCTCAGAGCCTTCATGCGGCTGGCCCAGTGCGTCCAGCCGTCCGGTCTGTCCGATCAGGGTGGGGTCGAGAAAGTAGGTTTTGCCTTCCACTTCCGCGCGCACGATGGCGTGGTCGAAAGCGTAAGGTGAAGGCAGCTTCTTCGAAAGCCCGTCGCGCACGCGGGTGGACACCAGCACGGGTTGCGCCTTGATGCCCAGCGCACGCAGCATCTCGATCAGCATGAATGATTTGTCCTTGCAGTCGCCATAGCGGCGCTGCAGGGTGAGCGCAGGTTGCGTGGGGCGGTGCGAACTTTCACCCAGGGACACCGAGAAATAACGGATTTCGTTCTGCACCCATTGCAGTGCACCGGAGACGCGCTCGTCTATGGTGGGCTTGGTGCCCAGCGTTTGCACTACCTGCATGATTTCAGGAGGCAAGGGTGCGTTGCTACGGAACAGCTGATCAGCCCAGTCCGACACCTCGGCCCAGCTCTGGAACTCCGAGAACTGCATGGAGCGGCCCACATAAAAACTGGAAGGAACCGACGCTTCAAAGTCCACGGCCGGCAGCGCGAGTTGTTCCCAACGGAGTTTTTTCATCGCGCCGCTGACTGACTCGACAGGCTTTGGATAGTCCTTGTTCAGGTCGCCCAAAAAACGCACATTGATCTTGCGCGCGGAAGGATAGTTAAGCGTGACACGGCGCCGGTCAACCGGGCCGCCCTGGTCCCAGCTGGCGTAGTCAATGAAGCGGTTGCCCATGACCGGGTTGGCTCCGATGGTGGAGTAGGCGATCTCCAGCATGTCGCCGACGCGCAGGTCCTCAACCAGGATGGATGCGGTGGTTTCGCCGTTATAGGCGCCCATGTCGAGGCCGGTTTCCTGCTGAAGGAAGCGAATTTCGGCCGTGGCGAGTTTGTCAAGAACCTGGCCTGCGCGGTGAATGCGCAGGATATGGAGCTTGGCCCGCTGGTATTCGGGGTTGAAGGACACCTGCATCGTGCCCAGCGACTGCAACGGGGCATTGGTGTTGGCCAGCCAGGCCCGGTGTACAAAGCTGGTAGGTTGTGCGGCCACCATGAACTGCGTGTCCGCCAGTATGGTTACCACTGGTGCCTTGCTTTGCGTGGCAGGCAGGTTGGTGATGGGTTCGACCCAACTGGGCAGGGCCGCCTGGCGCTCGAATTTGTCGGATGAAATCCGTACTTCCTTGACGCCTTCGTTCGGACCCTGGGTAGCAGGCGCCGGCTGGGAGTGCGCGGCCAGTGCGCACAGAGCGAGCGTGCCCATCAACATCGTGCTGCGCACGGCATGCAACCAGATTTTCAAAATATTCTCCCTCGTAATTCGAATTGTTTTGTAGACGCATTTTTGGGCTTCGTTGGCGCTGCGTCCTTCGGGTTGCCAGCTATTTGGCCCAGTTGTCCTTCATGCCTGTGACCCGATTGAATACGGCTTTACCGGCAGAGTGATCCACCAGGTCAGTCACAAAGTACCCATGCCGCTCAAACTGAAAGCGCGTGCCGGCAGGCACATTGGTCAATGACGGCTCAACGTAGGCAGTCACTGCCTTGAGGCTGTCGGGATTCAACTCATCGTGGAAATCCTTGTCGCCGGTGCCGGGGTGTTCGGTGGTGAAGAGGCGGTCATAAAGGCGCACTTCGGCCTGCACCGCGTCGTTCACGCCCACCCAGGTGATCACGCCCTTGACCTTGATGGCGTCGGAGCCGGGGGTGCCGCTCTTGGTGTCGGGGACCAGGGTGGCGTGCACTTCGGTGACCTTGCCGTTCGCGTCTTTCACTGCGCCAGTGCATTCGATGACGTGGCCGTACTTCAGGCGCACCTTGCTGCCGGCAATGGCTTGCTTGCTCGCGTTGATGTGCGGCGGGAAAAGGCGGAAGAAACCTTTGGGTGGCGTTTCTTCGTAGTCGGTGCGTTCAATCCAGACTTCCTTGCCGATCTTGAACTGGCGCTTACCCATCTCTTCGTGGTGCGGATGAACCGGGGCGCTGCAATCGTCGAGCTTGCCTGCGCCCATCACTTCGTCCCAGTTGGTCAGTACCAGTTTGACGGGGTCGAGCACGGCCATGGCGCGTGGGGCGATGGGGTCGAGGGTGTCGCGGAGGGACCCTTCGAGCGTGCTGTAGTCGATCCAGCTGTCGCTCTTGGTGACGCCGATGCGTTCGGCAAACAGTTGCAGCGACTCGGGTGTGTAGCCGCGGCGGCGCAAACCGACGATGGTGGGCATACGGGGGTCGTCCCAGCCGCTCACGCGCTTTTCAGTGACCAGCTGGGCGAGCTTGCGTTTGCTGGTGAGCACGTAGGTGAGGTTCAGGCGCGCAAATTCGTACTGGCGTGGGTGCGGTGTGGCGATCAGCTTGCCTTCGGCCAAACGGTCGAGCAGCCAGTCGTAAAACGGGCGCTGGTCTTCAAACTCCAGCGTGCAGATGCTGTGGGTGATTTGCTCGAGTGCGTCTTCGACCGGGTGGGCGAAGGTGTACATGGGGTAGATGCACCATTTGTCGCCGGTGTTGTGGTGGTGGGCGCGGCGTATGCGGTAGATGGCCGGGTCACGCATGTTGATGTTGGGGGAGGCCATGTCGATTTTTGCGCGCAGCACGGCGGCGCCGTCGGGCAGCTTGCCGTCTCGCATCTCGCGAAAGCGGGCCAGGTTTTCAGCGGGCGTGCGGCCGCGGAAGGGGCTGTTGGTGCCGGGGTGGCCGAAGTCGCCGCGGTTGTGGCGCATTTCTTCGGCGGTTTGCTCATCAACGTAGGCGTTGCCGCTTTCAATCAAATATTCAGCCGCGCGGTACATGAAGTCGAAGTAGTCGCTGGCCTGGTAGGGCTTGTCACCGCCCTTGCCATTGCCGATCTGCGCCCAGTCATAGCCCAGCCACTTGACGGCTTCGATGATGCTGTCGACGTATTCGGTGTCTTCTTTTTCGGGGTTGGTGTCATCAAAGCGCAGGTGGCACACGCCGCCGTAGTCACGCGCCAGGCCGAAGTTCAGGCAAATGCTTTTGGCATGGCCCACGTGTAAGTAGCCGTTGGGCTCGGGCGGAAAGCGCAGGCGCACCTTGGCCGGGTCGGGCTGGCCTCCAGCGTGGTGGGCGGCGTCCCCGGGGCTGCCGCCCCAGCGGCGGCTGGCATAAGTGCCTTCGGCCAGGTCTTTTTCGATGATCTGGCGCAGGAAGTTGCTGGGCTTGTGGGCTTCTTTGTCGGCGGGGGCGGAGGCAGGGGCGGGGGTGGTCATTGGCTGATTTTAGGGGGTTACGTTTGGCTACGCTCTTCACTGTGCATGCGGTACGCCGTTACGGGGGTGGCGCGTTTAATAAACACATGGGCATTTCCTGCCCTGTTAAGGAGATCATATGAAGACAGCATTCAAGGCAAACCGCTCCGTCGCCATGGCTGGTGCCGCAGCCGCATTGGCCCTGGCCGCCTTCGGCTTTGCCGGTGCAGCCCAGGCCCGCGACAACGTGACCTTTTCTGTAGGGGTTGCCGCCCCAGGTGTGCAGGTCGGCGTGACAAACGCCTACCCGGTGTACCAGCAGCCTGTTTATGTGCAGCCGGCACCTGTGTATTACCAGCCTGCGCCGGTGTACTACCAGCCGCGCCCTGTGTACGTCAGGCCTGCGCCTGTGTATTACGCACCGCAGCCGGTGTACTACGGCCCCAGGCACGGCGGCTACTATGGTCCGCGCCCGGTGTATTACCAGGGGCATGGCCACGGCCGCGGACATGGTCACGGCCACGGATATCGCTAAGAATCGTTAAGGGGTTTTGAAAGGCATCCTGCCGGTCAATCACGCCCCAAAACCCTCAAACAAAAAGCCCGCTTCGTGCGGGCTTTTTGTTGGGCGCTGAAAGGTTGGTGGGTTGCAGTACTAGGCGGCCGGGCGCCAAAAGACATAGTCGGCCTCGTAAGGCACCGACACCCGCATGCCCAGGCTGGCGGAGGTGCATGGGGTGGCCGACACAACCCCGCCCGCGGTTCTGCGGCTCTGGATGTAGCTGACGCTGGCGAGGGCACCCGGGGTGTCTGAAGGGCTCACCATGGCCCGCTGCAGCGGAAGGCTGCTGCGGTCGGTGAACACTTCGACCAGTTCCCGCGCGGCGACTTTGGAGCCGTCGCTGTGCACCCAGCGTGAGCGCAAACCCGGGTAGTACATGACGGTCTGGCCATAACTGTCTTGCAGCCGCAGCCCGGGCGTCTGGAGCAGCCAGGCGTATTCATAGGGCGCACGTTTGATGGCCTGGCATTCGTACAGGAGGTCGCCCTTGCCCTGCGCTTCCAGCACGGCCTGGTGGCCCGCCGGCACGCGTATGGCTTCAGGCAGGGCCTGCTGGGCGTTGTAGGGGTTGGGCAGGCGTACGCTGCAGGCGCCAAGCACCCCCACTGCGCCGGTGACCATGAGCACGCTTCGCAGCAGGGCGAAGAAGGGAGCGCGAGAGGCTTTGGTGTTCACGGCAGGTTCCAGGTGAGGGGCGATGGTCTCAGGCACCAGTAAAACACAATAAGCCAGGCCCGCTGTAGGACGCCGAAGAGAATGGGTGCGGGCAAAGGTCGGCAGGTTTCACCGGGTAGGGTGATGGCGCATTGGAAGCGTCCAGCCGGTATTCCATGCCGGTGCCAATGCCGATGTCGTGATGCAGCTCCATCCCAGTGCCAAATATGGCTGTAGCCCAATAAGAATAAGCGCGAGCAGCTATAAATTCAGTAGCAGGTTGATTCTGCCAACGCCAGAAAAAAAGCCCGCAGACCAGGGGCCTGCGGGCTTTTGGGTTCCATTGCCGCTCTGCTTCAAGAGGCTTTCCAGAAAATATAGTCGGCCTGGTAAGACGTTGTCAGCTTGTCGCCGAGGTCGGCTTGCGTGCAGGCCTTGCCCAGCTCCTGGCCGCCCTTGGTCTTGATGCGCTGGATGTAGGTGATGTTTTGCAGGACGCCGGGCGTGGCGCCGGATGCACCGGTGGAAAGCTGGTTCGGCAGGTTGGTGGCGCCTATGCGGGGTGCCAGCGCCACCTGCGTGCCGACGACGCTGGAGCCGTCGATGTGCGTCCAGGTGGCAGGCGGGCCGGAATATTTCGCGACGGTTTTGCCGGTGCGGTCCAGCAGGTCGGCCTCGGGCCTCACGAGAACCCAGCCGATGGTGCCGGCCGTGTCGGCGTTGGCCTTGCACTCGTAATGAAGCAGGCCGCTGGCGGTGGTTTCAAGCGCCACAACATGCCCGGGCGGCACCTTGACCGATGCGTCCAGCGGGTCCTGCGTGTATTCCTTGGGAAGCGGCGCGACGCCGGAGCAGGCGGTGATCAGCGCGGCAGTGCCGGTGACCATGGCCAGCGTGACGGCAACGCTCTTGCTATAGGCCCAAAAGGTGTTGTGTGTGCTTTTCATGAAGGCTCCTCGGGTTGTTGTTTTGCCCGCTAACCAGTAAAGCCCGCTGAAATGTAAACATCTGTAGGACGCCGCGCAGCCTCGTTGCCAGCGCCTGGCCGGACCGTTTGCGGGCAAACGCGACAGCTCAGGCGACACGTCAAAAGACAGGTCACGCAACCAGCCAAAGAGGAGGCCAACTGCCCATAAAAAAGCCCGCAGCGCCGGCCTTGCGGCAAGCCTGCGGGCGTAAGACCAGCCCCGCCTGACTTCAGAGCTGGCGGCTCACCCTGAGGAGATGCGGGTGAAGGGTGTCGGGCGCCGGGAAGTGCCTGTGCGAACCTCCCTGCACTTTCCGGCGTTTACATCGCCTTGTAGAAGATGTAGCCGGCCTGGTACTTCACGACCTGTTTGGCGCCCATGTTGCCGGCGGCGCAGGGCATGGCGGGCGCAATGCCGCCCTGGGTGTCCACGCGCTGGATGTAGGTCACGCCGCTCATGGTGCCGCTGCCCATGGCCGGGTTGCCCTTGACGAGCTGCAAAGGGATGTTGCCCATGCCGCCGGGGGCGACCGCGATTTGCGTTGCCGTCAGTTTGGAGCCGTCCATGCTTTCCCAGGTGGCCGGCGGGCCGTAGTATTTGCCGACCTGCTTGCCGCTGCGGTCATTGAGCTTCGCGTCGGGGCCGACAAAGACCCATTCAAACTGGCCGGCCATGTCTTTTTTTGCGTTGCACTGGTAGGTGATGTCGCCCACGCCGACGGTCTCCATCGCGACCTTGTTGCCGGCCGGTACCTGCACGGCGGCAGGCAGGCTGGCCTGCGAGTACGTGGGCATCATGGGCGACATGCTGCCGCAGGCGGCGAGCAGGGACACGAGCAGAACTGAAGCTGAGGCGGTGGCTGTGCGTAAAGTCATTTTTGAACTCCTGGGTTTTTGTGAACCGGCCAGGCTGGCCGGCATGTACCGGACGTCCGCCCTTGTTGTTGGCGATGTGGCGCGGGACGTCCCGTTGCTAGTACGGCGTAGCCGAGGCTATGGATTCAAAAGCAGGAAAGATGAGGCCTACTGTTGCTTGCTATCAAATTAGTAGCTGCTTTCGCAAGTTCCACTTGGGCTGGAGGCCGATTTGATGCATAACTCCCGCTGAGCCGGTTCTTCGGCGTATTCACCAGCGGGGGCCGCGGAACCGGCTTTGCCGGGCCGCAGGCGCCGTCCCGGAGGGGAGAACAGGCTACACGCAGTGAGCCTGGACAGGGGGAACCTTATTGCCCGAAGCGCGGGCCCTTGAGGAGAAAGTCGGCTTCCTCGGGCGTATCGGTACGCCCCAGTGCCGCGTTGCGGTAGGGGAAGCGTCCGAAGCGGGCGATGATGTCCCGGTGCTGGTGGGCGAAGTCAAGATTGCCGCGCAGGCGCTGCTTGAGTGAGTCGGGCGCGTCGTCCACCAGCCGGGTGAAGCGCGCCACGCATTCATCTTGCAGCGCCAGGCTTTCGGCATGCATCAGCGGCATGTACAAAAAGACGCGCCCGGCCCAGGGCAGCTGCAGGTCGGTTTGGGCGGCCAGCGCCTCCAGCACCAGTTGCTGGGCCCGCGCGTCGCCGGCAAAGGCCTTGCCGGAGCCGCGAAAGACATTGCGTGTGAACTGGTCCAAAAGGATGACCAGCGCCAGGCGGTGAAGGGGCGGTTGCGCCCAGCCTTGCAGGCCGCCGTCCACGGCTGCCTCGACCGCATGGCCGAAGCGCGTGCGGATGTCTTCGTCGAGTTCGGCGCCGCCGCCAAACCAGCGTTTGCCAAGGTCTTGCGTGGGCCAGTCTTTTTCGACGCCGTCGCCCAGCCAGAAGTCCAGGACTTCGGCGGGCGTGGCGTGGTGGCGGGCAGGCGCCGCGCCGGAAGATGCACCAGGGAATGCGCCAGGCAATGAGGTGGGTTCGGTCATGACGACCGAAAGCTTAGCCTACCAGCGGTCGGAGCGCAGCTGCAGGTCCCAAACACCCTTGCGGATCGAGTAAACGCCGACCACGCCGTAACGCTGCTCGCCCACCGAGTCCCACTTCATGGAGCCGGTAATCGGCGCGTAGCCGTCAAAGGTGCGCAGGGTTTCGGTGATTTTTTCGGGCTTGACCGAGTTGGCGCGCCGCATGGCGCCGGCCAGGATGTACATCGCGTCGTAGGTGTAGTGGCCGCCGTAAGCCGGCTCCCTTTTGAAGGTGTCCTGGTACTTGCTCAGGAAGGCCTTGCCGTTGACGAATTCCTTGGCGTCCAGGATGGGCGAAGTAGCGTAGATGCCCTTGACTGTGTCGCTGCCCTTGAGCATGTCGGTCGTCTTGATGGTGTCGCCGCCCAGGATGCTGACCTGCTGGTTGTAGTCGATCTTCTTGAGGGCATCAATCAGCGCGAGGATCTGGAAGTCGCCTTGCGTGGACACGACCACTTCGACATTGCCGTCCTTGATCTTGCCGGCCAGCTCGTCAAACTTGGTGGTCTTGTCGTCGGATGAATAGGTGACCACTACTGCCTTGCCGGCTTTCTTCAGCTCGACGGCCGCACCGGCGGCCAGGCCCTTGCCGTAGGTGGTGCCGTCATCGACGATGGCGAACTTGCTGGCACTGAGCTGGTTGGCGGCGAAGGAGCCGATCGCGCGGGCCTGCAGGTTGTCGTTGGCCACCAGGCGGAAGGTGGTGGCCAGGCCCAACTCGGTGAACTTGGGGTTGGTCGAGATGGCCAGCTGGGGAATGTTTTTGGCGGCATAGACCGGTGCGGCCGGGATGCTGACGCCCGAATTGAGATTGCCGATCACGGCGACCACGCCGGCGTCGACGAGCTGCTGCGCGACTTCCACACCGGTTTTTGGATCAGACCGGTCGTCCATGGCCACGATTTCAATCTTGACCGTCTTGCCCTTGATCTGGAAGCCCTCCTTGTTGATCTCGTCCACGGCCATCTTCACGCCGTTGTGCAAGTCCTGGCCGAGCGCGGCGAGGTTTCCCGACAGCGGTTGGGCAACGCCGATCTTGATGGTGTCTGGCGGGTTGTCACAGCCCGAGAGCAGGGCGCTGGCTACGGCAATGGCGGTCAGGCCGACCAGGGTATTGCGGCGGGAGGTGAAGCTGTTCATCGTGAGAACCTTGGTGGTAATGTTGGTGTAACTGAATGTATATTTCACCTTCATGAAGCGGTAGTAGGGTTCACCCATCAGCGAATGAATGTACGAGTAGATAAGTTTTACTAATGGTTCTTATTGGTTCGTTTTTGACTCAAAAATGCACCTGAAAGGCTCATTTTTGGTTCACTTCGATGCGTGACTGCCTGGCGTGCCTGTGGCCAGCCTCACAAACCCGTTGCCGGGAATTTAAGGGAGCAGGTGCCTGCGCAGGAAGCTGCTGATCTTCTGGTCCACCGCGGGAAGCTCGCTGCGGTCAAAGCCGGGCGGGTCCAGCAGCAGGTCTTTGGCCAGGGCCGACATGGCATCGGCCGGTGGCGGCGGCGACAGCAGCGCACCGTGGCCGCCGGTGGGCAGGTCGGCCACGTGTTCGCAGCGCTTGCAGGCCGCAAGCACCACGTCGCTGTGAAAACGGGGCACCAGCCAGCGGTCTTGCCGGGCGGTGACCAGCCCGAGCGGCACGGGCGGTGAGGCCAGCGAGGCCATGTCGAAATCGGCGGCCAGCGGAACGCCGGCAACCACTGCGCGAATGCGCGGATCGGTGTGGGTTTGCCAGCCTGCGTCGCTGAATCTTTGGCGAATCACTGCCAGCGCCACCGTTTTTTTCAGGCCGTCCAGCATGCCGCCCGTGAGCCGGGTGGTCAGCCCGACGCAGGTGTGAAAGTCCTCGGCAATGTTGGCCTCGCAATGCCGGGCCAGCAGCGCCGGGGACCAGCGGCCGCCGGCGAGCGTCAGGGCGGTGTGTCCGCCGGCCGACATGCCGTACATGCCGACCTTGTCCAGCGACAGCAGCGGTGCCAGGCGCTGGTCATGCGCTACCGCGTCAATGGCGCGGGACACTTCGGCGGGCCGCAGCTTCCAGCTGTCGGGTCCGGGGGTGGATGGGTCCATGGCGTTGTCGCCGCGGTGCCGGGGAAACGCGACCACGAAGCCGTCTTCGACCAGGCGGCGTGCCAGGTCGGTGTAGGTCCAGGGCGAGCCGCCCGAGCCGTGCGAGATCACCACCAGGCGCGTATTGCCGCGCACCGGCTGGCCACCGCGATCAAGTTTGAGGGAATAGGAGCCGAACTGGGCCTGCCGGTCTTCACCGGCGGAAGGGTAAAAAACGCTGATGGGGTCATCGTCCTGCAGGCCGGGCAGTTCGGTGAATCCCATGCCGGCCTGCACGCAGGTGGCGGCGAGCAGCAACAGGCCACTCAGGACATAACGGTGCATGGGTGTTCCTTCTTTTTCTGGGCGCCCGGGTGGGGCATTGTGTGCGTCTGAGGGATTTTCACCGGACTCCGTGCACGGACCGTCCTGCCACGGGCTCGTCAAAAAATGCTGCGGCTTTTCCGGGCGATGTGGAAAGTCACAGCAGGCCGAGCTGCATCCACAGCATCTTGCCCAGGTAGCGGTCGGGCATCAGCGTGAACACGCCTGCCACAAGGCATGCGCCAATGTAGAGGGACTGCATGGCGCGGCGGTGGCCCGCAATGTTGCCGCGGCTCAAATGCCAGAATGCGCCGGTCAGGCTGAGCAGTGTGAAGGGCACCAGCAGGTGGATGGGTGTGTAGCCGTCGATATTGGGGTAGTCATAGTCGCGGATGAAAACTGCCGTCGCGGCGGTGACCAGCATCATCGTCACAAAAGCATAACCAAAAGCCCGGTGCAGCTTGGGCCGCTGCACGCGTCCTTTGCGCGCCCACAGCGCGACGGGCCCAATGACGATGGCGGTGCTGGCAGCAAACAGATGAATGGCGATCAGCGGTGTCAGTTGCATGGCTGTGGCGACTGGCGAAGGGGTAACAAATTGTGCACAGAAATGCCACCCCTGTCCAGACTCACTGCGGTAGCTGGTTCCCCCTCGAGGGAGCAGGCGCCTGCGGTCTGGCAAAGCCACTCCCGCGGCCCTACTGGTGAAATACCCCATCCGGGTTGCGCGCCGGGAGCTCTTGAACCCAGCCGGGGCCGCGGAACCGGCTTTGCCGGGCCGCAGGCGCAGCGGCCCCCTCGGGGGGCAGGGAGCGACACGAAGTGCGCGACCGTGGGGGCCATAATCTTTCATTTTCTGGAGACCGCGTGGATATAGCACTGTTGATCAAAGCCGCCGTCATGGGCATCGTCGAGGGCCTGACTGAATTCCTGCCGATCTCTTCGACAGGGCACCTGATATTGGCCGGCGCTCTGCTGGGATTTGACGATGAAAAAGCCAAGGTGTTTGACATCGCGATCCAGACCGGCGCCATTTTTGCGGTGATCCTCGTGTACTGGCAGAAGATCCGCGCCACAGCCGTAGCCCTGCCGACCGAGAAACAGGCGCAACAGTTTGTGCTGAATGTGCTGGTGGCCTTTGTGCCCGCCGTGGTGCTGGGCCTGCTGTTCGGCAAGGCCATCAAGGCCCATCTTTTCACGCCGGTGGTGGTGGCCAGCACCTTCATCATCGGCGGCTTCATCATCCTCTGGGCCGAAAAGCGCCAGCAAAAGAACACCGCGGCTGCGCGCATCCAGGAGGTGGAGGACATGACCGTGATGGACGCGGTGAAGGTCGGCCTGGTGCAATGCCTGGCGATGATTCCCGGCACCAGCCGAAGCGGTGCGACCATCATCGGCGGCATGCTGCTGGGGCTGTCGCGCAAGGCCGCGACCGACTTCTCGTTTTTCCTGGCCATGCCGACGCTGATTGGCGCCGGCGCCTACAGCCTGTACAAGGAACGGGCGCTGCTGTCTGCTGCCGACATGCCCATGTTCGCGGTAGGCCTGGTGTTTTCGTTTTTCAGCGCCTGGCTTTGCGTGCGCTGGCTGCTGCGCTACATCTCGACCAACAGCTTTGTGCCGTTTGCCTGGTACCGCATCGCGTTCGGCATTGTGGTGCTGGCCACGGCATGGAGCGGGCTGGTGGTTTGGGCGGCGTAAACAACTGAGCGTCCGGTAAAAGAGACGCAGAGGAGGGGACTACCATGACCTGGCTTCGTTATTTTTCTGTTCTTCTTTTTGGCTTTCTGCTGGCACAGCTGTCGCATGCGAGTGGCCCGGTATTTATCCCGTCGCAGGACGGCAAGCTGCAGATTCCCGGCTACTGGTTCGACACCGGCGACAAGGATCCGCGGCCCGTCATCATCGGCCTGCATGGCTGTGGCGGCGGGCTCGACAGCAAAGGCAATTTTGCCGAGCGGCTCTTCCGCTATGGCGGGTACTTCAACGCGGAGCGCATGCATTTCCTCGCGCTGGACAGCTTCACCCCGCGTGGCCAGAAATCGATTTGCGAGACGCCCAACAAGCTTCGCACCATTCACGAAAGCGACCGCCGCGAGGACGTGTTCGCCGCCATCGACTGGCTGGTGAAGCAGCCGTCCGTGGATGCTTCGCGCATTGTGGTCCTGGGCTGGTCGCATGGCGCGCAGACAGTGCTCAGCACCATCGACGCCACAGACAAATTCGTGCAGGCACAGAAGGTGCAGCCGCGCGCCGCCGTGGCTTTTTACCCTGGCTGCCTGCTGAACAACAGGATGTGGAACTATGAAGTCCATGTGCCGCTTTTGATCATGATCGGCGAGCTTGACGACTGGACACTGGCCCCGGAATGCGTCACCCTGCATGGGCGCCTGCAAAAGAACAAAGCCAATGCGCCGGTGGAACTGACGGTTTACCCCGGCAGCTACCACGGCTTTGACGGCCCCGGGCCTGTCAAGCAAATGGAAGGCCTGGGCAACACCAAAACCGGCAAGGCCACGGTGGGCGGTAACCCCGCAGCGCGGGAAGCATCGCATGCGCGCATGTTCGAGTTTCTCTCGGCGCAATTGGGCCAGCCTTTGCTGTTGTCGCACGCCCAGCGCTTCAAAGGGCATCACTACGTGGTGCCGCCTGCCTCCGGCTTTGCGGCGGCCGATGACACGGCGGCCGTGCCGCTCAGCGACGCCGGCAAGGCGCGTTATGCCCACTTCCGTACCTTGCCGTCCCCCAAAGCCTTTGCCGTGACGGAAAAGGGCGGCTGGTACTTCAACGCTGGCGAGCCCGAAGCGATCGCGACGACCTTCCAGCAGTGTGCGAGGGCAAAATCAAGGTGCTGGCTGTATGCGGTAGACGATCAGGTGGTGTGGCAGCCCGATGCGGCGGCGCGAGCGGGTGAAGCGGGCCTGAAACGCGTGAGTGCGCCAGCCCGTTGAGCGATGCGTTGCCCAAGCTGCGATTGGCGTGACGTCTGACAAAAGCTGTCACGTCCCGGTGTTACGCTGGATTTTTAAACTTCACCCAGGGGCGCACCATGAGTATTCTCGGCAAAATTTTCGGCAAGATATTTCCCTCGCTGCAAACGCCCGACGCAGCGCCGCCGGTGGCTGCCGCCCCCGCTGACACAGCCCCCGCAGCGCCTGCCCCGGCGCCTGCAGCGCCGCCCATGCAGCAGGTCGATGTCGAAGCCCTGCTCAACGGCATGGCCAGCAAGAACCCGGAAAAACTCAACTGGAAGACCTCCATCGTCGACCTGATGAAGCTCCTGCACCTGGACAGCAGCCTGGGTGAGCGCAAGGAGCTGGCGAAGGAGCTGGGTTACACGGGCGACATGAATGACAGCGCGACCATGAACATCTGGCTGCACAAGCAGGTCATGAACAAGCTGGCAGCCAACGGCGGCAAGGTACCCGCCGACCTGATGGACTAGGCTTGCGAGGGGTAACGCTCAGGCGGACCTGAGCTTTTCGACCAGGGCTGTGTAGCCGGCCATCGCGTCTTCGCGGGTCATGCCCTTGCGCTGGGCCCATGCATCGTATTTGGCGCGGCCTGTCACGTCCATCATGCCGGGGCGTTCGCCGGTCGCGTCGCCCAGCGTCGCCTGTTTGTACAGGGCATAGAGGCCCAGCAGGGCTTCGTTGTCAGGTGGTTGGGCCAGCGTCTTCACTGCGATGCCGGCGGCTTCAAAAGCGCGCTCGGCTTCGCTGGGCCCGGCAGGGGCCACCGGTTCACCAAAGTGCGCGTCTTCCAGCGCCACGTCGTCGGGAAACCAGCGCGCATCGAGCAGCCGGCCCGAGCGCACCGCAAAGGCCAGCACACCCTGCGACATCAGGCCGCCGGCCGTGAGCGTGGCGGGCACCACGGCCACGCCGGCATTGAACACCGGCTGCCCGAATGCCGTGAACCGCACTGCAGCGGCCCACGGCAGCATGGCCTGCAGACCCTTGTTGCCGCGGTAGACGCCGCTGGCGCGGTTGGCGCCGGGCTGGAACCATGCCATGTCCGAAGCGCCCCTGGCAAAGATGCCGGTGAAGTCGCCGGCTTCGAGCGCCGTGCGCAGCGCTTGCGCAAAGGCGGCCAGTGCTTCGGGGCTCATCTTCGGGTCGTCTACCGCCATGCCCAGTGAGGCCGCGCTGCTGGCGCCGAAAAACTCCAGCACGTTGCGGGCAACCTGTTCGCGGTCGTTGTCGACGCAGATCATGTGATAGCTGTTTTCCAGCACCACCATGCGGGCTTTGGCGCCGCCGATCTGCTCGACCAGGTAGTTGGCCGAGCTCAGGCTTGTGAGTTCGTCCTCGCGTGCGTGGATGACCAGGGTTTCGCTGGCCATGTCTTTCAGGCCCGTCATCACCCAGCCGCGAAGCCGGTCTACCTGCCGCACGCAGGCCAGCGGTACCCAGCGGTAATGAAAGGCTTCACCACGCGCAAATTTGGCTTTAACGATGGCGCGCAGCTGTTCGTTCTTGATGCCGAAAGGGTCTTCTTCCTCGACCTTCATGCGTGCCGCAACGCCGGGCACGTGGTACATCAGGTGGCGCAGCGGGGTGTACCAGGCGGTGGCCCAGCCGTCGATGTAGATAGGCGGCGCCAGCGCGATCAGCTTGCCGCGCGTGTGCTTTTGCCGCTTGGCCAGCTCGGTGGCCAGCAGCGCGCCCATGCACATGCCCATGATGTGGAAGTTGTCGTGCAGCGCGGCTACCTCGTGGTACTTGGCCGTAACGGCATCCATCCACTGTTCGGCGGTCACGTTCACCAAATCCTCGGGCGTGGTGCCGTGGCCGGGCAGCGTCAGGGAGTGCGTGACGAAACCGGCGTTTTTCAGCCGCTTGTGCATGGAGCCCAAATCGTATTGCGTGCCGCCCAGCCCGTGGATAAGGAAAACGGCCGGCGTTTTCGTGTCCGCGGCCGGCGCTGGCGACTCGGCGGACGCGGTGCTGGAAGTGTCCAGAGCCACGTCAGGCCTCGACTTCCAGCAGCGCTGCAACCTGTTCGACATTGCCGTCGGCGCCGCGCACACCCGACAGGCGCGCGTTCACGCTGGCCACGCGGCCGTCGCTCCAGCGCAGGGTGTTCTTCCACAGCACGTGGTCGCGCTGGCCCTGCGTCAGGTCGCGCCAGTCGGCTTGCAGTCCGGGCTGCTCTTGCGGGTCGGCGTGGGCGATGAAGTCCTGCACGGTCAGCAGCGCGTTGGCGTTGGTGCGCAGCAACTCGCTGGCGCCTTCGCCCCATTCGGCAGCGCCCGTCCTGGCGTCAAAATTGGCGACCACCGTGCGGTTGGAGTCCAGCACCTGGCGGTAGCGGGTGCGCCAGTCCTGCGCCTGCGCCAGGGCCTGTGCGGCGGTGGCGCCCAGGGCATTGACCACGCCGACCAGCAGCGCCATCACGGCGACATAACCCTGGATCTCGATCACGGCCTCACCGGGAAAGCCTTCCACCTCGGCGAAGGGGCCGCCGCCGACGTTGGTCCAGGCTACCAGGGCCAGCGCGCCGATGAGCGTGGCCACCGTGGCGCCGCGTTCTTTCCAGAGGATGGCGGTTACCACCATGAAGGGCAGCGGCAGGTAGGTGAGGGTGGGGCCCAGTGATGCGCTGAACCGGTCGGACACATCGCTCGAAAAGATCAGCCCCGCCACCACAAAGAAAAGCAGAAAGGTGCCGGCGCCCGCCAGGAACTGGCTGGTGGCCATGCCGCCCGATCGCTTGACCTTGAAGCTGGAAAACGCAGTGATGAGCGGCGCAATCAGCAAGATGCCGACAAAGGTGGTGCAGGTCCACACGCGCCATTCGGTCAGCAGGACAACGGGCTCGGGCAGGGCCCAGCTCCAGAGCATCACGCCGATGCTGGCACCCAGCGCGGAGGTCAGCAGTGCGCCCAGCAGCACGCCGGCGTAAGCCTTGCCCGGCTCCATGCCGCCGTCGGGCCCGGTGCTGCGCAGCAGGCGCGCCACCCAGGCGCCCAGGCTTGCGCAGAGGGCTTCGTTCAGGCCAAAAGCGATGGCCGGCAGCACGGCCAGGCCGTCCAGCAAAGCCAGCGCGATGGCCGCCAGCGCGGCGCCCGCCAGCACGGAAGGGCGCTTGGGCGGTTTCACGGCCAGCAGCGCGCCAAAGGTGACACCCGTGGCCAGCCAGACGGATGCGCTCAGCGTCATCGCGTCGCCCATGCTTTGGGACAGCACCGCTGCAACGGCCCAGGCTAGAAAGGTCACGGCAAGGGTGACGATAAAGGACAGGGCCATGAGAAACCTCCTCTGAGAGTCGTTCTGATGCGCGGCGCAGGGGCTACCGGATGATGTGGGCTAGTTTATCCAGTCTGTTGCAAATGTAGAACCGCGGTCTTAAGGGTAAGTCCCCCGCGGCGTCAACATCGCTGAGATCTACACTTTTAGGTGATTTTTGGCCTTTGGGGAAATAGGAACGGGCGCTGGCAGCTATTGAATTGATAGCGGTTCCTTGAGGCCGGTTTGTGTTCCGACTGGGCGCTTTCGTCTAGGAGCTGCTGGCCGGGGGTTGCCCGGCATGCAAGTAACTTTCTTTTGCTTCGCCAAAAGAAAGTCACCAAAGAAAAGGCGACCCTGCTGTCTGCGACCCTTCGCTTCGCTACGGGCAACCTGCGGTGCTCGGTTCAGGCGGGGTCTCGCTCGAACTCGCTTCGCTCAGACAATCGCGATCCCTGATCCGCCTGAACCTCCGCTCCTCGGCGCAGACAGAAGGGGCTAGCGGGAGCGGGGACCGAATACCAATACCCAAGACAAATACCAACAAGGACTCGCCACGGCGAGTCCTTGTTTCTTCCGGAATTTGGGGTTTGTCTTCGGCTGTTGGGTATTGGGTGTTGGCTCCCTCCCACCCCCTTGTGGATGCGCCGAGGAGCGGAGGTTCAGACGGATCAGGGCAAAAACTTGTTTGAGCGAAGCGAGTTGTTTTTGACCCCGGCTGGACCGAGCACCGCAGGCTGCCCGCAGCGCAGCGGAGGGACGCAGGAACCAGGGTCGCCTTTCTTTTGCTTACTTTTCTTTGGCGAAGCAAAGAAAAGTGAGTTGCATGCCGGGCAACCCCCGGCCAGCCGCCCTCGGCAAAGAGTGCACCGCCGGAAACAACAGCAGCCTACTCGAGGAAATTCCTCAAAGCCGCCTCAATCGCAGCCGCCGTTGCCAACGGCTTCTCCATCGGAAACAGATGACTCCCATCCAGCATCATGATCCGCCCCTTCGTCACTTTTTCGGTCATCGCCATCCCAACCTGCTTCATCTCCACCGATTGCCGCCCGCCGATAAAGGCAACGGGGCATTTCAGCGGATGGCGTTTGAGCAAACCTTCCAGATTGTGCGGAAGCGTGTTGTAGATCGCGGTTTCGACGTCGCGGTCGAAGCTCAGCAACTGCTTTCCATCGTCGTCGCCGGTGCCTTCGTAGGTGCCATGCTCGATGTAGTCACGCAGCACTTGTTCGTCCCAGGCGGCAAACGCCTTCTTGCTGCGAAAGTGTTCAAACACTTCCTCCTTGCCCAGCCACTGGTTCTTGCGTTTGCGGCTGATGGCGCCGGGGGAGATGGAGCCCACCAGTTGTGCGCGCTTGGCGACGCTCAGCGCCGCAGCGCGCCAGCCGCCCAGGATGGGGGAGTCGACCAGCACCACGCCCTTGACGGGCTGGCCGCCCAGCACAGGATTACGTGCGGCGCACATCAGGCTTAAAAAGCCGCCCAGCGAATGGCCCACCAGGAAAGCCGGCTGGCCGGATTTTTCAACCTCGCGGGCCGTGAAGTCGGCCAACTGCTGCACCAGGTGCGGCCAGTTGCTGGTGACCGGGTAGCGCGGGTCGTGGCCGAATTTTTCAATCGCCTTGACCTGAAAGCCGCGTGCTTTCAGGCTCTGGAACACCGCGCTGTAGGTGCTGGCCGGGAAGCTGTTGCCGTGGGAAAAAATGACCAGCGGCTTTGCGTTGGCGGGCACGGCTTAAATCAGTTTTTCGTCAGGCGTGCTGATCTTCTTCAACGGCTCATGGCGCGTGGCCGGCATCTTCAACGGGATGTCGGTGTGCGCGTCGTCCCACACCGGGTCTTCGATGCTGTCGAACACCTCGCGCAGCTTCTGGCCCCAACTGCTGTGCATCATGCGGTAGTAGGGGTTGTCGTTGTCGATGCAGACGATCTTGTCGCTCTGGTAGGTGTCGGCCTCATAGACCACCAGGTCCAGCGGCAGGCCAACCGAGAGATTCGACTTCATGGTCGAGTCCATGGACACCAGCACGCACTTGGCGGCTTCGGCCAGCGGCGTGGCCGGGGTGAGCACGCGGTCCAGCACGGGTTTGCCGTATTTGGATTCGCCGACCTGGAAATAAGGCGTCTCGTCGGTGGCTTCGATGAAGTTGCCGGCCGAATACATCTGGAAGAGGCGCATGTTCTCGCCGCGGATTTGTCCGCCGAAGACCAGCGAGACGTTGAAGTCGACATCGGCGTTTTTCAATGCTTCGGCGTCGCGGTCGTAGACGCGGCGTATCGCCGAGCCCAGCACGCGGGCTGCGTCGAACATGCTTTTGGCGTTCCAGATCGTGATGGCTTCGCCGCCGTCGGGGTCCTTGAGCTGCTCGACCTGCAGGATTTCGCGGATCGACTGGGAAATCGACAGATTGCCGGCCGACAGCAGCACCATGAAACGGTCGCCCGGCTTTTCATAGACGATCATTTTGCGGAAGGTGCTGATGTGGTCCAGGCCCGCGTTGGTGCGGGAGTCTGACAGGAACACCAGCCCGGCGTTGAGTTTGGCGGCGACGCAGTAAGTCATGAGGTGGCTTTGGTGGCTTGGAAGTGTGGGGGCGGTCGGGTTGCGCTGGGTCACGGTGAGGCGGAGATCTTTTTCAGGCGGTACAGGGCGTCCAGCGCTTCGCGCGGACTCAGTGCGTCAGGGTCTATGGTACCCAATGCCTTGTCCACGGCACTTTGCTCGGGCGCCGCCGCTTCGGGAGGGGCGGCAAACAGGTCGACCTGGGCGCGGGCTTCGGTCTGGTGGGCTTCCAGCGCGGTGAGCGCATGACGGGCGTGGTTGACGACGGCGGCGGGCACGCCGGCCAGCTTGGCCACGGCAATCCCGTAGCTTTTGCTGGCGGGGCCGGGCTCGATGTGGTGCAAAAACACGATGTCGGCGCCGGACTCGACCGCGCTCACGTGCACGTTGATCGCACCGTGGTGCTGCGCCGGGAATTCGGTGAGCTCGAAGTAATGCGTGGCAAACAGCGTGAAAGCCTGCGTCTTGTTGTGCAGGTAGGCCGCGATGCCGCCGGCCAGCGCCAGGCCGTCGAATGTCGAGGTGCCGCGGCCGATTTCGTCCATCAGCACCAGCGAATGCGGTGTGGCGGCGTGCAGGATCTGCGCGGCCTCGGTCATCTCCAGCATGAAGGTCGATTGCGCGTTGGCCACGTCGTCGGCCGCACCTATGCGGGTGTGGATAGCATCTATGGGCCCGAGCCGGCAGCTGGCCGCCGGCACGTAAGAGCCCACGCTGGCCAGCAGCACGATCAACGCCACCTGGCGCATATAGGTCGATTTACCGCCCATGTTGGGGCCGGTGATGACCTGCATGCGGTGTTTGCCGCTCATGACGGAATCGTTGGCGATGAAGGCGCCGCCGCCCGTCTCGGCCAGGCGTGCCTCCACCACCGGGTGGCGGCCCTGGACGATGTCGATGCAGGGCTCGCGCACAAACACCGGCGCGGCCCAGTTGAGGGTGAGCGAGCGTTCGGCCAACGCGCACAGCGCGTCGAGTGAGGCGAGAGCGCGCGCCAGGCGGCTCAGCGCGGGAATGAAGTCCTGCAACTGGTCGAGCAGCTGTTCATACAGCCACTTCTCGCGCGCCAGTGCGCGCTCCTGTGCCGACAGGGCCTTGTCTTCAAAGGCTTTGAGCTCGGGCGTGATGTAGCGCTCGGCATTTTTCAGTGTCTGGCGGCGTCGGTAGTCGTCGGGCACCTTGTCGAGTTGGCCCTGCGTGACTTCAATATAAAAGCCGTGCACCTTGTTGAACTGCACGCGCAGGTTGGCGATGCCGGTGCGGGCTTTCTCGCGGCCTTCCAGGTCCAGCAGAAAGTCGTCGCAATTGGTCTGGATGGCGCGCAGCTCATCCAGGTCGGCATCGCAGCCGTGGTTGATGACGCCGCCGTCGCGTATCAGCGCGGCAGGCTCGTCCAGCACATAGCGGCCGAGCAGTTCACGGCAGCCTTCCGGCGGCTTCAGGTCTTCAAAAATTTTGGTTAAAAGTGCCGGCAGTCCAATACTGGCGGGCGCAACCAGCTCTGTTTTTTGTAGCGTGTCTTTCAGGGCCACGAGCTCGCGCGGTCGCACCTGGCGCAGCGCGATGCGCGCCGTAATGCGTTCCACATCGCTGCAGCCCTTGAGTTTGGCGCGCAGGGTTTGCTGGGAGCCGCTGCGCAGGTGGGTAATGGCATCCAGCCTGTCGGCGGCCTGTGCCCGGTCACGGCGCGGGGTGAGCAGCCAGCTTTTCAGTGCACGGCTGCCCATGCCGGTGGTGCAGGTGTCCAGCAGCGAAAACAACGTGGGCGAATCTTCGCCGCGCAGGGTCTGCGTGAGTTCCAGGTTGCGGCGCGTGGTTTGCGGCAGCTCGATCAGCTCGCCCGAACGCACCACCTGCAGGCCTTGCACGTGCGACAGTGCCCTGCCTTGCGTGTGTTCGGCGTAGCCCAGCAGCGCCGAGGCGGCGGCGTGCGCCTCATTCAGTGCTTCGGCATTCCAGGATGCGAGCGAGGCGACCTTGAGCTGGTCCAGCAAGCGGCGCGCGCCCAGGGCGGAATCAAACTGCCATGCCGGGCGGGCGCTGACGGCGCAGCGCTGGGCTTTGAGGCGCTGCTCAAAGGCCGGCGTCACATCGACGTTGTAAAGCAGTTCGCTGGGCGCCACGCGCGCCAGCCAGGCTTCGAGTTCGTCATTGGCGCAGTGCGCCAGATGGATTTCGCCCTGCGTCACGCTGAGCCAGGCCAGGCCGCAGGTGTTGCGCGCGCCCTGGTGCACGGCCAGCAGGATGGATTCGGTTTTGTCGCTCAGCAGTTCAGTGTCTGTGAGTGTGCCGGGCGTGACCACGCGCACCACTTTGCGCTCCACGGGGCCTTTGCTGGTGGCGACGTCGCCGACCTGCTCGCAGATGGCCACCGACTCGCCGAGTTTGATGAGTTTGGCCAGGTAGCCTTCCAGCGAATGAAAGGGCACACCCGCCATGACGACCGGCTCGCCCGCGGACTGGCCGCGCCGTGTCAGCGTGATGTCCAGCAGGCGGGAGGCCTTTTCGGCATCGGCAAAGAAGACTTCATAGAAATCCCCCATGCGGTAAAAAACCAGGGTGTCGGGGTACTCCGCCTTGATGCGCTTGTATTGCGTCATCATGGGCGTGTCTTCCGGCGCGCTGCCTGTTGGGTTTTTGCCCCGAATTGTTTCTTTTTGCATCAATGACCTGGCGCATGCGCGCTTCCTTCTTTTCGCATTTTCGTCTCACCTGGCGCCTATCTTAGGGGCCGTTCTTCGATGTTTCCGGACCCTGATTGTCCTTTACTATCAGGCACTTACTGCCACCACCGGCTTTTGCCGGGAAAGATTGCGCTGGACCCGTCAGTCGGCATAAAACCTTACGCTGGAATCCGGAAATCCGCCAAAGAGAGGCATTTTTGGGGAGGTAGACTCGCTTGCATTCATCTATTCAAAAAGCAAACCGGATACGGTCTGCGCCAGGGCCCACGACCTCAACCGAAAGGCAAGCAATGACCGAGCCGAGTATCCCGCCTTTCAACAGCGTAAGCGGGGCGGAGCCGACTGACACTGTGCTGCTTGCCGAGCCGTCCCTGGCCAATAAGGGCCGCAGGGCGGTGCATGAAACTGCCCGTCTTTGCGTGGGTTACCTGGTGCTTGTCGGCGTCAGCCTGGCGGTCTCGTTGCTGGCGGTGGTCATGCGGCCATTGTTGCCGAGGGTATTAAGCAAACGCTGGGGGCGCAGGCTTGTCGCAGCCACTTTCCGGTCTTACCTGCGCCTGCTGGTGTTGATGGGGGCCTGCCGGTTCGACCTGACGGCGCTGGATGCGCTTCAGGCAGGCCCTCCAGTGATCATCGCGCCCAATCATCCTTCCCTGCTGGACGCCATCATGATCCTGTCGCGTTTGCCGGACGCCACCTGCATCATGAAGGCGGACATCGTCAACAGCGTTTTTTTTGGGGCCGGTGCGCGGCTGGTAGGTTATATCCGCAATACGCCGCTGCGCACCATGGTGCAGCTGGCTGTCGCCGACTTGCGCCAGGGCAGCAGCTTGTTGCTTTTCCCGGAAGGCACCCGCACGCGGCGGTTTCCTGTAGGGCGTATGCAGGGAACGACCAGCCTGATTTCCAAATACGCGGGTGTGCCGGTACAAACCGTTTTTATCGAAACCGATTCGAGGTTTCTGGGCAAGGGCTGGTCCCTGCTATGGACGCCGAAAATGCCGGTCACTTACCGTGTTCGCCTCGGCAAATGCTTTGAGCCGGTCAGCGACACGGCGCACTTCACCGCAGAGCTGGAGCAATATTTCCAGACCGAGCTGGGGCGTACCCGGGCGTCCTCCCTGACTGCTTCTGCGCCGCCGGCGTGAAGCTGCACGCAGTTTTCCGTTCAAGCTATATCCCTCGATGAATGACTCCCTTCGCGACATGTCCAGGACGCACCTCGTCCTGATTCCCAGTTACAACCCCGGTGTCAAAGTTGACGAAACAGTTCGCAGTGCGCTTGCGCAGTGGGCGCCGGTCTGGGTGGTCGTTGACGGCAGCACGGACGGTAGCACCGACCGTCTGCTGGCAATGGCCGCAGACGATGCGCGCTTGCGTGTCGTGGTGTTGCCGCGCAATGTGGGCAAGGGTGCCGCGGTGCTGCACGGCATTGAGCTGGCTGCGGCCCAGGGGTTCACGCATGTGCTGACCATGGACTCCGATGGGCAGCACCCCGCCCACCTGATTCCGGAGTTCATGGTCGCGTCGCTGGCCCAACCCGCTGTCATGGTGCTCGGCGTGCCGGTGTTCGCCGCAGATGCACCGCGCCTGCGTGTCAATGGACGCAAGGTGTCCAATGGATGGGCCGACCTGGAAACCCTGTGGGCCGGCATCGGGGACTCCCTGTTCGGCTTTCGTGTGTACCCGATCGCGCCGCTGCGTGATGTGATGGCCGGGCAGCGCTGGATGCGCCGGTTTGATTTTGACCCGGAAGCGGTGGTGCGCATGTGCTGGCGCGGCGTGAAACCAGTCAACCTGCCGGCCACCGTGAAGTATTTTCGGCCCGACGAAGGGGGGGTGTCGCACTTCAACTACTTGCGCGACAACCTTTTGCTCACCTGGATGCATTCCCGGCTTTTCATCGGGTTTGTGCTGCGCTTGCCGGTGTTGCTGGCCCGGCGCCTGTTTCAGCGATCGTGATGAGTTGAGGCCAGGGCCGCGGAGCCGGGCAGCGACTTGACTGCCTGGTATTCTGAAAATACGCCGGCTTCCAGGTGTTGCCGGACATCCGCCAGGCCCGCCGCGCGCAGCGTGGCCAGCACCTGTTCGGGCGGCACGCAGGCTTCTATGCTGTCCCAGTAGTAGCGCCAGATGGACGCGGTTTCTTTTTGCCGCGAAACGAAGCGCGTCAGCAGCGGTATGACGCCGCGCATGTAGGTTTTGAGCAACCAGCGGCCCCAAGGGCTTTTTGCCTGGGTGATTTCGAGCACGCAGAGCCGTCCACCGGGCTTCAACACGCGTTCAAATTCTGCAAATGCCACCCTCAGGTCGCTGATGTGGCGCAGGGCATAGCCCATGCTTAAAAAATCGAAATGGTTGTCTGGAAACGGCAGGGACTCGGCCCGGCCTTCCACCAGCACCATGGTTTTTGGCAGCTTGCTGGCGGCCATCATGCCGGGGCTGGGATCAAGGCCGGTCACCAGCGTGGGGTCTCCGGTCAAGAGACACGCCTGGGCGGCAACCAGGCCGGTTCCCACGCCCACGTCGAGCACTTTCATGCCGGTTTTCAGGCCGCCGCGAATCAGTGCGTCGCGTCGATAGCGTGAACCGCTGCCCCAGGCCAGGATCGCCTCGATGCGGTCGTAGTCCGGCGCCGTGCTGTCAAAAATCCTGCGCAGATAGGTTTGCCGGTCCTGCTCTGTCTGGTAATACTCGGTCAGCGGGACATGAGGTGCATGCACCGTGGGAGTGTTTTCAGGAATGGTCATGGAGTGCCTTTTTAAATCATGCCGCCGTTGATGGAAATAACCTGGCCGCTGATGTAAGCTGCGCGCTCTGAAGTCAGAAAACTCACGAGGTCGGCGACTTCTTCGGGTCGGCCGGCTCGTTTCATGGGTACCAGCTGCGCGATGGCAGTGGCATCAAAACTGTCCTGGCTCATCGGCGTTGCGATGATGCCGGGCGCGACCGCATTGACCGTGATGCCGCGGCTGGCCACCTCCAGTGCAAGGGATTTTGTGGCCGAATGCAATGCGCCTTTGGCAGCCGAATAATTCACCTGTCCGCGGTTGCCTGCCACTGCGGCGACCGACGTGATGTTGATGATACGCCCCCAGCGCGTACGGATCATCGGCATCATCAAGGGCTGGGTGACATGAAAAAAACCATTCAGCGAGACGTCAATGACCTGTTGCCATTGCCGCAGCTGCATGCCCGGAAAGACCGCGTCGTCATGGATGCCGGCGTTGTTCACGATCACCTGGACCGGCCCCTGCAGCAGCAGGGTTTCCAGGGCAATGGCGGTTGCGGCGGCATCAGTGACATCAAACGCCACAGCCTCCGCATGACCGCCTGCCGCCTGGATGGAGGCCACCAGCGCTAAGGCGGCATCAAGGCCGCGGTTGGCATGCACGATGACGTGAAATCCATCGGCAGCCAGTTGCCGGCAAATGGCCGAGCCAATGGCGCCACTGCCACCGGTGACCAGCGCGCGTTTGAGTACGGAGGCGTTCATGCAGTCCCCTTGGATGGTGCGCCGAGCATCACCACGGCGCGGCCTGACAGAAGCAATGCAGGGCCCGCGTGGACCGTGAACCCATAAAGAATACTGCCGGCGTCGCCGCTCGTGCGCTCGGCATGGATGGTGAGCGCGAGGTTGATGTCGTCGAGTCTTTCGACATGCAGGGTGACGCCGCGAACGCTGACCAGGTAGCCGAAGGGGGCGGCATCGCCGGCCTGCGGGTGATTTTCCTGGGTACCGGCCACGGCTTCCGAGATCAGTGCGCCATGCACGGCCATGGCTTGCGCCGCATATTCAATCCCGCATGCGGCGCCCAGCCTTCCGTAGGCACGCAGGGGATTGCCGGCAGCGCGGTGGCTCGTGGCTTCGCAAGAAATTTGACTGTTGTCCCACGCCGTGACGCGTTCAAGCAGGCACATGCTGCCTTGATGGGGAATACGGCGCGCGATCTCGTCGTGCCCAAGGCTCAAAGGCGCGCTGCAGGCCTTGGTGGGCATCAGGCCTGCAAGTATCACGGTGCCACCTGCAGGGCCAGCTGCCGGCCGTCAAGGTAGTCCAGCACGATCCGGCCGCTTTGCTGCCGCGCGATGCTGCGCAGTAGAGGCAGGCAGCGTGCCGCAGGAATGTCTGTGCGCAGCTGTTCGAGCGCGGCGTCATCGAGCCGGTCGGCAGGCAAGGCCGTCAGGCAGTTGTCTGGTTCCAGCGTCCACTGCGCCTGGCTGCGTTCACTGCGGTGGGGTGTCAGCACCAGTCCCAGGCCGAAGGTGTCGGGAATGGGGCGTGTGCTGTACAGCGGCTCCGGGTAATCGGTGTCATAAGCGACCAGCAGCACGGGTATCTGGTCCACCGCTACCTGGGTCATGGCCTCCAGCAGGCCTGCCGAAAAACTTGCATCGCGCGCGCAAAGCACCGAGGACGAAACCATCGAGCCGCTTGAAATGCTCCAGTAGCCGGAGGCGGCGTTGTGCACTGAATTGTGAAAGCGCGTCGGGGAGATCAGCCTGTCGCTGGAGGCCAGCGCATTGCAGATTTCGTGGCAATTGACGGCGTCGCCGCTGGAAGATGAAAACACGGATGCCAGCATGGCAGCTTGCAGGCCCGAAGCTGCAACCGCTTCCTCGCTCACTGCCAGCGACACCTTGACCACCGCGCCGGCCCGGCGGCGTTCGGCCTGCGGCAAAGCCATGGGTGGCGGAAGAACGCAGCGCGTGGCTTGATAAGCGGTGCTGCCTTTGAGATATTCGCGCCCTTGCGCCCACCCCGCCAGTCCGGGGCCCAGCAGCCCGATACCTTCGACAAAAACCGTCAGCGCTGTTGCGGATGGGGATTGTGCTTGTGTCATGTCGGAACCTTAACCGGCACGGCCAAAAATCAGGCTGCAATTGGTTCCGCCGAAGCCGAAGGAATTGCTGAGCACATGCCGGGGGGCGGCCTCCTGGTTGTCCATGAGGTAGTTGACGGCCAGGGCCGGGTCGCGCTCGTGGGTGTTGATGCCGCCGGGCAGCAGGCCGTGCTGCAATGCGAGCGCGCAGATCACGGCTTCAAGCCCGCCTGCGGCGCCCAGCGTGTGGCCGGTGGCGCCCTTGGTGGAACTGCAGGGGGTGCCAGGGCCGAACAGCCCGGACACTGCCTTGGCTTCCGCGGCATCGTTGCTTTGTGTGGCTGTGCCGTGCAGGTTGATGTAGTCGATCCCGGCCGTGGTGAGGCCGGCCATATCCAGGGCCTGCTGCATGGCCAGCCGTGCACCCAGGCCGTCGGGATGGGGGGAGGACATGTGGTGGGCGTCGCTGGATTCGCCGACGCCCAGCAGCAGCACGTCACCTGGGGCGGGTTGTGCCGGCGTGGGCTCCAGCAGGGCGAAAGCGGCAGCTTCGCCAATGGTGATGCCGTTGCGCGCGGCGTCGAATGGCCTGCAAGCCTGGGGGGAAATCAGACCCAGCGAGTTAAAGCCATACAAGGTTGTGAGACACAGCGAATCTACCCCACCGACCACGGCAGCATCGATCAGACCCGCCCGCATCATTCTTCGCGCTGAAGCGAACACCTTGGCACTGGATGAGCAGGCTGACGAGACGACGGCGGCCGGGCCGGTCAGCCCAAGGTACTGGCGCGTGAAATCAGCGACAGAAAATGTATTGTGTGTTGTGCCGTAAATGAAATCGGGGGGCAGGGCGCCGGTTCCCGGGTCGCGCCGGCGATAGGCCAGTTCGGTTTGCAAAATGCCCGATGTACTGGTGCCGATGAAGACCCCCACGCGGTGCGCGCCGTATTTTTTGCTGGCGGCTGCCGCCGCTTCAGTAAAGCCGTCCTGTTGAAGCCCCAGCAGGGCGAGCCGGTTGTTGCGGCAGTCGAAGCGGGCCCATTGCGCAGGAAGCTGCACGCTGTCCGTGCCCGTGACCTCGCCTGCAAAGGTCGGCAGGTCGACTGTGTCGAACGTGCATGGGGCGAGCCCGCCCCGCCGCGTACGCAACGCGTCGAGAGTTTGTGCAAGACCGCGACCCATGCTGCTGGTTGCGGTGAAGTGGGAGAGCCAAAGTGGATACAGAGAAAAAACCAATCTGAAGAAAAAGACACTTTAGCAAATCAGGTGGAAAATCCGGCGCCGTTGCGATGCCGGACACCAGCTGTTACTTGCCTGCGGTGTGCTGTTTGTGAAGATACAGGGACAACCAGGCTGCCACCCCCCCGAGGAGCAGGCCCCCGGCTACGTCCACCGCGACGTGCTGCCTTGTGGCCAGTGTGGAATAGGCAATGCCGAAACACCAGAGCGCGTTTACCGCCAGCAACCACGCGGGTACGGAGAATCGGCGCAGCAGATGGTGCAGCCAGATGCCCGAAAAAAAGGCTGTTGCCACATGAAGCGAAGGGCAGGCGTTGCCCGACGCATCCATGTTTTTCAGGAAAAGCATCTGAGGGTATTTCGGCCAGTCAATGTCTGGAGCGGGTGCGGCCGTGGGCCAGAAATAAAACACCAGCAGGCCCGCCAGGCAGGTCAGCGCAATGGCGCCGCCATAGCGCAAGAGTTCACGCCGGTCACCAAAGAAGAGGGGTGGCAGCGAGACATAAACCCACAGCGAGAGGTAAACCGGCAAGGCCAGTGGTTCAAAACCGATGAGGTGGTCGGGCCAGGTGAGAGGCATCACCGCGATCGGAAAGGCCGGGTGCTTGAGCAGGTAAAAGTAGGCGCCAAAAAATACGCCGATGAAAAGCATCGTCCCGATGGCTTTCAGATAGATGTGCTGAAAGACGACCCGTCCCATGTGTGACCACGGGCCTTGCCGGGTTTGCACGGGATTCATGCGAGGGCCTGCTGCAGGGTCACGGTGCGCAGGTCGGCCGCTGCAATGGACTCCAGCAAGGCGGGCAGGACATCCAGGATGACCGGAACACCTTGCGGTGTGCGTGCCGCATTGCCGTCATGCAACAGCAGGATGGCGCCGGCTTGCAGCCCGGCCGTGAGTTTGCGTTTTACACGCTCGGCATTGGCGACGCGGGTGTCGAAGCCGCGCACGGACCAGCTGGCGAGCTTCAGGCCGAGCCGGGCCAGTACCGGATCAAGAAAGGGGTTGCGCAGGCCGGCGGGAGCGCGAAAGAAGAGAGGCCGCTGGCCTGTCAGGCCGCTCAGTGTGTTTTGCGCTGCCTGCAACTCGCGAAACATGCTGCGCGGGCCCGTCAGGGCAAAGTAGTGGCGGTGGTGCTGGCTGTGGTTTTCAACGGCATGTCCGCGCCGCACCAGCTCGCGGCACAACTCGGGATGGCGGGCGGCTTTGTCACCGACGCAAAAAAAGGTCGCGCGGGCCGCATACCGGTCGAGCAGGTCCAGGACTTTGGGTGTCACGGCGGGGTCGGGGCCGTCATCGATGGTCAGGGCGATTTCCCGCCTGGCGACGGAGGCCTGGGGCAGGCGGGTCCAGTTGGGGCCCAGCCACTGGCTGCGGGGCCACATACCCACGACGGTAAGCAACAGATGGTTGAGGACCACGGCGGCAAGCGCCCAGCGCCACCAGCCGGAATCAACAAGAACGGCCGCAAGTGCCGCCGCGTGTAGCGCGATGCTCGCACGTACCAGGATGCTGGGCTTCCACCGGAGGTCAGGCATGGGGCTTCCTGGCAAAAATTGCGGCATAGACCAGCGCCAGGATGACGCCCGGTGCAACGGTGACACCCATGGCCTGCAGGATGGATACTTTGGAAAATGCGAGCAGGCCAAACCCTGCGACGGTAGTCAGATTGGCCAGCAACATGGACGCCAGGGTTCGGGGCGCTATCGGGGCATGGGGATCAGGCCGGTCAAAAAACAGCGCGTAGTTGGAGCCCACGGCCACGACCAGCAACAGGCCCACCAGGTGCAGGATGATCAGTTGCTGGCCCAGCAGGGCCAGCCCGGCCGTGACTGTGACGACCGCGGCCGCCAGCGGCGCAATGATCCGCAGCACCCGGGAAGGGGAGCGGAAAACCACCAGCAACAGGGCCACGAGGACTGCCAGCCCGCCCAGTGACAGCACGATGGCTTCGTGCAGGTAGCTGGAATACAAACGGTCAGACTCGGTTTTCATGTCGACAAAAAGTACGCCAGGCAAGGGCTTGGTGGCCAGCGCGGCACGAATGTTGTCGGCGTCGATGTTTCGTCCCTGGGACGCAGTCAAAGGTAGCAGGGCGCTCCAGCGGCCGTCCTTACCAATGAGCAGTGCAGCCAGGGCCATGGCCATCGAGGTTTTTTCAAGGTCGGCTGGCTGCAGCAAGGGCTGGCTGCGGGCGGCAGCGACCTCTGCCAGGAAAGGTGAAAACACCCCCGGGCGCACTGGCAGCCCTTGCGTGGCCTGGGTCATGCGGGCCTGCAACACCTCAGCAGCGGGCAGGCTGGCCTGGCGGGCGCGTTGTGTGGCCACGCTGGGGAGGTAGCGGCTGGGGCTCTCAAACCCGGCAATTTCACCGCGCTCGACCTGTGCCTGGAGCAGGGTTGAAACCTGTTCGGCGGTCTGGAGTACCGACTCCTGGCTGGTGCCGGAAACCACCACCACATAGCGCACGTCAGGCGCTCCCATATCGGCACGCAGGCTTTCATCCAGCGCCACATCGGCTTGCGAGACCGGGCTGAGCGAGGAAATCTTGTCGTTGAACAGGCTGGCGTGATTTCCCGCAAGGACGGCACAGGCGGCTATCAGCAGGGCCGCGGCAGGCCATCGCAACAAGGCCGCATGTTGCACCAGCCCCTCCAGCGCCCGCCCGATGGCCGACACATCATGGATGCGGAAATGGCGCGGTAGCAGATGCGGCAGTACATAGCGGGTCACGGCGGCGGCCACGACCAGGCCGGCAATCGAATACAGGCCGAGTTGCGCCAGGCCCGGAAAGCCCGAGAACAAGAGAGAGGCAAAACCGGCTATGGAGGTCAGAACGCCGAGCCGGACGGTCGGCCAGAAGCGCTTGACCCAATGCGCCTGGTCGGCGCCTGCATCTTCGGACTGCACAAAAAGATAGATGGAGTAGTCCACAGCTTCGCCGATCAGCGCTGTGCCGAAGCCCAGTGTGATGCCGTGCACCGACCCAAAACCCAGGCTGACTGCGGCAATCCCCGCCAGCGCGCCGCTCAGCACGGGCAAAAATCCGAGCAAAAGGGCGCTGACAGAACGGTAAACCAGCAGTAACAGCGTCGCGATCAGCATCACGCTGATCAGCGAGAGGTGGCTCACCTGGCTTTGAATGGTTTCGCGGGACGTGACCGAAAATACGCCAGGGCCTGTCATGACGAAGCTGGCACCAGCTGAGGAACCGCCCGCCGCATCGAAGGCCTGGCGAATCGCGGCCATGGCACGTTGCTGGGCATCGGTGTCAGAGCCTGCTGCGTGGGTCTGCAGCAGCATCAGTGCCCGCTTGCCGTCACGGGAAGTCCAGGCGCCATGGGCCTGTTGCGGCTGGCTTCCGCCGTTGAGCTGGCCCAGCAACTGCACCATTTCGCCGGTGGGGTCGCGGGGCAGCAGGGCCTTGACCATCAGGCCTGCGGGCGATGCGAGCAATTCGATGCTGTCAGTGAGGGCCGTGTGCAACCCATCCGCGCTGAATCGTTCCGGCGTCACTGAAGGGCTCAGCAGATAGCGATGGTTGAGCAGGAAATTGCGGTCCCGCTCGCTATTGACGGGTTCGCCATTCGCCACGCTGGCAAAAGCGGAATCGGTGCGCAGCTGCTGCGCCATTTTTTTGGAAAGCGCTGCACGTTGAGGGGCGTCGGAGTCTTCTATGCCTACCAGGACAAGGCGCGAGGCCAGGCCCTCGGTCAGCTGGTCCATCAGCAGTTGTTGCTCGGGTGTGGGAGTACGCGGCAAAAACGCCGACAGGTCGGTCGTGAACTGTGTGCGGCTGATGACAATGCCGCAACCGATCAGGAATGCCAGCCATACCGCAATGGCTGCCATGCGGCCGCGTGCGCCGTTCATCACGGGGCGGCCACTTGCTCGATGGTCATGGTGGAGCTGTCGCCATCGGCCTGGGCGATGTCGATGTTGCGCAACTGGTCACGCACACCCGTAATGCGGATGCGTTGGATCACCGCCTGCATTTTGGGATCGACGGGCTGCAATTGCAGGGTCCAGCGTTCGGCCGTGCCTTCGAGGCTGAGCCGGTAGTTGCGCTCCAGGGCGCTGCGGTCGCCCGCCAGGGTGCCGCGAATGCTGTCAATGAATGCGGCCAGCTCGGGGTACGCCTGGAGCCGCAACTGGTATTTTTGCTTCCCGCGTTCAATCACCAGTTCTCCGCCGTTCACCACCATGGATTCAGGCTTCGGTTTGAGCGTCCGCTTTTCCAGCCGGTCTGGCGCGGTATAGAGCAGTTCCCCGGACGATTCCACCGGTTTGTCGAGCAACGCAATGCTCTTTTTTTCGACGAAGGTGGCGCGGCCCGACTTGGTTTGCGCCAGCGAATCCATCAGTTGCTGAAGGTCCCAGGCGGCCAGCGCTGCCGGGCTCAATGCGGCCAACACCAGACCCACCACAACTGCGGCCACCGCGAAGACGGGCCGTGACGGCTGTTGCGTGATGTGCGATGAGGCGGGGGTGGATGTTTGCTGAATAAGGTGTGTCATATGCTCAGGTGTTTTGTTCGGGCTGGCCGGACTGCCGCGGCGCAGGTCGCCAGAAATCAAAAAAATTGAACCAGTTGTAAGGCGCGCTGCGGCAGTATTGCGCCATCAGTGCAGCATAGCGCGTCATGGCGGATTGCACCGCCGCTGTGCGGCCGCGCGAAGGTAGCGTCGAGAAATCCGCCAGAGGTTCGAAATGAATGTCATAACGATTGCCGCCGCGGTACAGCCCCGTCATGAACAACACGGGGCGTTTCAGTATGGCGGCCATGCGAAAAGGACCCAGCGGCAGCTCGGCGGCGTCTCCGAGGAACTCGATGGAATAGGTGTCGTCCTTACCCAGTGACCGATCACCCAGCATGCCGACGACGGCACCCTCATCCAGCAGTTCGTGCACCCTGATCATGGAATCGATATGTCCCAATGCCACGACGTCCAGCTGCGCTTTGGGATTGATGGCGCCCATCGCCGCGTTGATTTTCCGCGCGTTTTCCTCGTACATCACCATGGCAATGCGCAGGCCCGGTTGCTGGCGCCCGATGGCCCGCAGAACTTCAAAACTGCCCAGATGGGCGCCGATGAGGAACACGCCTCTTCCGTCAGCCACCACCTTGTCGATCAGTTGCTGGTTGTGCACCCGGATATCAAACAGCTCGAAGCGGTCATTCAGCAGGTAAACACGGTCGTGAATGGCAGAAGCAAAACTCAGGAAATGCCGGAACAGATGACGCCAGCCGACCGCAGCGGGCGACGGCAGGTCGAACACGCGCCGCAAGTAGTTTCGCGACGTCCGGCGCGCCGCCGGCGCGAAAATAAGGAAATAGGCTGCAATCCCGTAAAGGACGATGCGGCTGGCGCTACGGCCCAGGTTCAGCGAGATCCCGGTCATGACACGCAGCATGAAGCCGTTGCTGCGTTCCGGGAGCTGCTGCCATTCGGCGCCGGATGTCGCATTGGCTCCGCGTGGCGTGTTCATGGCTGCGGCGATAGCAGCAAGGTTCCGGTGGCAACTTTTCGGTCGCCGCTGGAAATGTCAAAGCGCGTGCTGCCGGAGGCGGTGGTGCTGCAGGAGATGGTCAGCGTCTCACCGGGCCCCACCGTGCTGAGGAATTTCGCCGAGCTGATCTGGCAGACCTCCGGGGCATGGCCGGTACGTGCGTGTTGTACCGCGTGTATGGCGGCGTCGAGCAACACCACACCGGGAACAATGGGTGTACCGGGGAAATGCCCGGCAAGCGCCGGATGGTCAGGGGCGATGGAAAACCGGGTTTCGCCCGGAACGGGAGATTTCTTTTGAAGATGGTCGCGCGCCAGGGTAACCAGCGTATCGCGCGGCAATTTCCCGGTGCTGTTGCGTGGCAGGCTGCCCAGCAGCACGAGGGGCCGCGGGATGAAGATGGCGTCAATCCGCTCCCTCAGTGCCGCCAAAAGGGCCGGCGCCGTCAGGCCCGGTGCCACAACGAAAGCCATCAACCGGACCACGGTGTCGCCGGAACCCTCGTCCGGCATGAAGAAGGCGCCGTCCATCACGCCCGGTATGGCGTGGAGCTGATGGTTCAGGTAGCCCAGCGAGCTTCGCTTGCCCGCGATATTGATCAGGTCGGCAGTCCGGCCGTGCAAAAGAAATTGTGTGTCCGACACCGACTCCAGTTCATCGGCCAGCGGGGTGGGTTGGTCGACATGGCCGCCTGAGGCCCAGGTCTGGCCTTGCCTGATGCTCAGCGTGACGTCCGGAAAGAGTGTCCACGCCAGGGCCTCGGTCATGCGTCGCGTGGCGATTTGTCCCGTTTCGGTGGAGCCGTAGATTTCCAGCAGAGGAACCTGCAGCCGGGCTTCGGTGGCCAATGCCAGCTGGGGTGGCAGGGGTGCCGTGGCGGACAGCACGAGGTCAACCTGCGGAATGTCCAGGCCTGAAGCCAGCAGCGCTTTCAAATGCACGGGCGTGGTCACCAGCATGCGGGGGCGCTCCGCTTGCGCCAGTGCGGCGCAGATATCGGCCGGATAAAACGGATGGGCCGCGACCAGAATGGCGCCACTTTGCAAAGGCTGCAACACGGTGGATTCGAAGCCGAACATGTGCTGCGGCGGCACCGTCGCCACGATGCTGTGCTTGCGGCCATCCAGCAAGCCGAGCCGGCCGGCTTCAGCCCGCGTGCTGCGAACCAGCCCGCCCCAGCTTTTACGGTGCGCCACCGGGGTGCCGGTCGAGCCGGAGGTGAACATGATGGTGGCAATGCGCGATGCGGGAATTTGCGGAATATCGCACTGCGTGCCAGTTGCGGTTCCTGGCGGACGTGGCGTCATCGCATCCGTCCAGCTCAGTAACGGCAGGGCCAGAGACTGTGGTTGGTCCGCGAGGCAAAACACGTCGGGTGCAAAGCTGCGGACCTGTTTCACCATTTCCGGCGTCAGCGTGGGTGGCAGCAGGCTGACCTTGTCTGCCAGCAGGGCGGCCGCCATACCCACGGCAAATCGGTAGCGGTCTGCGCAGACATTGAGAACATGCTTGCCTGAGGGCAGGGCCGCCGCAAGCTGCCTGACATCGGCCAGAAAATGTTCAACGGTAACGGCCTGGCCATGGCTGCAAGCCACAACGTCTTCAGCCCGGGTGTGCGAGATCAGCGGAAACGTCGTCATGGCCGGCGCGCGCGGCTTTCTGCGGAAGCCTGCCGGTAGGCGCGAATGGCCTCCAGCGGACCGGCACGATCTGCTGCCGGCAATGCGTAGCAGCGAACGGCATATTCCGCTGCAAACATCAGTGCGAGCAGGGGAATGCCCAGAAGATTGGCAAAAGTGGACCACACAGCAATGGGCGCCAGCCAGAACAGCAGTAATGAAAAGCCCGCAATGATTCCGAAATACAAGGCCCACGCCAAGGTGGCCGACCGCGTGTACGAAACAAGCGCAGGCGAAAGCTCGCCATGCACGATGCGGGCAAACTGCGCAATCATCGGTGTGCGTCCTTGCACGAGTGTGCGGCCGAAAGTTCCGCATAGCAGGGCATATGTGCCCGCATGCTGAAGCAGGAAAACCCAGTTGTAATGGGTGATCAGCCATTCCCTGAACAGATAAAACCCGAGGCAGGCTACACCACAAAGGGCCAGCATGACAGGGCGCTGCGGTGAACGCCAGGCCAGGACAACGGCCAGCACCAGCAGCGGAAGCACGGCGACCAGCGCCTCAAGCAAGCCCGGCGCCGTCGATGCCGCGGCCAGATGGGAAAGCACGGCGTAGCCGATTCCCAGAGCCGCGATGCCGCCCCAGCGACAGGCTTGGGTAAACCGTGTCGCCAGCACAGCTGTCACTGGGTTCGCCAGGCGGCAATATGGTCGCCCAGGCTTCGCAGCGAATGAAAGATGGCGTGGTTGTCTTCGTGGTCCGCCCTGAGCTGCAGGCCATAGTGCTTGGAGACAACCAGCGCAATTTCCAGGATGTCGATGGAATCCAGCCCCAAGCCGTCGCCGTAGAGCGGTTCGTCGGGTTGTACATCGTCGGCGCTCACCTCAAGGTTGAGGGCGCTCACCACCAGTTCCGCGACCTCGCGCAGCAAGGCTGCATCAGCCGATGTGGAAGAGGTTTTTACGGTGGATTCAGGCATAGTTTTATTACTAGTTATTACCAGGTGCGAAAACAGTTCGGTCGGGGCCGCTGCATGCATGCGACTCCCTGCGCAGTGCGGAAATTTTAGCTGAGGCTATACGGCTCAAGCCTTCATCGCGGCCTTTGCCTACAACGGCTGGTGCTAGAAGGGTGCGTCCGGTGTGGTATCGGGGCGTGCCGCGGGGGCCTTGATCTTTTTGGCGGTCAGCTTTGGTTTGTCTGCGGGCTGGGCGGTGGTGTCGGCGGTCTCGGTGCTCACAGTGTCTTCCTGCAGGGTCTGACGTACCGTGGCTTTGTCGCCGGCGCCGGCAAATTTGCTGTATTTACCCAAAGTGGCCACCATCTGCCCGTAAATGCGCGGATTGCCGGCCACGCATTCGCCGTGGTCGATGAAGTCGGCCTCGCCGGTGAAGTTACCGATCAGGCCGCCGGCCTCGGTGACCAGCAGTGAGCCGGCCGCCACGTCCCAGGGCTTGAGGCCGGTTTCAAAAAAGCCGTCGCTGAAGCCCGCTGCCACGTAGGCCAGGTCCAGCGCCGCAGCGCCCGGGCGGCGCACGCCGGCGCACTGGCTCATGACTTCACCGAGCATGTTGAGATAGCTTTTGAGCTTGTCGCCGGGGCGGTAGGGGAAACCGGTGGAGATCAGACATTCCTGCAGGCGGGTGCGCTTGGCCACACGGATGCGGCGGTCGTTCATGTAGGCGCCGCGGCCTTTGGTGGCGCAAAAAATGTCGTTGCGGGTGGGGTCGTACACCACGGCTTGCTCGACCTTGCCCTTGACGGCCAGCGCGATGCTGACGCAATAGACGGGAAAGCCGTGGATGAAGTTGGTGGTGCCGTCCAGCGGGTCGATGATCCACACGAAGTCGGAGTCTTTGGCGCCATGCTCGCTGCCGGATTCTTCGGCCAGGATGCCGTGGCCGGGGTAGGCGGTCAGCAGGGTTTCGATGATCGCCGCTTCAGCGGCCTGGTCGATTTCGGTGACAAAGTCGTTGGTCTGCTTGACCGAAATGCGAACCGATTCGACGTCAAGCGCCGCACGGTTGATGATGGCGCCTGCAGCGCGCGCGGCCTTGATGGCCACGTTGAGCATGGGGTGGAGATTGCTGGACATAACTTGTAGGGAAGAGCGGAACGAACCGGCGCCGGCGATGCGGGCGGCGGGCAATGCCGGTATTTTCCCATAAACGCGATACGACCCTTTCCAGTCCCCTTTCAACCCCTCCTCAAGGGCGATATCGCGTCCCAATCGTCCAGAAACCTGTTCTAGGCGCCTTCCGCGATCAGGAAATCTGCGTCTGCATGTTGCTGGCGTATCGCCCGGGCCGCCTGGTATTCAGGGCTGGCATAACAGGCCCTTGCGGTCACCATGTCGGCAAACTCCACGACGACGTTGCGCTCGCGCGAGCTGCCCTCCATGCATTCGTACGCGCCGCCGCGCACCAGAAAGCGCGCCCCGAACTTCTCGAAGGCCGGCCGCGCCGCCGTGAGGTAACGAGGATATTCCTCGATATTGCGCACCGAGACGCGCACGATCCAGTAAGCCTTTGCCATTCTTGTTCCTTGGGTGGTGTGAAGTGATGAAGGCTGGACGATACGCGTGACAATTCATTCTGAAAAATGAATAATAAAGATAATTAATATCTTTTCAAGAGATCATGGAGCTGAGCGACCTGGTTATTTTTCGTGCCGTGGTGGAGGCGGGCGGTGTGACACGTGCCGCCGAGCGCCTGCACCGCGTGCAATCCAACATCACGACGCGTATCCGTCAGCTGGAGGAAAAGCTCGGCGTGCCGCTTTTTATCCGTGAGGGCAAGCGGCTGCACCTGTCGCCAGCCGGGCAGGTGTTGCTGGACTATGCCGGGCGCCTGATCAGCCTGGCTGACGAAGCACGCGATGCGGTGCAGGGCGGGCAGCCGCGCGGCGCATTTGTGCTTGGCGCCATGGAAAGCACTTCGGCTGTGCGGTTGCCGGCCCCTCTGAGCGATTTTGTGCGTCTCTATCCGGAGGTCAGGCTTGCGCTTAAAACCGGCAACCCGCAGCAACTGGCCGCAGCTGTGCTGGCGGGAGAGATGGACGCGGCGCTGGTCACTGGGGCTATTGCGGAGGGTCCCTTTGAACGAGAGGCGATTTACACCGAGGAACTGGTCATTGTTGCGAGTGCCGGGCACCCGCCCATTACGGCAATCCACAGTGAGCCTCCGCGTGCCATGGTGGCTTTCGAAAAGGGCTGCCCGCATCGCGCGCGGCTGGAAGCCTGGTACTTGCTGAAAAACAGCATGCCGGTGCAGACGATTGAAATCACGTCCTACCATGCCATGCTGGGCTGCGTGGTGGTGGGCATGGGCATTTCGCTGGTGCCGCGCAGCGTGCTGGCAACCTTTCCGGAGCGGGGCCGGCTCAGCATCCACGCATTGCCGCCGGGCAGCGACTGCGCCCAGACTGACCTGATCTGGCGCAAAGGGGCGAAGTCGCCGAAGGTGGAGGCATTGCTCCGCGTCCTGAAGCCGCCGGCATAGGACAATCCAGCTCCATGCACACGCGATTCATCCTGATCAATACCAGCCATGCCGGCAATGTGGGGGCCACGGCCCGTGCCATGAAAACCATGGGCTTTGACGACCTGGTGCTGGTGGCGCCGCGCTGGGCCAATGTGCTCAACCGCGAAGAAACCATCCAGCGGGCCAGCGGGGCGCTCGACGTTCTCAAAAACGCCCGCATTGTGGCCACCCTGGACGAAGCCGTGGACGGCATGGCGCACCTGTGCGCCACCGCCATGACGCCACGCGACTTTGGCCCGCCCACGCGGGCGCCGCGCCAGCACTTTGCGCAGCTGCTGGGCCTGGCAGGTCTGCTATCAAAAGAGGAGCTGCTTGCGCTTTCCCCTATTGGGCAGAAGCCCGATTCCGTTGCTTTTTTGTTTGGTTCCGAGCGTTTTGGCATGCAGAACGAGGACGTCTACCGCTGCCATGTGGCGCTGAGCATTCCGACCGACCCGAAGTTCGGCTCGCTCAACCTGGGCGCGGCGGTGCAGCTGATTGCCTATGACTGGCGCCAGGCGCTGGGCGGTTTCAGCGTGCAGCCCGCCACGGCGGAGCCGACGCTGGCCGACGCGGCCGCAGTGGCGGGCATGCTCAGGCACTGGGAAGAGGCCTTGACCGGCATCGGCTTCCTGGATCCGGCCTCGCCCAAAAAACTGATGCCGCGGCTTAATCAGTTGTTCAACCGTGCGCAGCTCAGCCCCGAAGAGATCCACATTCTGCGCGGCGTGGCCAAAGCCATGCTGCAGAAGGCCTCCGAAGCCAGGGGCAAAAGCGTGGTCCCAGCAAGCAGCTCACAGCCTCAGTAGACTTCGCCTATGTTTTCCCGACTTCGCTCAGACATTCAGTGCATTCTCGACCGCGATCCTGCCGCCCGTACGGCCTGGGAAGCACTGACCTGCTACCCCGGCGTGCATGCGCAGGTGCTGCACCGCCGGGCGCACTGGTGCTGGAACCACGGTTTCAAGTGGCTGGGCCGTTTCATTTCACATTTTTCACGCTGGGTGACTGGCATTGAAATCCACCCTGGCGCCAAAATTGGTGAACGCGTGTTTTTCGACCATGCCATGGGGGTTGTCATCGGCGAAACCGCTGAAATCGGCGACGGCTGCACGATCTACCAGGGCGTGACTTTGGGCGGCACCTCGCTGTACAAAGGCACCAAACGCCACCCGACCCTGGGCCGCGATGTGGTGGTGAGTGCGGGGGCCAAGGTGCTTGGCGGTTTCCTGGTGGGTGACGGTGCCAAGATTGGCAGCAACGCAGTGGTGATCAAGCCCGTTCCGGCAGGCGCCACGGCGGTGGGCATCCCGGCGCGCATCATTCCTTCCAAGACCGGGGAAAGCGCCGACGTCACCATTACCCAGTTTTCGGCTTATGGCATCACGCAAGAGGATGACCCGCTGTCGCAAGCCATGCGCGGGCTGATCGACAGCGCCGCCGGCCAGGAGCACCAGATCGCCCTGCTGTGGCAAGCGATTGAGAAACTCTCCGGACCGCAGACGGCCATGAGCAAGGATTGCGTGCCGCAGGACGCCGCGCTTACGGAAACCTTTGAGGCCGACAAGCTCAATCAGCTGGTCGGTAAATAAGGCAGTGAGACAGGCAGGCGAATAAGACGGGCAAAAAAAAGGAAGGGCGAGCCCTTCCTTTTTTGTTTTCGCCGGTGGGCTTCAGTTGATCAGGCGAAGCGCGAACGGCACGCGGAAGGCCTTGCCATTGGAGGCGCCCAGCGCGCCCATGACGCAGAACACCAGGTGGCAGATGCCCAGCGCCGCGAACACCAGAAAGCCGATCAGCACAAAAGTCAGGATCAATGCCGCCACATAGCCGATGGTCGCGGTGATTGACCAGTTGAGCGCTTCCTTGGACTGGTCCAGGATATAGGCGTCGTCCTTTTTCACCAGGTAGACAATCAGCCCCGGAATGAAACCCAGAAACAGGGTTCCGATCCAGATCAGCACGGCGGTGTTTTTCGATTCCTTGCTCGGCGTTTCAATCAGGTCGTCCATCTCAGCTCCTCGTGTTGTAAAGCCCGAATACTACGTGAGAAAGAGGCCAGGCCCAAACTGGCGAGCGGCAAGGTTCAGCGCGGCGGGCGTATGGCGCTTTTGGGCCTGAAGGCCCGGCACACCGCTTCATCGGTTTCCAGGTAAGGGCCGCCGATCAGGTCGATGCAATAAGGCACGGCGGCGAAGATGCCCGCCACAGCCTGGGAGCCGTCGGCGTTTTTGAGCCCTTCCAGGGTTTCGGCAATCGATTTGGGCTGGCCCGGCAGGTTCATGATCAGGCATTTGTCGCGTATGACGGCGCACTGCCGCGACAGGATGGCCGTCGGGACAAACTTCAGGCTGATCTGCCGCATCTGCTCGCCAAAACCCGGCATTTCCTTGTGGGCAACAGCCAGCGTGGCTTCAGGCGTCACGTCGCGCAGCGCGGGGCCAGTGCCGCCGGTCGTCAGCACGAGCGAGCAGCCGGTGTCGACCAACTCAATCAATGCGGCGCTGATACCCGCCTGCTCGTCGGGGATCAGGCGCTCTTCAAAGGTGATGGGGTTGCGCAGGGCGCGGGTGAGCCAGTCCTTGAGTGCCGGCAGGCCTTTGTCGACATAGACGCCGGCGGATGCGCGGTCGCTGACCGAGACAATACCGATCTTCACCGCGTCAAAGGCGCTGCTCACGCTTCCGGCTCCTCGCCATCTTCAGGACCTCGTGCCATGCCTTGCCTGACCAGCTGAAAAATCTCGCGGTAGGACTTGCCGTGCCGCGGCGCTTCGCCGGGTTTTTCGGGCTTGGCGTCCTTGCGGGCCTGGCGGATCAGCGCGCGCAGTTGCTGGGAGTCGGTGCCGGGGTGTTCTTCGAGCCAGGCGCCCAGCGCGGCGTCGTCGGCGATCAGCCTGTCGCGCCACTGCTCGGCCAGGTGCAGGGCCAGCGTCAGGTCGGCCGATCCGTTGAGCTGCTCATTGATGGCTTCGCGGATGGGGTCAGGGTCCAGCGGGCGCATCAGCTTGCCGATGAACTGCATCTGGCGGCGTCTGCCCTCGAAGTTGGTAATTTTTTTGGCATCGGCGATCGCGTCGCGCAGCTTGTCGGGCAGGTCCAGGCGCGCCATCAAATCGGCGCGCAGGGTCAGCAGCGCTTCACCGAGCGCCTGTTTTTCGTCGGCCTCGGCCTTGAGCTGGGTTTTGCTGGGCGGGCCGACTTCTTCAAGCGCGATTTCCTCGGGTTTGACGAAGCGGCCGTTGGACCAGTAGCCCTTGATGGCCTTGGGAGTCTTGTTGTTCATAGCAGTCAGTATCATAGCTACCCATATGACCCAAAAAGCTTCTTCTCGCGCCAGCGGCGCAACACGCAGTGCTTCCCGCCCCGTCCCGGGCCCCAAGAGCCAGTCAGCCCAGCCCGAATCCGGTTTCAGCTACCACCGCGATTTTTTCGAGGAACTCGTCGACAGTGCCCTTGGCCATGCCAAAAAACTGGGGGCCACCGATGCCGCCGCGGAAGCCTCCGAAGGCTGCGGGCTCTCAGTCAGCGTGCGCAAGGGCGAGCTTGAAAACGTCGAGCGCAACCGCGACAAGTCGCTGGGCATCACCGTCTACATCGGCAAAAAGCGCGGCAATGCCGCCACCAGCGATTTTTCCAAGGCGGCGATTGAACAGACCGTGAAAGCGGCCTACGACATCGCGCGTTTCACGGCGGAAGACGAAACCTCCGGCCTGCCCGACGACCGCGACATTGCGCGCGTGCATCCGGCGCTCGACCTCTTTCATCCCTGGTCCATCAATTCGGAAGCAGCCGCCCAGCTCGCCCTGCAGTGCGAAGCCGCCGCCCTGAGTACCAGCCGCCTGATCACCAACAGCGAAGGCGCCGGTGTGTCGGCGCAGCAAAGCCATTTTTTCAGTGCGCATACCAAGGGCTTTCGCGGCGGTTACGCCAGTTCGCGACACAGCATCTCGGTGGCGCCGATTGCGGGCAAGGGCGACCAGATGCAGCGCGATGCCTGGTACAGCTCCATGCGTGATGCAGGTGAATTGGCGGCCCCCGAAGCGGTAGGCCGCTATGCCGCCGAGCGTGCACTGGCACGGCTCAAGAGCCGCAAAATCCCGACCACGCAATGCCCGGTGCTGTTCGAGTCGCCGCTGGCAGCGGGCCTGCTGGGCGGCTTTGTGCAGGCCGTGAGCGGCGGCGCGCTGTACCGCAAAAGCACCTTCCTGGCCGACAGCCTGGGCAAGCCGGCTTTCCCCAAACACATCGACATCGCCGAAGACCCGCACCTGCGCAAAGGCAAAGGCAGCGCACCCTTTGACGAAGAGGGCGTCAAGACCAAGGCACGACAGGTGGTGGAAGCCGGCCGCGTTGAGGGCTATTTCCTGAGCACTTACTCAGCCCGCAAGCTGGGCATGCGCACCACCGGCAACGCCGGCGGCTCACACAACCTCATCATGACCAGCCGCCATACCCGCAAGGGCGACGACCTGGACGCCATGCTGCGCAAGCTGGGCCGCGGCCTTTTTGTGACCGAGCTGATGGGGCAGGGCGTGAACTACGTGACGGGTGACTACTCGCGCGGGGCTTCGGGCTTCTGGGTGGAAAACGGCCGTATCGCGTTTCCGGTCGAAGAAATCACCATCGCCGGCAACCTGCGCGACATGCTGATGGGTATTGAGGCTGTGGGCGCGGATGCCTACAACTATGGTGCCAAGACGGTGGGCTCCATCCTGGTTAACCGGATGAAGGTGGCCGGAACATAAAGCCCCCACGGTCGCTCACTTCGTGTAGCTCCCTGCCCCCCGAGGGGGCCGCCCCGCCTGCGGCCCGGCAAAGCCGGTTCCGCGGCTCGAACTGGCCTTAAGAGAGGGGTACAGAGACCAGCCTTTGTTCAGCCGGTTGGTGTTGCCTCTTAGCCGTCGTGTTCAGCCGGCCAGCGCGGCCTTGACGGCGGCAGACACCTGACCCATATCGGCTTTGCCGGCGAGCTTGGCTTTCACCGCACCCATGACCTTGCCCATATCGCCGGGGCCGGTGGCGCCCAACTCGGCGACGATGGCTTTCACGGCAGCGGCGACTTCGTCGGCGCTCAGGCGCGCGGGCAGGTAGGCCTGCAGCACGACCAGCTCGGCCGCTTCCTTGTCGGCCAGATCCTTGCGTTCGGCCTTCTGGAAAGCTTCGAGCGAGTCCTTGCGCTGCTTGATCAGCTTGTCGACGATGGCGACCACGGCCGCATCATCCAGCACCACACGCTCATCGACTTCTTTTTGCTTGAGCGCGGCCAGCAGCAGGCGGATGGTGCCCAGGCGCTCGCTGTCCTTGGCGCGCATGGCGGTCTTCATGTCTTCGGTGATCTGGTCTTTGAGTGCTGACATTGGGGCTCCTGAAGCGAATAGGGTGGGGTGGAATCGACTGGGCCGGGGAGGCGCCAAAAACACAAAAGCCCGCAGAGCGTCCTCGTGCGGGCTTTTTGTTGCCGTGAGGCGGTACTAAAAATTAGTACAGCTTTTTCGGCAATTGCATCGAGCGGATACGCTTGTAGTTGCGCTTGACGGCGGCTGCCTTCTTGCGCTTGCGCTCTGCCGTTGGTTTTTCGTAAAACTCGCGGGCGCGCAGGTCGGTCAGCAGGCCGAGTTTTTCAATGGTGCGCTTGAAACGGCGCAGAGCCACGTCGAAGGGCTCATTGTCTTTTACACGGATGGTGGTCATTGATGAATAGATCCAAAATTTGCGTCGTTAGTGATCTGATCAGAATCAGGCCGGACGCGGGTTTGCTAGCAAAGCCTTGGATTATAGCCCAATAATCCCGGCGAAGCCCTTCTCAAGCGCTCCCGAAGCGCCTCAATCCCCGCGCCCGGCCCCCTGGAGTGTGCGTTTATTCGCGGATGAAAGTCAGCAAATCCTGGTTGAGCCGCTCCTTGTGGGTGTCGGCCAGACCGTGCGGCGCACCGGCGTAGACGATCAGCCTGGCGTTTTTCACCAGTTTCGCGGCGGCGCGGCCGGAGGCGTCGATTGGCACGATCTGGTCGTCGTCGCCGTGGATCACCAGGGTCGGCACGTTAAAGCGCCTGAGGTCCTCGGTGAAGTCGGTGGCCGAGAAAGCCGCGATCGAATCATAGGTGTTCTTGTGGCCCGCCTGCATACCCTGCACCCAGAACGACTGGATCAAACCCTGCGAGACTTTGGCGCCGGGGCGGTTGAAGCCGAAAAACGGGCCCGAGGCGATGTCCAGGTAAAGCTGCGAACGGTTGGCCAATTCGCCCTGGCGAATGCCGTCGAACACCTCGATCGGCAGGCCGCCCGGGTTAGCTGCGGTCTTCAGCATCAAGGGCGGTACGGCGCTGACCAGCACAGCTTTTTTGACCTTCGCGGTGCCGTAACGGCCGATGTAACGCGCCACCTCGCCGCCGCCGGTCGAAAAACCCACCAGCGTCACGTCTTTCACGCCCAGCGTGTCGATCACCGCTGCGAGGTCGGCGGCGTAGTGGTCCATGTCGTTGCCGTCCCAGGGCTGGCTGGAGCGCCCGTGGCCGCGCCGGTCATGGGCGATGACGCGGTAACCTTTTGAGGCCAGGAAAATCATCTGCGACTCCCAGCTGTCCGAGTTGAGCGGCCAGCCGTGGCTGAAACTCACCACGGGGCCATTCTTCGGGCCCCAGTCCTTGTAATAGATTTGCACGCCATCCGGGGTGGTGACGTAGCTGGCGCTGCGTGAGGCCGACGCCGCTGGTTGCGGCGCGGCGGCGTCTGCGGCCATCGCTGGGCTGGCGGTGACGGCGGCGGCCAATGCGGTGGCGGCGGCGAGACGGGTGAGAGCGTTCATGGCTGTTCCTTTGAGAGGGTTGCAACAAGTCGGAATCGACAAACTGAACTTTACGCTTCACAAAATACGATAAGTCGCTAATAATCCTAAAAAATTGATCTGGAGTATTTATGAGTGACCGGCTTGAAGCGCTCTTGCGGCATTTCTCGGTGAGCGCGAATGTGTTCCATTCGGGCGCACTTTGCGGGGTCAACGAGCTGGGCGAGGAGGAGGGCACCGGCCAGCTTCACCTCGTGCGCAGCGGCGAAGTTGGTATCAGCCATGGCGGTGCCGAGGTGATGCGTGTCAGCGGCCCCTGCCTGCTGCTTTACCCAAGGCCGATGGCGCACCGCTTCATCACGGATACCCGGCATGGCGCCGACTTTGTGTGTGCGCACCTGCGCTTTGAGGGCGGCGCGGCCAACCCGATCGCTGCGGCACTGCCGTCCTTTGTGTGCCTGCCGCTGGCGCAGATCGAGGGCGCCGCAGGCGTCCTGCAACTGCTGTTCGAAGAGGCTTTTGAGCAGCGCTGCGGCCGTCAGGCGCTGTTGGACCGGCTTTTTGATGTGGTGCTGATCCAGGTGCTGCGGCACCTGATGGAAAGCGGCGAAACCCGCTCCGGCATGCTGGCGGGGCTCTCGCACCAGCGACTGCGCCACGCCCTTGTCGCGATGCATCAAAGTCCTGGGCAAGAGTGGAGCCTGGAGGCGCTCGCCGATCATGCGGGCATGTCGCGCAGTGTGTTCGCCAACCAGTTCCGCGATACGGTCGGCTGCACGCCCGGCGTGTATTTGCAGCGCTGGCGGGTGGGTCTGGCGCAGCAGGCGCTGCGCCGTGGGCGGCCGCTCAAGCTGATTGCCGCCGAGGTCGGTTATGGCAGCGAGGCGGCGCTGTCGCGCGCCTTCAAGGCGCAAAGCGGCCAGTCACCGCGCGAGTGGAAGCTGGCCCGGCAGGCCTAGCGCGCCGGTGTCAGTGCTTGCGCGCAGGCGTGCGCGGAGGCCCAGGCCCACTGGAAGTTGTAGCCGCCCAGCCAGCCGGTCACATCCACCACTTCACCGATAAAGTACAGCCCCGGTTGCTGCGATTCCATAGTTTGCGACGACAGGTCGCGAGTGTCGACACCGCCGACGGTCACCTCGGCCTTGCGGTAGCCCTCGGAGCCGTTCGGCGTCAGTTGCCAGTCTGACAGGCGCGCGGCCAGACCTAGCAGCGCTTTATCGGTCGCCTCGCTGATGGGTTTTTGCAGCGCCGGGTCGGTGCCGGCCCAGGCGTCGGCCAGGCGGTTGGGCACCAGGGTGGCGAGTTCGTTGGCGATCAGTTTTTTGGAGGTGGCCTTGGCGCGCAGCAGCAGGGCCGGAAGGTCCACGCCGGGTGCCAGGTTGATGCGGATGGGCTGGCCTTCGCGCCAGAAGCTGGAGATTTGCAGGACTGCCGGGCCGCTCAGGCCGCGGTGGGTGAAGAGCAGGTCTTCCGAAAAAACCACGGCCTTTTTGCGTTGCTTGGGCGTCGCGTCGGCGGGGCTGGTCTCGATGAGCACCGGCAGCGCCAGGCCTGCCAGCTGGGCATAGGGCGCCCAGGCTTCGCCGTCAAAGGTGAGGGGTACCAGTGCCGCGCGGGGCTCGACCAGGCGCAGCCCGAACTGCTTGGCGATGCGGTAGCCGAAATCGGTGGCGCCAATCTTCGGGATCGACAGGCCGCCGGTGGCGATGACCACTTGCGGCGCTTCGACCGGCCCGCGATCGCTCTCAATTTGATAGCTGCTGGCGCCTGTTCCGTCTGGGCTGGAGCCGTATTTGATGCTTTTTATGGCGCAGGGTTGCCAGCGCGTCACGTGCCCGGCATCGCACTCGACCAGCAGCATATTGATGATGTCTTCGGCCGAGCGGTCGCAAAACAGCTGGCCCTTGTGCTTCTCATGAAACGGGATGCCATGGCGCTGCAGCAGTTCGATGAAGTCCTGCGGGGTGTAGCGCGACAGGGCCGAGCGGCAGAAGTGCGGGTTCTCGCTCAGGAAGTTGGCGGGCGTGGCGTCGCGGTTGGTGAAGTTGCAGCGGCCACCGCCCGAGATCCGGATCTTCTCGGCGACCTTTTCGCTGTGATCGACCAGCAGCACTTTCAGGCCGCGCTGGCCGGCCTGGGCAGCGCAGAACAGGCCGGCGGCTCCCGCGCCGATCACGACCACATCGAATGATTGGACGGGCACGCTCAGACCGCCGCTCGCCGTTCTGCGAGTTTCAGCCAGCAGGGGCCGCGGAACCGGCTTTGCCGGGCCGCAGGCGCAGCGGCCCCCTCGGGGGGCAGCGCATTACGCGAAGCGAAAAGCGTGGGGGCCAAGTACTTCAACCTTTCCAGGTGAAAGGAAACTTCAGCTGCTTCAAAAAGCCATTCGGCACGTAGTCGCCCAGCACGCCGTAGCGCTCCGGCCAGAGCCGGGTGCTTTTCACGGCTGTGCCGAAGAGGTAGTCGATGAAGGCATAGTGGGCCGAGTAATTGCGGTCCAGTGCTTCCTGGTCCTGGCTATGGTGCCAGTGGTGGAAGTTGGGCGTGACGATGACGTAGCGCAGCGGGCCGAGGCGCACGCTCACGTTGGCATGGTTGAAGACCGCCTGGAAGCCGACGATGACGATGTAGGCGTCGATCACTTCCTTGGAAAAACCCAGCACGTAGATGGGTGCCAGGATGAGCGTGCGGGTGATCAAGAGCTCCAGGATGTGCTGGCGCGAGCCGGCGAGCCAGTCCATGCTTTTGGCGCTGTGATGCACTGCGTGCAGGCGCCACAGCACCGGCACCTCGTGGTAGGCGCGGTGGGTCCAGTACTGCACCAGGTCGGCCACAAGAACGATCAGCAACACGCCACCCCAGAAGGGCAGGCCCTGCACCCAGCCGCGTATGCCGTCGTTGGCGGCCCAGCCGAAGAACTTGTGTACCAGCAGGTTGGTTGCCAGCAGCACAAAGCCCACGATCATGTGGTTGACGATGAAGTGATGAAAGTCGGTTTGCCATTCGGCGCGAAACACCGGCTGCTCCTTGCGCAGCGCAAACAGCTTTTCAATGAAGATGAAGATCAGCGAGGAGCCCAGCAGGTCGAGGATGAACCAGTCCAGGCCGATGTAAGGCGTGTTGTCGGCGAAGTCGTTCACCGGCACCTTGTGCCCGCCCAGCAGCGCGGTGGCCACCACCAGCAAAAAGGCGGCGCCGGCCAGCCAGCGCGAGCGGTTGAAGATGATGTTGACCAGCGAGATGCCGCCCGCGATCACCAGCGACGTAAACATCACGATGCGGATCACGTCAACGTTGTAGCTTTTGCGCAATTCCGGTGTGGTGAGGTATTCGGGGAAGTGAAAGGCCAGCACGCCCAGGAAGCACAGCACACCCAGGCTGAGGGCGATCACTCCGCTCATGAGGCCCTTGCCGCGGCGCAGCTCGCCGTGACTTTCCGTCAGTTCATTGAGTTTTTCAAGCATTTTTCGCCTCTCCAGCGGGTGATGTGTTTGCAAGGAGTTTAGCTGGCGGCGACTGCGAGCCAAAAGTGATCGTGCGTGGGCAAGAGTGCGCAACTGCTGCTGTATTCGGTAGTTTTTGGCACTCCTTGCAGATTGACGGAATGGCGCCGTCTTGAGCCGGGGCACACTGGCGCGCATGAATGGAGTGATTCGATTTGCTGTCAGGGGGAGGGGCTTGACGAAGCGGGAGGCCGTTCTGGCCGCTGCATTCCCGTTTGTTGCGCTCAGCTTGCTGAATGACTTTTACCGCGGCTGGCTGTTCTCGTTTAACCCGGGCCTGTACTGGTTGGTCGATGTTGTGCAATTCATCGTCGCACCTGCTGCGGGCTGGTATTTTTTCCTGCGACCCGCTGGCATCACGTCCCGTGATTGGGGAATGCCAGGGCACAAGAGACCGCACGAACGACGCGACGGCGCCGCTGTCATGCTGTTCGTTGCGTTTTTGCTGGTGGCGGCCGACTGGCCAGTGATCCTGTTGACTCAACGCCTTTACTGGGCGTATGCGGACCATTTTCAGCCCGTTCAAGCCATGCCCGTCGGCTTCTCCGCAAAGCTGGCGTTAGCCGTCTACATGTCGGCAAGTGCGGCAATGGTGGAAGAGGCCGTATGGCGCGGCCTGGGTTGGCTCTACCTGTCGGCGGTTCTTCCGCCCAAGAGGCTGCACCTTTGGTATGTGCTGATCACGTCGGCGGCCTTTGCACTTGCCCATTCGGAGCAGGGCATCGGCGGCGTCATCGCCGCTTTCTGGTTTGGTGTTCTGGCCGCAGGGCTCTACACGAAGCTGCGAATCCTGTGGCCAATCGTTCTGGGCCACTTCATCATCGACATGATTATTTTCGGCCCGTGGTAATGAGACAGGGCAGATAAAGAAGGTGCCAACAATTGTGGCCCGTACGCCGTTTTACCGCGCGGCAGGAGACGGTAATTAGGCAGCGCGCCCACCCACCAATGCGCGGTCATGCGAAACAGCAGCAGCCACACCACGAACCACGTCCCCGACAACGATCACCGAGGGACTGGCCAACTGTTCACGCTCAATGGTCAGATGCAGTTCACCGAGCGTGGTGACAGCATGACGCTGCGAAGCCAGGCTCACCCCTTGAACGATGGCCACGGGGGTGGTGGCAGGCAGGCCACTCAAAAGCTCGTCCTGGATGCGACATGCACTACTGACACCCATGTAGATCACCAGCGTGAGGCGTGCGCTGTGTGCGGTGGCAGCCAGCGCTTTCCAGTCGGTGCCGGTGTCGCCGGGCTTGGCATGCCCGGTGACAAACACCACGCCGTGTGCATGTTCGCGGTGCGTGAGCGGCACGCCCAGCGAAGTGACGGCGGCCAGGCCTGAAGTAATGCCGTTGATGACGTCCACCGTAATGCCCGCGGCGCGCAGGTGTTCAACTTCTTCGCCGCCACGACCGAAGATGAATGGGTCGCCGCCCTTGAGCCGCACCACGTCTTCGCCTTCGCGCGCGGCCATCAGCATGAGCTTTTCAATAAAGGCCTGGGGTGTGGACTTGCAGCCGCCGCGCTTGCCCACATACACGACGCGGGCTTCGGGCCGCGCAAACGCCACGATTTCGTCGCTGACGAGGTCGTCCACCAGCAGCACGGTGGCGCGCTGGATGGCTTTCAGGGCCTTGAGGGTCAACAGTTCCGGGTCGCCGGGGCCGGCGCCTACCAAAGTGACTTTTCCGTTGTTCATGATGTCGTGATGTGAGGCAGCTTGATTTGAGGGAGCAACTGCAAGATATGTTCCACTTGCCGTGCAATCGAAGGCGGCACAGGCACGCCGCCTGCCAGCACGGCGCGAATGTAGTCCGCTGTGGTGGCGGCGTCCACTGTTTTGGGAAAGTCGGGGATGGAGGCGAGCGTGCCGGCCTGGGTTTCCTGCAGAAGTGAGCGCTGCCCGCCGATAAAAGCGTCCATCTGCGGCATGCGGCGCGCGTCGGCCACCACTTCGCCTTCGGTGCCGCGCAACAGCAGTGCATTGGCGCCCGTCAGCTCAAAGGTCTGCGCCATCGACACAGCGTATTCCGGGTGCGTGTAGCTGCTCACGACCAGGCTCTTGCCCAGGCAGGGTGTCATGATCTTGACCAGGCTGTGCGCCGGGTTGCGCAGGCCCACGGCACGGCGCACGTCCAGGAGGCGCTTTAACGCAGGCAGCAGCAGCTCGGTGGGGGCAAATACCACTTTGCCGTTTGCTATCTTTTTAATAGCTGTCTGCGCAGGTATATCAAGGGCTAGAAGCACTTCTGATGCAAAAATCCGGCTCGATTCGGTGGGTGTTCCGTGGATCAGTACCGGAACGCCTTCACGCGCCAGCAGCAGCGCCAGCAGCGGCGTGAGCACCGGCAGCTTGCGCGCGCCGTTGTAGCTGGGCAGCACCACCGTGGGGCTGTCGCCGGCGGGCAGATGATTGAGGCGCTGGTGCAGCGCATCGAGGAAACCCGCCATCTCTTCGGGCGTTTCACCTTTGATGCGCATGGCCAGGCAAAAGCCGCCGATTTCCAGATCAGTCACGGTGCCGTCGAGCACCTGACCCATCAGGTCCGTAGCCTGCTCGCGTGACAAAGCGCGGGCGCCATCCTTGCCGCGACCGATTTCCTTGATGTATTGGCTAATGCCCATAAGCGTGATTGTCCGCCAATGCAGATAACTTCTTGTTATGAGCTTAAGCCACTTGCCGGATAGGGATCACGGTACGGGGTGCTGAAGGCGGTGCGTCGTTGCGCGATGACCGCACCCGGCGTTTGAGTTCGGGCACACAGGAGCCGCAATTGGTGCCGCACTTCAGCGTGGATTGCAGCGAGGCCAGGCGCTCTTCATCAGTGCCCAGATGGCCGGCGCCGCCACCACCGGCCACTAACAGCGACAAGTGCTCGTCGATGGCCATGTCGCTGACGTTAAAGCAGGTGCACACCGGCTTGCCGCGCGACTGCACCGCCACCGGTGGCTTGGCGCCGGGCAGCAGCAACAGGCGTCCATACGATTGCGCGGCCAGCTCGTCCTGCAGCAAGGTTTTGATCCAGGCCTGGGCGCTGGTGTCGCCCGCCAGTACAAAGCCGGCGAGGTGGACGTCGCCTTCGCTGCGCATCAGTCGCATGGTGCGGCGCTGGCCTTTTTTGCGGTCGGCGTAGCGCAGCACATCGGCCGCATCCAACCCGAGGATGCGTTCCAGCGCGGCCAGTGTTTCGTCAGGCGGCGCCTCATGGCTGGCCGCGCGAAACAGCACGCCGGTGCGTTCGCGGCTGCGGTCGGCCAGCGGGGTGTTGTTGGAAAACGGCACGCAGCTGGTGAAGGGAAATTGCGCCATCAGCGGCTTGAGCTGCTCACGCGCCGCCAGCGCATCGCCCTCGGGCAGCCAGGCCATCGCCAGCAGCGTCCACGGCATTTCGGCTTTCAGGATCTTCACCGCAGCGTGCTTGAGCTCGGGCTGTTTGGAGCTCGGGCAATAAGCCGACGTGGTCAGCGCATTGACGCCTGCCAGCGGCGTGCCGCCGGTCGACTGACCGCTTAAATACTCTTCGCCCCAGTGCATGGCCATGAAAGCCTGGCTTACTGCCACTTCAGGTGAAGACTGCAGCGGCACCACGATGGAGCCACGCTTGGACGTGACATGCACCAGATCGCCGTCTTTCAGCAGGCGCCGCGCCATGTCCTGCACGTTCATTTGAATCGAGGGTTCGGCCACGTGGCCGAACAAGCGCCCCAGCGTGCCGGTGCGGCTCATGCCGTGCCACTGGTCGCGCAGCCGGCCGGTGGTAAGCGAAAACGGGTAGCGCGATTCGCGCGGCTCGGCTACCGGCTTGTAGACCGTGTTGACAAAGCGGGCCTTGCCGTCGGCGGTGGGGAACACGCCGTCTTCATACAGCCGCACTTTGCCCGCCGTGTCGCCCGTCTTGAAGGGCCACTGTTGCGGTGCGTCGTCGAGCAGTGCGTAACTCAAGCCGGTGATGTCGAGGTCGCGGCCGCGGGTGGATTCGCGGTGCTCGTTCCAGATGGTTTCCGCGCCTGATGCTTCCTCGGCCAGCGAATAGGGGAAGAGGGTGGCGCCGGCTGCCGCGCGGCTGGGCAGCAGCTTTTCAAGCCGCAGTGCAAAGTCCACCGCGATGGACCAGTCATGGCGTGTCTGGCCTGGCGCAGCCACGGCCGGCCGCACTCGGCTGATGCGGCGCTCGCTGTTGGTCACCGTGCCGATCTTCTCGCCCCAGGTGGTGGCCGGCAGCAGCAGGTCGGCGTAGTCGCAGCTAGACGTGGTGGAAAAAGCCTCCTGCACGATCACCAGCTCGGCGCGCTCCATGGCGCGGCGCACGGTGGCCTGGTCGGGCATGGACTGGGCCGGGTTGGTGCAGGCAATCCATAGCGCCTTGATTTCGCCATCGGCCGCGGCCTGGAACATTTCGACGGCAGTCTTGCCTGGTGCTTCGGGCACGGATGGGATGCCCCACAGCGCGGCGACTTCGGCGCGGTGATCCGGGTTGGCCAGGTCGCGGTGCGCGCTCAGCAGGTTGGCCAGGCCGCCCACTTCGCGTCCGCCCATGGCATTGGGCTGCCCCGTCAATGAAAAGGGGCCGGCGCCCGGTTTGCCGATCTGGCCTGTGGCCAGGTGGAGGTTGATGAGTGCGGCATTCTTGGCGGTGCCGCTGCTGGACTGGTTCAGGCCCTGGCAGTACAGGCTCAGCGTGGTGGCCGAGGTGGCGAAGAGTTTGGCCGCGGCCAGCAGGTCTTCTTTTTTGATGCCGCAGGTTTCGGCCACCAGGTCGGGCGTGTAGTCGCGCACCGTGGCCTTGAGCGCGTCAAAGCCCGTGGTGTGCGCCGCAATGTAAGCGGCGTCCGTCCAGCCTTCCCACAGCATGATGTGCAGCATGCCGTTGAAGAGCGACACATCGGTGCCCGGCTGTATGCCCAGGTAGAGGTCGGCGATCTCGGCCGTGTCGGTGCGGCGCGGGTCGCAAAAAATGATCTTGAGCGCGGGGTTCGCGGCCTTGGCGTCTTCAATGCGGCGAAACAGGATGGGGTGTGCGTAGGCGGTGTTGCTGCCGACGATAAAAATGCACTGCGCATGATTCACGTCGTCGTAGCAGGCAGGCGGTGCGTCTGCGCCCAGCGTTTGTTTGTAACCCGCCACCGCGCTGCTCATGCACAGGCGCGAGTTGGTGTCGACGTTGTTGGTGCCGATCAAGCCCTTGGCCAGCTTGTTGAAGACGTAATAGTCTTCCGTTAGCAATTGGCCTGAAATGTAAAAACCGACCGCATCGGGCCCATGCTCGCGGATGATCTGCGCAAAGCTTTCGCTCGCAAAGCCGAGCGCGTTGTCCCAGGACACCGGCTTGGGCGCTTCATGCCGATGTTCGCGCCGCATCGGCTGCAGCAAGCGCGTCTGTCGCGTAACGGCCGCCGTCGCGGTCAGCGCCAGCGTTGAGCCCTTGGTGCACAGCCGCCCGAAATTGGCCGGGTGATCCGGGTCACCGCGTACCCCGGTGATTTCGTCGCCTTGCGATTCAATGATGACGCCGCAGCCGACACCGCAATAGGGGCAAGTTGACCGGGTCTCAGCCATGATGGACGAAGCCAAGGCTGCGGCCTTTGTCGTGCATCGCAAAGCGATCAACAGCATGAGCTGTTAGATCGCAGCCGACACCGCAATACGGGCAAGTTGATCGGGTATCAGTCATGAATGTTCAGGGAGCCTTCGCGTTTATTCCGGTGATGCGGCTTATGCCGTGTGAGGCGCCTGCACGCTGAAGCTTTCGTCGCCCAATGCGCCACTGGTTGCACCCGGGCCGGCGCGAGGGGGCTGCAAATCCAGCGCCAGCGTGTCCAGCTCGACAGCGTCCAGGAAGACCTGGCCTGTTTCTACCTTGCAGGTGAATTTGGGCGTGCAGCCTTCGTCGGGCTGCTTGGCGCAGCCGTCCGCCAGGCCTATGGTCCAGTTGTGCAGGGGACAGGCCACGCTGGTGCCGAACACGATGCCCTGCGACAGCGGGCCGCCCTTGTGCGGGCAGCGGTCCAGCAGCGCAAACACCTGGTCCTGGTCATTGCGGAACACGGCCACATCAATACCTTTGGCGCGTGAGACACGTCGCGAGCCAAGCACCGGGATGTCGGTGACCAGGCAGATTTTTTTCCATTCAGACATAGTGATCTCTCAAAATTCGGCCGGTCAGGCGGGTGTGAGTTTTTCAAACTGGCGGGCATCCACAGACGCTTCTTTCAGGTCGAACCAGGGGTCCGGTTCACCGTCCAGCGCAAACTGCAGCTGCTCCCACAGGGCTTTGCGGCCTTCGTGGTCTTCCAGGATTTTTTTCTTCACATAGTCCAGGCCGACGCGGTTGACGTAGTGCACCGTGCGCTCCAGGTACCAGCCTTCCTGGCGATAGAGCTCGCAGAAGGCACCGGTGTATTCGAGCACCTCGGCCGCGGTCTTGAGCTTGGTGAAGAAATGGGCCACTTCCGTCTTGATGCCGCCGTTGCCGGCGATGTACATCTCCCAGCCCGAGTCGACGCCGATGATGCCGACGTCCTTGATGCCGGACTCCGCGCAGTTGCGCGGGCAGCCGCTCACCGCAAACTTGACCTTGTGTGGTGCATACATGCGCCACATGGCGCGCTCCAGGTCCTTGCCCATTTGYGTGCTGTCCTGCGTGCCCATGCGGCACCATTCGCTGCCCACGCAGGTTTTCACCGTGCGCAGGGCCTTGGCGTAGGCGTGGCCCGAAGGCATGCCGATGTCTTTCCAGACGTTTTGCAGGTCTTCCTTTTTCACGCCCAGCAAGTCGATTCGCTGACCGCCTGTCACCTTGACGGTCGGGATCTTGTATTTGTCGACCGCGTCGGCAATGCGGCGCAACTCGCTGGCCGTGGTTTCGCCGCCCCACATGCGCGGGATGACGCTGTAGGTGCCGTCTTTCTGGATGTTGGCGTGGCTGCGTTCGTTGATGAAGCGGCTTTGCGGGTCGTCCTTGGCCTGTTTGGGCCAGGTGCTGATCAGGTAGTAGTTGACGGCCGGGCGGCAGGTGGCGCAGCCGTTGGGTGTCTTCCAGTCCAGGAACTTGAAGGTGTCGGAGATGCTGAGCAGCTTGTTGGCGCGTATGGCGTCGCGCACCGCCTGGTGACCGTGGTCGGTGCAGGCGCACATGGCCTTGAGCTTGGGCGTGGCCGAGTAGTCGCCGCCGGCGGTGAACATGAGGATCTGCTCGACCAGCCCGGTGCAGGAGCCGCAGGAGGCGCTGGCCTTGGTGTGCTTGCGCACTTCGTCAAGCGTGAAAAGGCCTTTTTCCTTGATGGCCTTGCAGATGGTGCCCTTGTTGACACCATTGCAGCCGCAGACTTCCGCATCGTCGGCCATCAGCGCCGCCTTGTTTTGGCCTTCGTGGCCGGCGTCGCCGAGGTTGGACTCTCCGAAAATCAGCTTGTCGCGGATGTCGCTGACATTGCGGCCGTCACGCAGCAGCTTGAAGTAATAGCTGCCGTCCACGGTGTCGCCGTAAAGGCAGGCGCCGATGAGTTTGTCGTCCTTGATGACGAGTTTTTTGTAGACGCCGCCGAAGGGGTCGCTCATCACGATTTCTTCAGCGCCGTTGCCGCCCATGAATTCGCCGGCGCTGAAAAGGTCGATGCCGGTGACTTTCAGTTTGGTTGACGTGAGCGAACCGGAATAGCGGCCTATGCCGAACTGCGCCAGGTGGTTGGCTGCAACCTTGGCCTGTTCGAACAGCGGGGCCACGAGGCCGTAGGCAATGCCGCGGTGGGCTGCGCATTCGCCGACCGAGTAGATGCGCGCATCGGTGACGGTCTGCATGGTGTCGTTGACCACGATGCCCTTGTTGCAGTGCAGGCGCATGGATTCCGCGAGCTGTGTGTTCGGCCGGATGCCGACCGCCATGACCACGAGGTCAGTGGCCACTTCCGTGCCATCCTTGAATTTGATCGAAGTCACGCGGCCGTCTTCACCACCCACCAGTTCCTGCGTCTGCGCGCCGATCATGAACTTGAGGCCGCGGTCTTCCAGGGATTTTTGCAGCAGCTTGCCCGCCACGTCGTCAAGCTGGCGCTCCATCAGCCAGGGCATGACGTGCACCACGGTGACTTCCATGCCGCGCAGCATCAGGCCGTTGGCCGCTTCCAGGCCCAGCAGGCCGCCGCCGATGACCACCGCTTTTTTGTACTTCTGGGCTGTGGCGATCATCTCGTTGGTGTCGGCGATGTCGCGGTAGGCAATCACGCCCTTGAGGTCTTTGCCGGGCACGGGCAGGATGAAGGGGTTGGAGCCGGTGCACATCAGCAGGCGGTCGTATTCCTCTTCGGTGCCGTCTTCGGCGCGGACCACGCGCTTGATGCGGTCCACTTCAACCACTTTTTTGCCGGCATGCAGCGTAATGTGGTTGTCCTTGTACCAGTCCCAGCTGTTCAGCACGATTTCGTCGAGCGTCTGCTCACCGGCCAGCACGGGGCTGAGCAGGATGCGGTTGTAGTTGGGATGGGGCTCGGCGCCGAAGACTGTAATGTCGTAGAGGTCGGGGGCGACCTTGAGCAGCTCCTCAAGGGTGCGAACGCCGGCCATGCCATTGCCGACCATCACCAGTTTTGATTTTTTCATGGGGCTACTCCAGATTGATTCGATGTCATGTTCAAGGTCCAATGTGCAAGCGTCATGCCACGGCGAACGCGGCAGCAGATGGGCAACGGGCGGGCTGGGCGCGGTGAATGGCCTCGGCGCCAGGATGAGGCGCAGCAACGCAGCGGTAGTTCGCCAACACCAGCGGATCTGTCTGATTTGTCAAAAATTGAGTGGAAATCATGATGCTCTCTCCCGGAAAAAGGGATCCGGGCTGTCAACCCGGTATGAGGCACACCATTACGCACGTCGTTGTGCGCAGAACCCGCAGTGCATTCGCTAAGGTTGGGCGCGTCGTTACGCCCGCTGCAAATGACGCAAGACTTGTGCCATATCATTGGGATTCGCAGCTTTCCCGGCACCGGCGTGGCGGTGGCATGGCCTGCGACTTGCGAACTGTGTCGCTGTTCCCCGCTTAACCTCTTGATTTGTATGACCTCCGCATTGGTAAACCTGAACGGCCCTGGTGGCGCACATCCCCTGGTTTCAGACCTGGTGGCAGCTGGTATCCAGGTACTGGGGCCTGTGGATGAGCGCAGCAAACTGGTGCAGGAAGTGCTTCGGCAAGCACCCGATGTGGTGATTTGCCATGACCCGCTTCCGGGTGATGAGCTTTTCAAGGTGCTGCAGCTGGTGGCTGACACGGCGCCGTGTCCCGTCATTGTTTTCACCAGCGACACAGACGCGGGAAAGATCACACGGGCCACCGAGGTGGGGGTTCATGCCTATGTGGTCAACGGTTATGGTGCGCAGCGCCTGCGGCCCCTCATTCACCTCGCCAAGGCGCGTTTTACCCGCGAGCAGGCCCTGCGTGCCCAGGTGCAGGAGGCCGCCAGCCGGCTTGAAGAGCGCAAGGCGGTGGACCGGGCCAAAGGTATTTTGATGCGGGCCCGGCAGATGTCGGACGACGACGCTTTCCACATTTTGCGGACCGCCTCCATGCATACCAACCAGCGGCTGGGGCAGGTGTCGGAGCACATCATCCATTCGGCGCGCTTCGCCGAGGATGTCAACCGTTCCGGCCAGTTGCGCATGTTGTCGCAGCGGCTGGTCAAGCTTGCCCTGCTGCAGCTTGCGGGGGTGCAGGCCGCCCGGGCCAAAGAGCTGCTGAAAGAGTCGGTGCTGCGCATCGACGCCAACCTGGTTTCGCTGGGGAAAAGCCTTTCGCAGCCCACATTTGGAGACCTGCTCGGGCAGGTGTCCATTACCTGGGGGCGGCTCAAGATTGCCTTGCAGGACACGCCCACCGCTGGCAGCATGGCTCACCTGGATGAACTGGCAGACCTGCTTTTGCAGGATGCCGAGCGCATGACCAGCAGCCTGGAGAGCGCCGGCGCAATGCCTCCCTTGCAGATGCTGAACCTGGCTGGCCGGCAGCGCATGCTGAGCCAGCGTTTTGCCAAATATGCCCTGCTCAGGGCCACGGGTGGCAAGGCAACGCTGGCCCGCAGCGAGGCCGGCATGGCCGAGTCCCAGGCGGCATTCGAGCAGGCCTTGCAATACCTGAACGACATTCCGCTGACCAGCAAGGACATCCGCCTGTCGCTGGACCGGGCGGCCATCAGCTGGCAGCACATGCGCGAGGGCGCGCTTGCCATGGACAAAGATCCCCGGCGCCTGGAGGGTCTGGCGACGGCCAGCGAAGACCTCCTCGACGTCTTTGAGCAGCTGTCGGCCCAGTACGAACACAGCATGCAAATGCTGGTGGGCTAGGGCCTGCACGCCAGTCGTGCATTGTTGCGATGCACCAAATTCGGGCATTAAACTTGCTTATCTTGGTGCATGGCATTTGATCTGGACATTGGCTTCGCTTCATTGGCGGGCCGCAAGAACACCAACGAAGACTTTTGCGCTGCGATGCTGCCCGAGGCGGGGCAGGAGGGTATGGGTTCCATCGTGGCGATTGCTGATGGCGTGAGCACAGGCGGCATGGGCCGGGAGGCGGCGCAGACCACCGTGACCAGCCTGGTCCGTGACTACTACGGCACGCCCGAAACGTGGGACACCACCGTGGCCCTGGACCGCATCATCGGGGCGCAAAACGCCTGGCTGGCGGGTATCAACCAGCGCCGCAGTCCGGCCATGGGCCTGACCACCCTCACGGCGCTGGTACTGCGCGGGCAGTCGTACACGCTTGCGCATGTCGGCGATTCGCGGGCCTATTTGCTGCGCGGCGGCAAAACCCAGCAGCTCACGCACGACCATGCAGTCAATCACCCGGACTTTCGGCACCAGTTGCTGCGTTCGGTGGGGGCCGAGGACCATGTGGTGGTGGACTACATGCAGGGTGACCTGCAGGTCGGCGACGTTTTTGTGTTGCTGACGGACGGCGTGCACGGCGTGGTGCGTGACGCGCGGCTGCAGGGCTTTGCCGATCTTGAGGAGCCTGGAGGTGCCCAGCTTGCAAGCCAGAACCTCGTCGAGGCGGCCCTGGCGGCCGGCAGCAACGACAACGTGACGGCCGTGGTGGTGCGGGTGCGCGGTTTGCTCGACGCAACACTGCAGGACGTCAACCGCATTGCGCAGACCCTGCCCATCCCGACCCGCCTGAAGGTGGGCGATGTGATGGACGGCCTGAGCGTGACGGCGCCGGTGGCCGACAACGGCATCAATGTGCTGTATCAGGTGCGCGATCCCGCTACACGGGTGCTGTATGCCCTCAAGACGCTGCACTCGTCGAGGTCGCATGACGAAGAAGAGCGTGCCATGCTGGCTCACGAGGCCTGGCTGGCCATGCGCATGCAGTCGGGCCGGGCGGCGGAGCATCTGGTCAACCTTCATGAGCGCCTGCCGGGCGGGCAAGAGCGCAGTGCGTTTTACCTGCTGTATGACTGGCACAGCGGCGAGACACTTCAGCAGCAGCTTGACCGCCGCCACAAGTTCAGCGTGGAGCAGCTGCTGGGCGTGGCCACCCAGGCCGCGCGGGCCTTGGGCCGGCTGCACCGGCAGTGCGTCATTCATCGCGACATCAAGCCGGCCAACCTCCATCAGGGCGAAGATGGCGTGCTGCGGCTGCTGGACCTCGGCGTGGCATTGAGCGGGCGCGAGCCCGAAGCGATGCGAAAGCTGCACGCCGGCACGCCCAGTTTTATCAATCCCGAGCAATGGGGCTTCAGCGCAAGCAGCACAGATGGGCCGGAGGAGCTGCCCGATGCGCAAAGCGATTTGTTCGCTCTGGGTGTGACGCTGTACCAGTTGCTGACCGCGCGCCTGCCGTATGGCGAGGTGCTGCCCTACCAGGCTGGGCGGTATTACCGCGACCCTGTTGCGCCCAGCCGCATCAATCCCGAAGTGCCGATCTGGCTGGACCACATCGTGCTCAAGGCCGTGGCGCGTGACAAGCGCCGGCGTTTTGAAACCGCCGAAGAGCTGCTGCTGGCGTTGGAGCGCGGCGCCTCGCGGCCCTTGACTGCACCGCAGGCGACGCCGCTGATCCATCGGGATCCTGTGGTGTTGTGGAAGCTGCTGCTGGGTGTGAGTGTGCTGGTCAATTTATTGCTGATTTACTGGCTGCTGTTTTTGCCTCGGTAGGGTGGTTGAGTATTGAATTGACTTCTGGGGCAATGGGTACAGGCGCCAGCAGCTATTGAATTGATAGCGGCCTTTTTTTGGGGTTGTTGTTGGTTTGATGGAGGCGCTCTCGTCTGAATCCTGCTGGCCGGGGGTTGCCCGGCATGCAACTCACTTTTCTTTGCTTCGCCAAAGAAAAGTAAGCAAAAGAAAGGCGACCCTGGTTCCTGCGTCCCTGCGCTGCGCTGCGGGCAACCTGCGGTGCTCGGTCCAGCCGGGGTCAAAAACAACTCGCTTCGCTCAAACAAGTTTTTGCCCTGATCCGTCTGGACCTCCGCTCCTCGGCGCATACACAAGGGGGTGGAGACAGGAATACCAAACAGCCAAAGACAAAACCCCGAATACCTGAAGAAACAAGGACACGCCATGGCGTGTCCTTGTTGGTATTGGAGTTGGTATTTGTCTTCAGTCCCCGCTCTCGATTACCCCTTCTGTCTGCGCCGAGGAGCGCAGGTTCAGGCGGATCAGGGATCGCGATTGTCTGAGCGAAGTGCAACGTAGCGAGTTCGAGCGAGACCC
>NZ_JBFUBQ010000003.1:0-817502 GCF_056405695.1 Polaromonas sp. P1_F6
GGTTGTTGGCTGTTCGGTATTCCTCTCCCACCCCCTTGTGGATGCGCCGAGGAGCGGAGGGCCAGACGGATCAGGGCAAAAACTTGTTTGAGCGAAGCGAGTTGTTTTTGACCCCGGCTGGACCGAGCACCGCAGGTTGCCCGAAGCGCAGCGAAGGGACGCAGGAACCAGGGTCGCCTTTTCTTTGCTTACTTTCTTTTGGCGAAGCAAAAGAAAGTGAGTTGCATGCCGGGCAACCCCCGGCCAGCAACCCTCAGCAAAGAGCGCTACGACAGCAACAAACTGCTGACCGATCAGCCATTCAGGCAGGAGACCGTTTGCAGACCGGGCAGCGAATGCAGAAGCGTCAGAGCCGCCCCGCACAAACCTCCCGAACACACCCCCGCAGCCACCGATGCCCAGGATCCGCATCCAGCCGCGGATGCCAGAGCAATGACACCGTGATCTCCGGCGTGGAGACCGGCAGCGCAAAACTGTGCATTCCGGCGCGCAGGTTCCCGGTGTGCCGTTCAGGAACCGTGGCGATCAGGTCGGAAGACCGGGCCAGTGCCAGTGCCGCCGCAAAGCCGCCGACGATGGTGGCAATCTCCCTTTCGAGCCCGAATGGGTGCAAGGCTTCATCCACCGGCCCTTTGCCCTGGCCCCGCCGCGAGACGTCGATATGCCTGCCGGCGGCGTAGCGGGCGGGCGTGACCTCGCCCTCGCCCAGCGGGTGTCCCATTCGCACGACGCCGATGAAGCGATCCCGGAACAAGGCCTGCACCCGCAGCTCCGGTGCTGCCGTCTTTCCCACCACGCCTGTTTCCAGGTCGACGGTCCCATCGCGAAGCGGCGTGCTGTCCTTGTCAAGCTTTTGTACGAAGCACAGCCGCACGCCGGGTGCTTCATTCGCAACGCGTGCAATAAGCTCTGGCCCGAAGTTCTCCACAAAACCTTCGCGCGTGCGCAGCGTGAACGTTCGGACCAGCTGTTTGAGCTTGAGCTTTTTGGCGGGGCGCAGCACCGCTTCTGCGTCTTGCACAAGCTGGCTGACGCGCTCACGGAGTTCGACGGCCCGCGGTGTGGGAACAAGGCCGCGCCCAGCCCTGACCAGCAGCGGGTCGCCGGTCGTTTCGCGCAATCGGGCCAGCGCCCGGCTCATCGCTGACGGGCTCAGCCGCAGGCGCCGGGCTGCGCCCGCCACGCTGCCTTCCGCGAGCAGCACATCCAGGGTGACAAGAAGGTTGAAATCAGGCGCAGCCATGCATCGACCATAGCGCAATTTGGCCGTCACATGGCGTTAAACGCACTCATAAAGTGCAAATGGTGCGTCTTCCGCCATGCCAGGTAAAAAACTACGCTCCCAGAGAGCTCCATTTCGGGGAGCCACAACCCCTTTACCTGCTTACCCGCTTGCCATTTTGCTCACTGGACTATCTTGACCACTCCTCTCACACCCACCCGCTTATCAAAAAATGCCAACGCGGAACCGGCGCCGCCGGTCCGATGGGTGCTGGCCAGCCTTTCGCTGTCCATGCTGCTGTCCTCGCTCGGGACCAGCATCGCCAACGTGGGTTTGCCAGCGCTGGCTCAGGCGTTCAACGCCTCTTTTCAGGAAGTGCAATGGGTGGTCCTGGCTTACCTGCTGTCCATCACCGCCCTGATCGTCAGTGCCGGAAGGCTGGGGGACCTGATGGGCCGAAGGCGGTTGCTGCTGGCCGGCATCTTCCTGTTCTCGGTGGCCTCGGTCCTGTGCGCCATCGCGCCTACGCTCTGGTTGCTGGTTGCCGCGCGGGCGGTGCAGGGCCTGGGGGCGGCCGTGATGATGGCGCTCACCATGGCGTTTGTCGGCGAGGCGGTTCCGAAGGCCAGAACCGGCAGCGCCATGGGGCTGCTCGGCACGATGTCCGCGGTCGGCACCGCACTGGGGCCATCGCTGGGCGGTGTCCTGATCGCCGTATCAGGCTGGCAGGCCATATTTTTTGTCAACGTGCCGCTGGGTATCCTGACTTTTTCCCTGGCGCGCCGCTACTTGCCTGCTGACTGTAAGGAACGGAAGAAGGATCGCCCCCATTTTGATCACTTGGGCACACTGCTGCTGGCCCTGACGCTCGCAGCCTACGCCTTGGCCATGACAACAGGGCGCGGCCATTTCGGTCCGCTCAACATGGCGCTGCTGCTGGCGGCTGTTATCGGCGTTGGCTTTTTCGTGCTCGTTGAATCGAAGGCGAAATCCCCTCTGGTCCGGCTCGCGACGTTCCGCGCTCCAGGCTTAAGCGCAAACCTCGCCATGAACACGCTCGTAGCGACGGTGATGATGGCGACGCTTGTCGTTGGCCCGTTTTACCTGTCCCATGGCCTCGGGCTCAACGCCGCGCTGGTCGGCATCGTCATGTCGGTCGGCCCGGTCATTTCCGCATTGAGCGGCGTCCCGGCCGGCCGCATGGTGGACCGCCTGGGTGCGCCGTTCATGGCCGTCGCCGGACTCATCGCCGTGGCTACCGGTGCAGCGGCGCTGGCCGCACTTCCAGCGATGTTCGGTGTTGCGGGCTACGTGGCCGCCATCTTCATCCTGACCCCGGGATATCAGCTGTTCCAGGCCGCCAACAACACGGCTGTCATGACGGATATTCCTTCGGACCAGCGGGGTATCATTTCCGGCATGCTCAACCTGTCGCGCAATCTGGGGCTCATGACCGGTGCCTCCGCGCTGGGGGCCGTGTTCGCGTTCGCCTCGGCGGCGGCGGACATCACGACCGCGGGTGCCGGCGCTGTTGCCACCGGCATGCAGGTCACGTTCGCGGTTGCGGCGGTGCTGGTTGCCATCGCAATCGCCATCGCTGTCGGGGGCCGCTTGCGCGTAAAACCCAGGCTCAGCCGGTAACTTTCTCTTCTTTCGTCACCAGCCAGATCCCATAACAAACCAGCAACAAGGCCAGGCCGTTTTTCCACTCCAGGAAGCGCTCATCCAGAAACACCGCCGACAGCAGTGTCCCAAAAATCGGTATCATGAAATTGAACACGGTGATCATGCTCACGCGGTTGTACTTCAGCAAAATCGTCCACAGCGAAAACGCGGCCGACGACAGCACCACCAGATACACCATCAGCAAAGTGGACTTGAGCGTGAAGCCCGACAGCGTGCCGCCGGTGGCAACACCGATCAGCAGCAGGGCAAGGCCGCCTATGGCCAGTTGCCAGCCCGTCAGCACCACCGAGTCCACGCGCTGCGACACCTTCTTGCCGTAAATGCTGGCGGCCGACAGCACAAAAGCGGCAATCACCACAAAGCCTTCGCCGAGCAGCGTGAAATCGAAAGCCAGCAGGCCTTCGCTGAAGTTCACCACCATGACGCCGGCAAAGCCCACCACGCAACCCAGCACCTTGTTGAAACTGAGCCGGTCATTCTTGTAGATGTAATGCGCCAGCAGCACGCTGAAGAAGGTGCCCGTTGCATTCATGATCGAGCTCTTCACGCCGGTGGCGTACGCCAGGCCGATGTAGAAGAACACGTACTGCAGGCTGGTCTGCGTGAGTCCCACCAGCGCCACCTGTCCGAAGGTGTGGCGGTCCAGCTGGAACACCGGTTTTTTACTGATGGCCGCGAACACCAGCAGCACCAGGCCGGCAAAGATAAAGCGCCAGCCCGCAAACACCAGCTTGGAGGGAATGTCGTTGGCCGCAATATGAAACAGCGCATAGCCGTTCTTGATGGCCGGGTAGGCGCTGCCCCAAAGCAGGCAGCACAGTGAAGCCAGCAGGAAAACCACTTTGCGTTGGGTGAAAAAAGTGGAGCTGTTCAAAACCGGGTCCGTTGAAAGCGAAGGAAGGCACGGCTGGGCGCTGCAGGCACTGAGACGCAGTCGCCCAGAAGACTCAGGGCAAGTGCACGAGATACCGCCCGGTGTGGATCGCCGCTGTTAGCTGTGATGTCCTTTGAGGTGCCTGCATCCATCGCGCTGCCGGTCGGCGGGCAGTAGGTCAAAAATTCTCCGGCACTTCTCTGAACAGGCACATAGGCAGAAAACTGCTGTTCGGCAGAGGCTTGAGCACAGCAAAATATTCCATTGACTCACTCGACTTGCTGCTAGCTACAAGGTACGTGGTCCCGCGATAAAAGAATGGATCCAAATGGGTATAGCGTGCCCGGAAACGAATAGGAGGTTGGCCGAGGGCTGCTGGTACAAAAAAGCCTGCGTCATCAGACTCTTGAGTCAATGGTGGGCACGAGTCAATGTCGTGATGCACTTTGTCCATCTGGCAAGACAGGAGTTGGGAACTTGCGCTGTTCAGTGGTGCAAGAGCGTGGAACTGTTGCCGCGAGTTACCAAGTTGAACCAACAGCACAGATCCATCCATGTAGGTGGATTCCAGGTTGGAGTTAAGAACCCGGTCTGGCTTTCCGTCATTGTTGAAATCAAAAAAACTCTCTTGGGTAAACCTCAGCGGGTATTGCTGCTTAATACTTTTATTGGTTTGAAGAGTTTCTGAGGCATCACTCCAGATAGGTCTTTTGAGTAGGACTCCCTCGGGGAGGGACTCGCTGTTCAGCATGGACGGCAGGGCTTTGGCCACTTCATCGCAAACAGGATGCGTCTTCCGCAAACTCTGTATGGAGCCAACGACAACAGGCTTGACCCCTTTTGGTGGGTATTCAATGGCATCAACCGGAAAACGAGATACCTCAGGGAAGTTGACGCAGGCTTCTGGCAGAGGACTATTTGTCTGCATTTTTTTGGAATCGCCTTCAGCGGGCTCGAAATTTTCCGGCGCCATCGCCTTTTGACACTGTCGAATTCGAGAGCCCCACACAGTTAAGCCAAATGCAGTCCGGCTGGAATCACTCTCCATGCAATGCCCGGCAAAACTGTGGCGTGAAAGGACCTTGCGTTTGTTCACCCAAACGGAGATGAAAACTGCAGGATCACCACCACACATGCCATAGGGGCGAGCAATGCCGGTTCCCACTTTTACCTTCACACGATTTCCCGAAGGATAGATACATTCCGCCGACCGCCCGGAGTTCAGTCGATAAGACACTGATTGAGAGGGAGATGCCCCGCGCGAAAAAGTCTTTGCAGACGCCTCTTCGCCTTGAGCGTCTACCGATGGATTGACAGATACAGATTCGTATTGAAAGGACTTGTAGTCTGAATAGTCACATGTCATCAGCAGTGCGCGAGAAAAATCCTCATCCTCCGCAAATGCGGTAATGCTTGAAAGCGCCACAAGTATCGTGATCAAAAATTTAATATGCTTACTCATCGACTATTCACTTTGCGTAGAAATTGCGACCGAAGGTATTGCTTGATTCCCCGGGCGGCTCTACAGCAGGCGCGCCAGGTACCGCCCGGTGTGGCTGGCCGGGTTGGCGGCGATGTCTTCCGGTGTGCCAACACCCACCACCGTGCCGCCGCCGGCGCCGCCCTCGGGCCCCATGTCGATCAACCAGTCGGCAGTCTTGATGACGTCCAGGTTGTGCTCGATCACCACAATCGTGTTGCCTGCGTCGCGCAGCTGGTGCAATACCTTGAGCAGCAGGTCGATGTCGGCAAAGTGCAGGCCGGTTGTCGGCTCATCAAGGATGTATAGCGTGCGGCCGGTGTCGCGTTTGCTCAGTTCCAGTGCAAGCTTGACGCGCTGTGCCTCGCCGCCCGAGAGCGTGGTCGCGGCCTGGCCCAGCTTGATGTAGGACAGGCCCACGTCGAGCAGCGTGTGCAGTTTGCGCGCAATGGTGGGCACGGCCTTGAAGAACTCGGCTGCCACCTCGACGGTCAGGTCGAGGATCTGCGCGATGTTCTTGCCCTTGTACTGCACTTCCAGCGTTTCGCGGTTGTAGCGCATGCCCTTGCAGACATCGCAGGGCACGTACACGTCGGGCAGAAAGTGCATTTCGACCTTGACCACGCCATCGCCCTGGCAGGCTTCGCAGCGGCCGCCGGCCACATTGAAGCTGAACCTTCCGGCGCCGTAGCCGCGTTCGCGCGCCGTGTTCATCTCGGCCATCAGCTCGCGGATCGGCGTGAAGAGGCCGGTGTAGGTGGCCGGGTTGCTGCGCGGCGTTCGGCCGATGGGCGACTGGTCAACGTTGATGACCTTGTCGAAATGCTCGATGCCTTCAATGGCTTCGTGCGGCGCGGGCTCTTCATGGGCTCGGTACAGCGTGCGCGCCACGGCGGCATACAGCGTGTCGTTGACGAGTGTGGACTTCCCCGAGCCAGAGACGCCGGTCACGCAGGTCAGCAGGCCCACCGGGAATTCAACGCTCACGCCTTTGAGGTTGTGGCCGGTGGCGTTGATGACGCGCAGCGCCTGCATGTCGCCCAGCGTGGCCTGGTGCACGGCCTCGCGCGCTGCGCGTCGTTCGGCGGCCGGACTTTGCGGAAAGCGCGAGACCTTCTTTTTCTCCGCCGCTTCCACCGCTTTGACTGTCGGCAGCCAGGGCGTGCGGCGTTTGGGTATGGCGATCTTCAGTGTTTGCGCCAGGTACTGGCCCGTGAGCGAGTCGGGGTTGTTCTTGACTTCGTCAAATGTGCCTTGCGCCATCACGCGCCCGCCATGAATGCCGGCGCCCGGTCCCATGTCGATGACGTGGTCAGCCGCGCGGATCATGTCCTCGTCGTGCTCGACCACCAGCACGCTGTTGCCGATGTCGCGCAAATGCTTGAGCGTACCGATCAGGCGGTCGTTGTCGCGCTGGTGCAGGCCGATGCTGGGCTCGTCGAGCACATACATCACGCCGGTCAGGCCCGAACCGATCTGCGAGGCCAGGCGTATGCGCTGGGACTCGCCACCCGACAGTGTCTCGGCGCTGCGGTCCAGGCTGAGGTAATTGAGCCCCACGTCGTTGAGGAACTTCAGGCGCAGGCCGATCTCGCGCACTACCTTGGCCGCAATTTCGGCCTTGGCACCCTGCATTTTCAGCGCGTTGAAATACTCGAAACTCTCGCGCAACGTTGAGTGGCTGATTTCATAGATCGCCTTGCGCCCGGGTTTGGTGCCATCGGTCACCGATGCGTCAACGCCGTCTTCAGGCGCGCTCACCAGGTACACGTGGCGTGCCTCGGTACGCAGGCGCGTGCCTTCGCAGTCAGGGCAGGGCTGCACGCTGCGATAGCGGGACAGTTCTTCGCGCACGGCGGCGGAATCGGTTTCGCGGTAACGACGCTCGAAGTTGGTGATGACGCCTTCGAAGGGATGCTTCTTGGCGATCTTCTTGCCGGCAAAGTTGCCCGAATCCATCACATAGCTGAACTTGATTTCTTCCTCGCCCGAGCCATACAGGACAACCTGCCGCACGGTGTCGGGCAGGTTCTCAAAGGCAGTGTCGATGTCGAATTTGTAGTGCTTTGCCAGGCTCTCAAGCATCGAGAAGTAGTAGCCATTGCGCCGGTCCCAGCCCTTGACGGCGCCGCTGGCCAGGCTCAGCGACGGGAAGGCCACCACGCGTGCCGGGTCGAAAAATTCCATATGACCCAGGCCGTCACAGGTGGGGCAGGCGCCGACGGGCGAGTTGAAAGAGAAGAGCCGCGGCTCCATTTCGCTCAGTGAATAGTCGCAGACAGGGCAGGAAAACTTCGCGCTGAAGAGGTGCTCTTTGCCGGTGTCCATTTCCATGGCAATCGCTTTGCCGTCGGCCAGGCGCAGTGCGGCCTCAAAGCTTTCGGCCAGGCGTTGCTGCAGGTCTGCGCGCACCTTGATGCGGTCAATCACCACATCGATGTTGTGTTTTTCGGTTTTCTTGAGCTTGGGCAGGTCGTCAAACTCATAGGCCGTGCCGTCGACGCGAAAGCGCACATAGCCTTGCGACTGCATCTCGGCAAATACGTCCACAAATTCGCCCTTGCGGTCGCGCGCCACCGGCGCCAGGATCATCAGCTTGGTGTCTTCGGGCAGCGCCAGCACCGTGTCGACCATTTCGCTGACGCTTTGGGCCTGCAGCGGCAGGTCATGGTTAGGGCAATAGGGCGTGCCGGCCCGCGCAAACAGCAGGCGCAGGTAATCGTGAATTTCAGTCACCGTACCCACGGTGGAGCGCGGGTTGTGCGAGGTGGCTTTCTGCTCGATGGAGATCGCGGGCGACAGGCCTTCGATCATGTCTACGTCGGGCTTGTCCATGAGCTGCAGGAACTGCCGCGCATAGGTGGAGAGGCTCTCAACGTAGCGGCGCTGGCCTTCGGCGTACAGCGTGTCAAAGGCGAGAGACGACTTGCCCGAACCGCTCAAGCCGGTAATCACCACCAGCTGGTTGCGCGGAATGTCGAGATCGATATTTTTAAGGTTGTGCGTGCGCGCGCCGCGGATGCTGATCCGCTGGGCCGCGAGCACTTTGGCAAGGTATTTGCTGTCGTCAGGAGAGTTCAAGATGTGGCAGCCGCAAAACTCTCCATCATAGACCGAAGCACCGTTTCAAGCACAATAGCCGGTTGGGCAAGCCACGGGCTGCCGTGGGCTTGCCGCTCCCAGTCGGTCAATCCCGGGTTATTGCCCCGTTTTGGAGCTTTTCTAGCTATTTTTTGGCCGCTTTTGCCCTTTTAATCCCCTTGACTGCGCCTACAGCCCCCATGTCGTTTCCCATGACCGCTACCGAGCGGCGCGCCAGCGTTTCGCTGGCTTCGATCTTTGCGCTTCGCATGCTCGGCCTCTTTTTGGTGCTGCCGGTGTTTGCGCTGGAGGCGGCCAAATACCCGGGGGGCGATGACCCGGCCCGGATTGGCCTGGCCATGGGTATTTACGGCCTGACGCAGGGCATCCTGCAAATTCCTTTTGGGATCGCTTCGGACTGGTGGGGGCGCAAGCGTGTCATCGTTTCCGGCCTGGTCATTTTTGCGCTGGGCAGCCTGATCGCCGCCTGGGCGCCCGACCTGAACTGGCTGATCGCCGGCCGGTCGTTGCAGGGGGCGGGTGCCATTTCGGCTGCCGTTACGGCGCTGCTGGCCGATTCCACCCGCGACGAAGTGCGTACCAAGGCCATGGCGCTGGTGGGCGGCAGCATTGCCCTGATGTTTGCGCTTTCGCTGTTGGCCGCGCCTCTGCTCGCCGGCGCTATCGGCCTGCACGGGCTGTTTGCCCTGACTGGCGCACTGGCACTGGGCGGCATTGCCGTGGTCGTCTGGTGGGTGCCACCCGAACCGGTGGAGCACGTCAATCGGCCGCGCGGCAGCGTGGTGGAGGTGCTAAAGGACACCGCGCTGCTGCGGCTGAATTTCGGCGTGTTCGTGCTGCATGCCGTGCAGCTGGCCATGTGGGTGGCGATTCCGGCTTTGCTGGTGAATGCCGGGCTCGACAAGGCCGCGCATTGGCAGGTCTACCTGCCGGCGGTGCTGGCCTCTTTTGGGGTGATGGGGGCTACGCTGTTTCCGCTGGAAAAACGGGGCTACCTGCGCGCCGTGTTCCTGGGGGCTGTCGGCCTGGTCCTGCTGGTTCAGCTGGGCTTGCTCTGGGTGGCGTCGTCTACCTCGGCGCCGGCCAGCCTGGGCATTCTGGCCGTGCTGCTGTTCCTGTTTTTTTGCGGCTTCAACGTCCTGGAAGCCACCCAGCCCAGCCTGGCCTCCCGGGTGGCGCCAGCCCATGCCCGCGGCGCGGCGCTGGGGGTGTACAACACCTTGCAGTCGCTCGGTTTTTTTGCCGGCGGCGCGGTGGGCGGCTGGATCACCAAGGTGCACGGTGCCCAGGGGCTTTTTCTGTTGTGCGGCGGCCTGATGCTGGCCTGGCTGCTGGTGGCCTGGCCCATGCGGGCGCCCGGCCGGCACGGGGCCGCGGCTGTTACAGACGGCCATGGCACCGCATCGGGCCAGCCAGTTAAACTCTAAGTTAGATCAGGAGAACACCCCATGGCATCCGTCAATAAAGTTATCGTCGTCGGCAATCTGGGCCGGGACCCCGAAATGCGCAGCTTCCCCAGCGGTGACCAGGTCGCCAACGTCACCATTGCCACCACTGACAAGTGGAAGGACAAGCAGACGGGTGAAATGAAGGAGGCCACCGAATGGCACCGCGTGGTGTTCAACGGCCGTCTTGCTGAAATCGTCGGCCAGTACCTGCGCAAAGGCTCGCAGGTCTATGTCGAAGGCAGCCTGCGCACGCGCAAGTGGACCGACAAGGACGGCCAGGAAAAGTACACCACCGAAATCCGTGCCGACCAGATGCAGATGCTCGGCAGCCGTCAGGGCATGGGCGGCCCCGGCGGTGATGACGGTGGCGGTTATGAAGCGCCGCGCCAGTCCGCACCTGCTGCACGCCCGCCGGCCGCCGCACCGCGGCCAGCTCCGGCAGCCAAGGCCGCCAGCGGCTTTGACGACATGGACGACGATATCCCGTTCTAAATACAAACAGTCTTTGTCGATGGAGGCCCACTGTTCGAGAGGAGAGTGGGCTTTTTGTTTGCAGGTGCCCGGATGATCAGCTCATCGCCTGACGGACAAGCAGCGTGTCTGTGAATTGCTCAAAGGCCACGACCTTCCCGCCCCGCAGGTGCCAGACATGGGCCACACGGGCCTGCATGTCCTTTCCCGTGGCGCGGTAAGTGCCGTGGTAGCTTCCCACCCCGAGGATGTGGTCACCACCGTCGACGAGGCTTTGCAGTTCGAAGCGATAACCGATCCAGTCCCTGCCCAGCACGGCAAAGACGTTGTCGACAACCGCTTGCGGCCCGACCCAGGTGCCCGCGCAAGGAAAGCCCGCCATCTCGGTCCAGCGTACCTGGGGCGAGACATGGGCCATCATCTCGCCGATGTTTCCCTGGGCCGAGGCCGCGTAGTGGGCACGGACGATGTCGATGTTCGACATCATGGCTTCAACCCCACTTCATCTCGCCCTTGGCGACTTTGGCACCGATTTGCAGCGCCACGCCCATGCCGGCGTTCGGGTAGCGCCGGGTCATGGCCGCGATGAGGGCGCCGCTGTCGGCTGACTTGGCCAGCACTTCCTCGAAAGCCACGAGGTAGTCGCGGGTGTATTGGATCGCGCTTGCGTCCACCGCCGCCGTGACCGCCATGTGGCCGGGGACCACCACGGCGGGTTTGCGCGCAGCCATGGCATCAAGCGTCTTCACCCAAGCCGCACGGGCCTCGGCGCCCTGCGTGTCGGCGGTCCACACGTGAACACCGGAGAACAGCAGCACGCCGCCGAAGATGGCGTTCAGCGAAGGCACCCAGATGTAGCGGCGGTTGGCCAAGCCATCCGCATCGACGATTTCAATGGCATGGCCTTCCAGGGTGAGGCTGCGGCCGTCGAAGGCCTGGGGCATCACGATGTCCGCCAGCGCCTGTGGGCCGTTTTCCTTGAGTTGGGGGCCCCAGGTTGCCAGTTTCTTTTCCACGTTGCCCTTGATGGCCGCGATCGTGGCCGGTGCCGCGATCACCTTGGCGTCGGGAAACGCCGCCTTGATAGGCGCCAGGCTGAAGTAGTAGTCGGGATCGCTCTGGCTGATGTAGATGGTCGTGAGCTTTTTGCCGGTGGCCTTGATGGCCTCGGCCAATGCCTTGCCGTCTGGAAGCGTAAAGCCCCCGTCGATGAGGACAGCCTCGCGTTCGCCGGAGATCAGTACCGGGGCACGGAAGAATCCGTGTTCGCCGGCGGGAAAGTGTTTCCAGGTCAGGTTGGTATTTGCAGCCATAGCGCTTTTCACTCCTAAGATGGCCGTCGCGACAGCCGCGCCGGCTACAGTTTTGATTGCTTCTCTTCGTGTTGTCATGGTTTTTCTTTCTTCTTGAACAGTTAACTGAAATGGGTTGCGGGGGTGGAGGCGGTGCCGGGCTCAAGCAGCCTCGAGCTCGCCTGCCAGCGCGCGCGGGTTGGAATAAAAATCGGCGTTATTCAAGACCCAGCGCTGCGCGCCGGATTCGGCTACCAGCGTAGGCACGCCGTGTGCGCCGAACTCCCGCATCAAGGCCTGTGCGCGATCCATGCGGGCTCGGTTGGCCGAGAGAAGATCTTCATCAGGCTTGTCCACCATTGCGGCAGCCTGCTCAAGCCCCAGCCCTTGCAGAAGGCCGGCCAGCGTTTCCAGTGAGGTCGTGTCCTTGCCATCCACGTAGCGCGCATTCTGGATCGCCTTGAGGGCTTCCAGTTCCCGATCCGGCGCCGTCAATGACACGGTCGTCAGCGCCACCGTGGCGGGGCCGCTGTCAAACAGCCGCTGGCGGTCACCGAGAACCCGCTCGCGATACAGCTCGGTGAAGCGCTGCCCCGTCAGGCGCTCAATGCGCTGGTCGTTGGACCAGGCATAGGCGGCGAATTCAGCATTCATGGGCCTGGCGCCCTGGCCGGAGAACAGCCCGGTCGGCAGCAATCCGATGCTGACAGCTGGAACTTCGCTCAAGGCCGAGAGCGCCGGCATGGCGCCGTAGCACCAGCCGCACAGCGGGTCGAACAGGTAATGGAGGGTCTTGGTCATGGGTTCTTTGCTCACTGGCTGTGATCGTAGGTACTATCCATTGACTGTTAAAGACATCTCTGATAAACACAATGTATGTTTAAAGCAAACAATCAAGATGAAGGTGGCCTCAGCGCGCTGGGAAACCTGAGGCGCCTGGCCTACTTCGCGGCTGTGGTGGAAACCGGCTCCTTCACCGCGGCTGCGGATCGCCTGGGGATCACCAAGGCGGTGGTCAGCCAGCAGGTTGCGCGGCTGGAGCGCGAATTCCGCACGTCGCTCCTTGTGCGCACCACACGCAAGGTGCAGCCCACCGAACTGGGGCAAGCCTTCTACCTGCGTTGCGCGCTGATCCTGCGCGAGGCCGGGGATGCCTTCGACGACCTGGCCGAAACCTCAGCGGAGCCGTCCGGCATGCTGCGGCTGACCGCCCCCTTCGACTATGGTGTCGGCGTGGTGGTGCCGGCTATCGCCGCCTTTACCCGGCGCTACCCCGCGTGCAAGGTCGATGCCGTCCTCACCGACCAGACGCTGGACCTCATGTCGGGCAACATCGAACTGGCGATACGTGTCGGTTGGCTTGCTGAAACCAGCCTGCAGGCGCGAAAAATCGGTTCTTTCCGGCAACTGCTCGTGGCGTCGCCGGCCATGACGCTGCAAGTGGCGCGGCTTACCGCCCCGCAAGACATCGCCGGCCTGCCTTTCATCGCCAACACCGCTCTTCGCGACCACCTGACATGGAATTTCTCGCTCAACGAGGGTGAGCGCCAGACCGTTAGCGTGCAGGCCTCGATTTTTCTCGACGCCACGCTTGCCGTGCGCGAAGCCGTGTTCCAGGGCGCGGGGCTTTCGGTGCTGCCGGACTATGCGGTAGCGGGTGATCTTGCGGCCGGCCGTCTCATCCAGGTCCTGCCGCAGTGGCATCTGCCTTCCGGCGGTATCCATGCCGTGTTTCCGGCCGCGCGCTTTCGTCCCGCGAAGGTCCGTGCCTTTGTCGAATTGCTGGCAGACAGAGAACAACAACGGCAGGCCGTCAGCGCGTCAAATGGAAGCTGACGCCCAGCCTGGCGCTTGGTCGACATGGTGACGATATTCCGCTCCGAGGATTGCTATTATTTTGATAGCTACTCGCGCACACTTGTTGTGCCCTGCAGCTATGTTTCGTTTAAGCCTGCGCTGAAGGCGCGTCGCGGACGACCAGGACGGGCACCGGCGCCAGCCTCAGGATCTGCTCGGCGCCACTGCCCAGCAGCACCCGTCCCAGGCCGCGCCGGCCGTGGGAGCCGACCACGATGAGATCGGCATTCCAGAGCCTGGCCGCCTCGGCCACCGACTCTCCCAGGCGTTTGCCCGGTTCATCGCAAAGCAACTGGCTTGCAGTGACTCCGGCCGACCCGGCGATGGCCGTCGCATCCGTCAGGACTTTGGCGCCGCTTTCGCGCATCATGCCGACCAGATCGGCCGACCAGGTGCCATAGGGGTCGACTCCACCCAGGTAAGCCGCCTCATTGAAGGCGTGCAGCAGCCGTACGCTGGCGCTGGTTTCCCGCGCCATCGCCAGGCCGGCGACAAGGGCCTTGTTGGAGGTGTCGCTGCCGTCCACGGGAATCAGGATTCGCTTGAACATGGTGAATGCCTCATGTGAGTTGAAACGTTATCCATGGTGGCGATTTTGGGGAGCAGCATGTTGATGCGGATCAAATGTGGACAGATTCGCGACGGACGGAAGGGCTTCCGGGCGCAGGTCAATCGATTTGCTGCGTTTCACGCATTGGCCGTAATAACCGGGTCTTGGCCCGTGGTGTCCCCGTGGGGGCTGACCTCTGTACCGGCACGGCCCGCCAGCATCTCCTCGATCTGGGCCAGCGAGCCTATCAAAGCCTTCTTGCCGGTCTTGAGCACAAAGCCGGTGGCAGCCTGTACCTTAGGGCCCATGGAGCCTGCGGGGAAGCTATGGCCCAGCAATTCCTGTGGCCTGATCTTGCCGATGGCGTGCTGTGCGGGCGTTCCCCAGCCCAGGTAGACGGCATCCACGTCGGTGGCGATCACCAGGCAGTCGGCCTCCAGTTCCCGCGCGAGCAGGGCGCCCGTCAGGTCCTTATCGATCACGGCATCGATGCCTTGAAGAGAATGCCCGCCGGCGGTGCGCACCACCGGGATGCCGCCACCCCCCGCGGCGATCACCACTGCCTCATGCTGCAGCAGCCAGCTGATCGGGTCCATGCCCAGCACACGCGTAGGGAGAGGCGAAGCCACGACGCGCCTGAAGCCTGCACCGTCCGGCGCGACATGCCAGTGCATGGCTTGCGCAAGCCGTTCGGCTTCCTCCTTCGTGTAAACAGGTCCTATAGGTTTGGTGGGCTTCCCGAAAGCCGGATCGGCGGGGTCGACTTCCACACGCGTAAGCAGGGTGACCACGGGGCGGCCGGGTGGAAGGTGGTTGGCAAGTTCCTGCTCCAGCAGGTAACCGATCATGCCTTCGGTTTGCGCACCCAATACGTCAAGCGGATAGGGCGCCACTGCCGCGTAGGCCGAGTTCTGCAGCGCCAGCAGGCCTATCTGGGGCCCGTTGCCGTGAGTCACCACCAACTCATGACGAAGCGCGACGCGGGCCAGTTGGGCCGCCACGCTCCGGATGTTTTCCAGCAGGTTCTGCGCGCTGAGCGACTGGCCCCGGCGCAGCAAGGCATTGCCGCCCAGCGCAATCACCAGCTTCATGCGAGCGTGGCCACAAGCACGGCCTTGATGGTGTGCATGCGGTTTTCCGCCTGCGTGAACACGATGGATGCATCGGACTCGAAGACCTCGTCGGTCACCTCTATTTCGCTGAGGCCGTAGCGTTCGTGGATCTGGCGCCCTACCTCGGTGTCCAGGTTGTGGAAAGCCGGCAGGCAATGCATGAAGCGGGTTCGCGGCTTGCCGGTAGCCTTCATCAAGGCGCTGTTGACCTGGAAGGGCAGCAACTGCTCAATCCTGAGCTTCCAGGTGTCGTCGGGCTCACCCATGGACACCCAGACGTCGGTGTAGAGAAAGTCAGCGTCCTTGACAGCCTCGGCCGGATCGTTGCTGAGGGTGATGCGCGCGCCTGTTGTCCTGGCCAGCTCGCGCATTTCGCTCACCAGCCCGGGCGGTGGCATCAGCGCGGCGGGTGCGGCGATGCGCACGTCCATGCCCATCTGCGTGCCGCCCACCAGCAGCGAGCAGCCCATGTTGAAGCGGGCGTCGCCCAGGTAGCAAAAAGACAGTTCATGCAGCGGCTTTTCGCCGAACTCCTGCATGGTCAGCAGGTCGGCCAGCACCTGGGTCGGGTGCGACTCATCTGTGAGCCCGTTCCAGACCGGGACGTGCGAGAAGCGCGCGATTTCTTCCACCACCGTCTGGTGAAAGCCGCGGTACTCGATGCCGTCGTACAGCCGCCCCAGCACCCGCGCCGTGTCCTTGAGAGAGTCCTTGTGCCCCAGCTGTGAGCTGACCGGGTCGATGTAGGTCACGTGGCCGCCCTGGTCGTGCACCGCGACTTCGAAGGCGCAACGCGTTCGGGTGGAAGCTTTCTCGAAAATCAGCGCGATGTTTTTGCCCTTGAGGCGCGCGAGCTCATTGCCCGCGTATTTCGAGCGCTTGAGCTCGGCGGCCAGGTCCAGCAGGAAGCGGATGTCCCGCGGGGAAAAATCCTTGAGGTCCAGAAGACTGCGGTTGTGAAGGTTGAAGCTCATGGGTAGCCGTCTTTCGTGGATGCCTCAATGGCGGGTCAGGCAGCGTCACGCTCAATCGGACAGGACATGCAGTGGCTGCCGCCGCGGCCCCGGCCCAGCTCCCCGCTGGGGATTGTGATGACCTCGACACCGGCCTTGCGCAGAAGGGTGTTGGTGTGGGTGTTGCGGTTGTAGGCCATGACAACGCCGGGCGACAGTGCCAGCACGTTGTTGCCGTCGTCCCACTGTTCGCGCTCGGCTTCATAGGCATTGCCGCCGGTGGCGACAACGCGCAGCTTTGCAATACCCAGCGCCTGGGCGAGCACGTCAAGAAAGGGGCCGGTTTCTGCCCTGACATCCAGCGCGCCGGCTTCGTTGCCGGGTCTGAGGCTGAACACGCGTATGGCCTGCACGATCTCGGGAAACACCGTCACCAGGTCGCGGTCGCAAAAAGTCAGCACCGTGTCCAGGTGCATGGCCCCGCGCGACTTGGGCAGCTGGGCGGCCAGCACCCGGGTCGCGGCGCCGCGGGCAAACAGGCTGCGCGCCAGCTGGCTCACGGCCTGCGGCGAGGTCCGCTCGCCCATGCCGATCAGCACCAGGCCCTGGCCCAGAGGCATGATATCGCCGCCTTCGAGCGAGGCCTGCGCGTGCGGCTGGCCCGGATCACCCCACCACTCGGCGACCTTGCCGGCAAACGCAGGGTGAAAACGGTAGACGGCCGCCATGAGCAGGGTTTCCTGCCGGCGTGCGGGCCAGTACATGGCGCCCAGCACCACACCGTCGCCTATCCAGCAACTGCTGTCGCGCGTGAAGAGGGTATTGGGAAGGGCGGGCAATAACAGGTCGGAGGCGCTCGCGCACGCGGCCGTAAGACCCGGCAACTTGAAGGGCAGGTCCACCGGCGTCAGCCCGCCAATCAGGAACTCGGCCAGGCGGGCCGGCGGCAGTTCTTGCAGCCAGGGTCGCAGCACGGCGGCGGCTTCCAGGTCGATGCCGGTCAGCTTGCGGTCCAGCAGCCAGTCGCGCACCGCTGGGTCGCTGACTGTGACTGCGAGAAGGTCGTGCAATTCCAGCACTTCCACGCCTTGCTCCGTCATGGCGCTGGTGAACGCGTAATGGTCGTTTTTTGCCTGCGCGACCCACATCACATCGTCGAACAGCATGCTTTGGCAGTTCGCGGGCGTCAGGCGCATATGCGCCAGGCCCGGCCTGCAGACCAGTACCTTGCGCAGCCGGCCCGTCTCTGAATGAACGCCGGCCATCACAGGCTCAACTGACCGGTGGCGAGCATCCAGCCGGCCACCGCTGCGAGCGCGAGCACGGCTGCGAGCATGGCTTTCTCGCCAGCGGTAAAGGGCTGTTTGTTGCCCTGCCGTTTGGCGATGAAATACAGGGCCGCGCCGGGGGCGTAGAGCAGAGCGCTCAGCAGGAGGTATTTGGCGCCGGCGGCATACAGCAGCCACAGGCAGTACACCGACGCGAGCGCGGCCACCGGCAGGTCCAGCGACCCGCCGGCGGTGCCTTCCCTCGTTGGGCCCTCACCGCGCAGCAGCACCTTCAGGCCGTAAAGCGCGCTGAACAGGTAGGGCAGCAAAATCATCGCGGTCGACAGCGAGATCAGGGCCAGGTAGGAAGCCTTGGAGACCAGCGTGACGATGAGGAAGATCTGAACCATGGCGCTGCTCAGCCACAGGGCATTGGCCGGCACGCCCTTGCCGCTTTGGCGGCCCAGCCATTCGGGCATCACGCCGCTGTTGGCCGGTGTGAAGAGCGACTCCGCAGCGAGCAATGTCCAGGCCAGGAAGCCACCGCCGACGGAAACGATGAGGCCGACATAAATCAGCACAGCGCCCCAGGTGCCCACGGCTTTCTCAAGCACGCTGGCCATGGAGGGATTCTTCAATCCGGCAAGTTCGGGCTGCGTGAAGATGCCAAGGGACAACAGCGAGACGGCCATCAGCAGTGCCAGGCAGATGAGGAAACCGATCACGGTGGCCTTGCCGACGTCCTTGCGCTGGCGCGCGCGTGCCGAGTAGACGCTGGCGCCTTCGATGCCGATGAACACCCACACCGTCACCAGCATGGTGCTCTTGACCTGGTCAAGTACGGAGCCGAGTTTGGCGCCGCCCCAGAAGTCCAGGCTGAAGGTGGGCGCCTGGAAAGCGGCGGCGGCCAGCACAATGAACAGCAGCAACGGAATGACTTTGGCGACTGTGACAATCGCATTGACCCAGGCAGCGGTGTTGATGCCGCGCAGCACCAGCGCGTGCACGATCCAGAGGACTATCGACGCTCCGGCCACGGCCGCGGGCGTGTTGCCTTCGCCGAAAGCTGGAAAGAAATAACCGAGCGCACCGAAGGCGGCCACCAGATAGCCGACGTTGCCGATCCAGGCGCTGATCCAGTACCCCCAGGCGGAGTTAAAGCCGATGTACTCGCCTGACAGCGCGCGGGCATAGGCATAGACGCCGTTGTCCAGTTCGGGCTTGCGCAGGGCCAGCATCTGGTAGACGCGCGCCAGCACCAGCATGCCCACGCCCGTGACCAGCCAGCCGATCAGGATGGCACCCGCGCCGGCGCCCGCCGCCATGTTTTGCGGCAGGCCGAAAATGCCGCTGCCGATGATGGAGCCCGTCACCAGCGCGACCAGCAGCCCCAGGCCCAAACCGCCCTGCGCCTGGCGTGTGGTGGGAATAGCCCGCGGCGGCGACACGGGGGAGCGGGTATTTGACAGTGTGTTCATGGCAGGCCTTCCGTAAAAGATGATCGGCTACTTGACCAGCAGCACCGGCACGTCAACGTCCGCCACTACCCGCTGGGCAACGCTGCCGAGCAGGGCGCGGCCCAGCAAACCATGGCCATGGGTGCCCATGACCAGCATGTGTACCTTTTCACGTTTCACCGCCTGCGCGATTTGTGTGGCCGGTGTGCCGGCGACCCAGGAGGCCCGGAAAGTGATGTCATGGCGTTTGAGAAAGCGTTCTATAGGCTCCAGCACTTTCTGGGCTTCGTCGCGGTGGTAGGCATGTACCGTGGCGGCGCCCACCATGGACTTGACGCGTGGAGGAACAGCGATCTGTACATTGAGCACGATCAACTCCGCGTCGGGCCCCATCAGGGTTTCGTGCGTGACCAGAAAGGCGAGGGCTTTTTTTGTGAACTTGCTGCCGTCAACGGCCAGAAGGACTTTCATGGTTGTCTCCGGAAAATGGAAAAAAATGAGACGGCGCGCGCTCAGCGCAGGACAAGGACGGGGATGCTGCTGTGCGTGAGCACCTGCTGGGTCTCGCTTCCGAGCAGGATGCGAGAGAGGCCCTTGCGGCCGTGCGAGGCCATGACGATGAGGTCGCACTTGTTCTTTTTGGCTGCGGCCAGGATGGCGGTGGCTACGAGGTCGGACTTGGCGATCACGGATTTGGCCTGGACGCCCGCAGCCTCGGCGGCCTTTTGCGCCGCGTCGGCAATGGCCTGACCCTTACCGGTCCATTCCTTTTCAATGCGCCCGACTTCCTGCGGCGAGATGGAGGCGCCACCTTCGAAGTAGCTCATGGGATAACGCGGAACAACGTTAACCACCACGAGGCCGGCATCCAGAGACACGGCAAGGGCGATGGCGTCCTTGACCGCTTTTCTGGAAAGCGTGGAGCCGTCGGTGGCAACAAGAATGCGCTTGTACATGGTGGGTTCTCCTGTGTTGATTCGTTTGCAGTCTAGGAGCGCCGCGGCGGCCCGGTCTTGATTCATGTCAAGGGCGCGGCAGATGACGTCGGCCCTCCACTGTGGCGCTTCCGGTGAGATCTTTCGATGTGCGCAAAACCGCATCGGCCGGGAAGCTATCCGAAGCAGCTTCAGGGCGCGGCGGAAATCCTCTGCGGCGGCCCGGGCAAGACGAGTCCGACGGGAGCGGTGCGCGGATACCGGTAAATCGTGTCATTCAGGTAGCCTGCCACTTCCACGATATCCGCCTCGTCCCATTGCAGCCCGGTGTTGCCTTGCCAGAGGCGAACCTGCACTTTCAGGCTCTCCCAGTCATGGGCGCGCCGGTTGTTGCGCCAGTGCATCTCCGAGGTGTGGCAAGCAATGCAGTGCGTCGTGTACAACAACTCCCCGCGGGTTTGTACGGGCATCGTCTGGCCATGCGCCGACAGGCCGGCGAACCCGATGGCGGCCAGCACAAGATACCGGCCGGGAAATGCTTTGGTGGAGGGTGATGGCATGGGGTGACTGTGCGCGCAGTATCGGGTGCCGTCTGTTCGCCAGCAGACTTAGACCACGGCCCCAAACAGCGCGCCCACACCCGCGGTAATGCCCATGGCCAGCGCACCCCAGAAAGTCACGCGCCATGCGCCGGGCAGGATCCCCGCGCCGCCCGCGTGGGCGGCCATCGCGCCCAGAAAGGCCAAAAATGCCAGGGAGGTTCCCGACACCCACCAGATCAGTGTGGCGCCGGGCGCTATCGCGGTAACGACCAACGGCAAAAGGGCGCCACATGCAAAGCTGGCCGCCGACGCGAGCGCGGCCTGTATGGGCCGGGCGGCCATGCTGTCGTGAATTCCCAACTCGTCGCGCGCGTGTGAACCCAGGGCGTCATGAGCCATGAGCTGCTCCGCAACCTGCCGCGCAAGCGCATCGTCCAGCCCGCGCGCGACGTAGATGGCGGTCAGTTCGCGGTGTTCGGCCACGGGGTCTTTTTCAAGTTCGGCCCGCTCCCGGGCCAGGTCGGCCTTCTCGGTATCGGACTGCGAATGCACCGACACGTATTCGCCCGCGGCCATCGACATCGCGCCGGCCACCAGGGCTGCCACGCCCGTCATCAGCACATTGCCGTGTGTGGCGCTGGCGGCGGCCACTCCCACTATCAGGCTGGCGGTCGATACGATGCCGTCATTGGCACCCAGAACGGCAGCGCGAAGCCATCCGATGCGTGAAGTCCTGTGCCATTCAATATGTCTCATGCACTCATCCTTCGTTTAGGGGGTAGTTTGAATCAGCGGCGGCCGGGAAGCATGCGAGCCAGCGTGTTGTCACGCAGCCGGTAGTGGTGATACAAGGCCGCCAATGCATGCAAGCCCACCAGGAAATACCCCGCTGTCGCTCCCGCTTCGTGGACTTCCTTGATCCAGCCCGCCGCATCTTTGCTCTCGGCCATCAGCGCGGGCAGTTGCAGCCCAAAAAAAGGAATGGGCTGACCACGGGCGCTGAGTATCAGCCATCCCGCCAGGGGCATCCCTATCATGAGCAGATAAAGCCCCGCCTGCACCAGCCAGGCCAGGCGGCTTTGCCACAGCGGCGGTGCCGGGGCTACGGGTGGGGCGCGATGCCGGAGATTGACCGCCAGGCGAAGCCAGGCCAGCACAAAGACGGACAGGCCCAGCATGTAGTGCCAGGCCCTCAGCCCGTTGCGCATGTCGCTGCCCTTGGGAAAGGCGTCACTGAGCTCCATGCAGAGGTAGACCGCCGCCAGCAAGACAAGCATGAACCAGTGCAAGCCGATGGAGAGCGCACCGGAGCGGTTTTCCGGGTGGGGTTTTGACATCATGGTGTTTCTCCGGCGTCGTCAGGGTGAAGTCTTCACTGCGGGCCGCCGGCCGCGGCGGTTCGCGTTTGCGCATGTCTGCGCCATGCCCGGCTGGCCAGTTTGCGCAATTCGGCGTGCCACAGGACCGTGCTGGCCATGGCGGCGCACAGCAGCCATTGTTCAAACGTAAGGGGCACCGTGCCAAAAGCGTAGTTCAGAAACTCCAGGTTGACCACCGCGATCTGCAGGCCCAACGACAAGCCCAGCGCGGCCCATAGCCATGGGTTGGAGAAAAGGCCGCGAAACGCGGAGGCGGATTCCGAGCGCGCGTTGAAGGCATTGAACAGGTGCGCCAGCACCAGCACGGTGAAGCCGGCGGTGCGGGCGACGGCCAGGTCCTGGTTGCCCTCGATCAGCCCGCCAGGCAACAACATGTCCATGGTCAGGAGCGTCACCACCGCGATGACGGCGCCGGTCTGCAATATCCCCGACCACATGCGGCCATCGATCACGCGCTCATCGCGGGTGCGGGGCTTTCGCGCCATGACGTCGCCGACCGCGGGGTCTATGCCCATGGCCAGCGCCGGCCAGGAGTCGGTGATGAGGTTGAGCCAGAGGATCTGTGTGGCCAGCAGGGGCAGTACCACCGCAACGCCGGGGGCTTGAAGCCCGATGACGCCGGCACCCACCACACCCAGGAACACCGTCAACACCTCCCCCATGTTGGAGGACAGCAGGTAGCGCAGGAATTTCCGGATGTTGTCAAAAATGCCGCGCCCTTCGCGCACCGCCTCCACGATGGTGGCGAAGTTGTCGTCGGCCAGGATCATCCGGGCGGCCTGCCGTGTCACTTCGGTGCCGGTCAGGCCCATCGCGATGCCGATGTCCGCGGACTTCAATGCGGGGGCATCGTTCACGCCGTCGCCTGTCATGGCCACCACCTGGCCGTCGGCCTGCAGCGCATCCACGATGCGCTGCTTGTGCGCCGGCGCGACACGCGCATACACCGACGTCTGGCGAACCGCGGCGGCAAATTCCGCATCCTCCAGACTGTCCATCTCAATGCCGGTCAGCGCGGGCGATTGCGCGCCGCGGATTCCGAGGTCCGCGGCAATGCGCAGCGCCGTGCGCGAGTGGTCGCCCGTGATCATGATGACGCGGATGCCGGCACGCTGGGCCTGGCGTATCGCCACGGCCGCTTCCTCGCGCGGCGGATCCATCAGGCCGGCCGTGCCGACGTAGACCAAGTCTTCTTCCAGTGATGTGGATGCCGGGTCTTCACCGGCGTGCAGTGGACGGAAGGCAACGGCCAGTGTGCGCAAGGCCGCGTCCGAGAGGGTGTCGACGTTGCGGAGCAGGGCGGCCTTGCGGGCGGCATCCATCATCACGGTTGCCGCGCCCACCTTCACATGGGTGCAGCGCTCGATCAGCACGTCCGGCGCGCCTTTGCTGATGAGCATGGCGGCGCCACCTTGGTCATGGTCACGCTCAATCACCGACATCATTTTCCGGTCCGACGTGAACGGAATCTCCCTGATGCGGTCATAGCGGCCGGCGCGTGCCTGGAGTGAAGGGTCGAGCTTGCGCGCGGCGACCAGGAAAGCCGCCTCCGTGGCATCGCCCTGAATCCGCCAGATGCCGGCGGAGTCCTGCCGCAGGCCGGCATTGCCCGCCAGGCTGCCGCCCAGCAGCGCAAACGCCACCTCTTCCCGCAGCGGCCCGGCGGCGAGTTCGCCGCCGGCCTGCTCGACGCGGCCCTCAGGTACATAGCCCACGCCCGTCACCTCCACCATGCCGGATGCCGTTGCAATGCGCGTCAGGGTCATTTCCGCGCGCGTCAGTGTGCCTGTCTTGTCCGTGCAAATGACGGAGGCGCAGCCCAGTGTTTCCACGGACGACAGGTTTTTGATGATCGCCTTGTGCCTGGCCATGCGCTGCACCCCCATGGCCAGCACCACCGACAGGATGGCGGGCAGGCCTTCCGGAACCGCCGCCACCGCCAGCGCCACGCCGAGAAGCAGCACAGCGATGACGTCGCCGGCCGTGCGCAGTTCTGACAGCATCAGGATGGTGGCCACCACCACGGTGGCAATAATGAGCACCGCGATGCCGAGCATCCGGCCCAGCCGGCTTACTTCCCGCGTCAAAGGGGTAGGCGCTTGTGACGTCGCCTCGAGCATGGCGGCAATGGCGCCCATTTCGGTGTTCATGCCGGTAGCCGTGACTACCGCGCGGCCCGTGCCCTGGGTGATGGCCGTGCCCCTGAAGACCATGTTCACGCGGTCGCCCAGCGCGGCCGGGGCCCGCAACGAAGCGGTGCTTTTCAGCACGGCGAAGCTTTCCCCGGTCAGCGAGGCCTCGTGGACACGCAGGGCGGTGGCGGCCGCCAGCCGCGCGTCGGCGCCCACCACGTCCCCCTCATTCAGGACCAGCAGGTCGCCCCGCACCAGCGACGCCAGCGCCACTTTTTGCACGCGGCCGTCCCTCATCAGCGAAGAACTCGCCTGCGTGAGTTTGGCCAGGGCCACCACCGCGCCGCGCGCCTTGGCCTGCTGAACGTAGCCCAGCGCGGCATTGAGCAGGACGACGACGGCAATCACCAGCGCGTCAATCGGCCAGCCTTGCCGCCCGTCCATGGCCCATGCGAGCAGCGAAATGGCAATGGCCGCTAGCAGTAAATAGATCAGGGGGTCCTGGAACTGCGAGAGAATGCGCCGCCACGCACTCACGGGCGGCGCGGCGTTGAGGGTATTGGGCCCTTGCGCGCCAAGCCGCCGTGACGCCTCGCCGGAAGAAAGGCCGCGCAGCAGATCCGCGCCCGTGCTCGCGGCGACGTCCTCGATCTCGCGCACCGACGGGTCGCAGGGTGTTTCGGGCTGCGGGCTTTCTTCAGCGGCGCGGGGAATTTTCATCGTTGTCTTTTTTTATCCGGTTTTGCCCAGGCGGCGGCAAACGGCAAGCCAGCCTGGAGGCTGCACTCGGCAGGTGCCAGTCTGGCGGCTGCGGAAGGTCCGCCGCTTGTCCTGGATCAAGGCGATGCCACTTCGGCAAACCCTGCATTGCTGTTATCGCAAACATCCGCCTATCGGACTGTTCGATAACGTACAGAGAGGCGCCGCACCCGCCCAGGCTTGATCCATATCAAGGGCGCGGCATGCCGTGCTGGCTACCCTTGCGTCATGCAAACCGCCATCGCCCCGGCTTCCGCCGGTCTCTTGCCGCCCGCCGCCGCATGGGCCGTGCTCGACGAGTCGGCCGAATGGGAGGGCTTTAGCCGGCCGGTCGCGGGGCGCGAGGGCTGGTGGGAGTCGTACCTGGCGCTGGAGGGCATGCACTGCGCGGCCTGTGCGCTCACGGTCGAGGAGGTTTTGCGCAAGCTGCCCGGCGTGGATACGGTCCAGGTCAACGGCGTGACTGCCACGGCGCGGCTTCAGTGGCATCCGCAGACCACGCAGCCTTCTTATTGGATTGCGGCATTGCACCAGGCCGGTTACGGCGCCTTGCCGGCAGGCGACCTGCTGCTGGCCGGCCGCAGGGTGCAGGCTCAGCGGGTGATGTTGTGGCGCTGGCTGGTGGCGGGTTTTTGCATGATGCAGGTCATGATGTACGCGGCACCGGCCTATCTGGCGCCGGCGGGCGAGATCACGCCCGACATCCAGGCGCTGCTGGGCTGGGCCTCCTGGGTGCTGACCCTGCCGGTGCTGCTGTTTTCCTGCTGGCCGTTTTTTGCGGCGGCGCTGCGCGATGTGCGCAACCTGCGCATCGGCATGGACGTGCCGGTGGCGCTGGGCGTGCTGATCGCCTTCGGTGCCAGCACGGCCGCGACCTTTGACCCGGCGGGCCCCTGGGGTGACCATGCCTCGTACGACTCGGTGCCCATGTTCGTTTTTTTTCTGCTGTCGGGCCGACTGCTGGAGCAGCGCCTGCGCGACCGCACCGCCGGTGCGCTGGAGGCGCTGATGCGGCGCCTTCCGGACAGCGTGGAGCGGCGGGAAGCCGATGGCAGTTTCCGCGCGGTGGCCGTGCGCCGCCTTGTCGCCGGCGACTTGATTCGGGTGCTGCCTGGTCAGGCTTTCCCCGCTGATGGGGCCGTTGAGGGCGGTGAGAGCCGGGTCGACCAGTCGCTGCTCACCGGCGAATCCAAACCCCTGCTGCGGCGGGTGGGCGATGGTGTCATTGCCGGCAGCCACAACCTCACGGGTGTGCTGCAGGTGCGCGTGCTGCGCGTCGGGCCGGAAACCCGGTACGCCGAAATCGTGGCCCTGATGGAGCAGGCCTCAGTCGAAAAGCCAGGCCTGGTGCAACTGGTGGACCGCGTCGCCAGTCCCTTCCTGGTGGCCGTGCTGCTGGCGAGCGCCGCCGCAGCCGTGTGGTGGTGGCCTTTTGGTCAGGCGCATGCGATGGCGGTCGCGGTCGCGGTGCTCATCGTGACCTGCCCTTGCGCCTTGTCGCTGGCCACGCCGGCGGCCATGCTGGCCGGCGCGGGCGCACTGGCCCGGCGCGGCGTGCTGGTGCGCAAATTGCAGGCGCTGGAAAGCTGCGCTGCCATCGACACCGTGATCTTCGACAAGACCGGCACGTTGACAGAAGACCGCATGCAAGTCGTGATGGCCCATACGCCTGCCGGTGTGAACCGCGACGAGGCGTGTGACTGGGCGGGGGCGCTGGCCAGGCACTCGCTGCATCCGGTCTCGCGCGCCATCGCCGCCCGCTTTCCCGCAGCGGACTGGGTGGCCAGCGAAGTGGAGGAGGTTACCGGACGGGGCCTGCGCGGCAAGGTGGCCCGGTTGGACGGCAGTGAGCCGCATTACCTCAACCTGGGGGAGGCCTTTTTTTGCGGCGTGCCTGTGCCGGGCCGCGATGTGCCGGTGTTGCAGGCCCATCTGTCCGATGGCGAGCACTACCTCGCGGGTTTCGAGCTTGACGAAGCGATGCGGCCAGACGCGGCCCAGGCCGTGGACGCGTTGCTCAAGCTCGGTGTCCGCGTGCAGCTGCTTTCGGGCGATACGGGCCAGGCTGTCGCCCACCTGGCGCGCCGGGCAGGCATTGAGTGGTGCTTTGGCGAATGTACGCCTGAGGTCAAACTGGAACATGTGCGCCGCCTTCAGCGCGAGGGCCATCGCGTCATGATGGTGGGTGACGGCATGAACGACGGGCCGGTACTGGCCGTGGCTGATGCGTCCATGGCCATGGGTCAGGCCGTGCCGGTGGCTCAGGCAAGGTCGGATTTCATCATGACCGGCAACCGGCTGCTCACGGTGCCAGCCCTTGTCGCGCAGGCGCGGCGCACCCGGGCGGTCGTGCGCCAGAACCTGTTGTGGGCAGCGGTTTACAACGCGACCTGCGTACCGCTGGCGGTTTTTGGCTATATGCCCACATGGCTGGCCGGCTTCGGCATGGCGGCCAGCTCGCTGCTGGTGGTGGCCAACTCGGCCAGGCTGGCGCGCACCCCGCCGGAGAACTAGATGGATATCCTGTTCCTCTTGATCCCACTCTCAGTCGTGCTGGCCTTGCTGATCATCGGCGCACTGGGCTGGGCGGTATGGCGAGGTCAGTTCGAGGCGCTTGAGCAGGAAGCCGAGCGCATTCTGCACACTGATTGACCTGCATCAAATGGCGCGACCCGTGCCGCATCGACACTTTGAAGCATCAAGACAAAAGGTGCTTCATGAACGAAGAAACGACACGAGGGATCGCCTATCACGACAAGGTGGTTCGCCAGTTTTCACTGGCAGCTGTGCTCTGGGGTGTGGTCGGCATGGCTGTGGGCCTTTTCATCGCCGCGCAGCTGGCATGGCCTGAACTGAACTTCGGCATTCCCTGGCTGAGCTACGGCCGGCTCAGGCCGCTGCACACCAATGCGGTCATCTTCGCCTTCGGCGGCTGCGCATTGATCGGCAGCAGCTACTACGTGGTCCAGCGCACCAGCAGCGTGCCGCTGTTTGCACCGCGGCTGGCAGCCTTTACCTTCTGGGGCTGGCAACTGGTCATCCTGGGCGCCGCGATCAGCCTGCCGCTGGGTTACACCACCGGCAAGGAGTACGCCGAACTCGAATGGCCCATCGACATCCTGATCACCCTGGTCTGGGTGTCCTATGCCATCGTCTTTTTCGGCACGCTGGGAATCCGCAAGGTCCGGCACATCTACGTGGCCAACTGGTTCTACGGCGCCTTCATTCTTGCGGTGGCGGTGCTGCATGTGGTCAACAGCGCGGAGATTCCGGCCGGCTGGATGAAATCCTATTCCGCTTATGCGGGTGTGCAGGACGCGATGGTGCAGTGGTGGTACGGCCACAACGCCGTGGGTTTCTTCCTCACCGCGGGCTTCCTGGGCATGATGTATTACTTCATCCCCAAGCAGGCGGAGCGGCCGGTCTACAGCTACCGCCTGTCCATCGTCCACTTCTGGGCGCTGATCTTCACCTATATGTGGGCGGGTCCGCACCACCTGCACTACACGGCCTTGCCCGACTGGACGCAGTCAGTGGGTATGGTGTTTTCGCTGATCCTGCTGGCGCCCAGTTGGGGCGGGATGATCAACGGCGTGATGACCCTGTCGGGCGCCTGGCACAAGCTGCGCGAAGACCCCATCCTGCGCTTTTTGATCGTGTCGTTGTCGTTCTATGGCATGAGCACCTTCGAGGGCCCGCTGATGTCCATCAAGACCGTCAATGCGCTGTCGCACTACACGGATTGGACCGTGGGCCACGTGCATTCGGGTGCCCTGGGCTGGGTGGGCCTGATTTCCATGGGCACGCTGTATTACATGATTCCCCGCCTGTTCGGGCAAAAGCAGATGTATTCGGTGCGCGCCATCGAGGTGCATTTCTGGACGGCCACCGTGGGCATCGTGCTCTACATCGCCGCCATGTGGATCGCCGGCGTGATGCAGGGTCTGATGTGGCGCGCCATCAACGCCGACGGAACCCTGACCTACACCTTCGTCGAATCGGTGAAGGCCACCTATCCCTTCTACGTGGTGCGTTTCTTTGGCGGGCTTTTGTACCTTGGCGGCATGGTACTGATGGCCTGGAACGTCTGCATGACGGTGGCCAAGGGCCGCCCCGTCCGGGTGCCGGTGCCGGCGCTGGCTCACGCATAACAAGAGAAGAAAGCACATCCCATGAAAGACGAAACCCCCTCTGCGGCCGGCTTCTCGCACGAGAAGATCGAAACCAACAACTTCCTGATGATCATCCTGATCCTGCTGGTGATCGCCGTGGGCGGCCTGGTGGAAATCGTGCCGCTGTTCTTCCAGAAGTCGACCACCGCACCGCTTGAAGGCGTGAAGCCTTATGGTGCGTTGCAGCTGGCCGGCCGCGACATCTACCTGCGCGAGGGTTGCTACAACTGCCACTCGCAGATGATCCGACCGTTTCGCGCGGAGACGTTGCGCTACGGGCACTACTCGGTGGCCGGCGAATTTGTCTACGACCATCCCTTCCAGTGGGGCAGCAAGCGCACGGGTCCCGACCTGCACCGCGTAGGTGGCAAATACACCGACGAATGGCACCGTATCCACCTGAACAATCCGCGCGACCTGGTCCCTGAATCCAACATGCCGGCCTATAGCTGGCTGGAGAAGAAGCCCGTCGACCCCGCCGACATGGCGCCCCGCATGACAGCACTGCGCAGGGTGGGGGTGCCTTACACCGACGCCGAAATCGCCGAGGCCGCTGGTGTGGTGAAGGGCAAGACGGAAATGGATGCCCTGGTGGCCTATCTGCAAGTTATGGGCAAGGCCCTGAAGTAAAGGAGAGCGACATGGACGTCAACACGCTGCGCATCATCGCTACCCTGCTGTGTTTTGCCACCTTCGTCGGTCTGCTGGTGTGGGCCTATTCCAGCCGTAACCGCACGCGGTTTGAAGAGGACGCAAAGATCCCCTTCCTGCAGGACTAGGGGGTAGCGCCATGCAAGACCTCTTCACCGGTTTTTTATTCACTGCACAACACATCGGGTGTGAGCCATGAGCGATTTCACAGACAACTTCTGGTCCTGGTATGTGGCCGCGCTGACCTTGATCGGCATCCTCGGTGCCCTGGTCCTGCTGTGGGCGACGGCCCGCAAAAAAATACCCCAGAACAGCGACAACACGACGGGCCACGTCTGGGATGAAGACCTGCGCGAGTCCAACAACCCGATGCCGCGCTGGTGGATGTGGCTGTTCGTGATCAGCGTGATCTATTCCTTGCTCTACCTGGTCGCTTACCCGGGCCTTGGTGCTTACCCGGGCGAAATGGGCTGGAGCACGCGTGGCGAATACAACACCGCGATGGACAACGCAGACAAGGAGCTTGCACCGCTGTACGCCGGCTTCACCGCCAAAAGCGCGGACGAGCTCGCCGGCGACGCCAATGCCATGGCGGTGGGCGAGCGCCTCTTCATGAACAACTGCGCCCAGTGCCACGGCTCGGACGCGCGCGGCAGCAAGGGCTTTCCCAACCTCGCCGACACCGACTGGCTGCACGGCGGCTCAACCGAAAAAATCAGGGAGACCCTGACCGTGGGCCGCAAGGGCCAGATGCCGCCCATGGCAGCCGCTGTCGGTACAGCGGATGATGTCAAGAACGTGGCGAATTACGTCCTTAGCCTGTCCGGTGGTCCCCACGATTCACTGCGCGCGCAGCTCGGCAAATCCAAATTCACCGCCTGCGCGGCCTGCCACGGCATGGACGGCAAGGGCAATACCGCGATAGGCGCGCCCAACCTGGCCGACGACATCTGGCTGCACGGCTGGGGAGAGCAGGCCATCGTCGACATTGTGAACAAAGGCAAAACCAACGAAATGCCTGCGCAGGCCGGCAAGCTCACGGAAGCGCAGATCCATGTGTTGACAGCTTACATCTGGGGGCTCTCCAACAAAGCCGCTGCGGCAAAACTTTGAGGCGACAGTGACCCAGCTGCCTTTGCGAAAAATCATTCCCATCGTGCCAGCGGCAGAGCCGGCAGGGGAGTCGCTGTACGAGGCGCAAAAGAAAATCTACCCGCGTTCCGTGAGCGGGCTGTTTGCGCGCTGGCGCTGGGCATTCGTCATCTTGACGCAGCTGTTTTTCTACGGCTTGCCGTGGCTGCAGTGGGGGCAGCGCCAGGCGGTGCTGTTCGACCTGGAGGCGCGGCGCTTTTATCTCTTCGGTTATGTGCTGTACCCGCAGGACTTCATCTACCTGACCGGCCTGCTGGTCGCCAGCGCTTTGTCGCTGTTCCTGTTCACGGCGGTTGCGGGCCGGCTTTGGTGCGGCTTTGCCTGCCCGCAGACGGTGTACACCGAAATCTTCCTCTGGATAGAGCGCAAGGTGGAGGGCGACCGCACGGCCAGGTTGCGGCTGGACGGCGCCCCGTTCTCGCTGGAAAAACTGGTCAAGAAGTGGTTCAAGCACATCCTCTGGATAGGTGTGGCGATGTGGACCGGCTTTACCTTTGTCGCTTATTTCGTGCCGGCCCGCGAGCTGATCCTGCAGTTCTTGCAGACCAAAATGGGCGGCTGGGAAATCTTCTGGGTCTTGTTCTACGGTTTCGCCACTTACGGCAATGCCGGCTTCCTGCGTGAGCAGGTGTGCAAATACATGTGCCCCTATGCGCGCTTCCAGAGCGCGATGTTTGACAAAGACACGTTGATTGTGAGTTACGACCCCGCGCGGGGTGAACCGCGCGGCGCCAGGTCGCGCCATGCCGACGCCGCGGCATTGTCCCTGGGCGCCTGTGTCGATTGCACCCTGTGCGTGCAGGTTTGCCCGACAGGCATAGACATCCGCGAGGGCCTGCAGTATGAGTGCATAGGCTGCGCGGCATGCGTGGATGTGTGTGATGGTGTGATGGACAAAATGGGTTATACGCGGGGTCTGATCCGCTTCACCACCCAGAACGCGCTCGCCGGAAAATGGGGTGCTTCACGCATGCTGCGGCAGGTGCTGCGCCCGCGCGTGCTGGTCTATACGGCGCTGCTCGGCGTACTGTGCCTGACACTTCTCTGGAGCCTGGTGGCGCGCATGCCGTTGAAGGTCGACGTCGTGCGGGACCGTGCCGCGCTTTCGCGCATCGTGGCGGGCGGGCGGCTGGAAAATGTTTACCGGCTGCAGATCATGAACGCCACCGAGCAGCCGCAGCGCTACACGATTGCGGCCGCCGGACTGGAGAGCCTGACGGTCGCCTCTGAGGCTGAAGTCAGCGTGGGCCCCACCGAATCCCGCTGGGTCGCGGTGCGGCTGCAGATTCCCTACGGCTCGGCGTCGGCCGGCTCGCACGCCATCGTGTTCCGTGTCGGCGATGAAAGCGGGCGTGCCCACGTCGAAGAAAAATCCGTGTTCCTTGTTCCGCGATGAATCGCGATGAAAGGCCCCTCATGAATTCCATTCCCACCCAAGCCACTCCATGGTGGAAGCACGGCCATGTCTGGCTGGTGATTTCCGGGCCCGCCGCAGTGGTCGTGGCAGGCGTGGTGACAGCCTTCCTGGCCGTCAAGTATCCGGATGCCGTGATAGGCGGACAGGAGCCGGCGCGGGCCTCGCGCACCAATGCGCTGCATCAACCCAGGGCACTGGCGCCGGCCCTGGAGGGGCGCAATCACGCGGCCACACCCGACAAAACGGCTCGTCCCTGATCGCCTGCAACGCAAAGAGGAGACCCCATGATTTCAGCCAACAAGATACTGGGCATCGCCTGGCCGGCCTTTCTGTCGGCCTGCCTGCTGGAACTGCTGCTCTTCGGACTGTTCGACCCTGAGGAAATGCTGCGTTACGGGCAACCCGCGGGGCTGTCCCGGCTGGCACTGCAGACCGCCGCCTTTTTTGTGTTCTGGCTTGCCTGCGCGGCCTCCAGCGCCTTGACGGTGCTGCTGATGGGGCCTGTGCCGGCTTCCGCAGAAAGGGCCGGGCGGTAAGATCGGGTTCCACTCCCGAAGCTGCCCCATGTCCCTGTTCCCCCACGTCGGTGACGCGGTGCCCAAGCGCCGGCGCTCCATGGCCATCGCACTGGCCGTGATGGCAACCCTGACGCTGCTGGCCGCCGTCCATCTGGCGTCCAGCCCACAATCGCTGCCGGGCCTGCCGCTGGTTGCAGCGCTGGCCGCCGCCACATGCGGCATTGCCTGGCTGCTGGCCGGGCGTGACGCGGCGCGAGACCGTATCGGCAAGCAAGCGCTGGAGGGCGCGGACGCGAGGCTGGCCGGTCTGCTGGATTCGGCCATGGACGCCATCATCACTGTGGACAGCAAGCAGAACGTGCTCTTGTACAACAAGGCGGCCGAGAAGATATTCGGCTGGCCCACGCGCGAGATGCTGGGCCAGCCGCTCACACGGTTGATTCCACAGCGGCACCAGGGGGCACACGGCGAGCAGGTTCGGCGTTTCGGTCAGACCGGCACAACCTCCAGGCGCATGGGAGATGGCACGGTGCTGTATGGGCGGAGGTCCAGCGGCGAGGAGTTTCCGCTGGAAGCTTCCATCTCGCAGCTCGATACCGCGCATGGCAAGCTTTACACCGTGATCCTGCGCGACGTGACTGAGCGGGTCCGCGCGAGCGAGGAACTGAGCGCCTTCGCCTCGGCGGCCCACGCCATCCGTGAAAGCGAAAAAACACGGATCGCGCGCGAGCTGCACGACGAACTCGCGCAGTCATTGACGGCGATCAAGATGGACGCCACCTGGATTCGGGAAGCCTTGCCCCCGGATGCAGGTGCCGTGCGGGCCAAACTGGACGACATGCTCGGCTTGCTGGACACCACGGTGGCCGCCACGCGCCGCATCGCGTCAGATTTGCGGCCGTTGCTGCTGGACGACCTGGGCCTGGTGCCGGCCATCCAGTGGCTCACCCATAATTTCACCCAGCGTCACGGCGTGGTGTGCAAGCTGTCGCTGGACGAGGAGGTTGAGCTGGCCGAACCGTATGCCACGGCGGTGTTCCGCATTGTGCAAGAGTCGCTCGTGAACGTGGCAAAGCACGCGAGTGCGTCGCAAGTCGATGTACGCATAGCGAGGACTGATGCGGCCGTGGTCCTCGACGTGAGCGATGACGGTGCCGGGTTCGCGCCGGACGCCCCGCGCAAGCCCGGCTCGCTGGGCCTGATGGGTCTGCGCGAGCGGGCCCGCCTGCTGCAGGGGACGGTGGACATAGACACCGCGCCTGGCCAGGGAACTCGTATACGGGTCAGCATCCCGGTGCCCGAAACAGGAGACATCACGTGATCAGGATTGTGATTGCCGACGACCATTCCATCGTGCGGGAGGGGCTCAAGCGTATCGTGTCCTCCATCGAGGACATGGAGGTCGCCGGCGAGGCCGGCAACGGGACGGAAGTCATGCAGCGCGTGCGCGAGCTGGCCTTCGACGTGCTGGTGCTGGACCTCTCCATGCCGGGGCGCAGCGGCATGGAGCTCATCAAGCTGATTCGCGGCGAAAAGCCGCAGCTGCGCATCCTGGTCCTGAGCATGCACCAGGAGCTGCAGTACGCCGTGCGCGCCATCAAGAACGGCGCCAGCGGCTACCTGACCAAAGAGAGCGCGCCGGACCAGCTGGAGCAGGCCATACGCAAGGTGGCTTCAGGCGGCGCCTTCATCAGCGCCGAAGTGGCCGAGCAACTCGCGCTGGGTGCGATGCCCGGCAGCCAGGCAGTGCCGCATGAAAGCCTTTCGAATCGCGAGTTTGAAGTGTTGCAATTGCTGGTGGCCGGCGTTTCCCTGACGGACATCGGGACGAAGCTGAACCTGTCGGTCAAGACCGTCAGCACCCACAAGACCAACCTCATGCAGAAAATGGGCTTGCAAAACCAGAGCGAGTTGATCCGTTATGCGCTCAAGCATGGACTGACCGAGCCACTGGACCCCTGAGGCCCACCGGTCTGCTGCGGAAAGCGGCCTTGTGTTGACAACGATCAACACAGCCTCGGGCGCCTCTCCCTACAGTCAGGGTATCCAAACTCTGCACCGGAGGTGTTCCATGAGCAATGAACTCAAACAACTGCTGGTCCATGCCGACGCCTCGCCGCAATTCGCGCAACGCCTTGAATTTTCCTGCCGGCTTGCCGCGCAGTACGGCGCCGGCATCACGGCGCTTTATGCCTCGCCTTCGGCCTCCGAGGCGCTTCCCGTTGCCTCCGGCATGGGGACCGGCCTGGCCGTGAGGCGGGAGAACGTACAGGACACCGAACTGGCGCGGGCGCGCTCGGTGTTCGAACAGATCCGGCCTGCGGGGCTGCCGGCCGCATGGGCTGAAGTCCATGAATTTCCGCTGCTATCGGCCTTTGCCGGGCAGGCGCTCTATGCCGACCTGCTGGTGCTGGGCCAGCACGGCCCGGGCGAGGGTTGGTCCACGCTGATGCCGGCGGATTTTCCGGAGGCTGTGATTGCCCTGAGCGGGCGGCCGGCACTGGTGCTGCCCTACACGTCGGCAAAACCGGGTTTGCCGGGCAATGTGGTGATCGCCTGGAAGCCCACCCGCGGAGCCGCACGCGCGGTGACCGCGGCCCTCCCCATCCTGCGCAACGCAAACTCGGTGCATATCCTGAGCTGGGGCGTTGATGCCGTGGCGGCTACGGGCGCAGGTCCGAATATCGTCTCTTACCTGAAGGCCCACGGTGTCCAGGCCAGCTGGCACCGGGAAAATGTGGAAGGCGCGGAACCCGGGAACCTGGGCGACCTGCTGCTGTCGCGCGCATTCGATCTGCAGGCGGACTTGCTGGTGATGGGCTGCTATGGCCGCGCCCGCGCCTATGAATGGGTATTGGGCGGCGCATCCCGGACCGTGCTTAAAAGCATGACGCTACCCGTGTTGATGGCGCATTAAGCGGGCGCGCTGGTCGGTACAGGCTCGGAAATTTCCGAGTCTGGATCGGAGCGCCGGTGCCGGCGAACCAGCCTTATCCGAGCCGGCCTTTCAGCAAAAGACGATGTCCCTGCCGCGCCGCCTGCGCGACAGTAAGGGCATGCAACACACCGCTTCACCCACCCGGGTCTTTCTGGCCGACGACTCCGCGCTGAGCCGCCGCAGCGTTGCCGAAATGCTTACCGCCCGGGGCGTGGTGGTCGCGGGCCAGGCCGATACGCCGGAGTCTGCGGTCTCGGGCATCCTGGCGACGCAGCCCGATGTGGTGGTGCTTGACGTGCAATTCGAGAAGGGCACGGGCATGCAGGTGCTGCAGTCCATCCTCAAAACCACGCAAGACATTCCTTTCATCATCCTCAGCAACCATGCCGAGGCCGCCTACCGTGCGCGCTACCTGGCTGCGGGCGCTGCCTGTTTTCTCGATAAACACGCCGAGTTTTACCAACTCGGGGACACCGTGGCAATGCTTGCGCAGCCGCGGCGTGTGGATCAGTCCGTTTCTTCCTCCCAATCCAAGGAGTCATCATGCCCATAGCCTGTTCATCCGCCAGCGGCACTTCATCCGTCAGCGGCATTTCATCCGCCGCTATCCTGCCACTGAAGACTCACTGCTCGAACTGCAACCTGCGCGACCTCTGCCTGCCCTGCGGCATGAAGCCCGCCGATGTGGATGGACTGGACGATCTCCACTTCAGCCGGACGAAGGTCAAGGCGGGGCAGACGCTCTACCACGAGGGCCAAGCTTTCCGCAACATTTATGCGGTGCGTATCGGCACCTTCAAATCCAGCCTGACGCTGGCAGATGGCCGTGAGCAGGTCAGCGGCTTCCAGATGGCCGGTGAACTGATGGGCCTGGACGGTATTGCCAACGGCGCGTATGCCAGCAACTCCACTGCACTCGAAGACACTGAAGTCTGCACCATTCCCTACGACCAGATCAGCGGCCTGGCTGCGACCAGTGCCGACATGCAGCAGGCCGTCAGCCGGCTGATGAGCCGGGAAATCGTCAAGGAGCACAGCCTGATGATGCTGTTGGGCAGCATGAATGCCGAAGAGCGGCTGGCTGCCTTCCTGCTCAACCTGTCACAGCGGCTCAAGTTGCGTGGCTACTCAGCCAGCGAATTCCACTTGCGCATGTCGCGCGCCGAAATCGGCAGCTACCTGGGCATGAAGCTGGAGACCGTGAGCCGCACCTTTTCCGCCTTCCTGCAGCAGGGCATCCTGGAAGTCGACAAACGCCACATCCGCATCCTCGACCACGCGGCCCTCAAACACGTCTTCGATACCCAGGTTCACTGAACGACCATCGACTGGGTGGCCGGGGTACCGGAAAAATCCGTCCATTGCCGCCGCTCGAAGTCATAAAGCTTGCAGCGGCGCGCCGTATCGAAGTACCAGTGCCAGGAAAAAGGCTGTACGACGATGTGGCCAGGCAGCCTGGCCTCCAGCATGGCCTGCGCCTGTTTCAGGCGGTACAGCGGCACGCCCATGTCTACGTGATGGGCCGTGTGCTCCATGATGTGGTGCAGCGCCGCGCCGAAAAACGAGTTGAAGGTCAGGTGCACGGTGGTGGAGACAAAGGGGTTGGCGTCCGACCAGCTTTTTTTGTTGTCATACCAGGCGATCTGGGTGTGCGTGTGGTGCACGTAGACCACAAAACCTATCAGGCCGTTCCACACTAACAGCGGCAGGAAAAAGCCAGCGGCCAAAAGCCAGAGCGCCGACTGACCGGTAGACCCTGCCGCGATCACAAGGCCTGCGATCCAGGCTGCGGCAGCGGCAGTGACCAGCAAGCTGTCCGCGACAAAAATGCCGCGCCGCGTAGGCATCATGGCTTTGGACGGGAAGTAAAGCCGCTTCCACCAGATTTCCACGAGGTAGTAGAGCCAGGGCGCCCAGCCGCTGCGGTAGGCGCGCTCCAGCCACTGTTTCCAGACGGGCATGCTTTCATAGGCCTCAAGGGTCGCGGGCTGCCATACGAAATCAAAGCCGCTGAGGTTGGTGTAGCCGTGGTGCACGATGTTGTGCCCGACATCCCACAGGCTGTAGGGCGTGAGCGAGGGCAAAAAAAGCAGGCGGCCCAGCCAGCGGTTGAGTTTGCGGTGTGGGGTGAAGCTCTGGTGGCACGCGTCGTGGCCGAGGATAAACAGCCTCGCGATCATGAAGCCGGCCAAGAGGGCCATGAGCACCTGGAGGGCAGGGTGGCCCGCGAGCACTGCCCCGGCCATGCATGCAGCGAACAGGGCAAAGTCCATCAGGGCCAGCGCCAACGCGAGGCCGGTGTTTTTGGTCGAGACAGGAAGAAGCCAGGAACGCAGGACTTTTCGGTGCGGAAGGACGGTGGCTTGGTTTTCTTGGATTGCTTGTGAGAGGGACATGAGATGAAGGGTTGGCAGCCGGGGCCGTTGACCCAAGGCAATGGGGAAGCCGCCAGCTTACGGCGCGCCCTTCGCGGCGATTTGACGCAGGTCAAGGACGGGGCAAACGCGTCCGGCGGCCGCACCTTGCGCCCTCGTTGATCCACATCAACGCAGCCGGGGCGGAGAGGCGGCACAGTGGAGGCCTCACATTCCTGAACCATCCCATGCCCGCTGTTCTACCCCAGGCCCTTCGCCAGTTCGACATCTCCGGCCCGCGCTACACGTCCTTTCCGACGGCGGACCGTTTTGTCGAGGCCTTTACCGCCGTCGATCACGGCCGCGCGCTGGACGACAGGCGCGCGCGGGCCGAGACCTCGGCGGCACCGCTATCGCTGTATGTGCACATCCCCTTTTGCGAATCGCTGTGCTACTACTGCGCCTGCAACAAGATCATCACCAAGCAGCACAGCCGTGCCACCGCCTACCTGGGCTATCTTGAGCGCGAAGTGGCCCTGTACACGGCGCGCCTGGGGCAGGGACAGCCTGTCAGCCAGCTGCACCTGGGTGGGGGCACGCCGACTTTTTTGTCCGACGCGGAACTCGCACAGCTCATGGACATGCTCAGACGCAACTTCGACATCGCGGCCGGTGCGGAAATGGCCATCGAGGTAGACCCACGCACCGTGGACAACACGCGCCTGGCCGCGCTGGCGGCCCTGGGCTTTAACCGCCTGAGTTTCGGCGTGCAGGATTTCGATGCCGACGTGCAAAAAGCCGTGCACCGCGTCCAGCCCGCCGAACAGGTGTTCGCGCTGGTTGCGCAGGCGCGCGTGCTCGGGTTTGAATCCATCAATGTGGACCTGATCTACGGCCTGCCGCGGCAGACGCAGACGTCTTTCGCGCGCACCATACGCCAGGTCGAGGAACTCAGGCCGGACCGCATTGCCCTCTATGCCTATGCCCATTTGCCGGAGCGCTTCAAGCCGCAGCGGCACATCCCGCCGGCGCTGCTGCCCGCGGCCGAGGACAAGGCCGCCATGCTGGCCGAAGCGATGCAGCGTTTGCAGGGCGCGGGTTACCGCTACATCGGCATGGACCACTTCGCGCTTGAGAACGATGCGCTGGCCGTGGCCAGCCGCGAGGGCCGGCTGCACCGCAACTTCCAGGGCTACAGCACCCAGCCCGACCGCGACCTGGTGGGCCTGGGCGTATCGGCCATTGGCGCGGTCGGCGCCACCTACAGCCAGAATGCCAAAACCCTGGAGGAATACTGCGACTTGCTTGACCAGGGGCGCTTCCCGGTCACGCGCGGCCTGGCACTGAGCCGGGACGACCTGGCGCGCCGCGCGGTGATCATGGCCATCATGTGCCAGGGCCAGGTGTGGTTCGAATCGATAGAGCTCGCCTGGATGCTGGATTTCAAGACCTACTTTGCGGCGGAACTGGAGCGCTTGCGCGAACTGGAGGATGCCGGGCTTGTGCTGCTTTCCAGCACCGGCATCGAGGTGACGGCCGAAGGCCGGTTCGTGTTGCGCGCGGTCGCCATGGTGTTTGACCGCTACCTGCAGTCCGACCTCAACCGCAGTCGTTTCTCGCGCATTATTTGATCGCAGCGCTGCCCATGTCTTACGCCCTCGCCACGACGGCCCTGCTGATGGGCCTTGCCGGAGGACCTCATTGCGCTGTGATGTGCGGCGCGGCCTGTGGCGGCCTGCGGCGCGTGGGCCCGCAGCGGCAGGCGCATTCACCGCTGGTCTTTCAGGCCGGGCGGCTTGTCGGCTATTCAAGTGCGGGCGCGGCGGCAGCGATGGCAGTGCAAAGTTTTGCGTGGATGACAGAACAGGCCGCCGTGGTCAAGCCGCTCTGGGTGCTGTTCCATCTGGCCGTGCTGGGTTGGGGAATGATGCTGATGGTGAAGGCCAGCCAGCCGGCCTGGGCCGACCGCGCAGGCCGCTCCGCGTGGTCCAGGGTGGGTGCCGTGGCCGCATCACGGGGCGGGATGTTCTCGGTGGGCGCGTTATGGGCCTTTATGCCCTGCAGCCTGCTTTATTCGGCGCTGCTGGTGGCGTCCCTGAGTGGCGGGCCGTTGCAAGGCGCGCTGGCCATGGCGGCTTTTGCCGTGGGCAGTGGCGTCTCCCTGCTGCTGGCGCCGCAACTACTGGCCGGGCTGCGGCGCGCCGGCAACGGCCTGGGCGGTCAACTGGGTGTGCGTCTGGCCGGGGGGGTGCTGATGCTGGCCGCGGTGTTCGGCTTGTGGAGCGACATGACGCATCGCATCGCGCAGTGGTGCGGCCTGGCCTGAGGCTGTCCTTGCCGCTGGCTTGTGAATTGCATCAGGTGAGAGAGACCGACTCCAGGTAACAGGGCAGGTGGCATGGCCAGTGCAGTTCGCGTTCGATGCGCTGGCGCATGGCATCGGCTGCGGCCGGCTCGCCGTGGGTGATGAAAGTCTGCTTCGGTACCGACTTGAAGCCGCGCAGCCAACCCATGATTTCGGCGGCATCCGAATGGGCCGACAGGTCGTCCAGCATCGCCACTTCGGCGCGCACCGGCACGTCCTGGCCGTGGATACGCACGGTAGGCGCGCCGCCGGAGATGAGTGCGCCGCGCGTGCCGCCGGGCTGGAAGCCGGCAAACACGATGGTGTTGCGCTTGTCGGGCGCGAAGGCTTTGAGATGGTGGACCACACGTCCGCCGGTAGCCATGCCGCTGGCGGCAATGATGACCATGGGGCCGTGCCTGGCATTGAGCAGGCGCGACTCCTCCGGCGACTCGACGATGTGGGCGGTATGCGCCATGGCCTCGCACTCCGCGGGTGTTAGCCGCAGCTCGGCCTTGTGTTTCAGGTACACCTGCGTGGCATTGGCCGCCATGGGACTGTTGAGGTAGATCGGCAGGTTGCGTTGTATGACACCTTGCGCCTTGAGCACCTGAACGCAGTGCAGCAGGCTTTGCGCGCGCCCCACCGCAAAAGCCGGGATCACCACCACCCCGCCGCGCGCGGCTGTGCGGTTGATTACCTGGCCCAGCGCCGATAGGGGGTCCGAGTCCTTGTGCAGGCGGTCGCCGTAGGTGGACTCCACCACCAGATAATCGGCGCCGTCCATCCGTGTAGGCGGCTTGAGCACCAGGTCGTTGGGGCGGCCTATGTCCCCGGAAAACAGGATGGAGCGCGAGCCGTTGTCCAGTTGCACGAACGACGAGCCCACCATGTGGCCGGAAGGAGTCAGGCTGGCGTTCAGGCTCGGTGCCGGGTGCCAGTTTTTTCCGCTGGGTACCGGGTGCAGCAGCTTGATGCAGCGTAGCGCATCCTCGCGTGTGTACAGGGGCAGCGCCGGTGCGTGCTTCGAAAAGCCGTGGCGATTGGCGTATTCGGCTTCTTCTTCCTGCAGGTGGCCAGCGTCGGGCAGCAGGATGCGGCACAGGTCGGCCGTGGCCGGGGTGCAGAACACCTTGCCCTTGAAGCCCTGGCGCGCCAGCAGTGGCAGGTAGCCGCTATGGTCAATGTGGGCGTGCGTCAGGATCACGGCGTCAATGGAGGCCGGGGCCACAGGTAGCGCGGACCAGTTGCGCAGGCGCAATTGCTTGTAGCCCTGGAACAGCCCGCAGTCGACCAGCACCGTGGACTCCCCGTACCGGATCAGGTATTTGGAACCTGTCACGGTATCTGTGGCACCGAGGAATTGAATCTTCATGCCAGCAGCTTAGATAAAAATGGTGTGCGGGTGTTTGATGTAGCGCAATAGCCTGCACGCTGCAATGCATCGGGAAACCCGGGTCGATGCCGGCTGATGCGAACTCATTTGCTATGAATTTAATAGCTGCTTGCGCTCATCCAGTAATGATTTGAGGCTGTTTTTCTTCCAGAAGGGACGGCCTGACTCCTGCGCCCCGCTGCCTTCGAGTGTGACGAATACAGCACGGCGGTCGCAGGTCTCGCCCTGGCCGCGCGCGCGTCTTGCGCTCGCCGCGGCGCTGAGCGCCAGCGCCGCGAAGCCGCGGGCGGCCACAAAGGCCAGGAAGGCCGTGCCGCCAAGAGGCCGGGCGAGCAAGGCGCTGATGAGGCCCGGGCGGCAGGGCTCCCAGTGCAGCGTCACGCCCTGCGCGGTTCCTGCGGGCTCAATCACCGCGTTCTCATCGGCGCCTAGGCGCACGCGCTGGCCGGCCTCAATGAAATGATCGCCGGAATCATTGTGGCGCGTCAGCCAGAGCCGGCCCCGCAGCACTGTCAATTCACCGCCGCGCCGGGGCAGGCGCAGCGCTTGTCCCGGCGCCAGGCGCCGGGTTCCACCGTGAAATACGGCGCCGTTGGATGTCGCATTCATCATCGACCTCTTGAGGTGTTGCCGCGCCGTCGCCGGGTTCAGAGCCCGGCAAGGGCGTGCAGCGCGGGGTTGTCGATCTGGCCGGCAAGCAGCTTCGCCGCCGCCGCGCTCGCGCCGTCGCCGAGCGCCGCGCGGTGCAGGCAGGCGTGCACCGTCAGTTCGCGCATGCCGCTACGCGCAGCGAGGTCCTGCATTTCGTTGATCCAGGCCGAGGCCTGGGGCATGGCTTGTGCCACAGCGACATCACACAGCGCGTCGAGGGCATATGCCTTGGCCCACAGGTAGGCGTCAGGAAGGCGTACGCAGCGCGTCAGTGCGTCAGCAAGTATTTCAACGGCGCGCTGCGGTTCCCCGCGCGCCATCGCCACACGCCCCAGGCCCCGGCCGGCAATGCCTTCCCAGCACGGGTCACCGAGCTGGCAACCGAGGGCGAAGGCATGCTCGAATCGGCTCGCGGCGGCATCCACGTCGCCGCGCAGCAGGTCGATTTCGGCCCGCAGCGATTGCGGCCACGGCACAAAGGCGGTCCAGCCTTGCCGGGCCAGTGCCACCGAGCGGTCCAGGGCGTCGGCGGCCGCCTCGGGTTCGCCGTGCAGCAGTAGCGCGCGGCCCAGCATGGACAGCGCGTAGGCAAGTTGCCGGCTGTCGCCGACGGCCGCAGCCAGCGCCTCAGCTTCGCGCAGCTGGCTGATGGCGGCCGTGTAATGCGCAGTGTCGCTGAGCGCAGCGCCGTACACGGTGGCGATGCGCGCCTGCTCCGCGTGGTCGCCGGCTGCCAGCGGCGTCGCGCGTTGCAGCCAGGCGAGCGTGCGTTCATAGCGGCCGCGCAGGAATTCGACGTAGCCGAGTTCGCGGCACGCGGCGGCGGCGAGTGCCGGCGAAGCCTCGTGGCCGACCTCCAGTGCTTCGTGAAGCGCAGTGGCGCCTTCTTCGTCGCGTCCGCGGGCGGCATGCACCAGCGCACCGCCCAGGGCCACGCGGGCGCGCGCACGCAGTGCCGCGTCGCCGGTGGCATCGGCTTCCACGATCGCGCGGCGCAGGCATTGCAGGCCGGCATCGAGCGCGCCGGCGCTGATCGCCGCCTCCCCGGCTTCCAGCTGGGCCAGCGCCGCGGCGCGCCCGGTGGCGGGCCGCGCGGTGGGCGCTGCGGTGAGCGTGCGCAGGGCCGCGTCCAGCGTGGCGCCGGGTTGCACGCCGAGTTCGCGCTGGAACAATTCGCGGCAGGCTGCGGCCTGGCGCGCCGCACCCACGCCGTCGCCCGCGGCCGCGAGGCTGCGCACCAGCAAAGCCTGGTAGTTCTCGTCAAGCGGGTTGTGCCGTACCAGCCGGCCGGCCAGTGTGGCTGCTTCTGTCATGGCGCCCGCGGCCATGCGAGCCAGTGCGGCTTCGCGCAGCACGGCTTCGGCGGCGGCCTGCAGATGGCGCCGCTCCGTGGCGAGCCAGACCTCGAAGGCCGGGCTGCCTGAAAAATTCATGCCTTCCAGCAACTCGTGATCCAGGCCGGGCACGCACAGGGCTTGCGCCCAGCTGCCCGACAGCACGGCGCTGAGGTCGACGTAGGTGGCAGGCTCCAGCAAAAGTGCCAGCAGATCGCCGCGCAACTCTGCGGTGCCGAGCAGGCGCCGCAGCTCACTGAGGTTCCAGCGCAGGGCGGCCAGCGGGTCTTCTGCGTCTTCGAACAGCAAGCCCGCCAGATGTTTGCGGCTGACCGGTGCATCACTGCGGACCAGGTAGGCAAGCAGGCCCCAGACCTTGTGCCCGCGCGGCGCCGGCACAGGGCTGCCGCCTCGCTCTATGCGCGGCGGACCAAGCAGGTAGATGGCAAGCCCCGGAGACGGCGGATTGTCGGGGGCTTGCGGATTCACCGGCAGACCTCAGGCTTCAGCGGTGGTGGGGTCGATGACCGTGGTGATCTGCGCGACGGAGTTCGCCGGGAAACCGCCGCGGCGCGCATGTTCCCTCACGAGCTCCTCATTGGCCGCGCGGTAGATGCAGTACATCTTGCCGCCTGTCACATAGCTTTGCACCCACTGCACATCAGGCCCCAGTTCCTGCAGCACACCGCAGGATTTCTGGGAGATGGATTGCAGCTCGGCGGGCTTCAGGGCCCCGAGTCCGGGGATGACACGTTCGATCACGAATTTGGGCATAACAGGCTCCGTTAAGTTGGTGGAGACCCGAAGATAGGCAGTGTACGTGTGAGCCAGCGTGTGAGGAAATCGCCGGGAAAGGATGTCGGCCTAGTCCATATGTGCCTGTTTGCTTACAAGTTGGGCGGCTCAGGCGGTGCCATTCGTGGATAGCATCGGAGTGTCCGCCGCGCTCTTGGCTTCTGTCCGGCTGCGGCGGCCCGTTCAGGTAGCTTCACACAAAAAACCAATGATGAACCACTCGTCCTCGCCACGCAGCCTCTTTCTGGCGTCTACCCTTTTTTTGGGCGGCCTGTGCGCCATGTCGCCGGCCCTGGCGGGCGGCAACACCGAACCACTGACCGACATCCTTTCTTCGCCCGGCAGCGCGGGCCTGGGCCTGGTGACGCGCATTGAACGTTCGCCCTACAAGGATGCAGGCACACGTTACGACCTGCTGCCGCTTTACCTGTATGAGGGCGAGCGGCTTTTCCTGCATGCCAACCGGGGCGGCATCAAGCTGCTCAACGGCACCGAGCGGCGGCTGGACCTTTTTGTGGAGCAGCGCCTGGAGGGCTTCCCGACCGAGCGCCTGCCCGCCAGCCTGGCCGGCATGTCGCCGCGCGACTCGGGCCTGGACCTGGGCCTGGCCTACCGCTGGCGCCAGCCCTGGGGAACGCTGCAGGCCGAGCTGGTGCATGACATCAGCAACACCTACAAGGGCAATGAGTTCCGCCTGGGCTACACCTACGACTGGCGCTCGGGCCCCTGGATGCTGCGGCCCAGCCTGACCGTGGGGGTGCGCGACGCCAGGCTCAACAACTATTACTACGGCGTGCAGGCCAGTGAGGCAACGGCCGGGCGGCCTGCTTATGCGCCGGGCTCGGGCGTGCAGACCTCGATTGGCCTCTACGGCTCTTATGACCTCACCGAGCGCTGGCGCCTGCTGGCCGGTGTGTCGGCCACCTTGCTGGACAACAAGACAAAGAACAGCCCCATTGTGCAAAAGAGCGTGCTGCCTGCCGTGTATATCGGCGCGGCCTATGACTTTGGCGGCCACAAGCGTGAGTGGGCAGAAGACGGCTCGCCCACCTACTTCAAGCTGCTGTACGGCAAGTCAACCGAAGATGGCTGCCATCTGGCCAAGATCATCACGGCGCAGTGCCTGTCGACGGCGAAGGTCAATTCGACCAGCATTACCGGCATCCAGGTCGGCAAGCCCTTCCTGAACAACGTGAACGGCTGGCCGCTCGACTTCATCGGCTATGTGGGCCTCACGCACCACAACGAGCGGGGCCTGCAGGCCAATGGCGTGCAACTGGACCTGTTCATGAAGGCCGTCTACTCGGGCTTCCCATGGAGCGACCGGGTCAAGACGCGGCTCGGTCTGGGCGTGGGCGTGTCCATGGCACAGCGGGCTCCCTACATTGAGTCCTCCAGCCTGGCGGCCAACGGCAAGTCGGCTTCCCGCATGCTCAATTACCTGGATCCGACCATCGACGTGAGCCTGGGCGACCTGATCGGCTACCGGCCGCTCAAGGACACCTTTATAGGCTTTGGTGTGTCGCACCGCTCCGGCATTTTTGGCTCGTCGCGCCTGCTGGGCAATGTCAACGGCGGCTCCAACTACATCTACACCTACGTTGAAACCGCGCTTTGAGTCGTATTTGCTATTGATTTAATAGCTGCTTGCGCAAGTCCATAAAGGCTTGCGGCCTGATTTGAATGAAAATCAGGCGTAGGCTGCCCGGACCGGCACAGCCGGCTGGTTCTGCACATTGCTGGCAGCAATCACGCCGCCACCCAGGCAGACATCGCCCTGGTAGAGCACAGCCGACTGGCCCGGCGTCACCGCCCACTGGGCATCGGCAAACACCAGTTCGCAGGCCGCGCCGGTAGCGCTGCGCAGTTTGCAGGGTGCGTCGGCCTGCCGGTAGCGTGTCTTGGCCGCCATGACACCGGGCGTCGGTGCATGTCCCGCCACCCAGCTGCAGTCCTGTGCCTGGAGCACCGTGGATTGCAGCCAGTGGTGATCATGGCCCTGAACCACCCATAGCGTGTTCGTTTCAAGGTCCTTGCGTGCCACAAACCAGGGTTCGTGCTCGCCCACGCCGCGCAACCCGCGTGCCTGCACGGCCTTGAGCTCGGCTCCCTTGGCCTTCACGCCGCCTATGCCCAGGCCCTGACGCTGTCCCAATGTATAGAAGGACAGGCCCACATGCTCGCCGAGCACGCGGCCCTTGTCGTTCTTGATGGGGCCTGGCTCTTTGGCGATGTAGCGATTCAAGAATTCGCGGAAAGGCCTCTCGCCGATAAAACAGATGCCAGTGGAGTCTTTTTTCTTCGCGTTGGGCAGGCCGATCTCGTCGGCAATGCGCCGGACTTCGGTCTTGCGCAACTCACCCACCGGGAACAGCGTTTTGGAGAGCTGTGCCTGGTTGAGCCGGTGCAAAAAATAGCTTTGGTCTTTGGCTGGATCAAGGCCCTTGAGCAGTTCGTGCAGGCCGGTGGCTTCGTTGTGGCGAACCCTGGCGTAATGCCCGGTCGCGATTTTTTCGGCGCCCAGGCGCATGGCATGGTCCAGAAATGCCTTGAACTTGATTTCGGCGTTGCACAGGATGTCGGGGTTGGGCGTGCGGCCGGCCTGGTATTCGCGCAGGAACTCGGCGAAGACGCGGTCCTTGTAGTCGGCTGCGAAGTTGACGTGCTCGATCTCGATGCCGATCACGTCGGCCACGGCGGCGGCGTCGACAAAATCAATGTTGGACGAGCAGAACTCGCTGTCGTCGTCATCTTCCCAGTTCTTCATGAAGATGCCGATAACCTCGTGGCCCTGCTGTTTGAGCAGGTGCGCCGTCACCGCGGAGTCCACGCCTCCGCTCAGGCCGACGACGATCCGTTTCCGCTTGCCGTCGTGGCTGTATGTGTTGATTTGCGGGTTGCCCATGGCTCTATTGTAAAAAGATGAAAGCGTTTGCGCCTGTCTGGGCTTTTCGGCCCTGTTGGCCGTGCGGCCGGCGGCACAATGGAATGCCCTTTCTTGCAGGAGCTGCCACTTTGCAACGACGTCAATTTCTTTCCCGCACCGGGCAGGCCGTCACGGCCGCCGGCATCGCCACCGGGCTGCCATGGCTTTCGTCACTGGCCCAGGCCGCGGGCCTCAAACCCGTGGGCAAGGCCCAAGCCTTCGACTACGCGATGCTCAAGGGCCAGGCGCGCGACCTGGCCGCCAAACCTTACCGGCCCCGGTCGACGACGTTGCCGTCCGGCATTTCGGACTTGAACTGGGACCAGCACCAGGCCATACGCTTTCGGGACGACCATGCCTTGTGGGGCGATGACAAGCTGCGCTTCGTGGCGAAGTTTTTCCACCTCGGCCTGTACTTCAAGACGCCGGTGCGCATGCACGAAGTGAGCAATGGCCAGGCGCAGGAGCTGGCCTATGACCCGGCCATGTTTGATTATGGGAAAAGCGGCGTGCGGGGCGACAAGCTTCCCGCCGATCTCGGTTTTGCCGGCTTCCGGCTGAATTTCCACACCGATCCGGTGCGTGACGTGGCGGCCTTCCTTGGCGCAAGCTACTTTCGCGCGGTGGGCGGCGAATGGCAGTACGGCCAGTCGGCGCGGGGCCTGGCCATCGACACGGCGCAAACTTTCCCGGAAGAGTTTCCGGATTTCATCGGTTACTGGCTCGAAAAGCCGGACCCGAAAGCGGCCTCGCTGACCGTCTACGCCCTGCTGGACTCGCCGAGCGTCAGCGGCGCCTACCGCTTTGTGATCACGCCGGGCGACACGCAGGTCATGGACCTGGACGTGGCGCTGTATCCGCGCAAAACCATTGACCGCATGGGCATCGCGCCGTGCACCAGCATGTTCCAGACCGGCGAAAACGACAAACGCATGGGCTGGGACTGGCGCGGCGAAATCCACGACACCGACGGCCTGGCCATGCACAGCGGCACGGGCGAATGGCTGTGGCGTCCACTGACCAATCCGGCGCAATTGCAGTTCAACGCCTTTCAGGACGACAACCCGCGCGGTTTTGGCCTGATGCAGCGCGATCGCAACTTTGACCACTACCAGGACGACGGCGTGTTCTATGAAAAACGCCCGAGCCTGTGGGTTGAGCCCAAGGCGGGCTGGGGTGCGGGCGCGATACAGCTGGTGGAAATTCCGACCGCGGACGAAACCTTTGACAACATCGTGGCCTTCTGGAACCCCAGGGACAAGCCGCAGGCAGGGCAGGAGTTGCTGTTTTCCTACCGGCTGCACTGGGGGGGCGAACCGCCCGCCGCGCAAGGGCCGCTGGCGCGCTGTGTGGCCACACGTACCGGCCTCGGCGGCGTGGTCGGGCAAAAGCGCACCGCCTACACGCGGCGTTTTGCCGTCGATTTTGCGGGCGGCGACTTTGCCTTGCTGAACCGCGGGGCCCAGGTCAAAGCCGTGATCACCGCTTCGCGCGGCACGATTGAATTGACGTCGGCCCGGCCGCTGGACGCCATCAAGGGGTGGCGTGCCATGTTCGACCTGCGCCCCGATGGCGACAGCACGGCACCCATCAACCTGCGCATGCATTTGCAGGTCGACGGCCAGTCATTGACGGAGACCTGGTTGTACCAGTGGACGCCGCCGCCGGTGGCGCAACGAATTCTTTATTGAGGATTGCGCTGGCTGTCAGCGGGAAAGCGTTCCCGTTGGCGCCGCCAAATCGTGCATGGCTCGCGGCGCTTCCTACTTCTGGCTCAGCGGTGCATGCACGCTGGCATCCGTGGTCACCAGATCAAGCGGGAAGCGCCTGCCTGCCAGGTAATCTTCCATGCAGGTCAACAAGAGGGGGCTTCGGTGCATGTGAGCGCTCGCTCTTATTTCGTCGGCCGTCAGCCAGACCGTGCGCACAATGCCTTCATCCAGCGCTTGGCCTGCCACGTGCTCGCCCAGTTCGCCGCAGAACGCAAAGCGCAGGTAGGTGATGTCTTCGGATTCTTCCTGCCCGATGAGGGCCCGCTCAAAGCGGGAGAGATAGACCCCCACAATGGCAGTGGGCGTGAAATGGAAGGCGGTTTCTTCCAGTGTTTCGCGCACACAACCCTCAAAGGGACTTTCACCGGGATCCAGGTGGCCGGCGGGGTTGTTGAGCTTCAGGCCGTCCCGCGTTTCCTCTTCGACCAGCAGGAACCTGGAGACACCGTCGATCTTTTTTTCAATCACCGCAGCGACCGTGACGCTGGGTTTCCATCGTTTAATCATGCGCCGGATTATCCGTGGCCTTGATGACCGGGGTCCTGACCGGCCGGCCAGGTGTGTTTGCTAGCCGAAAATCCGGCAGCGAAACTCTCGCGCAAATGTGCCACAAGGCATTGCACCGCCTTGGGCACTTGCTGCGACCAGGGCCTGAGGGCGTAAATGCGCTCGCCGAAAAATCCCTGCACCTGCCACTCAGGCAGCACCTGCACGAGCGGCGATGGCGCCGCGCTGCCACCCGCGGGTGCACTGAAATCCGGCAGCAGGCCGATGCCGAGGCCCGCCACCAGCGCTTCGCGCAGCACTTCGCTGTTGTTGGCCTTCAGTGTGCCCGTGATGTTCACGCCAACCTGCTCGCGGGATTTGCGCTTGCCGCTGCGCACGAAGGTCCAGCTGGCGGTGTTGTGGTTGCCCAGGTAAAGCAGGCAATCGTGCGCGGCCAGGTCTGACGGCTGCGCAGGCACGCCGCGGCGCGCCAGGTAGTCGGGGCTGGCCAGCAGGATGGAGCGCGTTTCGCACAACACCCAGGCCACATGGGTGTCGGGCGGCGCATTCGTGTGTCGTATCGCCAGGTCGAAGCCTTCATTGGCAAGGTTGACAAAGCGGTCGGTGAGTTCCAGTTCGATATGGATCTCGGGATAGCGCTTGAGGAAGGCCGCAACGCAGGGCGCCAGGTGCTGACGCCCCAGCGCGACCGGCGCTGTCACACGGATCAGCCCGCGCGGGGTTTCGACCAGGTCCTTGACGGCGGAATAGCTTTCGCTGATGCGGTTAAACGCCGGCTGCATGTCGTTCACCAATTGCTGGCCGGCCTCCGTCAGGCCTACGGAGCGCGTGGTGCGCCGCACCAGCGTCACGCCGGCGGCGCGCTCCAGCTCACTGATGCGCATGCTGGCCGAGGCCTTGGACATCCCGAGGCGGCGCGCCGCTTCGGTAAAGCTGCGTGTAGCCGCCAGGATGGTCAGCAGGTGAAGATCGGCGACAAGGGGCGATAGCTGGTCGGAAGACATGGAGGTCGAGAGGCCTATTGTTCAAAAATATGAACAATGTAATCACAAAACGGGGCATTATCAATTCGGCTGCGCAGCCCTAGACTGCGGTGAACCCCCAACGGCCAGTACGGCGCCGCCACCTTTCAAGGATTGCAAATGTCTTTATCCCCTGCTGCCTCCGCTTCACAAGCCACCATCGGCCACTACCTGAATGGCCGTGTGGCCGCGCCATCTTCCGGGCGTAGCCAGGAAGTCTTCAACCCTGCAACGGGCGCGGTGTCGGGTTATGTCGCGCTTGCCAGCGGAACGGAGGTCGATGCGGCCGTGGCGTCAGCCCAGGCCGCCTTTCCCGCCTGGGCCGACACGCCGCCGCTGCGCCGCGCACGCGTGATGTTCAAGTTCCTGGAACTGCTCAACCTGAACAAGGACAAGCTGGCCCACATGATCACCGCCGAGCACGGCAAGGTGTTCACCGACGCCCAAGGCGAGGTCTCGCGCGGCATCGACATTGTTGAATTCGCCTGCGGCATTCCGCAGCTGCTCAAGGGCGACTTCACCGACCAGGTTTCCACCGGCATCGACAACTGGACGCTGCGCCAGCCGCTGGGTGTGGTGGCCGGCATCACGCCCTTCAATTTTCCGGTGATGGTGCCGATGTGGATGTTCCCGGTGGCGATTGCCGCCGGCAACTGCTTTGTGCTTAAACCCAGTCCCATCGACCCCAGCCCCAGCCTTTTCATGGCCGACCTGCTCAAGCAAGCCGGCTTGCCCGATGGCGTCTTCAACGTGGTGCAGGGCGATAAAGAGGCGGTCGACGCCCTGCTGGTGCACCCGGACGTGAAGGCCGTGTCCTTTGTTGGCTCCACACCGATCGCGAACTACATCTACGAAACCGGCGCACGCCACGGCAAGCGCGTGCAGGCACTGGGCGGCGCGAAGAACCACATGGTGGTCATGCCCGACGCCGACCTGGAGCAGGCGGTGGACGCATTGATCGGCGCGGGCTACGGCTCGGCCGGCGAACGCTGCATGGCGATCTCTGTGGCTGTGCTGGTGGGCAATGTGGCCGAAAAACTCATTCCCATGCTGGAAGCGCGCGCCAAAACACTGGTGATCAAAAACGGTGTGGAGCTTGACGCTGAAATGGGCCCCATCGTCACATCGGCCGCGCACCAGCGCATTACCGGCTACATCGAGACGGGCGTGAAAGAAGGCGCCAAGCTGCTGGTGGACGGCCGCACCTTCACGGGCGCCAAGGCCGGCCCGGGCTGCGGCAAGGGCTTCTGGATGGGTGGCACGCTGTTTGACCATGTCACGCCCGACATGCGCATCTATAAAGAAGAGATTTTTGGCCCGGTGCTGGGCTGCGTGCGCGTGAAGGACTTCGCCGAAGCGGTGAACCTGATCAATGCCCATGAATTCGGCAACGGCGTGAGCTGCTTCACCCGGGACGGCCACGTGGCCCGCGAATTCAGCCGCCGCATCCAGGTCGGCATGGTCGGCATCAACGTGCCGATCCCGGTGCCCATGGCCTGGCATGGCTTTGGTGGCTGGAAAAAAAGCCTCTTCGGCGACATGCACGCCTATGGCGAAGAGGGCGTACGTTTCTATACCAAACAAAAGTCCATCATGCAGCGCTGGCCAGAGAGCATCGGCAAGGGCGCCGAATTCGTGATGCCGACAGCCAAATAGAAATAGCACGCCAGCCATCAAGGCAAACCGGCCCCAACCGCCATGTATTGGCAGGCGGGGCTTTTTTTATTGCGTGGCTTGACTCGGGTCAAAAACTGTAGACTGCCCTGACAAAAAATTGCAGAAATCTCATGTAAGCTTCATGACAGGTACAAAAAAGCGGATACGCAGACAAAGACACCGAGACAGATCGCGCGCAAGCTCGCCTGCGGGCTGACGTCAATCAAACCAACACCAACGTACTGAGGAGAGACCCATGCTCATTGGGGTACCCGCCGAAATCACGGCCGGAGAAACACGCGTCGCCATCACGCCCGAAACGGCCAAAAAGCTCAAGGCACAAGGGCACACCGTCCGTGTGCAGTCCGGCGCCGGGGTGGCCGCCAGCGTTCCCGATGAGGCCTACACGGCGGTCGGCGCGGAGATCACCGACGCGGCGGGCGCTTACGGCGCTGATATCGTGCTCAAGGTCCGCTGCCCGCTGGACAGCGAAATGCCGCTGGCCAAAGCCGGTGGTGTGCTGGTCGGCATGCTCAACCCCTTTGATGCCGCCGGCCTGCAGCGCCTGGCTACTGCCAAGCTGACGTCCTTCGCGCTGGAGGCCGCGCCGCGCACCAGCCGCGCGCAAAGCATGGACGTGCTCTCGTCGCAAGCCAACATCGCCGGCTACAAGGCCGTGATGATGGCCGCGGCCGAATACCAGCGCTTCTTCCCCATGTTGATGACGGCGGCCGGCACGGTCAAGGCCGCCCGCGTGGTGATTCTGGGCGTCGGCGTAGCCGGCCTTCAGGCCATTGCCACCGCCAAGCGCCTGGGCGCGGTGATTGAAGCCAGCGACGTGCGTCCCAGTGTCAAAGAGCAGGTCGAATCCCTGGGCGGCAAGTTCATCGATGTGCCTTATGAAACCGACGAAGAGCGCGAAGCTGCTGTCGGTGTGGGTGGCTACGCCAAGCCCATGCCGCCAAGCTGGCTCGAACGCCAAAAGGCCGAAGTCGCCAAGCGCGTCGCGCAAGCCGACGTGGTCATCACCACCGCGCTGATCCCGGGCCGCCCTGCGCCCGTGCTGGTCACCGAAGACATGGTCAAGGCCATGAAACCCGGCAGCGTGATCGTCGACCTGGCCGCACCGCAAGGCGGCAACTGCCCGCTGACCGAGCCCGGCAAAACGGTCGTCAAGCACGGCGTGACGCTGATCGGCCAGACCAATGTGCCGGCCCTCGTCGCCGCCGACGCCAGCGCACTCTACGCACGCAACCTGCTCGACTTCCTCAAGCTCATCATCACCAAGGAAGGCACGCTCAATGTCGACCTGGAAGATGACATCGTCGCCGCCTGCCTGATGACGCAGGGCGGCGAGGTCAAGAAGAAGTAACCCATTCGGGACCCATCGGATCAATTGGATTTAATCGGCCAGCCGGGTTCAAGCCGGCGCGGCCCTCACGGAGAAGACCATGGATGCAGTGTCACCCACCATCATCAACCTGATTATTTTTGTACTGGCCATCTACGTGGGTTACCACGTGGTGTGGACTGTCACGCCGGCCCTGCACACGCCGCTGATGGCGGTGACCAATGCGATTTCGGCCATCGTGATCGTGGGCGCCATGCTCGCGGCCGCGCTGACCGAAACGCCGCTGGGCAAAACCATGGGCGTGCTGGCCGTGGCGCTGGCGGCCGTCAACATCTTCGGCGGCTTTCTGGTGACGCGCCGGATGCTGGAGATGTTCCGCAAGAAAGAAAAGAAAGTAGCCGCGCCCGCTGAAGGAGCCGCCAAATGAGCATGAATCTCGTCACGCTGCTGTACCTGGTGGCCTCCGTCTGCTTTATTCAGGCGCTCAAGGGCCTGTCACACCCCACCAGCTCGATCCGCGGCAATCTGTTCGGCATGGTCGGCATGGCCATTGCCATGCTGACGACAGCTGCGCTCATCGTTGAAATTTCAGGCGGCAAAGCCCTGGGCATGGGTTACGTTCTGTTGGGTCTGGTGGTCGGCGGGGGCTATGGTGCCTGGCGCGCCAAGACGGTCGAAATGACCAAGATGCCCGAGCTGGTGGCCTTCTTCCACAGCATGATCGGTTTGGCTGCGGTCTTTATCGCCGTGGCCGCCGTGGCCGAGCCCTACGCTTTCGGCATCGCGCCCAAAGGCAGCCCCATCCCCACCGGCAACCGGCTGGAGCTGTTCCTCGGTGCGGCCATTGGCGCCATCACCTTCAGCGGCTCGGTGATCGCCTTCGGCAAGTTGTCGGGCACCTACAAGTTCCGCCTGTTCCAGGGCGCACCGGTGCAGTTTGCCGGCCAGCACAAGCTGAACCTGGTGCTGGGCCTCATTACCATCGGCCTGGGGCTGGTATTCATGTTCACGGGCAGCTGGCCAGCGTTTTTCGCGATGCTGGCGCTGAGCTTCGTTATGGGTGTGCTGATCATCATCCCTATCGGCGGCGCCGACATGCCGGTCGTGGTGTCCATGCTCAATAGCTACTCGGGCTGGGCGGCGGCCGGTATCGGTTTTTCGCTCAACAACTCCATGCTGATCATTGCCGGCTCGCTGGTCGGTTCGTCGGGCGCCATCCTTTCGTACATCATGTGCAAGGCGATGAACCGCTCCTTCTTCAACGTGATTTTGGGCGGCTTCGGCGGTGAGGCCGGCACGGCCGCCACCGGCGCCAAAGAGCAGCGCCCCGTCAAGTCGGGCTCTGCCGACGACGCTGCCTTCATCCTGGGCAATGCAGAGACCGTGATCATCGTGCCGGGCTACGGCCTGGCCGTGGCGCGCGCTCAGCACTCGGTCAAAGAGCTGGCGCAAAAGCTCATCGACAGGGGCGTCAACGTCAAGTACGCGATTCACCCCGTGGCGGGCCGCATGCCCGGCCACATGAACGTCTTGCTGGCCGAGGCCGAAGTGCCTTATGACCAGGTACATGAAATGGAAGACATCAACGCCGAGTTCGGCCAGGCCGACGTCGCCATCATCCTGGGCGCCAACGACGTGGTGAACCCTGCAGCGCACGTCAAGGGCAGCGCCATCTATGGCATGCCCATCCTGGAGGCCTACAAGGCCAAGACGGTCATTGTCAACAAGCGCTCCATGGCGGCTGGCTACGCGGGCCTGGACAACGAACTCTTCTACATGGACAAGACCATGATGGTGTTCGGAGACGCCAAAAAGGTGATCGAAGATATGGGCAAGGCCATCGAGTGATCGCGGGCTGCCGGGTTTTCCCGCGGCGGCGAGCCGCGGGCGCACCCCGATTTAGAGAGGCTTCCCTCCTTATTTCCCGGGCTTCCTAGGGAAAACGCAATAGCCACGAAGAGGGCACGCCATGAGAATCCATGGCAGTAAGCAATACGTAATGGAGAAGACAAACATGAATGCAGCGACCCTTGACCGCCCATGGCTCAAAGCCTATCCGCCGGGCGTTCCTACCGATATCGACGCGTCCCAGTACCCGTCGCTGGTCGCATTGATGGAGGAAAGCTTCAAGAAACACGGCAGCCGCGTCGCCTACAGCTTCATGGGCAAGGACGTGACCTTCGGCCAGACCGACAGCCTGTCGCTCGCCTTCGGTGCCTACCTGCAAAGCCTGGGCCTGGCCAAAGGCGACCGCATTGCCATCATGATGCCCAACGTGCCGCAGTATCCGGTAGCCGTGGCGGCCATCCTGCGCGCCGGCTATGTGGTGGTCAATGTGAACCCGCTGTACACGCCGCGCGAACTGGAGCATCAGCTCAAGGACTCCGGTTCGAAGGCGATTGTCATCATCGAAAACTTCGCCAACACGCTCGAGCAGTGCATTGCCGCCACGCCCGTCAAGCACGTGGTGTTGTGCGCCATGGGCGACCAGCTGGGCATGCTCAAGGGCGCACTCGTCAACTATGTGGTGCGCAACGTCAAGAAGATGGTGCCGGCCTTCAACCTGCCCGGCGCCGTGCGTTTTAACGACGCTGTGGCGCGGGGCACGCGCCTGACGCTCAAGCGGCCCGACATCAAACCCGACGACGTGGCCGTACTGCAATACACCGGCGGCACCACCGGTGTTTCCAAAGGCGCCGTGCTGCTGCACCGCAACGTGATCGCCAATGTGCTGCAGTCCGAAGCCTGGAACAGCCCGGCCATGGCGGCCCTGCCGGCCGGCGAGCAGCTCACGTATGTCTGCGCGCTACCGCTGTACCACATCTTCGCATTCACCGTGAACATGATGCTGGGCATGCGTACCGGAAGCAAAAACATCCTGATCCCCAATCCGCGTGACCTGACGGCTGTGCTTAAAGAGCTCTCCAGGCACAAGATCAACAGCTTCCCAGCGGTCAACACGCTCTTCAACGGCCTGGCCAACCACCCGGACTTCAACACGGTTGACTGGTCGCACCTGAAGATTTCGCTGGGCGGCGGCATGGCGGTCACGGGTGCGGTCGCCAAACTGTGGCTTGAAAAAACCGGCTGCCCGGTCTGCGAAGGTTACGGCCTGTCCGAGACATCACCCTCGGCTAGCTGCAATCCGACCAACAGCAAAGCCTTCACCGGCACCATCGGCGTGCCGATTCCCGGTACTTATTTCAAACTCCTTGATGACGACGGCAACGAAGTGCCACCCGGCCAGCCCGGTGAAATCGCTATCAAGGGGCCGCAGGTCATGGCCGGCTACTGGCAACGCCCCGATGAAACCGCCAAGGTCATGACGCCCGACGGCTACTTCAAGTCCGGCGACATTGGAGTCCTTGATGAAAACGGCTTCTTCAAGATTGTCGACCGCAAGAAAGACATGATTCTGGTGAGCGGCTTCAACGTCTACCCGAACGAGATTGAAGACGTGGTCTCCAAGCTCGACGGTGTGATGGAATGCGCCTGTGTGGGCGTTGCCGACGAAAAATCCGGCGAAGCTGTGAAGCTGGTCATTGTCAAAAAGAACCCCGACCTGACAGAAGCGCAAGTGCGCGAATATTGCAAAACCAACCTGACCGGCTATAAACAGCCCAAGGTGGTGGAGTTCCGCACCGACCTGCCCAAGACGCCGGTCGGCAAGATACTGCGCCGCGAACTGCGCGACAAGAAATAAACGGCAAGTTTCAGAGCTCGCCGCGCTTGCGCGGCAGGTTTTCTAGAGGGCGGCGCAAGCTGCCCTTTTTTCTGCGTCCCCGGTGTTGAAAGCGCGGGCAAAATCAGGCCATGACTTCCGCTGACACCTTCCCCCGCGCACCCACCGCCATCCTCAGCGCCCTTGCTGAAGAGCAGTCCGGCCTGATTGACCTGCTGGAAAACGCGCGGCAGGTGAAGCGCGCTGGCCGTGAGTTCTGGCTTGGTGCCCTGCACGGCCACCCGGTCGTGCTGGTGCTCGCGCGTATCGGCAAAGTGGCGGCTACCACCACGGCGGTGGCGCTGATCGAGCACTTCAAGGCCGGCCGCATTGTTTTCACCGGTGTAGCCGGTGGGCTGGGCGAAAGCGTGAATGTGGGCGATGTGGTGGTGGCCGACAGTTTTGTGCAGCATGACATGGACGCCTCACCGCTGTTTCCCCGCTATGAGGTGCCGCTGTACGGCAAGACGGTTTTTGAAAGCAACGCGGCTTTGACGTCGTTATTGCACGCGGCGGCGCTGGCTGCCGGTACGGTGCCGGCGTATCCGTCTGCGCGCGTCCACCGCGGGCTGATGATCAGCGGCGACCGTTTTGTCTGCAGCGCGCAGGAAGCTGCCGGTATCCGTGCGGCGCTGATTGCAGCAGGCCACACGCCGCTGGCGGTCGAGATGGAGGGTGCGGCCGTGGCACAGGTCTGCCATGACTACGGCGTGGCGTTTGCGTCGGTGAGAACGATTTCCGACCGCGCCGACAACACCGCGCACGTGGACTTTCCGGCATTTGTGGCGGAAGTGGCCAGCGTCTACGCGCGCGCCATTGTTGAAAAGTTGCTGCCGACGATTTCTGCCTGAGCGATTGCTATCTATTTAATAGCTGCTCGCGCTCGTCTTTATTGGATTACAGGCCGATTTGATGCAAAATTCAGCGCCCAAAACGATCCAGAACGCGGCAGACGACCTTATTGCAGCCAACCACGCTTCCTGAAGTACCACATGGGCACCACCGCGCTGGCAATCATCAGTCCCAGTGCATATGGGTAGCCATATGCCCATTCCAGTTCGGGGAAGTAGCCCTTGAAGTTCATGCCGTACACGCTGGCGATCAGCGTGGGCGGCAGCAGGGCGACGCTGGCCACCGAGAAGATCTTGATGATCTTGTTCTGGTTGATGTTGATGAAGCCGACCGTGGCATCCATCAGGAAGTTGATCTTGTCGAAGAGGAAAGCGGTGTGTGAATCGAGCGAGTCGATGTCGCGCAAAATCTGCCGCGCTTCCTCGAACTGCTCGGCGTTGAGCATCTTGCTGCGCATCATGAAACTGACAGCGCGGCGCGTGTCCATCATGTTGCGGCGAATGCGGCCGTTCAGGTCTTCGTGGCGGGCAATGGCGCCCAGCACTTCGCCGGCCAGGGCGTCGGTCACGTCGCCCGACAACACCTGCGCGCTTACTTTTTCGAGCTCGACATAAACGCCTTCCAGCGTGTCGGCGGAATACTCGGCGTCGGCGTCAAACAGCTTGAGCAGCACCTCCTTGGCATCCTCGATCAGCCCCGGGGCGCGGCGCGCGCGCATCCGCAGCAGGCGAAACACCGGCACGTCTTCGTCGTGGATGGAAAACAGCACACCCTTGCTCTTGAGGTCGTCGTTGACCAGGTTCAGGATGAAAGCCACCCGCACGGTGCGCGGTTCTTCGTCGTCGGCAATCAGGAAGTCGGAGCGGATGTGCAGCTCGCCGTTGTCTTCCTCGTAGAAGCGCGCGGACTCTTCAATGTCCTCGTCCATCGCGTCTTCCGGAATGGACAACCCGTAGTACTGCTTGATCCAGCGTTTTTCTTCGAGGGTGGGAGACTCCAGATCCACCCAGATGGGCTGGAATTTGGAGAGTTCTTCCAGGGATTCGATTTCTTCCTGGAAAAGCCGGCCGTTGGCCAGCGTGAAAATATTGAGCATGACTGACTGCCTATCGGTTCAGGGGCCGGCACAAGGCGAACGCTCAGGCCTTGCGCGAAAGCGCGGTAAAAGGGCGGTGGGATATGGCATCGCTTTCAACCCCCCTTTTCAACGTGAGCCTTTGCAAGCCTGGCGTCAGTCTGCGGTGTTGAAAGCTAGCAACTAGGACTGCTTTCCAAGGATTTCTCCGTAATGAATAAGCGGCGATTATGGCATTTCACACCTGGTTTATCCACCGCTTGCGCTACATAAAAAACTCGATGAGCTCGCTCTTTCGCGCGTAAGCGTCCTGTTCGCCCAGCGCCATCAGCGCCTTGACAAACCCCGGTTCGAAAAGCAGGTAGCTGGCCAGTGCGGCGCCTCCCGGACTGCCTTTGGCGCCCAGCGCACCCAGGCCAGCCAGCGCGTTGTAGGTTCCCCGCGGTAATTCGCCGGCGTGGGCTTGTGCCAGTGCGTCGAGCGACTGTGACGGTGCAATCGCCAACACGTCGACGGGCCGGTAGGGCATGACAGCCGCGATTTCGCGCGGCATCTGCCGCACGGTTTTGCTCACGCGCTGAGCCTGCTCCACGTCGGCCTGCAGCGTGTCCTGAAACACACTGGCCATGGCATGGCCGGCAATGGCGCCCAGCGTGGGCCGGCCGCTCACGTTCGGCCCGTTGCTGCCGACGAAACCGGCGCGCTCGGGTTGCCCCACGCCGATCACCAGCACCTTGCTGGCCCCAAGGTGCAAGGCGGGTGAGAGCGGGGAGCTCTGGCGCATGGAACCATCGCCAAAGAACTCGCGGTGGCCGTCCACCCAGAGCGGTGTGGAGGGGAACAGGAAGGGAATGGCGCTGGAAGCCATCAGGTGTTCGATGGTGACGGGCTGGAACTCTGCACGCCGCCCTGGCCGGCTCCAGAGATCGGCGTGGCGGCCGGCAGCCATCTGGCAGAACGTCCAGTGCACGCCGCTGCTGTAGCTGGAGGCCGTGATGGCCAGCGCGTGAAGGGTTTTATCCTGCAGCGCCTGCTCGATATGGCCCAGCGAAATGGCATGGTGCAAGGTGTCGACCAGCGGTGTGTTGTCCAGCAGGGATTGTTGCGCCCGCACCTGCTGCGACAAAAACAGCGCCGCCGCAATGCGGCTTGAGCGGATCCACGCGGGAACCTTGAGCTGGTAAACCTGCGATGAGCGCAATGTGGTCCAGAAATTGGCCAATCGGCCGAACGCCTGCAAGCCTTCACCCGCATGGCTTGCCAGGAAGGCCGCGTTCAACGCACCGGCTGACGTGCCCACCAGGATTTTGAACGGGAATTTCGGGTCAGCCGCACCGCCCTGCACGCTGAGCATGGTTGACAGGGCGTGAAGCACTCCCGCCTGGTAGGCCGTGCGTGCGCCGCCGCCCATGAGGACAAGGGCATTTTGCGCCTCGTCAGGGCGGGTTAACGCAGAAGAAATGATGGTCTCAAGCGACATGGCCGGGCCGGGTATGCGGCGGACGTGGTGAAAGCAGGCGAGGCATGAGCTTGATCGGCTGGTGTTATGGTTTTTTCGCCATGGGGCGCTGTTTCAGTCTTTGCCATTGCCCCATTGATGGGGCCGGGCCGGCTGCGGGCAATTGTGTCAGCATGATGCCGCCGCGAAAGACTTCCTGCAAGTCCGCTGGCTTGGCCGCTACACGGTTTGACTTGGTAAAAATCCAGAAGAATCAAAGGCCTTCAGGCGCTGTCAGGGCGGCACGCCAGCACGCAGCGCATGCAGTGAAATGGGGTCAAGGAGTTTTTCATAAGGTTTCATTATTTATTGCGGCGCAAGGTTGCAATTGCGGGGCATCGGGCGCATAGTGAATCCAAGAGAGTGTCCCCGTCCGCTGCCTCGCCTTCATGGGCCCGGCAGTGTTTTCAACCCAGCTCCAACCTTGGAAAAAGGAGTCTCTTTATGAACTTGACGATCAGCGGCCACCATCTTGAAGTTACCCCCGCGCTACGCGGTTATGTGACAAGCAAGCTGGATCGGATTACCCGGCATTTCGACCAGGTAGTAGACGTAAAAGTCCTGTTGACAGTGGACAACATGAAAGAAAAGGAAAGACGCCAGCGGGCCGAATGCAATGTGCATGTCAAGGGCCGCGACCTGTTTGCCGAGAGCTCCCACGCTGATCTTTACGCCGCAGTTGATGAATTGACAGACAAGCTGGACCGTCAGGTTGGGCGTTACAAAACCAGAACCCAGGATCACCACCACGTTGCTGCCAAGCGCCAGGCCTGAAGGTCTTTTCGGGCTGTCCCTTTTTCAGGGTGTGCGGCTTCTCCCGAAGGGCCGCATGTCACCGATGGCGTGCAGGCGGAAAACCTGCATCGCACGTTTTCTGTCGCGGCGAATCTGCAGGGCATCTGCAGGCGCGCCAAACCAGACGCCGAAGCCGCTTGTGGCGCCAAGCGGCTTTTTAATGCCTTTTTTGCGGTCAACCCGCTGCAAAGTGCATAATTCGGCGACTAAAAGATTGTTATGAACCGTCTTTCGCAAATTTTGCCCCCCTCCCAGGTTCTGGTCAGCGTTGAAGCAACCAGCAAGAAACGCGCTTTCGAGGAAGCCGGTCTGCTGTTTGAAAACCAACATGGCCTGAACCGCGCATTGATCACGGACAGCCTGTTCGCCCGCGAACGCCTGGGCTCCACCGGGCTTGGCCACGGCGTGGCGATTCCGCACGGCCGGATCAAGGGCCTCAAGGCCCCCATGGCGGCCGTTTTCCTGCTACAGGCGCCTATTGGCTTCGATGCGCCGGACGAACAGGCCGTGGCCCTGCTGATTTTTCTGCTGGTTCCCGAGGCAGCCACTCAAAAACACCTCGAAATTCTTTCGGAAATTGCCGAATTGCTCAGCGACAGCTCCCTGCGCGAGCAACTCAAGACCAGCACCGATGCCGCTGCGCTGCACAACCTGATCGCTTCCTGGCATTCCGTCCACGAAGTCAGTTCTTAGATGCGGTGTTGCACGGTTGCACGCTGTCCGGCCCGGCGGGGTCTTGAACAGGAAAAGTACAAGGCCGCATGAAGCCCACCGTTGTCAGCGCTGACGTTTTATTTGAAGACCACCGCGCCGCCCTGAAATGGGAATGGGTCGCCGGCCTCGGGGCCTCCGAGCGGCGTTTCGACGAAGTCGCCGTGCGGGCTGCACGCTCCGGCGCCGATCTGGTCGGATACCTCAACTACATTCATCCCTACCGCGTGCAGATCCTGGGCGAACGCGAGGTTGCTTACCTCACGAATGCCAGCCCAGAGGACTGCGCCCGGCGCATTTCCCGCATCATCACGCTGGAACCACCGGTGCTGATCGTTGCCGACGGCCAGACCGCGCCGGACACGCTGCTGTCCATGTGCGAACGCGCCCAGTTGCCGATGTTCGCCACACCCGAATCGGCGGCTTTCGTGATTGACGTGCTCAGGGCCTACCTGTCCAAGCATTTTGCCGACCGCACCTCCATGCATGGCGTGTTCATGGACATCCTGGGCCTGGGCGTCATGATCACCGGTGAATCCGGCCTGGGCAAAAGCGAACTGGGGCTGGAACTGATTTCGCGCGGACACGGCCTGGTGGCCGACGATGCGGTAGACCTGTACCGGATCAACCAGACCACGATTGAAGGACGCTGCCCGGAACTGCTGCAGAACCTGCTGGAAGTACGCGGCATCGGCCTGCTCGACATCAAGGCCATTTTTGGGGAGACGGCGGTGCGCCGCAAGATGCGCCTGAAAATGATCGTGCACCTGGTGCGCCGCGAGACGCTGGAGCGCGATTACGAACGCATTCCGTATGAGCCGCTGACGCAGGACGTGCTGGGCATCCCGGTGCGCAAGGTCATCATCCAGGTGGAAGCCGGCCGTAATATCGCCGTGCTGGTCGAGGCCGCCGTGCGCAATGCGATCCTGCAGCTGCGCGGCATCAATACCTACCAGGATTTCGTGGAGCGGCACCGCCGCGCCATGGAACAGGATGACTAGGGCCCCCACGGTCGCTCACTGCGTGTAGCTCCCTGCCCCCCGAGGGGGCCGCTGTGCCTGCGGCCCGGCAAAGCCGGTTCCGCGGCCCCTGCTGGAACAGAATCCTCGCGACCTCGGACCGCTCGCTACGGTTTCTTCACACCTTCTACGCGGTGGATTTCTAGATTGCTATCAAATTAGTAGCTGCTTGCGCAAGTGAGCAAAGGGTTTCAGGCCCTTTTTTCTCAAAACTCAGGCGTGATGATGCCGTACCGGCGCGCCGTTGCGGTTGGGGCACTTGTCCTTGGTGCAGTTGGCGTAGATCGACAGCGAATGGTCGGCGATGGTGAAGCCTTTGGCTTTGGCGACGGCATTCTGGCGTTTTTCGATCTCGGCGTCGTAAAACTCCTCGACCTTGCCGCAATCGAGGCAGACCAGGTGGTCATGGTGCTGGCCTTCGTTGATCTCGTAGACCGCTTTGCCCGATTCGAAATTGCTGCGGTTCAGCAGTCCGGCCTGCTCGAACTGGGTCAGTACCCGGTAGACCGTGGCCAGGCCGATGTCCGACCGGTCTTCCAGCAGCACCCGGAACACATCTTCGGCTGTCATGTGGCGCTGTTTGCCCGCCTGGAAGATCTCCAGGATTTTCAGGCGTGGCAGGGTTGCCTTGAGGCCGGTGTTTTTCAGTTCGTCGATGTTGCTCATGGGAAAACTCTCTGGGTGAAACCGCTGTGTAAAGCGGTGGTGCGACCCTTCTGGGCAGGTGCCGGCCGGGGGCCCCCAGCCGCTACAATGAACGATCATATCGCTACACCCCCTCACTATGTCAGCCATGCCTGCAAATCATCGTTACAGCGCCAAAACCGCTTTCCTGCTCCTGGCCTGCACGGTGCTGGCGTCCTGCAGCAGCCTGAGCAACATGAGCAGCAGTTCGATCAACCCGGTCAACTGGGTCACGCCCTATAAGGTGGACGTCATTCAGGGCAATTTTGTCTCCAGGGAGCAGGTTGAGCTGCTTCGCCCCGGCATGACGCGTGAACAGGTCAAGGCCATCATGGGAACGCCCCTGATGGCCAGCCTGTTTCATGGCGACCGCTGGGACTACGTCTTTACGCTGAAGCGCCAGGGCGTGGAGCCCCAGTCGTACAAATACACCGTGTTTTTCAAGGGTGACCAGCTGGAGCGCTTTGAAGGCGACGCCATGCCGAGCGAAACTGAATTCATTGCCAAACTGGGCAACCGACGCAAACTGGGCGATGTGCCCGTGCTGGAAGCCACCGAAGAGCAGCTCACCAAGGCTTCCACAAAGGTCAAAGCCAATCCGGCGGCAGCCACTTCGGCGCCCACCAGTACGCCGGCGGGCTCTCCGTCTGCCTCCTATCCGCCGCTCGAAAGCCCGAAACAGTGAGCGGGGCCGGCTCAATCCAGGCGACCCAGGCCAGACGGCACCGGGTCGCGGTGGCGGGCGCCAGCGGCCGCATGGGCCAGATGCTGATTGAGGCCGTCGGCGCCAGTGCCGACTGCCAGCTGACCGGTGCGCTTGATGTGGCTTCCAGTCCCGCCATCGGCAGCGATGCCGCCGCCTTTTCGGGACGCATGAGCGGCGTCCTGATCAATGCCGATCTTCGGCAGGGCCTGAAAGATTCCGGCGTGCTGATTGATTTCACGCGTCCCGAAGGCACGCTGGCCCATCTGGCGGCTTGCCGCGAGCTGGGTGTCAAGCTGGTGATCGGCACCACCGGTTTTTCCGATGCGCAGAAAACCGAAATAGCCGCGGCGGCCAAAGACATCGCCATCGTCATGGCTCCGAACATGAGCGTAGGCGTCAACGTCACGCTCAAGCTGCTCGAGATGGCGGCTCAGGCCCTGTCTACCGGCTATGACATCGAAATCGTCGAGGCGCACCACCGCCACAAGGTGGATGCCCCATCCGGCACCGCACTCAAGATGGGTGAAGTGATTGCCGGTGCGCTGGGTCGCGACCTCAAGGATTGCGCCGTCTATGCCCGCGAAGGCGTGACGGGCGAGCGCGACCCGTCGACCATCGGTTTTGCGGCCGTGCGCGGCGGCGACGTGGTGGGTGACCACACCGTGATGTTTTTGGGCACCGGCGAGCGTATCGAAATTTCCCACAAGTCATCCAGCAGGGCCAACTATGCCCAGGGCAGCTTGCGTGCCGCGCGCTTCCTCGATTCGCACGCCACCGGCCTTTTTGACATGTTTGACGTACTGGGCCTGAAAAAATGAATGCGGTGCCGGCCACGGCAGTTTCGGAGGTTTTAACCTGATGGACTTCTTCAGCCTGATGACCCAGGGCGGCATCGTCAGCCAGCTGGTGGCGGCCTTGTTGCTGGCCATGTCGGTCGCGAGTTGGGTCGTGATCCTGTGGAAGGCCTGGCTGCTTCAGCGTGCCGCCAAAGACGTGGCACGCAGTACCGCTGCTTTCTGGCAGTCGACCTCTGTAGAACAAGCCCGGGAGAAAGTTGCCGCCTTCGACCGCGAGGCGCTGGTGTTGCCTCTCATTGTTGCCACGGACATCCAGGCCGGCGGTACGCTGGCGTCGGCGGGCGACAAGTCCCAGCAACTCACCCGCGTGTTGCGCGACGCCCTTCATGACATCCTGGACAAGCTGCAGTTCGGTCAGGTGCTGCTGGCTACCGTCGGTTCTACGGCTCCCTTTGTGGGGCTGCTGGGTACGGTCTGGGGCATCTACCACGCACTTGTCGGCATCGCTTCAGCCGGCCAGATCACCATCGACAAAGTCTCCGGCCCCGTCGGCGAAGCGCTCATCATGACGGCGGCAGGCCTGGCGGTAGCGATTCCAGCCGTGCTGGCGTACAACATTTTCGGCCGTCGCGTCGGCCGTATCGAGGCCGACCTCGAAGGCTTTGCACGCGATTTGCGCGAACTGTTTTTATCAACAGCGTCATCAAAATGAAAAGCACATTTTTTCGACGGGCCGCCCCTGGAAAAAATGGCCCCAAAATTTGGGGAAAGGGGCAGCGTACCGCCGCAGGCCCACGAAGTGAAAAGCGTGGGGGCTCATGAGTTTCGGCCGCCTCGAACGTACCCAGGGCCCGCAGCCCATGAGTGACATCAACGTCACGCCGCTGGTCGACGTGATGCTGGTGCTGGTGGTCATTTTCATCATTACAGCTCCGCTGCTGGCCAGCACCATCCGGCTCGACCTGCCAAAAACCGAGGCGGCCAAGCCGGCAGATGCGCCGAAATTCGTCACGCTGGTGGTCGACAGGGCCGGCCAGGCTTTCCTGAATGACAAGCCCTTGGGCCTGGATGAACTTGCCCGCCGGTTGGCGGAAACTGCCGGCCAGAATCCCGACACCGAAGTGCAGTTGCGCGCGGACGAAGCCGTGCCTTACGGGAAAGTCGTGGAAGTCATGGGCGTGGCGCAAAAAGCCGGGCTCAACCGCATCGGCTTTGTGGCAGATCCTGTTCCGTCCGCGGCTGCCGGCCCTGCGGCGGCCCGGTAACCTGCGCAGAGCCGCCCAGCATCTAAAATCGGGGATCGCCCTTTGGCCGCGTGGCCCCGTATGGCGGGGCCGGAGCCTTTCACGGCCTCCATTTTGTTATCCCGTTTTCGCCTTTCCGGTTCTCCATGCAAGACAAATACAACCACCTCGACGTTGAGCGCGACGCTCAAGCCCACTGGACCGCAGCCGACGCCTACCGCGTGACGGAAGACGCCAGCCGCAAGAAGTACTACGCCTGCTCCATGCTGCCCTACCCCAGCGGCAAGCTGCACATGGGCCACGTGCGCAACTACACCATCAACGACATGCTCACGCGCCACCTGCGCATGAAGGGCTACAACGTCTTGATGCCCATGGGCTGGGACGCCTTCGGCCTGCCGGCCGAAAACGCCGCCATGAAGAACGGCGTGCCGCCGGCGCAGTGGACCTACGACAACATCGCCTACATGAAAAAGCAGATGCAGGCGATGGGGCTGGCCATCGACTGGAGCCGCGAAGTTGCCACCTGCGACGCGAGCTACTACAAGTGGAACCAGTGGCTCTTTCTGAAGATGTTGGAAAAAGGCATTGCCTACCGCAAGACCCAGGTCGTGAACTGGGACCCGGTCGACCAGACTGTGCTGGCCAATGAGCAGGTGATCGACGGCAAGGGCTGGCGCACCGGCGCCGTGGTGGAAAAGCGCGAGATCCCGGGCTACTACCTCAAGATCACCCAGTACGCCGACGAACTGCTCGACAGCGTCAGCAACAAATTGCCCGGCTGGCCCGAGCGCGTCAAGCTGATGCAGGAAAACTGGATCGGCAAGAGCGAAGGCGTGCGCTTTGCGTTCACGCACGACATCCAGGACGCCTTCGGCAAGCTGATCGGCGAGGGGAAGATGTATGTCTTCACCACGCGCGCCGACACCATCATGGGCGTGACCTTCTGCGCCGTGGCGCCGGAGCACCCGCTGGCGCAGCACGCCGCCGTGTCCAATCCAAAAATCGCCGCCTTCATTGAAGAATGCAAGGCCGGCGGCACGACCGAAGCCGAGCTGGCCACGCAAGAGAAAAAAGGCGCGCCCACCGGCCTCTTCGTCACGCATCCGCTCACTGGCGACAAGGTGGAAGTCTGGGTCGGCAACTACGTGCTCATGAGCTACGGCGACGGCGCCGTGATGGGCGTGCCCGCACATGACGAGCGCGATTTCGAGTTCGCCAAAAAATACAAACTGCCGATCAAGCAGGTGGTCGACGTCAAGGGCCAGGCCTACAGCCTGGACGCCTGGGCCGACTGGTATGGCGACAAGCAGCTCGGCGTGACCATCAATTCCGGCAAATACGACGGACTCCATTTCAAAGCTGCGGTAGACGCCGTGGCCGCCGACCTGGCGGCCAAAGGCCTGGGCGAGAAGAAAACCACCTGGCGCCTGCGCGACTGGGGCGTGAGCCGCCAGCGCTATTGGGGCACGCCCATTCCCATCATCCACTGCGAAGAGCACGGCGCCGTGCCGGTGCCTGAAAAAGACCTGCCCGTGGTCTTGCCGCAAGACTGCGTGCCCGACGGCTCGGGCAACCCACTGCACAAGCACGCGGGCTTTCATGCCGGCGTGGTCTGCCCCGTCTGCGGCAAGCCCGGCCGCCGCGAGACCGACACCATGGACACCTTTGTCGACTCGTCCTGGTACTTCATGCGCTACTGCGACCCGAAGAACGGCGACAAGATGGTGGCCGAAGGCGCCAACTACTGGATGCCGATGGACCAGTACATCGGCGGTATCGAGCACGCCATCCTGCATTTGCTTTACGCCCGTTTCTGGACCAAGGTGATGCGTGACCTGGGCCTGGTGAAGGTCGACGAGCCTTTCACCAAGCTGCTCACGCAGGGCATGGTGCTCAACGAGGCCTTCTCGCGCGTGACCACCGGCAAGCAGTATTTCTGGGCGCACGAGCTCGATATCGTGCGCGACGAGCACGCCAAGGTGATCTCCGCCACTTCCAGGGCCGACGGCTTGCCGGTGCCTTACGAGGGCTGGACCACGATGTCCAAGTCCAAGAACAACGGCGTCGACCCGCAGGACCTGATCGAAAAGTACGGCGCGGACACCGCCCGGCTCTACACCATGTTCACCGCGCCGCCCGACACCACGCTGGAGTGGAACGATGCGGCGCTCGAAGGCTCCTACCGCTTCCTGCGCCGTGTCTGGAACTTCGGCGTCAAGCTCCATGCTATGAATTCAGGAGCTGAGGGCGCAGAGCCATCGGGTGCTACAGCCTCTTTTGACAAGGAAACCAAAGCGCTGCGCCTGGAAATTCACACAGTGCTCAAACAGATTGACTACGACTACCAGCGCATGCAGTACAACACGGTGGTGTCGGGCAACATGAAGTTGCTGAACGCGATGGAGGACTTTAAAGGTGCCTCGTCTGCAGGTGCAAACGCTGCGCTGCGCGAAGGCTTCAGCATCCTGCTGCGCTGCCTCTACCCGGCCACGCCGCATCTGGCGCATGCGCTCTGGTCACAGCTCGGCTACGCGGCGCGGCACGGTGAACTGCTCGACGCCCCCTGGCCCGAAGTTGACGCAGCCGCTCTTCAGCAGGACGAGATCGAGCTGGTGTTGCAGATCAACGGCAAGCTGCGCGGTTCCGTCACCGTTCCCGCCGGTGCCGACAAGGCTGCGATTGAAGCGGCTGCGCTGGCATCCGAGGCATTCGTCAAACAGGCCGCAGGTGCGCCCGCCAAGAAGGTGATCGTGGTGCCAGGCCGGCTGGTCAACATCGTCATCTGAGTCATTTGAGACCGCATCAACCCAAAGAAGGCAGCCCATGCAGCGTCGCACATTCTTTTTCCTGTCGGCTTCTGTTGCCGCCCTGAGCCTGAGCGGATGCGGCTTCGCGCTGCGCAAGGCCCCCACCTTTGCCTTCACCACACTCTATTCGGGCCTGGCTGAAACCTCACCGCTGGGCGTGGAACTCAGGCGTTCGCTGCAGGCGACCCGCAAAGTGGAGGTGATCACGGATGGCCGCAGGATCAATGAGGCACAAGTCGTCCTCGATGCACTGGGCGATCAGCGCGAAAAAGTTATCCTGAGCCGCAATGCTTCGGGCCAGGTACGCGAGTTTCAGCTGCGCCTGCGTTTTCGCTTCAAGCTGCGTACCCTGGCCGGCAAGGAACTCATCCCCGACACTGAAATCATGCAGCAGCGCGACATCAGCTTCAATGAGTCCGCGGTATTGGCAAAGGAGGCCGAAGAAGCCCTGCTGTACCGCGATATGCAAAGCGATGTCGTCCAGCAGATCATGCGCCGCCTGGCGGCGGTGACGGAACTCTAAAGCCCCTAACCCATCAGGCCCGCATCAGCGTACTTTTGCCAAATAAACTCTCGATGAGATCCACAGCCACTTCGGCCGTGCCGTTGCGCACATCCAGCGCCGGGTTGAGCTCCATCACGTCGAGTGAGCCGAGCAGGCCTGTGTCGGCAATCATTTCCATGCAGAGCTGCGCCTCCCGGTAGGTGGGGCCGCCTTTGATGGCGGTGTCCACACCTGGTGCGATCGACGGGTCGAGGAAGTCCACGTCAAAGCTCACATGCAGGTGGGTATGGGCGTCCATGCCCGAGAGCGCTTTTTCCATGGTGTGGCGCATGCCCATCTCGTCGATGTAGCGCATGTCGAACACCTCCAGGCCCTCTTGCCGCACAAAGCGCTTTTCGCCCTCGTCCACACTGCGGATGCCGATTTGCCGTATCGCCTTGGCGCTCATGGCAGGCACCGAGCCGCCGATGCTGGTGAGCGCTGCCGGGCCGTGGCCGCACAGCACCGCCACCGGCATGCCGTGCACATTGCCGGTGGGCGTGAGCGCGTTGGTGTTGAAGTCGGTGTGTGCGTCCAGCCAGAGCACGCGCAAGGTCTTGCCGGTATCGCGGCAGTGGCGCGCCACCGCGCTGATCGAGCCAATCCCCAGGCAGTGGTCGCCGCCCAGCAGGATGGGCAGGTGGCCGTCCGCCAGGCTTTGGTACATCGCTTCGTGCACCGCCTTGTTCCAGGCGACCACCTCGTCCAGGTGCCGGTAGCCCTCCTCGGGCGGCAGCCATGGGTTGGTGGGGCCGGCCAGGTTGCCGGTGTCGAACACTTCGAGCCCGCGCCCGTGCAGCGCTTCGCGGATGCCCGCCACGCGCAAGGCTTCGGGGCCCATGGAGGCGCCGCGGCTGCCCGCGCCGATGTCGGTGGGAGCGCCAATCAGGTCAACAGACTTGGTCATCAACGTGCCATTTCAGGGATGGGGGAAATGCGGGGCGCCTTGACGGTCGGCGCTGTGGCAGATGCCAGCAGGCCGAACAGGTTTTTGGGGTCGTCAAGATGAGGCACCAGGTCGATCTGGCGGCGGTTGGCGGCGTCGGCCAGTTGCAGCTTGTGCAGATAGCGCAGGGCGGAATAGTCCTCCAGCGCAAAACCGACCGAATCAAAAATGGTGACTTCTTCCGGCGACGCGCGGCCTTGGGCAGTGCCCTTGAGCACATCGGCAAATTCCGCCACCTTGAAGTCTTCCGGCATTTGCTGGATCTCACCCTCAATGCGCGACTGAGGTTCAAACTCGACCACCACACGCGCATCTTTGCGCAGCAGGATGTCGGCGTGCAGCTCGGTCTTGCCCGGGCAGTCACCGCCCACGGCGTTCAGGTGCATGCCGGGCCGGATCATCTCCGGCGTCAGGATGACGGCGTTGCGTTTGTCGGCAGTGATGGTGGTCACGATGTCGGCTCCTTGCACGGCTTGGTCGGCGGACTGGCAAATCGTCACGCTCAGGCCCTGCAGCCCCATCGCATGCAGGTTACGGGCCAGTTTATCGCTGGCGGCCGCGTCAATGTCAAACAGGCGCATCTCGCGTATACCCAGCATGTGGTGAAAGGCGATCGCCTGGAAGTCGCTTTGCGCGCCGTTGCCGATGATCGCCATCACGCGGCTCCCGGGCCGGGCCATCCACTTGGCGGCCAGTGCCGACATGGCTGCCGTGCGCAATGCGGTGGTGATGGTGAGCTCTGACAGCAGCAAGGGGTAGCCGGTGTCCACATCAGCCAGTACGCCGAAGGCGGTCACAGTCAGCAAACCCAGTTCGGTGTTTTTGGGATGGCCGTTGACGTATTTGAAGGAGTACTGGTGCCCGTCGCTGGTGGGCATGAGCTCAATCACACCGTCGGGGGAGTGGATGGCGTGGCGCGCCGACTTGTCAAAGTCGTTCCAGCGCCGGTAGTCGTGCTCTATTTCGCCGGCCAGGCCTTCAATAAAGGCGGCGGCGCCGCGCTGGCGCACGATTTTCTGAATGCTTTCAATGCCAATGTAGTCAACCATCATGGGGCTCCCGGTCTTGTGTTGTTTTCCATTGTCCGCAGGGGCTGTGCCAAATAAAAGTCAGTAAGTTGATCAAATTAATGGCTTAGTTGAGCAAATCAACAGACTAAATTGGCGATTCGACAATAAAATGACGCCATGGACGACACCGACCGCCAACTCCTTTCCCTGTTGCGGGACGACGCCCGAGCCTCGGTCGCCTCCATCGCCAAGGTTTTGCGCGTCTCGCGCGGCACGGTGCAAAACCGGCTGGCCAAATTGGAGGCCGACGGCACCATCACCGGCTACACCGTCCGCCTCAAACCCCAGGCCGAGGGCCACCGCATCCGCGCCTTCATGACCGTGGCCGTCGAAGGCAACCGCACGGACGCGGTGCTGGCCGCCCTGCGCGGCGATCCGGCCGTGAGCGCCCTGCACACCACCAACGGCCGCTGGGACATGGTGGCCGAGTTGCAGGCCGACACCCTGGAGGCCTTTGACCGAGTGCTGAGCCGTATCCGCCTGCTCGAAGGCATTGCCAACACCGAGACCAGCCTGCTACTGTCGACCACCAAGCTTTAAACTCCCCTCATGAATCTGGCCCCCGCCCAACTCCAGGAACACCTCAAGCGCGGTTTGAAAAGCCTGTATACCCTGCACGGCGACGAGCCGCTGCTGGTGCAGGAGTTTGCCGACGCGCTGCGCGGTGCGGCGCGCGAACAGGGCTACACCGAGCGCACGGTGCACACCGTGGCCGGCGCGCATTTCGACTGGAGCGAGGTGCTGGCCAGCGGCGGTTCGCTCAGCCTTTTCGCCGACAAGCAGGTCGTCGAGATCCGCATCCCCAGCGGCAAGCCTGGAAAAGACGGCTCCGTCGCGTTGCAGCAAATCGCCGAACGCGCACAGGGCGACGACTCCACCCTCACCCTCGTCATGCTGCCGCGGCTGGACAGCATGACGGCCAAGGGCGCGTGGTTCGGCGCGCTCGAAAGCTTCGGCGTCACCGTCAAATTCGACCCGATAGACCGGCGCAGCCTGCCGCAGTGGATTGCCCAGCGCCTGCAACAGCAGGGCCAGCGCGTGGCCGCCGGCGAAGAAGGCCAGCGCACGCTGCAGTTCTTTGCCGATCGGGTGGAAGGCAACCTGCTGGCCGCGCACCAGGAAATCCAGAAGCTGGGACTGCTGTACCCGGCCCAACCCGACAGCGCCCTGAGCTTTGAGCAGGTGGAAAACGCCGTGCTCAATGTGGCGCGCTACGACGTGTTCAAGCTCTCCGAGGCCGTGCTGGGCGGCCAGTCCGTACGTGTGGCGCGCATGCTCGACGGCCTGCAGTCCGAGGGGGAGTCCGAAGTGCTGGTGCACTGGGCGCTCAGCGAAGACATTCGCAGCATGAAGCGCGTGAAAGACGCTATTCAAGCAGGGCGCCCCATGCCGATGGCGCTGCGCGAAAACCGCGTCTGGGGCGTCAAGGAAAAGTTGTTTGAACGCGTGCTGCCGCAGATCGGCGACACCACGTTGTCAAATCTGCTGCACGCTGCACACAAGGTTGACGGCATTGTCAAAGGTCTGAAGCAGCCCGACTGGCCAGCCGATGGCTGGCAGGCGCTGCACCGGCTGGCCGGTATGGTGTGTGAGCAATGCGCCATGCAGGGGCAGGGCCGCCCCAGGCAGGCATAGTCCCCGCGCACCCAGGCGCGCGTTGAGAAGCCTAAAATGGTGCGATGAACGCGCCTGACTCCCACAAAGCCCTTTCTTCTTCCAGCGACCTCGCCGGCGATGTCCCTGGTCTGATGGAAGCGCTCGGATCCAAGGCAAAAGTGGCTTCAGCCCAGGTAGCACGCGCGCAAGCAGCTATAAAAAACAGAGCACTCCTGAATCTGGCCGCCCTGCTGCGTCAGAACCTGGCGGCGCTGGAAGCCGCCAACCAGCGCGATATCGAGCGCGCCACGGCCTCTGGCCTGGCCGGGCCCATGCTGGACCGCCTCAAGCTCACCCCCAAAATCATCGAGACCGTGGCGGTTGGCTGCGAGCAATTGGCTGTGATGCCCGACGTGATTGGCGACATCGTCGGCATGAAGGAGCAGCCCAGCGGGATTCGCGTGGGGCAGATGCGCGTACCGATTGGCGTGTTCGGCATGATTTACGAGAGCCGTCCCAATGTGACGATTGAAGCCGCGTCACTGGCGATCAAGAGCGGCAACGCCTGTATTTTGCGCGGCGGCTCCGAAGCGATTGAATCGAACAAGGCGCTGGCTGCGCTGGTGCAGCAGGCGCTGGTGGCCGCCGGCCTGCCCGCCGATGCCGTGCAGCTGGTGCCCACCACTGACCGCGAAGCCGTGGGCCATTTGATCGCCATGCCGCAGTATGTGGACGTGATCATCCCGCGCGGCGGCAAAGGTTTGATCGAGCGCATCAGCCGCGATGCCAAGGTGCCGGTCATCAAGCATCTGGACGGCAACTGCCATGTGTATGTCGACGACCCTTGCGACATCGAGATGGCGGTGAAAGTGGCCGACAACGCCAAAACCCAAAAATACAGCCCCTGCAATGCCAGCGAAGGTTTGCTGGTCGCGCGCGGCGTGGCGGCGCAGTTTCTGCCCAAAATCGGCGCCATCTACGCCGCCAAGGGCGTTGAAATGCGCTGCGATGCCGAATCGCAGGCCATTCTGGCTGGCATTAAAGGCGCCAACCTCAAAGCTGCCACTGAGCAGGACTGGTACGAGGAGTACCTCGCGCCCATCATCAGCATCAAGGTGGTGGCGGGCATTGATGAAGCAATCGCCCACATCAACCAGTACTCCAGCCACCACACCGACGCTATTCTCACGCGCGACCACATCAATGCCCAGCGCTTTTTGCGCGAGGTGGATTCGGCCAGCGTCATGGTGAATGCGAGCACCCGCTTCGCCGATGGATTCGAGTTTGGGCTGGGTGCCGAAATTGGCATCAGCACCGACAAATTCCATGCGCGCGGGCCGGTCGGGATTGAGGGGCTCACTTCCCTTAAGTACGTGGTACTGGGGCAGGGCGAAGTCAGGATCTGATTCGTTAACCTGACAAATAGGAATCTGTATTCATGATACTTACGCGCCGCCCATTGCCGTTTGTACTGGCAGCGTCTCACCACGGGATGATGATCGTCAATCGCAATGATTACCAGGATACCCCTGAAGGCAGGTACGGTGTCGGCCACCAGGTGCTTGAATATGCCTCCTTTGATCCTGCTGAAGTTGATGACGTGCTTCAGTTGCTGGACATGCGACACGAATTCTTCGGGGATGGTCTCGTAGCGATCGATGGGGGAGCCAATATTGGCGTGCACACCCTCGAATGGGCCCGGCACATGCAGGGATGGGGCAAAGTAGTTGCATTCGAAGCGCAGGAGCGGGTGTTTTATGCACTCGCCGGAAATATCGCCCTGAACAACTGCTTTAACGCCAACGCCCATTACGCGGCTTTAGGATCGCAGGAAGGCAGCATCACTGTGCCTATGCTGGATTACAGCCAGCCTTCCAGTTTTGGGTCACTTGAACTTCGCAAGAAGAGCCAGAACGAGTTCATCGGCCAGGACATAGATTATTCCGAAGCTGCTGGCAAAAAAGTACGGATGATGACTATTGACGGCCTTGATTTGCCACGCCTTGACTTCATCAAGCTTGACATTGAAGGCATGGAGATCGAAGCGTTGACGGGGGCACTGCAGGCCTTGCAAAAGCACAAACCCATGATGGTGATCGAAGTCATCAAGACCAATCGCTCGGACTTGACGCAACTTCTGGAGCGTTATGGCTACACGACCCGCCCTATGGGCGTCAACATCATCGCGCTCCATTTGACAGATCCCGCCTTGGCCCGTCTGGATTCGACCTCCTGACCTGGGTGGATTTTTCTGTTTTGAAGGTTCCAGTCACGCCTTGTAACCCGCCGGCCCGTCCCAATATCCCTAGAATCCGGTCAGATATAACCGAACACGGGCCTGCCGGGTTCAGGTCTTAAAAGCGAAAATCGACCCTTGGCGAGGACAATTTTTGACGATTTTGCAGGCCCATCTCTGCACATGGGTCAAGAAAGCGGCGAAAAAAATACCGCTGCAGCTGATTTGCAGACGACGACTTTTGAGCCCCGGCAGACTATTGACAACAACATCCCGCAGCAGAAAGTGGCCGCATGGTTCCGCACCTCATCACCGCCCTGAACGGCCCTATCAACGAACTCGAACAACGGGTCCTGGACTCCACGCCGGCGATTGAGCGCTGGTTCCGGCTGGAGTGGATGGAGCACACGCCGCCGTTTTACAGCTCGGTCGACATCCGCAACGCCGGCTTCAAGCTCGCCCCGGTTGACACCAACCTCTACCCCGGCGGCTGGAACAACCTGACGCCCGAAATGCTGCCGCTGGCGGTGCAGGCCGCCATGGCCGCGATCGAAAAAATCTGCCCCGAGGCGCGCAACCTGCTGGTCGTGCCCGAGAACCACACGCGCAACAGCTTTTACCTGTCCAACGTGCTGCAGCTCAAGCGCATTTTTCACCAGGCCGGCCTCAATGTGCGTTTCGGCTCGCTGAGCTCCGACATCAAGGAGCCCACCACGCTGAACCTGCCGACCGGAGAGACCATCACGATCGAGCCGCTGATCCGGACCGACCGCCGCTTGGGCCTGAAAGACTTCGACCCCTGCACCATTTTGCTGAACAATGACCTGTCGGCCGGCATCCCCGGCATCCTGGAAGACCTCAACGAGCAGTACCTGTTGCCGCCGCTGCATGCCGGCTGGTCGGTGCGCCGCAAGTCGCGGCACTTCAAGGCCTACGAAGAAGTTTCCAAGCGTTTCGGCAAGCTGCTGGGCATAGACCCCTGGCTTATCAACCCCATGTACGCCCAGTGCGGTGAAGTCAACTTTGCCGAAGAAACCGGCATGGACTGCCTGACCACCAACGTCGATGCGCTGCTCACCAAAATCAAGCGCAAGTACAAGGAATACGGCATCAACGAAAAGCCTTTTGTCGTCGTCAAGGCGGACAATGGCACCTACGGCATGGGCATCATGACGGTGCGCGACGTGAAAGACCTGGACGCGCTGAACCGCAAGACGAAAAACAAGATGAGCACGACAAAAGACGGCCAGCCGCTGTCCGAAGTGATCATCCAGGAAGGCGTGCTGACCAACGAGCGCGTCAACGACGCCGTGGCCGAGCCCGTGGTCTACATGATGGACCGCTACGTGGTGGGCGGCTTTTACCGCGTGCATGCAGAGCGCGGTGTGGACGAAAACCTCAATGCGCCCGGCGCCAGCTTTGTGCCGCTGGCCTTTGCCGACAGCGGCCGCCTGCCGCAGCCCGGCGAGAAGCCCGGCTCCAGCAGCCCCAACCGCTTCTATATGTATGGCGTGATCGCCCGACTGGCGATGCTTGCTGCGAGCTATGAACTCGAAGCCACCGACCCGGACGCCGAGGTTTACGACTAACACCCCTATCGTTCTCACTTCGCTACGCTTCGTGTAGTGCCGTTTCCCCTTGCAGGGGACGCCGCAAGGCATCCGGCAAAGCCGGCCTGCCCGCGGCCGCTTTCGAAAGTCAGGGAGCTTATGTGTCCGCGACGGCTCGAATTAGGAGTCTTTTAGGCGTCTGGCCCAAGCAGGCCGTGCGCAAGCAGCTATTAAAAAAGTAGCGCCCAGAATTCACCTGCCTGCGCTGGCTTCCCCGGCATCGGCGGGGCCGGTTTGTTACAAGTTGTTGCGGTGCAACAAAATCGGGATTAGTTGGATTTAGGGGTGTTCGCCGACTTGCAAGCAGGGCACCCGGGCGCAAAATAGCGTTCCCAAAGGTAACCATTCCCGCCGCTTTGGACCCGCTTGAACGGGCCGAGTGCAAAGACGGGAAGTTTTTGTGTCCAGTAAAAAATCATCACTCGCGGCGCTCACCCTGGGCGCCATTGGTGTCGTCTACGGCGACATCGGAACCAGCGTCCTGTATGCCGTCAAGGAAGTTTTCGGTTCCGGGCATGTTCCCTTTACCCCAGACAACGTCTACGGCATCCTGTCCATCTTCTTCTGGACGCTGACCGTCATTGTCTCGATCAAGTATGTGGCGCTGGTGCTGCGCGCCGACAACAACGGTGAAGGCGGCCTGATCGCCATGTTGGCGCTGGCCTCCACCGCGGTGAAAGACAAGCCCCAGCTGCGCAAGACCTTGCTGATCGTTGGCATCTTCGGCACTTCCCTGTTTTATGGCGATGGCGTCATCACGCCGGCGATTTCGGTGCTGTCGGCCGTCGAAGGCCTGGAAGTCGTCTCGCCTGCCTTCAAGCAGGGCGTGATCCCTATCACCCTGGTCATTTTGTTTGCCCTTTTTGCGGTGCAAAAGCACGGCACGGCGGGCATAGGCAAATTTTTCGGCCCCATCACGCTGATCTGGTTTGCCGTGCTGGCGTTGCTGGGCATTTCGCAGATCGTGACCCATCCCGAAATCCTGGTGGCAGTCAGCCCGCACTACGCGGTGATGTTCATGTGGGCCAACCCCGGTACCACCTTCATCATTCTGGGCGCCGTCGTGCTGTGCGTAACCGGCGCCGAGGCGCTTTACGCCGACCTTGGCCACTTCGGCAAAAAACCGATTCGCCTGGCGTGGTTTTCCGTGGTCATGCCTTCGCTGGTGCTCAATTACTTCGGCCAGGGCGCGCTGCTCATCGGCAACCCTGCCGCAGTGAAGAACCCGTTTTTCCTGATGGCGCCCGAGTGGGCGCTGCTGCCGCTGGTGGGCCTGGCCACCATGGCTACCGTGATCGCCTCGCAGGCGCTGATCACCGGCGCCTTCAGCGTGACCAAGCAGGCCATCCAGATGGGCTACCTGCCGCGCCTCAATATCCAGCACACCAGCGTGCGCGACACCGGCCAGATCTACATGCCCTTCGTCAACTGGGGCCTCTTCATCACCATCGTGCTTGCGGTGGTGATGTTTCGCTCGTCCAGCAACCTGGCGGCCGCGTACGGCATTGCGGTATGCACCGACATGCTGATCACCACCATCCTGACTTTTTACGTGATCCGCTACGGCTGGAAGTACCCACTGAGTTTGTGCATTGCGGCGACCGGTGTCTTCTTTGTCGTCGACTTCGCGTTCTTCGCCTCCAACCTCATGAAACTGTTCGCCGGCGGCTGGTTCCCGCTGGTGATTGGGGGTGCGGTCTTCACGCTGATGATTACCTGGAAGGAAGGCCGCCACCTGCTCAATGAAAAGCTGCGAGCCGATGCGATCGATTTACCGAGCTTCCTGGACGCCGTCTTCGTCAGCCCGCCGGCCCGTGTCGAAGGCACCGCCGTATTCCTGACAGCCGAGCCTGGCAGTGTGCCCAACGCGCTGCTGCACAACCTCAAGCACAACAAGGTGCTGCATGAGCAGAATCTGTTCGTGACGGTGCGCAACCATGAGATCCCCTGGATCGGCATGAACAAGCGCCTGGAGATCGAATCACTGGGTCACGACTGCTGGCAGGTCAACGTGCACTACGGCTTCAAGAACGACCTGGACCTGCCCAAGGCCCTGCAGCAGATCAAGGGCCGGGGCTGCGAGCTGGAGTCGATGACGACCAGCTATTTCCTCTCGCGCGACACGGTGATCCCGACCATCGGCAGCGGCATGGCACCCTGGCGCGAGAAACTGTTTGCTCAGATGCACCACAACGCCAGCGGTGCGGCAGACTTCCTGAACCTGCCAAACAACTCGGTGGTGGAACTGGGCAGCAAGATCGAGATCTGAGGGTTTCTGGCCGCTCCGGCTTTGCCAGAGGACTCGTTTTAAATATCTGGCACGCGTATTCCTGCCTGCGTTGAATTGTTGATGCCAATCCATAGCTGCTCGCGCCTGGCCGTATGGGCAAGCCGCATAAAGCATGCTGGTGAAATTGTTAGAGCTTCATGCGCGGAGCTACGTGCCCTTGCCGCGCATGATGGCAGCGGATACATCCGGGGTTGTTTCGGCATAGCGCCTGAACTCCATGGTGTAGGTAGCCCGGCCCTGCGTGAGTGAGCGCAAGGTGGTCGAGTAGCCGAACATTTCCGACAGCGGCACCTCGGCGCGCACCAGCTTGCCGCCGCCGCCCGCAATGTCTTCCATGCCCTGCACCATGCCGCGCCGCGATGAGAGGTCGCCCATCACATTGCCCATGAAGTCTTCGGGCATTTCAACCTCGACCGCCATCACGGGCTCCAGCAGCACCGGCTTGGCACGGCGCATGGCTTCCTTGAAGGCGAGCGAACCGGCCATGCGAAACGCGTTCTCGTTCGAATCGACATCATGGTAGGAGCCAAACACCAGCGTGGCCTTCACATCGACCACCGGGTAGCCCGCAAGCACGCCGGCCTTGAGTGTTTCCACAATGCCCTTGTTGACCGCCGGAATGTATTCACGTGGAATTACGCCGCCCTTGATGGCATCGACGAACTCAAAGCCCTTGCCAGAAGGCTGCGGCTCCAGGTTGAGTACCGCGTGTCCGTACTGCCCGCGACCGCCCGACTGCTTGATGAACTTGCCTTCAACATCGTTCACCGCCTGCCGGATCGTTTCACGGTAGGCCACCTGCGGTTTGCCCACATTGGCCTCTACGCTGAACTCGCGCTTCATGCGGTCGACCAATATCTCCAGGTGCAGCTCGCCCATGCCCGAGATGATGGTCTGGCCCGACTCTTCGTCGGTGTGTACACGAAACGAAGGGTCCTCCTGCGCCAAGCGGTGCAGCGCAATACCCATTTTTTCCTGGTCCGCCTGGGTCTTGGGTTCAACGGCCTGTGAAATCACAGGCTCGGGGAAGACCATCTTTTCCAGGATGATGACGTGGGCCGGGTCGCACAGCGTGTCGCCGGTGGTTGCTTCTTTCAGGCCCACGGCGGCGGCGATGTCGCCGGCGTACACCTCCTTGACCTCGTTGCGCTCATTGGCATGCATCTGCAAAATGCGGCCCAGGCGCTCGCGCTTGCCCTTGACGGGGTTGTAGACCGTGTCTCCGGCTTTGACCACACCGGAGTACACACGAAAGAAAATCAGCTGCCCGACATAGGGGTCGGTCATGATTTTGAAAGCCAGCGCCGAGAAGGGTTCATCGTCTTTCGGGTGGCGTTCCGCTTCCCCGTCGTCTTCGGTGTGACCCAGGATGGCGGGCACGTCCACCGGCGAAGGCAGGTAGTCGATCACCGCGTCCAGCATCGCCTGCACGCCCTTGTTCTTGAAGGCGCTACCGCAGAGCATGGGCACGATCTCGTTGGCCACTGTGCGCTGGCGCAGCCCCTGTTTGATCTCGTCTTCGCTCAACGGCTCGCCCGCGAGGTACTTGTTGAGCAACTCGTCATTGGCTTCAGCGGCCGCCTCAATCATCTTGGTGCGCCACTCGTTGGCGGTCTCCACCAGGTCTGCCGGAATGTCGCCATACTCGAAATGCAGGCCCTGGCTGGTGTCGTCCCAGATGATGGCCTTCATCTTGACGAGGTCTACCACGCCTTGAAAATGGTCTTCCGCGCCCACCGGAATCTGCACCGGCACAGCCACGCCTTTGAGACGCTCGCTGATCTGGCGTTGCACGCGAAAAAAATCGGCACCGACCCGGTCCATCTTGTTGACGAATGCCAGGCGCGGCACCTTGTATTTGTTGGCCTGGCGCCAGACGGTTTCTGACTGCGGCTGCACGCCGCCCACGGCGTCATATACCATCACCGCGCCGTCGAGCACACGCATGGAGCGCTCCACCTCGATGGTGAAGTCCACGTGGCCGGGCGTGTCGATGATGTTGATGCGGTGCTCGGGGTAGTTGCCGGCCATGCCTTTCCAGAAGGCGGTGGTCGCTGCCGAGGTGATGGTGATGCCGCGCTCCTGCTCCTGCTCCATCCAGTCCATGGTGGCCGTACCTTCATGGACTTCGCCGATCTTGTAGTTCACACCTGTGTAGAACAGGATGCGTTCGGTCGTGGTGGTCTTGCCGGCATCGATGTGCGCGCTGATGCCAATGTTGCGATAACGCTCGATAGGGGTGTGGCGGGGCATGGCGAACTCCTTTTTTGCCGGTCCGCGCTTGTTGGATTTGTTTGCACGGCCAGTTCACCAGTTTGCGCCAAAGCGCCGGTCTTTGCTCGGTTTTCCCCGAGCACCCACGTCGGGTGTGGGCCCTGGCGTCAGGCCGCTTGCAGCATTTCGGCCATGAAGGCAGGCAGAGGCCTGCCGTCCGACAACAGGTATTTCGCCATGGGGATCACCGCGCTCTGCACCGAAGGCCGCGCACTCATCCTGTCGCGCCATGCCAGCAGCAACGGCGTAGCCGGTGTAAGGGGCGCGCCCAGGCGTTCGCCAAACAGCATCGCCATGTACAGCGCGATATCGGCAAACGAGAAGCTCTCCATCACGAACTCCCGCCCTTGCAGGAGATTTTCAAGCCGCGTGTAGAAGGCCCGCGCACCATCAATTGCGGCTACCGCTTGCGGATCGTCCAGGCTGTGCTGCAGGCCCATGAGCCGGATGATGTGAGGAAAGTAAACCTCGTCCGACATGTGCTCCATCTGGCGGGCGCGGGCGCGGGCGGCGATGCCGGCCGGCCACAGCGCGGGCTGGGGCTGCAGGTCTTCAAGGTATTCCAGGATCTGCGTCGAGTCAAACAGCTCCAGGTCGCCGTTGATCAGTACGGGCACCTGTTTTTTCGGGTTGATTCGCACGACCTCCGGATGCTTGGGTGAGTAGCCCTCGGTCTGCGAGAAGGGCACCATGACGATATTGAGCGGTATGCCTTTTTCAAACGCGGCGATCTGCACCTTGGCGCCGAACATGCTGAGGCGGGCTGAATAGAGACGAATTGCGGGCGTTTTGTCTGTAAAGGTGTGCGGCATGGGTGGGTGAGTTTCGTGGTGATGGGCGTTTGTTCAATGACTATGACGTGGAGGGCGGCGGCTCACGGTCAAACAAGCCGGGCGCGCCGCCGATTTCCGCGCCTTCAATCAGCAGCATGCGCAACTTGGTCGAGACGCCACCCGGCGCTGAGAAGCCGCCCGACTGCGCGCCTGCGGCCAGCACGCGGTGGCAAGGCACGATGATGGGAAACGGGTTATGCCCCAACGCCTGACCCACGGCACGCGCCGAGCCGGGTTCGCCAAGCTCGGTGGCGATATCGCCGTATGTGCATGTTTTGCCCGGAAGGACTTCCTGTGCAATCGCATAAACCCGGCGGTGAAACGGGGGAATGCGGCGCAGATCCAGTATGCAGAACCGCAAATCGCGGGCGTCACCTGCCAGCAGGGCTGTCATGGCGTCTATGGCCAGCTGCATGTCCTGTGGTGGCGTGGCGGGCGCGAGCGGCGCAAACTCTCCCCGCAGACGGGACAACATGCGGCGCTCCGATGTTTCGGGCAAGCGCACGGCTGCAATGCCGTGTGCGTTCCATACCAGCGCGCACTGCCCAACAGCAGTGTCAAAAAGCGCGAATGTGTGGAGTTCATTGTCAGCGGCCATGGTGCCCGACATGCTACACGCGACCGGTATCCGAGGTTTGAGGCATTTCGACATTGGAAGATCGGCGCTGCCACTGCGTCAAAAAAATCCATCGCATGTACCGAAACGAAGTGAGCGAATCTCCAGCGCCAATTGGATGGAGTTTTCCTCATGTGTTGCTGGCCGGACGTAGGCGCACGTAAGGTCTGTTGTTCTTGCCGCATCGTCAATGCAAACTGGTGAATGTAAGAATTAATTTCGTTACCTATCTTGCACACCACTGAAGCTTTTAATTTTCTGCAGACGTACCATGCGTTCTTTTTGAAGGAACTCACAATGGCAACACCGTTCTTTGGCAAGCGAGAAAACGAGACACCAACGGGCTTGCGTCATGGCCCGGGAAATGGTTATGGGACCACGGGCACGTCCAGTGCTTCCGGCGCGCTGCAGTCGGGTGCATCGTCCTCAAATGTGAACCAGCAAAACACCGCCAAGGCGGTCAATGAAGCGCCTGCGAGCACGGGAAAAGAAGGCGGCAGCAAGTTGACGGTCGGCCCCAATATCAAACTGAAGGGCGTGGAGATCACGGACTGCGATACGCTGGTGGTCGAAGGCCTGGTGGAAGCCACCATGGATTCGCGAGTGATCCAGATTGCCGAGCAGGGTGCGTTCAAGGGCTCCGCAGAAATCGACGTGGCGGAAATCCGTGGGGAATTCAACGGCAACCTTACAGTGCGGCAGAAACTGGTGATTTACTCGACCGGGAAAGTCACGGGCATCATCCGCTACGGCAAGCTGGTGATTGAAGAAGGCGGCCAGCTCTCAGGCGAGATCCTGTTCGGTGCGCTGGCTGCGGCCAAGCCGGCGAGTGCGGTCAAACCAGGTTTGCAGGCGGTGTAGGAGACTTAAAGCAAAAACAGGGCGCGTTTCTAACGCGCCACCGAAACCTCCACATCACTTTCCTGCTGCTCGCGGCAGGAAAGTGATGCGGGGTTTTCGTGTTCGCCGTTCTGGCTACTGCCACCGGAACGCCAGCGGTACCAGCGCGGAGGCCAGAACCACCTGCAGGCCCAGCGCCAACCCGGCGGAGCGCCCGCGTCGGCATTGACCTGCAAGGCCCGCGCGGCGCCCAGCCCGTGAGATGCCGTGCCCAGCGCAAAACCACGCGGCCCAGCCTGCAGCGTCAACGGGAATTCGCAAGGCGTCAAACAGGTATTTGCCGCTGAGCGCACCCACGAGGCCAGTAACCACGGCAAACACAGCCGCCAGCGCAGGGATTCCGCCGATCTTTTCCGCAATACCCATGGCGACCGGTGCGATGACAGATTTGGGCGCAAGCGACAGGGTAACTTCGACGGGCAAGCCTGCGGCCCATCCCTGCAACAATGCCGATCCGCTGGCCGCAGCACCACCGGCTACGGCCGCAAGCAGCAGCCGACCCCGGCGCAGTTCTTCGCGCCGCAACCATAGTGGCCATGCCAGTGCCACCACCGCAGGGCCGAGCAGGAAATGGATGAACTGGGCGCCCGCAAAATAGGTGGGGTAAGGCACGCCGGTGGCCAGCAGGGCACCGGCCAGGCAGACGACCGTCCAGGTGCAGCATCAGCACGGTCACGAGCAAACCCGCCGAAGTGGACGCCACCACGACCAGCAGCATGCGTGCGCCGTACTGGCTGACCAGTGACGGACGGGTCATCATCCCGACGTCGACGGGCACAAAGAGTAACGAAAGGTGCGAGAGCAAGAAGTCTGCGCACACTGCCACAGGGCTGCGCACCGTGTCTGACTGGAGGCCCGGCAGAAGCAAAACCACGCCAATCACAGGGCCCGAAAACGGCAGGGAAAACCGCGGGAAAGAAGTTCCCCTGCGGACTGAAAAACGAGTAACCAGGCCAAATTCCGCGATGCTGTCATGACATGATTTCCACGGCAGGTGGGTGCACTCTCGATGCGAGGGCAACGCCGGGAATTGCTGGGATGGTCATGGCAATACCCATCTGGAAAGTTTAAGGGCTGGAAAAAAGATCTCCTTGCGGCCACTCCCGCACCGCATTCGCCGCGCCCCACAGTGCCTGGTCGATGTCTTTGAAGAATGCGCGGCGCCCGGATGGGTCCGGCCTGGAATTGAAGGCTACCACCCATGCATAGCCTTGCCGGGTCCGAAGTGCCAGGGTCTGCAGGCCCGGCTGGCTGCCCGTGTGCCACCAGTTATCACCTTTGTCACTCCTGACGACGTGGATGCCTGCCGCATAAAAGCTGCGCGGATTGCCATCTTTTTCCAGCATCGGCTCGCTGCGCATGGTTTGCAACGATTCCTCATTCAGAAGCCGTTTCCCCCGTGCGCCGTCGATCGCCAGGAAAAACTTCAGCACATCTGTTGGCGTTGCAATCCAGGCGCCCAGCGCGTCCATGTTTTCGACGGAGTAGGAGCCGTAAGGGCTGGGCACATTCGCGTTCGTAACACCCGGTGCGCCGCGCTGCAGCGGCTCTCCGGGATACGCGTAGTACTTCGTCTCGCCCTGCCGGCTCTCGGTGCTGCTTGCGGCCTGAAAGCCTTTGCCGGTGGACGGCATCAGAAACTCCCGGCTGCTGAAGGTACGGTAGGACTCGCCGGTGACGACTTCCACAACCCTTCCGAGCATGCAGTAGCCGGTATTGGAATAGGCGAAGCGCTCGCCGGGCGCGAAATCCAGCTTGTCCTGAAGGGAATCCCGGATGATCGCATCGCAGCTGACGGGTGCCACGCCTTGCCGGCGGGCAACGGCTCCGAGCCGGGGCTGAAAAAACGGATCACCAGAGCGCTCCCGATCGAATCCGCCTGAATGCTGAAGCAGGTGCCGGATGCTGATGTCCTTGACGCGCGGGTCGGCGGGGGAGGAGGGTGCTATTCCGGCTTTTTCGAAAAGGGGCAGCACCGGGTCGTCCAGCTTCAGCTTTCCGTCCTCCGCCAGCTTGAGCACCATGACTGCTGTCAAGGTCTTGTTGATGCTTCCCATGCGGAACAGGGTTTGCGGCGTCATGGCTTCCTGCTTGTCCCTGTCGGCATAGCCGTAACCTTTGGCAAGGAGCAGCTTGCCGTCCTTGGCCACGACCAGGCTGGCGCCCGGGACATCGTATTTCTTCATGACTTCCAGCATGGCCTTGTCGAAGGGCTCGAGGTGGGGCAGTGACTGCCCCACCTTGAGGCACCAGCCCCACGGCGAAACGAACGCCAGCAAGGCGCCTGCCAGGCCACGGGAGACCTGGCGGCGCATGGTGGAAAAACCGATGGACAGCGTCGTATGCATTTTTTGGGCCGTGGGTTGCCCGCGCAGTCTATGAGGTTTTCATGCGGCTGCGTCTTTCGCCTAAAAGCGCGGTAAATCGGGGTGCTTGATCTGCCCGCCCCGTACCAGCATTTTTCCGTATTCGGCGCAGCGGTTCAGCGTCGGGATCACCTTGCCCGGGTTGAGCAGGCCTTTGCTGTCGAACGCGCGTTTGACACCGAACATCTGCTCGTTTTCTTCAGCGGAGAACTGCACGCACATGGAGTTGAGTTTTTCCACGCCCACGCCGTGTTCGCCCGTCACGGTGCCGCCCATCGCGACACTGGTTTCCAGGATGTCTGCGCCGAAGAGTTCACAGCGGTGCAATTGGTCGGGATCATTGGCATCAAACAAAATCAACGGGTGCAGATTCCCGTCGCCCGCGTGGAACACATTAGCGCAGCGCAACTGGTATTTCTTTTCCATCTCTGCGATAGCCAGCAGGATGTCGGCCAGGCGCTTGCGCGGGATGGTGGAGTCCATGCACATGTAGTCGGGGCTGATGCGTCCCGATGCGGGGAAGGCGTTTTTGCGGCCACTCCAGAAGCGCAGGCGTTCAGCCTCGTCCTGGCTCACCGCAATGGCCGTGGCGCCACAGCGGCGCAGCACGTCGGTCATGCGGCCGATTTCTTCTTCAACTTCCTCCGGCGTGCCGTCGCTTTCGCACAGCAAGATGGCTTCGGCGGTGAGGTCGTAGCCGGCGTGCACAAAGTCTTCCACTGCGGCCGTCATCGGCTTGTCCATCATCTCAAGGCCGGCGGGAATGATGCCCGCCGCAATTACGGCGGCTACGGCATCGCCGGCTTTGCGCAGGTCGTCAAAGCTGGCCATGATGCAACGCGCCAGCTGAGGCCTGGGTATCAGTTTCACCGTCACCTCTGTGGTCACGGCCAGCATGCCTTCGCTTCCGATGATGACGCTCAGCAGGTCATAGCCTGCTCCATCGAGTGCATCACTGCCGAATTCAACTTCCTCTCCTTCAATGGTGAAGCCTCTGACCTTGAGCACGTTGTGTACCGTCAGCCCGTACTTGAGGCAATGCACGCCACCCGAGTTCTCGGCCACGTTGCCGCCTATGGTGCAGGCTATTTGGCTGGAAGGGTCGGGCGCGTAATAAAGGCCCAGCGGTGCGGCCGCTTCGGAAATGGCGAGGTTGCGCACGCCGCCCTGCACCACGGCCGTGCGGCTGATGGCGTCGAGTTTGAGAATCTTGTTGAACTTGGCCAGCGATAGCGTGACGCCCAGCTTGTGCGGCATGGCACCGCCGGAAAGCCCGGTGCCGGCGCCGCGCGCAACCACCGGCACTTCCAGCGCATGACAGCTCTTGAGCACGGCCTGCACCTGGTCATAGGTCTCGGGCAAAGCCACAACCAGCGGCCGCTGGCGGTAGGCGGTCAGGCCGTCGCACTCGTAAGGTGTGGTGTCTTCGTTGTTCCACAGCAGGGCATGAGCCGGCAACACCGCCCGCAGCGCTCGCACGACCTGCGACTGCCGTTCCGAGCGTTCAAGCTGGCTTTGCTGTTTGAGCGAGGCGGGGGCGTTCATGGTCTGTCTGGCTCCGGGGTTGAAACCAGACTGTAGGGCAAGCGGCGGCGGCCGGGTTGAAGAAATTTAATGCCGGGTGTGAAATGCCGGCCGCCAGAATCCGCTCAAAACGGGAAGAGCTTCAAGACTTCGTTCCCGGAGCCTTGCCGGCGCCGGGCGTGTCGTAAAACTTGACCTTGCCGGTCTTCACGTCGTACATGGCCCCCACGATCAGGATTTCTCCCTTTTGCTCCATCTCGCGCAGGATGGGGCTCTTCTCGCGAATCGTTTCCACTGTGAGATGCACATTGCTCTCCGCCACCATCTCGACAAAGGCATAGTTCTTGGACGTGCGATCCTTGATGTCGGCGGACACCAGGTTCGCGGCTGGCTTGATCTTGCCGATGAGTCCCGTCAGGTTGCCCAATTGGGCGTCGTCGCAAGCACCCTTGATGGCACCGCAGCTGGTGTGACCCATCACCACCAGCAGTTTGGCGCCCATGACTTTGTGTGCGAATTCCAGGCTACCCAGGATGTCTTCGTTGACGATGTTGCCTGCCACGCGTGCGTTGAAAAGGTCACCTATGCCCTGGTCAAACACAATCTCGGCCGGTGCGCGCGAATCAATGCACGACACTATGCTGGCCAGTGGGAACTGGCCGTCCGCGGTGGCCTTCACTTCCTTGAGGTAGTTTTGGTGGCGCGGCTTGCCGGAAACGAAACGCGTATTGCCGGCCTTGAAGCGCGACAGGATTTGCACGGGCGTCACAGCGGCCTGGCACTCCTTGGCGTCCTGGATGGGACAGAAGGTGCCGGGCTTGACGGCCTTGGCCGCGGCCGCCTTACCCTCGGCATGAATCGCAGGCGACAGGGCGAGCATGGAGAGCAGGACGCCGGCCACGCCGACGGCCAATTGATTTTTCCTCATAAGATTTTCCCTCGTTGAACGGGTTGGTTTTTTTGGCTATGTGCAGCCGGCCGGGCCCTCCCCCGGTGTCACGGCCAGCCCATCATAAGCATGAGCCGGTACGGACGCAAAACCACTTATCGGACGGCGTCAGGACCTGTTAGTGCTATTTGTTTACGCAGGATGCGCTGCATGTCAAAGGCCTTGAGCAAGGCACAAAACTCAGGGGCCCCGTCAAGGCTTTGCAACGCCGAGCGGCGGCCTTCTCATTAACAGGCCTTGGGGCCCTAACCCAGGCTTTTGCGCAGCCAGTCGGCAAAAGCCGCGCATTCCCAGCGGTCCATGGTGCCGGTGCGCCAGCACAGGTAATGTGCGTGCGGGCTGGGAATATTACCGGCGAACACTTCGTTGCTGCCCAGCCGCACCAGCGAGCCGTTTTCCAGCCAGGGCGCGCCCAGCTTGAGACGTATCAACGCGATGCCCATGCCGGCCGCGGCGGCATCGCACATCAGGCCGATGTCGTTGAACTGGGAGCCGTCGGTGGGTTCGGGCCAATCAAGTTTGTGGGCGGCAAACCACGTGCGCCATGGCTCCAGCGGCGAGCGCAACAGGCTTTCGCCTTCGAGATCTTCAGCCGCCTCAAAGGGGCCGTGTTCGCGCACAAAAGCCGGTGAGGCGAGCGGCGCGACTTCGTCCTTGCTGAGGCAGACGTGCTCCAGGTCCGCATAGCGGCCGGTGCCGAAGCGCACGATGAGGTCGGCATCCTCGGCCACCACGTCCAGCAGGGGGATGGACACCTGCAGCGTCAGGTCGATTTCAGGATAGGCATCGGTGAACTGGCGCAGGCGTGGAATCAGGATGGAGCGTGCGAACGTGGGCGTGACCGCCAGCCGTAACTTGCGCTTGCCGGGGGCGGCGCTTTGCCCGGCAGCGCCGGGAAATTTCTGCAGTGTGGCCAGGCCTTCGCGCACATGCGCCAGGTATTCGCTGCCTTCGGTGGTCAATGAAAAATCGGCACGGCCAAACAGCTTGGTGCCGATGATCTGCTCCAGCTGCTTGACGCGGTGGCTGACCGCACTGGGCGTGACGCAGAGTTCTTCGGCCGCCTGGGTCACGCTACGCAGCCGCGCCAGCGCCTCAAAGGTCAGCAGGCATTGAATGGGTGGGATTCGGGCAGGAGTAGCCATGTCTACTAGTGAACGCTACGCGTCGTTTGCGACGCTTCTTTGCAAGCAGGAGCCGCGGAACCGGCTTTGCCGGGCCGCAGGCGCAGCGGCCCCCGAGGGGGGCAGGAAGCTACACGCAGTGAGCGACCGTGGGGGCTCATGGCTATTTAAAGATGACAGTCTTGTGGCCGTTCAAAAGCACACGATGTTCACTGTGCCACTTGACGGCGCGTGCAAGTACCCGGCTTTCGGTGTCCTTGCCGCGGGCGGTCAGGTGTTCGACTGTGTCCTTGTGATCAACCCGGGTCACATCCTGTTCGATGATCGGGCCTTCATCAAGGTCTGCCGTAACGTAATGCGCCGTCGCGCCTATCACCTTCACACCGCGTTCATGTGCCTGGTAATACGGTCTGGCGCCCTTGAAGCTCGGAAGCATGCTGTGGTGGATATTGATGGCACGTCCCGAGAGCGAGTTGCACATGTCGTTGCTGAGCACTTGCATGTAGCGCGCCAGCACGACCAGTTCGGCACCCTCTGCCTCGATGATTTCAAGTTGCTTTGCTTCGACCTGCGCCTTGGTGGCCGCCGTCACCGGGATGTGGTGGAAAGGAACGTTGTAGCTTGCCGCCAGCTGGTAAAAATCGCGGTGGTTGCTGATGATGGCGCGCACATCCAGCGGCACCATGCCGGACTTCCAGCGAAACAGCAGGTCGTTGAGGCAATGGCCGTCGCGGCTGACCATGATCACGGTACGCATGGCAGCTTCTGTCGAGTGAAGCTTCCACTTCATGCTGAAAGGTGAGGCGAATGCTTCGAGCTGCACCTTCAGTTCTTCCTGGGTCAGCTGGTCGCAGGCAAACTGAACCCGCATGAAGAAGAGTCCGGTGTCGTGGTCGTTGTACTGCGCAGCTTCCTCAATATTGCCGCCGTTCTGCAACAGGAAGCCAGAGACCGCGTGAACAATGCCCATACGGTCCGGGCAGGACAGGGTAAGGATATAAGCGTGATTCATAGGGGGTGAATTGTCGCAGGTGAAGACTGTGTCTGCCCGGCCGGCGGGCAATTGACGGTGCAGGGCGGCGGCAAGAGTGCCAGAATGCAAGATCAAGCGCTGCTATCCCAGCTTCACTCCTTTCGACGCAGGAAAGAAATCACCATGGCCTACCAGAATTTCAACATGGAGCACCAGTGGCTCCCGTTCACGCCCAACCGCAGCTTCAAAAAAGACCCGCGCGTGTTTGTGGCCGCAGACGGCATGCATTTCACGACGCACGACGGGCGCCAGGTGATCGACGGTATTTCCAGTCTGTGGTGCGTGGGCGCCGGCCACAATCGCAAGCCCATCAACGACGCCATAAAGAAGCAGCTCGATACGCTGGACTACGCGACCGCTTTCCAGGCCAGCAACGACCAGGCCTTCAAGGCCGCCGAGATCATCGCAGGCATGGCGCCCGGCGACCTCAACAAGGTGCTGTTTTGCAATTCGGGCTCAGAAGCCGCGGACACGTCGTTGAAGGTCGCGCTGGCTTACCACCGTGCGCGGGGCGAAGGCCACCGTAATGTATTCATCGGCCGTGAAAAGGGCTACCACGGCGTTGGTTTCGGCGGCATGAGCGTGGGCGGCATTCCGGCCAATCGCAAGGTGTATGGCGCCGCGTTGCTGCCTCGCGTGGACCACATGCGTTTCATTCATGACCCGGTCAACCACGCCTACATCAACGGTACTGAGCCCGTATGGCAGGAAGACCTGCTGCTGGAGCTGGAAAATCGCATCCTGCCGCTGCACGACCCGAGCAACGTGGCTGCCGTCATCGTCGAGCCGGTATCAGGAAGCGCCGGATGGTACCTGCCGCCCAAGGGCTACCTGAAACGCCTGCGCGAAATTTGCGACAAGCACGGCATCCTGCTGATTTTTGATGAAGTTATCACGGGTTTCGGCCGCCTGGGCACCGGTTTCGGGGCGGACTATTACGGTGTGGTGCCCGACATGCTAAATTTCGCCAAATGCGTGACCAACGGTGTCATCCCGCTGGGCGGTGTGATCTGCTCCGACCGCATCTATGACGGCATGATGAATGCCAATGCCGGTGCGCCCGAGCATGCCGTGGAGTTCTTTCACGGCTATACCTACTCCGGCCACCCGGTCGCTTGCGCGGCCGCAATCGCGACGCTGGAGCTGTTCAAGGAAGAACAGTTGTATGAACGTGCCGGCCAGATGGGCAAGGTATTGGGCGACGCGATGCACAGCGGCCTGAAGGGCCTGCCCAATGTGATCGGTATTCGCAGCCTGGGGCTGGCCGGCGCGGTCGAGCTGGCGCCGGTGGCGGGTGTGCCGGGCAAGCGTGCCTATGACATCTTCATGGACTGCTTCCACAACGGTGTGCTGGTGAGGCCGGCGGCTGACAACGTCGTGGTCTGCCCACCCTACATCGTCGAAAAAGAACATATCGACCGCATCGTCAATGTGGTTGCCGACGCCATCCGCAAAAACGCTTGATTCACCGATGGAGGAGCCTCAAAAGGCTCTTCAGGGTTTGGGTACCAGCTGCTTCTGCAGGCCCGCGCAATAGTCGGTCTCCGGGAGCGGGGCCGTTGCCCACACCGCATCGAAAGCGTCTGCCCTCTCGGCATTCGCAGGGTTCCCGGCAAGCAGGCGCACTACTTTGGCTTTTATGTCCGTCGGCAGATGCAGCGGTACGCCCAATTGCCGGTTCGCATGGCCGCTTCCGGCCAGCAGCAGCACTGTCTTGCCGGGCAGCACGGCCTGCCCCAGGGTGTTGGCCATGGTGATGTCCTTGGCAATCTGGATACGTGTCATGGGCGTGATCTGGCTCTCGGGCAACAGGTTGCAGTGGCCGAGACGGATCAACTGCTGTTGGGCTTTGAGGGCGGGGCCTGGCAAGCGGGCGTCAAGCCGGCTGTCAGCCATGCTGTCTGGCATCTGCACCCGGGGCAGATTGGCGCCCATCACGGGGACACCGGCGCGCACCGCGGTCATCACGGCAGGACCGTAGGCTGTCCAGGGCCAGCCCTTGTCGTTCCAGTTGAGCGCATTGCGGGCCTGCTGCTCGGTGGCACTGGGCCTGAGCGCGGAAGTGCTTGCACCCGTGTCGGCCATCTCAAGGGCTACGGCAGCCAGCACCCCTTTGGCCGCCAGGGCGGCGACCACCTGTTGTTCGATTGTCTGGTGCTCAACGGCATCGTGCTGCTCCCCGAGGATCAGGACGTCGGCAGGGAGCAGCGCCTCCAGCCGGGTGGATGTTTGTGCGGCTTCGCTGCCCTGCGCCTGCAGAATGGGTGCTTCAGGCCGGCCCGCGCAACCGCCCGCCAAAGCCATCGTGGCAGTGCAGACAAGGCATGCCAAAGCACGAGGGGTGAAGAAATGGCGCATCGGTGGATACTACCGCTTCCAGCGGCTTCTGTTCCGCGCCGTTAAGCTCTGCCATGCCTTCCTTGCCCCACCGCGCCGCCCAGTCCCCGCCCGTGCGTGTCGTCCTGACCTTGTTGCTGGCCTGGGGTGCCGCTTCTTTGTGTATTGCGCTGCGCACGCCTTTGCCCTGGATGATCGGCCCCTTGCTGGCGACGGCGGTGGTCTCCATGCTGGGCGGACCCACGGCCAGCTGGACGCCGCTGCGCAACGTCGGGCAATGGATCATCGGTTGTGCATTGGGGTTGTACTTCACGCCGCAGGTGGTGGCGTTGCTGGGGGGCCTGTGGTGGGCGATTGCGCTGAACATTGTGTGGGCACTGGTATTGGGCCTGGCTTTCGGGTCATGGCTCTACGGCGTGCATCACGGCCCGGGTCGCCTGCATGTTGCTGGCCTGTCACGCATCACCACCTATTTCGCGGCGCCTATTGGCGCCGCATCGGAAATGACGCTGATGGCAGAGCGCCACGGTGCGCAAACCGATCTGGTGGCGTCGGCGCACAGCCTGCGGGTGTTGCTGGTCACATTGGTCATTCCTTTCGGATTTCAATGGGCGGGGCTGCATGGGTTGGACGCTACTTTGCCGGGTGCGCGCGTGGTTCAACTGCCGGGCCTTGTCCTGCTGGCCTTGTTGACGGGTGCCGGTTGTTGGGTCATGCTGAAACTCGATCGCACCAACCCCTGGTTTATCGGTGCGCTACTGGTGTCGCTGCTGCTCACGGCCTGCGGCGTCACGCTGTCGGCCTTGCCGCAAGGCATGACCAATGCAGCGCAGCTGGTCATCGGCATCAGCCTGGGCGTGCGGTTCACCCGCAGATTTGTGCACGTGGCGCCGCGCTGGCTGGGTTCGGTGGCGCTGGCGACGGTGGGAATGATTGGGTTGTGCGCCGCTTTTGCATGGGGGCTGGCTCAGTTTGCCGATCTTCACTGGGCCACCTTGCTGTTGGGCACCTCACCCGGCGGTATCGCCGAGATGGCCATTACGGCCAAAGTGCTGCAACTGGGTGTGCCAGTGGTCACGGCATTTCATGTCACCAGGCTGGCCGCCGTGCTGGTGCTGGCCGAGCCTATGTACCGTTGGTTTTACGAAGCCGAGTCATAAGCTCGCCCCGTCCAGGCTCACTGCGTGTAGCCCGTTCCCCCTTCCAGGGGCGGCGCCTGCGGTCTGGCAAAGCCAGTCCCGCAGCACCCACTGGTCGTTCTTGCAGAATTCTTTAAGCCAGAAGTGAGCGACTGCGGGGCTTAATGAAGTGAAATTGGGGTGTTGGCCAGCCCGCTGTAGCCTTCCAGCGTGTCTTCGATTTCTTCTTGCGTGGGGGTGTTTTGCGCCCAGGCGCTCAAGCGCTGCTGGAACATTTCAGCCCAGGATCCATCCAGATAGACCTCTTTGCCCGAACGTTTGTCGACGATTTCGAAGCCATGCCGGGCCAGTTGCGGAACGGCCGGGACAGGCGCGGATTCTTCCGGCGCATTGGCGTGAATCTGCATGACAGCAAAAGATTCCGAGTCGTAAAGCATTTGCATGGTGTAGGTCCTTTAGCTTCAGATAGCAACGATGAGGCCAAGTTCAAGGGCTCGGGGGGTTAAGTGCGAAAGCATGCGGTAAAGGCGCGTAGTGCGTGTAAAACCGCACATAAAACGGGCACCTCCGTGCGGCATAACAACGCCGGTTGGTTGAACTCAGCTCTTGGTGATCGCGCTGAGCTGCTGGTCAATGAAATCCCCGTTCTGCTGGGTGATCCTGCTGCGAACGGGAAGATACCCCAGTGACGGGGCATACCATAGTTCCACTTTCTGATCGAACTCACGCCGGGGCTGACGAGTGAGTTTGAGCGTATTCAGCTCGCCATAGGGAAGTGCCATTTTCTCTTCGCCTTCCACCCGGAAAGTCCAGGTGTCTGCATCCCGCGGTCCCACGGTGTAAATCGAAATGGTGGAGCCCGCCGGAAAGCCGGTGGGGTTGCCCGCGAGCATGGCAGCCAGCTGGATGAAGACGCTGACCCGGTCCTGCGCACCCTTGATCCAGGGGGCCGCCGGCGTATTGGCGCTGAAGATGATCTGCCCCTTGTCTGCTTCAAAATGCGCGGCCACTTCGCTTCTTGATTTGTCCGAAAAACGGGTCGGCGCCAGGCCTTCCGGACCCACCTGCCCGGTGCTTGCCATGCTGCGTGAACCCAGAAACAGTGCGCTGACGCGCATGGAGGCGCTGTAGTTGTTGCCTGAATAGCGCCATCCCAGTTCTGCGTCTGCGTGGTAGTTCAGGCCTTTTGCGCTGCCGGTCATTTTGTATTCCAGTCGCGCGCTTTCCGGCAAGACCACCGCCGTCACCGCCGACTGGCCTGGTTCGGCTATCGCGGGGGCGCTGGCAGCCGCAATTGTGGGCGTCGCCTGCGCGGGCAGGCTTTCCGGATTTTTTGCCTCGGGTGCGCTGGATGTCATCACCTCGGAAGAGGGCGTTGCTATTAAATCAGTAGCAGGTTGCGCTGGATTTTCCTGGGCTTCAACGGGTTTCTTCCTAAAAATCCTGGGTTTTGGAGGCGGCGTGGAGGGCGCGGGTGCCAGCGCTGTCGGTGCAGGAGACGGTGCGATGCTGCGCGTTGCGAAGGCCGGGCTGCGAGGGGAGGTGGCAGTTTGCTCGGGGCCGAATCGTACCGGCGACGACTTCAGCATCAGCGTGTGGACAGCCAACACCCCTGCAGCCAGCGCTGCAAGCACACGCCAGCGAGGCGCCGAAGGATAGCGGTCGGTGGACGTGGTCACGCCTGTGTGAATCCAAGATCACCGGAAAGTTGCCGGGCGGCGGCGGCCAGCGGCCGTGCCACCGCGCCGTCCCAGTCCGGATCAAACGTTGCAAGCGAACCCAGCGCCACAATGCCGAGCGCGAGGTGGCCGTCGGCATCGAACACCGGCGCACAGAAGCCGGCTACGCCGGGCAGCAGGGTATTGACTGCCCGCGCCATGCCGCGGCGGCGGATATCTTCCAGCAAGGCATTCAGCTCGGCCATGGTGGCGGGAACATCTTTTCGCGCCAGCTTCTGGTTGCGTGTCAGTTCAGCCCTGACCAGCAGCGCCAGCCGCCCCTGTGGTTTGGCTTTAGCCTTGGGCCGGCTGGAAGACAAAAATGCGGCAAAGCACAAGCCCGTGGCGGACGACAGCAGCGGCATGACATCGCCCAGCCGCAGATTAACCGTCGCAGACTGCGGCGATTCTTCCCAGTGGACGAGGGTCGGTCCCTGGTTGCCCCAGACCGCCAGTGCCAGGGTCTGGCCGGTTTGCACCATCAGGCGCGGCATGAGCTGGCGGGCCAGCTTCACGCTGTCCAATCTCGAAAGGGCAGCGAGTCCTAACTTGAGCGCAGCCGGGCCGAGGTCGTATCGGGCGGTTGCCTCGTCCTGGACGACCAGTGCCAGCCGCTGAAAACTGACGAGATAACGGTGCGCCTTGGCCGCGCTCATGCCCGCTGCGGCTGCCAGGTCGCGAAGCATCAGCGGGCCGGGTGAGGTAGAGAGTGCCTCCAGTAAGCTGAAGCCAACCTCGACCGACTGGATACCCGCGCGTTGCGGCGGCAGGCTGCTGCGTGCTGTGGCGGGTGTGCCTGGGCTTGCTTTCATGGCTTGTCTAGAATTTCGGGTTAGCCGTCGGTCAATGAATGCAGGGATCGTAACGCGAGGGGGCGCAATGCCGGCCGGTCGCCAGCCACGGCACAATTGACCCTTCGGTAACACCGACAGCCACCAATCAGGATATTGATGAAACTTGCCACTTACAAAGACTCTTCACGCGACGGCCAGCTGGTCGTGGTGTCGCGCGATCTTTCAACAGCCCATTATGCGACGGGCATCGCGGGCAAATTGCAGCAGGTGCTGGACGACTGGAACTTCATGTCGCCGCAGTTGCAGGACCTGTACGAAACATTGAACCAAGGCAAGGCACGGCACGCTTTCCCGTTTGAGCCGTCGCGCTGCATGGCGCCATTACCGCGCGCCTACCAGTGGGCAGACGGCTCGGCCTACATCAACCATGTGGAACTGGTGCGCAAGGCGCGCAACGCCGAAGTGCCGGAAAGTTTTTACACCAACCCGCTGATGTACCAGGGCGGCAGCGATGATTTCATTGGGCCCTGCGACGATGTGGTGGTGGCGAGCGAGGAGTTCGGCATTGACTTCGAGGCCGAGATCGCCGTGATCACCGGCGATGTGCCCATGCGCGCCACCCCCGAGCAGGCGCTGGAAGGCGTGCGCCTGCTGATGCTGGCCAACGACGTGTCCTTGCGCAACCTGATTCCCGATGAGCTGGCCAAGGGCTTCGGTTTCTTCCAGAGCAAACCGGCAACCGCTTTCAGCCCGGTTGCCGTTACGCTGGACGAAGTCGGCGACGCCTGGGACAAGGGCCGCCTGCACATGACGCTGCAAAGCACCTGGAACGGCCGCAAGGTCGGTATGTGCGAAGCCGGCCCCGAGATGACATTCAGTTTCGGCCAGCTGATTGCCCATATCTGCAAGACCCGCAACGTCCGTGCCGGCAGCATCATCGGTTCAGGCACCGTCAGCAACAAGGACTGGAGCCACGGCTACAGCTGCATCGCCGAAAAGCGCGCGATCGAAACCATCGAGGATGGCAAGCCCAAAACCGAGTTCATGAAATTCGGCGACACCATTCGCATTGAAGCCAAAGGCAAAGACGGGCAATCGGTGTTTGGCGCGATTGACCAGAAGGTTGTAGCCTTGGTCTGAGCCGCGCAAAGGGGCCTTCCCTGCCAGCATGAGCCGCGGAACCGGCTTTGCCGGGCCGCAGGCGGGCGGCCCCCTCGGGGAGCGTGGGGGCTCTATTTTTTATCTGGAATACGCTTTTCTTGAGCCGTCTTCAAAGACGGCATCGTCGCGCAGCAGCTTGCCGTCATCGTCCCAGGCCTTTTCGCGCGTGATGCGGCCGCGCTCGTCGTAGCTCGATTCGGCTACCAGCCTGCCGGCTTCGTTAAAACGCTGATGCGTACCCTGGGGCAGTTGCCGGTAGCGGTTGGAGGCTGTGTAGCGGCCGGTGGCGGCGATTTTTCCGCTGTCGAAGAAGTCGGTAGTCTGCAGCCAGGCGGTGTCGCCTTCACCACCGTACTCGGTTTTGCTGCGCGGCTGGCCGTTCAGGTAGTAAGTCTGGTCGCTGACCGGCTTGCCGGCCGACCAGCGCCTGTCGCGCGTCAGCGCGCCGCTGTCGGCGAACTCCTGCTCGCGTTCCTTGAACGAGGTTTTTGACGGGTTGGCTTCCAGCAGCCACTGGACTTCGCGGCGTTTCACGCCGGCATTGTTGAAATAGCGTTCAGTGCGAATGTTGCCCGATACTTCATCCAGGTAATCTGGTTTTCCACCGTCACCCAGCGTTTCATGGCGAATTCGTTTACCGGCCAGGTAACTGCTGCTGCCGTTCAATATCCCCTTGCCGCTGAACAGTTCGACCTTCGAGGTACCCCCCGAAAAACCGCACCAGCGGGCATCGTCTGCCGCCGGTGCGAGCAATGGCTTGTCGCCGCAACGCAAAGCCTGCAACTGGCCGCGGTCATTAAATTCGGCATACGCCTGCTCTACGCTACCGCCTGCGCGTGGCCCGTAAAACACGATGCGCCGCAATTGTCCATTGGTGTGAAAGCTGCGCGCCAGGCCGGCCTCGGTGCCGTTTTCGTAGACGGAGTCGCGCAGCACCTGGCCGTCCGGTGCGAATTCGCGCGCGCGGCCATGGCGGTTGCCACGCTCGTTTTCGCTGTATTCCCGCTGCAGTTTGCCGTTCTGGTAGTAGCGCATCAAGCCCATGAACTTGCCGCCCTGCAGCTCCTGCTCGCGCACCAGCTGTCCGGAGTCGCGGTCCTTGCAGCGCATGATGCCGGTCTTGCCGGCGGTGGTGCCGCCGTGGTTTGGGTTGACGCTTTCGCCGCTGACTTCACAATCCTGCACGGCATGCACCGAGGCTGAGGCCAGCGCGCAGGCACAAAGAAGGGCCAGGCGCTGCGCGGCGTTCTTCATGACGTGGCTCCGGTCTGGGTGATGAACAGCCGTATACCGCGCAGGAACATTTCAACTGAAATGGCCACAAGGATCAGGCCCATCAGGCGCTCGAAAGCCATCATGACGCGGTCGCCCGCCACCCGCTGGATCCGCTCGGACAGCACCAGCACCACGGCGCACACCGCCATGGTCACGCACAGCGCCGCGATCCATTCGAGCCGCCGTGCCGGCGCCTGGGACACCAGCAGCATGACCGTGGCCAGCGCCGAAGGGCCGGCCAGTGCGGGAATCGCCAGCGGCACAATCAGCGGCTCGCCCTGCAGCGGCGCGGCCTCGGGCTGGTCCGACGGGAAAATCATGCGCAGCGCGATCAGGAACATGACCACCGCGCCGGCAATCTGCAGCGACAAATCGCTGAGGTTCATCAGGCGCAGGAAGCCGTCGCCGACAAACATGAAGGCCAGCAGCAGCAAAAACGCGATCAGCACCTCACGCAGGATGACGCGCATGCGCCGCTCCGGCGCCACACCCTTCAGGGCATTGACAAAAATCGGAATGTTGCCGAACGGATCGGTGATCAGCAGGAGCAGCACCGTGGCGGAAGCAAAGGTATAGGCCATATATATCTCAGGCCGGGTTGGCCGAGTAAAGGGCTTCAAGTGATTGGAAACCCTTGATCTCGATGGGGTTGCCGAAGGGGTCGCAGAAAAACATGGTCCATTGCTCGCCGGCTTCGCCGGCAAAGCGCACTTGCGGCTCCAGCACAAACTCCATGCGGGCCGCCTGCAGGCGCTGCGCCAGGGCCTGCCAGTCGGCCAGGGCAAGCACCAGGCCGAAATGCGGCATGGGAACGAGCTTGTCGCCGACATGGCCGGTGCGCTCCGTCTTGAACGGTTCGCCCAGGTGGAGCGACAGCTGGTGGCCGAAAAAGTCGTAGTCGACCCAGGTAGGGGCCGAGCGGCCTTCCGCGCATCCCAGGATCCCGCCATAAAACTGGCGGGCCACGTTGAGGTCTCTGACATTGAAGGCAAAGTGAAAGAGGCTTTTCATGGTGCAAGCTTATCAGGGCATTGTCCGAAAGAGACGCTTTTGCAGCCTGGCCGGCAACAGGCATGGCGCCAGGCCTGCCGATGAATGCTATGAAATAGATAGCTGCTTGCGCTTGTCAATAAAGGTCTGTGGGTGTTTTTTGCTTGAATCCGTATCGAGACCGGTTCGACCCTGGTGTTTGCCTGGTGAAAACACAAAAAGCGGTTGACGCGCTGCTGCGGCGTTGCACAATGAAGGCGTGCGCTGGATCATCCAGCCGCCCGATGCAAATCGTGCACAACCTGCCAGGAGACATTCATGAGTGACGCGGACAACCCTTCTTTCCCCGGTTTCGGCAAGCTGGTGCCCGGTTTTGACTTTTTGCAGAACCTGGCCAAACAGGCGGCAGGCAGCGCCACACAAAGCATTCCGCAGTTGCCCAACCTCGGCAACTGGGTAGCGCCCACGCTGAATGTTGAAGAGCTCGACAAGCGCATCGATGAACTCAAGGCCGTCCAGTTCTGGCTCGACCAGAACGCCACAGCGCTCAAGGCGACCATCCAGGCGCTGGAGGTGCAGAAAATGACGCTGGCTACCCTCAAAGGCATGAACTTCAACATGGGCGACGTGGCCAATGCCTTCAAGCTCAAGGTGGCCGACAGCGTGGCCGGTGGCGTGCAGCGTGTGGCCGACAAGGCCCGCACGTTTTCGGGGCTGGAGGTTCCGCCAACGAGCTTTGGCGCAGACAAGCCGGCCGCAAAATCCAAGCCACCCGCCGCGGCCAAGGCCGGCGCGCAGCCGGCCGGCGTGGTGGACCCGATGCAGTGGTGGGGCGCGCTGACCCAGCAGTTCCAGACGATTGCGGCAGATGCCATGAAGGATGCCGCCAAAAAAACGGCCATGGACACTACCAAAAGCCTGGCGACCGGCCTTGCCAAGGACGCGATGAAGACCGCCACCGGCATGGCAACGGGCATGGCCCGCAACATGGCGGAGTCCGCCGGTAAAACCGTGGCGGGCGGCGCACGCGCGGCCATGAACACGGCCCTGCGCAGCAGCCAGGCCTGGCCTACACCGGCCGCCGGCAAAACTGCCGCCAAAACGAAACCCAAGGCCAAGGCGCCAGCGCGCAAGGCTGCAACCAAAACCGCACGCAAAACCACGCGTTGATACAGGCTGACTTTTCACTGAATTTCACCAGGACCCCATGAAGCTTTTTCCCTACGGCCACGCCACCCATCCGCAATGGCAGATGGCGGCAGGCCTTGTGCTGGCGCAACTGCGCGCCTACCTCGCATTGCCCGGCTACGCCAAATCGCCCACGCTGGCGCTGCTCTACATCACCGATCACTATGCGGCACATGCGCAGGACATTCTTGACCACCTGAGCGCCGAATTGCCCGACATCACCGACTGGAGCGGCACGGTGGGTGTGGGTATCGCCTCCAACAACGTCGAGTACTTTGACGAGCCGGCGCTCACCGTCATGCTCTGCGAGCTTCCGCACGACCAGTACCGTGTGTTCTCCGGGGTGTCGCCCTTGCCCCCGGCCAGCCAGGGAAGGTTCAAGGCGCATACGGCGCTGGTGCATGCGGACGCCGGAACGCCCGACGTTGCCGAACTGATCGACGAAATGGCACAGCGCACCGGCAGCGGCTATGTGTTTGGCGGCCTGGCCTCCAGCCGCTCCAGTACGGTGCAGTTTGCCCTTAGCGGGCATGGCAATGTCAAGGGGCAGGGCGCGGCCGGCGGTGTCTTCACCGGGGGGCTCAGCGGTGTGGCTTTTGGCCAGGGCGCGGCACTGATGTCGCGCATTACCCAGGGGTGCCGGCCCGTGTCTGCGCATCATGAAATCACAGCCTGCGAGTCCAATGTGGTGACGGAGCTCGATGGCCAGCCGGCACTGGAGGTGATGCTGGCGGACCTGGACGTGTCGCTTGATGAGCCGCGGGAGGCCCTGGCCAAGGTGCGGACCACGCTGGTCGGCCTGAGCCGCCCGGCAGACGTTCCCCATGACGGCGCCGGCCGGCACGGCCAGTTTGGCGCAGAGGTACTGGTACGCCACCTGATCGGGCTGGATCCGGCGCGCAAGGGTATTGCCATTGCGGAGGTGCCCGTCGTGGGCATGAAGCTGGCTTTCTGCGAACGCAACATGGAAGCCGCGCGCGCCGACCTGGTGCGTGTGTGCGCCGAGATTCGTGAAGAGCTGGAACCGGAAGAAGTTACGCTGGAAGTTGCCAGCGCCTTGAGTGCGTCAGAGGCCGAATCCGCGCCGCACGCGGCCCGGCGCATAGCCGGCGCGGTGTATGTCAGTTGCTCCGGCCGTGGCGGCCCGCACTTCGGTGCGCCCAGTGCCGAACTGCAGATCGTGCGGCGGGCCCTGGGCGATGTGCCGCTGGTTGGCTTTTTCGCCGGCGGCGAGATCGCCCGGCACCACCTTTACGGCTACACCGGTGTGCTGACGGTGTTTACGTCGCCTGGATAGGCTTACCCCTATCGGACGCTCACTGCGTGTAGCGCCTTTTCCCCTTCCAGGGGACGGGCTCCTTGCGGCCGGCAAAGCCGGACCGCGGCCCCCGCTTGCTCGACGGTAAGGGACTTACGAAACCTGGGCTTCAAGCAGCTCCACCGGATCGCCGTAACGCGCCGCCAGTGCCACCACTGACGGGTCGCGCAGCGCGCACAAAAAACCGTCCTTGATCAGGGTCTGATTACCTGCAGTCACGGTGCCGTCCAGCGTGATGAGGTCCATGTGCACCGGCGGCTCTTCCCAGTCAGGCATGACGCGGCGTATGTAGTCGCTGGGTTGTGCCAGGTCGATGCCGAAGTGCAGCGCGCCGGGCGCGTTCGAGCCGGCTGGGTACACCGTGTGGCGCGGTGCCTTGGGGTTGAAACCGCAGCCGCCGCCTTCGATCATTCGGCCGCCGACCAGCATCTCGCGCAGGATCACCGCTTCTTCTGAAATTCCATCGACCGAGGAAATCGTGTCGCCTTCAAAATGCACGGCGATTTTTTCCTCAAACGGTTTGGCAAAACCGACCGCCCATTGCGGGTAAAGCACGCCCGCCATGGGCACCACGGCCTTGAAATCATTTTTGACCGAGTTGTGATCCCACAGATTGGGGCCGTGTGTCGGCAGGTAGTGCACATAACAGCCGTCTTCCTCGGCTGTCATCTGGCCGCGCCAGCGGTTGGTGGCCAGCTGGCTGGCGCGCATCGCCTGCGTGAAGCTGATGCGGAAGTCGCTGCCGCGAGAGTCGGTGAAGCGCAAGTCGAAATCGCCTTCGATCGGGTAACGGCTGGCCGTTTGGCGGATGATCTCGCCGATGAGGTCGACCGGAAAGCGCGCCTGCGGCGTGTGCAGCAGGTCCAGGTTGCGAAAGTAGGTGATCTTGACCCAGCGCTGGCCGGCGCGGCGCAGGTTGATGCACAAAGGGTCGAGGATGGAGCAGAACCAGGTAGACACCACAAAAGTGGCCTTCTTCAGCATGGCGTGCACTTCTTCAGGTACGGCGGTCACTTGCGTGCTCGGCTCCATATAAATGCGCGCCTCGGCGCCGCGCGATTTGGCAATACCGATCACGGCGTCGATCACACGCGGGTCCAGCAGAGGGTCGGCCAGCATCAGGACCCAGTCCCCGGGGCGTATCGCCATCACGCGCGAGAAGTTGTCCAGCGCCTGGAAGAAGTATTTGGTGTCGGTCAGATTTGCAGCGACCGGGATGGGCAGGCCAACGTAGGTGGAGGTGGGGTTCATCGTGCTTCTGATGGAAATTGCATGCATAAATCAGTCTTGCAGGTTGCAATTCGCTGAATATTATCAGTAAACTCCGAATTTTCTTAGCCAACTAATATAATTGCGTGCAATAGGCCGCGGGCGGCGATCTGAACTGAATACCAGCAGGCCCCGCGGAACCGGCTTTGCCGGGCCGCAGGGGGCCGCCCCTTTGAGGGGGGGACGGGCTACACGAAGTGAGTCCCGGACGGGGGTGTTCGTCGTAAATTAGCGAAGGCCTCGAACTCCCAGCTCCGCATGGCCAGCAGCAAGGTGAATCCTTCGCGGTCCTTGTCGCCCAGCTTCTGGTCGGTCTGGTGCTGTTGGGCAAAGTCCTGCGCCACCCGCTGCATGCGCTCAAGGAACGAAGGCGCCAGGCCGCGGCTGATGGAGCCGTGCACCAGCAACAGGCCTTCGCCGTTGCCGTCAAATCCACCGGAAAAATAGTCAAGCAGGGCGTTTTCGCGGAAGTAGTCCATGACCGGCCCGTGTGGTCGCCAACGGAAGGTCTTGGCGAGCTTGAGCCGGTAGCGGTTCAGCGGCTTGAGCTCGATGATGCCGATACGGTCCAGTTGCGCAAGGTATTTGATGCACTCGGCTTCGGTCAGCCGGTAACTGGTGGTGATTTGCTCCAGCGTCCATTGCGACAGCACACAGATGGCGGCCAGCAACAGCTTCTTGTCGGCCACCACGGCTTTTTCCTGTGCTTCGGTCAGCTCCGCCAGCAGCGGCTGGGTGTCGGCGATGCGCCTGGCCAGGTCGGCAAAGTCCAGCTTGAGCGCGCGGCAGATCGCGTCGATACGCGAGAGGGGCATATCGCCCCTGGCCAGCATGCGCTTGACGCTTGACTCGGCCATGCCAAGTTTGACGGCCAGGTCGGCGTACGTCATGCGCGCAGCCTTGAGCTCTTTTTTGAGGGCGGTGATCAGATCTGCGGTAGTGCTCATGAGTATCGATTATCGGTACTTTAAGGCTGAACGGTGAGAACTGGTTCTAATTTCGGTGCTTTTTTCGGGACATGGCCTGCACAGTGCGGCTTCATTCACACAGGAGCTGCCCCATGCCAATCAGCCTAAAAACCGCCCACCGCCGTGTTGTGCCACCGCCTTCCTGGTTCGCACAGATGAAGGTATCGGGCTGGAACGCACCGGCCTGCCGCCGCGAATCCGCGCTCGCCGGCGTGTTGCTTGCGATGCTGGCGGCGGCATTGCTGGGGCCGTCGGTGGCGCAGCCTTTGCACTATCACGACTTCGCCGACCAACGAGCCTGGGGATGGTTGCCGCATGCGATGGACGTCCTCAGCAACCTGCCGTTCGTGCTGTGGGGCATGGCGGGTGCCTGGGCCCTTGTGCGTGCCGTGAAGGCGCGGGCTGTCAGCGCCGCAGCCGCAGGTTTCGCAGGGCTGTTCTTTTCCGGCTTGGCCCTCACCTCCGTGGTTTCTGCGGCCTACCATCTGCAGCCGGGAGATGCCGGGCTGGTCTGGGATCGCGGCGGCATGGTGTTTGCCTTCGCCGGCCTGCTCGGGCTTGGCACCATGCAGGCCGTCAGCACCCGTGCCGGTATGGCGGTTGCTGCAATGGTCCTCGTTCTCGGACCGTTGTCCGTGCACCTGTGGTCGCAGACGGGCAATGTGCTGCCCTGGGCCGTTTTGCAACTCGGTGGCATGTTGCTGATTGTCGGCGTCGCCTGTTTGCGGCCCACGCTGGCAGGGCGGGTGTTGCCCATCCGCTGGATGCTGGTGGTGGCCATTTATGCGCTGGCCAAGCTGCTCGAGCTGGGTGACCACGCGGTGTTCGAATGGACGGGTCAGCTGGTTTCGGGCCACACCCTGAAGCACGTGGTGGCCAGTTGTGCTGCCTGGCCCGTCGTTGCGGCGCTTCTGGACGCCCGGAAATTCAAGGCAGAATCCACAGCAGCATTCAAAAACAGAGCAGGCAGGCCATCTCGCCACAGCTTGCCGCACAACAACTGAAAAGAGGAGTCAAGCATGCCTGTTGATATGGCCGCCGCGGTGTCGCCACCCCCCGTTCACGAGCATCCGAACCAGTTCGCGCTCCTCAAGCAGCGCCGCTTCGCCCCTTTCTTCTGGACGCAGTTTTCAGGCGCGGCCAACGACAACCTTTTCAAGTTTGCCTTCACCGTGATGGTGACCTACCAGCTCAGCGTGAGCTGGCTGCCTCCCGCGCTGGCGGGGCTGGCCATCGGAGCATTGTTCATCTTGCCGTTTTTGCTGTTCTCTGCTACCAGCGGGCAGCTCACGGACAAGTTCGAGAAGACGCGCGTGATCCGTTTTGTCAAAAACCTGGAAGTGGTGATCATGCTGATCGCTGCGGTCGGCTTCATGAGCAGCAACGCCAATGTCCAGGTGCCCGTGCTTTTGGGGTGCACGTTTTTGATGGGGCTGCATTCCACGATATTCGGCCCGGTCAAATTTGCCTATCTGCCGCAGGCGCTCAACGAGCGCGAGCTGACCGGCGGCAACGGCATGGTTGAGATGGGCACCTTTGTGGCCATTTTGTTGGGCCAGGTGGTGGGTGGGCTGATGGTGGCCGTACCCCAGGTCGGGCCGGACTATGTGGCCATTGCATGCATCGGCCTCGCACTGGTTGGCCGGCTTGTCTCGCAGTTCATTCCGCTGACGCCTGCGACTGACCCGGGCCTGAAAATCAACTGGAACCCGGTGACAGAAACCTGGCGCAACCTCAAGCTTGCCAACGGCAACCTGGTGGTGTTCCGCTCCATGCTGGGTATCAGCTGGATGTGGTTTTTTGGCGCGGTATTCCTGAGCCAGTTTCCGAGTTTTGCCAAAGAGGTGCTGCACGGCAATGAACAGGTGGCGTCTTTGCTGCTGGTCGTTTTCTCCATCGGCATCGCGACCGGATCGCTGCTCTGTGAGGTGCTCAGCAAACGCCACGTCGAGATAGGGCTGGTTCCTGTGGGAGCCATCGGCATGAGCGTGTTTGCGGTTGACCTTTACTTCGCCTCGCGCGGCTTGCCGTCAGCGCCCGTCATGACCTTGGGCGCCTTCATGTCGCAGCCTGCGCATTGGCGCGTAATGATCGACCTGGCCTTGCTCAGCCTCTTTGCCGGCCTTTACAGCGTGCCGATGTACGCGCTGATCCAGTTGCGCAGCCAGTCCACGCACCGGGCGCGCATCATCGCGGCCAACAACATTCTCAATGCGCTGTTCATGATCGTCAGCGCCATCCTGGCCGGCGCCCTGCTCAAGGCCGGGTTCAGCATTCCGCAAATATTCCTGTTCGTTGGACTGGCCAATGCAGTGGTGGCGTTCTACATTTTCATGCTGGTGCCCGAGTACCTGCTGCGTTTTATCGCACTGATTGCTTCGCGCCTGGTCTACCGCTTCAAGATCACCGGTGACGACAACATCCCTGCCGCCGGCGCCGCCGTGCTGACCTGCAACCACGTCAGCTTTGTCGACCCGGTGCTGCTGATGGCCGCCAGCCCGCGCCCCATCTACTTTGTGATGGACCACCGCATCTTCAAAATGCCGGTTCTGGGCTGGCTGTTCCGGCTGGCCAAGGCGATCCCGATTGCACCGCGGACGGAAGACCCGGCGTTGTACGAGGCGGCTTTCGAAGCCGCCGCCAAGGTGCTGCGTGACGGCGATTTGCTCGCAATATTTCCCGAGGGCGGTATTACAAAAAATGGCGAACTGCAGGAGTTCAAAGGCGGCGTCATGAAGATTCTGGAGAATGCCCGGCGTGATGGTGTGCAGGTCAATGTGGTGCCGATGGCGCTGACCGACTTATGGGGTTCATTTTTCAGCCGCGCCGAAAAAGGAGTCGCCATGACCAGACCCTTTCGGCGCGGGCTCTTCAACCGGGTGGGCCTGAATGTAGGCATGCCAATTGCTGCGGACAAAGTGGAGCCTTCGGATCTGAGGGCGAAGGTGGAACAACTTCTGGGACAGGACAAGACATGACTGCGCTTCAATTTTTTAAAGCTGGCGGCAGGATTTCTCGCGGTGGCTTCTGGCTGCATGGCCTCATCGCGTGGGCGGTTTTGTACCTGGCCTGGGCAGCCGCAGGGCCGGCCCCTTCGGTGGTGCTGGCCTGGCTCATCAATGGTCCGGTACTGGCGGCGCTGATATTGCTCTGCATCCGGCGCCTGCATGACCGTAATCGTTCGGGCTGGTGGCTGCTGCTGGTCCTGGTGCCGGTGGCCGGTGCGTTGTGGCTGGCGTGGCAACTGGCCTTCAGGCGCGGCCTGCCGCAAGACAATCGCTGGGGCCCCGACCCGTTGGCGCCGCGCGGCGACTATCTGGTGGTGCGGTAGAGGATGACGCGGGACCACAACATGCACAACAACACTTTGATCGTGAACGATGTGACCGGCCTCAACCCGGTTGCCGTCTGGGCCATCAGCAAACCCAAAACCGTGGAAGAGGTGTGCGATGCCGTGCGCCGTACCGATGGCCCGCTGTCGGTGGGCGGTGGGCATTTCAGCATGGGCGGGCAGACTGCCAGCCCCGGCAGCCTGCACCTGGACATGCGTGAACTCAACCAGATCATCCGCTTTTCGCCGATGGAGAAAACCATACGCGTGCAGGCTGGCATTCGCTGGTGCGACATCCAGCGCTTTGTCGATCCGCACGACCTTGCTGTGAAAATCATGCAGACCTATGCCAATTTCACGGTAGGTGGCGCACTCAGTGTGAACTGCCATGGCCGCTACATGGGCCTGGGTGCAGTGGTGATGTCGGTGCGGGAGATCCGGGTGGTGCTGGCCGACGGTAGCGTGCAGGATGCTTCGCCTTCCGTCAATGCGGAACTCTTTTACGCTGTGATCGGCGGCTATGGCGGTGTGGCCGTGATCGTTGAGGCCGAACTGGACCTGGCGGACAACACCAAGGTCAAGCGGCTGGCCCGCAAGATGAGCGCGGCCGAATACATCAGCCACTTCAAGGCCAAGGTCAGGTATTTCCAGGACGCGGTCTTTCACAATGCCGACCTGTACCCGCCGCATTACCGCAAGGTGCGCTCCGTCACCTGGGCGCGCACTGACGAAGCCACCACCGAGCCAAGACGTTTGCAGCAAGGCGGCGAAACCTACTCTGTGAACCGCTACTTTGTATGGGCCGTGACCGAGACCCCCTTGGGTAAATGGCGGCGCGAATACCTGATCGACCCCCTCCTCTATTTTTTCCGCAAGGTGCACTGGCGCAACTTCGAGGCGGGTTACGACGTGGCGGAGCTTGAGCCGGCTTCGCGCAAGTACACGACCTATGTGCTGCAGGAATACTTCATTCCGGTGGAGCGGTTTGACGACTTCGTGCCGATCATGGCGGAAATCCTGCAGCGCTATCGCGTCAATGCGCTTAACGTGTCGGTGCGGCATGCGCGGCCCGACCCCGGCACCCTGCTGGCCTGGGCCCGGGGTGAGACCTTTGCGTTTGTCCTCTATTACAAGCAGCGCACCCGGGACAACGCCATCAACCGCGTGTCGGTCTGGACGCGCGAGCTGATTGATGCGGCCATCAGTGTCGGCGGCAGCTACTACCTGCCCTACCAGCCGCATGCAACGCCGGAGCAGTTCCACGCCGCCTATCCGCGGGCCAAAGAGCTGTTCGCCCTGAAACGCAAGCTCGATCCGCAGTTCCGCTTGCGCAATGTGCTCTGGGACAAATACTACGCCCCCACATTGAACCCCACGCTGAACGATTCCAACACCTGAACGACAGGACCTGCCATGACCACCACCTCACCCGTCTCGGAATTTCGCGCCGTTTTCAGCGTCACCCGCTGGCACGACGGTTTTTACAAGTTCCTGCAGAATATCTACCGCCTTTATCCTGAGGACCGGTTTCACACACTGATCAAGAACACCTCGGCCGAACTCGACAACGATGAAGCCATTTACCGCAGGCTCCAGCGTGAACTGCCGAAGATCAAGCCCTTCATGGCGGACCTGACGCTGGCGTTGCCGGCACTCTTCAAGCAGAAGAAGGAAATGGCCGACCAGACCCAGCGGCTGCTGGGCGACAAAAAGCAGATTGACGGTTATGTCGAGATCGGCTCCACCGGCCGCTATATCAGCGAGCTGAAAAAGCGCATCAAGGTGACTGGCCTCGTCACCCTGGTGAATGATGTGGCGCCCACCAACTCGCCGGTGGACATCGCAGAGCGCGGCGGCCTGTTCAAGATCGGCAGCTTTGTGCCGATGAACGACTATGACCCGCTGCCGGCGAGCATTCCCGATGCCAGCGTGGACCTGGTGACCTGCTATATCGGCCTGCACCACTGCCCGCTGGACAAGCTGGATGCCTATGTTGCCTCCATCGTGCGTGTGCTCAAGCCGGGCGGCATGTTCATCCTGCGCGACCATGACGTCACCACGCCCGAGATGTTCACGTTTGTCTCGCTGGTGCACACCGTCTTCAATGCCGGCCTGAACGGCGCATGGGAAACCAACCAGCGAGAGCTGCGCTACTTCCGTCCCGTCGCCGAGTGGGTGGCTTACCTTGGCGAACGTGGACTGAAGGACAGCGGCAAGCGCGAGCTGCAGGCGCACGATCCTTCCGACAACGTGCTGCTGGCGTTCACAAAATCCGGCGAGGCTGTCGCGTGATGCGCTGGCTGCGCAATCTCACAGTTGCGGGCGCCTTCGCCGCGCTTGTCGGAATGGCGCCGGCCGCCGGCCCTGCGCCGGTGGCGGGGTCCGAGCATGTGCGCGGCGTCGAGCAGACGCTGCTGACTTATCCCGAGTGGTTCCTGGTATTCAGCCCCTATGAGTACGGCGAGTTCATAGGTGCCAGTGCGCCCAGCCGCTTTCCTTTTTATGGCCACATCGGCCAGTTCTGGGAAAGCTACAAAGCCGTCTTTGACGAGACGAGCCGCCGCGGGCTCGACCTCAACCCCGGCTATCACCTGATGATCATGGTGATAGGCACCAGCACGACGGTGGAATATGCGCTCAAGTCGGCCTATGAGACGCTCGTCGGACGGCTCGCCGAATCACTGGCCGGCCGGCCCACGCCCGAGGACAGGCATGCGGCCAGCGTTGCGCAGGACTATGTGCGGTTTATCCGCGTAGAGCCCTGGTACCTGTATGACTTCGACAAGGCGCTGGCAGGCCTTTGGCGCGATGTGCCTCTCACCGGGCCGGACATGGTCCGCAAGTGGGAACGCCGTTTTGCCCTCACGACCGAATACCTGGTCAAGGCGGGTTATGCCCGGCTGATCAAGTTGGGTACGCAGACGATCTACGATGCGCCCTTGCCGGTCACTGCCGTGGTGGCAAAGCCTGTGCCGCGGGCCGACGCCGCGCTGCCGGAACTCAAAGTGCTCTCACCGAAGCCCGACGGTTCGGCCCTGGTCACCATCCCCCGCTATGAGGCATTCATGCGCTATGCCCAGGCATTGGCGGTGCAAGGCGTCAATTTCAGCGAGATCGCAGGCAATGATTCATTCATCCTGGTCAGCGTGTTGGCGCCAGGCACCTGGGAGCCCACCAGCCCCGCCACGCCACTGCTGAGGCAACCCATCCTCACCCGGCCCGGCATCCAGCGGGTGGTGTTGACGGTGCCCGTCAAACACCTGGCCGAGTCGTTGCGCCAGTGGCAAGCCGGCAATCTGCAGGTGGAGCACATTTTTGACTATTAAGCGGCGAGAGCAGAAGCCAGGGCGCACCTGGCTTATTTACCCGTGGCGCGTACTCATGGCGCTGGTGGCCTGCCTGTTGCTGGTCGTGGTTTTTTCCTGGGCCCGCATGCTGTGGGTTGAGGACCACAGCCCGCGTGAGGCGGCACCCAGGGAAGGGCGCTGGCTGCATGCGCATGACGTGGACCTGTATGTGCAGGAATTCGGCGACCCGGCCGCGCCGCCCCTGGTACTGACCCACGGCACCGGCGCATGGAGCGGCACCTGGGACCAGAACGTGAAGGCCATGGCGGCCGCCGGCTATCGCGTCATTGCGGTGGACCTGCCGCCCTTCGGCTTCAGCACGCGGCCTGCTGCGCGCGACTACAGTCGCAACGCACAGGCGCGCCGCATCATCGGCTTGATTGATGCGCTGAAGCTTGGCCCGGTGACACTGCTGGGCCACTCCTATGGCGGCGGGCCCGCGGCCGAAGCCGCCATGCTGCAACCCGACCGCGTGCGCCATCTCATCCTGGTCGACGCGGCAATCGGCCTGATGGAATATCCCGCACCAGCGAAAAGCGGTGGCGTGGCGGCGAGCCTCTTTGGCATTCGCCCGCTGCGCACGGCACTGATTGCCACGGTGGGCACTCAGCCCTTGTTCAGCGAATTCTGGTTGCGCCAGTTCGTGGCTCGCAAGGAGGTCGTCACGCCTTCGCGCACGGCAATTTATCGGCAGCCTTTCGTGCTGGACGGCTTCACCGCCAGCCTGGGCGACTGGGCCGCGCAATTTGCCGGCGAGAGCGGCAAGTCCTTGAGCGAGAAACCTGAAGGTTTCCGCGAGCTGCCCATGCCGCTGACCTTGGTCTGGGGGCAAGAGGACACGATCACGCCGCTGTCCCAGGCCGAAACCCTGCAGCGCCTGGTCGCCGGATCAAGACTGCTGGTATTGCCTGGCGTCGGTCATATTCCGCAAATTGAGGATCCGGCCTTGTTCAATATGCGCATGACCGAGGCGCTAAGACATCCTTGAACCGGTTCCTTGGATAAGTATCAAAATTCGATACTCTTCGATCATTGCTGAGGATCTGTATCGTTACTCGCGTGATTTTGCAGCGTTGGCCCGCACAGTAGCGGCACCTCAACAACCGCAAGGTTTTTATGCAGACGCTGATACACCGTGACTCCAAACCCTGGCAGGTTCAGGTGTGGGCCTCGTTCGTGATTGCAGTTTTCCTTTGCGCTGTGGGCTTGTCCTGGCTGCCCGGCAAGGACCTGGACCGCGCTTTCATGATCATGGGGTATTTCTTCTGCCTGTCGGCCGCTTTCGTGCTGGCCAAGTATGTGCGTGACCAGGAGCAAAGCCGGGCCGAAGGCCGGCTGACGGACACCCCGATGTTCAAGCTGGTGGTGTGGGGTGGCTTCTTCCTGGCGATGTCGCTGACGGGCTGGGGTTTGTGGCGCATGGAGATCAATGAAACCTACAAGGCTTTCCTGGGCGTGAGCTGGCTCTACCTGATCACCTGCAGCTTTACCCTGGCCAAAACCCTGCGCGACCGGCACGAAGCCGACTTGAGCGAAGCCCGTATGGGCCGCGGGCCCCGCGGTCACGCGGCCAGCGACTAAGTAACAACACCTCTGCTTCTGGAACGCATCATGAAAAAGTCATTTGCTACATATTTAATAGCTGTTTGCGCAATATTGGCGGGTGCTACGGCATCTTTTAATGCGCAAGCCCAATCGGAGGCTTCCGCTCTCAGTGCCGTCTCGGCACTGCCGGTAGCCTCCGTCGTAGTCACGGCCAGCGCCGCGGTGGGTGCAGTCGTCGCTGTGCCTGTGGTTTTGTCTACGGCCGGTACGGTGCTGGTGGTCAAAACGGTGGAGAGCACGGCAAGGGGAACGGTGTACGTGCTGGAGCGCGCCTCCGACGGTGCCCGCGCCAGCATCGAGGTGGTCGGCCGGGGCGTTGCCGGCGTTTCCATGGTCGTCGGCACCGCCGTGGTGGTCAGTGTGGTAAGTGCCGGGGTGGTGCTGTCGGCGGCCGGAGAGGCCATTGCCTTTATTCCCAATGCGCTAGGCCGCGCGTTGCTGCACAACGAGCGGTTGACCCATTAAGGCGGAGTACCCCATGAAAATCACTCGAGTTTTCCTGCCGTTGTTGCTGGCGGCTTTTTTCCTGGGCGTCGCCCCAACCGTCCATGCCGGGCGTTCCTGCGAAGCGCGCAAGACCACTTCCCAGACCGTTGAACGCGGCATGACACTGGCCGAGAAGACGCTGGCGTCGCTCAATACCAGCGGCGAGAAGGTGGTGGTGCTGGCGCGGGCAGGCCAAGACCTGGGCAAGTACGGCATTCGCTATTCGCATCTGGGCCTGGCCTATCAGCTGCCCGACGGCCAGGGCGGCATGACCTGGCGCGTGGTGCACAAGCTCAACACGTGCGGCACCAGCGAGTCGGCGGTTTATCGCCAGGGATTGGGCGAGTTTTTTCTGGACGACCTGTGGCGTTACGAGGCCGCCTGGATGGCACCTGCGCCGGAAGTCCAGGCACGTCTCCTGGCGCTGCTGCAAGACCCGGGCCGGTTGACAGCCATGCACCACAAGCCTTACAGCATCGTGAGCTACGTGTGGGGCCGCAAGTACCAGCAGTCCAACCAATGGGCGATTGAAACCGTGGCCGCCGCGATGGAACCCGGGGTGACCACACGTGAGAAGGCTCAGGCCTGGCTGCAATTCAAGGGCTACGAGCCCACCACGCTCAAGCTGGGCCCTTTGACCCGCCTGGGCGGGCGCGTGACCGCGGCGAATATCGCGTTTGACGACCATCCCAACGACAAACGGTTTTCTGACCGCATTGAGACCGTCACGGTGGATTCGGTGTTTGACTGGCTGCAACGCGCACAAATGACGGTGCCCGGCAAGCCCGTGACCGTCATCAAACTGTGAAAACCTGTTTTCCAGAAAACGGAGATAACCATGGCCAACACTTTGCGATTGACGGAAAAATGGATGCACCGCGGCCTCTGGCTGGTGGCTTTGGTGTTTGCCGGTTTCCTGATCGGTTTGGGTGGCACGGTGGTCGGCGATTTGCCGAAAGTCGAGAAGCAGCTCTCGGTCGACGACTACATGGACGCCACGGCCAGCAATGCGCTGCGCGGCACCATCAAAACGGCCGAGCGGGCCGAGCGTGACGCGCAAACCGCGCTGGAGCAAGCCCAGCTTAAACGCCGGGCAGCCCAGGCGGATTCGGCCGCAGCGCGTGAAACCTTCGACAACTGGCTGTCTACACGGCGTGCCACGCAACTGGCTGAACAGGACACCGAGTTGCTGTCGCGTACGCGGGCGCTGGACGGGCTGAAAGACCGTGAACGCGCGGCGGGCGTCGCCGTAGAAGCTCAGCAGCAGGCGGCACTGGATGCCCGGCAGGGTGCGACGCGCGAACGCCGCAAGCTGGCGGAGATGGAAGAGGCTGCCCAGGTGCAACTCAACGCCGAATACCGGCGTGTGGAACTGCGCGTCTTTCTGTATCGCCTGGCCCTGACTCTCCCGTTGCTGGTGGCGGCCGGCTGGCTGTTTGCGAAAAAGCGCGAGACGACTTACTGGCCCTTTGTGTGGGGTTTTATCTTCTTTGCTGTGTTTGCCTTCTTCGTCGAGCTGGTGCCTTACCTGCCTAGCTACGGTGGTTATGTGCGTTATATCGTGGGCATTGTCGTCACGGCGCTGGTGGGCCGGCAGGCCATTGTTTCGCTGAACCGATACCTGGAAAAGCAGAAGCTGATCGAGCAGCTGCCGAACGTGCAACGCCGCGAGGAACTGAGCTACGACACGGCGCTGACAAGGCTTTCCAAAGGCGTGTGTCCGGGCTGTGAGCGGGTGGTGGATCTGAAAAATCCGGTGATTGACTTCTGTCCGCACTGCGGCATTGGCCTGTTCGACCATTGTGCGAAGTGCTCCACGCGCAAGAGCGCGTTCGCCAGGTTCTGCCATTCCTGCGGTGCCAGCTAATGCGCTTTGACCCATCGCGCAGGAGGGCGCTATCGGCAATCGCGGGTGGTGCTGCGCTGACGCAACTGAATGCCGAGGCGAAATGCCCGGTCGATCCGTTGAGTGTGTGCAATGTCACGCATCTGAGTTCTGTGACGGTGGCCGGGATCGCGGAAATTCGTGGGTCCGATGATGTCCGGCAGGCTTTAAAAAAATGGCAAGGCCGCGTGAGTGTCGGCGGCGGCAGATTCAGCATGGGTGGACAAACCGCAATTCAAGGCGGACTGCAACTGGATATGCGCTCCATGAATGCAGTGGTGAAATTCGACCCTGCCAAACGAACCGCCAGAGTCCAGGCCGGTATGCGGTGGCGCGACTTGCAAACAATCATCGACCCGCAGGGGCTGGCGGTCCAGACCATGCAGAGCTACGCCAGTTTCACGGTGGGAGGTTCGGTGTCGGTGAATTGCCATGGGCGTTATGTCGGGCACGGGCCTGTGAGCCGTTCCGTCAGGGCCCTGCAGATCGTTTTGCCTGACGGTGAGGTGGTTGAAGCCAGCAGGCAAATCAATTCAGAACTTTTTCATGCCGCCATTGGCGGATATGGAGGGGTTGGCGTCGTCACGGAGATTGAACTCAATCTCGATGAAAACTTTCGCATAGAAAGATCAACGAACCGCATTTCCATTGAAGACTATCCGGGCTGGTTCCGCGAGAAGATCCAGTCTGACCCGAACGTGTTGTTGCACAACGCCGATTTATTCCCGGACCGGTTTGGCTATCCGCATTGCGTCACGTGGTCACGCACCGACAAGCCCTTGACCATCCAGGAGCGGCTGACGCCGCCGGGTCGCCCCTACACGAAAGAGAAATTTTTCTTCTGGGCCATGACGGAGTTGCCTGGCGGAGCTTTGCTCCGGGGAAAAGCCGCTACTTCCATCGAAGATACCCCGGCCGTGGTGTGGCGCAATTATGAAGCCAGCCTTGACGTTGCGCAGCTGGAGCCAGCGAGCCGGGATTTTTCCACTTATGTTTTGCAAGAGTATTTTGTTCCGGAGCGCCACTTCACGAGCTTCGCGCGAAAGATGGCAGACATCTTGCAAACGATTCCTACGGGAACGGTGAATGTTTCAATACGCCACTCGCCGCCTGATCATGCGGTACTGATGGCTTGGGCGCGGCAAGATGTATTTTCTTTCGTGATTTACTATAAGCAGGGCATGTCGGTCTATGCGCAGCGACACGCTGCGCAATGGACTCGCTCAATGATCGATCTGGCCTTGGCACATGAAGGTACCTACTACCTGCCGTATCAGCTGCACGCGACAAAGGAACAATTTCTTCGTGCTTACCCTCAGGCGCCAAGGTTCAGCAAGTTGCGTGAGCATATTGGCGCGTCGCGGTTCACGAATGCTTTGTGGTCGCAGTACCAGATCTGATGTGAAGCCGTTCCCGAAAGGCCGACAGAAGCCGCAGGTTCCTCGACTCAGGCCATCGGCCGCCCAAAAAATGGGTAACCCGGGTCGTTGTAGCCGTGGCTGGACGCGTGGCCGGGCACGACCAGATCATCAATAAAGGTTTCGTCGTCCTTGTCCAGCACAAGTTCCACCGCACCATACACATCCTCCAGGTGCGACAGGGTGCGCGGGCCGACGATGACCGAACTGATCAGTGGATTGGCCAGCACCCAGGCTGCGGCGAACTGGCCGGGCACTTGTCCCCGGGCTTCGCAGCGCGCCTTGATCTTCTGCGCGATAACGAGTGACTCTTCGCGGAATTCGGTCTCAAGGATGCGCTTGTCGCCGCTGCCCGCGCGCGTGCCTTCGGCCGGCGGCTGGCCTGGCGGGTACTTGCCGGTCAGCACGCCGCGCGCCAGCGGGCTGTAAGGCACCACTCCCATGCCGTAGTGGCCGCAGGCCGGCAGGATTTCAACCTCCGGGCCGCGGTTGAGCAGGTTGTAGTACGGCTGGCACACCACGGGTTGCGGCACGCCCAGCGCTTTGCACAGGTGCACCACCTCGGCAATGCGCCATCCCCTGAAATTGGACAGGCCGAAGCTGCGGATCTTGCCCACGCGGATCAGGTCGCCCAGCGCACGCACCGCCTCCTCCAGGTTGGCGTCATGGTAGTCACGGTGCAGGTAAAGAATGTCCAGGTAGTCGGTTTGCAACCTGGCCAGGATGGCCTCCGTTTCCTGCACCAGCCAGCGGCGGGAGTAGTGGCCTTCATTGATTGCCTCGCTGACAGGGTTGCCCAGCTTGCTGGCCAACACCCAGTGGTTCCGCTGGCCCGCGAGCAGCTTGCCCAGGTCTTTTTCGGACTGGCCCTGGTTGTAGACATCGGCCGTGTCGATGAAGTTGAGCCCGTGCTCGCGCGCCGACGCCACGATGCGCCCTGCTTCTTCAAACGGCGTCTGCTTGCCGAACATCATGGTGCCCAGGCACAGGACGGAGACTTTGAGGTTGCTGTTTCCAAGGCGGCGGTATTGCATGGTCATCTTTGCAGAAAAAGTGGGCAGGATCGCTGATGGTGCCTGAGCCTGAATCTTTGCGCTGCACGTCGGCTATTTGGTGACTGCGGCCCCCGCCATGAAGACCTGCTGTTTATATGTCGGTTTTCGGTGAGGTATCCTTATTTGATGCTAATCGTACTAATTTAATGATCTTGTATCTTTAAACGAAACTTTTAGGGCATTCCGCTCCACACTGCCTCTACAAGCATGTGCTTGGGCCTTCGGGTTATTTATGAAGATCGATTCCTCCCTGTTCTCCCTGTCACGCCTGACGCGTCGCACGGCTTTGGCCGCTGCGGTGTTGGGTGCCACTGCCCTGACGGGCTGCTACGTCGTGCCGGTCCAACCCGGCCATCCGCCGGTTTCCTCCACGGTGTATGTCACACCGGCCATGCCGGCAAGCACGACCTTTGCGGCGCGGCTGTACCCGGCGAACGACACCGCCCAGGCCTACGGCATGGTGGGCGCGGTGGTGACCAATGACATGAACGGGCGCGGCACCTTCACCACCAACATCAACGGTGAAAGCTTTAACGGGGAAGCTACGCGCATCGCAGGCTCTTCAACGCGCGAAGGGGTGGCCAACGGCTCCGGCAGCCGGGGCAGCTATATCAGTTGCCGCTACCAGATGAACTCGTCAACGATGGGGACGGGGCAGTGCAAGCTCTCCAACGGCGCGCAGTTCACGATGCACATCGGCGGTTGAATCAACTGAAATGGCCGTCGCCATAACGACCGCAACAGCGGCGCCGGTTACTGCTGCATCTGCTCGACGGCGACGATCTGGGGCGCCGCCTTGAGGTGCCCCACATACCGCAGCGGCTTGTGAATCATGATGGAGGGCACATCGCCCTCCCGCATGTGCAGCAGGTCGCCGGGGTTGATCAGCCGGGGGTCGGCGTCGGTCAGCGGCAGGCCGGCGCTGCGGTAGGCCTCCAGGATGAATTGCGAACAGAAGAACTGGTCATTGCGACCCAGCCCCAGCTGCACGGCTGCGATGCCGCGAATACAGAAGTCGCGCACCATGGAAGGTACCAGCGGCAGCTCGCACATGCGGCGCTCCAGCGCGAAAGGCGCCTGCAGCATCACGCCGACATAGTTGTATTTCTTGCCTTCATGGCTGGCAGCGAAGGTGTTGATCTTGATGGCCTGTTCGGCGGTGAGGTCGGGATGGCGAAACGCCACCACCGTCGCCTCATCATTGAGCAGCGCGTCCACGCTGCGCACGCGAATACCCGAGCCCACGGCTTCAGCGATCTGCCGGTTGCCCATATATATCGCAGCATGGCTGACCGGCGATAGCGTGATCAGGCGAATGCCCACCGAGTTGATGCCGTTTTCAGCGGTGAGGATGATGTCGCCCGGTAGCAGGACGTCGGGCCTGATCAGCTCTCCACCATTGCCCGGGTTCAGGGCCATGTTCTGAAAACCCAGCATAGGCGCACCCGTCTCCGCATGCGGCTTGATGGCCGTGGCGCAGCCGCCAAGCGCAAGGAGCAAGCTGCCCAGGACAGTCACCAGGGACAGCAGTCGGGCCATCGTGGCCTGCGGTGAGGTTTTCGGCATGCGCAGGGCTCCAGTCAAATACGGGGTTGGAATGAACAAAACAAGCAGCGGGCGCTCAGGGCGCGGCGCGCTCGACCAGGTATTCTCGGGCGTACCAGAAGGTTTCGGGCGACTTGAACGCGCCCAGCGTGCCTTCTTTTTCGTCCTGCCGTGAGCGCAGGTCCCAGCGCTGGTCGATGATGCGGCAACCGTCGCAGGGCTTTTGCCCGGCACGGCGCTGCACCAGGGCGTAGCGCGTGTTCTTGAACAGGGCATCCACGTCCTCGTAGTCCACCGGTTGCGCGGCAAAGTAGGGAACGATTTTGGCACCCGGAATGATGAACTCGTAGCGCTCAAAGTGCCCGTTGAAGTTGCTCGGCACCGACACGGACTGGCCTTTGAGCAATGCGTCGGTCTCGGGTCGGAAGTGGCCCATGTCGCCATTGAAGGGCAAGGTCACCCATGCGAGCGCAAAGAGTACGGCGAAGCTGCTCAGCGCAGCGACCGGGCGCGTCAGCTCACGTCTGATCATGCCCGCAATGCAGGCCACGGCCAGAGCCCCAATAAAGAGCCAGTAGAGCGATGAGTACAGTCCGGCATTCTGTGTGGCCCGCACACCGCCAAAGCCGATCAGTCCCATGGCCAGCGCGCCGCCCAGGCAGATCAGCAAGGTCAGGCTGAACCAGATGCGCGAGATGCGCTCCCAGTACAACGCGATCACTACGGCCAGCGCCGGCATGGCGGGGATCAGGTAGCGGGTGGAGCGCTGGGTGGGCACCATGAACACCAGCGCAAAGGCCAGCATCCAGAGCCACATGGCTTTTTCTGCATCGCTGATGGTCTTGCCAGTGCCCTTGCGCTGCCGCCAGGCGCGCCACGCCGCCACAAAGCAGCCCACGGCGACGGGTAGGAGGAAAAGGGCGTTGGAGAAGTAACCCGTCAATATCGTCAACACGCCGCTGCTGCCGCTGAACGCGATGGCGAAGTAGCCCTTGGACGAGTTCATCTTGCCGGCGTTTTCGCCGACGACGAACTCGCGCCAGACTTCTCCTGGTTGCGGGTCGATGGCAAACCACAATCCGAAGATTGCAAGTGCCAGCACGCAGATGGCTGTGACCTTGATGCCGTCGGCGACGATGCCGGGCCGGGAAATTGCCCAAGGGGCTTTTTGCGCACCCAGCATCTGGTAACACAAGGCCAGGCCGAACCCGACCGGCACCACCATGACAAACGATTTGTAGAGGCAGCCTATGCCGACGGCCAGGCCGGCGAGCAATGGAAATTTCCAGCGAGAGGCCAGCAACTTTGCCGGCGCCCAGGCAACGGCAAACAACACGCCAAACAGCCAGAAAGTTTCGGGTGCACTGGTGAGGTAGGGCCTGCCATAGCGGTAGGTGCTGAAGAACGACAGGTACACGATGGTCGCGATGGCGCCCATCGTCAGGGCATGGCGGCTGCTGTCGGTTGAAGCGGCATGGCTGACCGGCTCTTCTGCGACAGTGCCGGTAGCCGTGTTGCGAACGATCTTCCAGGTCAGCAGCCCGACCATGAGCGAAATTGCCCACGTATAGACCACACTCGGCAGGCGCAGGTTGAGGAGCGTCCAGTGCCCGCCCCATCCGCCGGCGACCATCGCCTGCCAAAACAGCACGGGTGGCTTGGTGTTGCGCATGAAATCGTAGGAGCTGACCAGCGGAAGCCACTTGCCGGTCGCAGCCGTCAGCCGGGCGATATGGGCATAGACCAGCTCATCGCCATTTCGCGGAATGTGGTCACCGGCAAGGCCAAACAGGTAAGCCAGCGCGACCAGCAGCGCCAGCGCTATCCAGATGCGGTGGGCCGGGACGCGGTTTTTCAGGGACTCAAGACTTGTCATGGATATCGGTGGATGGCGGCGCAGCGCCATCGGCATCAGGGGCCACGATTTTCGCGCGCCGGCGGCGAAATGTCATGCGGTCATTGGCCACAAAATTACACACGCTGGACAAGACAATCGCCAGCACATTGGCCAGCAGATAGTGCATGTACAGGGCCAGCCATTTGGTCAGTAGAGACTGCAGCACGATGGCCAGGCCAGCCGCCATCACGTACTTTGAAAAAAGGAAAAGTGCCGAGTGGTGCACCTCATGCTTGCGGTCGCGCCAGGTCAGCCGCCGGTTCCAGTAAAAATTGCTGATGGTGGCGACCGTGATCGCCAGCGCGATGGAGTAGTTCAGCCGGGAATGGAAGTCGGCAATGTGGCTGAACAGGAATTCCTGGGCAACATACAGCACGGCGACATTCACCACCGTGCCGCTGGCGCCCACCACGCCGAACTTGATGAAACGCCAGCGCGCCATGGGTTGCAGGCGCTCAGGCAGGCGGCTGACAAGAGCCTCTGCTATGGATCGGAGTGTTGTCATCGGAATGAGGTCAGGGCGTTGCCAGGCACTCGCGCGCCTTGGCCAGTACGGCTTCGGGCGCAATGACCTTGAGGCACTGGTTGTCGCCGTCGCAATAGGACGAGCGGTGGTTATAGGCAGTGAGGCAAGGCGAGCATGGCCACTGGCTGTAAAAGGAATGGCACTGCGGTGTAAGCGGCGCATACAGGCCCGGGGTCTCGGGGCCAAACAGCATCAGTGTCCAGATAGGCGTGAGCGCCGCGAACTGCCCGGGCCCGCCGTCGTTGGTGACCAGCAGGCTTGCCACATGAAAGAGCGCCAGCAGTTCGGAAATGGATCGCGTATAGCCAGTCAGGTCAATCACGGGGCTGCCCGGGAAGGCAGCCTGCACATTGGCCACCAGCTGCTGCGCCAGTGCCTGGTCGTCTTTCAGGCCGATCACGGCCACGGCGCAGCCGTCGGCCACCAGGCCTTCACACAAGGCGGTGTAGGAAGCCAATGGCCAGGCGCGTATCGGCAAGATGCCCCCGCCCGGGTAGACCAGCACGAGAGGCTTGCCGGCAATCGCGGGAAAGTCCTGAGCCAATCGCGTCCGGATGCCTGGCACCAGCGCCGCATCCAGCTGTACGTGCGGCGGTGGTTTTCCGGTGCCTGCCGCGGCCAGATTCGCGGGCAGTTTGGACTTGGGAACGGCCGTGGAATCAATCGCGCGCGCCAGCGTCAGAAACTGCGCGCTGATGTGCTGGTAGGGGTTGTAGGGAACGGGTCGGTTGATGTGCGAACCGCGGTACAGGCCTTCCTGCGTGTGGCGGTGAAAGCCCACGCGGATGCGCGCGCCGCTGGCATACGACAGCAGGCTGCTGATCCGCGAGAACAGCTCGCAGTCAATCGCCACGTCAACATTCGCGCGCCGCAGCTCGCCAATCGCCTTCCACAGGCTGGACAGCAGGCCGCCCAGCGACTTGTCGTCCACCGTGTGCACGTTGGCCGGGTCCACCACCTGCATGAGGTCGAGGATTTCGCGGTTCTTGCCGAAGAGCAGGGCATGCAGCGGCGCGTCGGGATACCGCTGCTTCAGGCGTGCGAACATGTCGTGGGCCAACACCAGGCTGCCCATCTCCGACAGCAAAATGACCACGATGGCACGCGGCGCGGGATCGGCGCCGGAGCGGAATTGCCGCAGTACGGCATCGACGCCCGATATTGCTGCGCACAGCGGTATGCCGACCCAGCGGTCAATCCAGCGTTGCAGGTCGATGTTCATCGTTTAAACGCCACGCTGCCTGTCGGCGTGGAACTGCGCGGTGAATTCACCAAAACGGCCGGCGTCCAGTGCGTCGCGGACTTCCTGCATCAGGTTCAGGTAGTAATGCAGATTGTGGATGCTCGACAGCATGGGGCCCAGCATCTCGCCGCAGCGGTCCAGGTGGTGCATATAGGCACGCGAGAAGTTCTTGCAGGTGTAGCAGCCGCAGGTCGCGTCGACCGGCTGGTCTTCGGTCTTGTAGCGCGCATTGCGGATCTTCAGGTCACCGAAACGCGTGAACATGTGGCCGTTGCGCGCATTGCGGGTCGGCATGACGCAGTCGAACATATCGACGCCGGCGGCCACGCCCTCGACCAGGTCTTCAGGCGTGCCCACGCCCATCAGGTAGCGCGGTTTGTTCGTCGGCAGGCGATGCGGCGTGTGCGCCATGATGCGCTGCATTTCTTCCTTGGGTTCGCCCACACTCACGCCGCCTATGGCGTAACCGGGCAGATCCAGCTCGACCAGGGCATCGAGCGATTCCTGGCGCAGGTTTTCAAACATGCCGCCCTGCACGATGCCGAAGAGTGCGTTGGGGTTCTCCAGTTTTTTGAATTCGGCAATGCAGCGGCCGGCCCAGCGCAGGCTCAGCTCCATCGAGCTGCGCGCTTCGCTTTCGGTGGTGATGTGGCCCTTGGTGTCGTAAGGCGTGCATTCGTCGAATTGCATCACGATGTCGCTGTTAAGCACCGTCTGGATCTGCATCGAGATCTCGGGGGTCAAAAACAGCTTGTCGCCGTTCACGGGCGAGGCGAACTTCACACCTTCCTCGGAAATCTTGCGCATCTCGCCCAGCGACCAGACCTGGAAGCCGCCGCTGTCGGTCAGGATGGGCTTGTTCCAGCTTTCAAACTTGTGCAGGCCGCCGAACTGCTGCATCACGTCCAGGCCGGGCCGCATCCAGAGATGGAAGGTGTTGCCCAGGATGATTTGCGCGCCCATGTCGTGCAGCGACTGCGGCATCACGCCCTTGACCGTGCCATAGGTGCCGACCGGCATGAAGATGGGGGTTTGCACCACACCGTGGTTGAGCGTCAGTTTGCCGCGCCGGGCGTAGGAGCCGAGGTAGGCGCCGGCCCCTTCGCCGGCCGGGGCGTCGGTCTTCAGAACTTCAAATTCGAGCATCTTGGGATTGTCGCAGGTGTATAGGGGTGTATCAGGCGCCTGCCAGAGGGGTTTTACGGGCCAGCAGCATGGCATCGCCATAGCTGAAAAAGCGGTATCGCCCGGCAATCGCATGCCGGTACAGCGCCATGATGTGTTCGTAGCCCGAAAACGCGCTGACCAGCATCATCAGCGTGCTTTTGGGCAGGTGAAAGTTGGTCAGCAGCAGGTCAACCACGGCAAATTCAAAGCCCGGGGTGATGAAGATGTTGGTGTCGTTGCAGTCGGGGCCGAATTTGGCGTGCGACTCCAGCGCCCGGACAGTGGTGGTGCCCACGGCCACCACGCGGCCACCACGCGCCTTGCACGCGGCAATGGCTTGCTGCGTGGCCAAAGGGACCTCAAAACGCTCGAAATGCATGGTGTGGTCTGCAATGTTTTCGGCCTTGACGGGCTGGAAGGTGCCGGCACCCACATGCAGCGTCACGCTCGCGCGCTGGATGCCGCGCGCTTCGAGCTGCGCCAATATGGCTTCATCGAAGTGCAGTGCCGCGGTGGGCGCGGCCACGGCGCCCGGGTTTTTGGCAAACACCGTCTGGTAGCGCTGCTCGTCGTCCGCGGAGTCGGTATGGGTAATGTAGGGCGGCAGCGGTACGTGGCCATGCTGCGCCATCAGCGCATAGGGGTCACTGCTCAGGCGGAAACGATACAGAGGTCCGCTTTCCTCGGGCCAGCGGCCCAGCAGCGTGGCGGTGAAGCCACCGTCCATTTGCAGCACCGCGCCCGGCAGGGGTTTTTTGCTGACCTTCATGTGGGCGGCGACTTCATGGCCGGCATCCGCATGGGGCGACAGCACGCGTTCGATCAGTAGTTCCAGTTTGCCGCCGCTGGCTTTCTGGCCGAAGAGGCGGGCTTTGACGACTTTGGTGTCGTTGAACACCAGCAGGTCGCCCGGCAGCAACAGGCCGGGGAGTTCGGTGAACCGCCGGTCCACTGGCAGGTCTTCACGCCCGTCAAGCAGGCGCGAGCCGCTGCGCTGGGCGGCAGGGTGTTGGGCAATGAGTTCTTCGGGCAGCGTGAAATCAAAATCGCTGAGGGTGAAATGGGGCTTCATAAACCTAGAAACCGCAGTTGGATGCGCCCGAGTGTGCCGCCCGCGCTGCGCCAGGCAAGGCGCGACAACGCTGTGGGCTGTTGCCCACAAGGCGGAGCAACGCCGCATGGTGCTGTGGGGGTGGCGCAATCGGGTGCATAGCGTTGTTATGCACAAGCTGAGTGCCAGCGAAGGGAGGGGTGACGGTATTCAAGCGGATTCTGAGAGGTTTGCAAGAGGTCAACTGCGGTTGCTAGGTTGACGGCACAATTGTCCCATGTCGCCTCCTGGTGCCTCCGTCCGAAAAACTGTCCCGCCTGAGACTGCAGTCGGGGACAACGCTGTGCTCCGCCCGCAGGTTGAGAAAGCCCCGCCCAAATCCCCTGCGCAAAAAGCCCTGGAGAAGCTGGGCCTGCGCCGCGACATCGATCTGGCCTTGCACCTGCCCCTGCGCTACGAGGATGAAACCCGCATCGTGCGGCTGGCGGACGCGCGGGACGGCGATCTGGTGCAAATCGAAGGCCAGGTGACGCACAGCGAGATCGCCTTTCGCCCGCGCCGACAGCTGCGGGTGACGGTAGACGACGGCAGCGGCACCTGCGTGCTGCGCTTCATCAATTTTTACCCGGCTCACCAGAAAACGCTGAGCACAGGCGCCCATGTTCGGGTGCGGGGTGAAATCCGCGGCGGCTTCCTCAGCCGTGAAATGATCCACCCCAGCTTCAGACTGGCCGGCGGTGAGCTGCCCGGCGCACTGACGCCGGTGTATCCCACCGTGGCCGGACTGCCGCAAACCTACCTGCGAAAAGCCGTGCTCAGCGGCCTGGCGCGGGCTGATCTCCGCGAGACCTTTCCGCCTGAGGTTTTAGGTGAAAACAGGCTGCAGCCCTTATGGAATCTGCGCGAGGCGCTACAGTTTTTGCATCACCCCACGCCAGATGTCTCGCTGGCCACGCTGGAAGACCGCAGCCACCCGGCCTGGCAGCGGCTCAAGGCCGAAGAGCTGCTGGCCCAGCAGCTGTCGCAGCTGCAGGCCAGGCGCATACGCGCAGCCATGCGCGCACCTTCGCTGGTGGGCCCGCCCATGCGCGGCACGCAGTGCACGCTGCATGACCAGTTGCTGGAGCGCCTGCCTTTCCGGTTGACCGCCGCCCAGCAGCGCGTGTGCAACGAGATTGAAGCGGACCTGAAAAAAAACATCCCCATGCACCGCCTGTTACAGGGCGACGTGGGCGCCGGCAAAACGGTGGTGGCGGCGCTGGCTGCGGCACGCTGCATGGATGCGGGCTGGCAATGCGCGCTGATGGCGCCTACGGAAATCCTGGCCGAGCAGCACTTCAGCAAGCTGATCGGCTGGCTGGAGCCGCTGGGCATCAAGACCGCCTGGTTGACCGGCAGCCAGAAAACAAAAGAGCGGCGCGAGATGCTGGCGCTGATCGAGAGCGGGGAGGCCGGTCTGGTCATAGGCACACACGCTGTGATCCAGGACAAGGTGAAGTTCAAAAACCTGGCGCTCGCCATCATTGACGAGCAGCACCGCTTTGGCGTGGCGCAGCGGCTGGCCCTGCGCAGCAAAATGACTGAAGGCGGGCAGGAACCCCATCTTTTGATGATGACCGCCACGCCGATTCCGCGCACGCTGGCGATGAGTTATTACGCTGACCTTGACGTCTCCACCATCGACGAGCTGCCGCCCGGCCGCACGCCCATCGTGACCAAGGTGGTGAGCGACGCGCGGCGCGACGAAGTGATCACGCGCATACGCGGGCAGCTGGCGGAAGGGCGGCAGATTTACTGGGTCTGCCCACTGATCGAGGAAAGCGAGTCCATCGACCTGGTCAATGCCACGCAAACGCATGAAGCGTTGAGCGCGGCCTTGCCAGGCGTCAGCGTGGGGCTGCTGCATTCGCGTATGCCGGTTGCAGAAAAGAAGGCCGTAATGAGCCAGTTCACCGCCGGGAAAATGGGCGTGCTGGTGAGTACGACGGTGATCGAGGTGGGCGTTGACGTGCCCAATGCTTCGCTGATGGTGATCGAGCATGCCGAGCGCTTTGGCCTGAGCCAGTTGCACCAGCTGCGCGGCCGTGTCGGGCGCGGCGCGGCAGCGTCGGCATGCGTGCTGCTGTATTCGACCGGCGAAGCGTCCCGGCTCGGCGAGATGGCGCGCGAACGCCTCAAAGCCATGGCGCAAACCAATGACGGCTTCGAAATCGCCCGGCGCGACCTCGAAATCCGTGGGCCGGGGGAGTTCCTGGGAGCGCGGCAGTCGGGGGCGCCGCTGTTGCGCTTTGCCGACCTGGAAACCGATGCCGCGCTGCTGGCCTGGGCGCGCGAGCGGGCTCCGCTCGTGCTGGACCGGCATGCGGAGCTGGCCCACCGGCACATCCTGCGCTGGCTGGGCGGCAAAGCCGATTACCTGAAGGCCTAAGCAACATCTGGCGATGCAGCGATTGAGAAAAGCAGCACAATAAGCCCATGACGCTGACCGAACTCAAATACATCGTCGCTGTGGCCCGGGAAAAGCATTTCGGCAAGGGCGCAGACGCCTGTCACGTCTCGCAGCCCACCCTCAGTGTGGCCATCAAGAAGCTGGAAGAAGAGCTGCAGGTCAAGCTCTTTGAGCGTAACGCCAACGAAATCACCGTGACGCCTCTGGGCGAAGAAATCGTGCGCCAGGCCCAGAGCGTGCTGGAGCAAGCCGACAACATCCGGGAAATTGCCAAGCGCGGCAAAGACCCGCTGGCCGGTGCGCTGCGGCTGGGCGTGATCTATACGATTGGCCCCTACCTGTTGCCCGACCTGGTGCGCCAGGCGATTGCGCATACGCCGCAGATGCCGCTGATGCTGCAGGAAAACTTCACCGTCAAGTTGCTGGAAGAGTTGCGTACCGGTGAAATTGACTGCGCCATCCTGGCCGAGCCCTTTCCCGACACCAACCTGGCCATTGCGCCGTTGTATGACGAGCCTTTCATGGCGGCGGTGCCCAGCGCCCATGCGCTGGCGTCCCGCAAAAGCGTGACGGCCGAGGAGCTCAAGAAGGAAACCATGCTGCTGCTGGGGACCGGCCATTGCTTTCGCGACCACGTGCTCGAGGTTTGCCCCGAATTTGCACGCTTTTCCAGCAGCGCCGAAGGCATCAGCAAAAGCTTCGAAGGTTCGTCGCTGGAAACCATCAAGCACATGGTGGCGGCGGGCATGGGCATCACGCTGGTGCCCCGACTGGGCGTGCCCAAGGAGGCTCTGGCCGAGCAGGCCGCAGCTGCCGGGAAGCCCGCCAAGGGAAAACCCGCCGCAAGCCGCAGCAAGGTGGCAGCAGAGCAACCTTCGTTCATCAAATACCTGCCGTTTGACGGCGATGTGCCGAGCCGGCGCGTGGTGCTGGCCTGGCGTCGCAGCTTCACGCGATACGAGGCCATTGCCGCGCTGCGCAACGCCATCTACGCCTGCGAACTGCCCGGCGTCATCCGCCTGTCTTGAATCCCGTCTATGACCGGCATTGACGGCGGCTGTTGCGGCCGTCGTCCTGATTTCGTTAAAGTTATCCCTGAATTTTAAAAAAGGAAACACCATGGCCAAGTCTTCTGCCAAACCAGCCGGCAAAACCACCGGCAAGCCCGCACCTTCCATCAACATTGGCATCAATGAAAAAGACCGCGCAGCGATCGCCAAGGGCCTGAGCCGCCTGCTGGCCGACACCTACACGTTGTACTTGACCACCCATAACTTCCACTGGAATGTGACGGGGCCGATGTTCAACACGCTGCACCTGATGTTCATGACGCAGTACACCGAACTGTGGGCCGCGGTTGACCCGGTGGCCGAGCGTATCCGCTCGCTGGGCCATCCCGCACCGGGCTCTTACGCTCAGTTCGGCAAGCTGGCGTCGATTCCCGATGTACCTGTGGTGCCGCCCAAGGCGCTGGAGATGGTGCGTATCCTGGTGCAGGGCCATGAAGCCGTCGCACGCACGGCACGCGAATTATTTCCACTGGCCGACAAGGCCAGTGACGAGCCGACCGCGGACTTGCTGACGCAGCGCCTGACGGTGCACGAGCAGACGGCCTGGATGCTGCGCTCCTTGCTCGAAGAGTAAGTCTTGCATGCGCGTTTCAGACGAGGCTGATAACGGCAAATCAGCACCGCTGCAGGCAAACAGCGCGAGGGACGCTTCTTCGCCAGCAGGGGCCGCGGAACCGGCTTTGCCGGGCCGCAGGCGCAGCGCCCCCTCGGGGGGCAGCGCATTACACGAAGTGAAAAGCGTGGGGGCCAATTATTTGCAACTGATCCGCTGGAATCGCCCGGCGGGCTGGTTGCTGCTGCTGTGGCCGACCCTGTCGGCGCTGTGGGTAGCTTCGCACGGCTTTCCGGGCTGGCATCTGCTGGCCGTGTTTACCTTGGGCACCTTCCTGATGCGCAGCGCGGGTTGTTGCGTCAACGATGTGGCCGACCGCGATTTTGACCGCCACGTCAAACGCACGGCGCAGCGGCCCGTGACCAGCGGCGCCGTCTCCGTCAGGGAGGCGCTGTTGCTGGGAGCCGTGCTGGCCCTGCTGGCTTTTGGCCTGGTACTCACCACCAATACCGTCACCATCGCCTGGTCATTCGCCGCGCTGGCTGTAACGCTGGTCTATCCGTATGCCAAGCGTTATGTCTCCATGCCGCAGGCGGTGCTGGGGGTCGCTTTCAGCTTTGGCATTCCGATGGCTTTTGCCGCCGTACAGTCGCGCATTCCGCTGCTGGCCTGGGTGCTATTGCTGGGCAACCTGTTCTGGGTGATTGCCTACGACACGGAATACGCCATGGTCGACCGTGACGACGACTTGAAGATCGGCATGAAAACGTCGGCCATCACACTGGGGCGGTTCGATGTGGCGGGCGTCATGCTCAGCTACCTGATTTTTCTGTTAATTTGGGCTGTAGCCCTTATGGATATTGCGCAACCAGCTATTTATTTAATAGCAATTGCGATGGCGCTCGGGCAGGCGTTGTGGCACGGCTGGCTGATCCGCAAGCGCGAGCGCGATGACTGTTTCAAGGCGTTTCGGCTCAACCATTGGCTGGGCTTTACGGTATTTGCGGGAATTGCGCTGTCGTACCTGGGCCGTTGAGCCTGCGCCGAAACAGACGGCCATAAAAAAGCCCGCATCTGCGGGCTTTTTCAATTCCTGCCGCCTGATCAAGGGCTCAGCGGAACTTCATTCGCAAATTACACCGATTTTTTGGCTTTTGCCTTGGCCTTGTGCTTGACCTTGTGTTTGGCTTTTGCCTTGGCTTTTGTGGGCGCGGCGGCTTTTTCGGCAGGTGCGGCGGCAGGGGCTGCTGCGGGTGCGGCGGCCTGGGCCGCTGCTGGCGTGGAGATCACGGCCAGGGGCATGGCGAGGACGGCTGCGCTGATGAGGGTGGACAGTAATTTGTTCATGGGGAAGCTCCGGATGTTGGAAAAGTTATGGTGCGGGTGTTGCCGGGTGAACTGTCCACGAAGGACCAGGGCAGCCGTGACAGACGCTCTTCTTCAACGTCTTCCCTCGCAGGGCGGTTGACTTGCCCGGCCGCGGTCATCCGCAAATCCCATGGCCACGTGCTGCCACGACAAAAGAATCATATTGCTATTAATTCAGGGGCTTAAGAGGCAAAGTTCATCACCAGAAGACACCTGCGGGTCAACCGCGGCAACAATGAGTTTGCCCGGGGCTCAGTTCACGTCAACGGTATCGAGAGCTTCTGGCGCTATGCCAAGCGACGTCTGGTGCAGTTCAGCGGTGCACTCAGGCACACCTTCTAACTGCACTTGAAGGAAACCGGGTTCAGGTTCAACCACCGCCACTGCAGCCTGTACAAGTCGCTGCTATCCTTGCCGGGAAACAATCCTCTTTAACGGGATTTTTGCTTCTTAAGCCCCTGATTGATGGCGATCGGTGCGCTTTCACGCTCGGTTGAGCCGCCAGAGCCTGGGGATTTGCCCGCTCGCCAGAACTGTTTCGATTCGCCACCAGCCAGAAGTCCCCAGCCCCCGGCATCGCCAGATAGCTCAAAATACCCTCCATGACCTTCGATGCAGCCAACCCACCCCGTTTCTGGCCCGACCTGAAAAGCCCTGACTTTTCGCGCCTGGACTTGGCCCGCTGTATTGCGGTGCTGCCGGTGGCCGCGGTGGAGCAGCACGGCCCGCACCTGCCGCTTAATGTGGATGCGACGTTGGTGGAAGGTGTGATTGCAGCCGCTTTGCCGCATTTACCCCCAACGCAGCCGGTGCTGTTTTTGCCCACGCAGGCGGTGGGCTTTAGCCCCGAGCACGATCGCTTTGCCGGCACGCTCACGCTAAAAGCCGAGACCGTGATCCGGCTCTGGACCGAGCTGGCCGAATCCGTTGCGCAAACGGGGGTCAAGAAATTGGTGCTGCTCAATTCGCACGGCGGCCAGGTTGGCCTGCTGGACGTGGTGGCGCGCGACCTGCGGGCCCGGCTGGGCATGCTGGTCTACAGCGTGAACTGGTTCAACCTGCCGCTCACAGGTGAGGATGGCAAGTCCGTGAATGATTTGTTCAGTGCCGAAGAGCACCGCTTCGGCATCCACGCCGGCGAGATCGAAACCTCCATGATGCTGGCGCTCAAGCCGGGTCAGGTCGACATGGCCAAGGCGCAGAACTTTCACTCCACTTCACAGGACAGGGCTGCGAAGTTCAGCATCCTGGGTGACGGCCGCAGCGCCAAGCTGGCCTGGCAGATGCAGGACTACAACCCGCAGGGTGCGGTGGGCAATGCGGCTGCCGCTACAGCAGACAAAGGCCGCGCCCTGCTGAATGCAGCGGGGCGCAGCCTGGCGCGGCTTCTGTCGGAGATCGACCAACTGCCGGCTGATACGCTGAGCGATAAAACCGCGTTCTAGGCTGTTGCGGGGCGGGTATTTAGCGCAGGATCACGGTCTGGCGCTTCCACGCGGCGTCCTGCGAACGGGCGAAGGCCGCCAGCGTTCCCGGGTCACCGGCCTGCTTCTCGGCCGTCAAGCTGTCCATGCGCGCCACCTCGAAACTGCGGCGCAGGCGCCCGGCAATGCGGGTCTCGCGGGCCAGCAGCATGTGAGGCGTGCCGCGCACCCAGCCGGCAAATTCCACATAGCCCAACTCGGGGCCATTGCTGGCGGGCGGCAGCACCTCAATCGTCCATTGCCCGGATCTTTTGCGAAACACCCACAGCTCGCGCCAGGCGTCCAGCGGCTGCACCGCGAGCGCCAGGGCCTGGCCATCCGGGTGGGCGCTGGCGGACGCGGTCCACACGATGCCGTAGGTGCAGCGCCTGGCCACGGCCTCCTTGCCGGGTTTGCCGTCGGCCTTGTTTTCGTACAGCGCCACGCAGGTTTCGCCGGCCTGGCCCGTCTCGGTGGCTACCGTCAGTTTGGCGAAGCGGGGTAGCGCGGTTTCAGCGCCCCATCGTGAGGCGCCCACTCGAATCGCCGCGTCGTTGTAGTCCTGCCTGTCGTTGTCCGTCAGCTCCAGCTTGTTCACCGCCGCGAGTTCCGCCAGGGCGCGCTGGGCGGCTGCCGTGGGTGCTTCGGCCCGGCGCGCCTGCTCAAACGCCAGGCTGGCGTGCACGCCGGCACGGCGCAGGCGCAAACGGTTTTTGCTGACTTCAGGCAACTGGGCGAACTGCGCGGCGCTGACCTTGTCCAGCACTTCGGCGCGCCACTGGTCTTGCGTGAAGCGGTCCTGCGGATGCAGGTCGGGGCTCATGCAGTCGGGGCGGGTCACGGCCAGCGCGGCGCGTGCGCGTTGCTCGGCGTCGGATGGCAGCGCCAGCACACGGCGAAAGGCCTCGCCGTTGTAGCAAAGCTGCATGCTTCCGTTCTGCTCATAACCCTTAAAGTTCACGCCATAAAAGGTGGCCACTTCCATGTGCGCAGAGATCACGTCACTCGTGGCCTTGCCGTGCTTCATGGAGGCGCGGCGCGCCAGGCGTTCGGCCATGGTGCCCAACGCATCAAAGGCTTCCGCGCCTATGGCGTCTGCCGGCGCGGCCTTGAGGTAAGCGGCCGTGTACGCAATGCCCAGGGCTTCGGCGCCCGGGCTTTCGCGCAGGAAGCGCACCACCGAGAGGAGCTGCGGCGCGTCCTCGGGCTGCAGCGAGACCGTGCGAACCTGACTCACGTGGATGAAGCCCGCGCGTTCACGCCTGTGGTCGTAGACCTGCAGGTAATCCATGCGCTGGCCGCGGATCTCGAGCGCGTCGCCTTGCCACAGGGCCGCCTGCTGTGCGGCCGAATCACGCGGCGCGGCGCGCAGGGTGGCCTGGTCCTGCGTCACGATGGCGAGGGTAAGAAGTGCGGTGGTGATCATTATTCGGCCTCTTCTTTGTCGTTGTTGTCTTGCGTGCCGGCGTCGCGCGGCGCTTGCGCCACGGTGCGGCCGGCCTTGGGCGCGCCGCCCAGCAGGCCCGCGCCCACAAAGCCGCCGCTGGTGGAGGGCGGGGCGATGATCACGGTGATCTTGTCGCTCAGCTTGTCGGCCATGGTCTTCTGGATCAGCAGCGGGTGGCGCGTGATCAGCACGCCTTCGCGCGCCATCTGCTCGCTGTTGATCTTGCCCACGCGGTCCAGCCGGTAGGCTTCGGCATCCGCCAGTTTCTGGCGCGAATCGGCTTCGCCCGATGCCTCGATGCGCCGCGCCTGGGCGCTGCCCTCCGCCGTGCGTATGCGTGACTGCTTGTCGGCTTCGGCTTCGAGCTGGCGCTGCTCGATCTGCTTTTGCTTGAAGGGAAGGACATGTTTCATGGCTTCTTCCTGCGCTTTGGCTGCAATTACCTGTTCACTGGCGGCGGCCTGCGCATTGGTTTCACGGCGTATTTTTTCGGCCATCGCGTCCAGCTCGGTTTCCTTGACGCGCTTTTCCTTCAGGGCCAACGTGTAGCGCATCTTTTCCGTGGCCAGCTCTTCGGCCAGCAGCTTGTCCATGCCCTGGCGGTAGTCGGCGGGCAAGTCGACCTTGCCCATCTGCACCGTGCGCAGCAGGATGCCGTCGGCCGCGAGCTTGGGTTTGAGTTCGGCTTCGATGAGCTGCTGGATCTCGGCACGCTTGCTTGAGAAGATCTCCCGTACGGTGTAGCGGGTGAAGGTCTTGTAGATCACGCCTTGCACGGCGGGCTGTACGATCTGGCCGGCAATGTCGTCAGGCAGGTTTTTCGACAGTGCGTTCACCTTGGTGGGGTCCAGTGCATAACGCACCGTGATGTCCACACCCAGCGACATGCCTTCAATCGACTGGAAGGGCGAGGGGCCGTCGGCACGGCTGCTGCCTTCAGGGCGGTAGACCTGGTCGCGCAGCGAGAAGGTACGCACCTCGTGCAGGCCGGGCAGCAGCAGCAGGGAACCTTCGCGGAATTCGTCGACGCCGCCGGTCAGCTGGTTGGTGCGAATCGCCACGTCGCCGCGCGCCACCGATTCCATGGGAGGGTGCACCCACAGCAGGTAGCCGACCGCGCCCGCCGCGGCGGTGGCGATCATCAGGCCGCTGGCGCTGGCGGCGCGCTGCACCCCTGTGGCAGCGATACGGCGGGTGCCGCGCACCCCCCTGGAAAAGATGGCGCGGATGCGCAGGGAAATACGGCTAAGGCGTGGGTTCATGATGGGCTCCTCCGGTTGGTTTGGCGAGAGGCGCGGGTTGCGCTTTCTCTGGCCTCCATTGTTCGAATCGGGCCCGGAGCATTCAATGCGCCTGCGCGGTGTCTTTGCACGGTTTGGCGGCGGCAACCCTCCGCCAACGGAAGAAACACTCACACGGCCTGGCGCAGGCCACACCCATAATGGCGACACCCCATCCTCTTGAGGCCTCATGACCAAAATTGCCGTGATCGAAGACGACCTGCCCATGAGCAACCAGCTCAAGGGCTGGATTGAATCGGCCCGTCCGGGCATCCAGGTCGACCAGTGGTTCAACCGCGACGACGCCGAGGCCGCCGTTGCCCGCGAAGGCTATGACGCCGTGGTGCTGGACATCGAACTGGGGCGCGAACGCCATGCCGGCGTGGCCATCATCAACGCCATCAACAAGCAGCGGCAGGGTACGCCCGTGCTGGTGGTGTCCGCCATGCCGGCCGCCATCTACCGCAGCATCATGAAAGCTCTGGACGCCTGGGACTATCTGCAAAAAACCACGTTTGAGGAGGCCGACTTCATCGAGACCTTCCTGGACATCCTGCGGACCGCCAAGGCCAAACCCGCAGGCAGGGCGCCAGCCGGCGACAGCCAGGAACTGCAGCTGGACCCGCTGCGACAGAACACCGCCATCTGGCGCGGTCAGCGCGTGAATCTGCCGCTGACGGCGCAACGCATCCTGGCAGCGCTGCACGCGCGCCGCGGCGAGGTCGTGAGTTACGACGACCTCTACCAGGTGGTCAAGAGCGGCCGCAACCGCGACAACATCCGCAAGCACGTCAGCACGATTCGCGACGCGTTCAAGGAAATCGATGCGGCCTTTGACGGCATTGAAAACATCCCGATGCGAGGCTTTCGCTGGGCTGAGGCGCCGGAGCCCCCGCGCGGCAGAGGCAAGGCGTGAAGCTGCCCACCCGCCTGGATGTCGAGCGCCTGCTGCCGGCGCGCGTACCCTTCGGCCTGCGCGTATTTTTTCGCGGCGCTTTTTTTCTGCTGGCACTGGCCACCGTCGCCCTGGCCATCGCCGTGTTGCAAGACGAAAAGGAGCGCAGCTACCGCAATTACCAGGACGGCTTTCGCAAGAACCAGGCGCAGATCGCCGCCAAGCTGCGCCATCCCACGGGCCAGCTGGTGCTGCTCAACCCCACGGCCTACGAGCATGAGGTGACGCCGCTGCGCCCGTTGGTGCTGCCTTTTTCGGCCCTCGATTTCGACGATCGCAACAAGGCCCAGCAGGCAGTGGAGATGGCCGGCTGCCTGGTGCAATACCCCGACGCGGCGTCGATGTGCGTGGCCGTCGGCAACAACCCCTTTGCCGGCGGTTTTCTTTATGCCGTCGGCAGCTTCAACAGCGGGCCCCTGGTGTCGCACATCTCCGGAACGCTGGACTTAAGCCAGGCGCACCGCGCCCGCATCACGGTCGACATGCGCGGGCAGCGCTCCCGCTGGATCGCACCTTTCCAGGCCATGCAGGCCATGGACGAGGGACGCAACGCCTCGCCTCTTGCCAATGCCAGAGGCCGGCTGGTCGGCTTTGCCGATGAGGGCCCGATCACGCCGGCCAGCCGGCCCGTGCGCGACTTCCGCGGCTGGCTTTGGCAAGACAGCCGCTGCGTGGACGGCACGCTGGCGGCAGACCCTGATTGTGCCCGGCGTGCCTTTGTCAGCGTGCGCCTGCCGGTGGAGCTTTTTCGCGAAGCCCTGTTTACCAAAGGGCCTGCGGGCATCGTCTGGCCGCCGGCTGACCTGGACCAGATCAAGGTGCAGGTGGAAATGCTGGCCCCCGGCGAGGGCAAGCCGTTGTTTGACAGCAATGCCGCAGGCGCCACGGCGCCATTCTCATGGGCTGAGCTCACCCCCTTGCTGTTGCCCGGCGAAAAGCTGCGCATCCGCAAGCTGGGCGCCGCCGGCGCCAGCACCGACATCGTGGCGCTGTCCGGCGCAGAGGCGACAGAGCGCTCCTCCCCCTTGATCGCTTACCTGATACGCCGGCTGCAAGTCGATGGCTACGACGCACCCATCACCAGCACCGACATCATCAGCACGCCGCTGGGGCGCTATGAGCTCACGCTGACCGGCGACATCCGCACCGTCAACAAGGCCCTGACGGCTGTGGCCACCCGTGTGTCCTGGTTTGTGGGGGCCATGCTGCTGGCCATCTTTGTGACCTGGCTGGCCATTGAGCTGCGCATCATCCGCCGCATCACCGAACTCACCCGCCGCGCCGCCACCGTGTCCAAGGGCGTGCGCGCCAGCGACAACCTGGCGACGGTTGACCTGGCCGACCTGCGCGGCGGCGACGAGCTGGGTGTGCTGGCCGGCGGCCTGCAAGACCTGCTGCAGCGCGTCAATGAAGACGTGCGCCGCGAACAGATCCGCGTCGCCCAGGAAAAAGACACCTGGCACGCGGTAGGCCACGAAATCATGTCGCCCCTGCAATCGCTCATGGTGCTGCACGGAAGTGCCGACGACCCGGCGCACCGCTACATCAGCCGCATGCAGCAGGCCGTGCGCGTGCTCTACGGCAGTGCGTCGCCCAGCGAAGCCTTTGAATCCACCGCGCTCAATGTGCAGACGCTGGATGCCAATGAATTCCTGAGCCATGTGGCGCGCAACGCTGAGGCCGCGGGCATTCCCGGTGTGGCTTTTGATCCGCTGGCCCAGCCGGTCAGAGTGCGTGCCGACGAGTATTCGCTGGAAGATGTCGTGTCACATGTGCTGCGCAACGCTGATCGCTACCGTTTGCCCGGCAGCCTGATTCGCATCACGCTGTCGCGGCAGGCACAGGAAGGCACAGCGCCCGAGGCAGTGATCAGCATCAGCAACCAGGGCCCGCAGATCGAGGCCGGCCTGTTGGACAAGATTTTCGAGTACGGCGTGTCTGACCAGCCAGATACCGGCGTGGCGGGACAGCGCGGGCAGGGCCTGTTTGTCGCCAAAACCTATATGGCCAAGATGGGCGGCACCATCACCGCGTACCACCGGGATAGCGGTGTTTGCCTGGAGTTGCGCCTGCAGTGCGCTGTCGGCTGATCCCTGATTCCATTGCTAATTCGCTGCGAGAGTAGGCGCGCCGCCGCAGACAGTGCTTAGGGCCTGCCAATGCCATTTATGCAGATGCGTTGCGAGTCAAAAAGGCCTTGAGCAAGGCGCAAAACGCAGGCGGGGCAGACCCCGTCAAGGCGTTTGCAACGCCGCGCAAGGCCTTTTTGATCGCAACCCGGAGGGAATGGGGTGAAAACGGCGCCACTCGGCGTTGCGCTTCTAGCCAGACAAAAGTCTGGGCGTCGTCGCGCGCCTTGATTGGCACCGTTTTCACCCCATTCGCATTTGCAGAAATGGCATTGGCAGGCCCTGGCACGGCAAGGCGGCGTAACGACCTATCGCAGCGAATTAGCAATGGAATAAAAATCAAAGCCCCCAGTGAGCGGTAACTCGCTGGAGGCCTTGTCTTGCCAGACGGACCGGTAAGTCCGCTGCCATGGAAGAAAGTATCTCCCGGGTAGGGCCGAATAATTTGCCTGATTTGCTGCTGAATTTCCCATAAACAGATAAAAAATCTGTAAAACAGAAAATTTCAGATAAATTACCTGAATGGATACTTTAGACCGGAAAATCCTTCAGGTTTTGCAGGCTGACGCGCGCACCAGCCTGCAAGACATCGGTCAGGCCGTGGGCCTGAGCCCCTCGCCCTGCTGGGGCCGCATCAAGAAGATGGAGGAAGCCGGCGTGATCGAGGGCTACACGGTGCGCCTCAATGCGCAGGCGCTGGGCCTGGGCGACACGGTGATGGTGCAGGTCACGCTGGACAGCCATTCCGACAACACGTTGGAGAAATTCGGCGAGACGCTGGCGGCGATCCCCGAGGTGATAGAGGCTTATCTGGTGTCCGGTGAATACGACTACCTGCTGCGCATTGCCGTGCACGACACCAAGGACTACGAGCGCCTGCTGCGCGAGCGGCTCTACAAGATCAAAGGCATACGCCACAGCAAGTCCAGCTTTGTGCTGCGCACCCTCAAGAAGGCTGACCTGCCCCTGCTGACGGGCTGAGCCAGGCGAAGGTCAGCGCTGACAGCGGCCGGTGGGGCCGGCTGACAGCTGCGCGGACCTCACCCGCCCACACTGACGAATGCCCCGCACCAAGCAGGGCGCTGGCATTGCCGTCATTTCATCAGGGGGTTTTATGCGATCGATTGCCCGTCAACGCGTCTGGCATGTTCTGCTGCTGTGCGCGGCATGCGCCTGTACGCTGGCCGCGTGCGGCGACACCGCCCTGTTGCCGCCGGAGGCCGGTATGGGAGCCAATCCAACCCTGCCCAAACCCAGCAAGACCCTGTTTCCCACGGTGAACATTGCGCCGGCCAAGGGCTGGCCCGAGGGTGCTATGCCCACGCCCATGGCGGGCCTGGGCGTGACGGCCCTGGCTGGCGGCCTGGACCATCCGCGCTGGGTCTACGTGCTGCCTAACGGCGACGTGCTGGTGGCTGAAAGCAATGCGCCACCCAAGCCGGAAGATGGCAAGGGCATCCGCGGCTGGTTCATGAAAAAGGTGATGGGCCGGGCCGGCGCCGGCGCGCCCACGGCCAACCGCATCACCCTGCTGCGCGATGCCGACGGCGACGGCAAGGCCGAAAGCCGCAGCGTGTTTCTGGAAGACCTCAACTCGCCCTTCGGCATGGTACTGGTGGGCAACGATTTCTACGTGGCCAACACCGATACTGTTGTGCGCTTTCCTTACCAGCCGGGCCAGACCCGCATCACGGCGGCGCCCGTCAAGGTGGTGGACCTGCCGGCCGGCCCCATCAACCACCACTGGACCAAAAATATCATTGCCAGTCCGGACGGCAGCAAGCTGTATGTCACCGTCGGCTCCAACAGCAATGTGGGCGAACGCGGCATGGAGGCCGAAACTGGCCGCGCCGCCATCTGGGAGGTCGATGCCAAAACCGGCAGCCACCGCGTGTTTGCCTCTGGCCTGCGCAATCCGAACGGCATGGGTTGGGCACCCGGCAGCGGCGCACTCTGGACGGTGGTGAACGAGCGCGACGAGATCGGCAGCGACCTCGTGCCCGACTACCTGACTTCGGTGCGCGATGGTGTGTTTTACGGCTGGCCCTACAGCTATTACGGCCGGCACGTGGACGACCGCGTCAAGCCGCCGCGTCCGGACCTGGTGGCGCAAGCGGTTTCACCCGACTACGCGCTGGGCTCCCATGTCGCGCCATTGGGCATGGTGTTTTCAGAAGGCAATGCGCTGCCGCCATCACTGGCCATGGGAGTTTTTATCGGTGAACACGGTTCCTGGAACCGCGTGCCGCACAGCGGGTACAAGGTGGTGTTCGTGCCTTTTCGCCAGGGCTTGCCGGCCGGTTTGCCGGTGGATGTGCTCACGGGTTTCCTGAGCCCCGAAGGCCATGCCTACGGCCGGCCGGTGGGCGTGGCGATGGACAAGCGCGGCGCGCTGCTGGTGGCTGACGATGTGGGCAACGTGGTCTGGCGGGTGAGCGCTAGCCAGCCGAAATAGAAGGTTTGGGTTTCTTAAGGGGAAAGTGCCTGAAGCCCTTATGTGATGAGCGCAAGCAGCTATTAATTTAATAGCGGTCACGCTGCCTGAATCGCATCAGGCTGTCGGCAACACCATGTCGGCGGTGCCGGGGCAGACCCAGCGGGGGTGTTCCCGCGAGGTGTCTATGCACCCGCCCGATACATACACGCCCTTGGGTTCACGCATGCGCAGCATCAGTTCCAGGATTCGTGCCGTCTCGGCCGGGTCGGTGCTGGAGGCCTTGACGCCGGCTTCCACGATGCTTTCATTGATACGCAACTCGCCGGCTTCGTCGGTGTAGGTGGCATGCCGCCAGTGAAACAGCTCCAGGCATTTGGCCGTCAGGGTGTAGGGCTGCTCGCGTTTCCAGAAGTTGGTGAACTGCCCGTTGCCGATGTAGAACACCCAGGAGCCTTCATAGCCCGAAACGTCCGAAGAGTGTTCATCGGGGTTTCGGAACCATAGCCGGTCGCCGGGCACGTAATACCTGGGCGGCAGGGGTTGTTCCATCGTGCCGTATTCGCGCAGGAACACGTCGTGGAATTTGCCCGACATGATGGCCTGGCGCTCCCAGCGCTGCTGCAGCGCGGCCAGCAACGGCGGGTTGCAGGTTTCGAGTTCCTGCGCGATGGCCAGCAGGATCACGTATTCGGTCGCGCGGTAGCAGGAAAAGGAATACAGCTTGCCCGAGGCCTCGGGTTGGGTGGCTTTTTCCAGGGCGGGAATCAATGCGTGACCGGGCTTGACGGTAAAGCCAGCGTCTTCCGAGTAGACCCAGCAGTCCTCCGGCCGGTTGACTTCGGTGGTGTGAAATTCCAGTGCAGTCTTGCGCGCAGCCAGCACGATGTTGCGGCGTATGCGCACTGCCGATGCCAGCTCCGCATGGCTGGGAAATTCAAACGCGACCGGGCTGAGCAGCATGGCCAGAAGAATCTCTCGTTCCAGGTCTTCGCTGTTGTTCAGCGTATCCAGCTGCAGCCGTTCTGCCAGGCCCAGGGTGTCCAGGCCGGGCGCCCATTGTGCGGCGAGGCCGTCCGGCAGGCAGAAGCTTCTTGCGGCGGTGGAGCCCGGAAAAATCTCCCTGGTTTCCACGGCGTCCTGCAGGCCGAGCTTTTCAAGCTGCACCAGGAAACTGTAAGTGGAAGCTGCCAGCGCGCCGGTTGTTTCACCGTGAAGGCGAATTCCGACAGGACGAAGGCTGGGCATCAGGGCGGCGGTCATATTGCCGCAAAGTATCTTTGCTTGTGGTCGATTCGGCAATGGCGGAAAAACCACGAAGCCGGCTGCTCGCGGGCACGGTCAGGCGTAAGTAATCCAGCTTGCGTGTTCGGGCGCGTCCAGGTGTGGCAAGGTGTTGTAGGTCACCAGCATGTGCCGCTTGGGCGTAAAGGCAAACTCGGTAAGTGAGCAGTTGCGTATGCGCAGGTTCAGCTCTATCGTGGTTTCAGGGCTGGTGCCCAGCACATGGCCCACAGCGGTCGAGATGGGTCCGCCGCTGGAAACCAGCAGCACATTGCCGTTGTAACTGGCACGAATGTGGTTCAGGACAGAGGTTACACCCTCAACAAACCCGGTGTAGCTTGGCATGCCCTGGGGGCTGACCACGCCGGCCATCCACTGTGCCAGCCCGTCACGCAACAGCCGGAAGTGGCCGCGGTATTCCTCGGGCGTGGTGGGTTTTTCGAGCTTGTGCGGGTGAATGGCGCCGATGACTGCGTGGCTGTCATATTCATTGAGCCCGGGACGCTGTGTGGCTTGCATGGTGATACCCATGCCTTCACAGATCCCGGCAAAGGTATTGATCTGCCGCTGCAGCGTGCCGGTGAAAGCGGCGTCAAAGGTGATGCCCTTGTACTTGAAGTACTCGCCCAGACGCACGCTTTGCTGGCGCCCCATGGGGCTGAGCACGTCGTAGTCGTCTTCGCCAAATGAGGCCTGGCCATGGCGCACGAGGTAGAGGGTTCCCATGGCTGGAATTGTGTCGTGCGTGGCAACTGCGGCCAGTCACGCGTGCGACCGGTGCCGGCACCCAAAGGCCAATCCAGCCGGGGCCGCGGAACCGGCTTTGCCGGGCCGCAGGCGCAGCGCCCCCTCGGGGGGCAGCGCACTACGCGAAGCGAGAAGCGTGGGGGCCGGCAGCTAGCACCTTGGCGACAGTCGCCGTGTCCACATTCCCGCCGCACAAGGTGGTGCCCACCACCAGGCCTTTGAGCCGGCCGCGCTCCTGCATGGCCGCAGCAAAACTTGCCGCACCCGCGCCTTCGGCCACGTTGTGTGTGTCGGCATAAAGGTCGCGCATGGCCTGGGCTACTTCGTCGTCCGTCACCTTCACGACGCGTTCCAGGTGCGGCAGCAAAATATCAAGTGCTGCCTGGTCGGCGACGCGGCAGGCCATGCCGTCGGCCAGGTAGGTAGTCACCGGTGCTTCAATCACGCGCCCCGCGGCCAGCGAGTCGGCGTAGGTGGTGGCGTGCGCGCTGACCACGCCCACGATGCGCAGCTTGCGGCCCAGCGCCAGCTTGGCGGCAACGGCCGAACACGCGCCCGAGCCCTGGCCTATCGGCACATACACCACGTCGAGTTGCGGCACCGCCAGCATGAATTCCCACCAGTAGGTGCTGACGCCGCGCAGCAAATCCGCATGAAAGCTCGGCACCATGTGGGCGCCGCGTTCGGCAGCCAGCCTCTTTGCAAACTCGCGGCTTTCCTGGAAGTCGTTGCCGTGCTCGATCAGTGTGACGCCCAGTGCGCGCATGGCGGCGTTTTTCTCCACCGCATTGCCATGCGGAACCACGATGGTGCAAGGCACGCCGTGCGCGCGGGCGGCCCAGCCTATGCTCTGGCCGTGGTTGCCGCGTGTGGCGCTGATGGCTTCTCGCGGCAGCTCGCCGCGTTGCCTGAGTGCCTCAAAGTAGGTGAGCCCGCCGCGCAGCTTGAACGCGCCCACCGGTGTGTGGTTCTCGTGCTTGATCCAGCAGTCGGCGCCCAGCCGCTGGCTGGACAGGCCCCAGCGGTACTGCGGCGTGGCCTGGAACTCGCGGTAGACGACACGGGCCGCATCTTCAATCTCCTGCAGCGAAGGCAGCATGCTGTTCCCCAGCTCCGGCGCGCGGTCGAGTACCGTGCTCATTGGGTGGCCTCCGCTTTGCGAGCTGCGGCATTCGCCTTGGGAACGGCCCGGCGGCTCATGCGGCCACCCGCTTTTCAGTCAGCAGGCGCAGCGCCAGCAAGCCCAGCACGGTGCCCATCACATAGCGCTGCACGCGCATCCAGCTGATATTGCGGTTGAGGAAACCGGCAATCGCCGCGGCGAAGCAGATCAGCACTGTGTTCACACCCGTGCTGACGCTGATCTGCACGGCGCCCAGCGTCAGGCTTTGCAGCAGCAGGTCGCCGCGTTCTGGGTGCAAAAACTGCGGGAAGAACGAGAGATAAAACATGGCGACCTTGGGGTTGAGCAGGTTGGTCATAAAACCCATGAGGAAGAGCGTGCGCGGCGGGTCGTGCGGCAGCTCGCGCGTTTCAAAAGGCGCCAGGCCCCCGGGCTTGACGGCTTGCCAGGCCATCCAGAGCAAATAGGCCGCGCCCGCCACCTTGATCGCATCAAAGGCCAGCGGCACGGCCAGCAGCAGTGCGGTTAGCCCGAACGACGCGGCCAGCAGATGGACGACAAACCCCAGCGCCACGCCGCTAAGCGATACCAGCCCGGCGCGGGGGCCCTGGCACAGCGTGCGTGAGATGCAGTAAATCATGTTAGGCCCGGGCGTGAGCACCAGCACCAGGGCGGCGAGAGCAAACCAGGCGAGTTCAGTGGACGTCAACATTTCAGGCTCCTTTGGATTCCAGGGTGACGAGGCCGCGCGGCGTCTGCAGCGTGGCGATGAGATTGGGCGGGCCTTGCGAGAGGCCTACACCGGCCAGCCCTATGGCCTCGTAGCCGCCGCGCAATGCGTCGGGGCGCGGGTGGCTGGCGTGCAGCGATTGCAGCGTGACGCCTGAGGGCGCCATGCCATCGGCCGGATGCACGTCGCCCCACTGGATCAGCGTGGGCAGCGCACCGTAAAACAGCCTCTGACCATCTTCACGCACGGTGATTTTCCAGCTGAGCTGGCCTTGCGGCGTCATGCGCGAGACGTCCAGCGCCTCACCGCGATCCAGCCCCAGGCGGGAAAGCGCCCGCACCGCCGCGATCACACGGGGCGTCGAGGCGACAAAGTGCGCGAGCTGCGGGCCGGTCTTGCTCAGCCGCAGCTGCAACTCATGATCATCCAGGTCATACCAGCGTCTGGCCGGTGCCGTACGCGGGGTTTGCTTGTCCGGATTGATTGCAATGATTTCGAAATAGGCGCGTGGAAAGGCCGGCGAGGCCACTGTGAAGAGCCGGTTGTGCGTGCCCATCAGCGGATGCTCGCCGCCCGGCCCGGGCGTGATGCCCAGCACGCGTTCGCACCACTGCACGCCTTCGGCGAGGCCGGCCGCCACCACCACGAGGTGGTCGACCTGTGAGGCCAGCGGCGGGAGTGCGGTGCTGCGTTCCATGGTGAGGGCTGGTTCCTAAAGCGTCACGCTTCCGTCAATGCAGGTGACCGATTCGCCGCCCACCCACACCTGGCCGGCTGCATCGCGCTCGATATGCACCTGACCGGCGCGGCCCAGGCAGACACCTTGCGAGGCGGTATAGCGCTCGGGCGCGTGGCCTTCGGCAATCAGCCACTGGGCCAGGCTGGCATTGAGGCTGCCGGTGACGGGGTCTTCGTCGACGCCGATGGGAGCGGCGAAGGCCCGCACTTCGAAATCAGGGGTTGTTTCAGGTGCGGAGGCTGCGAACGCCTTGGCTTCGCGGTTGGCGCGTGCAATCAACGGCGCGGTTTCCTCACGTGGGTAGCGCGCCACCACGCCGACTTTGGTGCCCAGCTTGGCCAGCGCCTTGTGATCGGGCGCCAGTTGCAGCACGGTCTCCGGGCTGTCCAGCAGCAAGCCCAGCCACATCGGGCCGTTGTCCAGGCACTGGGCGGCGAGGATGCTTGTCGCTTTTAATCCCAGCGCGCCGGCTACCTGTGCCAGCAACGAGGGGCTGGGCGCGGAGCGCTTCAGGGCCGGCGCGGCAAATGCGAGGCGCCTTGTGCCCGTCTCGCGGCGAATCTTCACCAAGCCTACTTTGCACTCCTGCACGATAAAGTCTTTGCTGTGCGGTTGCCCACCGGCTTCCAGCCAGCTGTGGCAGCTGCCCAGCGTGGGGTGGCCGGCAAAAGGCAGTTCGCCGCCGGGTGTGAAGATGCGCACGCTGTAATCAGCCGTGGCGTCTGCGGGTGGCAACAGGAAAGTGGTTTCCGAGAGGTTGGTCCACTTGGCAAAGCGCTGCATGGCGGCGTCATCCAGGCCGCTGCCGTCGATTACCACGGCCAGGGGGTTGCCGAAGTAAGGGGTGGGTGTGAACACGTCGACTTGCTTGAATGCGCGCTGCTTCATGGGGTTTCTCGGTTTTCCAGGATAGGTTTGAAGATTTATGACAAAGGCAGGTCCAGCACGCCGCGCGTGGCGGGCCGTGCCAGGAGGGTTTGGTACCAGCGGTCCAGGTGGGGCCGAATGGGCCGCGGCTGCGGCAAGCCGAACCAGCGGTGCATTTCGCAGCCCAGCGGGATGTCGGCCATGCTGAACTGGTCTCCGCCCATGAACGCATGGTCAGCCAGGTGCGCATCGAGCAGTGCCAGCAGCGCTTCGGTGGCGGCTACGGACTGCGCGATCAGTTCTGCATTGCGCTGCTCCGCAGGCGTGCGAATCCACTGCACGAAAGCCGTGCGTCCGGCCGGGTTGAAGGTGGTCTGCTGCCAGTCCATCCACTGCTCGGCGGCAAAGCGTTGCGGCAGCGCTGTGGGATAAAAATTGCCTGGCGAGTGCTTGGCGCACAGGTAGCGCACGATGACATTGGACTCCCAGATGAGCACTTCACCGTCTTCCATCAGCGGGACCAGCGCATTCGGGTTCTTGCGCCGGTAATCGGCCTCCTTGACGATACCGAACTGGCCCCCGGCGTCGGTTCGCTGCATCGTGAGCCCCAGCTCCTGCGCGGCCCACACGACTTTTCGCACGTTGATGGAGCTGATGCGCCCCCAAAGATGAAGCATGTCAGACCCCTTTCGCGTTCATCATGCTGCCGCGCGCAGTTGAGGCACGCCGGCAGGTAGTTGCTCGCGTATGGCCGCAGCCAGCGCGGCGATGCCGATGTTGATCTGCTCGACGCTGGACGTGACGAACGAGAGGCGCAGCGTGCGGGCGTCGGCATGGTCGGCGTAGAAGGCCCAGCCGGGCACAAAGGCCACGTTGCGCTCCACGGCCTTGGGCAGCAGGTCGATGGCGTTCATGCCTTCAGGCAGGCGCACCCACAAAAACATGCCGCCGGCCGGTGTGTTCCAGCTCACACCTTCGGGCATGCCCTGCTTCATCGCGGCCAGCATCGCGTCGCGCTGCGATTTGTAGAGCGCGCGAATGGTCGGCACGTGGCGGTCCAGGAAGTTGTTCTTCATGGTCTCGACCACCATGCGCTGGTTAAAGCCCGGCGTGTGCAGGTCGGCCGCTTGCTTGGCTTGCAGCAGCTTGGGGTAGAGCGACTTGGGCGCGACCAGAAAGCCCAGGCGCAAACCCGGCGCCAGGATTTTCGAGAACGAGCCCATGTAGACGCAGCCTTCCGGGTTGCGCGCGGTGAGCGGCAGCGGCGGCGGCGTGTCAAACCACAGGTCGCCATAAGGGTTGTCTTCGACGATGGGCAGGCCCAGGCGCGCAGCCTCTGCGCTCAGCGCGGCACGGCGCGCCTCGGTCATGGTGCGGCCGGTCGGGTTCTGGAAGTTGGGCAGCACGTAGAAGAAGCGCGCGCCAGCAGCTTTGCTGGCGAGATCCTTGATGTCCACGCCTTCGTCATCGCTGGCCACGCCGACGATTTCGGGCTCCATCGGTGTGAAGGCCTGCAGCGCGCCCAGGTAGGTGGGCGTTTCCACCAGCACGCGGCTAGCGGCGTCGATCAGGATCTTGGCGATCAAATCCAGGCCCTGCTGCGAGCCGGTGGTGATCAACACCTGCGCTGGGTCCACATCCCAAGGCAGCATGGCGGCCACCATCTCGCGCAGCGGGGCGTAGCCTTCGCTGGCCGCGTATTGCAGCGCGGCATGGCCGTCTTCGCGCAGCACCTTGTCGCACGCTTCACGAAAGGCGGCGACCGGAAAGGTCTTGGGCGAGGGCAGTCCGCCGGCAAAACTGATGATGCCGGGCTTCTCCGTGACCTTGAGGATCTCGCGGATCACCGAGGGGTTCATTTTTTTGGCGCGCTGCGCTTGGGTCCATTCCATTTCACTCTCCTCCTGATGGGCTGTCAAAGACAAGCCTGGTCACAAAAACTTCTGCAAGGCATTTAGCTAAAGCGCTGCCGCGACGGCGGCCGGCGGCAGGGTGAGTCAACGCGTTCATTCTGCACCCCTTCCTCGCGCCTGCATGGCGTGAATCAGGCTCACGGCCTGCGGCGCCACGCTTCCCGGAATTCCCCAGTAATCAAAGACGCCGCCGTCGGCCGCGTGGTGCCCGCAGACGACAAACACCCCCGTTCCCAGCTGCTGCTTGAACTCGCTGGCGAGCCAGCCTACAAAGCCGCTGTTGGGAATATCGGGCGCGAAATGCAGGCACACCACGGCGTAGCGGTCCTCGGCTTTCGTGGATGCCGATGCGGGCAGCAGCGCGCTCCAGACCGCATGGTCGCGGACCAAAGCGAGCGCTTCGCTGGCAGGGTTTGCGACCAGATGTACAGGAAACTGCGCCAGGGGAAACTCGGCGAAGGTGTAGTCGCCCGGGAGCACGTCCACACGCGCGTGCGCCATCACGCGCAAAAGCCGTTTGTGTGTTTGTTCGGGGGTTTCCGGCGTCACGTCCATTGGCTTGGTTCCGCTGTTGTCACGATGGCACGCCGGACGTTTCCGGCGTCATGGGCTGCTCCTGCAAATTCGCCTCCAGGTGGGCAAGTCCCCGCGCGACGTATTCTTCCTTTTCACCGACCGGGGCAAAGTAGTGCAGCACCTCACGGGCTTCGTCAATGCCCTTCAGCCGGGCAATCAGCCATGCGGAAATGTATTGCGCGGACATGCAGCCGCCCGCGGTCGCCAGGTTACCCTTCGCAAAGAAGGCCTGGTTCAGGATGCTCACCCCGGCTGCCTGAACCCAGGGCTTGCTGGTCAAGTCCGTGCACGCCGGCATTTGGCCGACAAGCCCCAGCTTGGCGAGCAAAAAGGTCCCGGAGCACTGCGCTGCGATGAGCTGCCTTTGCGGATTGAGCTGCAGTTGGCCGAGGATGGACGCATCGTTGGCGACTTCGCGCGTTTTCATGCCGCTGCCTATCAGCACGGCATCAGCCTGGTTGGCTTCCCTCAGGTTGATATGTGCATCGATGGTGAGGCCGTTCATGGACGTCACCCGCTCGGTGGGACTGGCAATGCTGACTCTCCAGTCGGCATCACCCCGCAGCGAAATGCGGCTCAGCATTCCGTAGGCTATCAAGGAGTCCAGTTCGTTGAAGCCGTCGAAGGTAAGGATGGCGATATGCATGAAAGCTGTCCTGATGCGGGTTGAAATAGCTACTTCACTGAAAGAAGAAAAAACGTTGCGGTGAATCGGTCTACCGGTACCGGCGGTGGAGACGGTTCGCGACGGGTCAGTCCACGATAAACAGTTTGGCCCCCGAAGGCGAGGTCGACCGGTGGGCCTCGGCGCCGTCTGCCACCTGGTAGCTCATGCCGGGCAACAGCACATGCACACTGCCGTTGTCCAGTTCCGTCTGCAACTCGCCTTCCAGGCAAAGCAGGATGTGGCCTTTGCTGCACCAGTGGTCGGAAACATAACCGGGTGTGTACTCCACCATGCGCACGCGCACATCGCCAAACTTGCGAGTGCGCCAGAAGGCCTTGCCTTCCAGGGCGGAATGTTCGGTGCGCTCCACGTTGGACCAGTCGGTGGTGCCGAAGGGGATTTCGTTGATTTGCATGCTGTTTACTCCGTGACCGACACGATGGCTTCGATTTCCACTGCAAATCCGCGCGGCAGGGAGCCCACACCGACTGCCGAGCGCGCATGGCGGCCGGCCTCACCGAATACCTGCACCAGCAGATCTGAGCAGCCGTTGATGACTTCGGTATGACCCATGAAGTCGGGTGTTGCGTTGACCATTCCCAGCAGCTTGACCACGCGCCGCACGCGCGAAAGTTCGCCCAGGGCGGCCTTCATGGTGGCAATCAGGTTCAGTCCGACGTCGTGGGCATGGTCGCGGGCTTCCTCCGCGCTGATCTCGCGCCCGACCTTGGGCACCACGGCCAGGTCTTGCCGCAGCGGCGAGCCCTTGCCCGACAGGTACAGCATGGAACCGTCGAGCACCCAGGCATCGAAATTACCGCGAGGTGTCACGACGGGCGGCATGATCAGGCCGAGTTGCTGCAGGCGTTGTTCGGGGGTCATCGATGGTTCCTTGTTATAGGAGATATCCTGGAAAGAAGTGCAAAAGCGGCGGGTCGCTTCATGCCCACTTCATGCCCGTTTCCGCTGGTTGGGCGTGATGTGCGCGATGGTGCCGTCGCCGTAAGAGCGCAACACCTGCGAGATGACGATGTGAAAACCTTTGTACCACTGCGTGTACTGGCGTTTGGCTTCCAGGTGCTTGGGGTGTGCTGAAAAAACGCGCAGCGATTCTTCGGTTTCCCAGAAGTAAGTGGCATTGGTCAGCACGCCATCCGGCGAACGCCAGGACTCCGCGCCCAGGTAGCCAGGCGTGGCCTGGGCGGCTTCTTCGATCAGCGCGTCCAGCGTGTGGAACCGTTCGTCGTAGGTGCCGGGTTCAAAAATAAAGGCGGCTGAGTACATCACAACTTTCTGGTGTTAAGCAAAGAGCCAGGTTCGGCGGCCCGGACGCGAGCGCCTGACTGCACCGGCATTTTTTTTCCGATGAAAACGGTGGCAATCACGGCCAGCCCGAAGCCGACGGTGACGGCGTCCAGGTGCTCGCCAAGCAGCGGCACAGAAAACAACATGGACAAAAACGGCTGCACCAACTGCACCTGGCTGACACGCACCGTACCGCCGAGCGCCAGGCCGCGGTACCAGGCAAAAAATCCCAACCAGGCCGAGAACACCGCCACGTAGGCAAAGCCGGCCCAGGCGCTGACCTTGAGTGGTGCTGTGGGCCAGCTGAAAAGAGACAGGGGCAAAGTCAAGGGCAGCGAGAGCACCAAGGCCCAGCAGATCACGTGCTCGGCGCGCATGTGCTGGGACAGCCGCGCACCGTAGCCGTAACCGACGGCCGCGCACAAACAGGCGGCCAGCAACAAAAGGTCAGCAAAATGGATGGACAGCCCGCCCACACTGTTTGAACGCAGCATGGCGAACAGAACCACCAGCGCGCTGCCCAGTGCCGCACACAGCCAGAAGCCGGCAGACGGACGCTGGCGGTGCAGCAGGGCGCCCACCGCCGCGGTGGCCAGGGGCAGCACGCCGAGAATGACGCTTGCATGTACGGCTTCCACGTAGCGCATGGCGATCGAGGTGAAGAGCGGAAAACCAAACACCACGCCGCCCGCGGTGACGGCCAGCGGCAGCCAGTCCTTTCGCTGCGGCAGCGCTGCGCGGGTGGCCAGCAAAAACACCGCCGACAACACGGCCGCCACCGTGGCCCGCCCGAGCGCGATGAAAACGCCCGACATCTGCGGCGCATCCGGCGTGCCCACGGCCAGGCGTGTCATGGGCAGCGTGACGGCAAAAATCACGATGCCCAGCAAGCCGAGCCATAGCCCTTTGGTTGTGTCGGCAGATGTGGACGTCATATAAAAAGCATCCAGATGGCGGTAGCCACGAGTACCAGCGCCATGGCGCGGTTGAACCACTGGAGCCGACGCCCGCTGCCGGACGGGCCGGTCAGCCACTCGCGCAACAAAGATCCGGCGAGCGCGTAAGTGAGGTTGCTCACAAAAGCGTAGGCCAGCATCACAGGTAATACGATGGCCAGTCGCGCGGCCGGCGCCTCGCGGCCGGCAATCCAGCCGCTCACGATGGCCAGCGCCAGCATCCATGCCTTGATGTTGACAAACTGCAGTGCGGCGCCTTGCCAGAAAGTGACGTTCAGGCGCGCCGCGTCCGCCTCGCTCAACTGGCGCGACTGTGAAATCTTCCAGGCCAGCCACAGCAAGTACGCCACGCCGATGATCTTCACGGCCCAGCTCAGCAAGGGCACGGCCAGCACCAGTGCGCCCAGCCCCAGGGCACACACCAGCAGCAGTACGCCCCAGCCGACCGGCACCGCGCAGACAAAAGGCAGTGCGCGTTTCAACCCATGGTTGGCTCCCAGTGCGGTTGATAGCGTCGTGTTGGGTCCCGGCGAAAAGCTCATCGCCGTTGCCAGCACCAGTAAGGCCGTAAATTCTTGCCAGTTCATGCTTTCAACTTTATAGTTGAAAGCAATACACCACCAGTACAGTTGTTGGTACAAATTCCCAAACTGTATTGGTTAAATTGTCAGCACACATGCCGCCTGCAGGGCGTGCCAAGGCCACACCATGTTGATGAAAACCGCTTCACAGTCCCTGACCGAACAGCTGTCGGCGCGCTTTGCCGAACGCATCCGTAGCCGGCTGTTGGCCCCTGGTGCGCGCCTGCCTTCTGTGCGGCTGTGCGCCGAGCAGCAAGGTGTAAGTGCCTCCACCGTGGTGGCGGCTTATGACCAGTTGCTGGCGCAAGGCCTGGTGGTGGCGCGCAAGAACCGCGGTTTTTTTGTCCGTGATACTTCGCTTAATGCGGCGCTGGCGCAGGCTCCTAAAGCGCCGGCAGCTATAAAAAATATAGCAGACGCAAAAACTGGTACGCCCGCGGGCCACACCCCCCCGGGCGCCTGGAGCACTGCGACCTGGATGGCCACGCGCCAGGCGCCGGTGGATGCGACGGCGCTGATCCGCGGGATGTTCCACAAGGTCAGCAACAAGCCGCAACCCGGCATGGGCGTGTTTCCACCAGACTGGCTCGAAACCACCTTCATGCCGGCCGCCGTCCGCAAAGTCACCAGCGTCAGCGCGTTGCGGGACTTTTCGCTCCAGTACGGTGAACCCATGGGCGACAGCGGCCTGCGCCGCGCGCTTTCGCAGAAGCTCAGTGCACTCAATGTGCACGCCGCGCCCGAGCAGATCATCACCACCGTTGGCGCCACCCATGCGCTCGACATCGTCAGCCGGACGCTGCTGCGTGCCGGGGACTGTGTGATGGTGGAGGAGCCCGGCTGGGCGGTGGAGTTCGCCCGGCTGGACGCTTTAGGCATGCGCATCCTGCCGGTACCGCGCCGCGCCGACGGCCCGGACCTGGCGGTGATGGCCCAATACTGCGAAATCCACCAGCCCAAGCTGTTTGTCAGTGTCAGCGTATTCCACAACCCGACGGGCTACTGCCTCACGCCCGGCAGCGCCCACCGCGTGCTGCAGTTGGCGATGCAACACAACTTCCACATTGTTGAAGACGACACCTACAGCCACCTGGCGCCTGAGCATGCCACGCGGCTATGCGCCCTCGATGGGCTGCAGCGCACGATTTATGTCAGCGGCTTCGCCAAGATCCTGGCACCCGGCTGGCGCGTCGGCTTCATGGCCGCACCCCCCGACCTCATCGAGCGCCTGCTGGACACCAAACTGCTGGCCACGCTAACCACGCCAGCCCTGCTGGAGAAGGCGCTGGCCTGGTGCATAGATCAGGGCCAGTTACGCCGGCATGCCGAGCGTATTCGCACCCGGCTTGACGGCGCGCGTGCACGCAGCGTCAAATTGGCCCTGGCTCACGGCTGCACATTTGCTGCGGAGCCCGCCGGCCTGTTCGGCTGGGTGGACACGGGCGTCGATACCGATGCGTTGTCCCAGCGCATGCTGGACGAGGGCTACCTGATTGCGCCTGGCGGCTTGTTTCACGCGGCGCGCAAACCCAGCACATTGATGCGCATCAACTTTGCAACCACGCAGGAGGCTGCGTTCTGGAAGGTGTTTGCGCGCTTGCGTGATGCCGTGAGGTAACTTTCCTCCTTTTTTCGCGGCTTGCCCTGGCAGAACGGGGCCGGCAGTGAAGAAGCGAGCTTTGAGCGAGCTTAGTGCCGAGTTCGGGCCGCTTGTCTTCGCCGCTGCCCGCCGGGAACGGTCGCGACTATGCGGGTATGTCTTCCGCCCGCCATGCTCCGCGTTGGAGTTCGCCTGGCTTGTTGCGCCTGGAGCGTTGCTCTTTCCTCCCTTTCCTCCTTGTTTTCCTCATCCTCCGGCTTCCCGTTGGCGCTGCCCGGCTACCTATCCCCTTTCGAAAATGACACTCGGCTTGGCCGGTAATCTGATGGTCGTTTCTATTGGTTACGAGTTAACTCTAATTGATCAACTGAAGATCCGGTTTTTAGTTAATTTCCATTAGTTTTTTCAGAGTTTTTGGTGGATTTCCAATGTTTTAACATGTAACTTACTGTTTCAATTGATCAAATTGAAGGCTGAAATTCAACTAAATACGGACATTTGTGCGATTTTTCTCACGGAATTTTTGTTTTTATTCACATCTATTGCGTTCATGTGAAGTAATCGAGGCTCTGAAAGTTGATAAGTAACATAAAGTTACGTCTCAAATACATATCGATGCGCATATGTTGCCGGCCCTACATGGATCTGCCTCCGAGCCAGCCATTTGCCGAGAGTCACGAAAGGACGTTACCCATGAAATCTGCCCTGAAACTTTGTATTTTTGCCGTCGGGCTGGTGTTTGGCCAGGCCGTGCTGGCCCAAGCCTCGCCGGTGTCTTCCCAGCTCCTGGCGCAGCGCGTGGAGATGGTGGGCGGCAAGCCCGTGCTCAAGCCTGCCGGCGATGGCAAACCGGGGGATGTCCTGCAGTACAGCGCAACTTACCGCAATACCAGCGCCGCTGCAGCCGGCAAGCTTCTGGCAACCATACCGGTGCCTCCGGGCACCACCTTTATCGCGGCAAGTGCCGAACCTGCACAGGCCCTGGCCTCCACGGATGGAACTGTCTTCGCACCCATGCCACTGACGCGCATGGTCAAGCAGGCCGACGGCAGCGTGCGCAAAGAGCCCGTTCCCCTGGCTGACTATCGCGCCTTGCGCTGGGAAACCGGCACCTTGGCCGCAGGCGCCAGCACCGTGGTCAGTCTGCGTGTGCGTATCGATTCACCTGCGGCCGCACTGGCTGCCAAACCGTGATGACGGCCAGCTTCCTTCGCAGCTGCGCCTCCCGCCATGCGGGCGGCGCATTTCGCCTTTCCGTTCCCCGTTAATTGTTTGTTGATTCACCGTTGTTAAGTAGCCAGGAGAAAAAGCCATGTATGCCAATCCTTCGAGTCCGCAGCCTTTAGGGTTGCAGCACTTCTTCACCCACTGGATTGTGGGATTGTTTGTCGCGCTTGCGCTGGCTCTGGCCGGTCTGGCGGCCCACGCCGCGCCGCCGCCGGCGGGCACGTCCATCAGCAACCAGGCCTCGGCCACGTACTCGGATGCATCCGGCATAACGCGCACGGTCACGTCGAACGTGGTGCAGACCACGGTGCAGCAGATTGCGAGCTTGACCCTGGCGGCCAACGGCGCGCAGAACGCGACACCCGGCAGCGTGGTGTACTACCCGCACACCCTGACCAACACGGGTAACGGCACGGACACGTTCAACCTGACCACCAGCAATACCGGTGGCTTCTCGATGGCCAGCGTCCAGATTTTTGCCGACAACGGCAGCGGCACACCAACGGGCCCGGCGATCACTTCGACGGGCGCACTGGCGGCAGGCGGTCTCTTCAAGTACATCGTGGTCGCCACCTTGCCGGGCACGGCTACGGCGGCACAGACCAACACCATCACGGTGACCGGCACCAGCGTATTTGACCCGACGAAAACCCAGTCGAACACCGACGTGACCACGGCCACGACCAACGCAGTCGTCACGCTGACCAAGTCGGCCAGCGTATCCAGCGGCTCCGCCGGCACGGCCATCACCTACACCCTGACCTACACGAACACCGGTAACAGCACGGCCACCGCCGTGGCGATCACCGACGTTCTGCCGACAGGCCTGACCTATACCGCAGGCTCTGCACGTTGGAGCGTGACGGGCGCCACGGCGCTGAGCGACGCTGGTGCCTCCAGTGGTTCTGCACCCAACACCCTGACTTCGGGCTACACCCTGGGCACCAAGACCTTGCTGGTCACGCTCAACCAGGTAACGGCTGGCCAATCTGGCACCATCAGCTTCGGCGTGACCGTGGCCGGGGGAACTGCACCCGGCGTGCTGAACAACACCGCCACGACGTCCTACAACAACGGCGCTACCACGGTAACGGGCGGCTCCAATACGGTGCCGTTCACGGTGCTGCAGACCGCCGCCGTGACGCTGACCGGCACCACGGTGCCTGGCCCGGCCGCGCCCGGCTCGACGGTAAGCTTCACCAACACGGTGACCAATACCGGTAACGGTTCCGACACCTTCAACATGACGCTGAGCACGGGCAACTTCCCGGCCGGCACGACCTTCCAGCTTTACAAGAGCGACGGCGTCACGCCGTTGGTCGATACGAATAGCGACGGCACGGTTGACACCGGCCCGCTGGCCGCAGGCGCCACCTACAACGTGATCCTCAAGGCCACGCTGCCGCCGAACGCGACCAACACCGGTGCGCCTTTCATCATTGCCAAGACGGCCACCTCGGTGTTTGATCCGACCAAGACGGCCACCACCAACGACCAGTTGACCGCCGTGACTGCCGCGGCAGTTGATGCGACCAACAATCTGCCGACCGCCGTGGGTGTTCCCGGCGTGGGTGTGTTTGCCAACGGTGAAGGTGCCGCGCAGGTCACCAACACGCTGAACCCGGGCGCTTCGACGGTCTTCACCATCGTGGCCAACAACACCGGCCCGTCGCCGGACAGCTACAACCTGGGCGCCAGCACGGTGAACACCTTCGCCAGCGTGACGCTGCCCGCTGGCTGGACGGTCAGCTTCCGCGCCGACGGCGGCGTGGGCAACTGCTCGACCACCGGCGCGACCATCACCAACACCGGCTCCGTGGCCGCCGGCGGCAACGTCGTCGTCTGCGCGGTGGTGGGTGTGCCGGCCGGCTTTGCGGCAGGCACCACGCAGCTGTATTTCCGCACGCTGTCGCCCACGTCGAACGCTTCAGACACGCTGCATGACGCCGTGATCGTGAGCGCTGTCCGCTCGGTCACCCTGACGCCCAATGGCGCCGGCCAGACCTACCCGGGCGGCTCCTACGTCTACAGCCACACCTTGACCAATACCGGCAACGTGCTGGAAGGCAACGGCACAGTCAGCACGCTGACCCTGGCCGGCGCCGACAACCAGGCCGGCTGGACTTCCGCGCTGTACTACGATGCCAACGCCAACGGCGTACTCGACGCGACCGACCCTCAGATCAGCAGCACGCTGCACGCCGCGGGCGTCCTGCCTGCGGGTCTGGCTCCCGGTGCATCGATCACGGTGTTCAACAAGGTGATCGCTCCTAGCGGTGCAACCCCCGGTGCAGTGGACGCCACGACCATCACGGTCACGACCACCAATGGCAGCTACGCGACGACAGTTCCTGCCGTGGCTACTGCGGTTGACAGTACGACCGTGATCGCCGGCAACCTGACGCTTACCAAGGCGCAATCCCTGGACACGGCTTGCGCAGGCGCCAACGGCGGCACGGTCTACGCGGCGGCTACCCTCAGCGCCCGTCCCAACCAGTGCGTGCTGTACCAGATCACCGTGACCAACGTGGGATCCGCGAATGCGACCTCCGTTGTGGTGTCCGACGCGACGCCTAGCTACACCACCCTGAGCAGCGCTGCGGCAAGCACGGTAGGTACCGTGACCGGCCCCTCCGCAGGCGCAGCGGGCACCGTCACCGCGACGATCGGCACCCTGACCCCTGGTCAGTCGGCTGTCGTGACTTTCGGTGTACGCATCAACCCCTAACCCGGGACTGACCTCAAGCGCGGGAAGCGAAAGCTTCCCCGCTTTTCAAAGGGCACGGCCGCGTGCCCTTTGGAAAGCGACGCCCTGTCGAAAACCGAACAACAAGCCCATCAACCATGCTTCCTCGCCCGCTGCGCAAGCTGCTGATCTCCTGCATGTTGCTGCTCTTCTGGGCAGCAGCACAGGCAGCGCCGACCCCGGCGGGGACGGTGATCAGCAACACGGCGACGGCGACTTTTGTGGACACGGCGACGGGCCTGACGGTTCACCTCAACTCCAACACCGTGAACACCACGGTGGCGACGCTTGAAGCGCTCACGCTGGCATCCAGCCAGAACCTGTTGATCGGCGTAGGTTCGTCATTCACGATCAACCATAACCTTGCCAACACCGGCAACAGCACGACGAACTACCTGATCACGGCCAGTGTGTCCGGCGGCAGCGCCTTCACACCGCTCAATGTCCAGGTGGTGCTGGACGTCAATGGCAACGGTCTGGTGGATGCGGGTGAACCCGTGGTTCCTGCCGGAAGTCCCGTGATGGTTGCCGTTGGCGCCAATGCCGGATTGCTGATCACGGGCCAGATCCCGCCGGGCGCGACGCCTGGCCAGACGGCCCAGATTACCCTGAGTGCGTTGAGCCAGGTCCAGGGGGCCAGCGCGACCAACACCGATACGATCAATCTCACCAATGGTGCGGCAATCCAGGTCAGCTATTCAGCCTCGTCGGCCACCGCTACTCAGGGTGGTGCTCTCAGCTTTACCGCAAGGGCCATCAACAACGGAAACATGGCGGCCAGCCCGGCGAATGTGCTTGTCAATGGCGCACCGGTGGCGCTTTTTATCCTGCGCGCCCCGGTGCCGGTCAACACGGCCTTTGTCTCGGCCCTGCCGTCTACCAGTCCCGGTGCCCAGACGCTGTATCACCTGCTGGGCGGAGCGACCAACAGCTATGTCACGGCAATACCCGGTGGTGCCACGGTGGATGCCGTTGCCTGGGGCATTGCCGCGTTGCCCCAGGGCGGATTGTTCCAGGGAACATTTAATGTCAGCGTGAACGCCAACGCGTCCGGCAATGTGTCGGGCACGGCCTATGCGGACTGGACTGACGCCGCTGCACCGTTGACCACCACCAGCAATATGGTGGTGCTGCCGTTGCCGGCATACGCGGCAGACATCCTTTTCTACAGCAACGCCTCTTATGCCAACCGGACCGCCCTCGGTACGCCGGGCCATCCACTGTTTGTGCAGGCCAATGCTGCTGTGTGCAACGCTGACTCCACGACAGTAGGTACGGTGCCCATCACGCTGGTGAGCCGGCTTACGGGAGATTCGGAAACCTTTACGGCTGTGGAAACCGGCCCCAACACTGGCATCTTCCGCATCATGCCGAATGTTCCCACAGCCAATGCGGCGACGCACATCGTGGCTTCCGGCGACGGCATACTGGAAGTGCTGCGAAACGACACGGTGACGGCCACGATTTCCTCCTGCGGCGGCATCACCGTCTCGGCGACGACCACGCTGCTGGTGGATCCTTCCGGCATCGTGTTCAATTCATCCACCAACCAGCCTGTTGCCGGCGCCACGGTAGCGCTGATCGACGTCACCGGTGCCGGCAATGGCGGGGTTCCCGGTGGGCCAGCCGTCGTGTTCCAGATAGATGGGGTAACGCCGGCTCCCAGCGTTGTCGTGACAGCTGCCGACGGGTTTTATGAATTTCCGCTGGTGGCCAACAGCACATACCGGCTGGTAATCACCCAACCGGCGGGCTTCACCTTTCCATCGCTGCTTCCTGCCGGGGTACAGCCTGCGGGTCGGCTGATCGATACACCGGGCTCTTACGGGGGCAATTTCGTCGTGGCGGGTGTGCCTGTGCATTTCGACGTACCCCTGGATCCAGGTGCGAATGCGGGTGGCCTGTTTATCCAGAAAACAGCCAACAAGAAGACAGCAGAAGTCGGGGACTTTGTTGACTACTCGATCAAGTTCAACAACGTCAGCGCAGGGGCACTCCCCGGTGTTGTGGTCAGCGACAGCCTGCCTGCCGGCTTTGCCTATGTGCGCGGCACGGCACGGCTCAACGGCGTGCCCCTTTCAGACCCTTCAGGCGGTGCGGGTCCCAGCCTTCAGTTTGCGGTGGGTGCCATCGCCTCCGGCTCGCAGCCGACGCTGACCTACCGCGTGCGCGTCGGCGTGGGCAGCCAGGGCGGCGACGGCATCAATACGGCGCAGGCCGCCAGCGGAGTGGTGCGGTCCAACCGGTCCAGCGTTCGCGTCCAGGTCGTCGGCGGTGTGTTTTCCAACAAAGCCTATGTGATCGGCAAGGTGTTTGCCGATTGCAGCCGTAATGGTGTGCAGGACGCGGGTGAGCCAGGCATTCCGGGCGTTCGGATCTATCTGGAAGACGGCACCTATGCCGTGACGGACGAGGAAGGCAAATACAGTTTCTACGGCCTCGAGCCACGCACCCATATCGCCAAGATCGACAGCATCACATTGCCTGCAGGTGCTTCGCTCCAGGTGCTCAACAACCGGAATGCCCTGGATGCAGCCAGCCGTTTTGTGGACTTGATCAATGGCGAACTCCACAAGGCCGACTTTGCCATCGCCGAATGCACGCCTGCCATTCAGGAGCAGATCGCGCTTCGCCGAAAGGCCTTGGGCAATCCGTCGGAGATCGCCCAGGCTGCAGGCCAGTTGCTGCAGTCCAGCCGTGCAGCCTCGGTGGACAGCCGGACGCTTCCCTCCAGCGGCGTGCTCGGTCTGCCCGGAGCACAGAAAAACAATACTCCCGCAGGTTCGGTGGCACCGCTGCCGGGCACCCTGGGCGCAGTGGGCGATCCGGGCGGACCATACGCGCCTAACGCCCAGGGGTTGCCCAAACCTATTTACACGCCTTTGGAGGTCGCGTCGGAGTCTGTGCCACCTTCCGCGGTTTCCGCTGCCGAATCACTACAGGCAGTCGTTCCACTGGAAGATCTCCTGCCGGAGCTCAATGGTGAAACGGGTTTTGTCGGGCTGGTCAACGAGCAGGTGTTGCCTTCAGCCCAGACCCGCGTCCGGGTGAAAGGCCCGCTAGGCGCCACGTTTGAGGTCACCCTCAATGGGCAACTGGTACCCGCCACACAGGTAGGCAAGAAGAGCAGTCTTGAGAAGAACCGCGTCGTCGCCTGGGAATACATCGGTGTTGACCTCCGGCCCGGCCGCAACACGCTGGGTGTGCGCGCTGTTGACGGTTTTGGCAATGCACGTGGAACGGCGCAAGTCACGATCCTGGTTCCCGGTGCCCTGGCAAAGATCGAAGTTGGCGCGCCTGCGCAGCTGATTGCTGACGGTGCGACTGCCGTCCCTGTCACCATTTCGCTGCGCGATGCGCAAGGGCTGCCGGTGGCCGTGCGAACCCAAGTGACGCTGCAGGCAAGCCTTGGCCAGTGGCAGACTCCCGACCTGGATGCACGCCAGCCCGGCACGCAGGTCTTCGTTGAAGGTGGTGAGGGCCGCTTTTTGTTGTTGCCACCAGCCCAGCCCGGAAAGGCGGAGCTTGGTATTGCCAGCGGCACCGTCAAGTCTGTGGCGGCCATCGAGTTCATGCCCAACCTGCGGCCCATGATTGCGGCCGGTATTGTGGAGGGCACCCTCAACCTGCGCAGCCTCAATCCTTCCGCATTGCAACCCGCGCAAAGCGGCGATGTTTTTGAACGGCAGATCCGGAGCACGTCGCGCAGCTTTGCGGGCGGCAAGGGCGAAGCGGCTGCGCGGACTGCGCTGTTCCTCAAAGGCAAGGTGCTCGGCTCTTCCCTGCTGACGCTGGCCTACGATTCCGACAAGCCTTCCGATACGGCGCTGTTCCGCGATATCCAGCCCAACCAGTTTTACCCGGTGTATGGCGATTCGTCGGCGCGTGGCTTTGACGCCCAGTCCACCGGCAAGCTCTACGTGATGCTGCAAAACGGCACCAACTACGCACTGCTGGGCGACTATTCAACCCAGAGCGACAACGCCGCACGTCAGCTCACGCAATACGCGCGCGCCCTGAACGGTGTCAAGGGCCGTTACCAGGAAGGCGCAGTGACCGTGGAAGGTTTTGCAAGCCGCACGGCGACGACACAGCTGGTGCAGGAATTCCGCGCCAATGGCACTTCCGGGCCGTTCCGGCTCAACATCAACGGCGTGGTTAATAGCCAGCAGGTCGACATCCTCACGCGAAGCCGCAGCCAGGCGTCGGTCATCATCAATGACGCGCCGCTGGCGCAGTTCACCGACTACGAAATCGAACCTTTCAGCGGCCAGCTCCTGCTCAAGACTCCGGTTCCGAGCGTGGACGCCGACCTGAATCCGATCTTCGTGCGGGTCAGCTATTCGGTGGACTCGGGCGGCCCCAAACATACGGTCGCCGGCGCCGATGCGCGCCTGGAAGTCCTTCCGGGTATATCGCTCGGCGCGACGGCGGTGCAGGACACCGACCCCGCCAATCGCCAAAACCTCAGCGGGTTGAACGTGACGGCGAAGCTGGGCGAAAAGACCGTGGCCACCGGTGAAATCGCCCGCAGCAGCACAGATCTGCAGGGCAACGGCTCAGGCCAGCGCGTGGAAGTCCGCCATGATGACCAGGCGCTGCAGGCGCGCGTCTGGGGTGCGCGCACCAGTGCGGGTTTTTACAACCCCAACAGCGTGCAGTCGGCCGGGCAGTCTGAATACGGCGCAAAAATCGGTTACGCGGTGGATGACAAGAACAGGCTTGTCGCTGAAGCGCTGCGCACTGCCAACAGCGTGACAGGCGCGGCACAAACCGGCGCGGACCTGAAGCTCGAACACAGCCTGCCCGGAAATGTGAAGGTGGAAGTTGGCGTGCGCTACAGCAGCGCCAACACCGCCGCTGCGCTTTCCGGTCCGGCCTTGCCTGGCAGTACCGTTCCGGTGACGCCTTCCGCCACGGCGCTGGCTTCAGGCTCGTCCGAGGAGGTGGGTTACACCACGGCGCGGGTCAAGGTGACGGTGCCGGTTCCGGATGTGCCCCAAGCCGACGTCTACGGCCTGGCCGAATACGCGATCGACGGCAGCGGCGGCCGGGAGATCGGCGTCGGCGGCAACTATGCCATTAATTCCACAACGCGTCTGTATGCGCGCCATGACTTCATCAATAGTCTGAAAAGCATTTACACGCTCAATGCGTCGACTTCGCAATACACCACCGTTGCCGGTATCAACACAGAACTGTCGGACAGCACGCAGCTGTTCAATGAATACCGCATGGGCGACAGCATCAACGGCCGCAGCAGTGAAGCAGCTGTTGGCCTGCGCAGGCTCTGGCGCCTGGACAGCGGCGTCGGTCTGACAGCCAGCTTGCAACGCATCAAGCCGTTGTCGGGTGTGACCATTGACGATTCCAGCGCCGTCACCATCGGGGCCGACTACACGGCCGCGGCCACCTGGAAAGCGTCCGGCCAGGTGCAGTGGCAGACATCGACCACTTCGAGCAGCTGGCTGCTGACGGGCGCGCTGGCCAACAAGCTGGACGACAGCTGGACCCTGCTCAATCGCGGCCTCTACAGCGAGCAGACCAACCTCGGCGCCACGGGCGGCAAGCGTGAATTGATTACAGCCCAGTCCGGCGTGGCCTATCGCCCGGTGAGCACTGACGTGTGGAATGCGCTGGGTCGCATCGAATACAAAAAGGATTCGGACAGCACCCTGGGCCCGGGCGTCAGCCGCGATGAGTCCGGGCTGATTCTTTCCACACACCTCAATATTCAGCCCAGCCGCAGCTGGGTGACGAGCGCGCGCTATGCCGCCAAATGGGGCCGCGACAAGTCCAACGGCATCAGCAGCCGCTCCTTTACACAGTTGATCGGCGGCCGCTCCACCTGGGACCTTACCGAGCGCTGGGACGTCAGCCTGCAGGCCTACCGCATGTGGGGTAACGGTGCTGCGGAGACCGCGGTGGGCGTGGAAGTCGGCTACCTGGCCTGGAAAAACATGTGGGTGTCACTGGGCTACAACATCAAGGGTTTCAGGGCCGCTGACCTGGCGGGTGAAGCCTACACCCAGCGCGGTGTCTACCTGCGTGTACGCTTCAAGTTTGACGAGAATGTGTTCGAACCCGCTGGCACGGCTACTGCCTCACCTACCAACACGGCGGGCCCCAAATCATGATGTTCTTTCAGCGTCCAGGCTTCTCCCTCCATGCGCTTCGCCTGCGCCCGCAGTCCCGCAGGGTGGGGCGCATGGCATGGGCCGCTGTCATCATGCTGGTGGCAGCGCCGTGGGCGATGGCTCAGACGACCCTTAATTACACCGGCGCCCTGCAGACCTACACCGTTCCTGCGGGGGCGGGCGGCGTGATCATCCAGGCCAACGGCGCGGGCGGCGGCAGCGGTGGCAATGATTTGAACGGCGACGGCGGCGCTGGCGCCGCGGGTGCGCGGGCCACCGGCACTTACTACATCGCTCCCGGCACCGTGCTCAACGTGGCCGTCGGACAGGGTGGCCGGCCCGGCAACACATCGCAAGGTGCTTTTACCTGCGCCAACGCGGCGGGCGCGGGCGGCCTTGCGGGCGGTGCTCCGGGCTGGGCCGGCGGCTCCGGTGGCCAGGCCGGCTGCAGCGGCTGGTCCGGCGGCGGTGCTGGCGGCGGTGCCGCCAGCGTGGTGGCCACGGCCGCCAATGCCAGGCTGATCATCGCCGGCGGCGGTGGCGGCGGGCAGGGCGGCGCGCTCGACGTGCCGGGCCGCGCCGGCCTGCCGGCAGCGATAACGATCGGCACCTTGCAAGGCGGGGCCGGCACCGCCGGCACGACGCGTGTCGGCGACGGTTCCGGCGGCGGCGGTGGTGGCGGCGGTTGTGCGGCCGGTGTGGGTGGCGCGGAACTGGTGGACAGCAGCGGTGCCAACGCCACCCGCCAGGCCACGGGAGGCGGCTCCTGCCGCGACACGGTGCTGATTTCAGCCTTCACCGCGAGCGCCTCGGCGGGCGGCGCGGGCGGCGCTTCCGTAACCGGCACAGCGCCGGGTACAGGCAACCCCGGCGGCAATGGCTCCGTCACCATCACGCCGATTTACCCCACGCTGACCGTCAGCAAGTCTCAGCCCAGCCCGGCGCTGCAGGTGGGCGCCAACAGTGTCTACACCCTCACGGTGGCAACCACCACCACGACGCCGGCCTTTGTGGCGCGCGTGGTCGACCAGCTCCCTGTCAACATGACCTACGTCAGCAGCAGCGGCACCGGCTGGACCTGCTCGACCGCGGCCAATGCCGGCGGCACGCTGGTGACCTGCGATTTCGTCGGCACCATCGCCGCGAGCGGCGGCACCTCGACCCTGCAAATTACGGCAAGACCGACGAGCAACATCACGGTCACCAATTACACCGCCGTGGATCCGGCCGGCGGCACCAGCCCGCCGACAGCCACCACCTGCACTGCCGCCAACACGCCGAGCGCCGGCTGCGCTGCGCCCGTGGTCAGTACGGTAGCCCTGGGTTTCGGCGGCAACGTTTACAGCGACCCCAACCACAACAGCAACCTGGATGCGGGCGAGGCCGGCATAGGCGGAGCCAGCGCGCTGTGGGTCAAGCTTGCGCCGCGCACGGGCGGCACTTGCACTGGGCCGGCCACCGTGGCTGCATCGGTCAACCTCACCACCGGCGCCTACAGCTTCACCAACATACAGCAGGGCAACTATTGCCTGATCGTGGACGGCAACAACACGCTGAGCGACATCGCGGCTGCGTATCCGGCCGGCTTCATCGGTACGCAGAACCCCACCGGCGTGATTCAGTTCAGCATCGTGGGCGCGCCGCCCCCACCGCAGAACTTTGGTCTGTACAGCGGCAGCACGCTGAGCGGCAACGTGTTTGCCGACAACGGCGCGGGCGGCGGCACTGCCAACAACGGCGTGAAGGCCGGAACGGAGCCCGGCCTGGCCGGCATCACCGTCAACGCCATGCAGGGTGCGACGACGGTGGACACCGAACCCACTGCCAGCGATGGCAGCTTCATTCTGTGGATTCCCGGTGTCACCAGCGGCACCGTGGTCATCACGCCCGTGCTGCCGGCCGGCTACACCGCCACCGGCGGCTCGGCCGGTACCACGGGCGGCAGCTACACCCGGCCCAGCGTCAGCTACACCGCCGGCGCTGGCCTGGCCCGCACCGGCATCAGCTTCGGCATGGTGGCGCCCAACACCCTGAGCCCCAATGGCGCGCAAACCGCCCAGCCCGGCACGGTCGTGTTTTACGCCCACACCTACACCGCCGGCACCGGCGGGCAAGTCACCTTCTCGATGGCCAACACCGCCACGCCGGCCAGCCCTGCGTGGAGCCAGGTGCTGTATCAGGACAGCAATTGCAACGCAGCGCTGGAGGCCAGCGAGGCGCAGGTCACCACAGCTCTCACCGTCACCGCCGGGCAGACCGTCTGCCTCATCGTCAAGCAGTTCGTGCCCGCTGGGGCCGGCCAGGGCGCGCAGAACAGCGTAACCTTGAGCGCGGCCTTCAGCTACACCAACGCCAGCCCGGCGCTCAGCGTCAGCACCCTGCTTGTCACCGATATCACCACCGTCGGCCAGGCTGGCGACCTGTCGCTGGCCAAGCTGGTGAGCAACGTCACCCAGGCTATCGCCTCGGCCACCAGCGTAAACGCCAGCCCTGGCGACACGCTGCAGTACACGTTGACGGCCACCAACAACGGCACACAGGCGCTGTCCACGCTGTTTGTGAGCGACTCGACCCCGGCGTTCACCGGCTTCGTCTCCACCGCCTGCCCAGGCGTGCTGCCCACGGGCATCACGGGCTGCACGGTGACCACGCAACCGGCCGTGAACGCGCAGGGGGCATTGAAGTGGACTTTTACCGGTTCGCTGGCCTCTGGGGCACAAATCGTCGTCACTTACCGTGTCAAGGTCGATCAGTAGGCTTCCCTGGTGCTCACAGAGGCGGAAAACGGCTTTTTTCAGGCTGTTCTGTAGTTTTGGCCATTGACATCGAATATGTGCCTGGGCAGCTATTAAGTTGGGGGCTTGGGAAGCAAAGTTCATCACCAGATGAGCTGAGTTCCTAAACTCCTAAATAGATAGCTGCTTGCGCTTTCCTACATTGGGTTGCAGGAGATTTTCTCTTAAACCTCTTCAGCCCGCACCAAACTCATCACCCAATTCACCGGCTCGCTGCCTCGCCGTGTGGATGGCGCGCATGAACAGCATCTTGACGCGGTCCTGCTCCATGGAGGTCAGCGCGGCGTAGGTGGTGCCCCCTTTGGACGTGACCTGGGCGCGCAGGGTCTGGGGCGTCTCGTCGGACGCCTGCAGCAGCGCCGAAGCGCCTACAAAGGTGCCGACGGCAAGCTTGCGCGCTTGTTCCGGCGCAAGGCCCATGTCCGTGCCTGCCTCGATCATGGCTTCCACAAAATAAAAGACGTAGGCCGGGCCGGAGCCCGAAATGGCGGTGACCGCGTCCAGATGGGCTTCCTCGGTGAGCCACAGGAAATCCCCTGTGGGCTTGACCACCTGCTCGACGGCCAGCCTGTCATCGTCTGTCACGGCATCCCGCGCAAACAGCGCCGTCATGCCTTTGCCGACCAGCGCCGGCGTGTTGGGCATGGCGCGCACCACGCGCTCGGTGCCCAGCCAGCGCGCGATGCTGCTGGACCGCACGCCGGCTGCCACGCTCAGGTGCAGGGCGGTTTTGGTGTGAAAGCGTGTTTGCAGGGCTGCATCCTTGAAAGTCTGCGGTTTTACAGCCCAGACCACCAGGCCGGCGCTGGCCAGTGGCGCGCCGGGTTTTTCATGCACCTGCACGCCGAATTGCCGGGTGAGCTTGTTGCGTTGCTCCTCAAAAGGCTCGACCACCTGGATCTGGCTGGCTGGCATGCCCTGTTTAAGCAGGCCGCCAATGATGGCGCTGGCCATGTTGCCGCCGCCTATGAAGGCAATGTGTTCGTTGCTTGTGCGGGAAGTGGAGGTCATGCGTTGTCAATCCAAAAATTCAAAGGCCAGCCACTGGCTGATTTGCCGGGAGCTGAAATTGTCGTCGCTAATGAAGACCAGGCTGCGATTTCCGTTGGGCAGTACCGGGCCCCAGGCCATGCCTTCCGTATTGTCCAGACGTTCCAGCCGGAGGCCGGGCCCCGGGCCGGTGAAGGTGGAAAAGTCGGCGATCAGTGTTTTGTCCACCGCGCGATAGGTGCCAGTCTGCAGGACAGGCGTTGCGAGCGTGTCGGATCCCTGCCGGGTGTCGATAAGGTACAGGCGCAGCGAGTTACCTGCTTGCGGGCCCCAGCCGGCCATATAGGCCCGCTCCAGCACCAGCATGCGGTCGGCATCGAGCATCAGGATTTCCACCACACCGTTGTCGGCATAGGTGGCTGGTGCGACAGGTGCGCGCGGAATGGCGTCGGGCACATACGCGATTTGCCGCAATGCTTTCCCGCTGGCAAGGTCAATTTGGGTGAAGCGGCAGGGCCCGCCCTTCGCTTTCACCGTGGGTACGGGTCCATCTTGACGGAAAGCGTTTTCCATGGCGATCCAGGCGGTCTTGTCATCGGGTGTCAGCGCCAGGCCTTCCAGCGCCAGATTGACGCGCGGCCCCCGGATGAGATGAAACTCAAACATGGGCGGCAGCGTAAATTCGCGAACCATCGTGCCGTCAGTCCGGCTTTCGCGCAGCTCCGGTGCCACGCCCGCCAGGGAGTGCCCCTTACTGGTCCACAGCAGCGTCTGGCTGGTGGGGCGCCAGCGAATCGCCTCCGGGTCGGGAATCTGGATGCCCCGCAATACGGCCGCATACGCGTCGCCATTGCCTTCGCGCAGGGTGGTGACGCTCAGCAATTCCGGCTGGCCCAGGCTGTTCATGTCCAGCGCGATGCGTGCGGTGTAAAACCGCGCGGGGTTGACGTCGGAGCCGTCGTCGCTGATCAGGTAATACAGGTCGCTGGCGGCGTCGTAGTCGATGCCCGAGAGCCCGCCCACCGTGGTGCCCTGGAATTGCAGCCGGTGTGGAATGCGGGATTCACCGATCAGGCGCAGGCGTGTTCGAGGCGGCTGGGTGGCTGCGGCCACCGGTTGCGGCGCTCCGCAACCGGCCAGGCCCAGCACAGCGGCCGCGCCGGCTCCGAGGACCAGCCGGCGCCTGGAGGGTGTTGTGGAGTAAGGGTTCATGCGGCCAAGTCTAGCGGCCGCGCTTGAGGGGAGTGTGACAAGCGCAGGCGCGCAAATCGTGTCGGGCAGGGCCGCGCTTACTGCAGCACGGTCTGCCGCACTGCCTGTTCCCACCGCGCCATCAACTCAGCGGCCCGGTCCGCGCCCAGAGTCGGCAAAAACTTGCGCTCGGCGCGCCACATGCCTGACAACTCGTCGGTGCTGCCGTACACGCCGCTGGAAAGCCCCGCCAGGTAGGCGGCGCCCAGCGCGGTGGTTTCAATCACGGCCGGACGGATCACCGGTATGCCCAGCAGGTCGGCCTGGAATTGCATCAGCAGGTCGTTGACGCAGGCGCCGCCGTCTACACGCAGCTCGGCCACAGGCGCTGCGCCGGCACTGACCGCGTCGCGGCTCATGGCCTGCAACAGCGCTGCGCTTTGGTAGGCGATGCTTTCGAGTGCGGCGCGTGCGATGTGGGCCACCGTGGTGCCGCGCGTGAGGCCGGTGATGGTGCCGCGCGCGTCCGGTTTCCAGTAGGGTGCACCCAGGCCGGTGAAGGCCGGAACCATCATCACGCCGCCTGAATCAGGCACGCTTTCGGCCAGCGCCTGCACTTCGGCGCTGCCTTTGATGGCGTGCAGGCCGTCGCGCAGCCACTGCACCACGGCGCCGCCAACAAACACGCTGCCTTCAGTGGCGAACTGCGTTTGGGTTGTTGCCTGGGCTGCGCTGGTGGTAAGCAGACCGTTGCGTGAGGTTTGAAACTGGCTGCCCGTGTGCATCAGCATGAAGCAGCCGGTGCCGTAGGTGTTCTTGGCCATGCCGGCCTTAAAGCAGGCCTGACCGAAGAGGGCACTTTGCTGGTCGCCGGCAACGCCGCCGATGGCAATGGCGTGGCCCAGCAGGTCGGGCCGCACGTCACCGTAATGCGCACTCGACGGCAACACCCTGGGCATGAGCGAGGCCGGTATGCCCAGCAGGTCAAGCAACTCATCGTCCCACTGGTTGGTGTGCACATTGAACAGCATGGTGCGTGACGCATTGCTGACATCGGTGGCGTGCAACGCGCCGCCGGTGAGTTGCCACATCAACCAGCTGTCGATGGTGCCGAAGGCCAGTTCGCCGCGCTCGGCCTGCGCGCGTGCGCCGGGCACGTTGTCCAGCAGCCATTTGAGCTTGGTGCCAGAAAAATAGGCATCGATCAGCAGCCCGGTTTTGGACTGGATCAGCTTTTCCTTGCCGCGCTCACGCAACTCGGCGCAGGTGGCTTCCGCGCGCCTGTCCTGCCAGACGATGGCGTGATGAACCGGCAGGCCGGTCTTGCGGTTCCAGAGGGCGGTGGTCTCGCGCTGGTTGGTGATGCCCAGCGCGCGGATGTCACTGGCCTTGATATGGGCCTTGGCCAGCACCTCGCGGGCCGTGGCCAGCTGCGTGCGCCAGATCTCCATCAGGTCGTGCTCGACCCAGCCTGGCCTGGGGTAGATCTGCGGCAACTCCTGCTGGGCCAGGGCCACGATGTGGCCGTGTTCGTCAAACACGATGCTGCGGGAACTGGAGGTTCCCTGGTCGAGTGCGAGAAGGTATGTCATGCGCTGGAGTGTATGAAAGGGTGGCAGGCGCGCACAAGTGCGCGGGGCTCAGGAATGGGCCACTTCACAGTTGACGTCCGCCTCTTCCAGCAAGGTGGGGAATGGCTCGGGCGGAGGCATGTCGGTAAACAGCCGGTCAATCTGGGAAAGCGTGGCCAGCTCCACCATGGCGGGCCGGTTGAACTTGCTGCTGTCTGCCGCCAGCCAGACTTCGCGGGCATGCTCGATGATGGTCTGGGCAACTTTGACTTCGCGGTAGTCGAAGTCGCGCAGGGAGCCGTCAGGCTCGATCCCGGAAATGCCGATGATCGCGATGTCTACCCGGAACTGGCGTATGAAGTCGACTGCCGCTTCGCCCACGATGCCGCGGTCGCGTGAACGCACTACACCACCGGCGACGATGACTTCGCAATCGGTATTGCTGCACAGGATGCCGGCCACGTTCAAATTATTGGTGATGACCCGCAGTCCCTTGTGGTGCAGCAGGGCCTTGGCGATGGCTTCGGTGGTGGTGCCGATATTGAGGATCAATGAGCAGTCGTTCGGAACACGCCGGGCCACCGCGCGCGCGATGCGCGCCTTGCCTTCGGCGTTAAGGCTTTCGCGCTGGCGGTGCGCAATGTTTTCGATGGTGGAGCTGGGCACCCGCACGCCGCCGTGAAAGCGCGTCAGCAAGCCTGCTTCCGCCAGGCGCTGCACATCCCGCCGGACGGTCTGCAGGGTCACGTCCAATTTTTCTGCGAGCTGCTCGACGGAGGCCGAGCCATGGGTTCGCACGACGTCGAGGAGCTTGATTTGCCTGGGATTGGAGTTCACGCGGGTTCAAGTTTGATGGAATCGTGGAGGTCTGGAAACTTTATATCGAAACAAAAGGAAACAGATAAGGGAAAACAATTAGATAAAACAATCACAAAAGAAGAAAAATAGAAAAAAACCGAACTTCGTCCAAGTTTCGCCGGGAGCCCTTCTCTTGTCTACTGCTTCTTTTTGTTTGCCTGCCGCTGCCCCGGCACAGAGGCTCCACCGCCGTTTCGGGTCGCTGCGACGCATTCTCAATGGCCGGTTGCACAGAGGGGGCGCGTGATGCAGCTGTCCCTGGACCACGTCAGCAAAAAAGTCGGCGCCGAACAATGGCTTTATGAAATGAACCTTGCGCCGCGCAGCGGCGAAGTCACTGTGTTGCTGGGCGCGACGCAGGCCGGGAAAACCAGCCTGATGCGCATCATGGCGGGTCTGGATGTCCCCACGCAGGGAAAAGTCCTGGTGAACGACGCCGATGTGACCGGCATGCCGGTTCGCGAGCGGAACGTCGCCATGGTCTACCAGCAGTTCATCAACTACCCGTCGCTACGGGTGGCGGACAACATCGCCTCGCCCCTCAAGTTGCGCGGCGAAAAGAACATTGACCGGACGGTGCGAAAACTGGCCGAACGCCTGCATATCGAGATGTTTCTGGACCGCTACCCTGCGGAGCTGTCGGGCGGGCAACAGCAGCGGGTGGCCCTGGCGCGTGCACTGGCCAAGGGGGCTCCCCTGATGCTGCTGGACGAGCCGTTGGTTAACCTGGACTACAAGCTGCGCGAGGAACTGCGCGAAGAGCTGACCCAGCTTTTTGCCGCCGGCGATTCCACCGTGATCTACGCCACCACCGAGCCTGGCGAAGCCTTGTTATTGGGGGGCTACACCGCCGTGATGGACGGTGGTGAACTGCTGCAGTACGGCCCGACCGCCGAGGTCTTCCACTCGCCACGATCCTTGCGCGTTGCGCGTGCGTTCAGCGATCCGCCCATGAATCTGATAGCGGCCCTGCCCGCAGCGCAAGGCCTGCAGCTGGCGGCAGGGCCTACCCTGGCGCTGGCCTTGCCCGATGCGCCGGCGCAAAACCTGGCCACCCTCACGGCCGGTGTTCGCGGCAGCGCCCTGCGCGTCCAAAAGCGTGAGGGTGATGTGGCGCTGCCGGGAAAGGTCGAGTTGGCTGAAATTTCGGGTTCCGACACTTTTGTCCACGTTGCCACGGCGGTGGGTGAGCTGGTGGCCCAACTGACCGGCGTGCACTACTTCGAGCTGGGTGCGCCCATCACCTTGTTTCTCAGCCCCGCCCAGGTGTATGTCTTTGATGCGACTGGTGCCTTGCTTTTGGCGCCAGAGCGCAAGGGAGGACTCGCATGAAGCACCTTTTTGCAACGACTTCTGTGCTGCGGAGGCCTTATGGCGCGTATTGATCTCGACCTGGCCCACGCCTACCGGCCGAATCCGCGCGAAGACAGCGACTACGCGTTGCTCCCGCTCACCATGAGTTTTCGCGATGGCGGCGCTTATGCGTTGCTGGGCCCGTCGGGCTGCGGCAAGACCACCATGCTCAACATCATGTCGGGCTTGCTTGTGCCGTCGCAGGGCACGGTCAAGTTTGACGGCGTAGATGTGACGCACGCCTCGCCGCAGCAGCGCAATATTGCGCAGGTGTTCCAGTTTCCGGTGATCTACGACACCATGACGGTGGCTGAAAACCTGGCGTTTCCGCTGCGCAACCGCAAGGTGCCGGAAGACCAGATCAAAAAACGCGTTGGTGAAATTGCCGAGATGCTGGACATGAGCGGCCAGCTCAACCACCGCGCGGCTGGGCTTGCGGCAGATGCCAAGCAGAAAATCTCGCTGGGCCGCGGCCTTGTGCGGCCCGATGTGTCTGCTGTGCTGTTTGACGAGCCGCTCACGGTGATCGACCCGCACCTGAAATGGCAACTGCGGCGCAAGCTCAAACAGATTCACCATGAATTGAAGCTCACCCTGATTTATGTGACACACGACCAGGTTGAGGCATTGACCTTTGCCGAAGAAGTGGTGGTGATGACGCGCGGCCGTGCTGTGCAGACGGGCTCGGCCGATGCGTTGTTTGAGCGCCCCCGCCATACGTTTGTAGGCCACTTCATCGGATCGCCCGGCATGAACTTCTTGCCGGCCACCGTCGTCGGTGGCGCGCTACGCGTCGCGGAGCGGCCGTTGGCGCTGCCACCCGAGCGCGCCATGCCCGACGGTGAGCTCAAGCTGGGCGTTCGACCTGAATACGTGGTGAAGACAGCGCCCGGCGATCCGGCCGCATTGCCTTTTACTGTCACGCTGGTGCAGGACATCGGCACGCACTGGATGCTGACGGCGCGGATCGGTGAACACACGATCAAGGCCCGGTTGAACCCTGCTTCCCGCGCGCCGCAAGTTGGCGAGGAGGTCTGGCTGCAGGTGATGGGGCCACACACCTGCCTGTACCTCAATGACGAACTGGTGGATGCATGAGCACGACGACTAAGCCCGTTAATCAGAAGGCCTGGCTGCTGGTGCTGCCCGTCATCATCTGCGTGGCGTTCTCCGCCATTCTGCCGCTGATGACCGTGGTTAACTATTCGGTGCAGGACATCATCTCGCCCGAGCGGCGCGTGTTTGTCGGCACTGAGTGGTTTGTATCCGTCATGCGTGACGAAGAACTGCATGCGGCGCTCTGGCGGCAACTGACGTTCTCGCTGGCCGTGCTGGCGGTCGAAATTCCGCTGGGCATCGCACTCGCGCTGTCCATGCCGGCGCAAGGCTGGAAGGCCTCGTTGGTGCTGGTGCTCGTTTCGCTCTCGCTGCTGATTCCGTGGAACGTGGTGGGCACTATCTGGCAGATCTATGGCCGGGCTGACATTGGCCTTTTGGGCGCGATGCTGCAAAAGATGGGCTTTGACTACAGCTACACCGGCAATGCCACGCACGCCTGGGTGACGGTGCTCATGATGGATGTCTGGCATTGGACGCCGTTGGTGGCGCTGCTGGGCTATGCCGGTTTGCGCTCCATTCCCGACGCCTACTACCAGGCCGCGCGCATCGACGGCGCCAGTAAATTTGCGGTGTTCCGTTATATCCAGCTACCCAAAATGCGCGGTGTGCTGATGATTGCCGTGCTGCTGCGCTTCATGGACAGCTTCATGATTTATACCGAGCCTTTTGTGTTGACGGGCGGCGGGCCGGGCAATGCCACGACATTCCTTTCGCAATATCTCACGCAAAAAGCCGTCGGCCAGTTTGACCTGGGCCCGGCGGCGGCGTTCTCGCTGATTTACTTTTTGATCATCCTGCTGCTGTGCTTCATCCTCTACAACTGGATGCAGCGCGTGGGCACGCAAGAGAAAGAGGGCGTGGAATGAACTCACCTAACGCACCCAGATTCCAGGCGCGCACGCTGTTCCTGATCGCGTACATCCTGTTTGCGCTGCTGCCCATCTACTGGATGGTCAACATGAGCTTCAAGACGAATGCTGAAATTCTGTCGAGCTTCTCGTTTTTCCCCCAGGACTTTACCTGGAACAACTACAAGACCATCTTCACCGACCCGTCCTGGTATTCGGGCTACATCAACAGCCTGATTTATGTGGCCATCAACACCGTGATTTCGGTCACTGTGGCCCTGCCGGCCGCCTATGCGTTTTCGCGGTACAGCTTTTTGGGCGACAAGCATGTGTTCTTCTGGCTGCTGACCAACCGCATGACACCGCCGGCGGTGTTTTTGCTGCCCTTCTTCCAGCTCTACACTACAGTGGGGCTGATGGACACCCACATCGCGGTGGCCCTGGCGCATCTGCTGTTCAACGTGCCGCTGGCGGTGTGGATCCTGGAGGGGTTCATGAGCGGGATCCCGCGCGAGATTGACGAGACCGCGTACATCGACGGCTATTCATTCCCCCGCTTCTTTGTCCGCATCTTCCTGCCGCTCATCAAGGCCGGTGTCGGTGTGGCGGCGTTCTTTTGCTTCATGTTCAGCTGGGTCGAATTGCTCCTGGCGCGCACACTGACCAGCGTCAATGCCAAGCCCATCGTCGCGACCATGACACGGACGGTGTCGGCATCCGGCATGGACTGGGCCACGCTGGCGGCGGCCGGCGTGCTGACCATCGTACCGGGCGCCATCGTGATCTGGTTTGTGCGCAACTACATCGCAAAAGGCTTCGCAATGGGCAGGGTATGACCCCGCGCGAAGGAACAGGAGAGACCCTATGACTATCACTCGGTATATCAAGCGGCCGCCGCGGATCTGGCTTTGCCAGGCCGCTTGCGGCGCCCCCTTGAGGGGGAGCGCCGAAGGCGTTCGGGGGGGAGCCCATGTTTGACTGGATGGCCTGGACGACGCCAGTGGCAATTTTCTTTACGTGCATCGTGCTGATGCTGGTGGGCATGACGGTGTGGGAATTGAAATCTCCGACAACGATACGGCGCGGCTTTTTGCCGCTGGAAACCACCCGCGGTGACCGGCTTTTTATCGGCCTGCTCAGTGCGGCCTACGTCAACCTCATCTTTGTGGGCATCAGCGGCAAGCTGGCCGGGTGGCTGGGTCTGGAGGGCGACCCGTCGATCTGGATCAGTTTTTTGCTGTCGATGGCCCTGCTCGCACTTGTCATGCGCAAGGGATAGAAATCTTGAAAAGGAACCCGGCTCATATTCCCCGGAGCCGAATAAGCCTTCAACCACGGGGAGTGAACCAATGAGGAGACAAATCATGAAGATGCGTTATACGGCCCTGGCAGTGGCCGCAGTGTGTGCCATGGCCAGCCCGGGGTGGGCCGACGAGGCGGCTGCCAAGAAGTGGATTGACAATGAATTCCAGCCCTCTACCCTGAGCAAGGACAAACAGCAGGCGGAAATGAAATGGTTCATTGACGCGGCCAAGAAACTGCAGGCCAAGGGCGTGAAGGAAATCTCGGTCGTGTCCGAGACCATCACCACCCACGAATACGAATCGAAGACGCTGGCCAAGGCCTTCGAGGAAATCACCGGCATCAAGGTCAAGCACGACCTGATCCAGGAAGGCGATGTTGTCGAGAAGCTGCAGACTTCCATGCAGTCCGGCAAGTCGATATACGACGGCTGGATTTCCGACTCGGACCTGATCGGCACCCACTACCGCTATGGCAAGGTGATGAACCTGACCGACTACATGGCGGGCAAGGGCAAGGAATACACCAACCCGGGCCTGGATCTCAAGGACTTCATCGGCACGAAGTTCACCACCGGCCCGGACGGCAAGCTGTACCAGCTGCCTGACCAGCAGTTTGCCAACCTGTACTGGTTCCGCGCCGACCTGTTCGCGCGCAAGGACTTGCAGGACAAGTTCAAGGCCAAATACGGTTACGAGCTGGGCGTGCCGCTGAACTGGAGCGCCTATGAAGACATCGCCGAGTTCTTCACCAACGACGTGAAGACCATCGACGGCAAGCCGATTTACGGCCACATGGACTACGGCAAGAAGGATCCGTCGCTCGGCTGGCGCTTTACCGACGCGTGGCTGTCCATGGCCGGCACGGCCGACATCGGCACGCCCAACGGCCTGCCGATTGACGAATGGGGTATCCGGGTGGCGGCCGACAAGTGCACGCCGGTGGGAGCCTCGGTAGCGCGCGGTGGCGCGACCAATTCACCGGCTGCTGTTTACGCGTTGACCAAGTACGTCGACTGGATGAAGAAATATGCGCCTAAGGAGGCCACCGGTATGACCTTCGGGGAAGCCGGCCCGGTGCCGGCCCAGGGCCAGATCGCCCAGCAGATTTTCTGGTACACGGCCTTCACCGCCGACATGACCAAGAAAGGCCTGCCCGTGGTGAATGCCGACGGTACGCCGAAGTGGCGTATGGCCCCCGGCCCCAACGGCCCCTACTGGAAACAGGGCATGCAAAACGGCTACCAGGACGTGGGCAGCTGGACTTTCTTTGCCGCGCACGACGAGAACAAGACGGCCGCCGCCTGGCTGTACGCGCAGTTCATCACCGCCAAGACCACGTCGCTGAAAAAGACCATTGTTGGCCTCACGCCGATCCGCGAGTCGGATATCCAGTCCAAGGCCATGACCGACATGGCGCCCAAGCTGGGCGGCCTGGTCGAGTTCTACCGCAGCCCCGCCCGAGTGGCCTGGTCGCCGACTGGTACCAACGTACCCGACTACCCCAAGCTTGCGCAGCTGTGGTGGAAGAACGTGGCCCAGGCAGTGACCGGCGAGAAGACGCCGCAGGCAGCCATGGACACGCTGGCGGGCGAGATGGACGACGTGATGGGCCGCCTGGAGCGCGCCGGCATGGCCAAGTGCCCGCCCAAGCTCAACCCCAAGGGTGATCCCGCCAAATGGCTGAGCGACAAGTCGGCGCCATGGGCCAAGCTGGCCAATGAAAAACCCAAGGGCGAAACCATCAACTACGACAAGTTGCTGCAGGCCTGGAAAGACGGAAAAGTACGCTGATCGGATGGCCGTGCGGTGCGTGAGCGCTGCACGGCTTTTTTTCTGGATTCAGGTTATTGCAACAAGCGCAGGGTAAGCTCGGCGCACTTTTTACCAATGGGTTTGTATGGAAACGGGAAGCAAAGCCCATGACGACTGAATTAGCGCCTGCGCAAACGCGGCGCCAGGATTTAATGGCCCGGCTTGCCGAGCCGTACCACTACGACATCGCGATCATTGGCGGCGGCGCTACCGGCCTGGGGGTCGCACTGGATGCGGCCGCCCGCGGGTTTTCTGTCGTGCTGGTCGAATCGCACGACTTTGCCAAGGGCACATCGTCCCGCGCCACCAAGCTGGTGCATGGCGGTGTGCGCTACCTCGCGCAGGGCAATATCTCGCTGGTGCGTGAGGCCTTGCACGAACGCACCACGCTGCTGGCCAACGCGCCGCATCTGGCGCAGCCCTTGCCCTTTGTCATGCCTTCCTACAAGTTCTGGGAGGCGCCGTTCTACGGTATCGGGCTCAAGATGTATGACGCGCTGGCTGGCAAGGCGGGTCTGGGCGCCACGGAATTCCTGAACCGGCAAGAAACTCTTGCCTGCCTGCCGACAGTGCAGGCTCAAGATCTCAAGGGCGGCGTCAAGTACTGGGATGGCCAGTTTGATGACGCGCGGCTGGCGTTGGCGCTAGCCCGCACGGCGGCGCGGCAGGGTGCGTTGCTGGTGAATTACTGCGCGGCAACGGGCCTGATCCATGAGGGCGGCAAGCTGGTCGGCCTGCATGCACGGGACCAGGAAACGGGCCGCACATTCGAAATCCGCGCCAACTGCGTGGTGAACGCGGCGGGTGTCTGGGTAGACCAGTTGCGGCTGCAGGATGGGCAGGCCATAGGGCGGGACGCCAAACCCATGGTGGCACCCAGCCAGGGTGTTCATATTGTGGTGAATCGCTCGTTTTTGCCTGGCGACCACGCCCTGCTGGTGCCCAAGACGGCCGACGGCCGGGTGCTGTTTGCAGTGCCATGGCTGGGTAAAACCATTCTGGGAACCACGGATACGCCGCGCCACGACCTGGCCCGCGAGCCGCTGCCTTTCCGCGAAGAAGTTGACTTCATCCTGCGCGAATCGGCTCGCTACCTGAGCCGCGCGCCCGGTCCGGCTGACATTAAAAGCATCTGGGTGGGGTTGCGGCCCCTGGTCAAGCCGCCGGATGAGGATGCCGGAAGCACCCAGGCGTTGTCGCGTGAGCACACGGTGCTGGTCAGCAAAAGCGGCCTGGTCACGGTGACCGGCGGCAAGTGGACGACCTATCGGGCGATGGCTGAAGATGTCCTGGCTAAGTGTTTTGGCGCGGCGTTGCTGCCAACACGCGGGGCCGGCGTCACCACAAACTTGAAGTTAGTTGGCGCTCACAATTCGAATCACAAAATTAGCGAGGCACCAGGGTCTCATCTGTATGGCAGCGAGGCGTCCGCCATGGAAAACCTGCCGGGTGCCAGCCGCGAATTAGGCGGTGGGCTGACGGAGGCAATGGTGCGTTTCGCTGCCCGCCATGAATATGCCCGCACCGTTGAAGACGTACTGGCACGGCGTTCCCGTCTGCTGTTTCTCGACGCGGCACTGGCCAGAACCCTGGCGCCGGAAGTGGCCACTCTGCTACAGCAGGAAAACGGCGTGGATCCCCAGCTGGACGAATTCCTGACGCTGTGTGGCCAATACCTCAGCCTGCCAGCCTGAATTGCCGCAGTTGCCGTCCTGCAAAGGAGGCGGGCGAATTGGATGCCCGGGCGGATTTATGCTCTCTTTTTGATAGCTGCTTGCGCACGCCCCTATTGGTTCTAGGCGGGATTTTGATACCGAAAAACTGCCCGGGGCGCCAGTGCGAAGCGCGGCCGGTACCCGAGGGCGCGCCGGGCTTCTGGGCCGCCGCTTCGTTATTGTGGGGATATTTTCACGGCAGGCGGTTGACAGTGGCTTTTCGTTCAGTCATAATCGTGGGCTTCGCTCTAAAAAGGCGAGGAATTCTGCCTAACGGAAGCATTGCAAGTGGTTTGCAGTGTGGACGACGGGCCCAAGACTGATTGGCTGGTAATCCCAAGGGGTTGCCTTCCGGTGCAAGTTGGGAACACATTTAAATGATTCAAACGCAATCCAAGCTCGATGTTGCTGACAACACGGGTGCCAAGTCCGTGATGTGCATCAAGGTTCTGGGCGGCTCCAAGCGCCGGTACGCCAGCGTTGGTGACGTCATCAAGGTGAGCATCAAAGAAGCCGCTCCGCGTGGCCGCGTCAAAAAAGGCGAGGTTTACAGCGCTGTGGTCGTTCGCACCGCCAAGGGCATTCGCCGTGGCGATGGTTCGCTCGTCAAATTCGACGGCAACGCAGCAGTGTTGCTTAACGCCAAGCTGGAGCCAATCGGCACCCGCATCTTCGGACCAGTGACGCGCGAGCTGCGCACTGAAAAGTTCATGAAGATCGTGTCCCTGGCTCCTGAAGTTCTGTAAGGACTCGCCATGAACAAAATCCGTAAAGGCGACGAGATCATCGTGATCGCTGGTCGCGACAAAGGCAAGCGCGGCAAGATTTCGCTGCGCAAAGATGATAGCTACGTGCTGGTGGATGGGATCAACCTGGTGAAAAAACACACCAAGCCCAACCCCCTCAAGGGCACCACCGGCGGCATCGTCGAAAAAAGCATGCCGATTCACCAGTCGAACGTGGCAATTTTCAATGCCGCTACCGGCAAGGCGGATCGCGTTGGCATCAAGCTCCTGGCAGACGGCAAAAAAGTGCGCGTCTTCAAGTCCAGTGGCGAAGAAATCAAGGTTGCATAACATGGCAAAGACCGCACCTGTACAAGCTGCTTCGCAGGCCCGCCTGCAAGCCCAGTACCGCGAAAAAATCGCCCCCGGCCTGATTGAAAAATTCGGCTATACCTCGCCCATGCAGGTTCCCCGCATCACCAAGATCACGCTCAACATGGGTGTGAGCGAGGCTGTTGCCGACAAGAAGGTCATGGACAACGCCGTTGGCGACATGACCAAGATTGCCGGTCAGAAGCCTGTCGTGACCAAGGCCAAGAAGGCTATCGCCGGCTTCAAGATCCGCGAAGACTTGCCTATCGGCTGCATGGTGACCCTGCGCGGCGTGAAGATGTATGAGTTCCTCGATCGTTTCGTCACTGTGGCCCTGCCGCGTGTGCGTGACTTCCGCGGTATTTCCGGCCGGGCCTTCGATGGCCGCGGAAACTACAACATCGGCGTGAAAGAGCAGATCATTTTCCCTGAGATCGAGTACGACAAGGTTGATGCCTTGCGTGGCCTGAATATCAGCATCACCACAACGGCAAAGACCGATGAAGAGTGCAAGGCACTCCTCACCGCCTTCCGTTTTCCGTTCAAGAACTGAGGCGGGACATGGCAAAACAAGCTTTACTGCAACGTGAACTGAAGCGCGAGAAACTCGCCGCGAAGTTCGCCAAGAAATACGCTGAACTCAAGGCGACGTCCAACGACGCCAAGCGCTCTGACGAAGAGCGTCAGCTGGCTCGCCTCGAGCTGCAAAAACTGCCCCGCAATGCGAACCCGACCCGCCAGCGTAACCGCTGCGCGATCACGGGCCGCCCACGCGGTACTTTCCGCCAGTTCGGCCTGGCTCGCGCCAAGATCCGTGAGTTGGCTTTTGCTGGTGATATCCCTGGTATCACCAAGGCAAGCTGGTAAGCATAGGAGAACCACAAAATGAGCATGAGTGATCCTATCGCCGACATGTTGACCCGCATCCGCAATGCACAGATGGTTGAAAAAGCCGTCGTGCTGGTGCCGTCGTCAAAAGTCAAAGTTGCCATCGCGCAGGTTCTGAAAGATGAGGGCTACATTGATGGCTTCTCCGTCAAGACCGACGAAGGCAAATCCCAGCTGGAAATCGCCCTGAAGTATTACGCAGGCAAGCCCGTGATTGAGCGCATTGAGCGCGTCAGCCGCCCAGGCCTCCGTGTTTACAAAGGCCATGGCGCCATCCCCCAGGTCATGAATGGCCTTGGTGTGGCAATTGTCACGACCCCGCAAGGCGTCATGACCGATCGTAAAGCCCGCGCTACCGGTATCGGTGGTGAAGTGCTTTGCTACGTGGCCTAACGGCGGCATTGAGGAGAAACTGAAATGTCTCGTGTAGGAAAAATGCCAGTGACCGTGCCTCAGGGTGTGGACGTGGCCATGAAAGCAGACCAGATCAATGTCAAGGGTGCCCTCGGCACCCTGGCGCTGACGCAGAACGCGCTTGTCACCATCAAGAATGATGCGGGCAAGCTGACTTTTGTGCCGGCCAATGATTCGCGTGAAGCCAATGCCATGAGCGGCACGATGCGTCAGCTCGTGAACAACATGGTGACTGGTGTGACCAAGGGCTTCGAAAAGAAGCTCAGCCTGGTCGGCGTGGGCTACAAGGCCCAGGCTCAGGGCGCCAAGCTGAACCTGACCGTGGGGTATTCGCACCCTGTGATCATGGACATGCCTGCTGGCATCACCGTTGCAACGCCGACTCCCACGGAAGTGGTGATCAAGGGTTCCGACCGCCAGCGCGTCGGCCAGATCGCCGCTGAAGTTCGTGCTGTTCGTCCTCCCGAGCCTTACAAGGGCAAGGGCATCCGCTATGTGGATGAGAAGATCACGATCAAAGAAACCAAGAAGAAATAAGGAGCTGCATCATGTTGACCAAAAAAGAGCAGCGCCTTCGTCGTTCACGTCAGACCCGCATTCGCATTGCCACGCAAGGTGTTGCCCGTTTGACCGTGAATCGCACCAATCTGCACATCTATGCCAGCGTTATTTCTGGCGACGGCACCAAGGTCCTGGCTGCTGCTTCCACCGCGGAAGTGGAAGTCCGCAAGGAAATCGGCGCTTCGGGTAAAGGTGGAAACGTTGCTGCTGCGCAAGCCATTGGCAAACGCATTGCCGAAAAGGCAAAAGCAGCAGGTGTTGAAAAAGTGGCGTTTGATCGCGCCGGTTTTGCGTACCACGGCCGCGTCAAAGCGCTGGCTGAGGCGGCTCGCGAAGCTGGTTTGCAGTTCTAAGCAGACTGGAATTAAGTATGGCTAAGTTTCAAGCAAAACAGCAAAACGACGCTCCAGACGATGGTCTGAAGGAAAAAATGATCGCGGTTAACCGCGTGACCAAAGTCGTAAAGGGCGGCCGTATCCTCGGTTTCGCCGCGTTGACCGTCGTGGGTGACGGCGATGGCCGCGTCGGCATGGGCAAAGGCAAGTCGAAAGAAGTGCCGGCAGCCGTGCAAAAAGCGATGGAAGAAGCGCGTCGCAACATGACCAAGGTTTCGTTGAAAAACGGCACCATCCACCACAATGTTTTCGGTCACCACGGTGCAGCCAGCGTCATGATGGCGCCGGCTCCCAAGGGTACCGGCATCATCGCTGGCGGCCCAATGCGCGCCGTTTTCGAAGTCATGGGCATTACCGACATCGTGGCGAAGAGTCATGGTTCGAGCAACCCTTACAACATGGTGCGTGCCACCATGGATGCACTGAACAATTCCACGACCGCTTCTGAAATTGCGGCCAAACGTGGCAAATCGGTCGAAGAGATCTTCGGCTAAGGCGGCATTGAAATGACCAAAGAAACCAAAGTCAAAGTCCAGCTGGTTCGCAGCCCGATTGGCACCAAGGAATCGCATCGCGCCACCGTGCGCGGTCTGGGCCTTCGTGGCGTCAACAGCGTGAGCGAGCTGCAGGACACGCCCGCAGTGCGCGGCATGATCAACAAGATCGCGTACCTGGTCAAGATTGTCTGAGCTCCGGCTCGATAGGAATTCAAAATGGAATTGAACGGAATCAAGCCTGGCCAAGGCGCCAAACATGCCAAGCGCCGTGTCGGTCGCGGCATCGGCTCCGGCCTTGGCAAAACTGCCGGTCGTGGTCACAAGGGTCAGAAATCGCGCTCAGGCGGCTACCACAAGGTTGGCTTCGAGGGTGGTCAGATGCCCATGCAGCGTCGCTTGCCCAAGCGCGGCTTCAAGTCGCACCTGCTCAAATTCAACGCTGAAGTTACGTTGGCTGCTCTTGAGCAGTTGGGCCTGGCTGAAGTCGACCTGTTGGCACTGAAGACCGCTGGTCTCGTGGGTCAACTCGCCAAGAATGTCAAGATCGTGAAGACCGGTGAACTGACCAAGGCTGTGAAGCTGAATGGTATCGGTGCAACGGCAGGCGCGAAATCGGCTATCGAGGCAGCCGGCGGCTCGATCGCCTAATTACTGAACGTAACTGACAGGATCCATCAGTGGCAACCAGCTCGGCTCAAATTGCAAAAACCGGCAAGTACGGTGACTTGCGCAATCGGCTCGTCTTTTTGCTGCTGGCTCTGGTGGTGTACCGCATTGGTGCGCACATCCCGGTGCCGGGAATTGATCCTGGCCAGTTGAAAGAGCTTTTCAAGGGCCAGCAAGGCGGCATATTGAATTTGTTCAATATGTTTTCTGGTGGTGCCCTGTCGCGCTTTACGGTATTCGCCCTGGGCATCATGCCGTACATCTCGGCATCGATCATCATGCAGCTACTGACGTACGTCGTTCCGACGTTCGAGCAGATGAAAAAAGAAGGCGAAAGCGGCAGGCGCAAGATTACGCAGTACACACGTTACGGCACGCTGGCTTTGGCATTGTTCCAGTCCATGGGCATTGCTGTGGCGCTGGAAAGCTCGCCGGGCTTGGTGTTGGCGCCCGGCTTTGGTTTCCGCATGACGGCAGTGTTCAGCCTGACGGCCGGCACGATGTTCCTGATGTGGCTGGGTGAGCAGATTACCGAGCGTGGTTTGGGTAACGGCATTTCGATCCTGATTTTTGCAGGCATTGCGGCAGGTTTGCCGAGCGCAATGGGTGGCTTGCTGGAGCTGGTGCGTACCGGCGCCATGAGCATTCTGGTGGCCATTGTGATCGTCGCGGTGGTTGTGCTGGTGACCTATTTCGTGGTGTTCGTAGAGCGTGGACAGCGCAAGATTCTTGTGAACTATGCGCGGCGCCAGGTGGGTAACAAGGTTTACGGCGGGCAGTCATCGCACTTGCCGTTGAAGTTGAACATGGCGGGTGTGATCCCCCCGATTTTCGCTTCATCGATCATTTTGCTGCCTGCTACCGTCGTGGGCTGGTTTAGCACCGGTGAAAGCATGCGCTGGCTCAAAGACATCGCCAGCACGCTGACGCCGGGCCAGCCAATCTACGTAATGCTGTATGCCAGTGCGATCGTGTTCTTCTGCTTCTTCTATACGGCGCTGGTGTTCAACAGCCGTGAAACGGCGGACAACCTGAAAAAGAGCGGTGCGTTCATTCCGGGTATTCGGCCGGGCGATCAGACGGCGCGCTACATTGACAAAATCCTGGTGCGTTTGACGCTGGCAGGTGCGGTTTACATCACATTCGTGTGCCTGTTGCCGGAGTTTTTGATTTTGAAATACAACGTGCCGTTTTATTTTGGCGGTACGTCGTTGATGATTATTGTCGTGGTGACCATGGATTTCATGGCCCAGGTACAGAACTACATGATGTCGCAACAGTATGAGTCGTTGCTTAAAAAGGCGAACTTCAAGACGTCACTGGGCGGTTAACTGGGTATTTGATGGGATATGTCTAAAGATGATGTGATCCAGATGCAAGGCGAGGTTGTAGAAAACCTTCCCAATGCGACTTTCAGGGTGAAGCTGGAAAATGGACATGTTGTACTGGGGCACATCTCGGGAAAAATGCGTATGCACTACATCCGCATTCTTCCCGGTGACAAGGTAACGGTTGAGTTAACGCCTTACGATTTATCGCGCGCACGAATTGTTTTCCGTGCCAAGTAAGCACAGAGTGAAAGTTTAGGAGTAATAGAAATGAGAGTTTCAGCTTCGGTCAAGAAAATTTGCCGTAACTGCAAAGTTATCCGTCGCAAGGGCGTTGTCCGTGTGATTTGCACGGATCCGCGTCACAAACAGCGTCAAGGCTGATTTCAAGAGTTTTAGAGGACGAACATGGCTCGTATCGCTGGTATCAATATTCCGCCGCAGCAACATGCCGAAATCGGCTTGACTGCTATCTTTGGCATCGGTCGCACGCGCGCTCGCAAAATTTGCGAAGCATGTGACATCGCTTACGCCAAAAAGGTCAAAGACCTGACCGATGGCGACCTGGAAAAAATCCGTGAGCAGATCGCCCTGTTCACCATCGAGGGTGACCTGCGTCGTGAAACCACGATGAACATCAAGCGCCTGATGGACATCGGTTGCTACCGTGGTTTCCGCCACCGTCGCGGCCTGCCCATGCGTGGCCAGCGCACCCGGACCAATGCCCGTACCCGCAAGGGCCCGCGCAAGGCCGCTGCAGCTTTGAAGAAATAATTGAGAGGTCGTCATGGCAAAATCACCAAGCAATAACGCCGCACAACGCGTTCGCAAGAAAGTTCGCAAGAACGTGGCCGATGGTATCGCCCACGTCCACGCTTCTTTCAATAACACGATCATCACTATCACGGATCGCCAGGGCAATGCCTTGTCCTGGGCGTCTTCCGGTGGTCAGGGTTTCAAAGGTTCGCGCAAATCCACCCCTTTCGCAGCGCAGGTCGCTTCCGAAGTGGCTGGTCGCGCCGCCATTGAGCAAGGCATCAAGAATCTTGACGTCGAAATCAAGGGTCCTGGTCCAGGCCGTGAATCATCTGTCCGCGCGTTGGGCGCACTCGGCATCCGGATCAATTCGATTGCCGACGTGACCCCGGTTCCGCATAACGGCTGCCGCCCGCAAAAGCGCCGCCGCATTTAATTCCCCGTGCCTAGGCATCCGGCGGGTTGTTTCAGCCCGTCAGATACCAGGCATTTTTACCAAGCCCACCGCCGCAGGTTACGACCTCCGGCTCCTGCAATTCATTGCAGCAGATGACAAAAGGACACTCAAGTGGCACGTTACCTAGGCCCCAAGGCCAAACTATCCCGCCGTGAAGGCACCGACCTGTTCCTGAAGAGTGCACGCCGCGCCATCAGCGACAAGGCCAAATTCGACTCCAAGCCAGGTCAGCACGGCCGTACCTCTGGTACCCGTACTTCCGACTTCGGCTTGCAATTGCGCGAAAAGCAAAAAGTCAAGCGCATGTATGGTGTGCTCGAAAAGCAGTTTCGCCGTTATTTTGAAGAAGCGGATCGTCGCAAGGGCAACACCGGCGCCAATCTACTGTTCATTCTTGAGTCGCGTCTGGACAACGTTGTGTATCGCATGGGCTTCGGTTCGACCCGTGCTGAAGCGCGTCAGCTGGTTTCGCACAAGGCCATCACGGTCAATGGCGGATCTGTCAACATTCCTTCGTACATGGTCAAGGCCGGCGACATCATTGCCGTGCGTGACAAGTCGAAGAAGCAGACCCGTATCACGGAAGCCCTTGAGCTTGCAAAACAGGTCGGTCTGCCCGCCTGGGTCGATGTGAACGCCGACAAGGGAGAAGGCACCTTCAAGAAGGTACCTGATCGCGACGAGTTTGCCGCCGACGTCAACGAATCGTTGATTGTCGAGTTGTACTCACGCTAATTTTTCGTTCCTGCGATACGGGGCACCGTATCGCCAGGGTGTGCTTCGCCGGCCTTATCGGTGTAACGAACCGAGGGTATTGAGAGGAAGACTGCATGCAGACCAATTTGTTGAAACCAAAAACCATTAATGTTGAGCAGCTCGGCGCCAACCGCGCCAAGGTGACTCTGGAGCCGTTTGAGCGTGGCTACGGCCATACGCTGGGCAACGCGCTGCGCCGCGTACTGTTGTCTTCCATGGTCGGCCACGCCGCCACCGAAGTCACCATCGCGGGCGTCCTGCACGAGTACTCGTCCATCGACGGTGTGCAGGAAGACGTCGTCAACATCCTGTTGAACCTCAAAGGTGTGGTGTTCAAGCTCCACAACCGCGACGAAGTTACGCTGAGCCTGCGCAAAGACGGCGAAGGCCCAGTCACCGCCGCCGACATCCAGACGCCACATGACGTGGAAATCATCAACCCTGAACACGTGATCGTGAACCTGTCGCACGGCGGCAAGATCGACATGCAGATCAAGGTGGAAAACGGCCGCGGCTATGTGCCCGGCAACCAGCGCCGCTATGGCGATGAGTCGCCAAAATCGATCGGCCGTATCGTGCTGGACGCGTCGTTCTCGCCCGTCAAGCGCGTGAGCTACATCGTCGAAAGCGCCCGCGTTGAGCAGCGCACCGACCTCGACAAGCTCGTGCTGGAAATCGAAACCAACGGCGCAGTGACGGCAGAAGATGCTGTCCGTGCCTCGGCCAAGATCCTGGTCGAGCAACTGGCCGTGTTCGCACAGCTCGAAGGCAATGAACTGGCCGCGTTTGACGCGCCCGTTCAGCGCAGCTCGCAGCAGTTCGATCCGATTCTGCTGCGCCCTGTCGACGAACTCGAACTTACCGTTCGTTCGGCGAACTGCCTCAAAGCGGAAAACATTTACTACATCGGCGATCTGATCCAGCGCACTGAGAATGAGCTGCTGAAGACGCCGAACCTGGGCCGTAAATCGCTCAACGAAATCAAGGAAGTGCTTGCCTCGCGCGGCCTGACTCTTGGTATGCGCCTGGAAAGCTGGCCACCCGCCGGCCTCGACAAGCGTTAATTTGAACCACAAGATCCCGCCCGAAAGGGGATCTCGCACGGGCAGTACCTGATACGGCTGCCTGGATTTTAAAAAAGGAAACACCATGCGCCACGGACACGGATTACGTAAACTCAACCGCACCAGCGAGCACCGCCTCGCCATGTTGCGCAACATGATGAACTCGCTGCTGCAGCACGAAGTCATCAAGACCACCCTGCCCAAGGCCAAGGAATTGCGCCGCGTGGTCGAACCCATGATCACCCTTGGTAAAGAACCTACTCTGGCCAACAAGCGCTTGGCATTTGATCGCCTGCGTGACCGCGATATGGTCGTCAAGCTGTTCGCAGAGATCGGCCCACGCTACAAGGCACGTCCCGGCGGCTACACGCGTATCCTGAAGATGGGTTTCCGCGTTGGTGACAACGCGCCCATGGCGCTGGTCGAACTGGTGGACCGTCCTGAAGTGTCGGAAGACACTACAGGTGACACGGCCAAGGCAGAGTAAGCTACAATACACACATACCGCGCGGTGGAGCAGCCTGGTAGCTCGTTGGGCTCATAACCCAAAGGTCGTAAGTTCAAATCTTGCCCGCGCAACCAACACGTTAGCCTCTCAAGGCCAACAGCAAAACGCCTGCATCAAGCAGGCGTTTTGCTTTCCGGCCTTCATTCGGCGTTCAGCGGTTCTGCTGCCAGTAGCATCACTGGCAGTCATTGCTTGCGGCTGGCCTGTATAGCCGTTGCTCAGTCCGGCACAACTGCTGTCACTTCAATTTCGACCTGGGCGCGGTCTTCAACCAGTGCCGCAACCTCGACACATGTCATGGCCGGAAAATTCTTTCCCATGACTTCGCGGTAGACAGCGCCGAGCTCCTTGAGCCTGGCCACGTACTCGACACGATCCACCACATACCAGGTCATGCGGACCATATGTTCGGGTCCGGCGTCACCGGCCTTCAGCACGGCCGCAATGTTCAGCAGCGCCTGGCGCGTCTGCGCGATGAAATCGTCGCTCTCGAACTGTTGCTGCGCATTCCAGCCAATCTGGCCGCCCACAAACAGCAGGGCCCCGCGAGCAAGGATGCCGTTGGCATAACCTTTCGGCTCGGCCCATCCGGGCGGTTGTAATTTCTTGATCATGAGCTTCCTGAGGGTGTTTTCACATAAGGTAAGAGGGCGCTGCGCATTCGTTCGGGAAGCGGCAGGGGCTTGCCATGGGGGAGCTCCGAATAGACCACCACGCCATGCGCTTTCAGCTTGATGGCCTCGGCGCCGTCTGGCGAGGTTGGGCTGCCATGGATCTCGTAGTGCATACCCATGCTCGCGTTGCCAAGGCGGGTCAGTTCCAATGTAATTGTCAGTAGGTCGCCATGGCGGCACATACCCAGAAATTCGACCTTCAAATCCACAATCGGAACACCCGTGCCTCCGGCAATCAGGACATGCTCGGGAAAGCCGATGTGCGCCAGAAAGTCTTCTTGCACCTCATGCAACAGATAGAGAAACTGCGGGTAAAAAACGATACCGGCCGGATCACAATGGTGAAACCTGACGAGCTTTTGTGCGGTGAATTTCATGATTCGCGCAGCTTGAAGCGTTGCAGCTTGCCGGTTTCGGTGCGCGGGAGTTTGGTCACGAATTCGATCTGACGGGGATATTTGAAAGGCGCAAGCGCCGCCTTGACATGGTCTTGCAGGGCTTTTGTCATGGCGTCATCTGCTGCGTGGTCAGGCTTGAGCACAACAAAGGCCTTGACGACCATCCCCCGGTCGTCGTCGGGCAAGCCCACAACACCGCATTCAGCCACGGCAGGGTGCTTGAGCAGGGCATCTTCCACCTCAGGGCCCGCCACGTTGTAGCCCGCGGTAATGATCATGTCGTCGGCGCGCGCCTGGTAGAAGAAATAACCGTCGGCGTCCTGCATGAAGGCGTCGCCCGGGTAGTTCCAGCCGTCCTTCACATAGTTGCCCTGGCGTGCATCGTCCAGGTAGCGGCAGCCCGTGGGCCCCACCACCGCCAGCTTGCCGATGGTGCCGCGCGGCACTTCCGCGCCGGTGTCGTCCACCACCCTGGCGGTGTAGCCTGGCACCACCTTGCCGATGGCGCCGCGGCGCACGTCGGCGCCGGCTGCGGAGATAAAGATGTGGAACATCTCGGTCGCGCCTATACCGTCGATCATCTCAATGCCGGTAGCGTCCTTCCATAGCTGCCGCGTGGCGTCAGGCAGGCTCTCGCCGGCACTCACGCACATCCGCAAGCCGGGCACGCCGTGCTGTTTGGCGAACGCAGCCATCTGCCGGTAAAACGTCGGTGCCGTGTAGCAGACCGTTGCGCCGACCTGGTTGATCAGCTTGACCATCGCTTCTGGCGTATAGGCAATGGAGGGGTAGTAAACAGAGGCACCGGCCCACATCGGGAAAATCAGCATGCCGCCCAGGCCAAAGGTAAAAGCCAGCGGTGGCGAGCCGATGACGATGTCGTCCGGCTTGGCCTTGAGCACATGGCGCGGCCACGCCTCGCAGGCGGCCAGCACGTCGCGATGCGTGTGCACCGCGGCCTTGGGCTTGCCTGTAGTGCCGGAAGTGAAGGCCATCAAGGCGATGTCGTCGGCGGCCACCGGGCAGGGCGTAAATTTGCCGTCCTTCTGCGCCGACAGCACCGCCAGCGAGCCCGGCGCGTCCATCAGGTTGAAGGGCACGACGGTGGGCAAGGTATCGCTTTGCGCCTTTGCCGCCTGCAGCTCATCCAGCAGCGTTGCATCGCACAATGCCAGCGCGGGCCGGGCCTTTTCAATGATCTCGCTGAGTTCCTTGGCGCGCAGCAGCGGCATGGTCGCCACCGCCACCAGCCCGGCCTGCACCACGCCCAGCCAGGCCAGCGCCATGCCGATCGAGTTGCCGCCGCGCAGCAACACCCGGTTGCCGGGTTGCAGGCCGAAGTCGTCGATCAGCACCTGTGCGATGCGGTTCACGCGCTCCAGCGCGTCGACATAGGTCAGGGTGATCTTGTCCGAGCGCAGCATCGGTTTGTCCGCGCGTCCCTCGCGAAAGGCCTTGTCAAACAAGGCCTGCACCAGATTGGCCTGCGCCGGTATGCGCAGCTCGGGCAGCGCGTACACCATGCGGGGCAGTTGCCCGGGCTGCGGCAGGCGGTCATGCACAAAGCGGTCTGCCTGCGCGGAGGGCGCCGCGGACACTTTTTCTACTGGGTCGGAGACAGAGGTGCTCATGATTGCAGTACGGCCTTTCCAATGATGAGTTGCTGCACTTCGGTCGCGCCTTCGTAAATGCGCAGCGAGCGGATATCGCGGTACAGGCTTTCCACCTTGGTGCCCACTTTCACGCCCAGGCCGCCGTGCATCTGCAGCGCCATGTCGATGACCTTTTGCGCGTTCTCGGTGGCCGTCATCTTGGCCATGGCCGCTTCGGCGGTGATACGCGCACCGCTGCCCAGGCGTTCGCTTTCGTCGCGCATCCAGGCGGCGCGGTAGGTCAGCAGCGCAGCGGCATCCACCAGTGCCGCCATCTCGCCAAGCTTGGCCTGCGTGAGCTGGAAGTCGGCCAGGGTCTGGCCGAACATCTTGCGTTCCTTCGAGAAATGCACTGCCTCGGCCAGCGCTCGGCGCGCCATGCCCAGCGCGGCAGCGGCCACGGAGGCGCGGAAGATGTCCAGCGTCTGCATCGCCAGCTTGAATCCCCCGTGCAGCGCCCCCAGCTGCGCCTCCCGCGGCAGCTTGCAATGCGTGAACTTCAGTGTGGCCAGCGGGTGTGGCGCCATGACGGCGATGTGTTCGCTGCTGTCCAGGCCCTTGTTTTCCGCATCGACGATGAAAGCCGTAATGCCGCGCGTGCCGGCCTGCGGATCCGTCTTGGCGAAGGTCACGTAAAAATCCGCGATGCCGCCATTGCTGATCCAGGTCTTGCTGCCGTTCAAGGCCCAGCCGTCGCCCGTGTCTGTGGCGGAGGTCACCATGGCACCGGCGTCCGAGCCAGCGTCGGGTTCGCTCAAGGCGAAGGCCGCGATCTTCTTGCCGCTGGCCACCTGCGGCAGGTAGGCAGCCTGCTGCGCCGGTGTGCCCGCCAGTGTGATGGCGCCGCTGCCCAGTCCCTGCATCGCAAACGCGAAATCGGCCAGTGGCGAATGAAAGGCCAGCGTCTCGCGCAGGATGACAAGCGCGCGGGAGTCCAGCTTTTCCAGTGCGCCGCCCAGGGTGCCGTCCTTACCCGCCGGTACGCAATAGCGCAGCCAGCCGTTGGCACCCAGCAGGCTCACCCACTCCTTGCAGGCCCGGCGGTCATCGCTTTCGTCGATGTGCTGCTGCGGCATCCAGTCGGCCAGGCGCTGCGCCAGGTCGCGGTGAACCTCGTCAAAAAAAGGCAGCGCCAAGTGGGCGGTGGTCGATCTCATGCGTGATCCTTGTCGTCCTGCCGCGCTCAGTCGCCGCGGAACACTGGTTTCTGTTTGGCTGAAAAGGCCTCGTACGCCCGTGTGAAGTCTTGCGTCTGCATGCAGATGGCCTGGGCCTGCGCTTCGGCTTCTATGGCCTGATCCAGCGTCATGGCCCATTCCTGGTGCAGCATGGTTTTGGTCATGCCGTGCGCAAAGGTCGGGCCGTCGGCCAGCTCTTGCGCCAGCTTTTGCGCCTGCGCCAGCACATCTTGCGGCTCGTGCAGCGCGTTGAAGAAGCCCCACTGCAAGCCTTCCTGCGCGCTCATGGATCTGCCGGTAAACAGCAGTTCCGATGCGCGCCCCTGTCCGATCAGGCGCGGCAGCAACGCGCAGGCCCCCATGTCGGCACCGGCCAGCCCCACGCGCGTGAAGAGGAACGCCGTCTTGGCCTGGGCCGTGCCCAGGCGCATGTCGGCGGCCAGCGCCATCATGGCACCGGCGCCGGCGCAGATACCGTCAATCGCCGCGATGATGGGCTGGGGGCACAGGCGCATGGCCTTGATCAGGTCGCCCGTCATGCGCGTGAACTCCAGCAGTTCGGGCATGGTCATTTTTGTCAGTGGGCCGATGATCTCGTGCACATCGCCGCCCGAACAGAAGTTGCCGCCGGCACCAGTGATGACCACCGCCTTCACGTCGGTGGCAGTATTCAGCGTGCGGAACAGATCGCGCAGCTCGGCGTAGGAGTCGAAGGTCAGCGGGTTCTTGCGCTCGGGCCGGTTCAGCGTCAGCGTCGCGACGCCGGCGTCGAAGGCATAAGCGAAATGCTCCGCCTGGTGATGGGCCAGCGCATCAAACTGCGCATGCATGGGGTTGGCCAGGCCGATGTAGTGTTTCATGTCGTTTCCAGTTTGCTGTCGGTCAGCAGGGCGTTGTGGTGTTGTTTGACCTTGCCCAGCAGTTTGTGCAGGGACTCCACCTCGCGTGGTGACAAAGCCTCAAAGGCCGCGACGATCCAGGCTTCATGCTCGTTTGCCATTTCGTCGAACAGCTTTCGTCCTCGGGGGGTCAGGCGCACGCGGTAGGCCCGGCGGTCGCCCTCCACGTCCACACGCTCCACCAGTCCTTCGTTCACCAGCTGGTCGGTAATGCCCGTCACGTTGCCGCCGGTCACCATCATGCGGCGCGACAGCTCGTTCATCTTCAGCCCTTCCGGGCTGCGCTCAAGTTGCGCCATCAGGTCAAAGCGCGGCAAGGTGGTGTCGAACTGCTCGCGCAATTGGGTACGCACCTGCTTCTCGACCAGCTGCGTGCAGGTCAGCATGCGCAGCCAGAGCCGCAAGGCCTCGGGGTGTTCGCTGTGCCCTCTTGCTTCCATGTCCATGGCTTGTCTCCTTGATGGTGTAATTCGTTGGCGCTATCTATTTGATAGCTGCTTGCGCCCGTTCTTCCTGGGCTACAAGCTCTTTTTTCTTTGAGAGTTCACGGTAGAGCTGGTCGCGCCCGCTCAGGTAGGGCAGAGGCCAGTCCACATGCCGGCTTTGCAGCCTGGCGGCCTCGTGCAGCGTCCAGGCGGGGTCAGCCAGGTGCGGCCGGGCAATGGCGCACAGGTCGGCACGGCCGGCGGCGATGATGCTGTTGACATGGTCGACTTCCGAGATCGCGCCCACGGCGATGGTCTTTATGCCCACCTCGTTGCGGATGCGGTCGGCAAACGGCGTCTGGTACATGCGGCCGTAAACCGGCCTGGCCGCGCGCGTGGTCTGGCCCGACGAGACGTCGATGAAGTCGCACCCTGCTGACTTGAACATCCGGGCGATGGCCACAGCGTCATCCGCCGTGTTACCGCCCGGCGCCCAGTCGTGCGCCGAAATGCGCACGCTCATCGGCAGATGCGCCGGCCACACTTCACGCATGGCGGCAAACACTTCCAGCGGAAAGCGGCAGCGGTTTTCCAGGCTGCCGCCGTAGTCGTCCGTGCGCTGGTTGGTCAGCGGCGTGATAAAGCTCGACAGCAGGTAGCCGTGCGCGCAATGCAGTTCCAGCCAGTCAAAGCCCGCTTCGGCTGCGTAATGCGTGGACTGCACGAACTCCGCCTTGACGCGGTCCATGTCGGCGCGCGTCATGGCTTTCGGCACCTGGTTGGTGGGGCCGTAAGCCACGGCGCTGGCCGCCAGCAGCGGCCAGTTGCCGGTGGCGAGCGGCTCATCGGGTTGCTCCCAGCCGACTTGTGTCGAGCCCTTGGGGCCGCTGTGGCCGAGCTGCATGCCAATCCTGGCGCCAGCGCCCGAGGCGTGCACAAAATCCACGATGCGTTTGAACGCCTTGGCTTGCGTCTCGTTCCAGAGGCCCGGGCAGCCGGGGGTGATGCGGCCCTCTGCGCATGGCGCGGTCATTTCCACAAACACCAGTGCAGCGCCGCCCAGCGCGCGTGCGCCAAGGTGCACCAGATGGAAGTCCTGCGGCACGCCGTCTACCGCGCTGTAGGTAGCCATGGGAGAAACGACGATGCGGTTCTTCAGATTCAGTTCGCGGGTCTTCAAAGGCAGCAGCATGGGCGGCGGCGCATGCGGTGCGCTGCTTTTAGCCAACCATTGCTCATAGCCCTGCAGCCAGGCGGCATCGCGCACACGCAGGTTCTCGTGGCTGATGCGCTGCGAGCGTGTGAGCAGCGAATAAAAGAACTGCTCGGCTTCCATGCCGCTGTAGCGGTCCACATTCTCGAACCACTCGGTCGAGTTGCGCGCCGCGTTTTGTATCTTCAGCACCTCGACCGAGCGCAGCGCTTCATAAGCCTGCAGCGCCGCGGTGGCATCACCGTGCTGGGCAAAGCAGTTGGTCAGCTCAATCGCGTCTTCCAGTGCCAGCTTGGTCCCGCTGCCAATCGAGAAATGCGCCGTGTGCGCCGCATCGCCCATCAACACAATCGGCACCTGCTTGCCATTGATGGCGACCTCATGTACCCATCGCTCGCATACCACACGCGGGAAACGTATCCAGATGGCCGAGCCGCGCACGTGCGTCGCGTTGTTCATCAGCGGGTTGCCGTCCAGGTATTTGGCAAACAGACGTTCACAAAATGCGATGCCGTCTTCCTGGCTCATCTGGTCCAGGCCGTGCGCCTTCCACACGGCCTCGGGTGTCTCGACGATAAAGGTCGAAGTGTTCTCGTCAAACTTGTAGGCATGCGCGGCGAACCAGCCATGCTCAGTCTGCTCGAAGGCAAAGGTGAAGGCGTCGAACGTCTTGTGCGTGCCCAGCCAGACAAAACGGCAGGCGCGCAGCTCCACGTCGGGCTTGAAGGTCTCCGCATACCGGTTGCGGATGCGGCTGTTCAGACCGTCGCTGGCGATCACCACGTCGGCGTTGTATTGCGCAGCGATAGCCTGGTCGTCCTGCACGTCGGTTTCGAACACCAGGTCCACGCCTAGCGCGATGCAGCGCTCCTGCAGGATGTTGAGCAGACGCTTGCGGCCGATGCCGCAAAAACCGTGGCCGCCGGAGCGCACCGAGCGCCCCTTGAAAAACACCTCCACGTCATCCCAGTGGTTGAAAGCGTCGCCGATCAGTTGCGCGCTGACCGGGTCGGCCACGCGCAGGTTGCCCAGCGTCTGGTCCGACAGCACCACGCCCCAGCCGAAGGTGTCAAAAGGCCGGTTGCGCTCGACCACCGTCACCTGATGCGCCGGGTTTTGCAGCTTCATCAGCAGGGCGAAATACAAGCCTGCGGGACCACCGCCCAGGCAAAGAATGTGCATGAATGCGTACTCTCTGGATTAATTTGACCTTAATTGTTTAGGTTTAAACTAAATCCGTCAAGCGGATTTTCCGGTGTTTTCCGCAACACCGGAAAACGGGTGTTACTGCAGCGGGTAGAGGCCGCGGGGGTATTTACGGCTGCCGCACCAACCGCATATCAGGGTGCCTGAAAGCCAGCTGCCCGGTAAGTGAGCACCAGCGTATCCCGAAAACCGCCGCCGGTCCGATCGTCTGCCGGCAGTATGGGCGTGGTTTCGTGAATCACCCGTGCGTCGTCCAGCAGCAGCGCTGTCAGCGGCTCCTGCATCACAAAACGCACGCCGTGCGGGCCGTTGGCGTCAAACACCCGGGTCTCGCCGCCCTTCACGCCGTGGCGCCCCACCATCATCACCACCACAAAGTCCACGCCGTCGCGGTGTGCGCCTTCCGGCGTGGGCCGGCCTACGCCGCCCGCGGTGTCGATGCGGAACTGGTGCGCTTCAATATGCCAGCGCCCGGCGGGCTGTACTTGCGCAAACAGCTTGCCCAGGTTGGCCAGCAGGTCCGTCCACGCCTGGGCTGTAGCTACCGCTGGCTCGACCGGGTCGAACCAGCGCTCGAAGCCGCCGTGCAGGGCGTTGTAATCGGTGGGTTGCCAGTGGGCGCGATGCGGGGTTTGCGTGAGCGTGCCTGTGGCCAGTTCCTGGACGAAGCAGGAATGGCGGCGCTTGCGGTAGTGGCCGCCGTCCTTCAGATGGGCGTCAGGCGGCAAGCGGTTCCAGGAGTCTGTCAGCGCCTGCCAGCCTGATGTCCATGCCGGCGTCGGCAGTTCCAGCGTGGCCGTCAGCTCGGCAGGGTTGAGCAGGCTCAGCCCATCCTGGCTGAGAGCCTGGCGAGCCGACTTGGGGACAGTGGCGATATTGAACATGGGCCCTATTTTGCTTGAGCCGCGCGGCCGGCCCGGCGGCCGCAGCCGGAACCCCGAGGCCGCAACAGGTGAAACCTGCCTACATACACGCGTCCGAAAACTTTCCATAATGGCCTGTCTGTCCAACTAGAGGAGCATCCATGCTTTACAAATTCAAATCAAAAGACGCCGGCGATGTGATCATGCTCGAAGCCAACGGCCGCAAGGTCCTCGAAATCATCGGCAAAGACCCCGCCCCCAAAGGCATCATCCTGCCCGAGCAAATGCCCGCCGCGATAGCCGCCCTGCAGGCAGCGATCGCGCATGAAGAAGCCCACGACGCCAATGCCGAAGACGGCGTCGTCCCAGGCGACGGCCTGGGCCTGCGCCAGCGCGCCGTGCCTTTTATTGACATGCTGCAGCGCAACCTGAAGTCGGGGCATGAGGTGGTTTGGGGCGTTTAGGCTCAGCAGGGCCAGCGGTCGCGCCGAGCCATATTAAAAAAGCCCTGGTGACAGGGCTTTTTGCGTGGTGAGTTGATATGCACTCAGTCCACCTTCGCCCCCGAAGCCTTCACCACCTGCGCCCACTTCTTGTGTTCGGCGTTAATAAAAGCCGTGAACTGTGCCGGCGTATTGCCGCTCGGAATCGCACCCTGGGCCAGCAGTTTTTCTTTCATCGCAGGCGTGCCCAGCGCCTTGGCGGTTTCCTGCTGGATGCGATTCACGATGTCGGGCGGCGTGCCGGCGGGGGCAAGCAGGCCGAACCAGGAGCTCGCGTCGAAACCTTTCATGGCCGGGCCGCCGGCCTGTTCTATGGTGGGGACGTCAGGCAGGGCGGCTGAGCGTTCTGAGCTCGTCACGGCCAGGGCTTTGAGCTTGCCGGACTTGATGAGCTGCATGGAAGACGGCAGGTTGTCGAACATCACATCCATGTCGCCACCCACAAGCGCCAGCAGTGCCGGGCCGGAGCCGCTATAGGGGAAATGGGTCATGTAAGTGCCGCTCATGGTCTTGAACAGTTCACCCGCCAGGTGGATGGACGTGCCGTTGCCGCTGGAGGCCATGTTGAAAGTGCCGGGCTTGGCTTTGGCCGCGCGTATGAAGTCCGTGACATTGTTGATGCCGGCGGCTTTCGCCTTTTCGGTATTCACCACCATCACGTTGGGTACGCCCGCGACCAGCGTGATGGGCGCGAAGTCCTTTTGCGGGTCGTAGGCCATCTTGCTGTACAGCGACTTGTTGATGCCATGCGTGCCCACGGTGCCCATCAGCAGGGTGTAGCCGTCAGGTGTGGATTTGGCGACCACGTCTGCGCCAATGTTGCCGCCGGCACCGGCACGGTTCTCAACCACAAAGGGCTGGCCGAATGCCTTGGAGAGTTCAGGTGCCATGGCGCGGGCCAGGATGTCGGTGGTGCCGCCTGGCGCGAAGGGCACGACGATTTTGACGGGCCTGGTGGGCCAGCTGGCGCTTTGCGCCCAGGCGGAGGGCGTGGCCATAAAGGTGGCGACGGCGGTCAGCGCGGTGGCCAGGAAAGCGCCGTAGCGACGGGAAAGAAAGGGCTTGCTGTTGTTGTTCAAGAGGGGCTCCAGGGATGGCCGGCGCGGCCGGGGGTCACATGAAGATAGCGTGCGTGGGTCCATGCTTCAAGAGGGTTTCAACCCAGCCACCCAAAAAAAGAAAAGCCGCCCGGCGTGAACCGGGCGGCTGGCAATCAAACGGTCAACGGATCAGTCGGCGAACTTGCCGGCGGCGTCGATCACGGGCTTGAGCTTGTTGATCTCGGCCGATACAAAAGCCTTGTGGGCGGCAGGTTCGACGCGCTTGTCGGTCACCACCACGGCGCCAAGGCCTTCCTGCTTCTTGATGAAGTCGGGGTCTTTGAGCGCCACTTTCAGGGCGTTGTTGAGCTGGGTCATCACGGCCGGCGGCGTTCCCTTGGGGGCGTACATGCCATGCCAGATCGTCAGGTCGAAGTTTTTGAGGCCCATTTCCTGCAGCGTCGGGTAGTCCTTGAGCAGCTTGTTGTTCTTCAGCGGTTTGGCGGTCGTGACCGCAAACGCCTTGACGCGGCCGGCTTCAATCTGGCCGGTGGTGTTGGTGGTCTGGTCACACATCATGTCGACCTGTCCGCCCACCAGTGCATTCATGGCTGGTGCTGTACCGCCGAAGGGGATGGTGGTCATCGCGTCCTTGGCGTTGATGGCTGCCTGCCACATCAGGCCACAGAGGTGCGATGCGGAACCCAGGCCGGCATGGGCGATGTTGAGTTTGCCGGCATTGGCGCGAATGTAGTTCTCGAAATCGCGGTAGTTGTTGGCCGGTAGCTGCGGTTTGCCGATGATGGTCATCGGTACTTCGTTGATCATGCCCAGGAACTCGAAGTCGTCCAGCACCTTGTAGGGCAGCTTGCGGTACAAGGCCGGCGCAGCCGCCATGCCGATGTGGTGCACCAGCAGGGTGTGGCCATCGGGTGTTGCGCGGGCTACCTTGGCCGCACCGATGGTGCCGCCGGCGCCGTTGACGTTTTCCACCACGAAGTTGGCACTGCCGCCCATGGCTTTGCGCATGGCTTCGGCCAGGTCGCGTGCCACACGGTCGGTTGGGCCGCCGGCCGCGAATGGGACCACCAGAGTGACTGGCTTGGAGCCGGGGAAGGCGGGGGCTTGCGCGTGGGCTGCAAACATGGCCGTTGCAGCAGCGGCGAGGACTAACAGGCGTTTCATGAGCGTCTCCTTGTGATGAACGCGCCAAGTTTACGGTCCGCTTACTGCGCAAACATCGCGGGAACTACGTAAGGGCTAGCCCCCGGTCGCTTTGCGGGCAGCGCGCAACCCCGGGCTTTGGGAGTTCAGGCCAGCAGGGGCTGCGGGACTGGCTTCGCCAGACCGCAGGCGCAGCGACAAGCTGGGGGCTCTACTTGTAACTACGTGCATCCTCAATAACCTTTCCGTCGTTGGGGAGACTTCCCGGGGCCATTAGCTGGACCGTTCCACGCAGTTTGGTGACGTCACGGATGGCGTCGCCGATACGCTGGTCCAGGCCATCCGGGGCGGAAGCGGTTTCTACCTGGAAATGCATGTTGTCGCTCGCCATCTCTCCGCTGACGACCAGCCTGGCCTTGATCACTTCCGGAAAGCGCCGGGCGATATCGGCGACCTGTCCGGGGTGTACAAACATCCCGCGGACCTTGACGGTCTGGTCGGCTCGTCCCATCCAGCCCTTGATGCGCGCATTGGTGCGTCCCGTGGGGCAGGTGCCCGCCAGGATGGCGGAAAGGTCGCCCGTACCAAAGCGAATCAGCGGATAGCCGGGATTGAGGGTGGTCACCACCAGCTCTCCCACTTCGCCCTCAGCCACCGGGTCACCCGTTCCAGGGCGCACGATTTCCACGATCACGCCCTCATCCAGCACCAGGCCTTCCCGCGCTTCGGTTTCATAGGCAATCAGGCCCAGGTCGGCCGAGGCATAGCACTGGTAGCCCGCAATGCCGCGCTCACCCAGCCAGTCGCGCAGGCTGGGGGGAAACGCCTCGCCTGAAACCAGTGCCCGCGTCACGGTCGGCAGTTCCACCTTCATTTCGGCGGCCTTCTCCATGATGATTTTCAGGAAGCTTGGTGTGCCGATGTAGCCGGCCGGCCTGAGTTCCGCCATGGCGTGTACCTGCTGCTCCGTCTGGCCGGTGCCGCCCGGGAACACGGTGCAACCGAGGGCATGCGCGCCGGTTTCCATCATGGAGCCCGCCGGCACAAAGTGGTAGCTGAAACTGTTGTGAATCAGCTGGCCGGCGCGAAAGCCGGCGGCATACAAGGCCCTAGCCATGCGCCAGTAGTCCTTGCGCTTGCCGCCGGGCTCGTAAATGGTGCCAGGGCTGGCAAAAACATGGGGCATATGCGCGCCGTAGCGCAAGGCGCTGAAACCGCCAAATGCATTGCCACTGCCACCGGGCGCGCGCTCGGCCTGCTGGCGCTCAAGCAACTCATGCTTGCGCGTGACGGGCAATTGCGCCAGTTCCGCACGTGATGTGATGGCCTGGGCGTCAACGTCTTTAAGGATGGCTGTGAATGCGGGGGCCCGGGTCTTGGCATGGGCAATCTGCTGCGGCAAGGCGGTCAGCAGCGCCGCCTCGCGTTCCGCAGGGCTTCGCACTTCCAGTGAGTCGTAATGTGTGGTCATATTTGGAGAAAACCTGGGCAAGGAGAGGTCTTAAACCAGCCGGGGCCGCGGAACCGGCTTAGCCGGGCCGCAGGCGCAGCGGCCCCCTCGGGGGGCAGCGCAGTACACGAAGTGACAAGCGTGGGGGCCATTCAGGCCAGCCACCGTTTGCGGCGCTTGTAGCTCTTCACATCCTTGAAGCTCTTGCGCTCGCCGCCGCCCACGCCAAGGTAGAACTCCTTGACATCCTCGTTATTGGCCAAGTCGCTGGCCGCGCCATCCATCACCACGCGGCCGCTTTCCATGATGTAGCCGTAGTCGGCATATTTGAGTGCCATGTTGGTGTTCTGCTCGGCCAGCAGGAAGGTGACCTGCTCCTTCTGGTTCAGGTCCTTCACGATGTTGAAGACTTCTTCGACGATCTGCGGCGCCAGGCCCATGGAGGGCTCGTCCAGCAGCACCATGGAAGGGCTGGCCATGAGCGCACGGCCGATGGCGCACATCTGCTGCTCACCGCCAGACGTATAAGCCGCCTGCGAGGTGCGCCGGGTTTTCAGGCGCGGGAAATAGTTGTAGACCTTCTCCAGGTTGGCCGCCACTTCGGCCTTGCTGCTGCGCGTGTAGGCGCCGGTCAGCAGGTTTTCCTCGATGGTCAGGTGGGCAAAGCAGTGCCGCCCTTCCATCACCTGCACCACGCCGCGTTGCACCAGGTCGGCCGGCGAGAGGTTTTCAATGCGCTCGCCGCGCAGCTCAATGGAGCCTTTGGTGACTTCGCCGCGCTCACCCCTGAGCAGATTGGAAATCGCGCGCAGTGTGGTGGTCTTGCCCGCGCCGTTGCCGCCCAGGATGGCCACGATGCGGCCCTGCGGGACTTGCAGCGAGACGCCCTTGAGCACCAGGATCACGTGGTTGTAGATAACCTCGATGCCGTTGACATTGAGAACGATGTTAGGTGTGTCCATATTTTTTCCTGACCAATTGGAAGACCTGCGTGCAGGCCTTCCAATTGGCGGCTCGCGAGAGCCGCACCCCTCCCGCCTGGCGGAAGGATTTCAAGGCAAGGGCACCGTGGATCCGGCTTTGCCGGTCCACCAGTGCCGCCCCTTGAGGGGGAGGCGGCGCAGAGCGCCGCCACGGGGGGAGCCTAGCTTTGGCAGTCAGCGGGTGTGCGCGCCGTCAGCTTTTTCTCGGTGGCGTACTTGGCGGCGGTGGACTTGACCAGGGGCTTGATCACCTGCTCATCAGCCTGCAGCCAGTCGGAGGTAAATTTCCATTCCTTTCCGTCCCAGGTATGGATGCGCGCCCATGCCGAACCCATGTGGTCGGTGCACGAGGTGCTGATAGGCCGCATCACGCCGGCAAAGCCCAGCGCATCCAGCTTGGCCTGCGTCAGGTTCAGGTTTTCCAGGCCCCAGCGCACTTGCTCGCCGGTCATGATTTTTCCCTTGCCGAAACGGTCTTGCGCGGCGCGCAAACCTTCCACGCCCAGCATCGCGCTCATGGCGCCACGCATGTAAAGCACCTGGCCGACTTCTTCCTTGGGGCCTGTGCCCTGGCCTTTGCCGTGCACCAGGGTCAGCATGTCTTTGGCCAGCTTGGAATTCGGCTCGGCGCCGTGCTGCATGGTCACGGCGTTGTAGCCCTTGGCGCCTTCAGCCACGTCTTTCACGTCAGGCTCTGCGCCGGCCCACCACACGCCGTACATCTTCTCGCGTGGGTAGCCGGTGGCTTGCGCTTCCTTGATGGCGGTGGTGTTCATGATGCCCCAGCCCCACAGTGCAACGTAGTCTGGGCGCGACTGGCGAACCTGCAGCCAGGTGGCTTTTTGCTCGACACCGGGCGCGGTGACGGGCAGCAGCTGCAGCGTGAAGCCGTGCATGGCGGCGCGTTCCTGCATCAGCGGAATGGGTTCTTTGCCGAACGGCGAGTCGTGATAGACCAGCGCAATGCGTTTGCCCTTGAGCTTGTCGAAGCCGCCTTCCTTCTTGGCGATGGCCTGGAGGATGGCGTCGGCGGCGACCCAGTAGGTGCCGGCAATCGGGAAGTTCCATTTGAAGATGGAGCCGTCTGCGCTCTCGCTGCGGCCATAGCCCACGGTCACCACCGGAATTTTGTCGACGGGGGCTTTTTCTGTGATGGCAAACGTCGCACCGGTAGACAGCGGTTGCACCAGCGTGGCGCCGCCGTTCTTGCCTTTCAGGCGTTCGTAGCATTCGACACTGCGCGCGGTGTCGTAGCCGGTTTCGCACTCTTCAAACGAGATCTTCACGCCATTGATGCCGCCGCGGGCATTGACCAGCTTGAGGTAGTCCACATAGCCGTTGGCCCAGGGCACGCCGTTGGGCGCGTAAGGCCCGGTGCGGTAAGACAGCACCGGAAAGAATTGCTCTTTGGCCTGTGCGAATGCGCTGGTCGCCACGAGGGACGAAGCGCCGGTGGCGAGGATTGCCACCGCCAACATCACGTTACGAATCTTCATTGTTGTCTCCTGGAAAATTTATAAACACCGCGAAAAAAACTGACACCTCAGTAAACGACCTAACAATCCATTGCGCATTGGTGATTTCGAGTAATTCTTAACCCTAGGCCTGGCGTATCGGAGCGCTCAGTGGGGGAATGGCCATAGCCGTAATTTCTGCTTTCCAACGGCCCACAGCTTGGCCAGCCCATGCGGCTCGACAATCAAAAACCACACGATCAACCCACCAAAAATCATCAGTTCCGCGTGCGAGATGCCCGCCGTGGAGATCGATATACCCAGCCAGCCGGCAAGCACCGGCAGCAGCTGGCTCAGCACAATCGGCAGCACCACGATGAAGGCCGCGCCGAAGAAGCTGCCCATGATGGCGCCCATGCCGCCGATGATCACCATGAACAGCAGGCGGAAGGAGTAGTCCACTGAAAAGGCGGCAGGCTCCCAGGCGCCCAGGTAAATAAAGGCCCACAGGCCGCCAGCGATGCCGATGATGAAAGAGCTGACTGCAAAGGCGCTGAGCTTGGCGTACATCGGGCGAATGCCGATCACGGCGGCTGCCACGTCCATGTCGCGAATGGCCATCCACTCGCGGCCGATCGCGCTGCGCACCAGGTTTTTGGCCAGCAGGGTGATCACCACCACGATGGCCAGGCAAAACAGGTATTTGCTCAGCGCGCTTTCGATGGGCAGTCCAAACACCTGCAGGTTGGAGACCGACACCGAACCCGAAGGCGTGTCCATCGTGAACCACTTGATGCGCAAAAACATCCAGTCGCTGAAGAACTGCGCGGCCAGCGTGGTCACCGCCAGGTACAGGCCTTTCACGCGCAGGCTGGGCAGCCCGAACAGGATGCCGAACAGCATGGCACACAAGCCGCCCAGGATCAGTGCTGGAATCAGCGGCATGCCGGGAATACGCACAAAGAAATTGTAGGCGCCATAGGCCCCCACCGCCATAAAGGCACCCGAGCCCAGCGAGATCTGTCCGCAATAGCCGACCAGGATGTTCACCCCAACGGCTGCCAGCGAAAAGATCAGGAAGGGAATCAGGATGGCGCGGAACAGGTAGTCGCTGGCCAACAATGGCACGACAACGAAGGCGAACGCCAACAGCAAGCCGATGGCGATCCGGTCCTGCAGGATTGGGAAGATCTGCTGGTCAGCCCGGTAGTTGGTTTTGAACTGGCCGTTTTCTCTGTAAAACATAAAGGTGAGCCGCCGTTAGATCGCAATAAAAGAAGTTGTGCGCTGGGCTTTGCCGCGCCGTAGGCGCATCGGCCCCAATTCACATGTAAGGGGCAGCGCGCCGAAGGCTCGAAGTGACAAGCGTGGGGGCTTCATGTCTATACGCGATCGATGATTTTTTCGCCGAACAAGCCCTGAGGCCGGACCAGCAAGACACACAGCGCAAGTACATACGCAAACCAGATCTCGATACCACCGCCGACGTAAGGGCCGAGAAAGACTTCGGCCAGTTTCTCGCCAACGCCCAGAATCAGCCCACCCACAATCGCGCCAGGCACCGAAGTCAGGCCACCCAAAATCACCAGCGGCAGCGCCTTGAGCGCCAGCACCGACAGCGAAAACTGCACGCCCAGCTTGCTGCCCCAGATGACGCCGGACACCAGGGCCACGAAGCCCGCCACGCTCCAGACGATGACCCAGATGCGGTTGAGCGGAATGCCGATGGATTGCGCGGCCTGGTGGTCGTCGGCTACGGCGCGCAAGGCCCGGCCTGTACTCGTGTACTGGAAGAAGGCGGCCAGTGCCGCCACCAGGGCGGTGGCGATCAGCGCGGCGACCAGGTCTTCCTGGTTCACCAGCAGGCCACCCTGGAAGACACCTTCCAGCAGGAACATCGGATCCTTGGGCATGCCCACGTCAATCTTGTAAATGCTGGAGCCAAAGATGGTCTGGCCGAAGCCGTCCAGGAAATACGAAATGCCCAACGTCGCCATCAGCAGCGCGACGCCTTCCTGGTTCACGAGTTTGCTGAGCACCAGCTTTTCAATCAACCAGGCCACCACGACCATGATGGCCAGCGCGACTGCAAAGGCCAATGCATTGTTGATGAACTTGCTGTCCAGTCCCGTCCACTGCGGAATCCACTCGGAAAAACGCGCCATGGCCAGCGCCGCGAACAGCACCATCGCGCCCTGGGCGAAATTGAAGACACCCGAGGCTTTGTAGATCAGCACAAAGCCCAATGCGACCAGCGAATACAGCATGCCCGACATCAGGCCGCCAATAATCGTCTCTAAAAATGAACCCATCACTGGCTCCCTTCGCTGGATGGGGACATCGTGGGTTGCGGGGAACGCTGTGGTTTCATCTTGGTGTTCTCGTCCATGTCAGTGGCTGGTGCCGAGGTAGGCCCGGATCACGTCTTCGTTGTTGCGTACTTCGTCGGGAGTGCCATCGCCGATTTTTTTGCCGTAGTCGAGCACCACGACGCGGTCGGAGATGTCCATCACCACGCCCATGTCGTGCTCGATCAGCACGACGGTGGTGCCGAACTCGTCGTTCACGTCGAGCACAAAGCGGCACATGTCCTGCTTTTCTTCCACGTTCATGCCGGCCATGGGTTCGTCGAGCAGCAGGACTTGCGGCTCCATCGCCAGCGCACGGCCTAGGTCAACGCGTTTTTGCAGGCCGTAGGGCAGTTGCCCGACGGGCGTCTTGCGGTAGGCCTGGATTTCCAGGAAGTCGATGATTTTTTCCACTGCCTCGCGGTGCATGATTTCTTCTTTTTCGGCGGGGCCTATGCGCAGCGCCTGCAGCAGCAGGTTGCTTTTGATCTTGAGGTTGCGGCCCGACATGATGTTGTCGAGCACGCTCATGCCCTTGAAGAGCGCCAGATTCTGGAAAGTGCGCGCCACGCCCATGACGGCCACCTGGTGGCTGTTCATATGCTTGAAGGTCTGGCCGCGAAAGGTGATGGAGCCCTGCTGCGGCGCATAAACGCCGTTGATGCAGTTGAGCATGGAGCTTTTGCCGGCGCCGTTGGGTCCGATGATGGCGCGGATTTCATGCTCTTTCACATTGAAGGAAATATCCGAGAGGGCCTTGACCCCGCCAAAACTCAGGCTGATGTTGTTGACGTCAAGGATGACGTCACCGATCTTTTTAGTCATGCTGCTGCCTTCACGGGTGCAAACTTTGCCCCCACGCTTGTCACTGCGTGTACTACGCTGCCCCCCGAGGGGGCCGCCCGCCTGCGGCCCGGCAAAGCCGGTTCCGCGGCTCGAGCTGGTATCTGGGGGACTTGCTGTTGCTTGTTGTTCATGCTGCCGCCTTTATTGGCGCAAAAGTCTGTGTGTCGCTGATCTTCAGCGTCGCACTGACGCTGCCTGATCGGCCGTCTTCAAACTTCACGACGGTTTCAATGAACTGTTCGGTCTTGCCGCCATAAAGCGCATCGATCAGCGGCTGGTACTTCTCGGCAATGAAGCCGCGCCGCACCTTGTTCGTCCGTGTGAGTTCGCCGTCGTCGGCGTCCAGCTCCTTGTGCAGCACCAGGAAGCGGCTGACCTGTGAGCCGGCCAGCAGGGCGTCCACGCTGAGGTCGGCGTTGACTTTTTCGACGCACTCCTTGATGAGCTGGTAAACCTCGGGCTTTTGCGCCAGGTCGGTGTAGCCGGCGTAAGGCAGATTGCGGCGTTCGGCCCAGTTGCCCACGGCGTCGAAGTCGATGTTGATCATCACGCAGACTTTTTCGCGGCCGTCGCCGTAGGCCACGACTTCCTTGATGTGCGGGAAGAATTTGAGCTTGTTTTCCACGTACTTGGGCGCAAACATGGCACCGTCGTTGGTGCCACCCTTGATGCGGCCCACGTCTTTCACGCGGTCGATGATCTTGAGGTGGCCGGCGGCATCGATAAAGCCCGCGTCGCTGGTGTGATACCAGCCGTCGGCGCTCAGCACCTCGGCCGTCGCCGTGGGATTTTTGTAATATTCCTTGAGCAGGCCGGCGGACTTCACCAGGATTTCCCCGTTGTCGGCCACCTTGATCTGCACGCCGCTGATCGGCACCCCTACCGTATCGGCGCGTGCTTCGTTGTCCGGCTGCAGGCACACAAACACGGCGGTCTCGGTCGAGCCATACAGCTGTTTCAGGTTGATGCCGATGGAGCGGTAGAAGGTAAAGAGGTCCGGTCCAATCGCTTCACCCGCGGTGTAGGCCACGCGAACGCGCGAAAAACCCAGCGTATTGCGCAGCGGGCCATAGACCATCACGCTGCCCAGTGCATATAGCAGGCGGTCAAGCCCGCCCACCGGCTTCCCGTCCATCAATGCGGGGCCGGCGCGTTTGGCCACGCCCATGAAATAGTTGAACATGCCGCGTTTGATGCGGCCCGCGTCTTCCATGCGGATCATCACGGTGGTCAGCAGGCTTTCGAAAATCCGCGGTGGCGCAAAGTAGTAGGTCGGGCCGACTTCTTTCAGGTCGATCATCACGGTGCTCGCGCTCTCGGGGCAATTCACCACATAGCCGCAGGCCAGCCACTGCGCATAGCTGAAGATGTTCTGGCCGACCCACGCGGGTGGCAAGTACGCCAGCACTTCCTCGCCGGAGGTGAGTTTGTCGAAGTCGGCGCCGGCCTTGGCGCGGTCCAGCAGGGTGTTGTGGGTATGGACCACGCCCTTGGGATTGCCCGTGGTGCCCGAGGTGAAAAACATCGCGGCCACATCATCCGGCCGGGATTTTTCGACTTCGCTCTTGAAGAAGCCGGGTTGTTTCGCGGCAAAGGCTTCGCCCTTTTCCAGCAAGGCGTCCAGCGATTGCAGGCCAGCCTCGGCATAGTTGCGCAGGCCGCGCGGGTCGTCATAAATGATCTGGTCCAGTTGCGGGCACTGGCTGCGTATCTCCAGCAGCTTGTCCACCTGCTCCTGGTCTTCCACCAGCGCAAAACGTACGTCGGCATTGTTGATGGGAAAGACACACTCGGCGCCCACGGCGTCCTGGTAAAGCGGAATGGGTATGGCGCCCAGCGACTGCGCGGCCAGCATGGTGGCGTACAGGCGCGGCCGGTTGGCGCCGATGATGACCATGTGCTCGCCACGCTGCAGCCCGGCTTCATGCAGGCCGCAGGCGATGCGCTCCACCAGCTGCGCCATGCCGGCCCAGCTGTGCGCCTGCCAGATGCCGTACTCTTTTTCGCGCATGGCGGCGGCGCCGGGGCGTTCGGCCGCATGTTTGAGCAGCAATCGTGGGAACGTGGTCTGCATTCGCTTTCTTGTCTCCGTTCTTGTGCGGCTTCTCGTTGAAAGCCGCTGGTATGCAATGAATAGTAGGACCGGCTTTGACGTTACGGTGTCATTGCGACGACAATTTCCGGGTAAGTCCTACTGGGGTGTGCCCGGGGTCGGCGCGGTTTATCGGATAAAGCGCCCGTCGCGCGAAACCATGGTGAGTTCCACAAAGCGTGAGGCATTGCGGGCCGAGTCGCTGAAGCTCACTTCAAAGCCGCCCAGGTCATAGCGCTTCAAATTCCAGGTGCCGTCGATGAAGCCGGCGCGCGTGGGGTTTTTGCCTGCACGCCGCAGCGCCTCGGCAAACACGCGGGCATTGATGTAACCCTCCAGCGCCAGGTGTGAAGGCTCCAGCGTCACGCCCGCGGCTTTCCAGGCCTGCTGGAATTCGCGCACCATAGGCACCACGGTATTGCCCGGCAAGGGCACGACTTGAGACACGGCAATGCCGGTGGCGTCGTCACCCATAGCCTTGAGTGTGGCGGCTGCGCCCATGATGGACAGCGCATAAAGCGGCAGTCCCTTGCGCTGCACGCGTATCGCTTTCACGAAGTCGATGGTCGGCTTGCCGGCCAGGCCCACCAGCACGGCTTCCGGGTTGGAGCCCGCAATTTTTACCGCTGCCGGGCCGGTATCCGAAGAGTTGTTTTCCACCGTGACAATCGCGGTCGCTTCCAGCTTGTGTTTGGCCATGGAGCGCTGGGTGGCGTCGAAGACTTCTTTCCCAAAGGAGTTGTTCTGGTAGACGATCGCGATGCGCCGGATCCCGATGGTTGCCAGGTGCTGCACCAGCTGCTCGGCTTCGTCGGCGTAACTCGCGCGGATGTTGAACACATTGCGCGCATTGGCCGGCCGTGCCGACAGCGCACCGGAAAACGGTGCGAAGAAAGGCATGCCCGACTCCATCACCTGAGGCAGCATGGCTTCGATCATGGGTGTCCCCATGCAATTGAAGAGCGCGAAATTGCTTTTGTCGTCGATGAAGCCTTTCACATTGGTCAGCGCGCGTTTGACGTCGTAGCCGTCGTCGGCCACGGTGAGTTCGATCAGCCGGCCGTTCACGCCGCCCTTGGCGTTGATGCTGGCAAAGCAGGCTTTTGCACCCTGGTGCATGGCTTGGCCCAGCTCGCCCAGCGGCCCGCTCAGCGCGATGGATTGCGCGATGTGCACCGGGCCGGTGTCCTGAGCGCGCGCCGGCCCGTAAAGTGCGGCGGGCACGGCGGCGAGTGCGCCCAGCATGCGGCGGCGTGTCAGGCGGGTGCGCTGCGGGTCGATGCCTGCAGGAAATGAATCGGTCGGCGAAGGTGTGCGGTTTTCGGTCATGGCGGGTCTCCTGGCTTTCGTTGTTGGTTTGCTGTCTCAGCGGGGCCGATGCTATGCTTTGGATTGGCAATGAAATGTCTATCCGACGACAATCCAAGGGTTGCGCCCGCCCCGGACTTTCCCTGACCTTTCACTGACTTTCACCCGAATGCTGTGAGCCATGTCCACTGAACCGCCTCTTCACCAGCGCCGCAGGAACCCCACGCCCGACGAGCTGCGCGGCATTCCCTGGCTGCCCTTGCTGCAGCCTGAAGAAAGGGCACGTGCGCTGGCGGGGCTGCAGGTAGGCGACGCCGCGCCGGGCGACTATGTGTGCCGTGTGGGCAAGCCGGTGACCTACTGGTTTGGCGTGGTCGAAGGCCTGCTCAAGATGAGCAGCGACAACGAGCAGGGCATGACCATGACGTTCACCGGCGTGCCGCCCGGCGGCTGGTTCGGTGAAGGCACGGCGCTCAAGCGCGAGCCCTACCGCTACAACATCCAGGCGCTGCGCAAAAGCGTGGTGGCGGGCCTGCCCGTTGAAACCTTCCACTGGCTGCTGGACCACTCCATCGGCTTTAACCGCTTTGTGATGAACCAGCTCAATGAGCGGCTCGGTCAGTTCATCGCCGCGCGCGAGATCGACCGCATGAACAACCCCGACATCCGTGTGGCGCGCAGCCTGGCCTCGCTGTTCAACCCGGTGCTGTATCCGGGTGTGGGCGAAATCCTGCGCATCACGCAGCAGGAACTGGCTTACCTGGTGGGTTTGTCACGCCAGCGCGTGAACGAGGCGCTCAATGCCTTGCAGGCCCAGGGCCTCATCCGCATCGAATACGGCGGCCTGCGCGTGCTGGACCTGGGCGCCCTGCGGTCCAGTGTTTTTTCAAGCAAATAATGGCTGCAGGCCAATGGGGGAAAGCGCAAGCAGCTATTGAATTAATAGCAATTTGTAGAGAGAAAACTATCCTGGGAAGCCATCTTTGGCACTTGGCGTGTGGTGCCCGACATTTTTTTGATGTCAAAAGTGCCTTCGGACCAATCAGGATATGCGCTGGCAGCTATGAAATTGATAGCGTTATGGTGCGACAGGTGGGGGCACCGTCCCTCAGGAAAGAAACGAAATAAAGATGGAAACCGCGGCGACCACCCAATTGGCGCGGTTTGCAGCCTGGGCGTTTTCCTTGAGGATCGGCCAAAGCGCTTCGCGCTGCCATGCCCACAGGTTGTAGGCCGCTGCCAGCAGTCCACCCGACAACCCGGCCAGCCATGAGCTGGTCAAAAAACCGGCAAGGACGGCAAGCATCAACAGGACGGATGTCAGGATAAATGTGCCGCCGGCGGCGCTGGCCAGAACATGCGAGAGCCCTCCGCACACGGTGCAGGTGGCGGGGTTGCCGCGGCTGGAGAAACGTTTTTCCCAGATCTTGATTCCAGCCTGACGGCAGTGGGGGCAGATGTTCATCGTGCTGAAGGGCTGGTTGCCGATGTCGCGCCGGCAATCGCCTTGCGCAGGTTCTCGCGCGCACGCGCTTCCAGTGTTTCGTGGAAATGCGCCGTGCTGTAGATCACAGGCCGGTCCAGGAAACCCTGCAGGATTTCGCCCCGCTTTTGCCGGAACACGGCCGCGGGTACAAAAGCGTATTCGTCCCGGATCTGCTGCTCGTATTCGGCAAACCTGGCTGGGCCGGCGCCCAGGATGGACAGGTCGATATCGACCAGCAGCTGTTCGTCGGGCGAGTCCGGCAGCGCCGTATGGCGGGTGGCCATGACCAGGTCATGAACGCGCTGCGCGGCGGCTTCGGCGGTGCCGTGCGCCAGCAGCACCTCGCGAGCCCAGTCGGCACTTTTTTCCTCGTTGTCGTGGCGCTGCGTGTCGTAAATCGCATCATGGAACCACAGTGCCATCTCGACTTCTGCGGGCTGTTCAGCCAGGTCGCGGACGCCTTCGAAATGCGAGAGGCATTCGCCCAGGTGCTGCACGGTGTGGTACTTGCGGTGCGGCTCTGAGTAGCGCGCCACCAGTCCGTCGAACACCGCCCGCCCGATTGGCCGGACGGCAAGGGCATCAGCGCAAAGCCGCCAGGATCTGGCCAGCAGGTCTGTGGGTTCAGGGGTTTGCATGGGCATGACTTTATCGCTTGGGTGTTGTGTGCGCGTGTGAGCGCTCCGGCGGCGCGGCAGGCGCGCACAGCGACTCGACCAGTCTTAGCGCCGGCAGCGACAGCTGGTCAAAGCGGCGCGCGCAGATCAGCAACTGCCGGTCGGCCCAGGTGTCGGTCAGCTTGAGGATGCGCAGCTTGCCTGCCTCCGCATGGCGTTCGGCCGCGATGGCCGGCACCACGGCCACACCGACCCCGGCCTCCACCATGCGGCAGACCGCCTCAAAGCTGCGAAGCCGTATGCGGGTGCGCATGCGCAGCCCCAGGCGCTCGGCCTGCAGGTTCAGGTGCTGTTGCAGGGCGCTGTCTTCCTCCAGGCCGACGAAGTCATGGCTCAATGTTTGCCCGAACGGTATCTGGCGCTGGCGGCCGAAGCCGCTGCCGGCTGGAACCACCAGCACCAGCCGGTCGCGCCGGAAAGGTTTTGATTCAAGGCTGGAGATGTCGGCGGAGTCTGCCACGATGCCGAGGTCGGCCGCCTGGCCCAGCAGCTGCGACACGATCAGGTGGCTGGGGCGCTCCTCCAGGTCGACGTCGATGGCCGGATGCGTGTTGAGGAAATCCGCGAGTGCTTGCGGCAGGTAGTCGGTGATGGCGGCGGTGTTCGACAGCAAACGCACCTTGCCGGCCAGCCCGCCGGCATAGTCGCCGATCTCGCCGTGCATGCGCTCGATTTGCTGCAACACCAGCCGCGCATGGTGGGCCACGGCCAGGCCGGCCTTGGTCGGCTTCACGCCGGCGCGCAGGCGTTCCAGCAGCGGCACACCCAGGGCGTCTTCCATGCCGCGTATGCGTGCGCTGGCCGAGGCGAGCGCCAGGTGTGAAAGCTTGCTGCCCGCCGTGATGCTGCCGGTATCGACGGTGTGCAGAAACAGCCGAAGGTCGATGAGGTCAAAGCGAAGGGTGGCGGGCATGGGCTGCAGGCGTTTTAGCCTTCGGCAACGGCGAAGGCTGTGAACGGATATTACCGCTTGAGCGCCAGCGCGCCGCTGCGCAGAATCGGTGCATGAACTCGATGAACAACTTCGTGAGTGCAGGGAACGACACCCTCTTGATGGCCGCCGTCGCCGGCGTATTCCTGCTGGCCGGCCTCGTCAAGGGCGTGGTGGGCCTGGGGTTGCCGACGCTCTCCATGGGCTTGCTGGCCGGCGTGATGCCGCCTGCGCAGGCAGCCGTCATCCTGATCCTGCCTTCGTTGCTGACGAATGCCTGGCAGATGTGGGACGGCGCCGCGCTGGCAAGCCTGTTGCGGCGCCTGTGGCCGCTGCAGGCTGGCGTGATCGCCGGAACGTTGTGGGCACCGGTAAGCCTGGTCACCCTTGATGCGGACCTCGCCTCGGCAGGTCTGGGCGCCGCGCTGATCATTTATGCGCTGCTGGGGCTGTGCGCGCTGCCGCTGGTGGTCCCGCCCCGCGGTGAGCGGGTTTCTTCCTTCGCTGCCGGCCTGGCGACCGGCGCCATCACCTCGGCCACCGGCGTGTTTGTCTTTCCGGCTGTGCCTTACCTGCAGGCCTTATCGCTCAAGAAAGACGAGCTGGTGCAGGCGCTGGGCCTGTCTTTCACCGTTTCTACTGTCGCACTTTTTCTGCGCCTGGTGATGGAAGGCTCTTTTGCCATGGGCAGCATGCCGGGTGGCTGGAGTTTGCTGCTGCCATTGCCCGCTGCCTTGCTGGGCATGGCCGCCGGCCAGAAGCTGCGCGGGCGGGTGGGCGAGAAGGGTTTCAGGCGCCTGTTTTTCACCGGTCTGCTGCTGATAGGCGTTTACATGGTCACCCGCAGCGCGATGCGATAGCCACGCCGGTGCGATGGAAAACCACAGCGAGGTTTCGCAGACGATGGAGGCGCTCCATGCCAAGGTCGCGCGTCTGGTCTTGCTGTTGGAGGAAGCGGGCGATCAGGGTGATCCCTTGCTGCCTTTGGCCTCGTCCCTGCTGGACGACATTGACGCCCTGCGCGCGCTGCACCTGCGCGTGGTGATGCGGTCTCACGCATCGGCTTGAACAGGGTTTAAACCCCTGATTTTTACGCTTTCTTTATACCGGCTACCGGTCTTTCATCCCCGTTTTTACACGTCGGATCCGAAACTTCTTCCATCGTTTGTTGTTGGAGAAAGTCATGGATCTCGCGTTTATTCTTGGCGCCGCCGCCCTCTGGGGTGTGATGGTCTTGCTGGTCTGGGGCTTCCAGAAGCTTGAAAAATCCGAAGGAGGCCGTTCATGATCAGCCTCGACGTTTTGTACGGCTTCGGCGGCGTCTGTGCTGTCCTGCTGCTCACTTACCTCGTCTATGCGCTGATCTGCGCCGAGGAGTTTTGATGAGCAACACTTCCTGGGGCTTGCTGGCCCTTTTTCTGGGCGTATTGCTTGTTACGGCCTGGCCGCTGGGCATCTGGTTGGCCCGCCTGTATTCCGGCAACCTTCCGGGCTGGATGCACAAGCTCGAAGCGCCGCTGTACCGCCTGGCCGGTACCTCGGCCGATACCAACATGAAATGGTCGCAGTACGCGTTGGCCTTGCTGGCCTTCAACGCGCTCGGCGTGCTGGCTGTCTATGCCCTGCAGCGCCTGCAGGTCTGGTTGCCGCTCAACCCTGCCGGCATGGCCGCGGTGACGCCCGACTCGGCCTTCAACACCGCCGTCAGCTTTGTTTCCAATACCAACTGGCAAGGCTATGCCGGCGAGTCCACCATGAGCTACCTCACGCAGATGTTGGTGTTGGCTGTGCAGAATTTCTTCTCCGCAGCCACCGGTATCGCCGTGGTGTTTGCGTTGTTCCGCGGTTTTGCCGCGCGCGCGACCGGCGCCATCGGCAACTTCTGGGTGGACATCACGCGCATCACGGCCTGGCTGCTGCTGCCGTTGTCGCTGGTGTTTGCCGTCTTTCTTGTGGGGCAGGGCGTCATCCAGAACTTTGATGCCTACAAAGACGTGAGCACACTGGAAGTGACCAGCTATCAGCAGCCGAAAAACGGCCCTGATGGCCAGGCGCTGAAAGACGACAAGGGCAATCCCGTGATGGAGGATGCCAAATCCGACAAGCAGACCCTGGCCATGGGCCCGGTCGCGTCTCAGGAAGCCATCAAGATGCTGGGCACCAACGGCGGCGGTTTCTTCAACGCCAACTCGGCCCACCCTTACGAAAACCCGACGGCGCTGAGTAATTTCTTTCAGATGCTGTCCATCTTCCTGATTCCGGCGGCGCTGTGCTTCGCTTTCGGCCGCGTGGTGGGCGACCAGCGCCAGGGCTGGGCCGTGCTGGCCGCCATGACGGTGATATTTGTCGTCGCCGTCGTGGCCATCACCCCGGCCGAGCAGGCCGGCAACCCGTTGCTGCCGCCTTTGGGCGTGGACCAGACGGCCAGCGCGCTACAGGCCGGCGGCAACATGGAAGGCAAGGAAACCCGCTTCGGCATCAATGCCTCCAGCCTGTTCGCGGTCATCACGACGGCGGCGTCCTGCGGCGCGGTCAATGCCATGCACGACTCCTTCACGCCGCTGGGCGGCATGGTGCCCATGGTGATGATGCAGCTGGGCGAAGTGGTGTTTGGCGGCGTTGGCACGGGGCTTTATGGCATGCTGATCTTCGCCATCCTGGCGGTGTTCATCGCCGGCCTCATGATTGGCCGCACGCCGGAATACCTGGGCAAGAAGATCGAGGCGCATGAGATGAAGCTGACCTCAATCGCCATCCTGGTCACGCCTGTCCTGGTTCTGGCCGGCACCGCCATCGCCGTATTGGCCGGCGCAGGCAAGGCGGGCATTGCCAACCCCGGTGCGCACGGCTTTTCTGAAATCCTTTACGCGCTGAGCTCGGCCGGCAACAACAATGGCAGCGCCTTCGCGGGGCTGTCGGCCAACACGCCGTTCTACAACACGCTGCTGGGCATCGTGATGTGGCTGGGGCGCTTCGGCTTCATCGTTCCGGTGCTCGCCATTGCCGGTGCGCTGGCCACCAAGAAACGCCTGCCGGTTACGGCCGGCACCATGCCCACGCACGGCCCGCTGTTCGTGATGCTGTTGATAGGCACTGTGCTGCTGGTGGGCCTGCTCAATTACGTGCCCGCCCTGGCGCTGGGCCCGGTGGTCGAGCACCTGATGCTGTGGCCAGGCCAATAACCGCGAGGCTCAAAGAGAAACCCATATGAGTACCCAAAAAACTTTAATGCTGCTGGATCCCGCGCTGCTCAAGCCGGCCATCGTGGCTTCGTTCACCAAGCTGAGCCCGCGCGTGCAGTGGCGCAACCCCGTGATGTTTGTCGTCTACATCGGCAGCATTCTCACAACCTTGCTGGGCCTGCAAGCCCTGCAGGGCCAGGGCGAAGCGTCTGCCGGATTCATCTTTGCCGTGGCCGTCTGGCTGTGGTTCACCGTGCTGTTCGCCAACTTTGCCGAAGCGCTGGCCGAGGGCCGTAGCAAGGCACAAGCGGCGTCGCTGCGGAGCCTGAAAAAAAGCACCTGGGCCAAGAAGCTCAAGGAACCCCGGCATGGCGCCACGTTCCTGCCGCGAGAAGCTGAAAATCTCCGGAAAGGGGACGTGGTGCTGGTCGATGCCGGCGACATGATTCCGCTGGACGGAGAAGTGATTGAAGGCGTGGCCTCGGTCGACGAAAGCGCCATCACCGGCGAATCGGCCCCGGTGGTGCGCGAGTCGGGCGGCGACTTCTCCGCCGTGACCGGCGGCACGCGCGTGCTGTCAGACTGGCTGGTGGTGCGCATCACCGTCAACCCCGGCGAATCCTTCCTGGACCGCATGATCAGCATGGTCGAAGGTGCCAAACGCCAGAAGACGCCCAATGAAATCGCCTTGACGATTTTGCTGGTGGCGCTGACCATTGTTTTCCTGGTGGTTACTGTCACGTTGCTGCCGTTCTCCGTCTTCAGCGTGGGTGCGGTGGGGGCGGGCACGGTGGTGAGCATCACCGCACTGGTAGCGCTGCTGGTCTGCCTGATCCCGACCACGATTGGCGGCCTGCTGTCGGCTGTGGGTGTGGCCGGCATGAGCCGCATGATGCAGGCCAATGTCATCGCCACTTCGGGCCGCGCGGTTGAGGCTGCCGGCGACGTGGATGTGCTGCTGCTCGACAAGACCGGCACCATCACCCACGGCAACCGCCAGGCTTCGAGCTTTTTGCCCGCGCCCGGCGTGTCTGAAAAAGCGCTCGCCACCTGCGCCATGCAGGCCTCCTATGCCGACGAAACGCCGGAAGGCCGCAGCATCGTGGCGCTGGCCCTGAAGCTGGCCGTCAGCCAGTCGCCCATGCAGGCTGTGATTGAGGTGCCCTTTACTGCGCAAACCCGCATGAGCGGAATGGACGCCTTGAATCCCGATGGAAGCAAGCGGCAACTGCGCAAGGGCGCGGTCGATGCGATCCGCAAGCATGTGGAAGCACTGGGCGGAACCGTTCCGGCTGAAGTTCTGCGCGCTTCAGATGACGTGTCGCGCCGCGGCAGCACGCCGCTGGCCGTGGCCGACGGCAGCACGGTGCTGGGCATCGTGGAGCTGAAAGACATTGTCAAGGCCGGCATCAAGGAACGCTTCGGCGAACTGCGCCGCATGGGCATCAAGACGGTGATGATCACCGGCGACAACAAGCTCACGGCCGCTGCCATCGCTGCCGAGGCGGGTGTTGACGACTTCCTGGCCGAGGCCACGCCCGAAGACAAACTCAAACTGATACGCCAATACCAGGCCGAAGGCCGACTGGTGGCAATGACGGGCGACGGCACCAACGACGCGCCGGCCCTGGCCCAGGCCGACGTGGCGGTCGCCATGAACAGCGGCACCCAGGCCGCCAAGGAGGCCGGCAACATGGTGGACCTCGACTCCAACCCCACCAAGCTGCTGGAGATTGTGGAGACCGGCAAGGCCCTGCTGATGACGCGCGGCTCGCTCACCACGTTTTCAATCGCCAACGATGTGGCCAAGTACTTCGCCATCATCCCGGCGATCTTTGTGACCACTTACCCGCAACTGGCTGCACTCAATGTGATGCGTCTGGGCAGTCCGTCGTCGGCGATTTTGTCGGCGGTGATTTTCAACGCCCTGATCATCATGTTCCTGATCCCGCTCGCGCTCAAAGGTGTGAAATACCGCGCTGTGGGCGCCGCTACGCTGCTGCGCCGCAACCTGCTTATTTACGGCCTGGGCGGTCTCATCGTGCCCTTTATCGGAATCAAGGCGATTGACTTGCTGCTGGTAGCAATGAACCTCGCCTGAACACCTGCATATCAAGGAATCCTCATGACAAATATTCTTCGCCCCGCAATTGTGATGTTCACCGTGCTGACCCTGGTCACCGGCGTGGCTTATCCCCTGGTGGTGACCGGCGCCGCGCAATCGTTGTTTCCGGCGCAGGCCGGCGGCAGCCTGATCCAGCGTGACGGCAAGGTTGTCGGCTCTTCGCTGATCGGGCAAAACTTCAGCGATCCCAAAAATTTCTGGGGCCGCCCATCGGCCACGGGGCCCATGCCTTACAACGCATCGGCTTCCAGCGGCTCCAACCAGGGCCCGCTGAATCCTGCGCTGGTCGACGCGGTCAAGGGCCGTGTCGAAGCGCTGAAAGCGGCCGATCCGGGCAACACGGCCCAGGTGCCGGTGGACCTGGTCACGGCGTCTGCCAGCGGGCTGGACCCGCACATCAGCCCGGCTGCGGCGCGCTACCAGGTGGCCCGTGTGGCCAAAGCGCGTGGCCTGGCGCTTGAGAAGGTTCAGGCCCTGGTCGGGCAGTACACCGAGCAGCCTTTGCTGAGCTTTCTGGGCGAGGCCCAGGTGAATGTGCTGCAACTCAACCTCGCGCTGGAAGCGCTTCGTTAAGAGAAATGTCCATGGACTCTGATCTTCTGCGGGTCTTGTGTGCGCTGGCCGCCTTTGGCGTGCCGCTGGCGGTGGCCTGGTGGATCGCGGGCCGCGGTGAAAGGCGGGAGTCCGGCATGCCAAAAGATGGCGAGTCAGGCGAACAGGAAAAACACACCCGGTGTTACCCTTTGCGAGGCGATCTTTGAAACTTTTGAATCACCCAGGAATAGCGCAACGGCATGGCCAGTTTTTCCGACTCCCGCCCTGACCCCGACGAACTTCTCGACCGTCTGCGCGGCGAGGAGGAAAAAGCGCGCCGGGGACGTTTGCGCATCTACTTCGGTGCCAGTGCCGGCGTGGGCAAGACCTACGCCATGCTCAGCGCCGCGCAGCGCGAGCGCAAGGCCGGGCGGGATGTATTGGTCGGTGTGGTCGAAACCCATGGCCGCAGTGAAACCATGGAACTGCTGACCGGGCTTGAGCAACTGCCCTTGCAGGAGGTAGCCTACCGCGGGCACAGGTTGAAAGAGTTCGACCTGGACGCGGCGCTGGCGCGCAAGCCGGCACTTCTGCTGGTCGACGAGCTCGCCCACAGCAATGTGGAGGGCTCGCGCCATGCCAAGCGCTGGCAGGATGTGCAGGAGCTGCTGGAAGCCGGCATCGACGTCTGGTCAGCGGTCAATGTGCAGCACCTGGAAAGCCTCAATGGCACGGTGGGTGCCATCACCGGCATACGCGTGCATGAAACGGTCCCGGACACGGTGCTGGACGGCGCCGATGAAATCATCCTGGTCGACGTCACGCCTGACGAACTGATGGCGCGGTTGAAAGCCGGCAAGGTCTACCTGCCGCAGCAGGCCGAGCGCGCGGCGCAGAATTTTTTCCGCAAAGGCAATTTGATCGCACTGCGCGAGATTGCATTGCGGCGCACGGCCGAGCATGTGGAAGACGACGTGCGCAGCTACCGCGTCGAAAAATCCATCGCCCCGGTCTGGAACACCGAAGGCGCCATCCTCGCCTGCATAGGCCCGCGTGAAGGCGCCGAGCAGACCGTGCGCACGGCGGCGCGCCTGGCCGGCCAGCTCAATGTGCGCTGGCATGCGGCTTATGTGGAAACGCCGCGCCTGCAGCTGCTGGAGGTCGCCAGGCGCGACCGCATCCTGGCCGTCATTCAGCTGGCCGAAGAACTGGGCGCGGCCACGGCGGTGCTGACCGGCAGCGATGCCGCGGCCGAACTGGTGGCGCAGGCACAGCAGCTCAATTGCGCCACGCTGGTGGTGGGGCGCCCGCAGCTGCCGGGCTGGCGCGCGCTGTGGGCCGGCTCCACCATGACGCGCCGGCTGGCGACGCTGGCGCCCACACTGGACATTGTGGAGGTGGGCCATGCCGACAGTGCGCGGCGGCTGGCGCGCGCCGTGCAGCGTTCTGCCGACGATGATGCCGCCGCGGCCTGGCAGGAGAGCCTGCCGCGATACGCATGGGCAATGGCTGGTAGCGCCGCAGTCACCTTGCTGGCTTTGCCTTTGCTCAGATTTTTTGACCTCGCCAACATCGTGATGCTGTTTCTGCTCGGTACGGTGCTGGTGGCGCTGAAGTTCGGGCGCGGGCCGGCAGCGCTGGCGGCTTTCCTCAATGTGGCGGCGTTTGACTTTTTCTTTGTGCCGCCCCGCCTGTCGTTTGCCGTCAGCGATGTGCAGTACCTGCTGACATTTTCCGTCATGCTGATGGTGGGGCTGCTAACCGGGCAACTCACGGCAGGCCTGCGTTTTCAGGCGCGCATTGCGGCCGGCCGCGAGCGCCGCGCGCAGTCGCTGTTCGAGCTCACGCGCGACCTGTCGGCGGCGCTGCTGAGTGAGCAGGTCATGGAACTCGGCGAAGCGGCCGCGCAGCGCAACTTCGGCGGGCAGGCGGTGGTGATGGTGACCGACAGCCACGACCAGTTACTGCCGCCCGCCAAACCGCCCGCGGATTTTGACGCCAGCGTGGCCGACTGGGTGTTCCGCAACGAACAGCCGGCGGGGTTGGCCACCGCCACCTTGTCGGCCCAGGCATGGCATTACATCCCGCTCAAGGCGCCGATGCGCGTGCGTGGCGTGCTGGCGCTCAAGCCTGCGCAGGCGCGCTGGCTGCTGATTCCCGAGCAGATGCAGCAGCTCGAAACCCTGGCGCGGCAGATCGCCATCGCGCAGGAGCGCGTGCACTATGTGGAGGTGGCCCAGCAGGCGGTGGTGCAGATGGAGTCCGAGAAATTGCGCAACATGCTGCTCGCGGCGATTTCGCACGATGTGCGCACGCCGTTGACCGCGTTGATCGGCCTGGCCGACTCCCTGCAGCGCACGGCGCCGCCGCTCAGTAGCGAACAGTCGCAGGCGGCGCGCGCCATCGCCGGCGAAGCGCGGCACCTGAGCGCGCTGGTCAACAACCTGCTGGACATGGCGCGGCTGCAAAGCGGTGCCGTTAACTTGCGAAGCGAATGGCAGTCTGTCGAGGAAATTGTCGGTTCGGCGATCCGCCAGGCGCAGCACGCGCTGGCCGGCAAGGCTGTCACGGCGGCGCTACCCGCCGATCTGCCGCTGGTCGAATTTGACGCGGTGCTGATGGAGCGCGTGCTCGTCAACCTGCTGGAAAACGCCGCCAAGTACGGGCGGTCGCCTATAGAAATCAGCGCAGAGGCGACGGAGCAGGCGCTGATGCTGGCGGTGCGTGACCACGGGCCCGGCCTGCCCGCCACCCTCAAGGGCCGCGAGCACGAGCTGTTCGAGAAGTTCACGCGCGGCGAGACCGAATCGGCCACGCCGGGCGTGGGGCTGGGCCTGGCCATCTGCCAGGCGGTGGTGCAGGCGCACCGCGGGCAGATCACAGCCGCCAATGCGCCGGGCGGTGGTGCAGAATTCACCATCACCCTGCCGCGCCGCCCGCCGCCGCAGGGCCTGCCCGAAACCGCCTGACCCTTCTTCCTCTTTACCCATGTCCCACCCCACACCCGTTGCCGTTGTGATTGAAGACGAGCCGCAGATACGCCGCTTTGTGCGCGCGGCGCTGGAGGCCGAAGGCTGGCAGGTGTTCGAGGCGGACACCGGCAAGCGCGGGTTGACCGAGGCCGGCACGCGCAAGCCCGACCTGCTGGTGTTGGACCTTGGCTTGCCCGACGGCGACGGGCTGGAGGTGATTCGCGACGTGCGCGGCTGGTCGGCCGTGCCGATTGTGGTGCTGTCGGCGCGCGCGGACGAGGCCGACAAGATCGCCGCGCTGGACGCCGGCGCCGACGACTACCTGACCAAACCCTTCGGCGTGGGCGAACTGCTGGCCCGTGTGCGCGCCAACCTGCGCCGCCCGCGCGCTGCCAGCGCTGACGGAACGCCTGACGAGCCGCTTTTTACCTTTGGCGATGTGGTGGTGGACCGCCAGGCGCGGCTCGTGCGCCGCGGCGGCGTGGAGGTGCACCTCACGCCGATCGAATACCGCCTGCTCACCGTGTTGATGACCAACGCCGGGCGGGTGCTGACACACCGCCAGCTGTTGCGCGAAGTGTGGGGCCCCGCCCATGCCGGGCAAAATCACTACCTGCGCATCTACATGGGCCACCTGCGGCAAAAACTCGAGGCCGATCCGGCGCAGCCCAAACACCTGCTCACGGAAACGGCTGTGGGTTATCGCCTTTGGGTGGCCTGAGAGCCGTACCCGGTGGCATTTAAGTGCCAAATACGCCTGTAGCCCACGAATAACCTGCGCGAGCAGCTATAAAATAGATAGCAAATGACTGAACCTCTCAAACCCGGCCCGAGGCCTGTCGGCGCCGCCGTACGAATCCAGAAAGCCGCGCCGGCAGCGACTGCACTAGGCGCACCGGCCCCCACCGTGCGGCTGAACAAGCGCATGGCCGAGCTGGGCCTTTGCTCTCGCCGTGAAGCTGATGACTGGATCGCCCGCGGTTGGGTGCGTGTGAACGGTGCACCGGCCGTCATGGGGCAGCCGGTGGCCGTGGACGCACGTATCGAGATCGACCGCCAGGCCGAGCAGCAGCAGCGCCAGCAGGTCACCATCCTGATCAACAAGCCGGTCGGTTATGTCAGCGGCCAGGCCGAAGACGGGCATGAACCGGCCGTGGTGCTGGTGCAGCCGCAAAACCGCTGGCGTGAATGCAACAGCCGCATGCGCTGGGGCCATGAGCAGTTGCGTGGCCTGGCGCCGGCCGGGCGGCTGGACATCGACTCCATCGGGTTGCTGGTGCTGACGCAGGACGGCCGGGTGGCGCGCCAGCTCATCGGTGAAGACTCGGAGATCGAAAAAGAGTATTTGGTGCGCGTTAGCTACAGAACTGAAAAAGGGGACGAAACGGCCAACGTGCAGGCTTTGTTCCCGCGCGAAAAACTGGCGCTGCTGAATCACGGCCTGAGCCTGGACGGGCAGGCACTCAAGCCCGCGCAGGTGTCATGGCAAAACCCGGAGCAGCTGCGTTTTGTGCTCAAGGAAGGCAAAAAGCGCCAGATTCGCCGCATGTGCGAGCAGGTGGGCCTCTTTGTCACCGGCCTGAAGCGCGTGCGCATCGGCAATGTCAACCTGGGCCACCTGCCGGTCGGCCAATGGCGCTACCTGGCACCGCACGAGCACTTCTAGTCTGCCCTGTCAGGCTCTGCCCGTCCTGTGGGCCGTGCGTCCCTCTGTCCTACCCGGATGCGCGTCAACGGATGGCAGTTTCCCGTAGGCCAAAGCCTAAAGTGGGTTGTATGGCACTTATTACTTACCTGGTTGAAGACAACGAGATCGTTCTTGAGAACCTGATAGAGGCGCTCAAGGAGATTGCCGCTGTCCAGGTAACGGGCCACGGCGCCACCCAGACCGAGGCCACCCGCTGGCTGAAGCTGCACAACGGTGAGTGGCATCTGGCCATCGTGGACCTTTTCCTGAAGGAAGGCAGCGGGCTGGGCGTGCTCGCAGGCTGCCGCAACCGTGAGCCCTACCAGAAGGTGGTCGTCCTGAGCAACTACGCGACGGATGAAATCCGCAGGCGCGCCGCCGAACTCGGGGCTGATGCGGTGTTCGACAAGTCCAGTGAGCTCGAGGGCCTGTTTGACTATTGCCAGGAGCAAACGACCTTGCACTAGGTGGGGATCAAGGGCGCGTACTCTTGGCATTCCCCCTGGAACGGCGCGCTGAAAGGTGGCATCTTGCGGTCTGGTGGCTCGTCTTAGCCACCAACACCGTAGTTCTTCTGCTATTAAATTAATAGCTGATTGCGCTGGTCCTGCTTGGCTTAACGCCATTTTTTCCTTATAAAACTGCTGCGGTGGAACGACCCGCTGGCGCATGGGCTCCCATAGCGCCACAATCGCGCCATGAGCACACCAGAACGGCCTGACGCCACGGCCACCATCCCCAAACCCGGGTCTTTCAGGTTGCCGACCTGGCTACATGTTTCCGACATCCAGGGGCTGGCCCAGCTTGCCACGCAGGCCACCCTGGGCGTCACGGGCCTGGCAGAAACCGTGCAGGGCAATGTGTACAAAGCCGTTGCCGCACCGTTTGGCCTGCTGGGTTCAAGGTTTGTCGACAGTGCGCCGGGAAGCAGCGGTGTCAAGCCTTCCGGCATCACGGGCTGGGTCTACGGCAGCATCAGGGGCGTCACGCGGCTGGCTGGTGGGGCGGCCAATGCGGTGTTGTCGCGCGCAGTGCCGCTGGCCGGCGCGCAGGCTTCTTCGCCGCAGCGCGAGGCCATGCTTTCGGCCCTGAACGGCGTCCTGGGAGACCTGCTGCTGGACACGGGCAACCCGTTGGCTATCCACATGAGCTTGCGCCATGAAGGCCAGCCGCTGGTGCTGGACCCAGAGGCGCTGGCTGCGCGGCTGCCGCGCGCGACGGGAAAGATTCTGGTGATGGTTCACGGGCTGTGCATGAATGACCTGCAGTGGTGCGGCAACAGCGCGCTGCCGCAGGGCCATGGCGGCCAGCTGGCGCGTGACCTCGGTTACACACTGGTATACCTGCACTACAACACGGGGCTGCATACCTCGGCCAATGGCGAGCAATTGGCCGGCCTGTTGCAGCAGCTGGTCAAGGCCTGGCCGCAGCCGGTGCAGGACGTGACGCTGCTGGTGCACAGCATGGGCGGCCTGGTGGCGCGCAGCGCCTGTCACCACGCAGCCCAGGCGGGCCACAGCTGGCTGCAGCAGCTCAAGGCCATGGTGTTTTTGGGAACACCCCATCACGGCGCGCCGCTGGAGCGTCTGGGCAGCTGGGTCGACGGCGTACTGGGCAGCAACCTGGTGACGCGGCCCTTCGCCAGGATCGGCCAGGTGCGCAGTGCCGGCATCACTGACTTGCGCCACGGCAACGTGCTGGAAGCCGATTGGCGGCAGGCGGGGCGTTTTGAGCGTGGCCCCGACGTGCGGGAGGTCGTGCCCCTGCCCGCGGGCGTGGATTGTTATGCGGTCGCCGCCACCACGCTGTCAGCCGGCCGCGGCCCCCTGGTCCCGGTCAGGGAGGCACTGGCGCGCAAGATGGTGGGCGATGGGCTGGTGTCGCTGGAAAGCGCCCTGGGCCTGCATGAAGAGGCGGCCCGCACGCTGGCGTTTGCGCCGGAAAACCAGTGGGTGGCGCAGGGCATGAACCACATGGAATTGCTGGGCCGCCCCGAGGTGACGCGCCAGCTGGTGCAATGGTTGGGCCGCTAGCCTTCCTGGCGGCCGGGGGTTTTACGCAATCTGGTCAGGGGGTGACCAGGCTCACACTGACGGGCCAGCTGAAGTTGGAGGCCGAGGCGTCTGCGCCGGGTTTGCGTTCCTTCAGGCTGAAGGCGTGTTGCAGTGCCAGTTCAAAACGGCCGGGACGCAGTGCGCAGACCCGGTAGCCGCCATCGGCAGCCTCAACGCGGGTGCCCGTGCTGCCGCTGACGTTCAGCTGCCAGCCCGCTACCTGCTGCTGATTAAGCTGCAAGTCCATGCAGAAGCCCTTGCCCAGGGTCGATACCAACACCATGCGCTGTGTGGCGGAAATGAGGGATCCCGTGGTGTCGGCAGAAAGCAGGGCTGCCGGGTGGCTGTTTTCCAGGATACGAAGCACAGCTGGAATGACGATGGCGAAATCCAGCTTTGTGCTGGCTTGGGGTTTGTCAACACTCAGCATCTCGCCAGCTCGTGAACTCTGCGGTATGCAGAACATGGCCACCAGCAGCGCCGACAGCGCCATGAGGCGGCTGAAAGACATTGGGTAGGTGCTGCAGGAGGACACGGAGCTGAGCCTGTGAAGTGATTAAGTACGCCTCAATAGTAACTAAATTGATAAAAGTGATGCAAGACATTAATGCCAGCAAATGTGTGACTTATTTACCGGTTTATTCGGTTTTTCAGCAAATTTCAGTTTGATTTTGATTGTTTCATCAAATTCCTGCCAGGCGAACCCATCGATTTGTCAATTTTTGAGTTTTCCGAGGGCTGCCGCGGCCCCGAGCTCAGACGTTCTGAGTCTTGACGCAGCTATCTCAGCTCACACGGGCTCTCCGTGGAGTGGAGGCGGTGTTTTCAGCGTTCGCGCTGCACGGCGAAGTCGAGTGAATTGGTTTGGCGTACCAGAATGACGGTCTTCGCAGGATCGCGAAGAACCGGGCTCCAGGGCAGCGGGACGTTGTCTGGAGAAACTTCGATCAAATGCTCTCCGGCTGCCACGTAGGGAAACTCGTAGCGGCCCTGGCTGTCGGTTCGTGTCACATAGCGCCGGTCGAGGATGACGGTGACGCCAGGCACGCCGCCTTCAGACGCTTCCCTGCGGCCATTGCTGTCTGCGTCGAAAAACACCGTGCCTGTGAGCCCGCCGGAGCCGGTTCCGGGCAGGCCGCCTAGCGGTGCTGTGGAGGTGCCGGCCCGGTCCTCGTAGCGCAGCAGCAGCTGGATGCTGCGGTTGGTCTGGGTGGTTGCAATGGCCTGCTGCGTTGCTGCCGTCAGGGCCGAGACCACCAGTGCCGGAAGCGGCTCCTGGCCACGTGACTCGGTATACCGGAGGGAAAGCGTCCAGCCGCCATAAGGCTGCCAGCTCACGCCGACGTTTGCATTGACCGACTCGCCTCCGTCGCTGCGGCGCGCACCTCGCACCGACCCATCCAGCGACCATTGCGACCACGGCGACAGGGTGCCGAGAATGCCCCAGATCAGCCCGGTAGTGGGACTCACATTGCCGCTCATCCGCTCCCATGCCAGCGACGTACCGAAGGTGGCCGGCAAGACAACCGGCCAGCTTTGGTCTACCCCGAGCCGGGTCGTCCGGACGCCGGATGCGTTGGCCAGGTCGGCGCGCCATTGGGTTTGGCCCCAGTCGCTGGCGCGACTCCAGGACAGCTGCGCCGACTGGCCGGGGCTGGTGATGGTGCGAAAGCTCAGCGCCGCGCCCACCGAGTTGCGCGAATCGAGCAGATAGCGGCCGTTGACGTTGATAAAAGCACTGCGTCCCGACGCACCGCTGCCTGCGCCGGCACGGCTCACGCTGTCGCTCAGCTCGACCGCATACCCGGCTTGCCACTGCCGGGTAGAGGTGTCGGCCTGCCAGTAGACGCCTTGCAGGTCGCTGGCGAGAACTGTTGTGCCCCAGCGCAAATTGGGTTCAAAGCGGAAAACACCGGCCGTGTTGCGCCAGCGTTCGGTTCGCCATGCGGCATCCAGCCAGAGGCCGGTTGCGACGCCGCCCTGCGTGCTGTCACTGCGTACCACGTTGGCCTGCATGCGCAAGCCGCCGATGCGCTCACTGGGCGACCCATAGCCGGTAGCCAGGCCCGGGCCCCACGGCGCTGCGCCTTCCCAGGACGCAGCAGCAAAGTAAGCGCGGGTGTTCAGTGCGTTGCCGAAGCCCGCGCCGTCCGAAATGTTTTTGCCGTCGATCAGCTGGAATGCGGCGTCAGTGCGGCTTCCCGCCCCCAGTGCATCCCCGGTGGGCAGGCGAAATTGCGCACCGGCAGACCCGATGCTGCCGCCGGAGGTCTGGAACCCGGCGGCATCCAGCCCGCTAAAGAGGCCGGTACGTCCCGCGGCTGCGTTCAGGTCTACGGCGTCGTTCAGGTACCACTGCCCACCAATACCCCGGATGGGCGTAGCCGGCACCGATACCCTCCCGGTACCGCGGGCCAGCCGGGTGCTGACGGTATTGATGTCACCCGCGTTGTGGTTGGCAAACCAGCCGTCGTCCAGCGGCAGGGCGCGCTGGTCAATGCGCCAGGTGCTGCCGCTGTTTTGGGCCTGGTTGCCCGGCGCATTCGATTGCTGCTGGACCAGGTTGGCATTGACCGAGAGTGCGCCGTGGTTCGGTGTGTCCACGAAGCCGCCTATGCCCAACGCGCGGGAGGTTGTGTCGCCGCCGCCGCTTTGTTTGAACAGGGAGTAATCAACACGCCAGCTGCGCGGCCAGCCGGCTTCGTTGTATTCGCTGGACTTCAGCTGCAGGGCGCCGTCAGGATCCGGCACGCCCTCCATGACACGGTCTACATAAGGCTGATCGGTAGCGGGTGTGGCGGTTGCCTGCGCCAGGGCCGTAGCCGTTGCAAATCCGGCGCCAAGCCCCACGAGGCCGATGCGCCACCACTTCGGTGGGAAGGAAGAAGGGATGATCGGCGTGTGCGCCCGTCGCTTCATGGGGCGAAGCGCTGCTCAATACTTTGTGTTTGGCCTTTGCCCCACTCGAGCTTGCCGCGCACCGTGACGGGATAGCGGATTTGCGCGGCGGTGTCCTGGTCTCCCGGCCTTGTGGCACTCAGCGAAATCGTGCGCGTTTCGCCGGGAAGTATGGGGGTGTTGGCAGGTGAGAATTCCAATGAGGTGTTGGACGCATCGGTGCCGTTCAGAAAACCGGTGATACGGCCGTGGGCGGTGCCGCTGTTGCGGATCTGCAGGACCGGTGTGGGCTTGCCATTCACGGTCTGGACGCCCGAGCCGGCGACGCTCAGCTCTGGTGTGGCGCCGCCGATGGCAACGTAGACCACCACGCCGAGACGGGCGGAAAAAGGAATGGGCGGGCCCGACTCCATGCGGGTGACCTGTTCCTGGCCTTCCAGCATGATGGCAAAACGGCATTCACCGGGCTTTGCGTCGGGCGGCACGTTGACCTCAAAACGAAACCGGTAAGGGCGCCCACCCGCGACGGTGAGTTCGCGCCGCTCGATGGACACCCATGGGCGGCAGCTGCCGGGCCCCAACTCCTCAGTGAAAGTGACGGAGTTGTCCATGCCAAACCGCCAGTCCGCTGTCTTGATGCTGAACGTGTTGGCAATTGAGGAGGCATTGGTTATTTCCATGACCTGGCGGATTCGCTCGCCTGGTTTGACTTCAAGCTCAAACCGGGGAGGCGACACTGCCAATGCAAATTCGCTTGCCGTCGCGACAGGTGCAATCAGGGCAAAGGCCAAGCCAAGAAAGCCAGCGGCATACCGCGGCATGGCAGGCAATTGGAGACGGGTCATGGCGTATCTACCTCGAAATAAAACTGCAGGGCCTGGGAAGACGTCAGCGCGCGCCCATCTGTTCTGAGAAGCAGCTCAACGGTTTCTTCCAGGGAAGCTGCACTGACGACACCGTCGAAGATCAGGGTGCGCCCGCCGGAGCGCAGTGAGCCAGGCAGCAAACGCCCCTGGGTTCGCCAGGTGACAAAGATGGGCTCGCCCGCGACTGGGGCAAGTCCCATGTAAAGCCTGACCGGCTGGTTCAGCCAGCGAGAGAGGTTCAGGCGCAGGGCGACCCGCAGGCTGGCCTCCACGGAGTTGTCGGCACCGCGGCCGGGAACCAGTTGCCGCCAGCGCATGGGGACGACGCTCTGGGTCGCGACGGTGCCGGTGTCATCCACGCGGGTCGTGGTGGCGGCTGCGTGTTGCGCAGTCAGCACGTTGGCAAGCAGCAGGAGGGCGGCAAATCCGATGAGGTGTGACAGGCTGACCGGTCTTTTCATCATCATGGGGAGGTCAGGGTGTAGCTGACGCGGCCGGTAAAGGTGCCCGAACCCACCAGTTGGGTATTGGCGTAGTTGAACTGCAGGCAGCTTTCAAACCAGGTGTTGCGTGTAACGCTGAGCAGCGTTTGTGATGCACCGCCTACAAACGTTCCGCTGGGGATGGTGGCGGTTGGGTCTGATGCGCCGCCGGAAACCCAGGAGATCGTATTGAACGGAATGGTGTCGCCCGTGGCATTGACCAGAGAGGCCGGTGCGGTGGCGGTGAGTGTGGCGTTGGCGCCGGTGCCTGGTGTGCGGTAAAAGCCGCCGACGTAAACCTGCGCGGGCACCGTGCAAAAGGCAAAGCTGTCATAAGGGCTGGCCGTAACGGTGCTGTCGGTTGTCATGGCGCTGGTGCCGGCTCCGATGTTGGCCGCTGGAATGGTGACCGAAACGCGATTGATGGTGGAATTGTTGCCGGGCGTGCCCCCTGTACTGAAATTGCCGCCGGTCATGGTTCCGGCGCCTACCTGCAAAAACAATGACTTGGTGCCTGCTGTGATGGTGACGACAAAGGCCTGGGCGCCCACGCATGCCAACGCGCTGCCTGACAATGTGACGATGCGCAGCATTGGCAACACACTGCTGCGAGTGGGCAGGAGGAGCTTTGATGGTGCGCGCATAAGTGTCACTTTACGCTAACTGACAAGCATTAACAAAAAAAGCCCCGTCAGACGGGGCCTCCATTCAAGCGCTCATGTGGCGCTGCTTACATCTGGGTGGCGGTGTAAGTGACGCGGCCACCATTGGCAGATGTGCCGTAGGTACCAGCCGCAGGCAGCGTGGAGTTCAGGTAGGTGTAAGTCCACTTGCCTTCGACGCGAACCAGCCTGTTGGTGGCGGTCAAACTGGTCAACGTGCCAGCTCCACCGGTCGCGTTGAACGTGGGATGGGTAATGGCGGCGTTGGTAAAGCCGGGTGTGGTGGCTGCCAGTGCGGCGCTGGCCACACTGATCTGGCTCCAGGGGATTGCTTCGGCGGCGACACCGGTCGTCAACTGGCCGGTGGTGTTTGAATTGAGGTTGATGTTGCCACCGTTGCCATAAACACGCACTGTCACGGCACCTGCGGTCAGGTCGCCGCCGACACCGGCGATCACGGTGCTGTCGCCCACATTGGCGCCGGGCACAGTAAAGGAAATACTGTTGATGGTGCCATCGGTAGCCGTGTTGCCACTGCTGGTGCCGACGCGCAGGAACAGCACTTGCGGAATCACGATCGACATGTCCACGCGCGCGTTGGCTGTGGAGCCGGTCACCGCGGCTGGGACGTATGTGGATTCCGCATGGGCGGTAGCGCTGAACAGGCCAGTCAAGCCCAGGGTGCTGACAAGAAGGAGTTTTTTCATGATGGTTCCTAAGGGATAAATGGTTAAGGGTTAAGTTACATCTGCGTGGCGGTATAGGTAACACGACCACCGTTGGTGGAAGTGCCATAGGTGCCGGCTGCGGGAAGGGTGGCGTTGAGGTAGGTGTAAGTCCACTTGCCTTCGACGCGAACCAGCCTGTTGGTGGCGGTCAAACTGGTCAACGTGCCAGCTCCACCGGTCGCGTTGAACGTGGGATGGGTAATGGCGGCGTTGGTAAAGCCGGGTGTGGTGGCTGCCAGTGCGGCGCTGGCCACACTGATCTGGCTCCACGGAATTGTTTGGCCGGTGGCGTTTGTGAGCGGACCGGTGGTGTTTGAGTTCAGGTTGATGTTGCCACCGTTGCCATAAACACGCACTGTCACGGCACCTGCGGTCAGGTCGCCGCCGACACCGGCGATCACGGTGCTGTCGCCCACATTGGCGCCGGGCACAGTAAAGGAAATACTGTTGATGGTGCCATCGGTAGCCGTGTTGCCGCTGCTGGTGCCGACGCGCAGGAACAGGACCTGCGGGATGACGATTGAAAAGTCCAGGCGCGCAGTGGCTGTTGAACCAGTTACTGCGGGCGTGGTGAATGTGGACTCTGCGTGGGCCGGTACGGCCAACAAGCCAGCGAGGCTCAAGGCGCTTACTAAAACAATTTTCTTCATTAAGTTTCTCCAGATCATGGTGATGAGGTGAATCGGGTGTTCAGGCTTTTTTTGAACGTGAATGGACTGTAACTAGGCGTTTCGAAAAAAGGTGGCTTTACATTCGTAACGCGGGCGACAAATGGTAAATACGTCACGCTTAAGTCATTGAAAACAATGGATTTATGCGAAATGGCGACAAGAAAGAAGCCTGCTGAGAGAGATGTAACGAAAGCCGATGGTCGCTAACTGTGAGATATTTCCCAAATTACTGTAACGAGTCAGAAACAAATTACCGTCGCCTGCTCGGCGGATGTTTTTCTCTGCTTTTCGCGAAGCAGTACGGTTGCTTGAGGGGTGGCGCTCTGCTCTTGTGTGAGCGATGAGCGGTGGCATTGGTCGATGAGCCCGTAGAACGCGCTGCTTGAAGCGCCAGCTCGAAGCGGGCATTCAAGCGATCACGAGAGAAGGGAGCTTGGTTTGAGCAGGTTGCCTGCGCCCCTAACGAGAAGGTCTGGCGCGCGAAGCTTGTGAGGGTCTTTGTCCGTGGAAGCGATGAGTGCGCCGCTGGGATCGCGTGCTGCATTCGCAGGCGCGCAGACAACACAGCAGCAGAGGCTGGATCGCTGATCTGTTGGCTGTAGCGTGCGAAGAGTTATCGGCAGAACTGCAACGCTCAGTGTCGGCGTCACGGTAGATGCTGTGGGGACGTGTATTCCAGAGGCGCCAGCAGATCGCCGTTCCTTTTGCGGAGATGGCGGTCAGGCGCGTAGCCGCACGCATGCTGATTGCCAACAGCAGCTTGAAGGCCGGATTCGCGAGGCGCGGAGCGAAGATGGGGCGGTGCGTCGCCTGCCGCTACCAGGAAATGGTCAATTCAACCGGGTCGCGGGAATTCATGGGTTTGCCCGCCACCACAGCCAGGCGGCTACCTGCGCCGGAATCAGACATGGTGTTCATGCGTTGTGTCTGACCGCTTCTATTGGTCGATGCGGCAGCAATGGCCTGAATATCCACGGTCGCCGGGCAACTGATGCGCAAGGTGCCAGCCTGGCCGTCTGGCTGGCCGCGATGGGTGCAGCGATGGTCTGCCGTGACGGCTTCGCTGAAACTGCGCAGCATGATGGTCACACCGAAGGAGCCGGAACTGGTTTGCGCCTGGGCTGCACTGTGAATCCCGAGCAGGGACTGGGCGGCCAGGACGGCGATAAAAGCAAATTTGATGGTTTTCATGGTGCAACTCCTTAAAACTATCAGTTGTTGCAGTCATGCTATCGAATTTATTAATTTGAATCAATTGGTAAAAGTCACCTCATAACTGTTAATTAGTGACATTTCACACAAATTGATTTTTTAATTTGATTTATTCATTTAATTGATGAAATCCCAATTTTATTGGGGTTTTCTTCAGTATGAGGGGTGTCAGCCTCAATTGGGGCGCGACAGGGCTGTGGAATGCTGCCCTTATTGGGCATAAAAACAGCAAAGCGCCCGGCGGCAGGCGCTTGCTAATAGCGCGCCAGGGATGCGCGCTGGCCGTTAGTGTTAATAGGTGACGGTGACCGTAACCCCGGTCTGGGTGGCAGTGCAGGTGGCTGTGGAACAGGTGCCCGCCTGGCCGGCTGCAATGGTGCCTGTCACCGTATAGGGCTGAGCCCGGCCATCGCCCGTTGCGCTTGCACTGCTGAGTGCCAACGTGTAGTTGAGACCCAGCAATGTGCCCGCTGCCGGCGATAGCGCCAGGGCATAACTGGTGCCGCGAGTGCAGTCGACCGTGAAGTTCATGGTACTGGTCTGGGGGGTGGGCGCAAAAGAGATGTAGTTCAGCGTCAGTGTGGACGGAGAAATGGCGCCCGGGGCCGTATTGCCTGCAGCCACCTGCCCCACAAAGCATTGGGCGATGATGCTCACGGTGGGTGTAAAGGTCGTGGTGGCAACGACGGGGCCGGCAGTGGCTAGCTGAAGGGTCGTGATAAAGGTTTCGTCATAAATGCCTGCCGTGTTTCCGGTTTGTCCGGCCACCACGCGGAAGTTGTAGGTCAGGGTGGTGCTGGCGCTTAGCGCAGCGCCAAAATTCAAGGTCCCATTCACCCGCCCGGTGCCGGTATTGACCCAGTCGGTCGTGGTCGCATTCTTGTAGATATTGACATCGAGCCGGTCGGCATTGATGGTGCCGCCGCCGTGACGGAAAACCCGGCGGGAGAGGCCCGTGCGGCTGCCGTAATCAATGCTGACCCAATAAGTGGTGCTGTTGGCGTCCGTCGACAGCCGGGTGCAGTTCACGGTGATGGTGCCGCTGGCATTGGCGGCGGCGGCCCCGTTGGTGTAATTGAGGTCTACAGACGTGGCTGCGAGTGTGCAGGTAATGGCTGCTTTAGCTTGCAGCGCGCAGGTGCACAGCAGGGCTGCCAGGGCAATGCGCAATGCGTAAGAGACAATCATCGATGGGCTCCGTTAATCGCCCGGGCCTTCGCTGGCGGGACGACTTCTAACTGCTGATGGTAACGTTTTGTAGCAGTACTGTGCATGGTGCCGTATTGCGTCGTTCCCGTGGGTACTGGTGTCGAAAAATCGTGACAAAAATCACGCCGGCGGAAAACAAGATGGATGTCAGTAAGTAATGGTCAGGGTCCGCATCTGCGTGCTGGTGCACGCGCCCGTTGCACAGGTGCCGGATTGGCCGCCTGGGATGGTTCCGTTGATCGCGAAATTCTGCGGAAAACCCGTGCCAGTCTGACCTGCGGGATTGCTCAAAGCCAGGGTGTAATTGAGCGCGAGCAGGTTTCCCGCCGTCGCGTCCAGCGCCATGGTGTAGGTTTCGCCGATGGTGCAGCGCACGGCATATGCCGTGCTGGCTGCGGCCGCGGCGAGCTGAAAGGAGGCGTAGTTGAACTGGATGTTGCCCGGCGGCGTGCTGAGCAGACAGACGGACTGGTTGTTGATGCTCACGGGGAATGTGGGGAAGACATCCACGTTGCCGGGGCCGTTGTCATAGCGCAGACGCATGGTCACGGTGTCGGTGAAGAGTTTGGCGCTCTTGTTAAGCCCGGCCGCTATGCGGCTGTAGAAGACATGGGTGGCACTGGCCGTCAGGGCGCCGCCGAAGTTGACCGTTCCGGCGAAGTCAGTGGCCGTGGTTCCGCCCCATGCGCCGTTGCCTGGTGCCGTCCTGTAAAGCTCGTAAGCGATGCGGTTGGTCTGGCCGTTGCCGTTGACCGCCTGGTTGGTGTTCCCGGTGGGGTTGAAGCCGTTATCGGCCTGCAAGGTGTAGTCTGAGCTGGCTGGATCTGTGGGGCCGCGCGTGCAGTTGATCGTCACGGTCCACGCGCCGTCTGTGGGATTCGGGTCGTTCTCAAAGTACACCGTCTGCACAGGCGTCGCCGTGGCGTTGCAGATCAGCGCGGCCCAGGCCGGTGCCGCGCCCAGCAGGGACAGGCAGGCCGCAGCGGCGAGGCGCCAGGGTTTGGTGTCAATCATCGTTTGACACCACTGCAGCGTACCGGGCCTACCCGGGCGATATCCTCAAGGTTGCCGGGCGGCAACTCCACCGCAAATGTGCAGGTAGCCCCGTTCCATTTCAGGCGCAGGCGGTTCTGGGCCTGCAGCCCGGTGACAAAGGCCTCGCCGCGGCGAGCGGTAAAAAACTCTTTCTTGTCGCCGATCAGCTCAACCTCTGCACCCGAGGGCGCCGGCTCGCCATCGTCCAGCTCAATACGAATCAAGGCGCCCCGTCCTGAGCGGACGGGAAACGCGATCTTGACCGCCCCCCGAAGCGCCGGCACGGCTTCGAGCTCGATGGAGTCGAGTTCGGCGCTGATCGGCAGCTCGCTCGGATCCAGGCGTACGCTGTTGCGCTGGAACGGTAGCAGGCGCGGCAGCAGCGCGACGCCGTCTGAATTGGTTCGGGTCAGGGTACTGCCCTGGAAGCCCACGCCCACGTTGGCATAACCTGGCACCTCGACAATGGCAAAGCTTTCCTGTACGCGGCGCGTGGCAAAGACTTGGCCTTCGGCCGCCACCATGCCCCCGATCAGGCCCAGGCGCAGGTTTTGCTGGCTCTCTCCATTGCTGACGTCAGCCGAAAACAGGCCTTTGGTGCCCTGGTAATAAGCGCCGCCTTCCGCATAGCGGCCGTCCGCACGGGAGCCCAGCGCCGTTCGCCAGCCCCAGCCGGTTTCGGCACTCACTGCTCGGCTGGCGTTTACATATCCTTCGGTGCTTCCACTGCGGGTAGTGACACCTGCGGCGATGGTGACCCGATTTTCAAGCGGCACGATCAGGGTGGCGCCCACTGAAGTCCCCGAGCTGATGCCGCTGAGGCGGGTGGCGCTCAAAGTCAGGGCTGCGCGTTGACCGAGGCGCAGGGTGTAATTCACACTGAGAGTGTTGAGCTTTCCGAGGTCGTAGTTGTCAAAGCCAGCGTAACTCACGTTGAAGGCGCCGAAGTTGTCGCTGCTGTAGCTGTAACTGGCGGTGGTTTGCAGGCGGGGCGATGGCGTATCGATACCGATTTGCCGGTAGCCGCGCGATGCGCCTTCCGCGCTGAGTGACACGCCGTGCCGCAGTCCGCTGCGCTCGACCCCGACCATCCAGTTGGTGCCCTGGCCCGCCGCGTCACTGCGGCTGGCCGAAAACGCCGTCTGTCCCAGCATCTGGAAAGGCAGCTCATAGCTGGCGCCGGCGCCGGCACGCATCAGAGACTTCGACCATTCGCCGTTGGCCTCGACCGTGAGGCTTTTGCTCAGGCCCTGGCGCCAGAGGCCTGAAACGAAACGATCCCCATAGTCGGCATTCTCGAGCCCGAGGTCGCGGCGTACGGCCCCCAGCTCAAAGCTCCAGTCGCTGAGGTTTTCTTCCAGCAGGTTGGCATTGCTGAAAAAAGACTGGGTAATGACGGTCTCCCGGCCCAGGATGTCGCGCACCACCACGCGGGCTTCCCCGGCGCCGGTCAACGCGGGAAAGTTGTCGATGCTGAAGGGGCCGGATGGGACCTTGGAAGTTTGCCGCAGTGCGTCGTTGACATAGAGCTCAACGGTGCTGGGCGCCGCCGACAGGCCGGTCACCGTGGGAATGGGCTGGGTGACGAAGCCTGGTTGCAGCGAGAAGTTTTTGCTGAACTGGATCCCGCCGAAATACACCTGGCGTCCCGAAATGCCGGTGCGCGTGCTGCTGTCACCCAGTCGCAGGGAGCTGTTGCTGTCCAGGAAATTCCGGGTGTAGGTGGTTTCAAGCCGACGCCATGAGGCCTTGAGCGTCGGGTCCTGGCTGATGAGGTTGCGACCCACGTAGCTGCTTGTCAACAGCCCCATCTCGCCCGACACGCCGAATTCAGTCAGGGCACCCAGGTCTTTCGAGTCCATGGTGTTGCCGCCGACGCGGTTGCGGGTGGTGATGTAGTTCAGGTCATAGTTGGCAAATGCGGCGGGAATCGACGGTGACAGCGGAGGGCGCATGGCCGATTCCTGCGTCAGGCGCACGGCGTTGAAGGCGGCCGGCGAAAACACCAGATCCACTGACTGGTCGGCAAAATTCAGCCGCGCTTCGAATCCCGGAATAGCAGACAGCGGAAACCACTTTTGGCCCTGGAAATCAACGTCCTGCGCGCTGGGCCGATGGTTCAGCCGCCACTCTTCAAAGGCATCTTCCGGCGCATACAGGATGCCGTTGCGCTCAAGCAGGGTCCAGACGCCGCCCTTGGTGCTGTTGATGAAGACTTCCAGCGGAAGGAGCCGGTCGCTGGATGACCGGGCCGCTGGCGGCGCATTAGAGGAGGCGGGTGTCTGGGCGTGTGCCAGCAGGCCGTAACAAAGGCCTGCAATGCCAATCGCTACGGGGTGTTTTCGTAAAGTCCACCAGCGCCTCATTGAAATCGGGTACCAAATCAAGGCAGCGTGATGCTGGTCGTCAGGCTTTGTCCGTCATCAAAGGTCACCACCAGTTGGGCGTCCCCTTTTGTAAGGGCCTGCTCTGCCTTAAGCCCGACCGTTTTACGGGCACCGGGCAGGATGTAACTGCCACCCTCAAACCGGGCCAGGACTTGTGTGCTGCGCGTAACGGTCGCTTCCCGTATCTGGGCGTAAGCCGTACCGGTATTGCTGCATTGCAGGTTGAGGGTTTTGGCGTCCGCCAGCTGGTTAGTGCAACTAACCTGGCGTTTGGCCACAGGGGGCGTGATGAACACGGGCATGCTCAAGGCCAGCGCGATGGGAACCTGAATGCCAGTTGCGGGTACAGCTTCAGGAACTTCGCGAATGATCATGCGATAGGTCAGCTGCCGGCTTGCATCTGCGGGTTTCAGCAGGGCAAGGCGTACCACTTGCCGGGCCTTGGGTGCCAGCTTGATGATGGGAGGGGCCAGGATCAGATCTTCGGTCAGGACGAGTTCGTCAGTACCGTCGGGTTTCTGGGTCCAGGTGTTGATGTCAGCCTGCAGCACGACTTCGGTATCGGCTTCGTTGGACAGTGTGACGGCGATGGCGCGATCGCGCGGGGTCATGTAGAGCCGCACCGGTGTCACGGAAAAAACGCCTGCCGTAGCAGCCGCCCAAGGCCCCAGCAGGCTTAGCAGGAAGGCGTAGGTAACAAGCTTGCTTCGGCGCTGTGAGACGTTCATCCTCAGAAGGATACCAGCATCTCAACCGATTTAGAGAGGTTACCGGCATGGGCGAGGTGCAGTGCCGTCACGGTACCGCGGTCATCCTGAAGCCGCAAACGGGCCTGTTTTTCAACCGCTGCGGCATCTGTGTCAAGGGCGTAACGCCGGCTTTCGATTTCCCAGCCGTCATCCGATTCTTCATCGGCCGTGGCCACCTGGCGCTGGTCTTGAAGCCGGCAGGTATAGCGGGCGCCAGGGTCGTTGCGGGACAACTCATTGCGGCAGTAGTCGGGCAGCAGGGAGTCCCGCGTGGGCCGGTAACCGGGCATGAAGCGGGCATCCCCTAGGCTGCGGACTTGCGAGATATTGACAAAGACATTCGAATTGCAGGTCACCTGTACCGAGGCGCCGCTGCCGCCAGAGCCGGTGGCGCTGGTACAGGCGTTGCCATTGCCGGTGGTGTTTCCCGGGACGTTCAGCGTGATCTGGACCGACAACTGCCCCGCCGCCGCGCCCGCAAAGCAGGCAGCAGCGGCAAGCATCAGGAGAACACCGAAGGCGGCCTTGCGGATCATGACTGTCGACGTGGCTGACATCAAGCCCGGGGGGCGATCAGTAGGTGATCGTCAGGGTCTTGGTCTTGTTGGTCGCGGCGGTATTGGTGCAAGTCGCCGTGGCGCAGGTACCAGCCTGGCCGGCGGCCATGGTGCCGTTGACCGTGAAGGCCTGGTCGGTGCCGTTGCCGGTGCCCGCAGCAGCGCTCAGTGCCAGGGTATAAGCCAGGTTGACGGCATCATCGGTCACGCCGGAGTTGCTCAGTGCCAGGGTGTAAGGCAGGGAGTTGGTGCAACGAACATTGAAACCGCCGCCGGTGGAGGTGGCCGCCGTGGTCTGGAACGAGGTGTAGTTGAACACCACGTTGTTGATGACCGCGCCGGTGGCGGCGTTGGTGGAGTTGATCTCGCACTTCGAGGTCAGGTTGATCACCACGTTGAAGGTGCCGGCAGCCGTGGCAGCGTAAGCAGGCAGGGTGGCGATAGCGGCAAGGCCGAGGGCGATTACTAAAATGAGCTTTTTCATGACTGTTCTCCAGTTAAAAAACGAATAACAAACAAGGGAAATGTGAAGGTGAATGGACTGTAACTAGATATTTCTGAAATCGGGTGATTTGTATCTGTAACAGCGCACTCTAGTGGGGAATTTGTCACGTCAAACCGTTGAAATTATTGGATTTATTCATAAATAGAGTCAAAAGACTTACAAGTAACAAGCGTAAATACTGCCGTCTGAAACGGCTTTTTCTTTCCGGATCCAGTGAATCAGTAACAAACCTGAAACAACCATGCCTCAAACCATGCAGAAACAAACCCTGTCTTTTCAAGCCGAAGTCGCGCAGCTGCTCAAGCTGGTCACGCACTCCCTGTACTCGAACCCGGACATCTTCTTGCGCGAGCTGGTTTCCAACGCGTCGGATGCCTGCGACAAGCTGCGCTTCGAAGCGTTGAACGATGCGTCGCTGTATGAAAGTGATCCCGAGCTCAAGGTGAAAGTGAGCTTTGACAAGGCGGCCGGTACGTTGACCATCACCGACAACGGCATCGGCCTGTCGCAGCAGGAAGCCATCGACAACCTCGGCACGATTGCCAAGAGCGGCACGCGCGACTTCATGGCCAAACTCTCGGGCGACCAGAAGAACGACGCGCAGCTGATCGGCCAGTTCGGCGTCGGGTTTTATTCGGGCTTTATCGTGGCCGACCGCATCGCAGTGGAAAGCCGCCGCGCCGGCCTTCCGGCAAACCAGGGTGTGCGTTGGAGCAGCGACGGCACTGGCGAGTTTGAAGTCAGCGAGCTCGACCGCGCCGAGCGCGGAAGCAGCATCATCCTGCACCTGAAAGAAGAGTCGCTCGACTACCTGAACGCCTGGAAACTCAAAGGCATCATCAACAAATACTCCGACCACATTTCGCTGCCCATCCTGATGCAGAAAGAAGCATGGAAGGAAGGCGAAAACGACCAGCCCGGCGAGATGGTGGTGACCGGCGAATGGGAAACCGTCAACCAGGCCGCGGCGCTGTGGACGCGCGCCAAAAAAGACATCACGCAAGACCAGTACGACGAGTTCTACAAGCAGATCAGCTACGACAGCGAAGCGCCGCTGGCCACCACGCACAACCGCGTGGAAGGCGCCACCGAATACACGCAGCTGCTGTTCATCCCGGCCAAGGCGCCCATGGACATGTTCAACCGCGACAAGGCCGCGGGCGTCAAGCTCTACGTCAAGCGCGTCTTCATCATGGACGACGCCCAGGCGCTGATGCCGACCTACCTGCGCTTCGTCAAGGGCGTGGTGGACTCGTCCGACCTGCCGCTCAATGTCTCGCGCGAATTGCTGCAGGAAAGCCGCGCCGTCAAGGCAATCCGCGAAGGCTGCACCAAGCGCGTGCTGTCCATGATCGAAGACCTGGCCGCCAATGACGCCGACAAGTTCAAGGCTTTTTATGGCGAGTTCGGCGCCGTGCTCAAGGAAGGCCTGGGCGAAGACTTTGCCAACCGCGAGCGACTGGCCAGGCTGCTGCGCTTTGCCAGCTCAACGACGGATACCGTCAGCGTGGGTTTTGCCGACTACAAGGCCCGCATGAAGGAAGGCCAGGACGCGATTTACTACATCACCGCCGACACATTGGCCGCCGCCAGGAACAGCCCCCAGCTCGAAATCTTCCGCAAGAAGGGCATCGAAGTGCTGCTGATGGCCGACCGCGTGGACGAGTGGGCGCTCAATTACCTGCACGACTTTGACGGCACGCCGCTGCAGTCGGTGGCCAAGGGCGCGGTAGACCTGGGCAAGCTGCAGGACGAAGACGAGAAGAAGGCCGCCGAAGAGGCGCAGACACAGTTCAAGCCCATCCTCGACAAGCTGAAAGAAGCATTGAAAGACAAAGCCAAGGACGTGCGCGCCACCTCGCGCCTCGTCGACTCACCTGCCTGCCTTGTGGTGCAGGACGGCGACATGTCGACCCAGCTGGCCCGCATGCTCAAGCAGGCCGGCCAGGCCGTGCCCGAGTCCAAGCCCATCCTGGAAGTCAACGCCCAGCACCCGCTGGTCAAAAAACTCGAGGCCGGCGTGGACGGTGCGCATTTTGACGACCTGGCCCACATCCTGTTTGACCAGGCCTTGCTGGCCGAAGGCGGCATGCCTGAAGACCCGGCGGCGTACGTGCGCCGGGTGAACGCGTTGCTGGTGTAGGCACCGCGCGCCGGCTGAGAGAATACAGGGCCTCCAGAAAGGCGGAGAGAGGCCTTTTTGTGAGTCAATTCGGCCTCTGGCCCTTTAAGGGTGTGCGCGAGCAGCTATTAAATTCATAGCGACAGCATGGACATGGCTGACTGCCTGGAGAGAGCCAGCAGTCCCTCAGCACACCAGCGGCGGATCCTGCATGGCCTCGGTTTGCTCTTCCAGCATGTCGACCTGGCTCTTCCAGTAGTCGCTGGAGCCGAACCAGGGGAAGTTGATCGGGAAGATCGGGTCATGCCAGCGCTGCGCCAGCCAGGCGCTGTAGTGCACCAGGCGCAGCGTGCGCAGCGGTTCGATCAGCGCAAGCTCACGCCGGTCGAATTCGCGAAACTCCTCATACCCGTCCACCAGCGCACCCAACTGGCGGGTGCACTGCGCGCGGTCGCCTGACACCAGCATCCACAAATCCTGCACCGCCGGCCCCGTACGCGCATCGTCCAGGTCGACAAAATGCGGGCCGGCCAGCGGCAGGCCCTCGGGCGTCCACAAAATGTTGCCGGGGTGGCAGTCACCGTGCAGGCGCAGGTTTTTCACGTCGCCCACGCTTTCAAATATTGTTTGCGCCACCAGCATGGCTTCTTCAAAGGCCTTGCGCCAGCGCGACTCCATGTCCAGCGGGATGTAGCCGTGGGAGCCTTTGGCACCATGGTCGCTGCCCGCCAGCAGGATGTCGCGCGAGGCATAACCAAAGGTTTGCAGGTTCAGGGCCGGCCGGTGCGCAAAGGGCTTGGCGCTGCCGACGGTGTGGATGCGGGCCAGGAAACGGCCTATCCATTCCAGCACTTCCAGGTTGTCCAGCTCGGGCCGCCGCCCGCCGCGGCTGGGCGAAACGCTGAAACTGAAGCCCTTGAAGTGGTGCACGGTGCGGCCTTCCAGCACCAGCGCGCCCACCACCGGTATCTCGGCGGCCATCAGCTCGGCGGCAAAGGCGTGTTCTTCGGCAATCTGTTCGTCGGTCCAGCGGTCCGGCCGGTAAAACTTGGCCACCACGACATCGCCCGCCAGGTCGGCGTCACCCACGGGGCTCTCCAGGTGAATCTGGTAAACCCGGTTCTCGTAGCTTGAAAGTGCCATCAGGCGGCCGTCGCCCAGCAAACCGACGCTGGCCAGCGCATCGAGCACCACGTCGGGTGTCAATGTCTCGTACGCGTGCAGCGTTGCGTGCGCCTCAGCCTTGTGTTTTTCTGTCATGCCTGATTGTCGGCGCAGATGATGGTGCGCTGCCAGCAGGGGCTTGTAATCGCCTGTTTCTCGGATGAAAAAGGCCTGTGGCCCAATGAAAACGAGCGCGAACAGCTATAAAAACCATAGCGCCTGTCCGTTGAAGGCGGAAAGAATCAGGGCTGCAGGATGTGGCCGGTGCGCGGGTCTCCCTTGCCGGCCAGCACTTCCTGGTAAGCGGCTTGCACCGCAACTTGCCCGGCATGCCGCTGGGCGATGAGCCAAGGCGTTTTGGCGCCCGTCACTTGCCGCGTGAAATCCCGCCAGGCGCGCACCAGCTGCTTTCCAAAGCCTTCTTTGCCCCAGTCGGTGATGCGTTTCTTGACCTGCGAAGGCGCAAAGAACAGCGTGGGCCGGGGGCCGGGCAACTCCTTGGCGCTGCCTTTGGCGGCCAGGTCGTCCACATGCGTGCCGCCTATCGAGCAGTTGTAGCGAAGCTGGCCAAAGCGGCTGTGAATGCGCTGGCGCAGGCTGGCGCTGCCCGCGAAGTCGACGTAAACGCAAGCCGTGTCGGCGCCAATCGCGTCGAGCTGGTCATAGGTCACCACACGGCTGTAGCACCCCAGGCTTTCACAAAAAGCGACGTTGCCTGGCGACGTGAGGGCGATCACCTCGATGCCCGGCCGCTTGGCCAGCTGGAAAGCCGTGCCATACGCCGTCTTGCTGGAGGCGCTGGACAGCAGCATGGCATTGGCACCAAAGAAGTCGTTGTCCGCCAGGAAGTCGTCAATCAGGAAGGAGGTGATGAACAGCGGGCGCAGCAGCGACTGCACATCTTCGGTGGCCGCGTCATAAAACGGGTCCGCGCTGCAGCGCATGTACTGGTTGTAGGCGACCGGCAGGGGCCGCCGGTGCGCAGCGCCGTCGAAAAAACCGGCGGGCGTCACGCGCGCCGGCTGCAGCACCAGCTCGCTGGCCATGGGGTAGTAGCCGTAAAACTTCTCCCCCACAGCCACGCCTTCGCATTGCGACTCCGCCACCACGGCAAAACCCCAGACGGGGATGCTGCCCCAGCCCTCTTCCCCGGTCGGGAAAAACTGCCAGTAATTCATAGCGTCGCCAAAGGCCGCATAGGTGATGTTGTTGGAGGTCAGCGCAAATGATTCGATGCCGAGCCGCACCTGGCCGGGCGTGAGCGGCAGAGGCGCATCGGTATGCCAGCGGGTTTCGGCAAGGGCGTCCTTTCGGACCTGGAAGGTGGTTGAAGCTGCGGTGTTCATGCGCACACCGTAAATGAAACGGCCCGCCGGTTCAACACCGGCGGGCCGCGTAGGTGACAACCACCCCCGTCCAGGCTCACTGCGTGTAGCCTGTTCCCCCCTCGAGGGGGCGGCGCCTGCGGTCTGGCAAAGCCAGTCCCGCGGCCCCTGCTGGCTTTATTTCAGGGTAATGGTCACGTCAATATTGCCGCGGGTCGCGTTGGAGTACGGACAAACCTGGTGGGCTGCATCCACCAGCGCTTGTGCAGCGGCGCGGTCCATGCCGGGCAGGGTGATGTCCAGGCGCACGGCGATGCCGTAGCCGTTCGGGATCTTGCCGAGGTCAACGCTGGAGTCGATGGAAACGTCTGCAGGCACGTCGATTTTCTTCATGCCGCCGACAGCCTTCATCGCGCCGATGAAGCAGGCTGCGTAGCCGGCAGCAAACAACTGCTCGGGGTTGGTGCCGGTGCCGGCGGTGCCGGGCGAGCTCAGCGTGACGTCCAGGCGGCCGTCGTCGGTCTTGGACTTGCCGTCACGGCCGCCGGTGGTGTGGGCGTGGGCGGTGTAGAGAACTTTTTCGAGTGTGGTCATGGTGGCTTCCTTTGGAAAATACCCCGGATCGGGGCGGGTTAAAAATTCAGTGAAATGGTGAAAGAAATCAGGCGGTGAGGCGGTTGCGAAACGACTGCACCTGCTGCGTCAGCGACACCAGCTCGGGAATCGAGCACTGGGTGGCACTCAGGATGCAACCCGGAATCTTGGCGGCCTTGGCCTTGAGCTTGCGGCCAGCCGCCGTCAGCGTGATGTGAACGCGGCGCTCGTCTTCCACCGCGCGGATGCGTGATACCAGCCCGGCGGATTCCATGCGCTTGAGCAGCGGGGTCAGCGTGCCCGAGTCCAGGTAAAGCCGTTCACCGAGTTCCGAGACCGTCAGGCCGTCTTGCTCCCACAGCACCAGCATCGCGAGGTATTGCGGGTACGTGAGGCCCAGCTCTTCGAGCAGGGGCTTGTACAGCTTGGTCATGGCCAAAGAGGTGGAATACAGCGCAAAACACAGCTGGTTGTCCAGCTGCAGCATGGCGTCAGTGGCATTGGCGGTGTCGGTTTTGTTGGGCATAGGATGAATTATAGCGAGCAATTAAATTGTGTGCAAGTTAATTGTTTCCGGATGTTCCATGGGCGCTTTTCAAGGGCTTTGTACCGGGGCAGCCTGTAACGAGGGCGCGCCACTAAACTTGAGGCCATGCAAACACCCAGCACCGCGCGCGCGGCAAAGCCTTCGAAGGGCTCAGGAAAGCCCGCATCCGCAGCACAAATCATCGAAGAACTTCGCCCCGGCCAGTCGATCGAGCTGCTCAAGGAACTGCACATCCTCACGCGCGAAGGCAAGCTCAACCAGGACACGCGGCGCAAGCTCAAGCAGGTCTATCACCTGTACCAGTTCATCGAGCCCTTGCTCAATGAGGTGGCTGCGGAGAAGGCCGCCTTCAGCCTGGCCGACCACGGCGCCGGCAAGTCCTACCTGGGCTTCATCCTGTACGACCTGTTCTTTAATGTCGCGCACCGCGGCGAAAAAACCGCAGGCCATGTGTACGGCATTGAAACGCGTGCCGAGCTGGTTGAAAAGTCACGCGTGCTGGCCCAGCGGCTGGGTTTTGCGCGCATGTCGTTCCTGAATCTGTCGGTGCAGGAGGCCACCACTTCGGCTGAACTCCCGCCCACCGTGGACATCGTCACCGCCCTGCATGCCTGCGACACCGCCACCGATGACGCCATTGCATTCGGGCTGGCCAAAAATGCCCGCCACATGGTGCTGGTGCCGTGCTGCCAGGCCGAAGTGGCCGGTGTGCTGAAGAAAAGCCGTGCCCTGTCACTGTCCCGCACGCCGCTGGCCGAACTCTGGCGGCACCCGCTGCACACGCGTGAATTCGGCAGCCAGATCACCAATGTGCTGCGCTGCCTGCAGCTCGAAGCCAACGGCTACCAGGTCACCGTGACCGAGCTCGTGGGCTGGGAGCATTCGATGAAGAACGAGCTCATTCTTGCCAGCCGGCCTGCGCAGCCGCAGGCCGGTAAAACCCGTGCCGCCCAAGCGCGTTTGCGTGAGGTGCTTGAAGAGTTGGGCCTGGGTGAACTGACCGCCCGCTTTGCGGTGCAGGCCGAGCCAGCCTAGAGCAGGGCCGGCGCTTCGCTGCGGCGCTCTGCCGCCAGCACCCGGATGGTGGTGATCAGCTGGTGCTGAGCCTCGGTGGGCGCCATGTCGGCGCGCAGCGTCAACCCCACCAGCTCTTCGGTGCCGGCCATGCTGACGGGCAGGCGCACCAGCGTGCCCTTGTCCAGGTCCGGCCGCACAGCCCCCAGCGGCGAAAGCCAGACTGCATCGCTTTGCTGCGTGTAGCCGCGTGCGATGGACACCGACAGCGTTTCGACCAGGCGCACGGGGGGCGGCAGGCCGCGTGTGAGGAAAAATCCGTCGGCGGTATGGCGTATGGCCGTGCCCTGCGTGGGCAGGATCGTGGTGAAGGCCTGCAAGCCGACCAGCGGATCGGCCTTGCGCCCTGCTTGCGCCAGCAGCGGGTGGTCGGGGCGTACCGCCAGTACCAGTGGGTCGGCATACAGGTGCTCAAACGTCAGGCCCAGCATATGGGCCGGTTCGGCAAAACGCCCAATCACCAAATCCAGCGCGCGCTGGCGCAGGCTGGCCAGCAGTTCTGGGTTGGCGCCGGTCTGGATGCGCAGGCTGGTGTGCGCATCCGGCCCGGACTGGGCCTCTTGCCGCGCCAGCAGCAAGGGCATCAGCCACGGTGCCACCGTCGGCAGCACACCGATGGCAATCACCGCGCTGCCCTGCCGCCGCGTCTGCGCAACGCTGGCGACAGCTTCGCGCAGCGCGCTCACGCTGGCGCCGGCATGCCGCAAAAAGGCTTCGCCCTCGCGCGTGGGCACGGCGCCCTTGCGCCCGCGCTCAAACAATCGCACCGCCAGCAGGCCCTCAAGTTCTTTCAGGGTTTTGGATACGGCGGGCTGCGTGATGGCGAGCACGTCGGCCGCCTTTTGCAGGCTGCCATGCTGCGCCACCGCCAGAAAGCACTGCAGGTGCCGGTATTTGATGCGTTCATCGACCATGCTCCAATTTGACCATTTGGTTATGGATAAGTCGAGAAAATGTCAATATACATAACCATTGAGGCCGATTAAAGTCGCGGCAGCGTAGAAAAGCGCGCCGCGACCAGGGCGCCAGCGCATGCAACCCATTGGAGACATCGATGAAACCCGACCTGAACAACAGTTTTCTGGCCCCACGCGACTGGACCAGCCATTCGCCCCATATTTATCCCGGCTACAAATCCACCTTGCTGCGCGGCCCCAAGCAGCCGCTGGTGCCCATCAAGCAGGCGCTGGCGCAGCTCAATGCGCCCGTCTATGGCGCCGGGCAGTTCGGCCCGCTGGACAGCGACCTGACCAAAAACGCCGTCATGAATGGCGACCCGCTGGGTGAACGCATCATCGTCACCGGCCGCGTGCTGGACGAAGACGGCCGCCCCGTGCGCAACACGCTGGTGGAAGTCTGGCAAGCCAATGCGGCGGGCCGCTACGTGCACAAGGTCGACCAGCACGACGCGCCGCTGGACCCGAACTTCCTGGGTGCCGGCCGCTGCATGACCGACAACGAAGGCCGCTACAGCTTCAAGACCATCAAGCCCGGTGCCTACCCCTGGGGCAACCACCCCAACGCCTGGCGGCCGCAGCATATTCACTTCTCGCTGTTTGGTGATTACTTCGCCAGCCGCCTGGTGACGCAGATGTATTTCCCCGGCGACCCGCTGCTCGGCTACGACCCCATGTACATGGGCGCGCCCGAAAGCGTGCGCGACCTGATGGTCTCGAAATTCAGTCTCGACGTGACCCAGCCCGACTACGCGCTCGGTTATGTGTTCGACATCGTGCTGCGCGGCCCCAAAGCCACGCGTTTTGAATAAGCGGCAGGAAGACAACGCCATGACGACTACAAGCCCACTTAAACAAACCCCTTCGCAAACCGTCGGCCCCTTCTTTGCCTATGGCCTCACACCTACGCAATACGGCTACGACCTCAAAAGCCTGTTCACGCCCGTGCTGGCCCAGCCGAATGCCAAGGGCGAGCACATCCGTATCACCGGCCAGGTGTTTGACGGCGCCGGCAATGCCGTGATGGACGCGATGGTCGAGATCGCGCAGCCCGACGGCAGCGGCCTGCCCATTACCTCGGTGGCCGACGCCGAAGCGCGCGGCTTCACCGGCTTTGGCCGCTGCGGCACCGGCACCCTGCCGCAAAGCCATTACGAATTCTTCACCGTCAAGCCCGGCGCTGTGGCGGGGCAAGCACCGTTCATCAACGTCTGCGTCACCATGCGCGGCCTGCTGGTGCATACCTTCACGCGCATCTACTTTGATGATGAGGCGGAAGTGAACGGCAAAGACGCGGTGCTGGCCAGCGTGCCGGCCGAACGGCGCAACACGCTGATCGCCCGGCGCGACATGACGGGCGCCGGACCGGTTTACCGATTCGACATCCGCATGCAGGACAGCGCGGCCGGCAAGGAGACGGTGTTCTTCGACCTGTGAGTGTGGACCGGGGTTGTGCGGCCGGTCTCAGTTGCTATTAATTGGATAGCTGGTTGCGCTCGTCCCTATTGGTCTGCAGCCATTTTTCTTATAAGAACTGCCCGTAAGGCTACAGCCATGCGGCCATGGCGGCAACGCCGCCATGAAGGTTGTTACGCACGCTGGTGTACAGGCGCGGCCCGCACACGCTATAAAACAGGCCATCACCATCAAGAGGCCTGCCATGACCATTCATCTGGACCACTTCATCGTATCGGCGCGAGACAAGGTGGCTTCGGCCAGGTTTTTGGCAGAGCTGCTCGGCGTGCGGTGGGCTGAAACCACGATAGGGCCTTTTTCAGCCGTCTACATCAACGACGGCTTGACGCTGGACTTCATCGACACCGACGAAGACTTTCCCGTCGAGCATTTCTGCTTTCGCGTGAGCGAGCAGGAATTCGATGCGATCCTGGGGCGCATCCAGGCGGCAGGAATCCAATACCGCAGCTCGGTTCGCGGCCCCATGGACATGCAGGTCAGCACATACCTTGGCGGCAAGGGCATCTACTGGAATGAGCCCGAAGGGCACCAGTGGGAGATGCTCACGGTGAGTTATGCGCGTGGATGAGATCCACCCCCGTCCAGGCTCACTGCGTGTAGCCTGTTCCCCCCTCAAGGGGGCGGCGCCTGGGGCCGGCGAAGCCGGACCCTCGGCCCCCGCTGGTAAATAACTTCGCCCCTGTTACGCTCCTGAATTCTTAACCCAGCATGAGCCGCGGGACTGGCTTTGCCAGACCGCAGGCGGGCGGCCCCCTTGGGGGGCAGGGAGCTACACGAAGTGAGCGACCGTGGGGGCTCAGTCACCCTCCCCGTAATCGTGATCCGGGTGATTGACGGTGCCCAGCTTCCAGTAACCGCGGCCCACGATGTGTCCACGCTCCATGCCCAGCTCTTCAATCAGCAACTTGCGAATGCGGCGCATGGCCGCGGCCTCGCAGGCCAGGTAAATGCGCGTGCCGGGTGCGGGCGCGCCGGCTTTGCGCAACGCGGCTTCCAGTGCCTGGCCAGCCTGCGTGTTGTCACTGCCGCGTGCGGTCCAGTGCGCTTCTACTTTGGCAGCACTGTGCAGCGCGCGTTCTTCCGCCGCATCCACCACTTCGACCAGCACGCGCGCCTGCGCCGTGGCGGGTAGGGCGGCCAGAATGGTTTCAAACGCGGGCAAGGCACTGTCGTCACCGATCAGGAAATGCGCAGGCGCATCCAGCTGAACTTTGTAGCCAGGGCCGGGGCCCATCAAATACAGCACCTGGCCCGGTTGAGCCTGCGCAGCCCAGGTGGAGGCAGGGCCGTCGCCGTGCAGCACAAAATCCACATCGACCTCGTGCACATCGTTGCGCACTGCCAGCGGCGTGTAAGTGCGCATGGACTTCGGCCGCGGCCCATCGGGCAGTGGGCGCTCGGGCTCGGTCTGACCTGGCTCAGGAAAAATCAGTTTCATGTAGCAGGCCGGGTCGGCCACCTCAAAGCCTTCCAGCTCAGCGCCTTGCAGCGTGATGCGGCGCATCAGCGGGCTCAAGGTTTGCACGCGGGTGACCTGCACATGGCGCGGCGGCCGGCGCTTGCGCGGCGCGGCGTCGGGAGAAGGGACGGCTGCTGAGGGTGTTGTGGACATGGTGTCTTTCAGGGAGGGCGGCGCATGCTGCGGCCCACAGGTTAAAACTCTAATTGAGAATAATTATCATCTGATTGCAATGGACTGATGGTTTGCAGGGGAAAGACTGGCACGCGTCCTACTTGAGGCGCAACTCTGCTGCAGTAGAGTAAGGACGGGCAAAGTAAAAAGCTCGGGCGTGAGCTGTTACCCATGCCCCAAGGCCTCCGGCCCCCGGCGTTACCCCATTCCCCGTTTTCCGTCCCCCGTTTCCATTTGCCACTTCATCTCCAGCGTATGACCACCATCGGAACCTCCGCTTTCCCCGCGCCACCCAAAGTCGTGCAGGGCCGTCGGAGAGCTGAAGGGTGAACGAGGGGGCCACTGAATGAACTTCGCAGCACTGCTTTCCTGGGCGGACGACTCGTCGCTGCACGTGTTGCTGGCGGCCTGCATCGGCGTTGCCCTGGCGCTGGTGGTACACACGATAGGCGCTGTCGTGGTCCTGCGCCTGACGCGTTCCATGCCGGTCATGGCCCGGGTCGCAGAGCAATGCCGCTCTCCGGTGCAGGTGCTGCTGCCCCTGATTGCCCTGCAGATCGTCTGGCACAGCGCACCGGATACCTTTCCGCTGATCAACGGGGTGCGCCATGCCAATGGCCTGCTGCTGCTCGCCGCCCTGACCTGGGCGGGCATGCGCGCGGCGCGCGGGGCCGCACTGGGCGTGATCGGCCTGCACCCGGTCGATGTGGAGGACAACCTCAACGCCCGCCGCATCCATACGCAGACCCGCATGCTGGCGCGCACCGCCATGTTCATCGTGCTGCTGACGGGGCTGGCCTTGATGCTGATGACCTTTCCCGGCGCGCGCCAATTCGGGGCCAGCCTGCTGGCTTCGGCGGGTGTGGCGGGGCTGGTGATCGGTATCGCGGCGCGGCCCGTGTTCAGCAACCTGATTGCCGGCCTGCAGCTGGCGCTGGCGCAGCCCATCCGCCTGGACGACGTGCTGATCGTGCAGGGCGAATGGGGCCGGGTGGAGGAGATCACCGGCACTTACGTGGTGCTAAAAATCTGGGACGAGCGGCGCCTGATCGTTCCGTTGCAGTGGTTCATTGAAAACCCGTTCCAGAACTGGACGCGCACCGGCGCCCAGATCATCGGCACGGTCTTTATCTGGGTTGACTACCGCACGCCCCTGGCCCCGCTGCGCGACGCGGCACGGCGCGCCTGCGAGGAAGCGCCCGAGTGGGACAAGCGGCTGTGCCTGCTGCAGGTGGTGGAGGCGGGCGAGCGCAGCATGCAGCTGCGGGTGCTGGTGACCTCCGCCAACTCCAGCCTGAACTGGGACCTGCGCTGCAAGGTGCGCGAGGCGCTGGTGGACTTCATGCAGCGCGAATACCCGCAGCATTTGCCGCTGGTGCGTACGGAGTCGGCCGAGTCGCGGCAGCCGGCGGAACTGCCGGTGGCCGGCCCGGCCGGCGAGCTCAGGCGGCCCTGAGCCGGGCGGGCTGCTGGCCCTCGCCCACGCAGCGCATGAAGGCATGGCTGTCGATCAGCGGAAAGCCTTTGGCGTCCGGCAACTGGTAGTGCCACCATTCGTTGGGGTGGTGCACAAAGCCTGCTTCCAGCATGACCGTGAGCAGCCGCATGCGGTTGACCTGGACGGCCACAGGGTGTGCCGTGTGAAAGTGATGGGACCCGTGCGTCATGGTGTCGACCGGCGTGCCCATGTCCAGCTCTTGCCCGCCCGGTGCCAGCAGCGTGACATCAAGCGCCACGCCCCGTGTGTGGTTGGAGCCCTTGGCCGGATCGGCGATGTAGGCGGGGTTGGGCGCCACGGCCCAAAGTGCCTCCTGCGCTTCCTGCGGCCTGAAGGCGTCGAAAATCTTGAGCTGAAAGCCCATGTCTTTTGCGGCCGCTATGGCTTTGCGCAGGCCGGCGTCTGCCTGCGGATGCAAGAAGCACAGCGGGCTGTCATAAATCACCTGGCCGGTGAAGTTGTTGGTGCTTGCGTAGATCAGGTCGATCACCACGCCATGACTGGCTTCTGTGACAGGAACGAGCGGTGAAAGATTTTCCATGGGCGGGTGATATTTATAAAAAATAAGGCTGCAGGCCAAGAGGGTCGTGCGCAAGCAGCTACCAAAAGTATAGCAACTGACGGACCTACTGGAACGCGACTTCCGAAAAGCTGCGCAGCTTGCGGCTGTGCAGCTGCGTGATGCCTTCGGCGCGCAGTAGCTCGATGGCACGGATGCCAATGCGCAGGTGCTGGTCGACGCGCTCGCGGTAGAAATGGTTGGCCATGCCGGGCAGCTTGATCTCGCCGTGCAGCGGCTTGTCGCTCACGCACAGCAGGGTGCCGTAGGGCACGCGAAAGCGAAAGCCGTTGGCGGCAATCGTTGCGCTTTCCATGTCCAGTGCCACGGCGCGGCTCTGGCTGAAGCGGCGCTGCGGCTGGTTGCCCGGCAGCAGCTCCCAGTTGCGGTTGTCGGTGGAGGCCACGGTGCCGGTGCGCATGATGCGCTTGAGGTCGGGGCCCACGGCGTGGGTCACGTCAGCCACGGCTTTTTCCAGCGCGACCTGGATTTCAGCCAGCGCCGGGATCGGCACCCACAGCGGCAGCTCTTCGTCCAGTACGTGGTCTTCGCGCACATAGCCATGGGCCAGCACGTAGTCGCCCAGTTGCTGGCTGTTGCGCAGGCCGGCGCAGTGGCCCAGCATGATCCAGGCGTGCGGGCGCAGCACGGCGATGTGGTCGGTGATGTTCTTGGCGTTCGCCGGGCCCACGCCGATGTTGACCATGGTGATGCCGGTGCGGTCGGCGCGCAGCAGGTGGTAGCCCGGCATTTGCGGCAGGCGGGGCGGCTGCACGCCAAGCTCGTCGCCGGCCTCGGCGGGCAGGCCGGCGCGCCGGGTCACCACGTTGCCGGGCTCGATGAAGGCGGTGTACTCGCTGTCCGGGTCGGCCATGGCTTCATGGCCCAGGCGCACGAACTCGTCGATGTAGAACTGGTAGTTGGTGAACAGCACGAAGTTCTGGAACCAGTGCGGCGAGGTGCCGGTGTAGTGGCGCAGGCGCTGCAGCGAATAGTCGACGCGCGCCGCGGTGAACAGCGACAGCGGCTGCGGCTCGCCGGGCAGGGGTTCGTAGGTGCCGTTGGCAATGCCGTCGTCCATGGCGGCCAGGTCGGGCAGGTCGAACACGTCGCGCATCAGCATGCGGCGCGCTGCATCCATGCTGCCTTCAATATGGTCGTTTTCCGCAAACGAAAAATGGATGGGGATGGGCTGCGTGCTGGTGCCTATTTCCAGCTCCACATCGTGGTTCTGCATCAGCAGGCGGAATTGTTCAAGGTAATAGTTGCCGTAGAGGTCGGGCCGGGTCAGTGTGGTTTCAAAGCGGCCGGGACCGGCCACAAAGCCAAAGCTCAACTGCGAAATGTCGGGCGTCTCCAGGATGGCCCGGGCCACGGTGTCGGTGTGGATGCGCACGAAAGGGTAGCAGGCGCGCACATGGCCGGGCAGGGTCTCGCCGGCCACATAGCGCTGCATTGCATCGCGCAGGTGGGCAATCTGCTGGTCATAAATGGCGCGAACCTGTGCCAGTGCGGCGGCCGGGTCGCTGTAGCGGGTCGGGGCTATGAAAGGCGGCAGATAGGGCATGAAAAAAGCCTTGTTTTTATGGTGAAGGTCCATCAGGTGGTTTTCGCAAAGCGTAGCACCGCAGGGCATGCACATCATTGTGCGGCAAGTGCCGCGGCACACCCTAGAATGCCCTGATGAAACACCACAACCTTTCGGGGCACCTGCGCACGCTGGCGGCAGTCTTGCTCGGTACCCTGTGCCTGCAGGTGGCCCAGGCGCAGGCCCCGGCACCGGGCCGTGCCCCGCAGGCGCCTGCTGCCGCCGCACCGGCGCAGATCTCCCGTGACGCCCAGCGCGCCTATGAAACCACGCGCGACAAACTGGTGCAGATCCGCACCCTGCTGCGTAACTCCAACACCCAGGCCAGTGTGGGCTCGGGCTTTTTTGTCTCGGCCAACGGGCTCATCATTACCAACTTCCATGTGGCCAGCCAGCTGGCGCTGGAGCCCGAGCGCTACCGCGGCGTCTACGTGCCGGTGGACGGCAAGGAGGCCGAGGTTGAATTGCTCGCCTTTGACGTGCGCAACGACCTGGCGCTGCTGCGCGTGAAGACGCCGGCAACGGGAATGCCGCAGCTGGCTTTTCGCGGGGCGGACAGGCCCCTGGCGCGCGGCGAACGCATTTATTCACTGGGCAATCCGCTGGACATCGGTTTTGCGGTCACGGAAGGCACCTACAACGGCCTCGTGCAGCGCAGCTTTTACCCGCGTATCTTTTTCGGCGGCGCGCTCAACCCCGGCATGAGCGGCGGCCCGGCGCTGGACGATGCCGGCCAGGTGGTCGGTATCAACGTATCCAAGCGGCTGGACGGCGACCTGCTGAGCTTTCTGATCCCTGCCGAATTCGCCCAGGCATTGTTGGCAAAGGCCGCTTCGGCCAAGCCCATTACCAAGCCGGCGCATGCCGAGGTGGCGCGCCAGCTGGGCGAGCACCAGGCACTGCTGACGCAAAAATTCACCGCGGTGCCGCTCACGGCGCAAAAGCACGGTGGCTACAGCGTGCCCGTGCCCGAAGATTCCCTGGCCCGCTGCTGGGGCCGCGGGCGCGAGCCCGACTTCAAGGCCTTTGACCTGGAGCGCACCGACTGCCAGATTGACAGCCACGTGTTCGCGGGCGATTTCAACACCGGCTACATCCGCCTGCGCTACGAAGCCTACAACGCGCCCAAGCTGGGCCCTCTGCGTTTTGCCGTCATGTATTCGCAAAGCTTCGGTAATGAGTACTTCTCCACCCGGGGTTCACGCAAGGCCACGGCGGCCGAGTGCTCTGAACGCTTCGTCGAAACGGGCGGCATGCCCATGCGCGCCGTGGTGTGCATGAGTGCCTACCGCAAGCTGCCGGGTCTGTATGATGTGTCGGTGCTGACGATGTCCGTCAACCAGTCCACACGCGGTGTGCAGGGACGCATGGACGCGCAGGGCGTAAGTTTTGACAACGGCCTCAAGCTGGTGGCGCATTACCTGGGCGGTTTTAAATGGGAGGCCGCACCATGAGCGCCGGCAATCTCGCCCTGCTGCAGGCCACCGACCGCAATGGCGCACTGGTGGGCCGCCTTGACGTGCGGCACTGGCCCGTTACCGTGGGCCGTGCACTCACCGCCGACCTGGTATTGGATGACGGCCATGTGGCCGCTGAACACCTGCGCATAGACCGCACGCCGGAAGGCGAAGTGATGGTGCAGGTGCTGGACACGGTCAACGGTGTCGCGCTGAACCGGACGCTGCATGGCCAGGGCACGCAGTTCAGCTGGCCTGCCGGCGAGGCCCTGACCCTGGGCCGGCTGAAGCTGGGGCTGCGCCTGGCGGAAGCGCCGGTGGCCGCTGAAGAGCGGCTGCCGCACTTTCCGTGGCGCACGACCGGCTGGACTTTGCTGGCATTGGCCGCCATGCTGACCCTGGTGGTGGGGCAATCGTGGCTGACCCTGACCGAGCCTTCCCAGCTGGCGCGGCAATTGCCCGGCCTCATGGCGATGGTGGCCATGGCGATCACCGTGTGGGCGGGCCTGTGGGCTCTCGCCACCAAGCTATTTACCGGCCATCTGCAGTTCTGGCGCCATGTCCGCATTGCCTGCACCAGTTCCGTGGCGATACAGCTGGCGGCCACGCTGGCCGGCCTGCTGGCTTTCATGTTCTCGCTCGAAAGCCTGGCGCGCTTTGAAACGCCGCTGCTGCTATTGGGGGCGGCTGCGGCCATCTATGTGCACCTGTCGGTCATCGTCCCGCAGCGCCGCCGTGGACTGGCGGGGCTGGTGGCCGGCGTGACCGTGCTGGGCATTGTGGCCATGCTGGGCACCAACTGGCTGCAGAACAAGCGCCTGTCCAACAAGCTCTACATGTCCACCCTCTACCCGCCGTCCCTGCGCATGGCGCCGGCTGTGCCCCTGGTGCAGTTTCTCGGAGAGGCCGGCACCATCCGCCAGCGCCTCGACGAACGCCTGAAAGACCGCGAGCCGGATTCGGATACGCCTGAAGATCCGGACGCGGACTAGGCAAAGCCTCCGGCCTGTTTCATGCAAGTTCAAAGTCGAGGTGGAGCCCGGGAAATGCAATCACGTCATCTGATGGTGCTTTCCGCCTGCATTCGTTTTGCATTGGCTGTGCTGCTGCTGGGCGGCGCTTTGCAGTCGAAGGCCCAGGACTGGACCGTGCAGACTTTGTCCACCCGTGTATCGCCAACCGGACAGAGTGTCACGCTGGCCATTGCCCTTTACGGCGATGCGGTTGGGGGCAACCAGCCGGTCAGGCACGTGCTGGTCTACCCGCAACCCGGCGGTGTACCCCAACTCAAGGTTGCCAACGGCCCTGCCGCGTTAACCCTCGGCGGGCCCTGGGTGCGTGGGGCGGTTCAGCTGCAGGCCCAGGGTGTGGCCCTGGTGTACGTGGACCCGCCCAGCGATGCCGAACGCCGTAACCTCAACGCCAGGCCGCGCCGGGAGGTGCGGCAAGACCTTGCCGCGGCGCTCAAGCAGGCGCAGCAGTCGTTTCCCGGAGCGCAGGTTCATCTGGCCGGCTTTTCCCTGGTGGCTCCGCTGCTGGACATCGCCGACGACCTGGAAGGATTCGGGAAGATCGTCGTGGCCTCCAGCGTATTGAAGAACAACCGCACCAGCGACTGGAGCGCCTTGCGCAAGCCCGTACTGATGCTGCACGCGCCTGGCGCTCAATGCGACAGTGCACCTTTTCCGGAGGCGCAAATCCTGGCCCAGCGCAGCCGTTTTACTTTTGTCCAGGTAGGTTACGAGCAGCAGGACGGCAAGGATGATTGCGGGCGTGGTAGCCAGCACGTGCTGCAGGGGCAGGAGGCCATTGTGGCCAAGGCCGTCGCCGGCTGGCTTGAGGGGCAGGAACCGGCCCCTGTTATCGGCTATGCCAGCCCGCCCATTGCCTGGCGAGAGGAAGTCATCACTTACCAGGTGCCCGGCACCTTCGGCACCAACCGGCTGGAAGCCACTTTGCTGTTACCCGAGGTCCGTCGTTTTGGCGGGGGCCCTTATCCGGTTACGGTATTCAGTCACGGGGATATCGTATTCAATCGCGACAAGGAACGGTTCCGCGATATGGTGGTTGCGCGCGAGTTTCTGCAAATGGGCGTGGCCGTGCTGATGCCCGCACGCCGTGGCGTGGGCATGTCTGAAGGCACTTATCCGAAAAACTTTTCCCATGAGGACGGCGACGCCACTTACAAGGCGCGTGTACAGTCCGAAGACGTCTTGCCCGCATTGGTCTGGCTCAAGACCCGCCCGGAGCTTGATGCCAGCCGGCTCATCCTCTCGGGCCAGTCGGCCGGAGGCTACCTCTCGATGTACCTCGCCAGCCAGAGCCCGACGGGGCTCATCGGGACCATCGATTTTTCAGGCGGGCGAAACGATATAAGAAAAATCGGCAGCGGCCCCGGCCACCTCAACCGGATGATGGTGGATGGGTTCGCGGAGTTCGGAAAAACCACGCGCGTTCCCACGCTCTGGGTCTTCGCGGAAAACGACAGCCGCTATACCGCCAACACCATACGCGCTTCCTACGAAGCGTTTCAGGCGGCAGGGGGCAAGGGACGCTTGCTGCTTCAGCCCCCGATCGAGGGTGACGGACATCATATTTATCACAAACCTGCTTTATGGCGCACCGCCCTCAAAGAGTATTTGAGCGAGATCGGAGTGGCGGCGCGTGCTAACTGAAGTTTCGGCGGTCTTGCCATTTTTTCGTGGCGATGTCGTGCATCAAAGACCTTGAAACACAGCTGCATCGGCCCGCCAACGTGCGTGCCGGGCATTGCGTTGAGATTGCACCGGGAGGGCGCTGAAATCAGTCCTTGACCGGCTCGCGCATCGTCACAAACTCTTCCGCCACCGTGGGGTGGATGCCGATGGTGCTGTCAAATATTGCCTTGGTCGCACCGGCCTTCATGGCCACGGCAAAACCCTGCACGATTTCGCCGGCGTCCGGCCCCACCATGTGCAGGCCGACCACACGGTCGGTGGCGTCTTCGACCAGCAGCTTCATGAGCGTGCGTTCGGTGCTGCCGCTCAGCGTGTGCTTGAGTGCCTTGAAGTCGGCGCGGAACACCGTGACCTTGCCGAACTTTGCGCGCGCATCGGCCTCTGAATAGCCAACCGTGCCGATGTTGGGATGGGTGAAGACGGCGGTCGGCACAAACTCATAACTCATGTTGCGCGGCTTTTTGCCGGCGGCCGGCCCGAAGAGCTGGTCCACCACCACCATGGCTTCGCCCAACGCCACCGGTGTCAGCTGCATGCGCGCCGTCACATCGCCCAGCGCATAGATGGACGGCACCGAGGTCTGGTAGTGCGCATTGACCTGGATCGCACCGGCTGCGTTGACGGCCACACCGGCAGCTTCAAGCCCGATGCCATTCGCATTGGGAACCCGGCCCGTGGCGTAGAGCACGGTGTCCACCTCCAGGCCGCCGCCGTCCTTGAGCGTCACCTGCAGGCCTGTGGCGGTTTTGGCGATAGCGGCGATCTCTGCGCCCAGCTGCAGGGTGATGCCGGTCTTGCTCATCTCGGCGGCAATGAAGCGCCGCACATCATCGTCAAAGCCGGTCAGCAGCATGTCGCGACGATGCACCTGGGTGACCTGTGAGCCCAGCCCATTGAAGATCGAGGCGAATTCGCAAGCGATGTAGCCGCCGCCCACCACCAGCAGGCGCTTCGGGAAGGGGTTGAGGTCAAACATGTGGTCCGAGGTCACCACATGTTCGCGTCCCGGCACGGCAGGCACTGTGGCGGTACCGCCTGTGGAGATCAGGATGTTTTTGGCCGTGAACTTTTTGTCGTCGACCTCGACGGTGTGCTCGTCAAGCAGCCGTGCCCAGCCGGTGATGATCTGCACGCCGGCGCTTTCAAGCAGCTGCACATAAATGCCGTTGAGCCGCGAAATCTCGCGGACACGGTTGGCCTTGAGCGTGTCCCAGTCAAACACCGGCGCCTCGCCGGTCCAGCCGAAGCCGCGCGACTCTTCAAAGCTGTCGCCGTAGTGGGCCGCATAGCTGTAGAGCTTTTTGGGAATGCAGCCCACGTTCACGCAGGTGCCGCCCATCGCAGCGAATTCGGCCAGTCCCACACGGGCGCCGCGCTGGGCCGACATGCGCGCGGCGCGCACACCGCCGCTGCCGCCGCCGATCACGAAAAGGTCAAAATCAAAAGTCTGCATTCGCTGTCCTTGTTCTGGTGTCTGCTGACGTTGCTTTTTCGGGTGCCTTGATGCCGGCTCTCAAGACTGGAATTCCCGGAGCTCTTTTTTCATCCACTCAATGAACACTCGCGTGCGCATGGGCAGCAGCCGGGCGTGCGGGTAAACAATGTTGATGGGTCGGGGCGGCGGCTCGAAACCCTCCAGCACGGTGCGCAATTGTTTGGTTTTTAAAAACGGCGCCACCTGGTAAGACAAAAAAGAACCGAATCCCACACCCGCCGCGCAGGCCGCCACAGCCGGTGCGATCTGGTTGAACTCCAGATTACCACTGACGGCAAGCCGAAGCGGTCGGCCCTGGTCTATGAACGGACCCCATGTGGGGGAATGGTCCGTCAGTCGCACGCAGTTGGCCTTGAGCAGGTCCTTGGGGTGTTTTGGTACGCCGTGGCGGCGAACCCAGGCCGGGCTGGCCACCACCAGGCGGCGGATGGTGCCCACCTTCTGCGCCACCAGGCTGGAGTCTTCAGGCTCGCCGATGCGAATACCGACGTCGATGCCTTCTTCCAGCAGATTCACCACGCGGTCCAGCAGCACCATGGAGCAGCGCATCTTGTCATGGTGCTGCACAAAGCGCGTGACGGCGGGCGCCACATGCATCTGGCCGAACAGCATGGGCGCGGTAATGGTCAGGTGTCCGGCGGGTTCGGCCGCGTCGGCCGTCAGTGCCGCTTCTGCGTCCGCGAGTGTGGCCAGCACCTGCCGGCAGCTCTCCAGGTGGCGCCGGCCTTCCTCGGTCAGTGAGATGCGCCGGGTGGTGCGGTTGAAGAGGCGCACGCCCAGCTGCGCCTCGAAGCCGGCCAGCGTGCGCACCATGGCCGGCAGCGACGATTCCATGACCTGGGCTGCGGCCGTGAGGCTGCCTTGTTCGGCAATGTGAATAAAGGCCTGCATGGCCCGGAGTTTGTCCATGGCGACATGCTACGCCTGTTGCGAGGATTCATCCACTTAATGGATTAGTTAAATATCATTAGAGCCATTTATTCAGAATAACGGTTCAAACACAATCCATTCCCGAGAGCAAGATTTTTCAACCCGCCGAAAGCCCCGCCATGAGCACACCCGCCGCCAAAGCCCAGCCCGCACAACCCATACGCCTGTACCGCGTCGCCATCTCCGGCCATTCGCACCGGGTGGAACTGTTTCTCTCGCTGCTGGGCCTGCCCTTCGAGCGCATCGAGATCGACCTCGCCACCAAAGGGCACAAGACGCCGGACTTCCTGGCCATGAACGCCTTCGGCCAGGTGCCGGTGATCCAGGACGGCGACGTCACGCTGGCCGATTCCAACGCCATCCTGGTCTACCTCAACGCACGCTACGCGCCGGATGCCGAGCAATGGCTGCCGCGCGACCCGTTGGCCGCTGCGGCGGTGCAGCGCTGGTTGTCGGTCGCTGCGGGGCAGCTCGCCTCCGGCCCGGCCGCCGCGCGCGTCATCCAGCTGTTCAAGCGGCCGGAAAGTCCGGAAGCCATTGAGCGCGCGCATGCCCTGTTCGCGGTGATGGAGCAGCAGCTGGGCCAGTCGGCTTTTCTCGCGGGCAGCACCCCCACACTGGCCGACATCGCCAACTACAGTTATTCGGCCCATGCGCCGGAGGGCAAGGTCTCGCTGGAAGCCTACCCGCGCATACGCGCCTGGCTGGCCCGCATAGAGGCCTTGCCGCGCTTTGTGCCCATGGTCAGGACGCCGATAGGGCTGGCCGCATGAGCACCGCCACTTTCCACGAAGGCGAGCGCGCTGCGCAAGCGCGCGTGGGCGCGGCCGTGCGCGCGCGCATGGCGGAAATCGGCCCGCGCGTGATTCGCGACTTCATGCCCGACCAGCACCGTGAGTTTTTTGAGCAACTGCCTTTTGTGGTTGCCGGCACGGTGGACGCGAGCGGCCAGCCCTGGGCCTCGGTGCTGGCCCAGCCGCCGGGTTTTATCCACTCGCCCGATGCGCATCACCTGGTGGTGCGCACGCAGCCGCTCGCAGGTGATCCCCTGCAAGGCACGCTGGCAGACGGCGCCGCGATAGGCCTGCTGGGCATAGAGCCGCACACGCGCAGGCGTAACCGCATGAACGGCATCGTTCGCGGCGTGAGTGCCTCGGGCTTCGCTGTGGAGCTGAGCCAGAGTTTCGGCAACTGCCCCAAATACATCCAGGCGCGCGAGCCTGTCTATGCGGACCGTCCCGCGCCCGCAGCCGGGCCGGTGGTGCACGCGTCGGCGCAGCTCAATGACGCGGCGCGCCGCATGATTGAACAGGCGGACACGCTGTTCATCGCCACAGCCTATGAGGGCAACGGTGAGCAAGCCGGCCGCGCCGGCGGCGTGGACGTGTCGCACCGCGGCGGCAAGCCCGGCTTTGTGCGCGTGGAGGCCGACGGCACCCTGACCGTGCCGGACTTCGTCGGCAACTACTTCTTCAACACCTTGGGCAACCTGGTAGTGAACCCGCGTGCCGGCTTGCTGTTCATTGATTTCGACAACGGCGACCTGCTGTACCTGGCCGTCACGGCCGACATCATCTGGGACGGGCCCGAGGTGCAGTCCTTCACCGGCGCGCAGCGCCTGATGCGTTTCAAGGTGCAGTCCATGCGGTTGGTGGAATCTTCCTTGCCGCTGCGCTGGGGCGAGGCGGAACTCTCCCCGGTGCTGGAAGCTACCGGCGCCTGGGCTTAGCCTATGGCTTCGAGCGCGAGTTCGCGCTCCAGCCACGCGCGAAACTTCTGCACGGCCGGCCGCTCTGCACTGTGGGCTGAGATCACGATGCGATAGCCCAAACCCGCGACCGTCTCGCCGGGCAAGACAACCGTGAGCTGGCCGCTGCGCAACAGCGGCAGCACCAGTGGCGTGCGCCCTATCGCGACGCCGGCGCCTTGCACGGCCGCGGTCAGGACATGCTCATACTGCGAAAAATACAGGCACGGCTGCTGCGCCGATTGTTTCAAGCCCAGGCGCTCGTACCAGTCCGGCCACGACATCCAGGGGAAACGCGTGGCCGGGTCGTAATAGACCAGTAGCGGTGTGGCCGTGATGTCGGCGGCGTTACGAATGCGCGTCGCGACGGCCGGCGCCGCCACCAGCAGGGCCTGCTCCTGCAGCAGGGGTGGCGGGTCTTCGCCGCCCGGCAGCACAGGGTAGAGCCGCACGGCCAGATCCATGCCTTCGCGCTCCAGGTTGACGCGCGCTTCCGTGGCGTCGACGCGCACATCGATGGCGGGCTCCAGCAACTGGAACCTGGCGAGTTTGGGCGCCAGCCACAGCGCGGCGAAAGAGGGCGTGGTGGTGACAGCCACAGAGACCCTGTCCACCGCCAGCAGGCGGTCCACGGCCGAGGCCAGCTGCGCCAGCGCGGCGCGGGCCGTCTCATAAAGCTCACGGCCTTGCGGCGTCAGGCTCAGGCCCTTGCCGCCACGCAGGAACAGCGTCGTGCCCAGCGCATCTTCCAGGCTTTTCACTTGCTTGCTCACAGCTGATTGCGTGATGCAAAGCTCTTCGGCCGCTGCCGTAAAGCTCAGGTGCCGCGCGGCGGATTCGAAACCGCGGATGGCATCGAGCGACATGGCGCGCAATGCGCTGGTGGAAGGGCTGTTCAGCATGGCATGAATGATTGGAATACCCCGTATGACAAACCATCCGGCCGCGCGGACCGGTTCCAAAGAAGAATCAAACCACACTTTTCAAGGAGTCCGCCATGCATGCCTCGCAAACCCCGCTGGAGCTCGGGTCCATCCCCAAACCCCTGCGCCTGCCGCGCGGCCAGGTTTTGGCCTGCACTGGGGGCTGCCTCTGGATCACCAGCGATGCGTTGGCCGGGCGCCGGGACAGCGACGTCGTGCTGGAGAGCGGCCAGTCCTTTGTCACGCCGCAAGCCGCGACTTATTTTGTGGGCGCCCCGCGCGGTTGCGGTGTGCTGTCGTTCGTATTCCCCGACGCTGCTGCCTGAAGCCCTGAGGAGACCCCATGCTGATAGAAACCGAACGCCATGGCCAGCACGTGGTACTGACCCTGAATCGCCCCGAAAAACTCAATGCGCTGAGCTACGCCTTGATCGATGAACTCATGGACAGGCTGAGTGCCCTGGAGCGCGACGACAGCGTGCGCTGCCTGGTGGTGACGGGGCAGGGTGACAAGGCTTTCAGCGCGGGCGCCGATATCGCGGGCTTTGCGCCCGACATCGCAGCGTCGCCCGAGGCGGCTTACCGCAACTTCGTCATGCGCGGCCAGACGATGACGCGGCGCATCGAAAACTACCCCAAGCCCATCATCGCGGCCGTCAACGGCATCGCCTTCGGCGGCGGTTGCGAAACCATGGAAGCCTGCAGCCTGGCGATTGCGGCGGAGCACGCCAGCTTTGCCAAACCGGAAATCCGGCTGGGCTTTCCACCGCCCTTTGGCGGCACGCAGCGCCTGCCGCGCCACATAGGGCGCAAGCGCGCCAACGAAATGATCCTCACCGGCGACGCCATCAGTGCAGAGGAAGCCCTGCTGATCGGCCTCATCAACCATGTGGTGCCGGCCCATGAACTGATACCGGCCTGCCTGCGAATGGCCGACCGCATCGCCGAAAACTCCGCCGTGGCCGTGACAGCCTCGCTGCGTGCGGTGACGCGCGGCCTGAATGTTTCCATCGACGAAGGCCTGGCGATCGAGGCCGCGCAGTTCATGATCGCCGCGGCTTCGCCAGACGCACGGGAGGGAACGGCAGCGTTTGTGGAGAAGCGGCAGCCTGTATTTCTTCATCGCTGAGGCTGCATTTTTCGCAGGCCGCACAGGATAGTGCATCACATCACATCAGGTGCGCCCGGGTGACATTTCGCGTCGTTTGCGACGCAGATCACGGATGCCAGGTTGCCCGCAGCGCCGTGGAAGGCATGGCGCCGAGCGCTTGCCCGAGCTGCTTCGCCGCCAGAACCGTGGCGGGCGCGTAACGCGCGAGTACCGCACCCGTCAGTCGTTCCACCGGGCCCGCCGTGCTGACAGAGCCCAGCACGGCGCCATGGCGTCCGCGCACGGCCGCGGAGACGCTCGCGATTTTCGAGTTCCGCTCGCCGCGGGTGATGTGGAAACCGCATCGACGGATGCGCTCATTCAGATCACCCGGTTCGCCCAGGGCAGCCAGAATCACCCGGCCGGCGGATCCGCGGTCCAGGGGAAAAACCTCGCCAGAGCGAATTTGGCTCTGAACACCTGCCGTTCCCTCGCAACGCATCAGGCAGCTGCGCAGGTTGCCTTCGAAGACGAAGAACGAGGCGCTTTCTCCCGTGGCCGTACCAAGCTGGCGAAGGATGGGTTCGATGGCGGAGTCGAGGTCGAACTGCGCCTGGTAGCGGGAGCCCATCCAGCCTACTGCAGGGCCGAGCCGCCACGCACCGTCTTCGCGCCTGACGAGGAATCTGGCTGCAGCGAGCGTGCGCGCAAGCCGCAGCACCGTGGGTTTGTGCATGCTGGTACGGCGTGCGAGCTCCGCCAGCGGGAGAAAGAGCTCGTCGCCTTCGAAGGCAGTGAGGATAGCCAGCGCACGCGCCACGGCCGTGACGTTCTCGCCGCCTGGACGCGTCGAGGTTCCCACCGGCCCGTCCGCGAGAAGTCGCTTCGGCGTCGCATGCGGCGGCTTGGACCTGGACTCTTGCGGCATGGCCGGATTGTATTCAAGCCCGCGCACCGTTACGTCAGGCGTAACGCATTGCCTATCCTGTATCTTTGTTCGGATCATGCGCTCCTTGATCCAGGAGACACGTTCCATGACAAACATGCACGCCAGGCGCCGTAGCTTCCTTGCTTCGGCGGCTGCAATCGCCGCGTTCGGCGCCTGGGCGCAGGGCGCCTCTTCGGTTTCGACCAGGATGGTGATTCCATTCGCTGCCGGTGGCGCGACGGACGTCCTCGGCCGCGATCTGGCCCAGGCCATGAGCGCCGCCCTGGGACAGCCTTTCATCATCGAGAACGCCGGCGGCGGCGCCGGCGTGCCTGCCATGCAGAAGGTGACAGGCTCGAAGGCCGATGGCCATACGCTGCTCTTCGCCGCCTCCGGCAACATCACGGCACAACCCCTGCTGCAGAAGCCGCGTGTGGACATCCTGACCCAGCTCACGCCGGTGGGGATGATCGCCACGGCACCACACGTGCTGGTGGTGACGGCGAAGATGCCGTTCAAGACGATCGCGGAGCTGGTTGCGTATGCCAGGGCACATCCGGGCCAACTGAACTTCGGCTCTGCAGGCGTCGGGGGATTGGCTCACCTCGGCACGGAACTGTTCGCGCGCGCCGCGCAGATCGACATCAAGCACGTGCCGTACCGCGGGGCTTCGGCGGCGACCACGGACCTTGTCTCCGGCCAGATCCATGCGATGTTCGGAACCATGCCTTCGTTCACCGGCATGGCCCAGAACGGCTCGCTGCGCGTCATCGGCCTCACCGCCCCCAGCGCCGCAGTACCTCTGAAGGGGATCCCCTTGATTTCGAACACCGTTCGCGGCTTCGGCTACAAGAGCTGGAATGCCATCTTCGCGCCCAACGGAACGCCGGCGCCCGTCGTCGCGCGCCTCTATGCGGCGATGAAGAAGGCGTCGCTCGACCCTGGGGTGGCCAGGCGTTTCGAAGAACAGGGGGTCGACATCGAGCTTGCGGACGCGGCCGAGCTCACCGACATGATCCGCAAGGAGACCGGACTTTGGGACAAGGTGATCCGCGAAGCAAACATCCAGGTGAACTGATCTCCATATGTCGCAATTCGCCTCTTCCGAGGCCGTGCCGAGGGTGACGCGCCTGTCACCGGGAGCACGTCCCGTCGCGGTACCGAGCTTGCGAAAATTCCTGTCGTTGCAGGATTTCGAAACAGGCGCCCGGCGCCACCTGCCGCGCCCGCTCTTTGAATACATCGCCGGCGGAGCGGAAGACTCGGCCTCGCTGCACGATAACCGCGCAGCGTTCTCGGAGTTCGGTTTCATCACGCGAGTGCTGCGCAACGTGTCCGGCCGCAGCCAGGCGGTCGATCTTCTGGGGAGGCGCTACGCATCACCGTTCGGCATCGCGCCTATGGGCATCAGTGCGCTCAGCGCGTATCGCGGCGACCTCGTGCAGGCCCGCGCAGCGGCGGCCGAGGGCGTGCCGATGATCATGAGCGGCTCCTCACTTATCCCGCTGGAAGAGGTGATGGCCGCGGCCCCGGAGACGTGGTTCCAGGCTTACCTGCCGGGCGAGACCGCCAAGATCGAGGCGTTGATCGACCGCGTTGACCGTGCGGGCGTCAAGACGCTCGTGCTGACGGTCGACACCGCCGTGCTCGCCAACCGCGAGAACAACATCCGTGCAGGCTTTTCCACGCCCCTGCGACCGGGCTTGCACCTGGCGTGGGAGGGGCTCACCCACCCCCGCTGGACGATCGGCACCTTCCTGCGGACGATGGTGGTGCACGGCATGCCGCACTTCGAGAACTCGTACGCGACCCGTGGCGCTCCGATCCTCTCGTCGCGGGTGGCACGTGACTTCGGCGCCAAGGACCACCTGGATTGGGAGCACCTGGCCCTCATCCGCCGCAAGTGGAAACGCACCCTGGTGGTCAAGGGCATCATGAACCACGAGGACGCACGCAAGGTGCGGGACATGGGCGCCGACGGTCTGATCGTGTCGAACCACGGCGGCCGCCAGCTCGATGGCACGGTCTCGCCGCTGCGCGTACTGCCCGAGGTTGTCCGGGCGGTTGGCGCCGACTTCCCGGTCATGATGGACAGCGGCATCCGGCGCGGGACGGACGTCCTGAAGGCGCTCGCACTTGGCGCCAGGTTCGTGTTTGTCGGCCGCCCGTTCAACTATGCGGCCGCCGTCGCCGGCGAAGAGGGCGTGCGCCATGCAATCCGCATCCTGGCCGACGAAGTCCAGCGTGATCTGGGCCTGCTCGGTCTGACCTCCATTTCGGAAGTACACGGTGCACAGTTGCGCGAGCTGGCACTCGCGAGGGATGGTGGCCATGGGCTGCAAATGCAGTCTGGTTCAGGCCGCTGAAGGCCCGGCACCGATAATGGGGGATGAGCTCCTCTCCTTCCCCTTCCTCCTCCTCTTCCGCCGGCAATACCGACTTCGCCAGCCTGCCCCTGAATGCCGCCGTGCTGGCCAACCTGCGGCAGCTCGGCTACCTCAGCATGACGCCCATCCAGGCTGCCAGCCTGCCGGTGGCGCTGCTGGGCAAAGACCTGATTGCCCAGGCCAAAACCGGCAGCGGCAAGACCGCCGCCTTTGCGATACCTCTGCTGGCCAACCTCAATGCACGGCGCTTTGCCATACAGGCCATGGTGTTGTGCCCCACGCGAGAGCTGGCCGACCAGGTGGCGACCGAGATCCGCCGTCTGGCGCGGGCCGAGGAAAACACCAAGGTGGTGGTGCTGTGCGGCGGTGTGCCGCTACGCAACCAGACCGCCAGCCTGGAAAACGGCGCGCACATTGTGGTGGGCACGCCCGGCCGCATCATGGACCACCTGGCGCGCGGCAATTTGACCCTGGAAGCGCTGAACACCCTGGTGCTCGATGAAGCCGACCGCATGCTGGACATGGGATTCTTCGAAGACATCGTCACCGTCGCCAAGCAGTGCCCGAAAGAGCGGCAGACACTCCTGTTCTCGGCAACCTATCCTGAAGGCATTGCCAAGTTGAGCCAGCAATTCATGAAGGCGCCGCAAACCATCACGGTGCAGGCGCAGCATGAAAAAACCAAAATCCAGCAGCGCTGGTACCAGGTGCCGGACAGCGACCATGACGAAGCCCGCCTGGGCGCCGTCGCGCAGGTGTTGCGGCATTTCCGCCCGGTCAGCACGCTGGCGTTCTGCAACACCAAGTCGCAGTGCCGCGCACTGGTGGCCTATTTGAAAGAGCAGGGTTTTAGCGCGCTGGCGCTGTTCGGCGAGCTGGAGCAGCGCGAGCGCGACCAGGTGCTGGTGCAGTTTGCCAATCGCAGTTGCTCGGTGCTGGTGGCCACCGATGTGGCTGCCCGCGGCCTGGACATCGCGCAGCTTGCGATGGTCATCAACGTCGACGTGACGCCCGACGCCGAGGTGCACATCCACCGCATCGGCCGCACTGGCCGCGCTGATGAAGAGGGTTGGGCCATCAGCCTGGCCAGCATGGACGAGATGGGTTATGTCGGGAAAATCGAGGTGCTGCAAAAGGCTGAATCCGAGTGGCACAAATTGACCGAACTGACACCCGCCAGCAATGAACCGCTACTGCCGCCCATGGTGACGCTGCAGATCGTGGGCGGGCGCAAGGAAAAAATCCGCGCCGGCGACGTGCTGGGCGCGCTGACCGGCGAGGCCGGCTTCACGCGTGAGCAGGTCGGCAAGATCAACGTCAACGAGTTCTCCACCTATGTGGCGGTGGACCGTGCGATTGCTGCCGAAGCCCTGCACAAGCTGTCCACCGGGCGGGTCAAGGGCAAAAGCGTGAAGGTGCGGCTGCTGGATGACGAGCCTGAGGGCCGTTGACCTGGATTTTTAAACCAAATCGGCCTCAGCCCATACCTGAATTGCGTGAGCAGCTATTAAATTTATAGCAAAGAGAGCGCTGATTCGTGCCGGCAGCCCTGACGTGTAGGCGCCCATGCCACCCGCAAGCCGGACGCCGCGTGGTCATGGCGGACGCCAAAGCCGCAAACCGCCGCAAATCGCCGGTATCCGCCTCGAAGAGGTCCACAATGACTGGTACCCCAGATCAGCGCGCTTTTGCGCAGGTGCCCGCCTGCGGCGAGCGCCACGCTGAGAGGCTCCCTTCATTGATTGACGATTGCGCGGCGGCAGGCTTGCTCCAGGCCTGACCCTTGCGCAACGGCAAGGAAAGAATCCATGGTCAGGCTCCAGTTTTCCGTCGAACTCAACTACGACGTCGCGCCTCCGGGCGGCGACTTCATCTTCAACGTCCACGCGGCGCACACGCAGCAACAGATCGTGCAGGCCGAAAACCTGCAGGTCAGCCAGCCGGTGCCCTTCACCATCGACACCGACCCGGCGAGCCGGAACCGCTACCTGCGCCTGCAGGCCCAGCCCGGCCCACTGAGCGTGCGCTATGAAGCCACCGTAGACATTTACCACTACACAGCGGCGCCCGGTGAGTTGGGCGAGGTGCCGGTCTGCCAGCTTCCCGGTGCCGTGCTGCCCTACATCTACCCGAGCCGCTACTGCCAGTCCGACCGGCTGCAGAAGCTGGCCTCCAACGAGTTCGGTCATTTGCAGCAAGGCTACAGCCGGGCAGAGGCCATCTGCCAGTGGGTGCAGCAGCGCGTGAGTTTCGAGTCCAACAGCTCGCACGGCAGCACCTCGGCGATCGACACGGTGGTGGAGCGCGTCGGTGTGTGCCGCGATTTCGCGCACCTGATGATTGCGCTATGCCGCGCCCTCAACCTGCCGGCGCGTTTTGCCACCGGCATTGATTACGGCGCCGACCCCGCGCTCGGCCCCACCGACTTCCATGCCTATGTCGAGGTTTACCTGGGCCATCGGTGGTACCTGTTCGATCCGTCAGGCACCGCCATTCCCATGGGCTTTGTGCGGTTTGCCACCGGCCGTGATGCGGCCGACGCGGCTTTTGCCATGTTGTTCGGCAGCGTCACGTCCAGCGCACCCATCATCCACATCCAGGCTGTGCCCGATGGCTATGGGCAACTGGTCGTGCCGCAGCGCGTGAACCATGCGCTTTCGACCGACGGCCTTTGAGCACGGGAGTCGGTAGCCGGCTTGGCTGCTAGCGTGCTGCGAGCGCCGCGCGGTTCGACGCGAGGACGTTGTTCTTCTCCAGCCGACCGCCGGCCTGGACCGCGGCGATCCAGGCGTCGGTGGAGCCTGTGGCGGCAAAGCGCGAGTGAAACACCACGCTGAAAACGCGGTGAATTTCCTCGGCACTGGCCCGGCCAGCCTCGTTGGCATACGGCAGTGCGCCACTGGCATCCTGCAAGAACTCCACATGCAGGCCGCGGTGCGTGGCCTCAAAAATCGTGGAAGCGTCGCAGTTGTGTGTCATGTAGCCGATCACGGTGAGGGTGTCGATGCGGTTTTTTTCCAGCCATCCGGCGAAGTCGGTGCCGGTGTAGACGCTGGGCCAGGATTTTTCAACGTAGTGGTCGCGCGGGCGGCTCGCCACGGTCTCATGCAGTTCCCACAGGGGGGAGCCTTTGGCGAACAGCGGCGACGCGGCCGATTCGCTGTGCTGCACCACCACCACCGGGATACCCGCAGCGCGCGCCGCGTCCATGGCGCGGCCGATATTGGGCAAGGTTTTTTCCACCGGCGGGTATTCGATGAGCAGGCCGCCGCCGCTGAAATATTCCTTTTGCACATCGATGACGACGAGGGCGCGGCGTGGTGCTGCGGGCTTTGAGTTCGGGATGGCCATGTGTTTGCTCCTGCGGGTTGTTGCTGAATCAAGTGATCAACGAATGCTGATGGTGTGATTGTTGGGCTGGGGGAGCTTTCATGAAAGTGGCCCAATTGACAATATTCGATAGAATCGGGTCATGTCGAAAAACACACTTTCACAGGTGCCGACAGCTGGCAAGTCACGCATCAAGTCGCGCACCACAAGTCAGCTCAGCACGGTCGCTGTGGTGGCGTTTGACGGCATCAGTCCGTTCCACCTCTCCGTGCCGTGCATGGTGTTTGGCAACGATTTTTCAGGGCCAGACCTGCCGCGCTTCAGGCTGCTGGTGTGCGCCGAAACGCCGGGCAGCCTGCGCACGACCGCCGGTTTCACCATTGCGGTGGAGCACAGCTTGAGCGTGCTGGCCAAGGCGCAAACCGTGGTGGTGCCGTCGTGGCGGGACCCGATGGAGCGGCCGTCCGAAGCCCTGCTCAAGGCTTTGCGTGCGGCGCACAAGCGCGGCGCGCGCATCGTCGGGCTGTGCCTGGGGGCTTTTGTGCTGGCCGAGGCCGGCTTGCTGGACGGCCGGCCTGCCGCCACGCACTGGGCGCTGGCGCCGGCTTTTGCCGAGCGCTATCCGCAGGTCAGGCTGCAGCCCGATGTGCTGTATGTGGACGACGGTGACGTGCTGACCTCGGCAGGCACGGCCGCCGGCATTGATTGCTGCCTGCATTTGCTGCGCCGGGACTTCGGCGCAGAAACCGCCAATCGGGTGGCGCGCCGCATGGTGGTGGCGCCGCAGCGGCAGGGCGGCCAAGCGCAGTATGTGGAGCAACCCCTGCCTGCCACAGGCTCCGACCACCGGCTGTCGGCCATCCTGGCGTGGGTACAGGAAAACCTGCGCCAGCCCCACAGCCTCGACACGCTGGCGGCGCGTGCCCTGATGAGCCGGCGCACCTTCACCCGGCATTTCCGGCACATCACCGGGACCACCGTGGGCCAGTGGCTGACCAGCCAGCGCCTGGCGCTGGCGCAGCGGCAACTCGAATCAACCGGCCGCTCGATGGAGCAGATTGCCCTGGATGCGGGATTCGGCTCGGCGGTATCCCTGCGGCAGCACTTTGCGGCGACGCTTGGTACCTCGCCGTCGATGTACCGGCGCGAGTTCCGGGGTGACTGATGTTGAGAAAATGAGGCTGTTAGCCAATGGTGACAAGCGCAAGCAGCTATTAAAATAATAGCAAATGAAGGACTTTAAAAGCAGCCGGACGGGACGGCCGCCCGGCCCTGCCGGTCAGGGTTTTGCCGCGGCAGCCTTGGCCGCGGCGCGGCGGCGTTCGAGGAAGGCCTGCAACTCACCGATCACGCCCTTGCGGAAGGCGAGCACGCACAGCACAAAGATCGCGCCGATGATGACGGTGACCCAGGAGCCGACCTTGTCGGCCAGCAGGTTCTGCAGCGCGATCACGATGCCCGAGCCCATGACCGGGCCGAAGAAAGTGCCGACGCCGCCCAGCAGGGTCATCAGGATGACCTCGCCCGACATGGACCAATGCACATCCGACAGCGTGGCAAAACCCATGACCAGGGTCTTCATCGAACCGGCCAGGCCGGCCAGCGCGGCCGACAGCACAAAGGCCAGCAGCTTGTAGCGGTCGACGTTGTAGCCCAGCGAGATGGCGCGGGGTTCGTTTTCGCGGATCATCTTGAGCACCTGGCCGAAGGGCGAGTGCACGATGCGCGAGATGAACAGAAAGCAGGCCACAAAAATCGCCACCACCACGTAATACAGCGTGACGTCGGATTCAAGCGGCAGCAGGCCGAACAGCTTGCCGCGTGGCACGCCCTGCAGGCCGTCCTCGCCGCCGGTAAAGCTCGCCTGCAGGCAGACGAAGTAGACCATCTGCGCAATCGCCAGCGTGATCATGGCGAAATAAATGCCCTGGCGGCGGATGGCCACCAGGCCGACCAGCAGGCCGATCAGCCCGGCCGCCACCGCGCCGGCCAGCAGAGCCAGTTCGGGTGTCCAGTTTTGCGACTTGATGAACCAGCCGGTGACATAAGCGGCAGAGCCGAAGAATGCGGCATGGCCGAACGAGAGCAGGCCGGTAAAACCCAGCAACAGGTTGAAGGCGCAGGCGAAGAGCGCAAAGCACAGCAGCTTCATCACAAACACCGGGTAGAGACCCAGGAAGGGCGCAGCCAGCGCAAAAGCCAGCAGGACGAGGTAAGTGATGCGCAGCATGTTGGCGGCTTTGGTGGAGAGGGCGCTCATGGTCAGGCTTCCTTTCCGAAGAGGCCGGCGGGCCGGAACATCAACACGATGACCATGATGACGAATACCACGATGTTGGACGCTTCAGGATAAAACACCCGGGTCAGGCCTTCGACGATGCCCAGGCCCAGGCCGGTGATGACCGAGCCGAGGATGGAACCCATGCCGCCGATCACGACGACGGCAAAGACCACGATGATCAGGTTGGAGCCCATCAGCGGGTTGACCTGGATGATGGGCGCGGCCAGCACGCCGGCCAGGGCTGCCAGGGCGGCGCCCGCGCCGTAGGTCAGCATCACCATCATGGGGACGTTGATGCCAAAGGCCTGCACCAGCGGCGCGTTTTCGGTGCCGGCGCGCAGGTAAGCGCCCAGCCGGGTGCGTTCGATCAGGAACCAGGTGCCCAGGCAGACTACCAGCGACACCACGACTACCCAGGCGCGGTAGATGGGCAGGCGCATGAAGCCGAGGTCCATGGAGCCGGCCAGCAGGTCTGGCACGTTGTAGTTCTGGCCCGAGACGCCGTAGATTTCACGGAAGACGCCCTCGAGCACCAGCGCCAGGCCGAAGGTCAGCAGCAGGCCGTAGAGCGGGTCCAATTTGTACAGATGCTTGAGGAAGAGCCGCTCAATGATGACGCCGAGAATGCCGACCGTCAGCGGCGCCAACACCAGCGCGAACCAGTAATTCATGCCGAACTGGTCCAGCATGATCCAGGCGGCGAAGGCGCCCAGCATGTAGAGCGCGCCGTGCGCAAAGTTGACGATGCCCAGCAGGCCGAAAATCACCGCGAGCCCCAGGCTCAGCATGGCGTAGAAGGCGCCATTGACCAGGCCCAGCATCAGCTGGCCCATAAACGCTTGCAGGGGAATACCGAAAATTTCCATGGGAACCTGTCAGGACACCGATACCGTGAGTTGTGGCGGGAGCGCAAGGGTTTTTCAAAGAAGCAGCCGGTCATTCTGCATTTCTGCGAAATGACCGGCTGGATCGAACCCTCGTTCTACCCCGTTTTTTGTTTTTTCGTCAGTTCAACGTTTGCGCAGTTGCAGTGATGCTTTACTTCTTGAGAGCCGAGCACTTGGATTCGGCCACCGTGGTGAAAGCCTGCTCGCCAGGCACCTTGGCGATGGTCTTGTAGTAGTCCCATGGCGTGCCCGAATCCTTGGAGCTCTTGACTTCATACAGGTACATGTCGTGGATCATGCGGCCGTCGGCGCGGATCTGGCCCTTGTTGTAGAAGTCTTCGATCTTCATGCCCTTGAGCGTGCTCATGACCTTGTCGGAATCGGTCGTGCCGGCGGTTTGCACGGCCTTCAGGTAGCTCAGGGTGGCGGAGTAGTCGGCCGCCTGCAGGCTGGAAGGCATGCGCTTGTATTTATCGAAGAAGCGCTTGGCGAACTTGCGCGAGGCGTCGTCCTGGTTCCAGTACCAGCTGTCCGCCAGTTGCAGGCCTTCGGTGTTGGCCAGGCCCAGGGAGTGCACGTCGTTGATGAACACCAGCAGGCCGGCAACCTTCATGGTCTTGCCGATGCCGAATTCCTTGGCGGCCTTCATGGCGTTGGTGAAGTCGCCGCCGGCATTGGCCAGTGCCAGGATTTGCGCCTTGGAAGACTGCGCCTGCAGCAGGAAAGACGAAAAGTCCGAGGCGTTCAGCGGATGGCGGACGGTGCCGGCGACGGTGCCGCCGTTGGCCTTGACCACGGTGGAGGCATCGCCTTCGAGCGAGTAGCCGAACGCATAGTCGGCGGTCAGGAAGTACCAGCTCTTGTTGCCGGCCTTGACCAGCGCGGAACCGGCGACCTTGGCCAGCGAGACCGTGTCGTAGGCGTAGTGGATGGTGTAGGGCGAGCAGTCTTCATTGGTCAGGCGGGCCGAGCCGGCGCCGATGACGAGGAAGGGCTTTTTCTTTTCGGTGGTGACTTTGGACATGGCCAGCGCCGTGCCGGAGTTGGTGCCGCCAATCAGCATCTGCAGACCATCCTTGTCGATCCACTCACGCGCCTTGGATGATGCAACGTCGGCCTTGTTCTGATGGTCGGCGCTCAGCACTTCGATGGGGCGGTTCAGGACCTTGCCGCCGAAATCCTGCACGGCCCACCTCAGCATTTCAGCGCCGGCGGGGCCGTCGATGTCGGCGTAAAGGCTGGACATGTCGGTGATGATGCCGATCTTGATCGGGCCGGTGTTCTGTGCGAAGGCTGCGCCTGTGAGGCCAAGGGCGAGTGCGGCGGCAAGTGCTTTGAGTTTCATGATGTCTCCTGTTATGGATGGGGGGTGAACTGGGGGGGACCAAATGAGGACTGAAAAGGGATTCGGCGCACCCGGCCTCAGACGCCGAGGTATTCCTGCAGCATGCCCATGTTTTGTGTCAGCTCGGACTGCGCAAATTGCTTGACGATGCGGCCGTGCTCCATGACATAGAAGCGGTCGGCCAGCGGCGCGGCGAAGCGGAAGTTCTGTTCGACCAGCACGATGGTGTAACCCTTGGCCTTGAGCGTGAGGATCATCTCTGCCAGCTTCTGCACGATGACCGGCGCCAGGCCTTCGGAAATTTCATCGAGAAGCAAGAGGCGCGCGCCTGTGCGCAAAATGCGCGCCACGGCCAGCATCTGCTGCTCGCCGCCGGACAGCCGCGTGCCGGGGCTGCTGGCGCGTTCCTTGAGGTTGGGAAACATTGCGTAGATTTCGTCCAGGCTCATGCCGCCGGGCGCTATGGTGGGCGGCAGCATCAGGTTTTCTTCGGCTGTCAGGCTGGCGAAAATGCCGCGCTCTTCAGGGCAGTAGCCCACGCCCAGCCGGGCCACCTTGTGCGGCGCCAGCTTGATGGCTTCTTCGCCGTTGATGCGGATCGAGCCCTTGCGTGCACCCGTCATGCCGACGATGGCGCGCATGGTGGTGGTGCGGCCGGCGCCGTTGCGGCCCAGCAGTGTTACCACTTCGCCTTCGTTGACGCTGAGGTTCACGCCATGCAAGATGTGCGACTCGCCGTACCAGGCGTGCAGGTCTTCTATCTTGAGGAGCTCTTTGGTCATCTAGTGCGCCCCTTGAAGCTCGGTGTTCGCTGTGCCCATATAAGCTTCGATCACCAACGGATTCGCTGACACTTCTGCATAAGGCCCGTCGGCAATGATGGCGCCGCGCTGCAGCACCGTGATGCGATCGGCGATCGACGACACCACGTTCATGTTGTGTTCGACCATCAGGATGGTGCGGCCGGCCGAGACTTTCTTGATCAGCTGCGTCACGCGGTCCACGTCTTCGTGGCCCATGCCCTGCGTGGGTTCGTCCAGCAGCATCAGTTCGGGTTCCAGCGCCAGCGTGGTGGCGAGTTCGAGCGCACGCTTGCGGCCGTAGGGCAGGTTCACGGTGAGCTCGTCGGCGAAGTCGCTGAGGTCGACCTCGGCCAGCAGCTCGCGAGCACGGCCATGCAGGTGAAACAGGGTGTCTTCCGCTTTCCAGAAATGGAACGAGGTGCCGAGGTTGCGCTGCAAGGCGGCGCGCACGTTCTCCAGCACCGTCATGTGCGGGAAGACCGCAGAGATCTGGAATGACCGCACGATGCCGCGCCGCGCGGTCTGCGCGGGTTGCTCAAACGTGATGTCATTACCGTTGTAGACAATGCTTCCGCGCGTGGGGATGAGGAACTTCGTCAGCAGGTTGAAGAAAGTCGTCTTGCCGGCGCCGTTGGGCCCGATCAGCGCATGGATATGCCCGCGCTGGACTTTCAGGTCCACGTTGTTGACCGCCACGAATCCCTTGAATTCCTTGGTCAGCCCTCGTGTTTCGAGAATGAACTCCACTGACAAATTGGTTCTCCGGAAGATGGGTTGGATATCACGGGCGCAAGGTGCCGCGGCGGCTGATGCGGCAGCAGGCGCGAACCCGTGAAACACAGGTGGTCATCCTAGCCACCCACCCTCCGAGGCGGTACCGGGTCAGACCCTTAAGTAGTTTTGCGTGATCCCCTAAAGCCCCCACGCTCCCCATTGCGTGTGGTTCGCGAGGCCTTGCAGGCCGCAGCTTGCGAGACGCTTCGCCTCTGTCGCCCGTCCAAGCCTGCGCAGGCAGGCTTGGAGCCGCGGGCTCCAGCCCCTCGGGGGCGCTGCGCCTGCGGCCCGGCAAAGCCGGTTCCGCGGCCCCTGCTGGTTTAAGAGTTCAGCGGGCCCAACCAAACGGGGGCCGAGGGTACGGCTTTGCCGGCCCTAGGCGCCGCCCCCTTGAGGGGGAGCAGGCTACACGAAGTGAGCCTGGACAGGGGTGGGCTTGTTCTGCCCGGCAAAGCCGGTTCCGCGGCCCCTGCTTGATGAAGAGTGCCCCCTCCGGTAGGAAACCGGCGCCCGTATTGGCTTTTTTATTGCTCGCGGTTGCGGCCTGGGCCGCCTTCGCCGCGCTGGCCGCGCGGATTGGTTGCGTCGGCCTGGCGGGACGGTTTGTCTGGGGTGGCGTCGCGTTGTGACTGCTGTTGCTGCTGCTGTTGCTGCAATTGGTGTTGCCGCCGCTGTTGTTGTTCCTGGGCTTGGGCCTGGCGCTGCTGCTCCTGCTGCGCACGTTGTTGCTGTTGTTGCAAATGCTGCTGTTGTTGCAAATGTTGTTGTTGCTGCAGTTGCTGTTGGTGTTGCTGCTGCTGCTGCTGCTGTCTTTGCGCGGCCTGTTGCTGGCGGGTGTTTTCCTGGTCGCGCTGGGCCTGTTCGCGCAGGGCGCGCTGGCCTATGGATTCTTCACCGGAACGGCGCTGCTGTTCCAGCTGGGGACCCTGAAGCTTTTCTCGTTGTTCCTGTTGCTGGCGCAGCTGTTCGCGCTGCGCTTGTTGCTGGCTGCGACGGGCCTGTTCGGCGGCATGGCGGTCGGCGTTGGCGCGTGCATCGGCATTGGCATCCGCGGCCTGGGCGCGTTCCTGCGCTTCCTGGCGGGCCCGCGCATCGCGCTGGGCTTGCTCGCGCAGGGCGCGCTGGCCTATGGCCTCTTCGCCCTGGCGGCGTTGCTGTTCCAGCTGGGGGCCTTGCAGGCGTTCTTTTTGCTCCTGCTGCTGGCGCTGCTGCTCGCGTTGCGCGCGCTGGCTGGCCTCGAGGGCGCTGCGGTCCGGTGCGGGCGAGGGCCGTGCGGCTGGCGCTGCGCCGACAGGCGCGGCGGGGGAAGCGGGAGCGGCGGCTTGTGACCGGGCGTCGTGGTCCCTGCCGGCGGCGGGACCGGCGCGGTGCTCGTCCCGGTTGTTGTTATCGCGCCGGCCGTCCCGGCGATCATCCCCGCGGTCGTCGCGGCTGCTGACCACCGGCCGCGTGGCCACGGCGGGCGGCGGCAATGCGGCGGCGGCCACGGGGCGCTGCTGCGCGTGCAGCTCCGACGGATTCGGGCGCTGCGGCAGGGCGCCGCGGTCGGCCACGAGTTGTGCGCGGCCCAGGTCGGCGCTGCTCAGCCGGTGGGGATTGCCGTGCACCGGCCGGCCGCGCTCGAAGTCCTCGCGGCTGACAGCCGTCACCGCTGCAGGCTGGCGCTGGTAGCGGTAAATGTTGGTCACGTTGACGGTGTTGTTGACCACGATGTTGTGGTTCACCTGTGTGACGTAGCGCGGGCTCACGCGGTAGGCCGGGCGAAAGGCTTCGCCGGGCGCCAGCGGGAACCAGCCCACACCGGGCCGCGGTGAACCACCGATGGAGATATTCCAGTTCACACCGCCGCTGCTGCCGCCCACAAAAGCGACGAGGGCGGGCGCATAGACAGGGCGCGGTGCCAGCCGGCCCGGTACCCAGGCCCAGCGCGGGCCGATCTGTGCCCAGCGGCCATAGTGAAACGGCGCAAACCCCCAGGGCGCGTCATCGACCCAGGTCCAGCCCCAGGGCGAAACCCAGGCCCAGTGGCCGACGCGGTAGGGCGCCCAATTGGCGGGCACGGCGCGCGGTATCCAGACGGCGCCGTAACCCGGGTCCTGGCTCCAGGTGCCATAGCTGTCGAGCTGCTGGTAGCCCACGGTTTCGCGCGGTATGTAACGCGCTGAAACTGACTGGTCTTCACGCCGGTCGCGGTCAGCGGCCCACAGATCAAAGCTGTCCTGCTGTGCGGCGCCCGGTGCCGCCGGGGTGAGCTGCGTGCCGCTGAAGTTGGCCTGCTGTCGGCTTTCCAGTGTCACAGGGGCGACGCCGTCGCCGTAGATCACGCCGCTGCCCGACTGGGCCACCACGCGCGTCGTGTTGCCGGCAGGGTCGACGTCCAGCCGGTAGTCACCTGGCTGCGACACCACAAACGCGAGGTTGGGCGTATCCACTTCCAGCCGCTGGCCTTCATAGAGGGCCCGTACGCGCAGCTTGAGCGTGCCCTGGGCCAGGCGCAACTGGGTGGTGTTGTCGTCCAGTGCCTGGAAATCCAGGCTGGTCTGGCCGTTCATGCGCAGCGCGGTAGAGCCCACGTACAGCTCCGAGCGGGCGCCGGGGCCCGTCCACAGCCTGTCGCCGGCTGTCAGCGGCCGGTTCAGCACGGCGGGTGTCCAGGCCGACGCTCCTGCCGGGTTGTTGCCGTCACCCGGTGCGAAGCTCACGGCGCCTTCGGCCAGGTTAAGCCGGGCGACCCGGCCGGGTGGATCCAACTGGGCGCCCTGAGGCGCAGGCTCCTGCGCCCAGGCAACGGGCTGCAGCAATGCCAGCAGGACTGCAAAGGCCAGCAGCGTGAGGTAGCCGTAAAGGTGCGAAGGCCGGAAGGCCATGTGATCGGTATGGGACACGTTTGTGTCGCCGGTGTCGATTGCTGTCATGTTGAACGCTCTCTTCCTGTCTTGCGGGACATGGATGGACTGGAAGGCGGGCTGACGTAACCGTCGTGATCGCATCGTGATCGCCGCCTGATGAGGAGACCTTACCCAGTACAACGTGCGTGACGATGGATGGAGTGCTAACAGGCGGTAAAGATTGCGAAACAGAAGGCTGGAATGAAACGGGATGTAATGCCTGCAGCGGCCGATCGTTCTGTTAATGACACTTTTGTTAGAGAAAAATGTCTGCAGGCCAATGCAGATGGGCGCAAGCAGCTATCAAAAAAGGAGCGACAGGACTGCGGCGAAAAAATGGCGCGTGCAATATGAGACGATTGCCCCATGCAAGATTTCTGGCCTTCCAGCGGCTTTTCCCGGCTCCAGCGCAACGCACGCGGCTGGCTCGCACCCTCCGACGACTATCTGCGGCTCTTCCTCGCGCGGCCCGAACTCGCGCCGGTGGCCGAGTCATGCGATGCCGAACGTGCCCTGCACGCCGCGCTGGTGGCTGCACCCTCCCGACCGGTAGAGCCCGCCGAATTGGCGGCCCTGCAAGATGCGGATGCGCGTGACAACTACAACCTGTTTTTGCGCTTTCGCGATGGACTGCTCGCCGCCGGCACGCTGGAGGCGTACTACCTGGGCCTGTTCCCGCGAGACGGAACGGGCCGCATCGACATACCGCCGTTGTTCATCGACCTGATTGCCCAGGCGGTTGTCCACAATGTGTTGCAGGGTTCCACCGACGCATATGAAGTGCGCGCCGCCGAAATACTGTTTCGCCCCCAGCGCATCAGTACGCAGGACGGCCAGGTGCTAAGCGGCGACCAGGAAGTGATCGACATGTTCAATGAGACCGGCGGTGTGGGCGACTTCGGCCGCTTCCTGGCGGAGGCCAAGGCGCCGGTGCCCGTGGTTGAACTGCAGGTGCTCAATGACGATAACGTTTTCACGTATTGGCAGCAGCCGGGCCGCCACCGTTTTCTGCTGGACCTGACGCATGAGGTCAGCAACGACCTGAGCCACGGCCTGGTCTTCACCATGGTGCGCGCCCGCTCAGGCCTCAAGGCGCTGGCAAGCGTGTTGCAGAAGTGGGTGAAGCATTTTCTCGGCGTTGAAGTCACCATCCGGCCGGTGCAGAAAGTGGACGATGAAGCCTGGCGCTGGCATGTAGGGCTGGACGTGGAGTCCACAGCCTTGCTCAATGACCTGTATGAGGGAATGGACGTTGCGCCCGACCGGCTGCAGCGCCTGGTCAGCCTGTTCCGGCTGGAATTTGTGGACACGCGGGAAATGCGCAGCGATGTGGCGGGCAAGCCGGTGTACCTGGGATTGATGATGAACGCCGACGGGGTGGTGAGGCTCAAGCCGCAAAACCTGCTGGTGAACCTGCCGCTGCTGCCTGCAGCGTCCTAGGGGCGTGCGCGGATCAAGCCGGATCGTTTCAGTCGCTGCCCTCCACTTCCACCACCAGCACGCGGGCCTCGCCCACCGGTGAGGCGACATGCTCGGTGCCCACGCTCGCGAAAAAGATGTCGCCGGTTTCCAGCATCACGGAGCATTGCCCGCAGTTGTCGCGGTAGCGCATTTCCACGCGGCCATCGAGCACCGCAAACACTTCTTCGCCCTCGTTGATATGCCATTTGTAGGGTTTGTCGGTCCAGTGCAGCCGGGTGGTGATGCCCTGCATGTTGGCTACCGTCACCGCGCCCCAGGCGCGTGCTGCGGTGAAATCCTTGCTTCGGATGATCTTCATGTCGGTCTCCATCAGGTGAGCGCGCTGGCGCAGTGAAAGCTCCGCCATGCTACGTCGCGGGGCCGGCGGAACCATGAATTCTTCGGGGGCCATTGATTCCGTATCCGCATCACTGAAATGCGCCGTTCGGGACTGCGCGGCGCTAAGATGCTTTGCATGAAAAGCGTATTGCTTCCCTGCGGCGAAGCCGTTCCCGCCCTGGGCATGGGCACCTGGAACATGGGCGACGTGCCGGCGCGGCGCGCCGACGAACTCGCGACTCTGCAGCTGGGCCTGGACCTGGGCTGTACGCTGGTTGATACCGCGGAAATGTACGGTGAGGGGCTGGCCGAAGAACTCGTTGGCGAGGCGCTGCAGGGAAGGCGTGACGAAGCCTTTATCGTCACCAAGGTGTATCCGCACAATGCCTCAAAGGCGGGAACAGTGGCCGCGTGCGAGCGCAGCCTGCGCCGTTTGCGCACTGACCGCATCGATCTTTATCTGTTGCACTGGCGGGGTTCGGTTCCGCTGGCCGAAACCATGCAGGCTTTGATGGCGCTGCAAAAGGCCGGCAAGATACGTCATTACGGCGTGAGCAACCTTGACCTCTCCGACATGCAGGAGCTGTGGCAAGTGCCCGGCGGTCAGGGCGTGCAAACCAACCAGCTGCTGTACAACCTCACGCGCCGCGGCATTGAGTGGGATCTGCTGCCCTGGCTGCGCGAATGCAGCGTGCCGGTCATGGCGTATTCACCGATCGAGCAGGCGCGCCTTCTGCGCCATGCAGGCCTGACCGGCTTCGCCGTGCGCCACGGCATGCAACCCGCCCAGGCGGCGCTGGCCTGGGTGCTGGCGCAGGACGGCGTCATCGCCATTCCCAAAACGGGCCATCCGGAACGGCTGCGCGAGAACGCCGCGGCGGCGCAAATCCGGCTCAGCGATGAACAACTGGCTGCACTGGATGTGTTGTTCAAGCCGCCTTCCCGCGCCACCTCGCTGGAGATGATCTAGACCTTTCCAGGGGTCAACGCGTGTCAACGCGTCAGCCACATCCCTGCTGCCAGCAAGGCCGCCTGGACGGCCATGGCGATGTAGAGCGGCTTGCGGGAAGGCGTAGCGGCATCCTGAAGCGTCTGGCCAATACGCTGCGCGAGCAGAGTGCGCAACACCGGGTCAGGCGAACCTGGTGCTGGCGCAGGTGCGGCCTCGGCGGCGCGGGCCTGCTGCCATTGCGCCAGTACATCAGCCAGCGGCAGGCGGTTCACCACGAAATTGATCATGCCGCGCACGGCGCGTCCCTGGCCCAGCACGGGCGCCAATTGCTGACCAATGGCATCGGCCGACAGCATCTCTGACACCCGTTCGAGTGCACCCTTGGTTCGCGGCATGGCCTCGATACGTCCGGCAATCGCGTCTGTCAATCGCTGCGACATGGCCTCTCCATGACCCGTCACGACTTGTTGTATGGCCCGGCTGCGGCCACGCGCCACGCCCAGCATCAGGTAAATCGGAACAAAGGCCAGCAGCAGCATGCTGACCAGCAAGGGCGGTGAAAACAGCAAGGCGAGGATGGCGCCGGCGCCGCCTGCATGCGCAGCGGCGGGCATGCCAGGGCCGGACAGCCGGCTCAGGTAGAAGAAGAACACGCCACCGCCCAGCAGGAAAGCCAGCAAACCTCCCATGGCGACAGAACTGGCAAACGCCACACCGGCTTTGGCGCCGGTGCGCACCATGGACGGCGCGGCAGAAGAGTTTGATGACATGCAAGGCCCTCTTATTTTTTAAAGGGCTGATCATAAGCGGCGCTTGCGGGGGCGCTGGTGGTGCATGGCAGGCGCTGCAGCCCGCCCAGGGCATCGCCGATCGAGACGCCGGACCCCGCGGATCACGGTCCGGCCTCGCTACACCGCCATGTTGTATAGACAGGCCGGCGAATAAAATTGAAGGTCAAACCGGCTGCAAGCGAGTGCGTCTTTTTCATTCGCCTTATGCTTGGCAAGCCCCATAAGGAGACCTTCCCCCATGCTTCGCAAGTTTTTGTCGTTCATTGCCCTCGCGCTCGTGCTCTGTGCCGCGCAGGCCCAAACATACCCGGCCAAGCCGATCCGCCTGATCGTTCCGTTCCCGCCCGGCGGCGGCACCGACATCCTGTCACGCCTGGTGGCCACCAAACTGGCGGAGGCCAGCAAGTGGACCGTGGTGCCCGATAACCGCGGCGGCGCCGGCGGCACCATCGGCATTGCAGAGGCCGTACGCGCAGCGCCCACGGGCTATGACATGGTCATGGGCCAGAAGGACAACCTGGTTGTTGCCCCCTGGCTGTACAAAAACCTGAGCTACGACCCGACCAGGGATTTGGTGGCAGTGGCCCACGTCGCCTACACGCCGGTCGTGATCGTCACGGGCGTGCAGTCGCGCTTCAAGACGCTGGCCGACGTGGTGGCGGCAGCCAAAGCTGCGCCTGACTCCATCACCTACGGTTCGCCCGGCAACGGCACGACCATCCATCTGGCGGGCGAGATTTTTAACGGCGCGGCCAACATCAAGCTGCGCCACGTGCCCTACAAGGGTTCCAACCCGGCCATGATGGATGTGCTGGCGGGCAATGTGGACCTCATGGTGTCCTCGCTGCCCTCGGCCATCGCCCAGATCAAATCGGGCAAGCTGCGCCCGCTGGCCGTCACCTCGGCCCGCCGCAGCACCTCGCTGCCGGATGTGCCCACGGTGGCCGAACTGGGCTACAAGGATTTTGACGTCAGCACCTGGTATGGCCTCTTCATGCCGGCCGGCACGTCCAAAGACATCGTTGCCACGGTCAATGCCGAGGTCAACAAGCTGCTGGCCACACCCGAAATGAAGGCGGCCATTCACGCGCAAGGCGCTGAGGTACAAAACATGACGCCCGAGCAGTTCTCCGCGTTGCTCAAGAGCGACTACCTCAAATGGAAGGGCATTGTGCAGGCTTCCGGCGCGACCATCGAGTAAGTGGTTCGCTGCTTCTCCGCAAAGAGGCGGCGCCCTGATGGGCGCCGCTTTTTTTTTCGGAGAAGGCCGCTCCTGGTCCCGAAAACTACGTGAAAACCCTGAGAACAGATGCGGGGACGCATGACATGATCTAGTCATCTATAGGACTAGATCAATTATGCATAAGCCCACCCTCACTGTGGTCCCCGCCGAACCGGGCCAAAGCCGTTATGCCGCCCTGGCCGCCGCTATGCGCGCGCGCGTGGTGGCGGGCGAGTGGCCGCCGGGCAGCGCCTTGCCGGCCGAGCAGACCCTGGCCGCCGAGCACGGCGTGGCCTTGGGCACGCTGCGCCGCGCGCTGGAACTCCTGGCCGACCAGGGATTGATCGAACGCATCCACGGCCGCGGCACCTTTGTGCGTGCCGGCATGACGGGCGGCACCATGATGCGGTTTTTCCGCTTCGGCGAGGGCACGGGTGAAGTGCCAGCCTCGCACATCGTCTCGCGCCGGCTGCTGGTCGCACCCGCCGAGGTGGCGCGGCGCCTCGGCCTTGCACGCGGCGATACGGCGCTGCGGCTGCAACGCGTGCGCTCGCTCTCTGGCCAGCCCTGTGTTTACGAGGAAATCTGGCTGCCCCCGGCCCTGTTTGCCGAGCTCGCCGAGAGCGATACCGACAGCTGGGGCGACCTGCTCTACCCGATGTTTGCCGAACGCTGCGGCGTGCACGTGGCCCGCGCGGTCGATGAAATCGGCTTCGGCGCGTTGACGGCGGCGCAGGCCGGCCACCTGGCCCTGTCGGCCGGCCATCCCTGTGCGCTGGTCACGCGCTGCGCCTACGACCTTGCCGGCCATTGCGTCGAAGTGCGCTACACGCGGGGCGACGCCCACGCCTTTCACTACACCGTCACCATCACCTGAACACACCCTGAACACACCCTGGAACTGGAGAAAACCATGCCACACCCAAGCAACAACCCTTCAAATGCCGCGCAGCCGCTGAACCGTTCGCGCCGCCTCGTGCTGCAGGCCGCGGGCGCGGCCGTCGCTGCACCCTGGACCTTTGCCGCTCATGCCGCGGGCCAGATCGCCGGTGGCAAGCCGATCACGCTGGTCGTGTCTTATGCCGCGGGCGGCGGCGCCGATCTGATGGCGCGGTTGATCGCACCGCGCATGGCGGAGTTCCTGGGCCAGCCCGTGCTGGTCGACAACAAGCCCGGCGCCGGCGGCCAGATCGCCGCGACGCAGGTGGCGCGCGCCGTGCCCGACGGTACGCAGTTGCTGGTCGATGCCTCGTCCTTCGCCGTCAATCCCGCGCTTTACCCCAAGTTACCCTACGACACCGACACGGCTTTCGCGCCTCTGGCCGTGTTGGCGCAGTTCCCCAACGTGCTGGTGTGCACGCCCGGTTTTGAAGCCAAAAGCGTCAAGGACCTGATACGCCTGGCCAAGGCCAAACCCGGGCAGATCGCCTATGCCTCCTCCGGCAACGGCTCGGCCCAGCACCTGGCTGGCGCGCTGTTTGAAGACCTGGCCGGCGTCAAGCTGGTGCACGTGCCCTACCGCGGCGGCGGCCCGGCCATGAACGACGTGATGGCCGGCCAGGTGCCGCTCTTCTTCGCCAACGTGGCCTCCTCGCTGGGACAGATCCAGTCGGGCCGGCTGCGCCCGCTGGCGGTGACCAGCCGGCGCCGCACGCGCTCGCTGCCCGACATGCCGACCATGGAAGAAGCCGGCGTGCCGGCTTATGAGGTGCTCGAGTGGAATCCGGTGCTGGCGCCCGCCGGCATAGACGCCAAGTCCAAAGCCGCGCTGGTCGCCGCCATCCGAAAGACCATGGCCGACCCCGAAGTGCTGGGCCGCATCCGCAGCCTGAGCGGCGAAGCCTTCCCTGAGGGCCCCGAAGCGCTGACCCAGGCTTTCCTCAAAGCCCAGCAGCTCAAATGGGGCCGCATCATCAAAGACCGCAAGATCACCACGGGTTAAGCGGTGCAGAGTTCCACGCCTGACCCGGTGGCGCCCGGCTGGGACAGCCACGTCCACGTCTTTGACGCCGCTGCGGCTGTCGCGCCGGGCCATTACCAGCCCGCGCACCGGCCGCTGGCGGACATCGAGCAACTGGCCCAAAGCCATGGCTTCGGCCACCTGGTGCTGGTGCAGCCCAGCGTTTATGGCACCGACAACACAGTGTTGCTGGACACCTTGCGTGTCGGTGGCGGGCGACATCGCGGTGTGGTGGTGCTGCCGCCTTCCATCGACGATGCGGCACTGCAGGCCATGCATGCGCTCGGCGTGCGTGGCGTGCGCTTTAATCTGGTGTCTCCCGTCGGGGACAGCCTCAAGGCCGGGGAGGGTGACGGCGCCCGGGACAGCTTCCAGGCCCTGGCGCCGCGCCTGCGTGCGCTGGGCTGGCATGTGCAGTGGTATGCGGCACCGCAAGACCTGCCCGTGATCGCGGCCCTGCATGCGGCCAGCCCGGTACCGGCGGTGTTGGACCACCTCGCCGGCATGTACGCCGGCGTTCCTCCGGATCACCCGGCCTGGCTGGCGCTGGAGCAGCTCGCCGACCAGGGCGCCTGGGTCAAGCTCTCGGGCTGGTACCGCCTGGGGGCGCAGGCGCCGTATGAGACGCTAGACGAGACCATCCGCAAGGTCGCGGGGCTGTTCGGGCGGCGCATGGTCTGGGGCTCCGACTGGCCGCACACCGCCTTTGCACCCGACGCGCTCCCCGCCTATGCCAGCACCTGGGAGCCCGTGGCGCGCACGCTGGCGGCGGCCCAAACACAGTGCGTCCGGGAGCAGGCGCCGGCCGCCTTGTACGCCTAATAAGCCCGGCGGGAGCCCTGCAGCCCCGGAGTGGCTTAAAATCACGGGCTACGCCATTTTTAACCCGGAGTCTTCCATGCCCAAGAAAATCAGAGTCGAAGCCGACATCTGCGCCCCCAAGCCAGTCCCTCCCAAGGGCTACACGATCACGACCGGCCGCGGCCAGAAGATCAGCCTGGAGCGCGGTTCGCACACCCGCAGCAAAAAGAACCCAGGCAAGCGCCCTCACCAGGGTTGAGCTGTTTTGCTGATGCGGCCCCAGGTCGCATCCATGAAAAAAGCGCCTCTTCGGGCGCTTTTTTCATGGCCAAAATGGCTGGCGTTCGGTGAATTGGGTTCGATGCGGTATCCAATCCAGATAAAAACTCCTCTTGATGGAAGACGGCCATGATGTTTAATCCATGGATAACGTCAACGGGGGGTACCGAAAAATGTTGTCCAGAATGGCGGTTTTCCTGGCATTGATCCTGGGGTTGGGATGTTTTTCCATTTCAAGCGCCCAGCCGCTTGCAAACCCGATTGCAACAAGGCAGATAGGAACGCCGAACGCATTCCCGATGGCGATCTACAAAAGCATCAAAGTGCAGGATTTGAATCAAATCCTGATTGATTCGTTTGTGGAATCCGGCTTCACCCTGCTTGCCGCCAAAAAAGACGCAGACAGCGCCACGGTCTTCCGGTTTTCTTATCCCGTGGACAAGAATGGCAAATACGGCGTTGTGATTTTTGGATTCAAGGTAGACGGCACCGTTGTCAATGGCCGGTGCATGAACTGTTTTTTGCGATGGGGAAAAATACAGGACGAAACGGACATCGGGAAATTTCCATGGATGGTCCAGTACGACCTGAGCAGCAGGCTCTACCCGGACATCGACCAAGCGTATTCGTCCATCAAAAACAAATCCCTGAACTACCTGGATCCCCAGCGCGGGTTTGATTACAAAAACGCATGGGGCGGAGAGCGTAATCGCTGGACTTACGACAACTCCTACGTCAAGGTCAAACTGCCGGATCTGAAGCGGGAGTGGGTCCGCGCCTTCACTGATTCCGGTTTCATCCTGTTGCGCGACAGCAATCCTGCCGCCGATGCCTCTGATTCTGTTGTGGATTTTTCATTTCCCATCGACAGCGATAAACCCGGTGGGGTGGTCTATTCCATTCAATTCCGAAGCCAGTTTGATGCCGATGGGCTTTGCTACCCTTGTGAAGCCAGGCCGTCGTATGACCCCTACCAGACATTGCCCCCCGCTGGTTTGTCTGCCATGCCGGGCAGGCTGACGCTGGCTTCGCGGTTTGAGGCCGGCCTCAACAGCGCATACGAGCAGATCAAGGCGACGACGGAACGCAATCTTCGGCCGAGAACCCAGTTCGTCCGGCCGCCAAAATTCGTTCCTCCCGGCTCAGCGCGGCCACCTCCCATTATTCTGCCGGTGACATGAGCCTGCGCTGGCCGGTCGGTACCGCCAATCACGGCCCGCTTCTCTACGATCCGTGGTTTGACAGGCTGTTCCTCTTTGGCACCGCCGGCATCGCGCTGGTCCTGGGCGCTTTGGCGACGATCTCACCCGCGATGTTTGTAGCGGTGGTACTGGTCGACATCTGGCTATTTGCCAGCCCCCACGTCATTGCGACCTACACCCGCATCGGGTTTGACAAAGCCCAAGCCAAAAAGCACTGGTTCCTGATTTTTGGTTTGCCGCCCATCGTGCTGGTCGGGGTCACGATGGTCGCGCTGGCCTATGAGTTGGGCGGCCTGTTTACCTTGTATTTCATTGCGCAGACCTACCATGTCACCCGGCAGTCGTTCGGCATTGCAAGGGCGTACAGAAGGGCCGACCCGCAGGCAACGGGCCCTGATCGCTTGTCTGAAAGCCTGATCTATCTCTTTCCGCTTTGGGGCTTGATGCATCGGTGTACAACAGCCCCTGAATTCTTTTATGGCTACCCCATCTATCTTCCATCCGTTGACGCCGCGTTGACAGGCGCAACAGGCATCGTCGCCGTGTTTGTGTGCGCATGGTGGGGATATCGGCAGCTGCGCCTTGCGCTGGCCGGTCAACTCAACGCGGGGCATTGCCTGTTTGTGGCATCGCACCTGCTTGTCACGGCAGTCGCTTACCTGTGGGCCACGAACATCACGTCGGGGTGGCTGGTGGTCAATATCTGGCACAACCTGCAATACCTGCAGTTTGTATGGCTGCAGAATGTCCGCCGTGACGCGCAACTGCCGGGCGCCGTCGATCAACGATCCCTTGACGGCCAAGACCTTCAGCGCCTGATGAACCCATTCAAAAATGCGGCCAAATACCTTGCCTTATGCCTGGTGCTGGGCGCCGTGATGTACGAAGCGCTGTCGGTGGCGGGTCGGCAATTGATCTGGCTAGGCTTGCCCGCCGTGTTCATTTTGCATTTCACCGTGAATTTCCATCACTACCTGGTGGACGGCGTGATCTGGAAAAGGCCTAAGCCCGGCGCGTGACGCATCCGGCGCAGGCCTGGCCGGTTTCAGGTCTCGAGCGCAGCCGCCATGCGGTGCGGCATGAGGCGTTCGCGTGGTGCTTCGCCGCCCCACAGGCTCAGCATCAGGTCCACGATGACCGGTCCGAAATCCTGATGCGGAATTTCGACCGAGGTGAGCCACGGGGCGAGCCAGGCATTGATCGGGTTGCCGTCGATGCCGACCAGCTCGCAGTCGCCGGGCACCCGGATCCCGCTCTCGCGGGCCACGCGGTGCAGCCCATAGGCGACCTGGTCGCTGATGCACATCGCGCCACGCGGCCAGGCACCGGGCGCCGCGAACTGGGCCGCGGCGGCGTAGCCGATTTCCAGGTGCGAGATGCCCGGAGCCTCTACCCGACGGATCCGGTCGGCTGACAAGCCTCTGGCGCCGGCCCGCTCGCAGAAGCCCTGCACGCGTTCCCGGGTCGTGGACGATCCGCGCGACGGAAATACCACGGCCGGCGCGTCGATGCCGCGGTCGAGCAGGTAGTCTGCGGCGGCGGCGCCGGCCGCCAGGTTGTCCGGCCCCACGAAGGCGCAGGTGCCGAACGGGCTGCGCCGGCTCACGAAGACCATCGGCGCGCCGCGCTCCACGAAGTCGCGCAGGCCGGCACTGGGCTGAGCCGCGACCATCACGTAGCCCTGCACGACCTGCGAGCGCATGGCGTTGAGATAGTCGTCCTGCAGCTCCGGCCGGTCGTGCGTATCGCACAGAATCATCGTGTAGCCGGCCTCGCGCAGCGCGGCCTCGGTGGAGGCGGCCAGTGTGGCCATCACGGGGTTGTCGAGGTTGGCGGCCAGCATCGCGACCAGGCGGCTCTCACGGTTGCGCAGCGCGCGCCCCAGCTGGTTCGGGTGGTAGCCCACGGTCTTGATCGCCTCGCGCACGCGCGCCAGCGTTTCCGACGAAGCCCGCCGGGTCTCGCCGTTCACGATGCGCGAGACGGTGGAGATTGAGACGCCGGCCTGCGCGGCGACTTCGCTCAGCGAAACCGGGCCGACGCCCTTGCGCCTGCGCGGGGTGTCGTCGGTCATCGGTGCGGGCGGCAGGTCTGCCGGGTCTGGACGCCGCAGCGAATATTGGGTTGGCGCGAAGGCCGGTCATGCGGATGGCGAGGCGAGAGTCCGGCGAGTGGAAAGCGAAGCATCGATGGGTCGTATTTTTGGAAAACAAGGGCCGACGGCGGATGGCCGACCGGCGGCGCGATCGGTGCGTGCCAGGACAACATATAACCGAGAAAGCCGTGACTGACAAGTATGGCAAACGATTGCCAAGCGTTGGCAAACGTTTGCCATAATAGCCCAAAGTCAGCCACGATCGCAAAACAACGGCACAAGACGACATGGGTTCCATCTCCACCAGCACGCACAGCGCCGGCAAGCCCCTGTCGGTGCTCCTGCTCGATCCGTATCCGCGCACCGAGGAAATGCTGCCCGGCGGTGGAACGGATGCCGCGCTGCGTTCCGGGGCCGACGCGCATTCCTGAAGCCGGCGAACGATCGGCCCCACCTTCCTTTTTCCAGAAAGAGACAACCATGAACTTCCAGCTTCGTTCCCTCGCCAGGCACGCCACGCGCGCCGGCCTCCTGGGCGCCACCGTCGCCACGCTGGCCACCAGCGCCTTCGCCGAAATCCGGGTTATGTGCTACCAGGACGGCAACGAGTGCGACGTGACCGCCGACCTCATCAAGCGCTACGAGGCGCAGAACCCCGGCGCCAAGGTCATCCTCGACACCGTGCCCTACAAGACGGTGGTCGAGCAGCTGCCCGTCCAGCTGGCGGCGGGTCAGGGCCCCGACATCGCGCGTGTCGCCGAGATCGGTGGCCTGTCGAAGAACTACATCGACATCAGCGCCCATGTGAAGGACCGCAAGTACTGGGAAGACAACTTCGGCAGCACCTTGCCCTGGATGCGCAACAAGGCAGGCGACAAGGGCATCTACGGTTTCCTCTCGCAGATGACCATGACCGGCCCCTTCGTCAACAAGACCTTGTTCGAGCAGGCCAAGGTACCCATGCCAGGCCCCAAGGCTACTTGGGAAGAGTGGGCCGATGCAGCGCGCAAGGTGGCCAAGGCCACGCAAACCCCGGCCGCCATGGCCTGGGACCGCTCGGGCCACCGCTTCGCCGGCCCCGCCGTGAGCTATGGCGCGAAGATTTTCGACGCCAAGGGAAACCTCACGGTGGATGCAGGCTACAAGGCCGCCGTGGGCAAGTTCGTCGCCTGGCACAAGGACGGCACCATGCTTAAAGATGTGTGGGGCGGCTCGGGCGGCTCCAGCTATGCCGATGCGGTGGGTGAGTTCAAGAACGGCCGTGTGGTGATGATCCTTTCGGGCTCATGGCAGATCAACCGCATGCAAAAGGAAATCGGCAATGCCTTCGACTGGGTCGCCGTGCCCAATCCCTGTGGCCCGGCTGCCTGCTCGGGTATGCCCGGCGGCGCGGCCTGGGTGGCGCTGAAGACCACCAAGTCGCCGAAAGAAGTGGGCCGCTTCCTGGACTTCATGGCGCAGGAGGCCAATGTCGCCGAATTCGCGTCCCGTACCAACAATATTCCGGCCCATGCAGGCGTGGCCAAAAAAGGCGTGGACTACCCGAGCGCCGGCCCGACGGCGCGTGCCGCGCTCGGCGTGTTCACCAGCGGCACCTCCACCATCGTGCCGCCGGCCTACGCGCTGCAAGGCTACAAGTACAACCGCGCCCTGATGCTGCCGACCGTAACCCGGGTCACCCAGGCCATCGTGGGAGAGATCAGCGTGGATGAGGCCGTGACCAAAATCGGCACCGACATGGCCGAAGCGGTAAAACAAGCCGAAAAATAGGCGCACCCCCGTGGCGCGCACTGCGTGCGCGCCTCCCCCTTGCAGGGGGCGACACCTGCGGCCTGGCGGAGCCAGTTCCGCGGTGTCACTGGCATAAGACGGCGCAGAGGGCGTCATGTTGGGCACAGTAGATCGGAGTCGGTATGTCGGTTTTTTCGGCCTTCCTGGGCTTTTTGTTCAACCTGTTCGAGCCGGTCTTCCGGCTGGGCCAGAAATGGCTGGGCGCCTCGCGCATAGGCTGGCTCTTTGTCGGCCCCAACCTGGTGGTGATCAGCATCTTCACCTTTTTACCTATCGTGGTGAACCTGGTGTATGCGGTGACCGGCGGGGTAAATCTACTGCCCATGCAGCGGCCTTTCACGGGGCTGGAAAATTTCGCCATCCTGCTTGAATGCCGCGACTACACCGACCTGCAGACCTGCCGCACCGACATCTTCTGGCGTTCCATCGCCAACACGGTGAAGTTCAGCCTGATCCAGGTGGCCTTGATGGTGTTCTTCTCGCTGGTGACGGCCCTGGTGCTGAACCGCAAGATCATAGGCCGCGGCTTCTGGCGCGGTGTGTTCTTCTACCCGGTGCTGCTGTCGCCGGTGGTGGTGGCGCTGATCTGGAAATGGCTGTTGCAAAGCCAGGGCGTGTTCAATGCCGGCCTGGTGGCCATGGGCGGCTCGCCGATGGACTGGCTGCTTGACCGGCACTGGGCATTCTTCTGGGTGGTGGTGGTGTCGATCTGGGCTCACATGGGTTTTTACACACTCATTCTGCTGGCCGGCCTGCAGGCCATTCCGAAAGACGTCTACGAAGCCGCCGAGATGGACGCTGCACCGCCGTTTCGCGTGCTGAGGCGCATCACGCTGCCCCTGCTCATGCCCAACCTGATCGTGGTGCTGGTGTTGGTGATGATCCGCGCGGTGCAGAGCTTTGACGAAGTGTTTGTGCTCACCGGCGGCGGCCCGGGCTCGGCCACTACCTTCATCGTGCAATACATCTACCAGACCGGTTTCGCCGAACAGATCCACCTCTACGGCCTGGCCGCCGCGGCCTCGCTGATCCTGGCCGCCGGCCTGATGGCCCTGACGCTCGCGCAACTGCGGCTGTCCAAAGCCGGTGAGGCCGGAAAAATCAAGAAGTAAGGAAAAGCCATGGCCAATTTCCTCACCCGCACCAAGGGCTACAAATACGGTGGCACCAGCCTGCATTGGACCGACTGGGTCTCCTATGCCTACCTGCTGGCCGGCCTCATCGTGATGTTCGGCCCGGTGCTGTGGCTCGTGATGTCGTCCTTCAAGACCGAAAGCGCGCTGAGCCAGTTCCCGCCGACCTTTCTGCCCTACAGCCAGAAGGAAGCGGTGGTGGCCGGATACGACAAACCCCTGCCGCTGTTCCGTGCCAAGGACGAACAGGGCAATATCCGCGAACTGGCCCAGGTGCGCCGCATCGGCCTGGTCGCCACCATGGTCGATCCCGCGGCGCCGCAGACCGAACTGCGCGTGAACATCAATGACCGCAAACCGGTGAATGAACTCAAATTCGCCGGCGGCAACTACACCGAGCTGTTCGGCAAGTTCGCCTTCGGCACCTATCTATGGAACAGCGTGTTCATCACCGTGGTGGCGACCATCCTCACGCTGCTGTTCAATTCGATGGCGGCCTTCGCGCTGTCCAAGTACCAGTTCACCGGGCAGAAGACGGTGTTTGTGCTGATCATCGCCACGCTGATGATTCCGCCCACCATCATCCTGGTGCCGGCTTTCCTGGTGATCTCGGAGCTGAACCTCTTGAACAACCTCTGGGGCGTGATCCTGCCCGCGGTGGCCACGCCGACGGGCGTGTTCCTGCTGCGCCAGTACATGCTGACCATTCCCGACGAATTGCTGGAGGCCGCGCGCATGGACAACGCCAGCGAGTGGCGCATCTACTGGAAGATCATCCTGCCGCTGGCCGCTCCGGCGATGGCGGTGCTGGCCATTTTCTCGTTCATGTGGCGCTGGAACGACTTTCTCTGGCCGTTGATCGTGCTGTCCAAGTCGGAGCACTTCACCTTGCAGCTCGCGCTCAATGCCTTCCAGGGTGAACTCAACACGCAGTGGCACTACCTGCTGGCGATGACCGTGATCACCTTGATTCCGATCACCCTGGTCTTTGCCTTCCTGCAGAAATACATCGCCACTGGCATCGCCAGTGCCGGCGTCAAATAACCAAGGACTTTCCCGTGGCCACTCTTGAACTCGCCAACGTCGTCAAAACCTTCGACAAAGCCACCATCATCCATGGCGTGGACCTGACCGTTTCCGATGGTGAATTTGTGGTCTTCGTCGGTCCCTCAGGCTGCGGAAAATCCACGCTGCTACGCATCATCTCGGGGCTGGAGCCCGCCAGCAGCGGCGACATCCGCATCGACGGCCAGCGTGTCAATGACGTGAGCGCCGCGCACCGCGGCTGCTCGATGGTGTTCCAGTCATACGCGCTCTACCCGCACATGAGCGTCTACGACAACATGGCTTTCGGCCTGGAAAACCTGGGCGTGGCCAAAGCCGTGATCGAGAGCAAGGTCAATGCCGCCGCCACCATGCTGCAGCTCGCGCCGCTGCTGCAGCGCAGGCCCACCCAGCTCTCCGGCGGCCAGCGTCAGCGCGTAGCCATAGGCCGCTCCATCGTGCGCGAACCCAAGCTCTTCCTGTTCGACGAACCGCTGTCTAACCTCGATGCCGAGCTGCGCGTTTCGATGCGCGCCGAGATCCGCGACCTGCATGCCCGGCTTGGCGCGACCATGATTTACGTGACACACGACCAGGTCGAGGCCATGACCATGGCCGACAAGATCGTGGTGCTGCGCGCCGGCCGCATCGAGCAGGTCGGCTCGCCGCTGGAGCTGTATAACCGGCCCTGCAACCAGTTCGTGGCCGGCTTCATCGGCAGCCCGCGCATGAACTTCGTGCCGGTGGCTCAGATGCCTGGCGCCAAGCCTGGAACAAGCACGGTGGGCATCCGGCCCGAGCATGCGCAGCTCACCAACGACGGTCCGCTGGAGATGAAGGTGTCGCAGGTCGAGCAACTCGGCAGCACCAGCATCTTGCATGGCAACGTGGTGCCCGATGCGCCTTTTGAAATCATCCTGAGCGGGCAGACCAACATCCAGCGCGGCGACACCGTCAAGGTGACCGCACCCGCAGAGCACCTGCATTTCTTCGACCAGAACGGCTTGCGTCTTTGAACCTGCGCCACCCGAAACATTGACCAGCCGACCATGCGCCTTGACCAAGCTCCCACTTTCGCCCTGCAATCGCGCAGCGGCAACCACCTCGTCCTGAACAGCACCAGTGGTGCCACGGCCCACATCTGGGTGCTCGAAGAAGACATCGTTCGTGTGCTGGTGCTGCCGCAAGGACGGCTGCAGATGCCGCGCAGCTGGACCGTGGCGCCTGGACTTGAAAACTTGCCCGTTGAAGGCCGCGACCGCTTCGACGTGAGCGGCTTTTCGCTGCCCGCATTCGAACTCAAGGAAGAGGGCTCGCAACTACAGATCACCACAGGCGCCGTGCGCCTGACCATCGCGCTCGAAGGCTTCTTTTGCCGCTGGGAAAGCCGGCAACAGGGCCGCTGGCAGGCCACAGCCTCCGACCGCACCACGCAGAGCTACAACTTTGGATGGTGGGACGAAAAGGTCTACCACTACCTGCAGCGCGAACGCGGCGAAGCCTACTTCGGCCTGGGCGAGCGCGCCGGCGACGCCAACCGTGCCGGCCAGCGCTACCGCATGTGCAACCTCGACCCCATGGGCTACAACGCACGCAGCACCGACCCGCTGTACAAGCACATCCCGTTCTACATCACGCGCAAAGGTGGTGAAAAAGACGCCGGCCTGTGTTTCGGTTTGTTCTACGACACCTTGTCCGATTGCAGCTTCGACATGGGCCGCGAGATGGACAACTACCACGGCCACTACCGTTACTTCGTAGCCGATCACGGCGACCTCGACCTGTATTACATCGCCGGCGCCGACCAGGCCGCCATCACGCGCCGCTACACCTGGCTCACGGGCAGGCCCATCTTCCCGCCGCGCTACGCGCTGGGCTATTCCGGCTCGACCATGAGCTACACAGACGCACCGAATGCGCAAGAGCGCATGGGCGAGTTCCTCGAACGCTGTGAAGAGCACGACATTCCCTGCGACTCGTTCCACCTGTCGTCGGGCTACACCTCCATTGGCCCGGGCCGTTACGTCTTCAACTGGAACCGCGAGAAGTTTCCCGACCCCGCAGCGTTTGTGCAGAGTTACCTGGAATGCGGCGTACGCCTGGTGCCCAACATCAAGCCCGCGCTGCTCAGCAACCACCCGCGCTTCGAAGAGGTCAGGCAGGTCGGCTTGCTGGTGCAAGACCCGGACGGCCAACCCACGGCCATACAGTTCTGGGACGGCACCGGTGCGTACCTCGACTTCACCAACCCCAAGACCATCGCTTGGTGGAAGAGGCAGGTGACTGAGCAGCTGCTCGAATACGGCATCCCCGCCACCTGGAATGACAACAACGAATACGAGATCTGGAGCGACAAGGCGCTGGCCCACGGCTTCGGCGCGCCCCGTCCCGCGCGCGAGGTGCGCCCGCTGCAGACCTTGCTGATGATGCAGGCGTCGCATGCCGCGCAGACCGAGTTCGCGCCCGCGGAGCGGCCCTACCTGGTGTCGCGCTCAGGCGCCGCGGGCATGCAGCGCTATGTGCAGACCTGGTCGGGCGACAACTACACGGCCTGGGAAACGCTGCGCTACAACATCCGCATGGGCCTGGGCCTGGCGATGTCGGGCGTGTCCAACACCGGGCACGATATAGGCGGTTTTTCCGGTCCTGCGCCGGGGCCCGAGTTGCTGCTGCGCTGGGTGCAGCACGGCATCTTCCTGCCGCGCTTCAGCATCCATTCGTGGAACGACGACAAAACCGTCAATGAACCCTGGATGTACCCCGAGGTGACGCCCCAGGTGCGCGAGCTGATCCGCCTGCGCTACCGGCTCATGCCTTACCTGTACGACCTGGTATGGCGTTACCACAGCGCCTACGAACCCATCATCCGGCCGACGTACCACGACTTCCCGGAAGACACGCACTGCCTGGAAGAAAACGACGACATGCTGCTGGGCGCCCATTTGCTGGTGGCCTCGGTGGTCGAGCCCGGTCAGACCGAGCGCCGCGTGTGGCTGCCCGGCACCGGCGGTTGGTACGAGGCGCACACCGCGCGGTACGTGAAAGCCGGCCAGTGGATCACGCTGGATGCGCCGCTGGATGGCCCGCCCCCATTGCTGGCACGCGAAGGCTGTGCCGTACCGCTGAACCTCGGAGAGATCCATTTCGCAAAGGTCCAAGACCTGCGCGGCTTCCAGGTATTTCCCTTCAAGGGGGATGGCAGTTTCGAAGCCAGCTGTTTTGAAGACGACGGCCATAGCCAGGCCTGGCGCAGCGGCGCTTATGGGCAGTGGCGCCTGCGCGTTGATTGCACCGCGCGAGGCCTGCACATCGCGGTGTTCCGTGAGGGCGCACAGCCACCTGTGCAAGACAACCTGGTCTTGCTGTTGCCGGCAACAGAGCAACGCCCGCTTAGCTTTGACGGCGGGGCGCTGGTGCAGGATCAGCTCGAAGGCGCCTGGAGGCGGCTGACGCTGAAGCTTTGACCCTATATGAGGGAAATGTGTCCTGGGCCGCTGCGATCCCGGGCAGCGGATCACCAGCCTTGGCGGTAAGCCGTGACGGTGCAACACGATGGCTGGAGTTCTGGCACGTCCTTTGCATGCTGTCCTGCGGTGACGACAATTCACTACGGGAGGCTTCAAATGTTGGTCCTGATCTTGCGACCCCTTGCATCTGTCGGCCTGGCGGCCGCTTTCACCACAACCGGCCTACACGCCTCAGACGTTGCCGCCGGCCGCCCGGTCAGCCCAGCCAGCCAAACGCAAACCCTGAGTGTGCCGGACCACAGTGTCAAACCGGTCAACGCGGCCAAAACCAGGGCCGCGGCAAAACGCACGCTGGGTACGAACCCGGCGATGCCGCTTTGGGAAGGCCCCTGGGGTCCTCACCATTGAGGTGGACTTCGACGGAAGTTGTGACTTGGCCCATTGCACTCTCCGGCGTCTCTGGTGTGATTGGCCTGGAGCGGCAACTTCGCGCGTTGATCAGTCTCCTGGACCACGCCGCCTCTGCCTCATTCAGCTGGCCACCGCCGGAGCCTCAAGGGGCAGGCGGCGACTGGCTCGTCAACCACTGGCGCAGTGATTGGATTACGGGCGCCTTGGCGCGCTCGTTCGTCGTCACCAGAAAGTAACTGCGCGGCGAAATAAAGGGCTTGTCATTCAGCTTGACCAGGCGCCCGGTCTGCAGCGCCGATGCGCTCACATAGTCCGGCGCCAGTGCGATGCCAAGTCCGGCCTCCGCTGCCGTCAATGCAAGCGACAGCAGACCGTAGTGGGCGCCCGGCATCGGGACTTCTACAGACGCGCCCAGCTGCCGCAGGTAGGCCGGCCATGAGTTGGGCACCATGCTCTGGTGCAGCAAGGGCAGCGCTGCCATTTGCGTGCCCGTCAGCGGCGCCGCCAGCCGGCTCAGCGTGGGCGCCGCAAGAGGAAAGGAGTGCAGGGGGTGTAGCAGGTCGGCCACGCAGCCGGGCTCCGGCCCTTCGCAGTAGACGATAGCCGCGTCCAGCCCCGAGTCGCGCATGCTGATGGGCCCGGTATGCGTGGCCACGTCCAGCTGGATTTGCCGGTGCGCGATGGCGAAGGCGCACAGCCGAGGCATGGCCCACAGCGTGCCAAAGGTGGTGGGCACAGACAGCCGCAGTATCTTGCCTGGCATGGAGCCCATGGACGCGGCGATGGTCGCTGACTCCAACTCGTCCAGCAGGGTGCGCACCCGTCGCAGGTAGCTGGCACCGTCAACCGTCAGCTCCATCCCGCTAGTTGTGCGCCGGCACAGTGCAACGCCGACAAAGCCCTCCAGGTCCGACAGCTGGCGGCTCACCGCGCTTTGCGTCAGACCCAGTTCATCGGCTGCGGCAGTGATGCTCAGGCGCCGTGCAATCACCTCGAAGGTGTTGAGGTTGACGATGGAGGGCAGGTGGCGCTGCGTCGGATATTTCATGGCGGTTACGGCCATTATTGGCATGGCATCCGTTCGCCCGCAATGAAAAAGGCTATGCGGGCATGAAATAAATGCAGGGGGGTATGCGTTTATTCCGTTGGACAGGCCGGCGCGCATGTCAGATATTCAGGGCGCCGCAGTGGGCGGCCCCTCAAGAACAGAAGTTGGAGTCACAGATGTCGAAATTTCAAGCGCGCCTTGTACTGCTGCTGGTGGCGGCCACGCTGGCTGGCACCGCCCTGGCGGCGGATTGGCCCGCCACCCAGCCTATCAAACTGATCGTGCCCTCGGCCGCCGGCGGCACGCCCGACCAGACCAGCCGAAAACTGGCCTACTACCTTCAGGACAAGCTCAAACAAGCGGTGATCGTCGAGAACCGCCCCGGCGCGGCAGGCACCATTGCCATGCAGGCGGTGGCCACCGCCAAACCCGACGGCTATACGCTGGGCTTCGGCAATATCGTGACCATGGCCATCAACCGCAGCCTGATTTCCAAGATGCCCTACAACCCCGATAAAGACCTGGCGCCGGTGGCCGTGCTCTCGCAGGTGCCCAATGTGCTGGTGGTCCGCCATGGCCTGCCCATCGCCTCGGTTCGCGAATTGGTCATCTATGCCAAGAGCCACCCGGGCAATCTGACCATGGGTTCCGGCGGCAACGGCACCACCAGTCACCTCAGCGGCGAAATCCTCAAGGAAAAAGCCGGCATCAGCTTCAGCCACATTCCCTACCGCGGGGCTCCGCAGGCGCAGACCGACCTGATCGGCGGGCAGATCGACTTCATGTTTGACAACCTGCCGTCCATGGTGGGCGCGATCCAGTCGGGCAAGGTGCGTCCGCTCGCGGTTACCAGTAAACGTCGCTCGGCGCTGCTGCCCAACGTGCCGACCATGGAAGAGGCGGGCATTGCAGGCTTCGAGGTGGTGGCCTGGGGCGGCATTGTGGCACCGACGGGCACGCCTCGGTCGGTGATCCTGCGCCTGAACCGTGAGATCAACAACTGGCTGCAGGCACCTGCGACCAAAGCCGAATTCGCACAAGTGGGGCAGGTCGCGCTTGGGGGAACGCCCGAGTTTTTCAAGACACATATTGACAGCGAGGCGAAAAAATGGGGTGACGTGATCCGCAACGCCGGAGTAAAGCTTGACTGAATGTGCCTGGCCTTTCGCGTAGGCCTGCTGTTGCGTTTCGGCTATTCGCTTCACACAAGGATGCGCTGACAGGCGCAACCACATACCAAAAACAGACCCCAAGGACAAGCATGTTCAGTTCCCCCGTCCCCGCTACCCAGGTTCTCGCGCACTGGGCTGCCACGGTCCCCAGTCAATGGGGTGAATCCACCCTGCGCACGGCGGAGCACTCCCTGGAGGACACCATCGTCGCCATGGTGGCGGGTGCTGGGGATCCGGTTTGCGCCTCGGTACGTGCGGGATTGCGTGTCGCGGGACCGGTCCCGGTGGTGGGTAGCAACACCGGGACTTGTGCCGCCTTCAGTGCATTGGCCAACGGCACGGCCGCCCATGCGCGGGAGTTGGATGAGATGTTTTTCGTCGCCGGTGGCCATTTTGGCTGCGCTGTGATCCCAGCCATCCTGGCGCAAGCGCACGAGATTGATGCCACGCTCGATGCGGTGCTGGATGCACTGATCGTCGGAAGCGAGGTGATGGCCCGCGTCGGGATGGCGATGGACCGGTCCCATGCCGAAAAAGGCTGGCATGGTACTCAAACCATTGGTGTAATTGCTGCCGCAGCCGCTTGCGCCAGACTGCTTGGGCTGGGCGTCGGCGGTATGACACACGCCCTCAGCCTGGCTGTTTCCATGGCAGCTGGACCCAAGGTCCAGTTCGGCACCGACACGAAACCCGTGCATGCCGGACTGGCGGCTCAAGGCGGTGTGCTGGCCGCATCGCTTGCGGCCTCAGGCGTCACCGGCAGCGATAAAGCCCTGGAAGGCCCGCATGGGTTTGGCGCACTCTATGCTGGGGGCTTGGCGGCCGACTGGCGGTCCATGACTGCAGTCAACGATGGCCCGCTGGCGATCGACAGCCACGGCCTGGGATTCAAGCTGTATCCCAACTGTGCGTCCACACACCGCTGTCTGGACGCGTTGCAAGCCCTGGCCACGGAACACCGATTCGGCATGGAGGACGTGGAGCGTGTCGAAACATTGGTCGGGCGCGTCAACCTGGTGAATCTCAAATACCCGGAGCCGAGGGATCCCCGCGAGGCCATGTTTTCCATGCCCTACGCGGTGGCAACGATGCTCCGTTATGGCACGGTCACGTTGGCCGACTTCACGCCGCAAGCGGTGCAAGACGACGTGACCCGGCGCCTCATGCCACGCGTCGAAATGCGCCTGGATTCGACACGCGTGGAAACCGCAACGCAGCTGCTCCCCCACACCACAGTCGTAACCTTGAAGGACGGACGACGCCTGGAGCGTGTGGTTCACCACGCCAAAGGGTCATTCCTGAATCCGTTTTCGCCGTTGGAGCGGCAAATCAAATTCGAACAATGCACCATGGGCATCCTTCCGGAAGAGCGTTTGGCACCGCTTCGCGACAACCTGGCTCGACCGCAAGGCGTCAAGGTCCGCCAAGTGCTCGCTCTGCTGCAGTTCGAAGCCCGGGTTGATGATGGCGCGCGTTTCGGCCGTCCATGAGGAGGCGGGTCGGGCCCCCTTCCTTGATCCATGGAATCCAGCTTGCTCAGGCGGGCCCGAACCCGACGGTTCCCCCGCGCGGATCACAGCCGAAGCGGCGCTGGCAACGGAGAGTCCGCGACCGTGTTGCAGCAGGTTGACCACTGATCGATATCCAAGTCCGTCAGATTCGCGGCACAAAGGAAACTCTCATCATGCACAACCGTTGTTTATCGTCGGCTTTCGCCGAGGCCCTGATGGCACTGGCCGTGGGGGCCCTTGTGACGGGAGCCGGTCCGGTACTCGCCGCAGAGATCATAGTAGGCCAAGTCGCCCCCATGTCAGGGCCGGAGGCCGGTCAGGGCCGCGCTTACGCCGCCGGCATGCAATTGCATTTCAACGCCATGAACAAGGCCGGTGGCATTAACGGTCATAAGTTCACACTCTTGCGCAAGGATGATGGCGGGAGGCCCGACGACACGGTCACGTTGACCAAGCAGATGATTGCTGAAGATAAGCCACTGGTTCTGGCCGGTTACTTTGGCGGCAAGAATGTTGCAGACTTGGTGTCTGCGGGAATTTTGGCAAAAGAAAAGATCGCTCTGGTGGGCTACCGTACTTCGGAGATTCAGCCGGACACCCCCTACCTGTATAGCGTGCGGGCAGGCCTGCGCGACGAGATTTCCAAACTCATTGAGCATTTGGCCACCATCGGGATTAAGCGCCTGGGGCTTTTCCATGAGGCTGGGCCGGGCTCAACTGCGGTAATCGCCGCGGCCGAGGAGTCAGCTAGGAAAGTCAGAGCGACGATCGAAGGACGCGCCTCCTACGTCGCCAACACGGTCAACGTCACCGACGCCGTGGACACTTTCATGAACATGCAGCCGCAAGCGATCATCATGGTTTCCAGCGGGTCTGCTGCGGCTGGCTTCATTGAGAAGTACCGTATCGCAGGTGGCGCGGCTCAACTGCTTTCGCATTCGGGCGCCGACATCGAGCAACTCTCGAAACGACTGTCTCCGGAGCAGATGCAAGGTGTGGCTATCGCCCAAGTGACGCCAAGTCCGTACAAGGTCTCCAGTCAGCTAGTCAAGGAATTTACTGAGACCGCTGCCAAGACACCCAACCTGGAAGTGCCTGTGAGCTACGCCATGATGGAGGGCTATATTGCCGCTCGCGTCATTTCTGAAGCGATACGCCGCCAAGGCAGCAGGCCCAGCCGCGAGGGGACCGTTCTAGCCTTGGACGGCATGAGTAATTTTGACCTGGGTGGTTACTTGATCAGCTTTAAACCGGGACAGCACTCTGGCTCCAGCTTCGTCGAGTTATCCATCGTCACCAGTGCTGGCAGGATTCGTCAATAGTGCCATTGATCAGTTGGGTAATAGCAGCCCCCGGCGATTTACATATTCCTCCGGTACTGCCCACCCACCTCGAGCAGCGCATTGGTGATCTGCCCCAACGAACAGACGCGCACCGCCTCCATCAACACCTCGAACACATTGAGGTTTTCGATCACGGCCTGCTCCAGGCGCTTGAGCGTCGAATCCACCGCGCAAGGCCTGCACATCGCGGTTCACCGTGAGGGCGCGCAGCCGCTTGTGCAAGACAGTCTCATCCTGCTGATGCCGGCGGCTGAGCGGCGAACGCTGGATTTTACTGGTGCAACGTTGGTGCAGGACCAACTGGAAGAGGCAGGCGCCTGGAGGCGGCTGACCCTGAAGCTCTAGCGAGGCAAGGACGAAGTCCTAGCCCGCATGGCTCTGGGCCTTGTAGACCAGCCAGGAGCCCGACTTCTGCTTGCGCAGGTAGAAGCGAACCGAACAATCAAAAAAATCCACGCTGACCTCCACCGGGTCAGGGTCTTGGTTGCCGGCCAGCCGGCGAAGGCGGTTGCCGTTGGTCTGGAACGGTGTAAACCCGGTCGGTTTGACGCAGCGGCGCAGGCGGGCTTTCCAGCCGGCGTCAGTGTCCACCCCTTCGATGTACGCGTGGGTCGCTGCGATGGCCTCCGCCGGCCTGTGTTCGCACTTGATCCAGAAGGCGAACAGAGCCGCGCCGGCGAAAGGCGCGGCGAGAATGGAAATCAGGATCTTTCGCATCAGGCTGAGTCGCTCATGTTCGCCTGCTCAGCCCTTGCCCAGCGGCGGCTTGCCGAACAGAGTCGATGCGTTGCTGATAGGCCCCAGCTCCGCGCTCGCCGCTTGCAGCGCCGGCGCCAGTTCATGCGTGCGCTCGCCGGTGAGGCGCGTGCGCGGCCCCGCGATGCTGATGACGCCGATGGCCGCCTTGCGGTGGAACACCGGCACGGCCATGGCCGACATGCCCGGTGCAAACACTTCGTCGATCATCGCGTAGCCGCGTACCCGCGCCGCGTGCAGGAAGCCGAGCAGCGCCTTGATGGTGGTGGGCGCCTTGGGCCCGTATTGCGCCGGTGTGCCGAAGCCCTGTTTGCTGACGAGTTCCAGCGCGCGCTCATCGCTCAGCGTCATCAGCCACGCATGCCCGGACGAGGTGCATGACAGGCGCACGTCCATGCCCATGTCCGGGTCGTAGCGCAAGCCCGACTGCCGCTGGCCCTGCGCCTTGGCCACAAAGGTGAGGCGGTCTTCGTCGACGATGGACAGGCGCACCAGCTCGCCTGATGTTTGCGCCAGCCGTTCCAGCAGCGGCTCAGCGATGTTGACGATGCCGGCGCTGCTAAGGAAGCCCAATCCCAGCGACACCACTTTGGTCGTGAGCACGTACTCGCCCTGCTTGCGGGCCTGGCGCACATAGCCCAGGCGCTGCAGGTCCGCCAGCACGCGGTGGCAAGCGCTCAGCGGTAGGTTCAGCTCCGTCGCGATCAGCGACAGCGGCGAGCCTTGCGGGTAGTGCGCAAGGTGCTCCAGCACGGTGAAGCCGCGGTCCAGGGCATTGCTCATATCGTCATATGAAAAAAGTTTCCAGTTTGGAAAGATTGTGGCACGACGGGGCAAGAATCGGTTCGCGTCCATGAAAGGTCTCCGTGAGGAATCCCATGCAATCGAAAGTGATTTACGTCCTGAACGGGCCCAACCTCAACCTGCTAGGCGTGCGTGAGCCGCATCTCTACGGCTCCACGACGCTGGCGCAGGTAGAACAACTATGCCGCCGTGTCGCGGACGAGCTGGGTTTTACGTGCGAGTTCCGCCAGACCAACCATGAGGGCATGATGGTCGACTGGGTGCAGGAAGCCCGCGAGAAGGCCGCCGCCCTTGTCATTAACCCGGCCGGGCTGTCGTTCCGTTCCATCCCGGTGCTGGACGCTCTCAAGACGCTGGACCAGCCGATTGCCGAAGTGCATGTCACCAACATCCACCGGCGCGATGCGCTGTACCAGAACTCGCTTGTGTCGCTGGTGGCCACGGGCGTCATCTGCGGCTTTGGCCCGTTCGGCTACGAGTTGGCGCTGCGGGCGCTCGCGCAGCGCCTGACCTTTGCATAGAGCCACGTAGAGCCCGATTGCCCCACCCGGAATTTCCACGCAATTTTCATTTCATCCAAATACATCAAAGGAGACAAGCCATGAACCATTCCATCCAACTTCCGATAGCCCGGCGTACGCTGCTTGGCGCGGGCGCCACCCTGGCCGCCACCGCCGCACTGCGGGCCTGGGCCCAGACTCCCGCCACCATTCGCTTCGCTGCCGTGTTCTCCGACAAAGACATTCGCGCCGAGATGATGAACCAGTTCGCCAAGGATGTCGCCGCCGACTTCAAGGTCGAAATGCACCTGAACTCCACGCTTTTCCGCCAAGGCACCGAGCTGGTCGCGCTGCAGCGCGACAACCTGGAGGTGGGCAACATCGCGCCGCAGGACATCTCAAAGCAGGTGCCGGCCTGGTCCATCCTGACCTCGGCCTACCTGTTCCGCGACGCCAACCACCTCAACACCTTTTTCGCCAGCGAGCAGGGTGCACAGATGAAGAAGATGGTGGAAGACCAGCTGAAGGTGAAAATCCTCGGCCCGACCTTTTTCGGCACGCGACACGTCGGCCTGAAGGGCAAGAAGAAGATCAACACGCCCGCCGACCTGGCCGGTGTGAAGCTGCGCATGCCTCCCGGCGACGCCTGGCAACTGCTGGGCCGCTCGCTCGGCGCCAACCCCACGCCCATGGCCTACGCGGAGACCTACACCGGCTTGCAAACCGGCGCCATCGACGGCCAGGACAATCCCTTGCCCAACGTGCAGAACATGAAGTTCAACGAAGTGCTGGGCCAGCTGGTGCTGACCTCGCACCTGGTGGGCTTTGACGTGCTCACCGTCAACCTCAAGACCTGGGCCGGCATGTCGCCGGCAAAGCAGCGCGCCTTCCAGGCCGCGGCCGACAAGGCCATCGCCTGGAGCACGGCCGAGCACCAGAAGCGCGAGGCCGAGCTGGCGGAGAGCTTCCGCAAGGGCGGGCTCGACGTCTACGTTCCCAACATCGCCGCCTTCCGCGAGTATGCGCAGAAGGTCTACCTGGCGTCCGACGAAGCCAAGGCCTGGCCTGCCGGCATGTTGGCGCAGATCAACGCCATGAAGTGACCCGCGGCCCATGCTGACCCGAGTGTTGAAAACGCTGCACCGCTTCGCCGAAGCGGTGGCCGCCGGCCTGCTGGCCGTGATCTTCGTCGCCTTCCTGGTGCAGATCGTCATGCGCTACCTGTTCAATTGGCCGGTGGGCTGGACCGCCGAGCTGTCGCTGGTGTGCTGGCTGTGGCTGGTGCTGTGGGGCGCGGCCTTTGTGCTGAAGGACGACGAGGAGATCCGCATCGACATGATCAGCTCGCGCGGGAGTTATCGCACGCGCCGGGTGGTCGGCGGTGTCGTGGCCATCGCCATCATCGTGCTGTTCGGCATGTCGCTGCCCGGCGCGTGGAGCTATGTCACCTTCATGAAGGTCGAGAAGAGTTCCTACCTCGGCGTCCGCATGGACGTCACCTATTCCATCTACATTGTCTTCGTCGTGGCGGTCATCCTCCGCGCGGTGCGCCAGCTGATACACGGGCCCGACAAAACCACTCGCGACATGCCGTCCTCAGCGTCCGCCCTATGAACCTCACAAGTCCCTTTTCGCTGGCGATCATCGCCATCGTCGGCCTGAGCCTGCTCGGCGCGCCCATCGGCCTGGCCATGATTGCCGGCTCTGTGCTCTACCTCTACATGAAAGGCATGGACGTGGGCGCCGCCGCCGAGCAACTGCTCAACGGCACCTATTCCAGCTTCCTGCTGCTGGCTATTCCGCTGTTCATCCTGGCTGCTACGTTCATGAGTACGGGCAGCGTGATGGACAGGTTGCTGCGCTTTTGTAACGCCATCGTCGGCCGCTTCCCGGGCGGCCTGGCGCAGGTCAACGTGCTGCAGAGCGTGGTCTTCGCCAGCATGTCGGGTTCGGCCCTGGCGGACGCCGCCGGCTCGGGCAAGGTCATGCAGGTGATGATGACGCGCGAGGGCAAGTACACGCCGGGCTTCGCCGCGGCGCTGAGCGCCGTGTCGTCGGTGATAGGGCCGATACTGCCGCCATCCATCCCCATGGTGCTGTATGCGCTGGTGTCAGGCACCTCCATCGGTTACCTGTTCATCGGCGGCGTGCTGCCCGGCCTGCTGCTGGGCGTGGTGCAAATGGTGCTGATCTGGTTCCAGGCCAAGCGGCGCGGTTTCCCGGTGGAAGAGAGGGTGCCGCTGTCCGAGATGCCGCGCATCACCAAGGAGGCCTTTCCCGCGCTGATGCTGCCGGTGATCCTGCTGGGTTGCCTGTACAGCGGCATCACCACGCCGACCGAGGCGGCGGGTGTCGCGGCCGCCTACGCGCTGCTGATCTCCGCCGGCCTGTACCGCAGCATGGGCTGGCCTGACATCTACGATTCGCTGCTGTCCAGCGCGAAGATGAGCATCTCCATCGGCATGCTGATCGCCGGCGCGCTGGTGTTCAACTACGTCATCACCTCGGAGAACATCCCCACCCACCTGAGCGGCATGCTCAAAGGCATGGAAATGACACCTCTCACCTTCCTGCTACTTGTCAATGTCATCCTGCTGTTGCTGGGGGCCTTTCTGGAAGGCTCGACCATCATTCTGATCATCCTGCCGGTGCTGCTGCCCACCGCGGTGGCACTGGGCATTGACCCGGTGCACTTCGGCGTCATGGCCGTGCTCAACATCATGATCGGGCTGGTAACGCCACCGTATGGGCTGCTGCTGTTCATGATGATGAAGATCGCCGACGTCTCCTTCTCCGAACTGATGGCGGAGGTCTGGCCCTACCTGCTCGTCATGCTCGGCGCATTGGCGCTGGTGACCTTCTGGCCGGGCATGGTGCTGTGGTTGCCGCGTATGGCGGGCTATACGGGGTGAGTCGGCGCCCAAATTGAGGCTTCAGCGCGGCTCAACACGTTTGGCCTCACGCCACGCCAGAGAAAACCAGGAACTTATCCACACCGTGAGCACCTTCTGCTCACAAAGAGTGTGAGTCCATATTCGATGGAAAACTCGGGTCAGACTTCAGTGCAATTCAACAGTGGCATCTATTGTCCGTCGCTTGTTTTCGACGATTCGGCTTCCTCAGAAACCGTTTTTGGGTAAAGCCGCCCTTAAGGTGTCTCTTCGACGACACGTTTGGGCAGAGCTTCCAAAATCTCGCTTGGCGCCACGTTTCCGCCGATCTCCCCCGTAAAGCCGATCTTTATATTAATAAGTACTCTTATTTTGTTTTTTAAGATGTGAAAGGATACAAGTAACAATCGGCAGAAGTTAAAGTTTTCTTACTTCCGAGCCCCTAAGATCGCTCTCCATGCAGGGTTGCTACTCACTTTTGAGTGGAAATAGTTATTAAAAACAAGTACTTGGGAGTGGGAGCATTTTTAGCGCAGCTTCGTCAGACCGGTCGACTTCGTCGCTGGTGCTGCATCCAATCATCCGTTCGGGGTTTTCCCTGGACCGACTCGCTGTCGCGGTTGGCTTGTGGGCGCTTACCGCCGGTATTCATGCCCAACCCGACCCGCGCATTGACGTTCAGGAGCAGCGCCGCGCGCAGGAGCGGGAGAAGGTCTTGCGGGAACAGCTTGAAACCGCGCCCGATGTGCGCCTGCGCGCCGGGCCCGAACCCGGGCAAGCCCGGCTGCCTGTTTCAGAATCGCCATGTTTTGAGATCCGCACGATCACCCTGCGTGGCGAAGGTGACGCTGCGCAACGCTTTGACTGGTTGCTTGCCGCCACCTCCGGCGCCGATGCCAGCGACTCACCTTTGGGACGCTGTCTGGGCGCGCAAAGCATTGCTTTGCTCATCAAGCGTGCGCAAAACGCTTTGACGGCCCGCGGCTTTGTCACCTCACGCATCCTGGCCGAGCCGCAAGACCTCAAAAGCGGCAGCCTCACGCTGACCGTGCTTCCGGGCAGCATTCGTGCCATACGTTTTGCCCAAGGGACCAAACCCGGCACCCGGCCGCACAGCACCGCACCGGCGGAGCCCGGTGCTGTTCTGAACCTGCGCGATGTCGAGCAGGCGCTGGAAAATCTCAAGCGCGTTCCAACCGCCGAGGCCGATATCCAGATCGAGCCAGCCGAGCTGCCGGGTCAGAGCGATCTGGTGGTCAGTTACAAGCAGGCCTTTCCACTGCGGCTTTCACTGTCGGCGGACGACAGCGGCGCCAAAAGCACCGGCAGGTACCAGGGCGGCCTGGCCCTATCCTGGGACAATCCTTTGAGCCTGAACGATCTGCTGTACCTGTCGTTCAACGGTGACCAGGGCGGCGGCGAGGAAGGCGAGCGCGGCACCTGGGGGCGCACGGTGCATTACTCGGTACCCGTGGGCTACTGGCTGCTTGGCGCCACCGCCAGCAAGAACCGCTATTGGCAATCTGTTGCCGGCTTGAACCAGAGTTATGTCTACCGCGGCACCAGCAGCAATGCCGAGCTCAAACTCTCGCGGCTGGTCTACCGGGACGCGGCGCGCAAGACCACGCTGTCCCTCGGCGCCTTCTACCGCAGTTCAAACAACTACATCGACGACACCGAAATTGAAGTTCAGCGACGCAGGGTCGGCGGCTGGCACGCCGCAATGAACCATCGCGAATTCATTGGCCAGTCCACGCTGGACACCACCCTCGCCTATAAGCGCGGCACTGGCGCCTTCAATTCTCTACCTGCGCCGGAAGAAGCGTTTGGTGAAGGCACATCGCGCTTCAGACTGGTTACGCTGGACGTCAACCTGAGCTTGCCGTTTAAAGCAGCAGGCCAAAAGCTCCGGTACAACGCCGGCGTCCGCGCTCAAGCCAACCGCAGCCCCTTGAGCCCGCAAGACCGCTTTGCCATAGGCGGGCGTTACACCGTGCGCGGCTTTGACGGTGAATCCAGCTTGATGGCCGAACGCGGCTGGTTGCTGCGCAACGATCTGGGCGTGGCATTGGGCAACAGCGGACAGGAACTGTATGCCGGCCTGGACCACGGCGAGGTCAGCGGCCCGTCGGCCGAGTTCCTGGCCGGCCGGCGCCTGACCGGTGTCGTGCTGGGTCTGCGCGGAAGCTACAAGGCCATGAGTTACGACGTCTTTATCGGTCGCCCGCTTGAGAAGCCCGAGGGTTTCGTCACAGCCAAGGCTACTGCTGGCATCAGCCTGAACTACAGCTTTTGATTTTGATTAAGTGATCTTTCAGAAGAACCGCACCACCATGAACAAGAACCTGTACCGCATCGTCTTCAACCACGCACGCGGCTTGCGCATGGCTGTACAGGAGACTGCCAGCAGCTGCGGCAAGGCCACGGGGTCCACGCAGTCGCCTGCGGTGCAGCGGCCCGCCTCGTTGAGCGGAGCAACTTGCTTCAACTTCAGGGCGCTCAGTGTCGCCGTGTTCTGCGCCCTGGGCGGCTTCTCGCAGTGGCTCCCGGTCGCGCAGGCCCAGGTGGCCGCAGACCCCAGCGCCCCCGGCAGCCAGCGCCCGACCATCCTCGTGGCCCCCAATGGTGTGCCGGTGCAGAACATCACCACGCCTTCGGCTGCCGGTGTGTCAATCAACCAATTGATTTTGTTCAACGTCGGGCCCAACGGCGTCATTCTTAACAACAGCCGCACCAACGTGCAGAGCCAACTGGGCGGCTGGGTACAGGGCAACCCGTGGCTGGCCACCGGCTCTGCCACCAAAATCGTCAACCAGATCAATTCCAGCCACCCCAGCTACATCAACGGCTATATCGAGGTGGCCGGCCAGCGCGCGGAAGTGATCATTGCCAACCCGTCGGGCATCAATGTCAATGGCGGCGGTTTCATCAACGCCAGCCGCGCTACGCTCACCACCGGAACGCCCATCATCAATGGCGGCAACCTCGAAGGTTATGTGGTCCAGAAAGGCCTGGTCAACATTAGCGGGGCCGGTCTGGACGCCAGCCGGACGGACTTCACCGGCATCATCGCGCGCGCGGTTGAGGTCAACGCCGGCATCTGGGCCAACGAGCTCAAGGTCACCACTGGCGCCAGTACGGTGGACGAGGTTCAGACCACCGCCACACCGATCGCAGGTAGCGGTGCTGCGCCTGCATTTGCACTGGACGTCGCGCTGCTGGGCGGCATGTATGCGGGCAAGATCACGCTGGTGGGCACCGAAGCAGGTGTGGGCGTGCGCAACGCCGGCAACATTGGTGCGACTGCCGGCAACGTAGTGGTAACAGTTGACGGCATACTACAAAACACGGGCCGTATCGCCGGCTCGGCTGCCACCCGACTGGACGCCAGTGGCGGCATCAGCAACACGGCCAGCGGCGCCATCTATTCCACCGGCGACACCAGCCTGAGCACGCGTGGCAACATCAGCAATGCTGGCCTGGTTGCGGCACAGGGCAACACTACCCTGGCAGCCACAGGCGCGGCCAGTGAAGTCAGCAGCACGGCGGGTTCGGTACTGGCAGCGGGCTTGCGGGAAGACGGTACCCTGGTTGCTGCTACCGGCGGCACCGGCGCGTTGAGCGTCAGCGCCACACAAACGATTGCGGCCCTCGGTCAAAACCTTTCTACGGGCGCGCAGAGCCTGAACGCCGGAAGCATCAATCTGGCGGACAGCCAGAACAGCGCAGACAGCCTGAACCTGGCAGCCGGTGCTGGCGGTATTGACGCCAGCTCGGCCGTCATGGCCGTCACCCAGGGCTTGACCATCAGCACCCCTGGCCTGCTGCGCACCGACGCAGCCAAGGTGTCTGCAGGTCAGCTTACTGTGGGCGCCAGTGCCCTCAGCAATGTCGCCGGCGAAATCGTGCAGAACGATGGCAACGGCACAGGTACCGCCAACTTCACCATCGCCGGTCAGTTGAACAACACGCTGGGCCTCATCTCTGCAACCGGCACCTTGAACATCAAAGACCCGAATGCAGGCAACGACCCTGCCGTCAACGCCCCCGGCAAGACACTGGCCATCACCAACACCGGCGGCACCCTGATCGCCGGCCAAGCGCTGGTCATTGATGCCGCCAGCCTGAGCAGCGACGGCAAGGTTTTAAGCCAGGGCAGCCTCAACACCAAGCTGCTGGGCAACCATACCCACACCGCCGCAGCGCAATTTCAGGCTACCGGCAATGCGTCGCTGGAGACCACAGGCACGCTGACCAACCAGGGGCAACTGCTCGCGGGCCAGGGGCTGACGCTGAAGGCCGCCAGCCTGGACAACCAGGCCGGTGCAGAAATCCGCGGAACCGCAGTCAAGCTCGTCGCCACCGATGCCAACACATTGACCAACCGCGGCCTGATTGATGGCGTGGAAACGGTGATTGAAACCGTAACCCTCAACAACCTGGGCACCGGCCGCATTTACGGCGACCACGTCGCCATTGGTGCAACCACGCTCAACAACATCGCCGAAGGCGGGGTTGCCCCGGTAATCGCTGCTAGAAACCGCCTCGACATAGGTGCCACCACCATCAACAACGCAGAGCACGCCCTGCTGTTCAGCGGCGGAGATATGGCCATAGGCGACAGCCTGGATGGCGCCAAGCAGGCAACAGGGCAAGCCACCACCCTCAATAACGGCAGTGCCACCATTGAAGCGCTGGGCAACCTGACGATCAACGCCGCCCAGATCAACAACACCAACAATCACTTCAGCACACAGGTGGTGCCGGTGTCCAGTTCGGTGATCACCGAGTTTCAGGGCAGCGGCTCCGGCACCCGTTTCCTGGCGGGCACCCCCGGATTGACGACTTACGACGACGAGTCACTGCACCTGGCCACGCCCGATGGCGGTCGCTATGAAGCCTGGTCGATGTACCAGTACAACCGAAGCATCTCGGAGACCGTGGTCGCAGCGTCGGACCCGGGGCAGATCCTCTCGGGAGGCAGCATGACGATCAACGCCGCCAACGTCTTCAACGACAAAAGCCGCATCATCGCCGGCGGCACATTGACTGGCAACATAGGCACGCTGACCAACACTGAGGTGGCCGGTCAGCGCGTCATCACCGACGCTGGAATGGTCTATCACTACTGGAGAAACCACCGAAGTGGCCGCGACGACACCGGCACCGCCTCCGCCGGCTACAACCCGGGGAGTGCCGTGCAAGGCATCAACCTGACCCCCACGGTCTACCTGCAAAACACCGCGCCCGCTGGAACAGGCACCAGCATCAATGCCCGCACACTGGTCTCGCTTGGGCAAGGCGCCAGCGTGGCCACCAACAATCCCAACACCGCCGTACCCAACAACAGCCTGTTTCGCATCAACCCCAACGCCGCGGGCAACTTCCTGATCGAGACCGACCCACGCTTTGCCAACTACCGCCTGTGGCTCAGCAGCGACTACATGCTGCAGCAACTGGGCCTGGATCCCACCCTTACCCAAAAGCGCCTGGGCGACGGCTTTTATGAACAAAAGCTCATCCGCGAGCAGGTGGCTGAACTCACAGGCCGGCGTTTCCTCGACGGCTACCAGAGCGACGAAGCCCAATACCAGGCGTTGATGAACAACAGTGTGACCTTTGCCCAGCAGTACAGCCTGCGCCCCGGCATTGCCCTGAGTGCCGCGCAGATGGCGCAACTGACCAGCGACATCGTCTGGCTGGTCGAACGAGAAGTCACCCTGGCCGATGGCACTAAAGTCAAAGCTCTGGTGCCCCAGCTGTATGTCAAGGTCAAAGACGGCGACCTCACCGGCGACGGCGCCCTGATCTCGGCCGGCGCCACCAACCTCAACCTGAGTGGCGATGTGCTGAACAGCGGCACCATCGCAGGCCGAACCGCTGTCGTCCTCAACGCCCAGAACGTACAAAATCTTGCCGGCCGCATCCGCGGCGCCAATGTGGCGGTAGCGGCCACCAACGACCTGAACAACATCGGCGGGCAAATCATCGCCGCAGATACGCTGACGGCAACGGCAGGGCGCGACCTCAATGTGGCCAGCACCACCAGCACCCAGACCGGCGGCACCGGCAACCGCACCAACATAGACCGCGTGGCCGGCCTGTACGTGACCAACCCCGGCGGCACCCTGGTTGCCAGCGCCGGGCGCGACATCAACCTCATCGCCGCCGAGCTGATCAACAACGCCCCCACCGCAGCCGGCCAGCCCGCAGGCAGCACCCTGATCGCCGCCGGGCGCGACCTCAACCTGGGCACAGTGACAGAGGCCAGCAACAACACCATCATCTGGAACTCCAACAACAACCGCAAGGACAGCCAGAGCGCCGAAGTGGGCACCGTCATTCAAGGCAATGGCAGCGTCAGGCTTGCCGCGGGGACAGACCTCAACGCCCGGGCTGCAACGGTGCAAGCAGGTGCGGCCCTGGTGGCCACCGCAGGCAATAACATTAATATCACGGCCGGGCAGAGCAGCCAGAGCGTGGACGAGAACCACCAGTACACCAGCAAGGGGCTCTTCTCCAAAAAGACCACCACGACGGGCCAGACGTTGGACCGCACCGATATGCAGGCCAGCAACTTCTCCGGTGGCAGCGTCACGATAGGCGCGGGCGTGGATGTGAACGTGCAAGCGAGCAACCTGAACGCAGCCAACGCCCTGACGATTGCAGCGGGCAGAGACGTCAACCTCACCGAGGGGCACAACACCCTGGCTGTGAGCCAGTTCAGCGAGACCCGAAAAAACTCCACCGGGCTGGGCAAGGTCGTTGGCGGAACACTCATGGCCACCGGTGCCGTGACGTTTGGCGCCGCCGTGCTTACCAAGAGCAGCAGCGAGCAACAAGCAAAAATGACCAGCAGCACAGCAGTGGGCAGTACGCTCAGCGCCGGCAGCATCGCCAGCAGCAGCGGGCGCGACACCACGCTGCGCGCCGCCACGCTGGTGGCCGATGGCGACATTGCCATCGCAGCTGCGCGAGACCTGAGCATCGTCAGCGCGCAAAACAATCAGACCTTTGAAACCGCGTCTTCCACAAAAAAATCCGGCATGGTCGGCACCATCCTTCAGCCGGCGCTGGGCACCCTCCAGAAAAGCCAGGACGAAACCGGCAAGAGCACCAGCCAGGTGGGCTCCACCGTCGCCAGCCTGGGCGGCAACGTCGATCTGCGCGCCGGGCAAACCTACACCCAAACCGCCAGCCAGGTTCTGGCCCTCGCCCAGCCCGGCACAGGCGGGGCTGGCAACGTCGGCAACATCGACATTGAGGCCAGGAACGTCCTGATCAAAGAGGCCTACAACACCGGCAGCTCTGTTGCCACCGAAAAAACCAGCCAGCAATCGATCGGCGGTAGCGTCTCCATCCCCATCGTGGATGCCATCAAAAGCCTGAATAGCGTCGCCAAGTCTTCCAGCCAGACAGAAGACCCCCGCATGAAAGCCCTGGCCGCAGCAACGATGGCCATGCAGGCAAAAGCCGCAGCAGACATGGCGACGGCAGCCGCAGCGGGCAACCTGGGTGGCTTCAAAGTTAGTGTCAGCATCTCCAGCACCAAAACCCAGAGCACCAGCGAGCAAAGCTACAGCCAGGCCCAGGGCAGCACCGTGGGCGCCGGCGGCAATGTCACCATCAACGCCAGCGGCCAGCCCAGCCAGGGCCAGGGCAACATCACCATCATCGGCAGCGACATCAGCGCAGGCCAAAACGTCGACATCAACGCCGAAGGCCAGCTGGACATACTTGCCGCCAAAAGCGCAAGCGCCCAGCACAGCACCAACAGCTCCCAGGGCACCAGCGTAGGCATAGGCTTTGCCGTGGGCGGTGCACAAAACGGCTTCACCCTGGAGCTGGCCGCCAGCAAAGCCCGCGGCAATGCCGATGGCAATGACACCGGCTACACCAACAGCCACATCACCGGCGGCAGCAGTGCCGGCGACACCGTCACCCTCAAAAGCGGGAGCGACACCATCCTCAAAGGCGCAGTGATTGCCGCTGACACCGTCAAAGCCGAGGTAGGCGGCAACCTGAACATCGAAAGCCTGCAGGACAGCGCCACCTTCGACGCCAAACAAAACAACTCCGGCTTTAGTTTGAGCCTGTGCATACCGCCCTTCTGCTACGGCACCAGCACAGGCAGCGTCAGCGCCGGCAAAAGCAAGATCGGCAGCGACTTCCAAAGCGTTGCCGAGCAAAGCGGCATCAAGGCAGGAGACGGAGGCTTCCAGGTCGACGTAGCAGGCAACACCGCCTTGAAAGGCAGCGTGATTGCCAGTACAGACTACGCCGTCGATACCGGCGCCAACAGCTTCACCACCGGTGGCGCCTTGAGCATCAGCGACATCCAGAACCAGGCCGCCTACAAAGGCAGCGCCTACAGCGTGACCGTGGGCAGCAGCGCCGGCACCAGCAGCGCCGGCATCGGCAAAGACAAGGCGGATGTCAGCAGCACCAGCAGCAGCGGTATCTCGGGCATTGCAGGTAATACCGCTGTCAGAAGTACCGATGCCGAGACGGGTATCAAACCCATCTTTGATGCGGCCAAAGTCCAAAACGAAATCAATGCGCAGGTGGCAATAACGCAGGCCTTCAGCAGGGAAGCGCCCAAGGCGGTGGCCGACTTTGCAGCCAAGCAGGGCAAAGACCTCAAAGAGCAAGCCAAAGCAGAGCAGGATGCAGGAAAGAAAGCCGCACTGCTGGCCGAAGCATCCAAGTGGGAAGAAGGTGGTATCTACCGCATTGCCCTGCACACGGCGGCAGGCGCGCTGAGCGGTGGCCTGAGCGGGGCGGCAGGCGCGGCAGCCAGCGCCAGCGCGGCCAACCTGATGAACGACTTCCAGGACGGCGTTCAGCAGGGCTTGCAGAACGCAGGTTTGAGTGAAGGGGCAGCGAAGACCATTGCGCAAGGGGTTGCTGGTTTGACAGCTGCGGGGGTGGGTGCGGCCTTCGGTAGTGCGCAGGGGGTCGCTACTGCTTTTACTGTGGATGCCAATAATCGGCAGTTGCATCCCAATGAGCGAAGCCTGATCGAAAAGTTGGCTAAAGATAAGGCGAAGCAGGAGTGTCGTGGCAACTCAGCATGCGAAATATCCAGTGCCGTCAAGTGGACTGATTTGATGGAGCGTGCGGCCGAAGGTCAAACCGATTCCCGCGAATACGACAAAAACCTTCACTACCTCACTGCGTTGGCTCAAACTGCAGCGCAGCCTGGCAGCGAAGGAGCTTTGGGAGGTGTTGAAAAATATCTGAACGACCTTAAAACAGCACAGCTTTTGCTTGCGCCCTACACAGGGCAGCCCATAAGCGTGAACGGCCAAATCATGACCGCAAACGGGGCGCAACAAACCTACTTCAGCGCAACGGCCGAGCAGCGTGCTAACCCTTACGCCAACACATTCTTGGGCCAGTTACCCAGCTCTATAGCTGCGGGCATGGATCAACGCGACCAGACGCGACTGGAGCAACTGATTGCGCTGAACGGCGCGGCGACACCCAGCTACCCTGTCGAAGAATTCGTACTCGGCGGGGCGATCGGTAGCCGCGCGCTAACCACGCTCGGTCGGGCTTTGGGTGAAGTAGATGTATTTCTAGCTGGCCGTGCGACCGCATCCAGTGGGGGTAACATCAGCACAAAACAAATCACAGAAGAAGCATTGCCCGTGCGCTTGAGCGCAGTGGAGCAAGCCACTCTGCGCCAGCTTGACAGCTTACCTAACACCAACGCACAAGGTCTATTGCGCGAGTACATTGCGGACAGCTACTTCGCTCGAAACGGCTTTACGCAGTTAGAAGGAAAGTGCGGCAGTGGCAATTGCTTTGACGGGGTATATGTCAAAGGCGACAAGGTCTACATCAATGAGGTTAAGCCGCTCAATGCGAATGGGTCGATTAAATTGAGTGGACCGTCGGGAAGTATGGATACGCAGATGACGGACGACTGGATTAAGAGCGCGATAGCAAGACTAGAAAACGGAACCGCTCAACAGAAGGTAGTCGCAGCCAAAATTCAAACTTCTTTCAACGATCAAACCTTGGTAAAGGTTGTTACCGGCGTCAATGCCAATGGCATGACCATCGTGAAGCTAAGGTGAAATTCCTCATGCCCAAAAATGCCAACGAAAATGCACAAAATCTTGCCGAGATCTCTAAAGAAAGAATGCCGGGGTTAATCAACAAAATCAGGTTTCGCATCAAACCGATCGACTTGCGCGCTTGTTATAGCTCGCTAAGTCACGATCATCTAAGAATTGGCATCTTCGATTACTTTGTGAAGGGCAATTTGCAAAGTTTCAAGCAGCATATGCATGTCGCTTGCAAGCTAGAGTTGGCTGCGATTGCCTTGGATAGCTATCAAAAATTTTCGATTGGCAAAGAAATCTACTATGCGCTCTTGTCCGACAATCCGAAAATCATCGATGCCATGGCAAGCCTGGAACCTCCGGACTTCATGAGGAATCGAAGCAATCCACTTAATTCACACTTCAAAGTACACATGTGGCAGCTAGCCATTTTGGGTGACTACGAAGCCTTGCAAGCCAAAGTAGAGAAACTTGTCAAGCATGGTCGCAAAATTGATCGGCAGTTCGCTACCGACGGCGGGGATTTCTTTTCGTTGTTGATGCGGCGCGATAAAAATGGGCTTGAAAACCTAATTTTGCGAGACGCAGTTAAGCAAACAGGTGATCCTTTGGTAGAGGACTTGATAGCTGAGATGAGCACCTACTGCGCCAAACTCTGCTGGCTCAAAGGAATTCCCGTGCAGATCGACTGCCCGCTCGTACCTATGGAACTCATGCCCAACCAGCCACTGGAGCACTACGACGATGTGTACGACTTTCTCCAGCCCGGGTGGATTCCGCCACCACAGGGGGTGATGGCAAAGATTTCACATTGGATTCATAAATAAACCAACCGACACTCAAGCGGAGCGCATCCTCTGCATGCAGTGAATACGAAGGAGAATAAAGCGGCGAACGACACCGAAATCTACGGTTCAGCTGTCTTCGTAGCCGTTGTCCTGAGTGCTCTTGGTGAAGGTATTGCACGATGGGGGCTGTGAGTCTCTCTGGCAGCAAAAGTGCCGCCAGCAGGAACTAGTCCGCCGCCCTGTCTTACAGGCCCCTTAGTGCATTTCCGTACACAAAATCTGGTCCTGGCCCTTATGCTACTTGCGTAAGCAGCTATGAATTTAATAGCGAATCACAGGCCACATCTTCCGCCTCGTTGTGCCTGCAACAAAGTCATCGCCCCAGCTCCGCAGGACAGCCAGCGAGACATTCCCGTCGCCAAAAACTCCACGCGCAGCACGGCAACAACGGCTTCCCGCGGAGCCATGCCGAGCAATATTCACATATTGCGCCGGTACTGCCCGCCCACCTCAAACAGCGCGTGGGTGATCTGCCCCAACGAGCAGACCCGCACGGCTTCCATCAGCACCTCGAAGACGTTGAGGTTTTCGATCACGGCCTGCTGCAGGCGTTTGAGCATGGCGGGTGATTCGGTCGCGTGGCGGCGGTGGAAGTCGTCCAGGCGCTTGAGCTGGCTTTGTTTTTCTTCTTCGGTGGAGCGCGCGAGTTCCAGCTTGTCCTGCACCGCATCGCCGTGCGGGTTGCGGAAGGTGTTCACACCGATGATGGGCAGCTCGCCGGTGTGTTTGAGCATCTCGTAGTGCATGGACTCGTCCTGGATGCGGCCGCGCTGGTAACCGGTTTCCATCGCGCCCAGCACGCCGCCGCGTTCGGCGATGCGTTCGAACTCCAGCAGCACGGCTTCTTCGAGCAGCTCGGTGAGCTCCTCGATGATGAAAGCGCCCTGTGAAGGATTTTCATTCTTGGCCAGGCCCCATTCGCGGTTGATGATGAGCTGGATGGCCATGGCGCGGCGCACCGATTCTTCGGTGGGCGTGGTGATGGCTTCGTCAAACGCGTTGGTGTGCAGCGAGTTGCAGTTGTCGTAGATGGCGATCAGCGCCTGCAGCGTGGTGCGTATGTCGTTGAACTGGATTTCCTGCGCGTGCAGGCTGCGGCCCGAGGTCTGGATATGGTATTTCAGCTTCTGGCTGCGTTCGTTGGCGCCGTATTTTTCTTTCATGGCCACGGCCCAGATTCGGCGCGCGACGCGGCCCATCACGGTGTATTCCGGGTCCATGCCGTTGCTGAAGAAGAAGCTGAGGTTGGGCGCAAAGTCGTCGATGTGCATGCCGCGCGCGAGGTAGGCTTCAACAAAGGTGAAACCGTTGGACAGCGTGAAGGCCAGCTGGCTGATCGGGTTGGCGCCAGCTTCGGCGATGTGGTAACCGCTGATGGAGACGCTGTAGAAGTTGCGCACCCGGTTGTGCACAAAGTACTGGGCGATGTCGCCCATGACTTTCAGGCTGAATTCGGTCGAGAAGATGCAGGTATTCTGGCCCTGGTCTTCTTTCAGGATGTCTGCCTGCACCGTGCCGCGCACGTTTTCTTGCACCCATTCGCGAATCTTGGCAGCCTCGGTCGCCGTCGGGTCGCGGCCGTTGTCTTTTTTGAACTTGTCGAGGTTCTGGTCGATGGCCGTGTTCATGAACATGGCCAGAATCGTCGGCGCCGGGCCGTTGATGGTCATCGAGACCGAGGTCGAGGGGTTGCACAAGTCAAAGCCGTCGTACAGCACCTTCATGTCGTCCAGCGTGGCGATGGAGACGCCTGAGTTGCCGACCTTGCCGTAGATGTCGGGCCGCAGCGCCGGGTCGTTGCCGTAGAGCGTGACCGAATCAAACGCAGTGGACAGGCGCTTGGCGGCCATGCCTTCGCTGAGCAGCTTGAAGCGGGTGTTGGTGCGGAAAGGATCTCCTTCGCCGGCGAACATGCGGGTCGGGTCCTCGCCCTCGCGCTTGAAAGCAAAGGTGCCGGCGGTGTAGGGGTAGCTGCCGGGTACGTTGTCCAGCATCAGCCATTTGAGGATTTCGCCGTGGTCTTCGTACTGCGGCAAGGCCACCTTGCGAATGGTGGTTCCTGAGAGGGATTTGGTGGTCAGCGCGGTACGGATTTCCTTGTCGCGAATTTTCACCACGTATTCGTCGCCGGCGTAAGCAGTCTGCATGTCGGGCCATTGGGCGAGCAGGGCGCGCGCGTCGGCATCAATGCGGGCCTTGCGGTGGCCGGCCAGGTCCAGCGCGGCTTCGGCGGCGGGCGCGCGGTCGGGCTTGTCGATCTTGAGCATGGCGGCGGCGGCTTTGAGTTGCTGCACCTCGCGCGCCAGCTGAGCCTGCGCGCGGGCGCGCTTTTTGTAGCCGCGCACCGTGTCGCTGATCTCGGCCAGGTAGCGCGTACGCGCGGCCGGCACCACAGGCGTCTGATTGGTGCTGTGGCGGACCTCTGCGGCGGGCAGCATGCCAGCCTCAAGCGCCAGGCCCAGCGCGGCCAGGCGTGGTTTGAGCGCCTGGTAGAGCGCGGTCACGCCGTCGTCGTTGAAGCGCGCGGCCATGGTGCCGAACACCGGCATCTTGTCGGCCGGCGTGCCCCAGGCTTCCCTGTTGCGCTGCACCTGTTTGGAGACGTCGCGCAAGGCATCGAGTGAGCCCTTGCGGTCGAACTTGTTGATGGCGACGAACTCGGCGAAGTCCAGCATGTCGATTTTTTCGAGCTGGCTGGCTGCGCCGAACTCGGGCGTCATCACGTACATGGGCACGTCCACATGCGGCACGATGGCGGCGTCGCCCTGGCCTATGCCGGAAGTTTCGACCACGATCAGGTCAAAGCCTGCACATTTGCAGGCGGCGATCACGTCGGGCAGCGCTTGGCTGATTTCAGAGCCGAAGTCGCGTGTGGCCAGCGAGCGCATGAACACGCGTTGTCCGCTGTCGGCGTTCTTCTGACCAGCCAGGGGAACAGTCCAGGGATTGATGGCGTTCATGCGGATGCGGTCACCCAGCAGCGCGCCACCACTCTTGCGGCGTGATGGATCAATGCTGATGACTGCCACGCGCAATTTGTCGTTCTGGTCCAGGCGCAGGCGGCGTATCAACTCGTCGGTCAATGAAGACTTGCCGGCGCCGCCAGTGCCCGTAATCCCCAGCACAGGGATCTTGCAGGTGGAGGCCTGCGTGCGGACTTTGTCCACCAGTGCCGCGTCGGCCTTGCCATTCTCCAGCGCCGTGATCAACTGCGCCAGCGCCCGCCAGTTCATCTCTCCGTGGCCTTCAATGGCCGTGACGTTCTTGGGCGCGAAACTGGTCAGGTCTTTGTCGCAGCGCATGACCATCTCGCCGATCATGCCGGCCAGGCCCATCTTCTGGCCGTCTTCGGGGCTGTAGATGCGGGTGACGCCGTAAGCATGCAGCTCGCGGATTTCGGGCGGCACGATGACGCCGCCGCCCCCGCCGAACACCTGGATGTGTTCGCCGCCGCGGCTTTTGAGCAGGTCGACCATGTACTTGAAGTACTCGACATGCCCGCCCTGGTAGGAGCTGATGGCGATGCCTTGCGCGTCCTCCTGCAGGGCGGCTGTGACCACTTCGTCCACGCTGCGGTTGTGGCCCAGGTGGATGACCTCCGCGCCCATGCTCTGCAGGATGCGCCGCATGATGTTGATGGCGGCATCATGACCGTCAAAGAGGCTGGCCGCCGTGATGAAGCGCACTTTGTGAGTGGGGCGGTAGCTGGCGAGCGCTTTGTATTCAGCGGACATGTCGGTCATGGTTGTCTCCGGGCGGCGGTTGGACCGTCGATCTGTGATCTGTTTGATTGACGTTTACGTAAACGTCAATCTTAGCCGGTAAGCCGGCGCCGATCAAGTGTGCGCCGTGTAGCGGTGCGAGCAAAAAAAAAGGGACGCGGAGCGCCCCTCTTTGCCAAAGCCTGGTACCCAATGGCTTCCGGCCTGTTTACCCGTACAGGTATTTAGGCAGCCAGAGCGTCAACCCGGGCCAGATGTACATGAACACCATGCACAGGATCACGATCAGCATGTAGGGCATCATGCCGGCGAAGATCTGGTTGATGGTCACATGCGGTGGCGACACCCCCTTCAGGTAGAAAGCCGACATCGCCACGGGCGGCGACAGGAAGGCCGCTTGCAGGTTCACGAAAACCAGCACGCCCCAAAGAATCGGATCGATCTGGAAATGCTGCAGCAGCGGCAGGAAGATGGGCACGAAGATCACGATGATCTCGGTCCACTCCAGTGGCCATCCCAGGACGAAGATGATGGCCTGCGACAGCAGCAGGAACTGCAGTGGTGTCAGATTCATCGACATCACCCATTCCTCGACGACGCGCTGGCCGCCCAGCAGAGCGAAAACCGCGGAGAAGAGTGCTGAACCCACAAACAGCCAGCACACCATGGAGGTCGTCTTGCAGGTCAGGAACACCGCCTCCTTGATTTTCTGAAAGTCCAGCGTGCCGGCATGCCAAGCCATAAGAAAGGCGCCGGCCGCGCCAACGGCCGCCGATTCGGTTGCGGTTGTGATGCCGAACAGGATGACCCCCAGCACGACGATGGTCAGCAGCGCGAGCGGCATGACCGAGCTCACCAGCATCCGCAGGATCTCGAACTGCTCGGCGTCGAAGCGCCGGTAGTACCACAGCAGCAGTCCCGCCATCAGCACGCAGGCGATGGCAAAGCCCGTGTAGAAGGACTCGGGCACGGGTGCGGTCTGTGGCCCCGAACCCGAGGGCTCGCCGATTTCCTGCAGTGGTGCGTCGGCGGTGGTTGCTGCTGTCGATGGCTTCGCATCTTCCGATCCCGGCGGCGCCTGCAAGCCGCCGGCTTCGGCCGGCTCCTTGGCCGTGTCGCCGGGTTCTTTCAGCCCTTCTTCCGCAGGTGGTTCCTGGACTCCGCCGGTGACTGCGGGCCCCTGCAGGCCTCCGCCTGTCGGCGCTGCGGCCTTGGCGGCGCGTGCCGCCGCCACCTGGGCGATGTTGTCGGCCTGCGAATGGATGACCACATACCACCAGGTGCCGCCCAGAGTCGCCAGCGCGAACACCACCGGCACCAGGGCAGTGCCCAAGCTGCGCAACAGGAAGCCGCGGCTGACTTGGGCGCCCGCCTGCAGCGCCTTGCCCGGAGCCGCGATGGCCATGGCCAGCGCCGGCAGCGCCCTGCGTGAATAGGCGGCGGTCACCTGCTGCAGCCAGAGTGGCACCGGCGCGCGGTTCTGCTCCGGCGGCAGCTTGGGCGCGATCTTGGGGTTGAGCATGACCCAGCCGACGATGTAGACCAGGTAGAGCAGGGCCAGGAAGAAGCCGGGGAACATGGCCGCCGCGTAGAGCTTGACCACGGACTGGCCGGCGACGGCGGCGTAGACGATGATCATCACCGAGGGCGGGATCAGGATGCCCAGCGTGCCGCCGGCGGTGATCACGCCGGCCGCCAGTCGCGTGTCGTAGCCGGCGTTGAGCATGGGCCGCATGGCGATCACGCCCATCAGCACCACCACAGCGCCCACCAGGCCACTGGCGATGCCCCAGAACGTGCAGATGATCAGGGTGGTGACCGCCAGTGAGCCGGGCACGCTGCGGAACGCCAGCTGCACACTATGGAACATCTTGTCCACCAGCGCGCCGCGCTCCATCACATAGCCCATCAGCACAAACAGCGGAATCGATAACAGGGTCTCGTTAGTCATCGCTCCAAAAGCGCGCTGGACCATCAGGTCGAAGATCCTGTTTTCCCAAAAATGGGTGGACGGATCGTAGAAGGCCACGAAGCCGAACGCCATGCCCAGGCCCATCAGTGTGAATGCGGTGGGAAAGCCCATCATGATGACGACCACGATCAGACCGAGCATGGTCATGCCGAGTACTGCGTTGCTCACTTGGAGACCTCCGCCCTGTGGGCTGCGGTGCCAAGAATCTTCGGAACGGCCGGGCGATTCATGTTCAACCTTTCAGGCCGGCGGATTTTTCGATGGCCAGCCGCTTGGCTTCTTCATCGACAAACTCGCTGCCGGCCAGCTGCTGCGCGACCACATCGGATTCCTGGGCGTCCTTGAGCCGAGGTGTCCAGATGCCGGTGCGGATGCAAACGACGCAGCGCAGGATCTCGGACAGCCCCTGCATCAGCACAATGGTGCCAGCCACCGGGATCACAAACTTGAACGGATACAGCGGGATTGGGGTGGCGTTGAAGGTTTGTTCGCGCATCGCCAGTGACTCATTGAAGTATGTCCAGCCGGCCCAGGTCAGCGCCATAATCCCGGGCAGGAAGAAGACGATGTACAGGACCAGGTCCAGCCAGGCCTGCGTGCGGGGCTTCAAGTTGCCGTAGAAGAAGTCGCCGCGCACATGGCCGTCATGCGCCAGCGTGTAGGCGCCCCCCAGCATGAACAGCGTGCCATACAGCATGTTATTGACGTCGAAGATCCATGCGGTGGGCGCGTTGAGCGCGTAACGCTTGAAAACTTCAGCGCAAACGACCACCATGAGGATCACGATGAGCCAGGCGGCGGCCTTCCCGACCCAGGTGCTGATGTGGTCAGCCGTGTGAAGGATTTTTTGTGTATTCATTTTGAACCGGTGTTCCCATCAAAAAGGCCAGCCATCCAGGGTTGGACGGCTGGCCGGCTTCGCCGGGGCTCGCAGGCTCAGGCTTTCTTCTTGCCGAAGGAGTGGTTGTAGGCCATCTTGAAATCGACCATGTAGTCGTTCTGCCAGGGGATTGTGCGTGCGGCGTAGGCTTTCTGCGAGTCGATCACCTTCTTGAACAGCGGGTTGGCCTTGGCTTTGTCCTCGATGATCTTGTCCCAGGCTTCCAGCTGTGCCTTGAGCACGGCGTCGGGCGTCTTGTAGAACTTGATGCCCTGCTTTTTCATCTCGGCGTAGTCGGTGGAGTTACGGTCGATGGCCTTCCAGCTCATGTCGGCGCTGGCCGCCTGCACGCCATAGTCGATGATCGCCTTGAGTTCGGCCGGCAGCGCGTTGTACTTGCCTTTGTTGAACAGGATCTCGAATTGCTCCCCGCTCTGGTGAAAGCTCTGCAGCATGCAGTTTTTGACCACGTCTGGGAAACCCAGAACGCGGTCGGAGCTGGCGTTGTTGAACTCGGCCGCGTCGATCAGGCCGCGGTCCAGTGCCGGCACGATCTCACCACCGGGCAACGGGTTCACGGAGGTGCCCATCGCGGTGAAGATGTCGACCGACAGGCCGACCGTGCGGAACTTCAGACCCTTCATGTCACCCACCTTGGCGATCGGCTTCTTGAACCAGCCCAGCGGCTGCGTAGGCATGGGGCCGTAGAGGTATGACACCACATCCATGTTGATCGACTTGTAGATTTCTTCCAGCAGCGCTTTGCCGCCGCCATAGTTGTGCCAGGACAGGACCATGTTCGGGTCCATGCCGAAGGCCGGGCCGGAGCCCCACAGGGCCAGGGCGTTGTTCTTGCCATAGTGATAAGCCACCACGCCGTGTCCACCGTCAAGGGTTCCCTTATTCACAGCTTCCAGTAGCTGAAAAGCCGGCACCACGGCGCCGGATGGAAGCACCTCGATCTTCAGTCGGCCCCCGGCCATGTCATTGACCTTCTTCGCGAAATCGTTGGCGTATTCATGGAAGATGTCCTTGGCCGGCCAGGTGCTCTGGAAGCGAAAGGACGTTGTCTGCGCCATGGCGACCATGGGGGCGGACAGGGCGCCGGCGGCAATCGCGGCGCCTTTCAGCAGGCCGCGCCTGCGGGGGCTTTTGCTCTCGGTCATGACTTGTCTCCTGTTGTTTCGAAAAATATAAGAGGACTCATCATTCCGTCTTGCCCATTCCTTACAAAGAGGGTTTCCACCAACGCTACAGGTTGTTGCCCCTTCTCAGGGTGAAACTGTTTGTGCGTGACCGACAGGAGCCCGCGAGGAGCTCAGGTGACTTTCAGCCCCCTGAGGGCCGGATCGCCCGGCGGAAAGCGTAGCTTCAGTTCCAGCAACCGGGCCCGGACGAGGGTGGCGATCATCAGGTTGCGATGCGTCTTGGAGTCAGCCGGCACCACGGTCCAGGGTGCCCAAGGAGTGCTGGTGGCCTGAAGCAGTGCTTCGTAAGCCTTTTGGTACTGCTTCCACTGTTTGCGAACCTCCAGGTCGCCCGCGCTGAATTTCCAGTGTTTGGCGGGGTCATCCAGTCGCTCCTGCAGCCGTTGCTTTTGCTCATCGGGACTGATATGCAACATGAACTTGAGGATCACCGTACCGGTTTCCGAGAGCATGCGTTCGAAGTCGTTGATGTGCCGGAACCGCTGTGCTGTTTGTGCCGGTGTGATCCATCCGTTGACGGGCGGCAGCAACACATCTTCGTAATGGCTGCGGTTGAAAATCGCGATCTCCCCCGTGCCCGGCATCTGTTGATGGATTCGCCACAGGTAGTCATGCGCCCGCTCGTCTTCCGTCGGCGCCTTCCAGCTGACCGTCCGTACGCCCAGCGGGCTGATGCGCCCAAAGACACCGCGCAATGTTCCGTCCTTGCCTGAGGTGTCCGTTCCCTGCAGGACCACAAGAAGTTTGTAGCGTTTGTCCGCGTAAAACAGGTTTTGCAATCCGTCAATCTCCGTGGCCAGTGCTTCGACGGCAGCTTTATCGCGTAGCTTGTCGCCCGTCGAGAACGGCTTGGCGGCCGGGTCAAGGCTGGCAAGAGAAAACCCCTTGGGCTTCGACGGAGAGGGTTGCCAGGGGGCTACGGTTTTGGCCAGAGCCTTGAAGCTTGCCTTGCCAGGCTGTACCTTTTGTGGAGAAGGTGTGTCGGCGTTGCGGGGCATCGGGGTCTCCTGCAGTTCATGGGTAGGGTGATTGTGCATGTCACACCTGCGCCAGGGATGCGCGGCCTGCCTATGCCCTCACTGTCTGGCGTGTGGTTGCAGGGGGATAAACTTGATCTGCTGGTTTCGGGTCGCTGTCATGCGGTGCATGCATGCCCGATATGCCTGTTGATCAACACCCCGAACTGAGAGGCCCTGTGATGAAAAAAAACACTTCTGCAAATGGTTCCGCGCAACCTGGTGTCCAGACTGCTTCCGGCTATGCCGGCGATATTTCTGCACAGCTGGCTTTTGAGTGGATGCAGTCGGGCGAAGCCGTGCTGGTGGATGTACGAACTGACGCCGAACGTGAATGGGTGGGTTATGTACCCGGCTCTGTCCCCCTGGCCTGGAAGCAATGGCCGGGCATGGCAATGAACGCAGGATTCGATGAGGGGCTGAAAGCTGCCGTGCCCGCCGGCAAGAAGGCAGTGCTGTTGTGCCGCAGCGGCGTGCGTTCGGTCGCGGCGGCCAAACGCGCGACCGAGCTGGGCGTCGAGGCTTACAACATTCTCGAAGGTTTTGAAGGCGATGCTGATGACCAGGGGCAGCGCGGCCGCAAGGGAGGCTGGCGTTTTCGGGGCTTGCCCTGGAAGCAGGGCTGAAATTCCGGTAAAACCCTGAATTGAAGCAGTCCTGTGCGTACCTTTGGTAACTTGTATATGTAAGTGAATGGCGCATTTATTTCACAAAAATGAAGTGAATAGTTCGCATGACTTTGTCTGAAGTTTGATGTATGGGGGTGCCCCCTGTTAGTTCTGACAGGGGGTAAGGCGTATCAATTTGTTTGAGCGCTTTCAATGGGGTTCCTCTTTTTAACGGAGTCCCCATGCAAGTACTCGAACGCAAACTTTCCCCTGACACCGCACACTTTTCCAACCCTGCCCTTGGGGCCCAGCTGTGCCAGCGAATATCCCGCGACTTCACGCCGCGCTGGAACCACCAGTGGAGCGGAAAGTTCATGCTTCATGGCAAAACACCGGACTCCAATGCCATCCGGCTGGACGGCAACGACTACCTCAGCGTCACGGGCCATCCGCACATCGTTCACGCGCAGGTGGAAGCCTTGCGCAAGGAGCAGGAGTTTGTGGTGCAGTCCGGTGTCTTCCACCTGAATCAGCATCCCACACACACGCTGGAGCTGGCACTGGCATCCTGGGTGGGCAAGGACGACGGCTTCATTTGCCAATCGGGTTATGCGGCCAATGTCGGCCTGCTGCAGGCGATTGCCGATGCGCAGACCCCTGTATACCTTGATACGCTGGCCCATGCATCGTTGTGGGAAGGCGCCCATGCGGCGCGCGCCCCGGCTTTCGCTTTTCGCCACAATGATCCGGTTCATCTCGCCCGGATGATCGCCAGGAACGGCCCGGGCATCGTGGTGGTCGATTCCGTGTACAGCACCACGGGTGCCATCTGCCCCCTGGGGGAAATTGTCGATGTGGCCGAGCAGCACGGCTGCATGATCCTGGTGGATGAATCGCACTCGCTGGGCACACACGGCCCGGAAGGTGCGGGGCTGTGCGCCGAGTTGGGCCTCACCAGCCGCGTGCACTTCATCACCGCCAGCCTTGCCAAGGCTTTTGCGGGCCGGGCCGGCTTTTTTACCGCGCCGGCGCACATGCGCTATTACATTCTCTGTTCAAGCTTTCCCAATATCTTCAGCTCCAGCCTGCTGCCGCACGAGATTGCCGGCCTTGCAGCCACGCTGGAGGTGATCCGCAACAGCGACGATGCGCGCGCAAGGCTTCACGCCCACACGCGCAGGTTGCGGTCTGCCTTGAGCGAGCTGGGCTATCCCATCCACCAGGGCAGCCAGCAGATCATTGCGCTGGAGGTTGGACTGGAATCCGACACCATGGTGTTGCGGGACCGGCTGGAGGAGCGCAACGTGTTTTCGTCGATGTTCTGCGCGCCGGCCACCAGCAGCAAACGCGCGATGATGAGGTTAACCCTGAATGCCGGGCTGATGGATTCCGAACTGGACCATGTGGAAGCGGTCGCACGCGAGATCGCGCCGATCGTGAAGCCATGGGACTGGCCGATTGCACGGCGCGCCCGGGCCGGCCAGGAGGCATGATGCCGGCGTCAGTCCTGAAGGTGTCTCTCACCCGAGGTGGCAATAAATCGCTCGTGGCTGCTCATGAAGCCGGGGTTAAAAGGCTCGCCGACGGTAAAAAGCGCCGCATGAAGCACGGTCGGACCGGAGGCGATGGCGAAGGCCTGGCGCGGCTGGGGTTTGTGGCCGGCGCCCAGCGCCAGCTGCAGTTCCAGGTCGATGAGTTTCCTGCCTGCCGCCACGTCCTTCACGGTCGCGGCATCCCAGCCTTGCGATGCCGCCATTTCGGCAAGCTCTGGCAGGTTCCCGGCGGGTTCCAGCTGCAACCAGCTGACGCTGCCTTTACGGTCAAGGGCCAGCACACCGAAGGGTGCACCTATCACCACATGCTCGATCCAGCCTTGCCGCAGTGCCAGGTTTTCCAGCTCCTGCGCGACGGATGGTTCGCACAGCAGCGCATGCTGCGTGCGGGACAGCGTCGCCCGCCAGGTCTGCTGGTGCCGGGGATCGGGCTGTCGCAGCAGCGCCTGCACCGCATCGGTCAGGCGCAGCCGGATCTCCGGAGATTGCTTGGGAATGAATTGTTCGATCAGCCCGCGGTTGAAGGCCGACACGGCAAGTTGCTCGTCGGCCCGGCCTGTCAGCAAAACGCGCGAACCCGACCAGCCGGTCAGCTCGCTCAACACCCTCAGTCCGCTCATGGCCGGCATGGAATAGTCCACCACACAGACCTGCGTGAGCGCAAATCGCGCCGTGCCGTCTTCCCGCCAGTACTGCAGGATTTGCGGGATCAGGGCCGTCCCCTCGCGCCATCGATTGATGATTTCCTGCTGGCGCCAGGCATCCGCTTCCCAGCGCACCGGCTCCTGGAGCAGCAGGTCTATACACGCCACCGGGCGCAGGAACAGGCGTACACACCAGTCCAGCGGCATGACTTCCGCGAGCATTTCGAGATAATCCGGGTCGTCGTCCAGGAAAACCACGCCTCCGGGACGGCGGTAAAGTGCAAAGGACATGTTGTCAGTCTAGCGCGGGTTGTCAAAAGCAAATCATGTGCAAGGTATCAGGCCGTAATCGGCAGCTCGATGGTAAAAGCAGCTCCCACGGCGAACTCTGATTTCACATGAATGGTGCCACCTGCGCTTTGTACCACTTGCTGGCAAAAGGCCAGGCCCAGGCCATGCCCCGTGCCGCGGTTGCTCGAGAAGAACGGCTTGAAAATCTGCGGCAGCAAGGCAGCGTCGATACCCATGCCCTCATCGGCCACCATGATGCGGCCGCGCGCCTGCGTCCTGCCGACTTCAATGCGCAGGGCGCCGTGCGGGTATTTCGAGTCAGCCGCCATCAGGGAATGCAGCGCGTTCTTGATGAGGTTGTCCAGCACCTGGGAAAACTGTGTGGCGGAAGAACGGAAGGTGAAGTCATCGTGAACAAGCACCCGCACGCATTCCCTCTGGCGACTCGACTGGTAGGGATACGCCGCCACGACATCCTGGACCAATTTGCCGGCCGCGACCTGTTGGGTATGCCGTGGCAGCTGCAGCAGCTTGGCATTCGCGATCTGTGTGTCGATCTGGTGGTTCATGTTTCGAACCAGTGCGTGAAGGCGCAGCGCCAGTTTGTCCAGCTGCAGCGCGCGCGGGTTGTCGGGCTGGCGCTGTACCTCCAGCTGGATCGCATCGCCCAGCAGGGCTGCCGTCGACAGCGGCGTGCGCAGCTCGTGCGCCATGATGCCGATGGTAGTGAGCGTGCTGGAAAGCTGTTCCCGCCGCAGGTTGGCCGAGGAAAGGTTCAGCACCAGCGCGATCGACCAGGCAAACGCAAATACCACGGCATGCACGGTGCGCTGGTCTTCCGGCAGGGAGGGAACCGCCGGCCCCACGTACAGGAACATGACCCAGGCCAGCCCCCCACCGGTGATGGTGCCCAGGGTCGCCAGGCGCCAGTCAGTGACATGGTAGTAGATCAGCACCATGGCCGCCAGGGTGGCCAGCCACACGGTATTGCTGCCGTTGCACAGGTACATCCAGCTGAACAGGACCGGCAGTTCGAGCCAGAACACCACGCCAAACACCCGTTGCGCCAGCCTGCTTCCCGGGTCATGGTTGACGCGTTTGGTCATCAGGCTGTAGCCCAGTACGCTGGCCACGACGCGCAGCGGCAGGTTTTCATAGGGCTGCGGCAGCCAGACCGACCAGATCCAGGCGAACAGGGCGTTGCCCGAAAAAAAAGAAAGACCCAGCCACCACAGCCGTCGCGGGGATGGATGCAAAATGGGCTCCAGGGGCGCAAGGATCAGTTCCTCGCGCAGCCACTGAAGCAGGGGACGCCGCGCAAGCCACGCGTGAAAGCGAGCGCTCCTCACGTTAAGAACTTCTCCAGCACAACCGGGAACCTGACTGATGATGCATTTGACATTTGACTGTATTGTCCCGGTTCTCATCTCGTCAAGCTAATGCTGTTACCTGCCAACTTTGACAGCGTCAGCCTGGATGGCGTCATCAGCGACTGGCTGTGCGCCCTTCGCGAGTTCTCGGTCGAAGCGCTCATGGTGCTCGGCCCCGACCCGTTCGGGGGGCAGGAAGACCGGCTGGTGCTGGCCATTCACCCTCCGCGCCTGCTGGATGCCGCCGAGGCCCTGGCAGAGAGCCGGGACTTCGGCGCCCCGTGGCGCGATTCCGACGCACCTCTTGTCGCCTGGCAGGATATTTCCAAAACCGCTTTCGAAAGCCTGGGCCGCTGGCGCCGGCTGTGGCTGGCTCACGGTTACCAAAGCGTGGTGCGCATCGCCTTTCCATTGACGGTGGGGCGGGCCTTTGAATGCTACCTCTTCAGCCCGCGCCAGTGGCATGACCGCAGCGAGGCGGCCTTGCTGGCCTGGTCGGCCCTCAACATCTGGCCGCTGCTCAAGCGCGCGCTGGCCGAAGCGCGCAGTCCGCTGAGCCCGCGCGAACTCGAATGCCTGAGCCTTGCCTTCCAGGGGATGACGGCACGCGAGACCGGCGAGTTGCTGGCCTGCAGCGAACGCACGGTGAACTTTCACCTCTCAAATGCCATGACCAAACTCAAGGTCGACAACAAGCTGGCCGCCATCCAGCGCGCGTGCTGGTTCGGATTGATCTGAGCGTTCTTTGCCGCGTCTACTGGAAAACCTGTAGGCCTGCGCCTGCAGGTGCGCTTCAAACCTGTTCATAATCCGCCAAATGACCTTTCTAGCGCTTGACGTGGGTAACACCCGCCTGAAATGGGCCCAGTACGAAGCCCCTGTGCCCAGGGCCAAGCTGCTGGCGCAGGGTGCGGTGTTTCTGGAAAACATCGACAAGCTGTCCGAAGAAGAGTGGGGCGGCATGCAACCTCCGTCGCGTATCCTCGGCTGCATCGTTGCCGGCGACGCCATCAAGCGGCGTGTGGTCGAGCAAATGGAACTCTGGGACGTGGCGCCGCACTGGGTCGTTTCCAGCCCGCATGAGGCTGGTGTCACCAATGGCTATGACCATCCGGCCAGGTTGGGCGCTGACCGTTGGGTGGCCATGATCGGTGCGCGCCACCGGCTGCTGGCGCGCGGCATCAACAAGCCTTGCGTGGTTGTCATGGTGGGTACCGCCGTGACGGTCGAGGCGATCGACGCTTCCGGAAAATTCCTGGGCGGCTTCATTCTTCCAGGCCACGGCATCATGTTGCGCGCGCTCGAGTCCGGCACGGCCGGTCTGCACGTTCCCACCGGCGAGGTGCGCGACTTTCCCACCAATACCAGCGATGCGCTGACCAGCGGCGGCACTTTCGCCATTGCCGGTGCGATACACCGCATGGTGGAAAACGTCGCCCGCCACTGCGGCGAAACACCCGAATGCATCATGACCGGCGGCGCTGGCTGGAAGATGGCGCCCAGCATGTCGGTGAAGTTTGAGCTGGTGGACAGCCTCATCTTCGACGGACTGTTGGCCATCGCCTCACAGCGTTTTGCAGCCTGACGTCCTTTCCGCGCGGTGGAGTTGCCGCGGGATGTGCTATCAAAAAAGTAGCTGCTTGCGCCCGTCCTTATTGGGCTAAGGCCATAAAAACCTCAAAAAATTAACCGGAACTTCCTGGCAGCTGCGACGCACAGCGAGGGCTCACTCTCCCCAGGGCAGCATCAGCGTCACGATGGACAGCTTGGCGAACTCCGGCACAAACTCGTCGATGATGTGCTGCGGCTCCGGGCACAGGGTGCTGTCGGTGATCACGCCGAACTGCACGCCGCCGCCGTAGCTCAAGATCGACACGCCCAGCCCCACGTCGCCCGACTGCGGTACCCAGAACATGCTTTGCTCCAGTGTCGAGCCGCAGAACTTGAGCTTTTCGCGCGGGCCAGGCACGTTGGTCATCACCGCCGTGGTTTTCTTGGCAAAGAGGTTGAGCATCACGTCCTGCGCCGGCTTGATCAAAAGGCCCGCCACCGCCAGCAGGCTGAAAGCCAGCAACGGCTGGTAGCTGCCCTTGAGCGCAGCCATGCGCCGGCGCACCTCGTAGACGCGCTCGATCGGATTCTCCACCCCGATGGGCAGCACCAGCGGCACCAGGCCGAACCGGTTGCCCAGCTTGTGCGCCTGGTCCAGCGGCCGCAGGTTGACCGGCACCATGGCGCGAATCTCCTGGCCTGCCACGTCGTCACCGAAGGTTTTCAAATATTCGCCCAGGGCGCCGGCCACGCAGCTGAGCAGCACGTCGTTGATCGAGCAGTTGAGTGCCTTGCCCACGGCTTTGACTTCATCCAGCGGAATCGGCTGGCACCAGGCCACTTTTTTTGCGCCGCCTGGCTTGCCTTTGAGCCGGGTCTTGGAGTCGTCGGGCATCAGGGCCAGCGCGGCGCCGTCCTTGAGCACCTGCATCAGGACCTTGGCCATGTCCATGGAGCCGTGCATGCCGTCTTCCATGCCCTTTTTGGGGTCACCCAGCATGCCCAGCGAGCGCGCTGCGCCTTCACCGACGGCGCCCAGTGCCTTGACGGTGATGTCGGTGAAGGGCTTGAGCAGGGTGTCGGCAATCCAGTCTTCCGTGCCGGTAGCCGCCGCAGCCTTCGTGCGCCGCTCAGGCGGCGGCGTGCCGCCATCGACCAGCGACATGGTCACGGAGATCAGCGCAATGCCGTCGGCGATGCAATGATGGATGCGCACGATCATCGCGCTGCCCTTGACGCCATCGGGCCCGGTGTAATCCTCGATCAGGTGGATTTGCCACAGCGGGCGTCTCGGATCCAGGCGCTGGGTGGCAAGCACGGCCACGCGGTCCTGCAGGGCCTGCTCCTGGTTGGCTGATTTGGCCAACTTCTCCTGCACGACATGGTTGGCCAGGTCGAAGTTGCGGTCCATCACCCAGGTGGCGCCGGCGGCGTCTTCCATCACGCGCTGCCTGAAACGGTCGTACTTCAGCAGGCTGTTTTCGATGCGTTCGCAGACGGCAGCGTACTTGACGCCCGGCGCCAGCTGCCAGACGCCCACGATCATCATGAGGTTGGCATCGTTGTCCATGCGCAGCCAGGCCGTGTCGACCTTGCTCATGCGCTCCCCTGAAATGCCCAGGGTTCCCGAGACGGCCCGCTTGACGTTCTTCTGGACGTTTTTTGCCACTTTGCGGCCTGCGGCCTGAGCGGTAACGCGTGTAACCATGAGCACTCCCGAATGCAAAACTGATGCGAACTCACCCCGGATGGGGTAAGTTCCCTATTTTGCAAGGAACGGCCTGGCTAAGATACCGGGCAGTTACCCCAAGCCACCTCATTGGTGACCCACTTCTAAAAACGGAGATTCTTCATGTCAGACCTGAAAGCCGCCTTCGACAAAGCCATGGCCGATTCGAAAAACCTCAGCGAGCGCCCTGACAACGCCACGCTGCTGAAGATTTATGCGCTCTACAAGCAGGGCAGCATCGGCGACAACGCCGAGAAAAAGCCCGGCTTCGGCGACATGGTCGCACGTGCCAAGTGGGACGCCTGGAACAACCTCAAGGGCACCTCGCAGGATGACGCGATGCAGCAGTACATCGATTTGATCGCCGATCTGAGCTAAGACTCTCTTCCACAAAAAAGCGGCACAGCCCTGGCGCAATTTGCACCGGGGCTGTGCCGCTTTTTGCTGGCTGTTAAAGACTTCAGTCGGCTTTAATGTTCGCCAGTTTCACGATCCGGTCCCACATCTTGCGCTCGTTGTCACCCAGGGTAGCCAGCTCGGCGCCGCTCATCACAACCGCTTTCGCGCCTTGCTCTTCGGCGCGCTTCCTGAAGCCTTCCGATTCCACCACCTGCTTGATGGCCAGCGAGAGTCGGCCTTGCAGGTCGGCGGACAGTCCCGTCGGCCCGTAGACCGCGAACCACGACGATGCCACCAGCGGCACACCCGTCTCGATAGCGGTCGGCACATTGGGTTGCGCGGCCAGGCGCGTGCGGCCGGTCACCATCAGCGCCTTGAGCTTGCCTGCGCGGATGTGCGGCAGCAGCGGCGGCGGTGTGGTGATGGTGAAGTCCACCGTGCCGGCCAGCAGGTCGTTAAGCGCCGGGCCCGTACCGCGGTAGGGGATGTGCACCATGAAAGTCTTGGTCAGGTCCTTGAGCAGCTCGGTCGTCACATGCTGCAGCGAGCCGTTGCCGCTGGATGCATAGTTGACCTTGCCTGGGTTGGCCTTGACGTACTTGATGAAGTCCACAAAGTTGTCGGCGGGAAAGTTGCCGCGTACCACCAGCAGCTGCGGCGCGTCAATCAAATGGCCTAGCGGCTTGAGGTTGGTCGCCGGGTCAAAGCCAGGCACCGGCTGGATCAGCGGCGTGATGCATTGGTAGCCCGAGTACTGCACCAGCAGGCTGGTGCCATCGGCCGGGCCTCGCGCGACCATCTGGCCGGCGATGTTGCCGTTGCCGCCGCCGCGGTTGTCCACGACCACCGAGGTTTGCAGAATCCTGCCCAAGGGCTCGGCCAGCATGCGTGCCGCAATGTCGGTGGTGCCACCGGCCGCTGTGGGCACAATGAGTGTGATGGGTTTGCCGGCGAGCTGCGCACGCACCGGGTTGAGCCATGCGGCCGTGCTCAGGCTGGCGACGGTCATGAGGGTTCTGCGGGAAATAAGGGTCATGGTTGTCTCCGGATAGTATTTTTTCGGGGAAGGGTGGCTCAGGCCGGGCAATGTCCGACCAGGTTTTGGCTGAAGGGCGGTGGATCAGTCGATGCGGGCGCCAGAGTCCTTGACGATCTTGTTCCAGCGCGGCAGGTCGCCCTGGATCAACGCAGCAAACTGCGCTGGGCTGGCGGTCATCACGTCGCAGCCTTGTGCCGCGAGCTTGTCCGCCACGTCCTTGCTGGCCAGGGTCTTTTCAAGGGCGGCCTGCAGCTTGACGATGACTTCCCTGGGCGTACCGGCGGGCGCCAACAGCCCATACCATGGTGTCGAGCCGAAGCCTGGCAGGGTTTCGCCAATCGTCGGCGCATTGGGCAAGGAGGCCAGACGCTTTTCGTTCACCACGCCAAGCACCTTGATTTTTCCGGACTGCAGGAAGGGCAGCGCCGACGGCAGGCTCTGCACCGACACCGGAATCTGTCCGCCGGCAACATCGGTGGCTGCGGCAGCCGAAGCCTTGTAGGGAACGTGCAGCATGTCCACGCCGGCCGCCCGCTTGAACATTTCGCCGATCAGGTGGTTCAGCGTGCCGTTGCCGGCCGAGGCATAGCTGATCTGGCCGGGGCTGGCTTTTGCCTGGGCAATCAGCTCGACCACCGAATTGGCGGGAAAGGCCGAGTTGGCAACCAGCACATAGCCGGCGTTGGCCACCAGGCCGACCGGCTCGAAATCCTTCACGGGGTCGAAACCGGTGCTTTTGTAGATGGCGGGATTGATGACGTGCGCGCTGTTGGTCGTCAGCAGCAGGGTGTAGCCGTCGGGCCTGGCTTTGGCCACCTGGGCGGTACCGACATTACCGCCCGCGCCGGGCCGGTTATCAACCAGAAAGGTCTGGCCCATGATTTCGCCGAGCTTTTGGGACACGATGCGCGCAATGGCATCGTTGGCGCCGCCCGCCGCCTGCGGCACGATGACGGTGACCGGGCGGCCGGGATAGGCCTGCTGCGCCGCGGCAGGCAGTATTGCCAGACCGGTCATCGCCCCTGCCAGGATGGCGAGATGGTGGAAGAAATTACGTTGTCTCATGTCGTTGTCTCCGGTTGTAGTTTTGGGATGCTGTTTCAGGCGGGTTCGGAAATCTCTATCAAATTCAGGTCGGGGTCGCGCACATAGACCGAGCGGATCTTTTGTGTGGCGCCGGTACGCAGCACGGGGCCTTCAATGATTGGACAGCGCTCCCGCTCGAGATGGGTGATCACGTCAGCAAGCGGGACACCGGCCAGAAAGCACAGGTCCAGAGCGCCGGGCACCGGCAGGTGGGCTCTGGGTTCAAACTCGCGCCCTTTGACATGCAGGTTGATCTTCTGCTTGCCGAACTTGAAGGCCTTGCGCTCTACAGGTGGTGTGCCGCCGGTGAAGGTTTCCAGCGTCATGCCCAGCACGCGGGTGTAGAAGTCCACGCAGGGGGCTTCGTCCGAGGTGGTCAGCACCAGGTGATCCAGTTGCCGAATCATGCCGAGGCGGCCCTTAGCTCGGCCACATAAGGCGGTGGCTCATGCAAATCGGTAATCCGGCCGGCCTTGGCCACCTGCCCAGGCACGTCATGGCCGACGATGCCGGGCATTTGCCGCGCCACCGCAAGCAGCTTTTCAAGGTCCATACCGGTGTCGTAACCCATCGCATGCAGCATGTGTACCGCGTCTTCGCTGCTGATGTTGCCGCTGGCACCGGGCGCGTAGGGGCAGCCACCCAGGCCACCCAGCGAGCCGTCAAAGCGCGTGATGCCGCCCTGCACGGCCGCCAGCACATTGGCCAGGCCCATGCCGCGCGTGTTGTGAAAGTGCAAGGTCAGCTGCAGGCCTTCAAAGCGTTGTTGCAGCGCTTCCACCATGCGGCCGACTTGAGCCGGGTGGGCCATGCCGGTGGTGTCGCAGATCGTGAGGCCGCGCACGCGGTCTGCGCCGAAGGCGGCGAAGCGATCGCTCCAGCGCAGCACTTCGTCCTCGACCACTTCGCCTTCCATCGGGCAGCCGAAGCAGCACGACAGCGAAATGTTGATGGGCGTGCGGCCGTCAACATGGCGAATGACATCAGAGAGCGCGGCAAAGCTTTTCTCGCGGGGCATGCGCAGGTTGGCCAGGTTGTGGGTTTCCGACACCGACATCACCAGGTTGAGTTCGTCGGCCCGCGACTCCAGCGCTCGCTCCGCCCCGCGCAGGTTGGGCACCAGCACGGTGTACTCCACGCCGGGCACACGGCGTATGCGGCCCATCACCTCTTCGGCATCGCGCAGCATGGGGATGGCCTTGGGCGAGGTAAACGATGTCACTTCGATCTTGGCGTAGCCGCATACGCTGAGGGCATCGACCAGCGCGACCTTGTCATCGGTTGGGATGAAATTCGGCTCGATCTGGAAGCCGTCACGCGTGGCGACCTCGTTGAAATGGATCTTGACCCCCACGCTTTTCACTTCGTGTAATACGCTGCCCCCCGAGGGGGCTAAGCTTGCTTGGGGCGGCCCGGCGCGGCGCACTTCACGTTTCAGGGTGTTCACGATTTGACATCCTTTCCAGCCACGATGCCTTTGTCCTTGAGCGCCTGAATCTGTTCGATTGAAAGCCCGATCTCGCGCAGCACCGCATCGGTGTCTTGCCCCACCTGCGGCGCATTTCGGCGGTGCCCGCCCGGCGTGCGCGAAAGCTTGGGCACGATGCCGGGAACGGCCAGCAGGCTTCCGTCGTCCATCTTTACTTCATCGAGCATGCCGCGCGCCTGGTAGTGCGGGTCAGCAACGATATCGGCCACGGTGTAGATGCGGCCGGCGGGCACCGAGACCTTGTCGAGCGCCGCCAGCACCTCGTCTACTGTGAGATTCAACGTCCATTGGCCGATGGCCGCATCGATCTCGGCCACGCGCGCCACGCGGCCCGCGTTATCGGCCAGCGCCGGGTCGTTGCCGAGATCGCTGCGGCCTATGGTGGTCATCAGCCGTTTAAAGATGCTGTCGCCGTTGCCGGCCACCAGCGCATAGCCGCCGTCCTTGCACAGATAAGCGTTGCTGGGCGCAATGCCGGGCAGGGCGCTGCCGGCCGCGCCGCGCACCGCGCCAAAGGCGCTGTATTCAGGCAGCAGGCTTTCCATGCAGTTGAACACCGCTTCATAAAGCGCCACGTCAATCACCTGGCCTTTGCCGGAGCGCTGGCGTTCCTGCATCGCCAGCAGGATGCCGATCACGCCGTGCAGCGCGGCCAGCGTGTCACCAATGCTCACGCCGACGCGCACCGGCACACGGCCCGGCTCGGCCGTCAGGTGGCGCAGGCCGCTCATGGCCTCGGCCACCACGCCGAAGCCCGGCTTGTCGCGGTAAGGGCCGGTCTGGCCGTAGCCGCTGATGCGAAGCATGATGAGTCGTGGGTTCAGCGCCAGCAATTCGTCGGGTCCCAGGCCCCAGCCTTCCATGGCGCCCGGGCGGAAGTTCTCGATCAGCACGTCGGCGTCAAGCGCGAGCTGGCGCACGATGGCCTGCGCTTCAGGACTCTTCAAATCCAGCGCCACCGAGCGCTTGTTGCGCGACTGCACCTGCCACCACACGGAAGTGCCGTCTTTCAGCAGGCGCCATTTGCGCAGCGGGTCGCCCGTGCCCGGCGTTTCGACCTTGATGATGTCGGCGCCGAAGTCCGCCAGCGTCTTGGCGGCAAAAGGCCCGGCAATCAGTTGGCCGAGTTCCAGCACTTTGAGCCCGGTGAGCGGGCCCTGGCCGGGAGCGTGGGTAGAAGCCGCGAGGGATTTTTCAGGGGAGGGCATGGGCGGCAGTGTGCCGCCGCGGTCCGGCTCCGTCTATTTCCGTTTTAGGGCTTTAGGTTTCGCGTTTTGCGAAAGCGGGGTAAGAAAATCCACCAGCGATGCAATCCCCGCATCTGACTGGCCCACCATGGTGGCCGTCAGCAGGCGGCGCTGGGCCCAGGCGTCGGCCAGCGGCCGCCAGCTGAGCTTCATGCTTTTGACCATGGGTAGCGTCGCGGCCTTGGGCAGGATGGCGACGCCCAGGCCGGAGGACACCATGTGGCAGACGGCGTCAAAGCTGCGGACCTGCATGCGCAGCTTCAGCGGTCGGTTGGCGGCCAGCGCGGCTTGCTGCTGCTTTTGCAGCATGGCGGCGCCGGCGGTCAGGCTGATCCATTCTTCGTCGAGCGCATCGACAAAGGCCAGCGGCGTTTTGCCTGCCAGCGTGTGGCCGGCCGGCAGGATCAGCACCAGCTCGTCTTCGCGAAAGAGACGCGTGTCCAGCCCTGTGGTGTCGGGCCCTTCCACAAATACCGCCACATCGGCCCGGCCTTCGCGCAGAGTGGCCGCCACGGCTTCCGACACCTGCTCTTCCAGGTCGATATGCACCTGCGGATGCAGCTCGCCATAGCGCGCCAGCAAGGGCGGCAAAAACTGGCTGATGGCGGCGCTACTCGCGCACAGGCGGATGTGGCGCGCGATGCCGCGCCGCAGGTCGGCCAGTTCGCCGCCCAACTGTTCCATGGTCTGCAGCAGCGTGAGCCCGTGTTTGACGAAGACGCGGCCCGCCGCCGTGGGGAGTAGCCCGCGTGGATGGCGTTCGAACAGCGCGTCGCCCAGGGCGTCTTCAAGCTCCCGGATGCGCCGGCTGGCGGCAGCCAGCGCCAGGTGCGAATCGCGTGCAGCGGCCGTCAGGCTGCCTGTCTGGGCGCAGGCCACCGCCAGGCGCACCGACACCAGGTCAAACCGGGCGAGGTTGTAGCTCACGGGGAAATGAGCCTGAAAACTCAGGCCGCTTTCTTTTTGGCGGTGGCTTTTTTGGCTGCAGGCTTTTTCGCGATCAGGGTGTCCAGGTTTTTCACGATTTCGTCCTCGATCCTGTCCTTGAAGGCGCCGAGCAGGAAACCCAGCTTGGCCTGGAGATCGAAGCGGTCCTTGGTGACGGTCAGCGTGCCGCTGACACCCGAGCGGGTAAAGCTGACCAGGTCTTCGTCCTTGCCCTCTTCGTAGGTGCATTCCATGTCGAATTTTTCTTCGGCCTGCTCGGCCCATTTGAAGGCGATCTTGCGCGCCTCCGCAAGGCCCAGGGTGTGTTCGCGCTGGATCTGGATGTCAGCCATTGGTGGTCTCCGTGTTGTTGATTTGAAGCGCCTTGTGCCGTTCGTCTTTGGCAGCCGGGCCAGCCGTTTGACTGCATCATAAAACGCTTACCGGTGCCGACGTTTCGTTCAGGCAGTATTTCAAAGCGGGCTACGCTTTCGGCCCTGTTCAAGACACTGCGTTGTGATGTGATACTGAGCACTGTTGACGCACCCCCATCTACCCGTGCGTTGTCAGACAAATTTGCAACAGCCCCCTCTTTTGAAGAATCCAAATTCCATTCATTTTTGCAAAAGCGCCGATGGAACGGCCATCGCTTTCACTGCAACTGGCTGCGGGCCGCCAGTCGTGTGGGTCACCCTGCAGTACACCGACAACGACCTGACATCGCCTGGACCCGCGAGCAGGCACTGGATGGACGCGCTGGCCGCCCGCCACACCGTGATCAGGCTCGATATGCGGGGCTGTGGGCTTTCGGAGCGAAAACCTGAGCGCATGTCCCTGGATGCCTGGGTGGAAGACATTGAGGCGGTCGTCAATGCAGCGGGTCTGACGCGCTTTGCCATGGTGGCGGTGTGTACGGGGGCGTATGCGGCAATCGAGTATGCCGCCCGCCATCCTGCCCGGTTGACGCGCCTGGTTATCTATGGAGGGGCCGTTCGCGGGCGTTTGCGGCGTGAACTGACTCCCGCGCAACGGGACGATGCCATGGCGGCGTTGCAGGTGTATGAATCCGGACTGGATGGGCGAAGCGAGTTTGCGGTGTCTTTCCGGCGCATATTCACGGCACAATTTCTCCCGGACGCCTCGGCCGGGCAACTTGAGGCCCATGATCGAATCGTCAGCCAGCGCATGAACGGCGCCATCGCTGCGCAGAGCGTCCGGGCGTTCTATGACCTTGACCTCAGCGAAAGTGCGAAGCGGATTGACACTGCATGCCTGGTTCTACACGCCCGCCGAGACATTTTGTATCCGATAGACGAAGGGCAAAGACTGGCCACACTCATTCCTGCCGCACGCTTCGTTCCGATTGACTCGCACAACAACATCCCTTTGGTGGAGGAGCCGGCATGGCCCGGGGTGCGCGATACCGTGCTTGAATTTCTCGCCGGCAACGAGGGCGCTGTGGCACCTGCTTTCCGGCTGACAGTGCGCCAAGCCGAGGTGCTGAGGCAGGTAGCGCAAGGACAGACCGACAAACAGATCGCACGCACACTATCCCTGAGTCCTCGTACGGTTGAAATGCATGTGAGCGCTGCCTTGAAAGCCCTGGGTAGCAAGACGCGGGCTGAAGCTGCGCACCGGGCCGCGCAATACGGGATTTTCTAGCCCGGTCGTGGTCAGAGAGTCGGCTTGGCTACGGTATTGCCTACCGGGCCGAGATCTCTGGATACCGTAGTTCACACACTGTGCAGAGCCTTGCAGGGGCTGGATACTGCTCTTTCGAGAATCACGTTGCTGGCGTCACATCGACGATGTATGCCTGACCGATTGGGGCATCCCGTGCGGGCACTTTGCCGCAGCTCTGGAACGACATGACAACCAAAAAAAAGGATCCATGAAGGATGAAAAGCTACCCGCTGCACAGCAGTGAAAAAGAGCGCGACAGGTTGAAAATGCAGGGGCTGGCGATACTGCCGCTTACCGAGAACCTGTTGACAGGGGCCGGCGTACAGCCTGGGTCCCAGGTCCTGGAACTGGGCTGTGGAAGCGGTGATATGACCTTGTTGCTGGCAAGCCGTGTGGGGCCCGGCGGCGAAGTGACGGCGGTGGACCGGAACCCGGCCCAGCTTGATGCCGCTGCGTTGCGCATCGCTGATTCGGGTTTTCAGAATGTGAAGTTTGTTTTGGCTGATCTGGACGATTTTGAGCCACCCCGGATGTTTGACGCTGTGGTTGGGCGGTACTTCCTGCTGTACATCGCAAGTCCCGAGGCTGCTGTTGCACGCGTGGCCAATTGGGTCCGGCCGGGAGGAGCGATGGCGTTTCTGGAAATGGATTTTTTCCGCGGCGTACACAGCAGCATCTGGCCGCCTGCATCGCCAGAAACACATGAGGCGATTGTGTTCATAGGCGATGTCATGCTGGACGCAGGCATCAATCCGTACATGGCAGCAAGGCTCCCAAGTATTTTGACGCGCTACGGCAGTGTGCAGGTGCAGACATCAGCACCTCTTCAGTATGGTGCACGTTCAATCGAACTGCCTCTGGAGGCGGTCAGGTCGGTCACACCCATGGCTCGAAAGCTCGGGCGTGCTGATGCGGATCATCACGATGTCGACGCGTTGCTGGCCCGGGAATTGGCGGGCCGCGACGAGCACACTGTGACCGTGCCGCCCATGTCTGTTGCTGCCTGGGTTCAACTGGCATGAGGCACGCAGCATCTCCTGTGTGCATTGGCCATCTTGCCGACCACCCGCAGCATCTCGCGGCGCTGGCCGTGTGGCACCAGGCGCAATTCGGCTATCTCAATACATCGGTTACGGTTGAGCAGCGCACGCAGAGGCTGAAGGCATCCGCGCAGAAGGGCGCGTTGCCGATGACCTTTGTGGCGGTCTGCGAAGGCCGGCTTCTGGGGTCGGCAAGTCTGCTGCCGCAAACGATTACCCATTCCCACTTATCGCCTTGGTTGTCCAGCGTTTATGTCGCGTCCGAGCACAGGAACAAGGGGATTGGGTCGGCGCTGGTCCGGCATGTGGTTCGGGAGGCCGCCGGCATGGGCAAAGACAAGGTCTACCTGTTTACGCCGAACAGCGAAGCCTTGTATGCCCGGCTCGGCTGGAAAGTCGTCGAACATACGGAACATCAGGGACACCGCCTCACGATCATGTGCGTGTAAGCCTATAGATACGCCCCTCGCCGCATGTGCTGGGACGCTGCCCAGGCTGAACTACTCTTTGGGCTGTCCGGCCTTGCGTTGGTGACTGTGTGCCTGCGCAAGGTTCACCATGTTGTGTTCAAGTGCCTTGCGCCGTTCGTCCTTGGGTAGCCGGGACAGCTTTTTGACCGCATCATAAAACCGTTGCCAGTCGCGGCCCTCGCGTTCGAACAGCGCTTCAAAGCCCGGTACCAGTTCGTCGTACGCGGCCTGTGCGCCAAACGAGGCATTGTTGGCGTTCGCCACCCACTGGTCGTAGCCGGCAAAGCCGCCCCATGATGCCTTGAGTTCAGCATAGGCGTCGCGAAAGCGCTGGTGCGCTATCATTTTGCTAGCTATTTGCGCAGGTTCTGATTGGGCTGCGGCATCTTTTTGATCATAAATTGCGGCCAATTCGCGGCGCGTGGCCAGTGCCAGCGCGCGGAACTGCCGGCGCCGGCCGTCAAATACGGCGTAGGCCTTGCGTGCGTCGTCACCGGCTTGCGTGGCCAGCCAGCGCTCGCTGCCCAGGCGCTCGACGGCAGTGGCAAACGATTCATTGAACATCATGTCACCCGGCGCATACACCACCTGATGGGACAGTTCATGAAAGATCAGCCGGGCGAGTTCCCCCTCAGGGTAGCCGATGAAGGTGTTGAGCAAGGGGTCGCCGCCGGCCCAGTTCATCCAGCCCAGTGTGGAATACGCGGGCACGCCGTAAACGCTGGCTTCCAGGCCTTCGGCCTTGAGCCGCGCCGCTTCGGCGCGCGCGTCGGCCTCGTTGAAGTAGCCGCGGTAGCCGACACAGCCTGTGACCGGGAAGCACCAGGTTTTGAGCGTGAGTGAAAACGCCGGCGCCGCCACCACGTTCCAGACCACGGCGCTGCGGCGCAGGTCGGCATAGCGGCGGTAGCTGGCGTTGTCCGGCAGTTTCAGCTCGGTCACCGCAAAGCTGCGGATGCGCTGCGACAGTTCCAGCCGGCTTTTTAATGAGGCCGATGTTTGCGCTTCGCCGAGCCAGTCGTCCACCGGCCGGGCGGCGTTGAGCATCTGCATGTGGCCGCTGACGGACTGCCAGTAGTAACCCAGGTCAGCACACCCCGTGAGGCATAACGCGGCTGCGGCCAGCGCAGCAGCCAGGCCGGTCAGTGTCTTGGCGCGCGTTCGGCTCACCGTGCCTCAGGCTGTTTCAGCGTCGCGCTGCACCTGCACCAGGCAATCGTAAAAGACGGGGCCGCGGCCCATGTCGGTCAGGTGCTGGCTGGTGAGCTGGTTCACGTTGGTGCCGTCCAGGCCCAGCTTGCGCCACCAGATACCCAGGCCGTTGACCACGCCGGGGCGTGCCCGCGTGGAGACTTCAGCCTTGACCCGGTACTCGCCGCGCTGGTTGAACACCTTGACGACCGCGCCCGTGGTGATGCCGCGTGCAGCGGCATCGTCCGCATGAATCTCCAGCACCGGTTCGGTTTCCATATCGCGCAGGCTTTTCACGTTGACGAAGGTGGAGTTGAGGAAGTTGCGCGCGGGCGGTGAGATCATGGCCAGCGGGAACTGGTCGGATGTGTTGGCTGCTTCGTAATTGGGCACGTGGCCGGGCAGGCCGTCGGCGCCGGTGGCCGCGAGGCGCGCACTGAAGAACTCGCAGCGCCCGGAGGCGGTGGGGAAGTTGCCGGTGGCAAACGGCGCATCGGGCAGCGCCAGCGTGGCAAAGCCCGTGTCCAGCAATTGCCCAAAGTCCACCTTGTCGCCAAACGTGGCGCGGCACAGCTGCTCATCGTTGTCGGCAAAGCAGGGGTCGGTAAAGCCCATGTGGGCGGCCAGCTCGCGAAAGATCTGCGTATTGGGTTTGGCCTGGCCCATGGGCGCGATAGCGGGGCGATTCAGCAGCACGTCGGTGTGGCCATAGGAGGCATGCATATCCCAATGCTCCAGCTGTGTGGTGGCCGGCAGGATGTAGTCGGCGTAGTCGGCCGTGTCGGTCTGGAAGTGCTCAAGCACGACAGTGAAGAGGTCTTCACGCGCGAAGCCCCGAACCACTTTTCCGGATTCCGGCGCCACTGCCACCGGGTTGCTGTTGTAGACGATCAGCGCCTCGATCTTCGGGCCAAATTGAGGCGATGCAGCTTCGAGCAAGGCGTTGCCGATGGTGCTCATGTTGATGGTGCGCGGCTGGCGGCCCTGCAGCAGGTCGGGCCGCTGCAGGGCGGCTTTGTCGACGGGAAAGAGCCCCGAGCTGCTGAGCAGCACGCCACCGGCGCGATGCCGCCACGCGCCCGTCAGCGCGGGCAGGCAGGCAATGGCACGCGCCGCATTGCCGCCGCCGTGAACGCGCTGCATGCCGTAGTTCAGGCGGATCGCTGCGGGCTGTTTTTTGACAAAGCATTCGCCATAATCGCGCGCCAGCGAGCGGATCTGTTCCGCCGGCACACCGCAGACTTCGGCCGCCCGTTCAGGCGGCCACTGCAGCGCGCGTTCGCGCAACCCGCCATCCGGGCTTTGCCAGCCCAGTGTGTGCTGCGCGATGTAGTCGTGGTCGAGCCAGTCGTGGGTGATCAGCTCGTGCATCAGGGCCAGCGCCAGCGCGGCGTCGGTACCCGGCAGCAGCGAGATGTGCTCATGGCATTTCTCGGCGGTTTCGCTTTTTCGCGGATCGATGCAGACAAGTTTTGCGCCATCGCGCTTGGCTTGTTGTGCGTAACGCCAGAAGTGCAGGTTGCTGCCGATGGAGTTGCTGCCCCAGATGATGATGAGCTTCGATTCGGCAAAAAACTCCACCCGCATGCCGACCTTGCCGCCCAGTGTTTGCGTCAGGGCCTCGCCGCCGGCTGATGAGCAGATGGTGCGGTCCAGGAATGACGCACCGAGTTGGTTGAAAAACCGGCCCGCCATGCTTTCGCCCTGCACCTGGCCCATGGTGCCGGCATAGCTGTAAGGAACGATCGCTTCGGGATTGCGTGCGGCGATGGGCTTGAGGCGGGCCGCAATGTCGGCCAGCGCCGCTTCCCAGCTCACCGGCTCGAACTGTCCGCTGCCTTTCGGGCCGCTGCGCTTGAGCGGGCTCAGCAGGCGCTCCGGATGGTAGGTGCGTTCGGTGTAACGCGACACCTTGTTGCACAGCACGCCGCCGGTATGCGGATGGTCCGGGTTGCCCTGCACGCGGATGGCCACGCCGTCCTCCACTGTGGTCAGCAGCGAGCAGGTGTCGGGGCAGTCGTGCGGGCAGGCACCCAGCACCTGTACGGCCGCAGGCTTCAGCCCGGTGTCAGGTTTGACCTCGGTCCTAGGGGAGATGCTGATGGTATTGCTCATGGTTCAACTTTATATTGACAGCCATACCGGCCCCCGGGGATGAGGAGACAACATGACAACAAAAACAGGAATGCAGTCATTCCGCGCGCTGGTCAGGATCACCATGGTAGCGGCACTGGTCGCCCTGATGGCGCCGTGGGTGTATGCCGAGGACGGCATCAGCAAAACCGCTGTAACGCTGGGGCAGTCACTGGCCATGACGGGGCCCGGCAGCACACTGGCTGTGCCGTTTGCCCAGGGCGCGCGCCTTTACTTCGACCACGTCAATGCCGGCGGCGGCGTCAACGGCCGCAAGATCGAACTGACGACGCTGGACGATGCGGGCAACCCCGATACCGCCGCGGCCAACACCCGCAAGCTGCTGGACCAGAAGGTGTTTTCGCTCTTCGGCTACTACGGCTCGCCGCAGGTCACGGCCGTCAACCCGCTGCTGAAAGACACCGACATTTTGCTGTTCGCCCCCATGGCCGGCGCCGACGAGTTGCGCGGCTCGCTGTACCCCAATGTGTATTCCGTGCGCCCCGGCTATTCGGAAGAAGCCGCCATGATCACGCGGCACGCCGAAACCCTGGGCATGCGCAAGCTGGCCATACTGCACGGCAAGGATGCCGAATCGCTGGCGGCACTGGATTCAGCCGAGCGCACCATGGGCGGGCTGGGCGCCAACCTGGTGGCCAAGTCGGCCCTCTCGGGCGGCAGTGTGGCCGCGAGCGTTGAACAGATTCTGGGCAAGAAGCCTGAATCCGTACTGGTCATCAGCGACGCTGCCGGCGCCGCCAGCGCGATACGCGATTTGCGCGCCAAGGGATTTCGCGGGCCCATCTACGGCTTTTCCAGCACTGGCGAAAGCCTGTTGGCCGAGCAGCTGGGTGCGGCCGGTGCCGGTGTGGTGGTGGTGCGCGTCACACCCAAGTCGGACAACGCCAAGAGCGTCCTGGTCCGTGAACTGCAGGCCGACGCTACAGCGGCCAAACTGGGCAAACCCAATGTGTACATGCTCGAAGGCTACATCGCTGCCTGGACGTATGTCGAAGCCCTGCGCAAGGCCGGAAAGGACCCGACCCGCGTCAAACTGCGCAAGGCACTGGACACCATGCAGGAGTTGAACCTGGGCGGTTTTCGGGTGCACTTTGACGGGGACCGCGTGGGCTCCAAACTGGTGGAACTCAGCCTGATCGATGCCACCGGACGGGTGCGGGAATAGGAAGAGTGAGATAGCGGAAATTGGCGAGTGTTGTGGGTTGGATGATGCAAAAGGTGACAAATTACCGGCTGTTGCGTTGCTGGCTTCCGCTAAAGTAGTGACCTATCTCACGTATTTGTAACTTAGTTTTTACAAATCAAACCGTTTGTAAATTTTTGTTGCGAAGATAGCGTCATGAACATTACTCGCAGAACCTTTTCCACCGCTGCCGGCGCTTCCGTGCTCGCGGGTTTCAACATCGCGCATGCCCAGACCGACAAGATCATCCTGGGCCAGTCAGCGCCTTTCACCGGCCCGGCTGCGCAGTTGGGCATCCAGTTCTACCAGGGCGCGAAGGTGTACTTCGACCAGGTCAACGAACAGGGCGGCGTCAACAAGCGCCTGATTGAAATCCGCAACCTGGATGACGGCTATGAACCTGCTCGCTGCGCCGAAAACACCCGCAAGCTGATCGAGGATGAGGTGTTTGCATTGTTTGGCTACATCGGCACCCCCACCAGCATCGCTGCCCTGCCGCTGGCCATCAAGGACAAGGTTCCGTTCATCGCGCCGTTCACCGGTGCCATGGCTTTGCGTGAACCTTTCAACAAAAATGTCTTCCATGTGCGCGCGTCCTACAACGACGAAACCGGCCTCATCGTCAAACAGCTGACCGCCCTGGGGCTGAAGAAAATCGCCGTGTTCTACCAGAACGACGCCTACGGCAAGGCCGGGCTGGACGGCGTCACGCTGGCCCTGGGTGCGCAGAACCTGAAGCCGGTGGCGCAGGCGACTGTTGAACGCAACACGGTGGACGTGGCCAAGGCCGTCACCACGCTGGTGGCCGCGGGCCCCGATGCGGTGGTGCAGATCGGTGCTTACAAGGCCTGCGCAGCTTTCATCCGCGAAGCCCGCAAGGCCGGCTACGGCGGCACGTTCTACAACGTATCGTTTGTCGGCACGCAGGCGCTGGCCGACGAGCTGGGCAAGGAAGGCGCAGGCGTGGTGGTGTCGCAGGTCATGCCTTCGCCCTACAACGGAGCGCGGCCGATTGTGCGCGAGTTTACCGATGCGGTGAAGGCGGCCGGCAAGGACGCGAAGGTCAATTTCTCCAGCATGGAAGGCTATGTGGCCGCCAGGATTCTGGTGGACGGCCTCAAGCGCGGCGGCCCCAAGATGAGCCGTGATTCGCTGATTTCCGGCCTGGAAGCCATCGGCACCCAGTCGCTCGGCGGGTTTTCCGTGACGTTCTCGCCGACCGACCATGTGGCGTCCCACTTCGTGGAGCTGTCGATGCTGACGGGCGACGGCCGGATACGGACGTAACCCCCGAAGCGGCCTGCGGCCGCCTCCCCCTAAGGGGGCGCCACCTGCGGCCCGGCAAAGCCGGTTCCGCGATGGCCTGCGCGAAAGCCCGCCTCTAGCGAAGCTCGCCGGTGTTCGCCAAGCCTTCCATGAACGCCTGGCAGCGCGCGAGCTGCTCCAGGCTCACAAACTCGTCGGGCTGATGCGCCTGGTTGATGCTGCCGGGCCCGCACACTACCGTGGGAATGCCGGCGTTTTTGAACAGGCCTGCTTCGGTGCCGAAAGCGACCAGCGTGGTCTCTCGTGTGCCGGCCAGGCGCTGCGCCAGTTGGGTCACCGCATCGCCGGCGGAGCCGAGAAAGGCCGGTACTTCACAAATCGTCTCAAAGCTGAAACCGGCGTCGGGCGCTATCTTTTTCATAGCTGGTTGCGCAAGTTCCGCATAGGCTACAAGCTCTTTTTGCATTAAAACTGCATCCGCCGTAGGCAGGTTGCGGAATTCGTAGCGGAACTCCGCGTCGCGCGGCACCACGTTGTCGGCAATGCCGCCGTGGAACTGGCCGACGCTGGCGGTGCTGAAGGGCACATCGAAGCCTTCATAGCGCGGCTCGTTCGCTTCAAAGCCGTCGGCCATGTCGCGCAGCTTGCCGACGACACGCGCCGCCATCTCGATGGCGTTGACGGATTGCGGCGTGAGCGAGGAGTGCGCCTCCTTGCCGCGCACGCAGCATTTGTAGCGGTACACGCCCTTGTGCGCGGTGGCCGGCACCATGCTCGTCGGTTCGCCCACGATGCAGGCGAGCGGCTTGATGCCCGCGTCCTTCATGTCGGCAATCAGTTCCTTCACGCCCATGCAGCCGACTTCCTCGTCGTAGCTCAGCGCCAGGTGCACCGCAAAAGGCGCCTGGCTGTTCAAAAAATCTCCGGCGTGGGCCAGTGCCAGGCCAATAAAGCCCTTCATGTCGCAGCTGCCACGGCCATACAGCCTGCCATCGCTGACCGTGGCCGACAGCGGATCCAGCGTCCAGTCCTGGCCGTCCCAGGGCACCGTGTCGGTGTGGCCTGACAGGATGATGCCGGCCGGTTTGCCTTCGCCCAGCGTGGCAAACAGGTTGGCCTTGGTTTTGTCGGCATTGGTGGTGATGCGGCTGGCAACGCCGAGCTTTTGCAGCTCGTCGCGCACGAAATGAATCAGCGCCAGGTTGCTGTTGTCGCTGACCGTGTTCATGCGGACCAGGGTCTGGACCAGTTGCAGGGCGCGGGGGGACACGGGAGGAAGCGAAGGGGATGGGATCAAGGTGGGGCCCGGGAAGATGGAGGAGGAAGGCGCGGAATCCATCGCCTATTTTGGCCGCATTCCCGGATATCTGGCGCCGGTCCTGTCAGGTATGCTTCAACGTCGCTTTCCTCCGGGGCGTTTTCGCCCATCCTGATGTCTTCCTTGTCCCCTTCTTCGTCCTCTTCCCCGCTTGCGCTGATACGGCTCATGCGGCCGCACCAGTGGCTCAAAAACGCCTTTGTGTTTGCCGGCCTGGTGTTCAGCCAGAACTGGCAGGACACCGCGCTGGACCTGCGCGTCTTCTACGCCTTTGCGGCGTTCTGCTGCCTCTCAAGCATGGTCTACATCATCAACGACTGGCATGACCGCGCGAGCGACGCCCTGCACCCCACCAAGCGCCACCGGCCGCTGGCCAGCGGCGCAGTGGCTGCCCCGGTGGCGCTGGTGCTGGCGGTCCTGTTGCTGATGGCGGGCCTGCTGCTGGCCGCGGGCAACCGCACGCTGCTGGTGCTGCTGGGCCTGTACACGGTGCTGAACCTGGCGTATTCGTGGCGGCTCAAGCAGGTGCCGGTGGTCGATGTGTCCATCATTGCCTCGGGCTTCATGCTGCGCCTGCTTGCCGGCACCGTGGCGGTGGGGATTCCGCCTTCGCGCTGGCTGCTGCTCACCGGCATTTTTGTGGCCCTGTTCCTCGGTTTTTCCAAACGCAAGGCCGAAACTTTTCATGAAGAAGCCAGCCAGCGCGCCGTGCTGGCGCACTACCCGGCGGCCCTGCTCGACACCTTTATGGCCGCGACCATGACAGCCACGCTCACCACCTACAGCCTGTTTGCCACCAGCCCCGAGGCGCAGCTGCAGCATGGCGAGCGCCTGCTCTACACCGTGCCGGTGGTCATTTTCGGCATGCTGCGCTACACCTACCAGGTGCACCGCGGCCGCGGCGAAGACGTGGCGCGTGACATGCTGCGGGACCCGTGGATCCTGGCGGCCGGCGCGCTCTGGCTGGCCATTTTCCTGAGCCGCCGCCTGTGATTCCCGAGGGCGCTCCGCCGCCCGCGCGCGGTACCTTGCCGTTCAAGCAGCTGTTGCTGGTGCTCGGCGTGGTAGCCACGGCTTATGCGGCCGTGCTGCTGATCTGGGGTGACAGCCCCAGGGCCTCGCTCGCGTTGCTGTGGTCGTGGACGGGCGCCCAGGCAGCAGGCCTTTGCCTGCTCAACTATTTGCTGCGAGGCCTCCGTTGGCGGCTCTGGATGGCCCACTTCGGGCGCCATTTCGGCTGGCTGCAGGGGCTGAGGCTCTACCTGGCCGGTTATGCCTTCACGCCCACGCCGGGCAATGTGGGTGAAGCGGTGCGCGGCCTGATGCTGGCCCAGCGCCCGCTAGGCACCGCGCAAAGCCTGGCCATCTTCGGCGCCGAGCGGCTGGCCGATTTGCTGTGCCTGTTGCTGCTGTGTTTGCCCGCCGTGTGGTGGGGCCTGAACCATGGCGCGATGCCGGCATCACCCGCCTGGCTGGCCGGGCTGCTGGCTGCCGCAGCCCTGCTGCTGGCGTTGGTGCTGGGCCTGCTGTTCAAGCACCGCGCACGGCTGTTCCTGCGCTTTGCCTGGCTGCAGGAAGCCTGGTTGTGCCTGGCGGTGCGTCCGCTGCTCTGGTTTGGCCTGACGTTCGCGGCCTGGGCAGCCCAGGGCGTCGCGGTCTGGCTGGTATGCCGCGAGATGAATGTCCCCCTCGGCCTGCTGACGGCCACCGGGTTTTACGCGACCGCCATGGTGGCCGGTGCGCTGTCTGCCTTGCCGGCGGGCCTGGGCGGCACCGAAGCCGTGCTGACCGGCCTGCTGGTGGCACAGGGCGCCACACCGGCTGCAGCCCTTTCCATCACGGTGCTGGTGCGGCTGCTGACCCTGTGGCTGGCCGTCGCCATTGGCGTGGTGGCCTTGCTTTATAGTGCGGCCATCCGCAAGGAAATCAGTTTTCGCTAGCCCCTGCGGGCCTTCTTTCCTGGCCTTCCCCGCACCATGCAAAGCCGCCAGACCTACCCGTTCCCCTAGTTTTCATGCCCCAGAACCAAGACACCGCCGCTTTTCCCGTTTCGCTGAGCCGCTGGCTGCTGGCCGCCGGCCTTCTGTCACTGCTGCTGCGGTTCTGGATCGCCGTCACCTTTCCGGTCACCGGTGACGAGGCCTTTTTCTATTGGTGGGGGGTGTACCCCGCGTGGGGTTATTCAGACCACCCGCCCATGGTGGGTTGGCTGATCGCGCTGATGCGCGCCACGCTGGGCGACAGCCTCTGGTCGATACGCTTGCCCATCGTGCTGCTGCCGCTGGCTCTGGGCGGGGCGCTTTGGTGGGCCCTCAAGCCGGCGGGCAAGGTGCGCGCTGCCTGGGCCGTGCTGTTTTTCTGGCTGGCGCCGCTGAACTGGCTTAACGTCCTGATCACCACCGACACACCGCTGATTTTCTGGTCGGCACTGTCGGTGGCCGCGCTGATGCGCGCCGAGCGACGGGCGCAGCTGGACCGCGCCGCTTACGGCCTCTACGCCCTGTCGGGCCTTTTCCTGGGCTGTGCCTTCCTGTCGAAGTATTTCTCGGTGGTGCTTGGCTTCACCTACTTCGTTTACTTCGTGTTGTACCGGCGTGAGCGGCTCGCGGGTTTTGCGCTGCTGGTGCTGTGTGCCTTGCCCGGCCCGGCGATCAACATCACCTACAACATGTCGCACGGCTGGTCGAACATCATGTTCAACGTCTACAACCGCAATGAAGACGCGGTGTTCGAATGGCGCAAGCCGCTGACTTACATCGGCATGATGGTCTACCTGATCACGCCCGTGGCGGTGTGGATGGCTGTGCGCTACCGTGATGCGCTGATGGCCGCCGCACGGAACCAGCGCCTGCTGGCCTGCCTGGTGGTGGTGCCGCTGCTGTTTTTTGCGCTGCTGTCAGGCAAGAAGGTGATTGGCCTGCATTGGGTGCTGTCGTTTTACCCTTTTGGCTTCGCCTTTTTGGCGTTTGCCTTGCCGGCTGACAGGCTCAAGGCCTGCGCCAAGGGGCTGGCCGTGTTTGCCGGCCTGCATGTGCTGGCGGTGGCCGGGCTGTACATGACGTCGCTGGATACCTGGAAAACGACCAAGCTTTATCCGCAGATCATCCGCAGCTACAAGACCGCCGAAATGCTGCAGCAGGTCACCGTGCCCGGCGTGGTGCTGATGGGCGAGGCCTACACGCCCGCGTCGATTTTCGGTTTCGAACGCCGCGAATACATGCCGGTGTTCGGCGTCGGCAAGTTCCATGCGCGCCAGGACGACATGCTGGTCGACTTTTCGCTCTACCAGGGCAAGACGGTGCGTGTCATCGTTGCCGACAAGCCGAAGCTGGAAGAGTTTTCGCCTTACTTCGAGTCGGTGCGTGTGCTCAGCTTCGAGCAGGACGGCGTGCCCTTTTACGCGGTTGAAGGCACGGGCTTTAAATACCAGGCCTACCGCGAAGGTGTGCTGGGCACGATTTTCAAGCGCTACTTCAACATCCCTTCGTGGCTGCCGATGACGGGCTGCCCGTTCTGCGTGCGCTACTGCGGGCAGGTGCGATGCACGAGGTGAGCGCTGCCGGGGCCGGTCCCGTCGTTGCGGCCTTTGACTTCGACGGCACGCTGACCCGGCGCGACACCTTCATGCCTTTCCTGGCGCGCGGCCTGGGCTGGCCGCGGTTCCTGGTGGCCGTGTTGCGCTGCCTTCCCTGGTTGGCCGGCTATGCGCTGCGCCTGGTGCCCAACCACGTCGCCAAAGGCAAGCTGATGCAGGCCACGCTGGCCGGCCGCAGCCTGGCCGAGATGGAGAGCTGGACGGCCCGCTGGCTGGCCCACGATTTTCCCGGCCAGCTGCGCGAGGACGCCATGGCGCGCCTGGCCTGGCACCGCGAGGCCGGGCATTGCTGCGTCATGGTCAGCGCGTCGCCCGACATCTACCTGCCCGTGGTGGCACGGCAGCTGGGGTTTGACGCGCTGCTCTGCACGGAAATGGAAGTGGTGGACGAGGGTGAGGACGGGCATCTCACCGGCCGCCTCACTGGTCGCATGAGCACCCCCAACTGCCATGGCGAGCAGAAGGTGCTGCGACTGCAGGCCTGGGCGCTGGCGCGCTATGGGGAAACAGCGCTGGACGGCGTCACCCTGTATGCCTACGGCGATACCTCCGGCGACAAGCCCATGCTGCGGCTGGCCCGGCATGCGTGGTACCGGGGCAAGCCTTGGGTGGATGCGGCACGGCCGGTGTGAGGGCTTGAGCCGGCCTGGCCGGCGCCTGACGCAGGTCGGTTCACATGGTGCTATGGTTTTGATAGCTACTTGCGCAAGACCCCTATGCCTTTCAGCCCTGTTTGGCACTCAAAAAATGCCTCAAAACCTGCTTTGCGATGCTGAAAATCGCCAAAACCGGCTCCAAAGCACCAGTTTGAAGGCCACTTCGACCTGTTTTTGAGCATCAATTTGGCCTCCAGCCCAATATTCACTTGCGCAAGTAGCTATCAAAACCATAGCAAAAAACAGGCAAGGCCCGTGCGCCTTGCGACGCGCGGGCCCTGCCGGGAGTGTTGAGTGAAGCTTCGCTGCCGGCTCAGTCTTCGAGTTCGGCCTTGGCCATCTCCACGTCCAGCCGTTCAGTGGCGTCCAGCGGCTTGCTGGCTGCGGCCTGCTCGTACAGCTTGGTGGCTTCCTTCATTCTCTTGTCGCCTTCCAGCATGACCAGGCCATTGGCGTATTCGATCATGCCGATGGCCGAGCCCGGGTGCAGCTTGAGCGCGTCCTTGTAGAGCGCCAGGCCGATGTCTTTTTTGGCGCCATAGGTCATGCCGCCGATCAGCGAACCCACCTTGTCGATCACCTCGGCATGGAAGGCCGCCAGTGCAATGTGCGCGTCTGCGTGCTTGGGCGACAGCTTGATGGCTTGCTCCAGCGAATTCTTCACCTTGGTCCCGAGGCCTTGGGCCAGCGCCTTGGCCACGCTGATGCCCTGGCTGTAGCGGCCCAGCGCGTAGGCCTGCCAGTACCACGCGTTGGCGTTCTTCGGGTCAGCTTTTTGCTGGGCTTCGGCGCGTGCGGCCACTTCCATGAACATGTCCAGCTTGGCTTTTTCCTTGGTTTCCAGGTAGGTGGCGTACATGCTGGTGGCCTTGTTGGCCACGGTGATGCCGTCGCCGCCGGCCTTGGCGCCGGCTTCAGCCGCTTTCTGAAAGTCGCCGTTATGAAACAGCACCCAGGCCTGCAATACATCGGCATCCTTGGGCAGGGGCTCACAGTCGCCCTGGTGCAGTCGGGCCCAGCTCTTCTTCAGGCTGGCAGCATCAAATGTGTAGTCGCCGGCGTGGGGAAAGGCAGTCCATTTGGCCATGTGTGTTGTCTCCTTGGTAAAAATTGTTGGTGTTATGAATGACGGCAGTTTGACGGAATTCAAGCCGGGTTGCTGTAAGCCCCGACCAGCGCCTGCAGATGCGCGCGCTGGCCTTGCTCAAGATAGGGAATCAGCAGGTTGAGCACGTGGTGCGCACCGCGCAGCAGGGCGGCCTGCGCGTTGGCAGGTTCCAGCGCGTTGCGTGGGTCGCGCACGTACTCAAAGCTCAGCCAGTAAGTGAGCACCACCACCATGCTGGTGGCCGTGGCCTCGACCTCGCGCGAATCAATCGTCACGGCGCCTGAGCGGCTCATGCCGTCCAGCAGGGCTTTCACGGCGCGGGTCTTGTTTTTGAGCACCCACTGGAAGTGGGTTTCGAGGCGGCGGTTCTTGCTCAGCAGGTCATTGAGGTCGCGGTACAAAAAGCGGTACTGCCAGATCAGCTCGAACAGCGTATGCATGAAAAACCAGGCGTCTTCCACGTCGCGAACGCCGTCGCTGGCATTGAGCAGCTCGCTCAGGGATTTTTCGTAGCGGTCAAACAGCGAGTTGATGAGCTCGTCTTTGGCGGGGTAGTGGTAGTACAGGTTGCCTGGGCTGATGCTGAGCTCGGCGGAGATCAGCGTGGTCGACACATTGGGCTCGCCAAAGCGGTTGAACAGGTCCAGGGTGACCTCCAGGATCCGCTCTGCTGTACGGCGCGGCGCTTTTTTCGCCATAAGTTGTCTACCTCGTGTTGTTCTTTACTCTAACCCAGCGTTTCCCCGGGCGACACTAGGGAAGTCCATCAATCCGCACGGCGGTTTGCAACAGGGTGAACGGCATGGCATGCACCTTTGGCAAACCTTTGGGTTAAGCCCGGGCCGACGCGGGCAGCTTGTGCGCGGCGGGCCGCAGCGCGTGGCTCAGATCTTCCATCACGTCTTCGAGCGAGGCAATGGCGCGGCCCACGCGGGTGGCGGCAGGCCTTTCCGCCACCAGGTGGCGCCTGGGGTCTTCCAGAACGTCCAGGTTCAGCGACACGCCGTGCCGCGCCAGCGTGGCAGACAGCGTGGTCTTGCGCGAGCGCAGCATTTGACGGGTGTTCTGGTAGGCGTGTTCGGCCAGCTCGCGGCGCTGCCGGTAACTGAAGGTATTGGCCAGGAACATCTCGGTGTCGCGGGCGTCGGGTTCCATCAGCACGATGTCAGTGCCGGGATAGGCGTGCGCGTAGTGCTTCATGCCGAGCTCCAGCCGCGAGTGGATCATCGAGCGGAAGGTCTGGCTCATCACGGCGGGCAGGCCGCCGTGCACGATGCGCGGAATGGCCTGCTTTTCAGCCGGCAGGCCGCGGCGCATGACGCGCTGGTTCATGGCCAGTGCGGGTGCGCGGGTGGCGTTGAAGGGCACCAGCGGGTTCAGGCAAAACATCAGGTCAACGCCGTCGTCCAGTGCCACGCCGGCGTGCATGGTCTTTTTCAGCGCGCCGTCCACGTAGTAGTGGCTGTCGATCTCCACCGGCGGAAACAGGCCCGGCAGGGCCGAGCTGGCCTGCACGGCTTTGGAAATGGGCACGTGGTCCCAGCCGGGGCGGCCGAAGGGCGCGGCGTCCCCGCTGTCAAGATTCGTCGCGACCAGTGTCAGCCGTGTGCGGAGCTGGCGAAAGTCGTTGGTGCGGCCGGGTTTGGAAAACAATGCGGTCAGGCGCGTGTCGATTTCGTCATTGGAGAAAACGCCGGTGGGCAAGGCCGGGCCCAGCGCCTCCAGCGCATTGACCAGTGACTTGCGCCCGAAGGTGGCGCGCCAGGCCGCCGACGCCAGCAGGCCGGGCAGCATGATGCCGCGCCGCAAAAATTCGCCATAGGCCGGCACCATGAGCCAGGCCGGGTCAAACACCTCCGACGCCTGGTCGCCGTTTTCAATGAAGGCGGCACACAGTTCGCGCGGCGTCATGCCGTTGGCAAGGCCCGCCGCGATAAAACCGCCGGCTGACACGCCGACATAGTGGTCCAGTTCGGTGAATGAAAGCCCCTGCAGGGATTCGTCGAGCGCGCACAGCGCACCGATTTCGTAGATGGCGCCCAACGGGCCGCCGCCAGAGAGTGCCAAAGCAATGCGCGGCCGGGCGGCGCACCGTTTCGTCATCTTTGCCGGGTCGGCTGGCTGCGTAGCAGCTAGATGACCACCGCCCGACAACGCAAGGGCGATGCGCGGTTTTGCAGGGCGTTTATTTTTTGCGGGCTTCGCTTGGGTCATGGCTGGAAAGTGTAGACGGCGGCCCTGGAACTATTTGCTGCTTTGCAGCAAAGTCAGGGCGCTGGGTGATTGCGCGCAGGCGTAAAAAAAGGGACGGCATGTCCCTTTTCTTGTGAGGCCGCCGTGCTTAAGCCGATTTGCGTGCGGCTGGGCGTTTGGCCGCGGGGCGGGCCGCCTTTTTTGCTGCGGGTTTTGCCGCTGCGGTTTTGGCTGCTGGCTTGCCGCCCATTTTTTGCACATTGCGGTTGAGCTCGTCAATGCGTGCGATCAGGGCGTCCACGTCTTTGGCGGAAGGTACGCCGAGTTTGTTCAGGGCCTTGGCTACGCGGTCTTCAAAGATATTTTCCAGCTTGTCCCACTGGTGGCCGGCCTTGGACTGGATGTCGGTGGCCATGCTGGCCATCTTGTTGGTGGCTTCAGAAATTTTGCCTTCAGCCACGGCCTGGGTCTTGCGCTGGATGGACAGGCCTTCCTTGACCAGGGTCTCAAACACTTTGCCGCCTTCTTCCTGCGCTTTCGAGAATGCGCCGAGGCCGGCCAGCCAGATTTGCTGGGCGGATTCCTTGACAGCACCGGACAGCTGTGGGCCGGACTTCTTGTCGGCGCTCATTTTTTGCAGTTTCTTGACCATGGTTTACTCCAGACAGTTTGTGGTTATGGAACTTCGCGGGCAGTATGCCGCACGCATGGGGAAAATATAAGCCCTCCTCGCGGTGGCGTTTAGGTGCGGCGTTCTAGAACCGTGAACAGGTTCTAGGCATGCGGCTCTACGGAAAAGCACGTGCAGTCAGGCTGAGCGCGGGTTTCTGCTGAATAGAGAGTCATGCCGTTTAAGCAAGAATCACTTTTTGACTTGGCCGTTCAGCGGAGGAAACACAAATGCATTATTTCGTTACAGGGGCCACAGGCTTCATTGGCAAGCGCCTGGTAAAAAAACTTCTGGAACGAAAAGGAACGACCGTTCATTTCCTGATCCGCAAGGAAAGCGCCGGCAAAGTGGCGGCGCTGCGCGAGTACTGGGGCGTGCCTGCTGCCCGTGCGGTGGCCGTGCACGGCGACCTGACCAGCAAAAAGCTGGGTGTCAGCAGTGAAGACATCAAGAAACTCAAGGGCGAGATCGGGCATTTTTACCATCTCGCCGCCGTGTATGACCTGAGCGCCGACGAGGAAAGCCAGGTGGCCGTCAACATTGACGGCACCCGCAACACGGTGGAGTTTGCCAAGGCGATTGACGCCGGCCACTTTCACCATGTGAGCTCCATCGCCGCTGCCGGCCTCTATGAAGGCGTGTTCCGCGAGGACATGTTCGAGGAAGCTGAAAACTACGAACACCCGTATTTCATGACCAAGCACGAGAGCGAAAAAATCGTGCGCAAGGAATGCAAGGTTCCGTGGACGGTGTTTCGCCCCGCCATGGTGGTCGGCGACAGCACCACCGGCGAAATGGACAAGATCGACGGGCCTTATTACTTCTTCAAGCTGATTCAGCGCATGCGGCAGCTGCTGCCGCCCTGGATGCCGGCGGTGGGGCTGGAAGGCGGGCGAGTCAATATCGTTCCGGTCGACTTTGTTGTCGATGCGCTGGACCACCTCAGCCACAAAACCGGCATTGCCAAAAAATGCTTTCACCTGGTGGACCCGGTGGGTTACCGCGTCGGTGATGTGCTGGACATCTTCAGCCGCGCGGCCCATGCGCCCAAGATGAACCTGTTCGTGAATGCCGCCCTGCTGGGCTTCATTCCGCGCGGCGTCAAAAAGAGCCTGATGGCACTTGCGCCGGTGCGCCGCGTACGCAATGCGGTGCTGGCCGACCTGGGCCTGCCGGAAGACATGCTGACGTTTGTCAACTACCCGACCCGCTTTGACTGCCGCGACACCATGGCTGCGCTCAAGGGTTCGAACATCGAATGTCCCAACCTGAAAGACTACGCCTGGCGCCTCTGGGATTACTGGGAACGCCACCTGGATCCAGACCTGCATATCGACCGGTCGCTGCGCGGCACCGTCAATGGCAAGGTGGTGCTGGTCACCGGTGGTTCATCCGGCATCGGTCTGGCGGCGGCGCACAAGTTTGCCGATGCGGGTGCCATCACCATCATCTGCGGGCGCGACCAGGACAAGCTCGACGAAGCCTGCAAGGAAGCCAAGGCCAAGGGCTATAACTTCGTGGCTTACCCGGCCGACATCGCCGACATGGTGGATTGCGACCGTTTCATCAAGGAACTGATCGCCAACCATGGCGGCGTGGACTTCCTCATCAACAACGCGGGCCGCTCCATCCGCCGCGCCATTGAGGCCAGCTACGACCGTTTTCACGATTACGAGCGCACCATGCAGCTCAATTACTTTGGCTGCCTGCGCGTGACCATGGGGCTGTTGCCCGGCATGGCGGCCAAGCGCAAGGGCCATGTGGTCAACATCAGCTCCATCGGTGTGCTGACCAATGCGCCGCGCTTTTCGGCCTATGTAGCCTCCAAGGCCGCGCTGGACGCCTGGACGCGCTGCGCATCCAGTGAATTTGCCGACGTCGGCATCAGCTTTACCACCATCAACATGCCGCTGGTGCGCACGCCCATGATCGCGCCGACCAACCTGTACAACAACGTGCCCACGCTCTCCCCTGAAGAGGCCGCCGACATGATTGCGCAGGCCTGCATCTTCAAGCCGGTACGCGTGGCCACCCGCCTGGGCATCACCGGCCAGCTCATGCATGCGCTGGTGCCACGCATCGCCCAGATCGCCATGAACACCAGCTTCCGTATGTTCCCCGACTCATCGGCTGCCAAGGGCGACAAGAGCGCCAAACCGACGCTGTCGGCCGAAGCGGTGGCGATGCAGCAGATGATGCGCGGGATTCATTTCTGAGAAAGCGAATAAGCGCGTGATCAGCGCTTTTAACGGGTGTCACCTGCTCGCAGCTCTCTTGGCTCGCCCGCTTTTTCATCGCCTCACCGCAGGGCGAGGGCATAATGCGAGCGTGGTGTCACGCTGCACCGGCACGTAGAAGGTGAGTACATGATTCTGGTTACCGGAGGCGCGGGCTTCGTTGGCATTAATTTTGTTCTTGACTGGCTGGCAAGCCACGAGGAACCGATCGTCAACCTGGACAAGCTCACCTACGCCGGCAATATGGAAGCTTTGGCACCTCTGCAGGGTGATTCGCGTCATATTTTTGTCAGGGGAGACATCTGCGACGGCCTTCTTGTTGCGGACCTGCTGGCCAGGCACACGCCACGCGCCGTCATCCACTTTGCCGCGGAATCTCATGTTGACCGGTCCATCGAAGACCCTGAAGCGTTTATTCAAACCAATATCATTGGTACATTTCGCCTGCTGGAAGCTGTACGGCAGTTCTGGACCGGCCTGCATGGCGATGCCCGTGGCGCTTTTCGCTTTCTACAGATATCTACAGATGAAGTCTATGGTTCGCTGCAGCCGGCAGATCCTTCTTTCAAAGAGACGAGCCGCTACGAGCCGAACAGTCCTTATTCAGCCAGCAAGGCTGCCGGTGATCATCTTGTTCGGGCTTACCACCAGACTTATGGCCTGCCAGTGCTCACCACCAACTGCGCCAACAACTACGGCCCCTATCATTTTCCCGAAAAACTGATTCCCCTCATGATTGTCAATGCGCTGGCGGGCAAGCCCCTGCCGGTGTATGGGGATGGCCAGCATGTGCGCGACTGGCTGCATGTCCGAGACCACTGCAGCGGAATCCGCCGTGTGCTTGAAGCCGGAACACCCGGAGAAACCTACAACATAGGAGGTGGCAACGAAAAGCCAAACCTCGAAATCGTTCACGCGGTCTGTGCCGTGCTGGATGAGTTGTGCCCACGTGACCGTGGCAGTTATCGCGAGCAGGTGATCTTTGTCAAAGACAGGCCCGGGCACGACCGACGCTATGCTATTGATGCCCGCAAGATCACACAGGAGCTGGGGTGGAGGCCGACTGAAACCTTCGAAACCGGCATTCGCAAGACTGTACAGTGGTATCTGGAAAATCCCGAATGGATAACACGCGCACAAAGTGGTGCCTGTCGCGATTGGGTCGGGGCCCGGCATGCGGCGGATGTTCTTTGATCGCCCCGCATGAAGATATTGCTCTTTGGCAAGAACGGACAGTTGGGTTGGGAACTGCAGCGTAGCCTGGCACCTCTTGGTGAGCTGGTTGCCCTGGATCGGCACAGCAAAGACCTGTGCGGTGACCTTGCCAACCTGAGCGGGATCCGTGAGACAGTGGGACGTGTCCGACCTGCATTCATCATTAATGCCGCAGCCTATACAGACGTCGACAAGGCCGAGGGCGACGCGACCCTAGCGCATGTTATCAATGCCCAAGCACCGGGCGTGCTAGCGGAGGCCGCTGGCATTATCGGTTCATGGCTGGTGCATTATTCGACGGACTATGTGTTCGACGGAAGTGGCAGCAGACCTTGGGAAGAAACCGACCTGACCGGCCCGCTCAATGTTTATGGTCGAACCAAGCTTGAGAGCGAGCAGCGCATCGCGACCCAATGCCCTCACCACCTGATTTTGCGGACCAGCTGGGTTTATGCAGCGCGGGATGGTAATTTCCCCAGAACGATACTGCGCCTCGCTACGGAGCGTGATCGCCTGGCAGTCGTCGACGACCAGTTTGGTGCGCCGACGGGAGCAGATCTGCTGGCTGATGTGACGGCTCACATGCTGCGTGTTGCGATGATGGGACCTAATGCGCGCGTGGCGGGGACTTATCATGTGGTCGCCGCGGGTGAGACGTCCTGGCACGGATACGCGCGATTCGTCATTGACTGCGCAGTAAAAAGCGGGATGGCACTCCAAACCTCCGTGGATACTGTTGACGCTATTCCCGCCTCGACTTTTCCCACGCTGGCCCTGCGCCCGCAGAATTCGCGCTTGAATACCTCTAAACTTTGCGCTGTGTTCGGTCTGCGGCCGCCGCCTTGGCAGCACGGCGTGGCTCGCATGCTGGCCGAATTAACCTGATCCCTCATATGACCCAACGTAAAGGCATCATCCTGGCCGGTGGCTCGGGTACTAGGCTGCATCCGGCGACATTGGCCATCAGCAAGCAGCTGCTGCCGGTGTATGACAAGCCCATGATCTACTACCCGCTGAGTACCCTTATGTTGGCGGGTATACGGGATATCCTGATTATCAGCACGCCTCAGGACACTCCGCGTTTCTTCCAGCTTTTTGGGGATGGATCTCATTGGGGAATGAATTTTCAGTATGCGGTACAGCCCAGTCCTGAGGGGTTGGCGCAGGCTTTTCTAATTGGTGAAGAATTCATCGGCGGATCAAGTAGTGCTCTTGTCCTTGGCGACAATATTTTTTATGGGCACAACCTGGCTGAATTGCTGACAACCGCTGGCACCCAAAGTTCTGGAGCTACGATTTTTGCTTATCACGTGCAGGAGCCCGAACGCTACGGCGTCGTATCTTTTGACGCCAGCGGACGGGCTAGCAGTATTGAGGAGAAACCGAAGCACCCGAGGAGCAGCTTCGCTGTGACCGGGCTCTATTTCTACGACAACCGTGTCGTCGATATCGCGAAGACCATTCGACCTAGCGCTCGAGGTGAGCTTGAAATCACCGCTGTGAATCAGATGTACATGCAGGCGGGAGAACTCGACGTCAAAATCCTGCAACGTGGATACGCGTGGTTGGATACTGGCACACATGACAGTCTGCTGGAGGCCGGTCAGTTTATTTCAACCCTTGAGCACCGACAAGGATTGAAGATTGCATGTCCTGAGGAAATCGCTTGGCGGCAGCGATTTATTACCGATGTGCAGCTGGAGGCATTGGCTTTGCCTCTGACGAAGAACGGCTATGGCCGATACTTGCTGCGGATTCTTAAGGAGGGTATGGTGCCGTGAAAGTCATTCCTACCGACTTGCCCGGCATGCTGGTGATTGAGCCGCAAGTTTTTTTTGATGGGCGTGGTTTCTTTCTTGAAAGTTTTAATACCCGAGACTTTGTGCAAACTACCGGGGTTTCTGCAGAGTTCGTTCAGGATAATCATTCGCGCTCAAGCAGGGGCGTGTTGCGAGGCCTGCATTATCAAATCGGCCAGCCGCAAGGAAAATTGGTACGGGTTGTTCAAGGCAAGGTGTTTGATGTGGCGGTTGACTTGAGACGCTCATCCGCCACCTTCCTGAAATGGGTTGGTGTTGAATTGACCGAAGACAATCGCCGGCAGCTGTGGATACCCCCTGGTTTTGCGCACGGATTCCTGGTGCTCAGCGAGTTTGCCGACGTGTTATACAAAACCACCGACTACTACGCTGCAGAACACGAACGATGCATCCGTTGGGATGATCCGGATCTGGCGATTGCGTGGCCACTGGCAGGAGGGGACGAGCCTCTGCTTTCTGCCAGGGATTGCCGCGGCTTGGCGTCGGCGCAGGCGGAGCTTCCACCGTAACGTCTTCGCGCACTACTTCTTCGACCAGACGACCCGGTTGATGTAGTCGATGTAGCTCGTCACGACACGCACGATCTGCGTCGAGACGAACGGGTTTTCGTAGTCGGAGATGGGTAGCACCGGGCGCCGGTTGCGGTCATATTGCGACGTCACGATCTCGATGGCGTCTATCACGCGGTCCTTCTTGAGGCCGCTCATGATGAGGGTGCCGACATCCATTCCTTCCGGGCGCTCGTGGGCATTGCGCAGGGTGATGGAGCAGAGGTTGAGCAGCGAAGTTTCTTCCGTGATCGTGCCGCTGTCGGACAGCACGCATTTGGCTTCGACCTGCAGCTTCATGTAGTCGAAAAAACCGAGTGGCTTGCCGAACACGATGCGCTTGTCCAGCCCTTCGTAACCAGCCTCCTCCAGCCGTTTTCGCGTGCGCGGATGGGTGGAAACGATCACCGGGAAGCCATACTTTTTGACAAGCTCGGTCAAGGTCTCGAGCAGGTCCTTCAGCGCGTCGGGCGAGTCAACGTTTTCCTCGCGATGCGCGCTGACCAGGAAAAATTCATTGGGCTTGAGGGACAGGCGCGAAATGATGTCGGACTTGTCGATTTGCGGGCGGTAGTGGTCGACGACCTCACGCATGTGCGAGCCGGTCTTGATGATGGTTTCGGGCCGCACGCCTTCGGCGATGAGGTAGCGCCGTGCATGTTCCGTCAGGACCATGTTGATGTCCGACAGGTGGTCGAGCACCTTTCGGTTGAGTTCTTCGGGAACGCGCTGGTCGAAGCAGCGGTTGCCTGCCTCCATGTGGAACACCGGGATTTTCCGCCGTTTGGCCGCGATCACTGCCAGGCATGAGTTGGTGTCGCCGTAGAGCAGGACGGCGTCGGGCTTCTCGGCCTGGAACACCTCATCGGCCTTCATGATGATCTGGCCGATGGTCTGGGCCGCGTTTTCACCGACCGCATTGAGAAAGTGGTCGGGCTTGCGAATCTGCAGGTCTTCGAAAAAAATCTGGTTCAGTTCGTAGTCGAAATTCTGGCCCGTGTGCACAAGAATGTGCTGGGTGTGCTTGTCGAGCGCCGCAATCACGCGGCTCATCTTGATCAATTCGGGCCGGGTCCCGACTACCGTCATCACTTTAAACACGAAGTGCCTCCTCAATAAAATCCAGTTTTCCCAAAAGCGCCTTGACCTGGGCGACATTGAGCCGCTCGGTGTTGTGCGATGTGTAGTCGTCCAGTTGCGAGATCCGTTCCTCACCGTCGCTGAAATACTTGGCGTAATTGAGATCGCGGTTGTCTGCGGGAATGCGGTAGTACGCGCCCATGTCGTCGATCCGGGCCATTTCCTCGCGCGACACCAGCGTTTCGTAGAGCTTTTCGCCATGGCGCGTGCCAATGATCTTGGTGGGTTGGTCGTTGCCGCCAAAAATGTCCTTGAGCGCTTGCGCGAGGTCGGCGACAGTCGAGGCCGGCGCCTTCTGCACAAAAATGTCGCCCTGCTGGCCGTGCTCGAACGCGTGCAGCACCAGGTCGACTGAATCGTCGAGTGACATCAGGAAGCGGGTCATGCTGGCGTCGGTCACGGTCAGCGGCGCGCCGCTCTTGAGCTGCGAGACGAACAACGGGATCACCGAGCCGCGCGACGCCATGACGTTGCCATAACGCGTGGCGCAAAGCACGGTCTCGCCATCGTTTTGCATGCGTGCCTTGGCGACCATGAGTTTTTCCATCATTGCCTTGGACACACCCATGGCATTGATCGGATAGACCGCCTTGTCGGTGCTCAGGACGACGACGCGCTTGACGTTGTGGGCGATCGCTGCGTTCATGACGTTCTCCGCGCCCAGTACATTGGTACGCACCGCCTCCATCGGATAGAACTCGCAGGACGGGACCTGCTTGAGTGCTGCCGCGTGAAACACGTAGTCAACACCCTTCATCGCCTGGTGAATGCTGTCGTAGTCGCGGATGTCGCCGATGTAAAACTTGAGCTTGTCATTGTTCAGCGCGATCCGCATCTCTTCCTGCTTTTTTTCGTCGCGGCTGAAAATGCGGATTTCGCGCACTTCGGTTGAGAGAAAGCGTTTGAGGACGGCGTTGCCGAACGAGCCGGTGCCGCCGGTGATCATCAGTATTTTGTTGTCAAACATGGCTGATTCTTACAGTTTGGAGGAATGCATGATGTCGATAAGCTCGGGCCAGGCCGGTGCGGTGTAGCCTGTCGCTTCGCGGAAACGGCTGGAATCGAGCGATCGGTCCATCGTAAACGTATTGTCCATCTGAATATCAATGGCCTTGCCGTAGGCTGCGGCGATCAGCTTGAGCAGGTCGTATTTGCCGATCGGGGAGGCGCCAACGTGGTACAGGCCGGTCAGCTCGGGCCGTGGAATCACGATGTCGCGGACGATTTCGGCGAACACGACATTCGGCAGACCCGAAAAAATGGCCTTGTTGAAGCCTTTGCAGGAACCCTGTTGGGCAAGGAACCATTCCAGCAACCCGTAAGCGCTTTGCAATTCGTGGCCTATTGTCGAGGTGCGCAAAGTGATCGCGCCCTGGCCCAGCACCTCGCCCAGGAGCTTGGACTTGCCGTAGACATCTTTTGCGTCGGCCGCGTCGGCTTCGATGTAGTGCCCCTTGGAGCCCGAGAAGACGCAGTCGGTGCTGATATGGATCAAACGTGCCGACGCCGCCAGGCACAGCCCGGCGAGCTGGTGTGGCAGCAACGCGTTGATGGGAATCGCGAGCAACGGATCATCAGCTTCGGTATGGTGCTTGGTCAGGCCGATACAGTTGACGACCACGTCAGGTCGGGCGTGGGCAAATGCGCGGATGACGCTGTCGCGGTTGTTGATGTCGACAAAAGTCAGCATGCGCTCGGTGATGGCGGGCTCAAAAAAGCGCAGCGCCGCGGCATTTCGCATGCTGCCGAAGACCTGCCAATCCTTTTTCTGGCTCAAGACGCGGATCATGGCGCTGCCGATCATGCCGCTGGCGCCCAATACAAGAACTCTCATCGAAAAACCTCAAGAAGATTCCGCAAGTGCGCGGAAATGGTCCATGAGCTGACGTGTCAGCATGTCGTGGTCAAAATGCGCTTTGAAATACCGTTGGCCGTTAGCGCCAAGAGCGGCGCGTTCCGGTGCACCCATCTCAGCCAGCCGAATCACCGCGGCGGCCAGGGCCCGCGCATTCTCGGCCGGAACCGAAAGGCCAGCTCCAGCTTCCTGGATGACGCGGGCACCTTCCCCGTTCAAACAGGCAATTATCGGTCGTCCAGCGGCCATATAGGCCTGGATCTTGTTGGGAATGGTCGCCGCGAAAATCGGCTGGTCGGTCAGGGTTACGAGTAGCGCTGAGGCCTTTTGCATGAGGCCGGGCATCAATTCGACCGGGAAACGGCCGGGCAGGTGCAGGTTGGTGAGCCCGCGCGCCGCAGCTTCTTCGGCCATCCAGGCCTGGCGGCTGCCCTGGCCGACGACCACAAACTGGACATCCGGACGCTCGCGGAGCAGGGTAGCGGCCTCGACAATGGCCTCGACGGCCTGGCCGGCGCCGATATTGCCGGCGAATACGACGCAAAACGCGCCGCTGTCCATAACCGGTATCGGAGGCGCAGGTGCGTCGCCGGGTGCGGCAAATAGCGGGTCAACCGAATTCGGGTAGTAGGCGATGGGTGTGTCGCCGGCCAGTTCGCGAACCTTGGGCACAAATGCCTGCGATTGCACCAGAAGCAGGTCGGTGCGTGCGTAGATACTTTTGACCACGGACCCCACCAACGCCAGTGCACGCGGATTACGCACATAACCCGTGGCCTCCAGGCTTTCCGGCCAGAGATCCTGGACCCAGACGGCAACCTTGCGGCTTTTCAGCCAACCGAGGAACAACGCCGGGATCGCCTGGAGGATCGGCGAAGTACCGTAGGCAAAAATGACGTCGTAGCGTTTGCCCCGCAGCTGCCACGCACCGAAAAGTGTGCCTGAGGCGACAAACGACAGATAGTTGAAGACCAGGTTCAACGCGCCTTTTTTCCGGCGCGGCGCAAGGGGTACCCGGTATATCGAGAGGCCGGCCCATGATTCACGCTGGCAGCCCCAAGCCCGGTAGCCGGGAAAAACCGAGCCTTCGGGATAGTTGGGCTTGCCGGTCAATACGTCGACCTCGAAGCCTTTTTCAACGAGCGTTTTCGCGACATCGTTGATGCGAAAGCTTTCTGGCCAGAAATACTGGCTGACGATCAGGATACGCAATTCGGTCACTCTTCGGGGAAAACATGGGCGAGGAATTCGCCGGCGTTCATGAGCGGAAGGGGCTGCTCGCTTTGGCCGAGAAAGCGCTTCACTGCCCTGGCAATGGAGACCGGTGAATGGGGGTCGAACACCTGTTCGGGGTCGACCACGTCGCGTACGTAATCGAGTTCTGACGCCAGGATTGCCAGGCCCGCCTGGCGCGCTTCGATCAGTGGCAGGCCGAACGACTCGAACAGTGAAGGATAAACCAGTACCTTCGCCTGGGCGTAGAGGCGCAGGATTTCGTCGTGTGGCCTCGCGCCGAGATTTTCAACATTCAGACCGTAACGGGCCTTCTTTTCATCGATCCATGCGCAGAGTTCAGGGTGGGCCTTCGCGTCGACGGTCAGCCAAAGCGAAGGATGCATACCGTCGTTCGCCAACAAGCTCCAGGCTTCCATGAGCCGCTTGTGATTTTTGTGAGGCTCACCTGAAGCTACATAGATGAAGCCGCATGCGCTATCACATGCCTTCGGGGTGCTGTTTCTCTCATAGCCGGCGCTGGTGCTCACAAAGGGCAGTACCGAAACCGGTTTGTTCTTTGCCAGACCCGAGGCATTCAGCAGGTCGCGCATTGAAGGAGTTTGCACGACGAAGGCTTGCGCGTTTTGGGCCTTTTGGGCGAACCATGCCCTTTCGATCAACAGCCGCAGGCGTGTCCTGAGAGGGAAGCTGGCGAGCGTCACCGGGTCGACGAGATAACGGTTCTGCACGAACACAACGGCGCGTCCCTTCAGCTTGAAGAGCGGCGGCAAATTGCCGAAACACAGCACGAGGTCAGCCGCCCCCACGGATTTGGAAAGCAACCATTCAGCCCAGAAACGACGCCACACGGTAGGCGCAACAGTAATGACTTTCAGATGCGGAAGATGAGACTTCGGCACTGGCATGCGGCTATCGAGCAACGCAGTTGTGTCACGACCAGCCGGCAGAGCCTCAAGCAGCGCGCGCAGCAACGACTGCCCTCCGCCGGAGTGCACATTGGTGGCGTGGACAAAAAGGGTTGTTGCCGTTTTAGTTGTCACGTGGTGGCGGGGCTTTTGCCAGTTTCAACTTGTACAGAGCGAACGCAAAACCTCGCGTATGGACCGTCCATACCAGCAGGATACCGCAGCCGAGAACCAGAAAATAAGGAATGCTTTGCCTTGGAGCTACACCAAATTGAACAACATTGCTCGCTAGCACGACCCCATATAGCGAACAGAGAACCGGGTTTCGGGTCAGGATCCGTATCAATGATTCGAAAAGCAGAACCAGGAGAGTAAAAACAGCCATTCCAAGCGTGACAATCCAGAGCGAATTGCTGTAGTAGAGAAAAGCTGGTCCGCCCGGCAGACTTGCGAATCTAAATTTTGTGCCATCGGATTTGAGGTACACCGATTTTGCGATGCTCTGGTAGGTATCTGGCTTGCCGATCGCGGGCTGTTCTGAGATGGAGTGCGACAGCAGCGTGAAGTTTTTTTGGGGGTAAGCCTGGACGGCCATCAACCCCTCCAGACCTATCCATCTGTCAACGCTTAGCTGCAAAAGGCGCGCCGAAAAACCGTCGGTCAGCTGAAAACCAAACTCATTAAGCAGCAGCCGGGATTGAGCGGAGTCCGAGCCAAAGGCCTCCGCCCATTTCTTCTTTTCGGCGGCCATGATTGCTTCCAGCTTTATTCTTTCAACATTTAGTTTTCGCATCAATTCAATGATGGGGGGCCGTTCTTCTGGTGCCGCTGTTTTTAGCTTGATTTCGAGATTGCTGAGCTGACCACCAACAATTTCCCAGCGATAGTAGGCTTCGTGATAAGCGGTGCTTCTATACAAACCGGTTTGATAGAAATAATTCCGAAATGTGGTGACGGCCGATATCGAAATCACCAGAAAAACGCAAAAGGAAATGACAAGTGTGACTGTTTTCAGGCGTGACCAGTTCGTTAACTTATGCCGGAACTGGTGCACAACCAGAAGTTGTGGAACGGCGTGAAAGATATAGGCTGCCCGGCTCAGGATCGATGTGCTCGAGAGAAATGCCTCAACCAATATGGCGTAAGCCCCCAGAGTCGGGCTCCTCCCGAGCGTGATGTCCCACCAGACGAAGAGGGCGACGGCTGTGGCTAAACCGATGTTGAGCAGCCAGGCTACAACTGAGTTCAGCGGCCACATTAGAGAATCTTTTGGTGCAAGACCAATTCGATGGATTCCGTATACCAGATTGACAACCAACACGCCTGCCATTGCAAGCGCCAGCCCGAGCCATAGCCATTTCCGATTTGGTTCGTACCATGAAGGCACAATGAGTTTTCTTTCCTCGTGCATGGGGCTGGCACGTCTTGCCAGGGCTGCATAGGCCATGCCGCCCGCAATGACACCCAAGCTGGCCACGCTTGCCACCAGCAGTACTTCGTCCCACGCTGCTGGCGCACCCTCGAACAATCCGATGGGTTCAATATACGGGTAGTTAAAAATAGTATGAATCGTCTGTTTGAGCCAGAGCCCGAGCCACAGAAATACCGTCAGAAACAAATAGCCGTAGCTGTGTTTCTGACGGCATCCGGTGATCAGCATGACGCCGGTCGCGATCGAAAAAAAGAGGTAGAACTCTTTCGCGCCGGCGTAGCCATACAGTCCCAACGCAAAAAAAATGAGCCAAATGCCGACCCCAGCTATCAGGATGCTCCTGGTCCAGAGGTTCTTCTCCGCCGGCATATCAATGGTTTTCAGGAGTCGTAAAATCATGTCTATCGGGATTTGAGGTGTGTGAAGTTGGAGGACCGCGGTTCAGTTTTTCCGCGATGAGTGTCGACTTCACAGGGTGCGCGAACCGGCATCGGCACTAGGTATCGTTGGCTGCAAAAAATGAAACCATATTGCATAGAGCCACATATGCCAGAAACTGAGATCAGGCTGAATGCGCTGAGCCCCCATTATGAGAACTGCACCGATGCTTAATGACACGACCACCTTCACGCGCCCATCGAAGGATTTGTCATCGACCTTGGCGACGGTTCGCAGGGCGAGCCAGCCCATTGTCGCAAAAAGGCCGAGGTAAAAAATTCCCCCGGCTACGCCAGATTCGAGTGCAGCTACCGCATAACCAACAGCGATTGAATTCTGCACTGTCTTCATCCCCAAGGCGGTACCCGTCCCCATCGGATGTGCTTCTAGGTAACTGATAACGGTGCGTATTCCTTCAAAGCGCTCATTGAAAGAGAGCTTTTTTCCATTGGCTGTGGTACTGAGAGCGTAAGTCGTACGGTTGACGCACGTCGCGTAGTCCGAGGATGTTCGTTCCATACAGCCTTGCACGACAGCTGCCGCAGAGGCATTTCCGGTGTTTTCGAGATAGTGTCTGGCGCACGCATTTGCCAACACATACATCAGGCCAATGGCGCAAATGGCACCCGACAGAAAAACCAGCAATTTGCAGTCTCCAACAGGTCTTCCGAAGGCTCGCAATAATAGAAGTAAACCCAATACCAATAACAGGAAAAGTCCGGCACCTAACGACATGCTGAACATGAGTCCTAGGACGATGGCGGCAGACTTGGCATACGCTTCTTCGGCGATCAGAAACCAGAACAGTGCCGGTAGCAAAGCGAACGCATAAGTTCCTGGCTCTTCGCTTAGGCCTTGAATGCGAAAAATTGGGGTGGGCGGGCATATTGGCGTATCTGTAACGTAAAACGCCCCAAAGAAAACGTCGCCCATTCTCCCGCCAAGATCCACGACAGCGATGGGACCAAAACCCATAACAATCGCGGCTACAGCCGCCAATGCCAAAACAACCGTCACCGCCATCACGTTCGCATATATGCGCATGGTGGTGAAAATGAATTTCTTGTTAATGTAGAGAATTAGGAACAAGAAGAATAGGAATTTTGTGAACAAAATACCCCACTGCAACAAACTGGTTCTTGAAGATGAACTGACGGAGGCGATCAGTAGCATCAACAGATAGCCAATCCAGCACGCAATCATGATTTTGTGCGGTCTTGTTAAGGTCGGTTTATTCCTGCGCAAGGTAATCGTCGTCACCGTACCAATCACAAAAAAGCAAATGGCGAAACCGGTCTGGAACAACGACAAGTTGAATTGCTTCACCATGATTGGAAAAAGCGACCATGAGAGTACCGTAATGAAAACCAGCAGGACATGTGGATTTCGCTCCCGTGTGTGTCGCAGCCAGGAATTTCTGATCATTTTTGGTTTGTTCCTGGCTTGGCCTGGAGATTATTGAAGCGGAGCCGCTTATGTCAGGTAAGGCACTATCGTGAGCAAAGAGTCCTGATACATACGACCTTTGTCGCTCCGGATAAAACTTCGGCCATGCTCACGCATGCGTTGGATTTTCTCGCCCGACATAGCGCTGATCGAGCGGAAAACCTCCTTCCATGACGGGTAGTCCCGGCAGTCTATATAAGCGTCCTTGGGAATCAGGTGTTCTATATCGGACGCACCCAGGTAGAGTGGAATCGTGCCCGCATAAAAACAGTCGAAGATCTTTTCAGTCACATAGCCCTGCATGACCATGTTTTCCAGACAGAGGCAGAAGTTGTATTGGCTTAAAACCTCGTACTTGGATTCGCAGGCGCCTTGATAGATGGACAGCAATTGTCGGCGTCTGCTAATGAAAGGCCACCAGAACGAGGTTCGAGCTTTAAGTTTTTTCCAGCCTCGCCCGTACAAATCGACAGCACCCAGAGACGCGAGTTCAACCATGGCCTCGATGCGTTTGCTGTAGAGCTCGTTGGGGACGTTGCGAGGGACGTGATTCCCGTTGATGACCACGATGCGGTTCTGTCGGTCAATGCGCGACCACCATTGCTCGATCACATCCTGTCGCGGCTGCGGCCAGTAGAGTTTTCGCAGCTTTGTGGTGTCTACGCCCTCAAGCGAATAGCCGTCGCCGACGGTATTATGGACATAGACCTCTTTGAAGGCCGCAGTCAATTCTGGCAAAGCCAGGTAAAGCCTCGGTTCCACCACTGGCGGCTCGAAAATCACAAAGGCTTGCAGCCGTATGTCCGGGCGTTGAGCCAATGATCTGAAATTCTCCATTACGCCGAGAGAGTAATAGTCAAAGGTGCCGCCCTCGGGACCTGGAAGCAGATCGGCGGTGTGTACTGGCATACCGGCAAGGCGGCAGTTTTCGCGCACCTGCGCGTAAGGCACCAGCGAGTCGTCGCGATTCAGTACCGGGTCGGAAAGGTCGAACAACTTGTTGCCATAGTAGGCTGGCGACGGTGGGTCGATATAAATCGCGGTAGGGCGATGGCTCGGGCTCATCTATTGGTCATTTTCTTGAAGCGACTCAGTACTGCCTTTGCCCATCCGCGGAGGCGAAGGAACAGCATGAGCCTGAGAAAGGCGCTGAGCGTAAAAACGGCAAACCCGCGGCGTGTCTGCACGGCCGCCTGGATTGCGGGCAATGAAAAAACGGTGGGACACAACTCGGCAGCGCGCCCGGGCTCGTTCTTGATGAGCGCATTGATGGCACGCATGACGCGGTCACGCCTCTCCAGACGTTCATAGTTCTCCCTGTCTCGTTGTGTGAGCATTACTTGAACATCGTCCATGTCCAGATAGTGGTCCATCACGCTGAAGAAGGCCGCCCGTTCGGTGTCGAGCCGGACACTGGCCGATCCCTGGTTGCCGCTGATGCGGTAGCGCATGCCGGGGAGCGAAAGAATTCCGACGGCACGTCCCTTTGCCATCCTGAACCATACATCAAGGTCCGCACTTGAGCCAAAACGATCACCGCGCCAGGCCTTGATGTCGTGCTGGTAAATGTGGGTCAACGCCATCACGCTTGGACAGATCAGGAAATTGGAGTGTTCCAGAACGGCCTTGAATATGGTCTGAAAATCGTGCAAAGGTCCAACCGCTGCGAGTGCGGCAGGTTGACGTATTTTGCCTATTTCACGGCCGGTCTCGTCGATCAACAGGGCTTCGGTGAATACGGCAGCAGCTTGAGGATGAGCCTCCAGGAATGTCACTTGCGCGGCGACCGTATCGGGCTCGTAGATGTCGTCTGCATGGTAGATCGCCGTGTATTTTCCTGTGGCCAGTTCGATGCAGCGGTTGAAGTTGCCCTCGCCGCCCAGATTTACCGGGTTGCGATGCAGGACAAGGCGAGGGTCATTGAAGCTCTCGACGATGCCTATCGTGTTGTCAGAGGACTGGTTGTCGACGACCTGCACGACAAGATTGGTATATGTTTGCCCCAATACCGAACGCAGGGTTGCTGCGATGGTCTTTTCGGCGTTGTAGGCAGGTATGCAAATGCAGACCAGCGGATGCACTGTGTCAGCCATGCATCAGGCCCATGCGGTCGAAGACATGCCGAAAGCGGCTTGCGAAGGTGTGATCCTTCAAAGTTCGCTGATAACCAGCTTCGGCAATTTTCTGCCGCCGCGGTTCGTTGTCGAGGTAGAGGGCAACTTTCTGCCGCAGATCATCAGGGTCGAGATAGATGGCGATCTCGTCGCCGATCTGGTATTGCTTTTCAAGCCCTTCCACGTAATAGGACAACTGGAACGCAGCGCAACCATTGATCTCGAAATGCCGCGCTTTTATCTGCTCGACATTTTTTTTGGAGCGTACCCTGTTCAGCGCCGCGCGCGGCGATGACAACAAATACCGTGCATCCCATGATGCGGAGTTTGACATGTTGAGATTCACGCGCGTTTCATTGAATATCGTTACCATTTCTTCGTGCGAGACGATGCCTTCAGGCCAGCGATAGCCTGCGGTCTTGACCTTGAAACCATCTTTGCGCAGAAGCCCCACCAGCCAATCGCGGTAGGGGTGCCATGCGCCAACAAAAGATACGTCGTATTTCTTTTCGGTATTGGTCCGGCGATAGATGTGCTCGTTGCAACCGAACGGAAAATGAATGGCGTTGGGTAGACCTAATGCCCGGTATTTTTGGACTCCATAGACGTCCGGTGTCGTGAAAAAATCAAACTGCGGCGCCCAATAGAGTGAAAATTCGATGCGCCAGGTGTCGTCGTGAAAGAAGCACAGCGTGCGCGTGTGCTGCTTCATGGCCCTGATCGCCTCGGGCTCGAACTGATCGGTATAGAGCGAAAACATTGCGAGATCGTATTTCGATGCCGTCACAACCTCGAGCAGCTTGCGGTTCATGGCTGGCTTGCCCAGGTGCTGGATCTCGGTCATGTAGTCAAACAGCTCGACCTCGTGTCCGAGCGCTAACAGGCTCTGGTAGAAGTTGTAGTACTCGTACGAATGACCCCGCGTCGGGTCTCCATAGTCATACGACATGCAAACGAGGAGAACTTTCATGAAACTTTGTCGTGCCTTGGCAAATAGGGATAAAGCAGCCAGTAGAACATCGGCAGGAAGGCCAGCCCAGTGACAACGATAAGTACTCCCGCCGCGATGATGCCCGGGCTGTTCATGGCCCACCGGCCGGCCGTCGCAATCAACATCAGGCTAGCGCCCATGGCAGTGCCTTTGAGCAGCATACGTAATGGCAGGTGCATGTCGAGCGCGACGATCATCAGGTAATGCATGGCGATCAACATGCCGACGCCGGCCAGCGAGCGGGCCAGACCGACGCCATGCGCACCCATGCTGGGTGCCAGGAACTTGATCAGCACGATGCAGATGACCGCGCCGAGCAGGTTCGGCAGCAGCAGTAGACGGGTCTTCATCTTTGCGTGAGCCGACATGCTGTAGACGCCGGCAACAACCCGTGCCCCTTCTGCCAGCACGCCCCAGATCACGAACTGCGATGCCGATTGGTATGCCGGGCCCACCATGAACCGCGTTAACTCTGGCGCCAGGCTGATCAACAAAAAGGTCACAAGCATCAACGAGGGCAGGATCGCCCCAGCGTATTTATTCCAGGCTGCCGATTGCTCTTCGATCGTGCTGGTACTCACCCGCTTGTAGAAACGCGGCTGGAAGTAGGTTGTCAGCACCGATTCGAACGCCGCCATCAGCCCCGCGCTGATACCGTAGCCCGCGACAAACAGGCCGAGCGCAGCCAGACCCAGTGAGTCGGCGACAAAAAAGCGGTAGCCTTGCGTCTGCAGCCAATTGAAGCCGACGGAGATTGCAACCGGCCAGGCGAAATCGAACAGCAGCTTGAGGTGCGAGCGCGATAGCTTGTCTGCGGACCGCTCCGGCCCGAGCTTATCGAAGAACAACTTGACGCCGATCACCGCGAAAACCGTTTGGCCGATCAGCAAACCGAGCAGCCAGTATTCAGCAGTCGGTGAGAAGTATTCGACCAGCGCATAGGCGCTCGCCAGGCCCATGCCGATCGTTGCCAGCGTGAGGACGATAAAACGCCCGCGCAACTCCAGCAGGTTCAGCGAAGGAATCGCCGTCTGGTTGATCGTGTTGAACAACAGCGAGCCGCATACCAGCACCAGCAACCATGTGGTGTTGAACTGAAAGCCGAAGGCGTGGATACGGTTAAGCACTGCAAGCGTCAGCGCGGCGATGACACAGACACCGAGTAAATAGACCCAATGGAGCTTGAGATAGTGTTTGGCCCGCCCAAGCTCATCCCATGCATGGAAGCGGCGGTTGATGAACATGCCGATCGGATTGACGAGAAACAGCGCAAAAAAAGCCGTCGCCGCCGTGATCAGTGAAAGCCTGCCCATCTCGCTTGGCGGCAAATAGGTTGTGGCCACTCGCATCACCAGCAGCAACAGGATGAACTGGGCCGCGCGGCCGAAAATGATAGTCAGCAAGTGGCGGTCCTGCTTATCTGGTTGGTTGTGATGTGTGGCGGTACAAACTGGGTTGCGCGCCCAAAAGTAATAAGGAACAAGCTTCAAGCTCCTTTGTCGTTTGGCGATTCGTTGAGAAATCGGCTTACCTGATCGGAAAGGCTCTGGTCATAAGTAAGATCCTGCAAGGTAATGTTGGATGAGTAATGCGGGCCGAGCTCGCCCAGATTCTTGATGAAGTTGTAGTTCAGATTTTTAAGTAGAAACTCGTAAACACCAAACTGCTTGGTACGGGGCATCAAGTGATACAGAAATATGGGTTGGCAGCCCCGCAGCAGTGCTTCGAACAAAGCCGTACTCATGGTCCCGGCGACCTGTTTCGGGCGATATGCTTTTAAGGTTTCAAGCACCGACATTGATTGCGCCACGATGCCGATTTTGTCACTTCGGAGGGACATGTAAAAATCGAAATTTTCGTTCTTCGCGATCCAGTCGGACGGATGAATTTTTATATATACCTTCGAGAAACGGGTAGCCAATACCTCGATGGCTCTTTTCGAAAGATTTCGCTCCTCGCTTTCGAGCCCGAAGCACGCAAAGTTCACCGCAAAAAAAACGATGACATTCGATTCCGACATGTCATTGGCGCGGACGCCATCTGGCGTGATTTGATAGCCGACGATCGGAATGTTTCTGTCGATCGGGAGTCTCATGCCGGAGAACACATGGTCTATGTACCGGTCGTTGATGCGCACGTGCATGCCTTCCTGGCCGGCGCATGCGTGAGCGGGTATGCCCATCGTTCGAAAGATGAGATTAAACACCGGCATCACAAAAAAGTTGCGAAATCTTTCGTGATTCTTGTGAAAAGGACTGTTATTGAAATAGAAGCCAATGCCCTCATCAAAAAGAAGAGTGCGCCCTCCTGCCTTCTTCATTTTTTGCGCAAACAGGGCATTGTTGAGTTGATATTCTGTGATCAGGATCAAGGTGTCTGCCGGCTTGAATGTGAAGCGCTTGGACAGTGATCTTTGATGCAAAAATGTTCGGATGTACGAGCGCACGCTTTTATATCCGCCTCCGCTGCATAAGGGGTGAGAGCTGAGTTCTTCGATCTGGAGGTCTGATTGAGGTATCAGCGTATTTCTCTTCGCAACATGCGACAGGAATACAACGTCGGAGCGGTCAAACCCGCACTGACTGACGATCGAAAGTGCGAGCTGTCCGTGGTAATCGTTATCGACCGATATGTAGATCATGTGTTGATCTATGTTACTAATCCGTAGCCCGCCATGGAGGGGGTGGAGTTATAGGTATGTTGAAGGGGTCTTACTGAAGCCAGCCAGCGCTGGCGGCCGACCACGACCCGACCAGCTGCCGCCGCTGGCTTGATCTCTGCACTTCGGCATTACTACACCCCTGCCCGAGCTCTTCCGTTTGAGCTTGGCTTTCATGACGTTCTGTCCATACCTCACGGCAACTTCGATTTCCCGCTGCAGTTCGGCCAATGTATTCATTATCTGTTCACGCTACTTGTAGTAATAAAAAATGCCTAGTCATGGACTGCGGCGTGTACAGGGACGATCCCGCGAAAAACACAAAGAAACGGCGAATAACTCGAGCCTAGACGGCCAGTTCCGCGTCTTCTGTCACTGCATGGTGTTGGTAGGTGAGGCGACCTCGCTTGCGTCCATACCAGACAATGTTCCGCGAAAACAGTTCCAGATTGCCTGCGAAGTTATAAGGCCTCTTGATCAGGTAGCTGACATTCCTTTCGACCAAATCCTTGGTTAATCCATTGCGGTGAGTGGAAACGAAGTCAGGTATGTCGTATTCAAAGATCATTTCCGTATCGTCAACATCATGCGGGTTCGCAATGATGATCTTCTGATAATTCAGCAGGGCTTTGATGATGTCGACATTGACCGGTATATCTTTTTGAGCCAAAAGTGCCCGTGTGAACTGGTACAGCTCGGCATATACCTCGTCCTTGTGCTTCGAGAGCCGTAAGAACGATGCCTCCTCGGCTGGCCAGGACACATCGGAGTCTTCCGGCAAGTACTGACCATACTCGCGTCCATCGAGAACACCGTCCAGAACGCCATTCAAAATCGTGATCTCTCGTCCAATATGGCTTGCTGGGTTCGCATACGCATACTGCAGCAATCCCGAGTAGATGTCGTGATAACTCACCTTGGCGTAGTTGCGCAGGAAGATGGCCGCGCTTTGGAACAGTCCGAGCATGTGAAAGCATTGGACAATCCATGCGAAGTGATGCATCGCGCGCCAATCACCCTTGTCCATGGTGTCCGTCTCGACGATGATGCGGTCATATTCCACAATCGCATTGGAATCATCTTTCTTGGAGTGCGCGGTAAAAATCGGAATCGCGACCGTCTTTATCCGGAACATCTCCTGGTAGACTTTGCCGCCCATTTCCGCATTGGGCATGATCGAGCAGTTGTATATGTATATCTGGCTGTGCTGGCCATTGTCCAGCAAGGTGCAGATGCCTTTTGCAAACGAGTCGCGAGACTCTCCCGGTAGTCCCAGGATCAACTCGGTGAATGTCGTTATTCCAGCCTCGTTATATTTGGACTGAAGTTGTTTGAACACTTCAAGCTTGATGTTGTCGCGTTTAATCGACTTGAGCGCGCCTTCGTCCAGACTCTGCATACTGATCGATACGGCTTTGAGCATTTCGCCGGCATGCAGGATTTTGCCCACGCCGAAGATTGCTTCGGTGCTGTTTTTCGTAAAGCACACCGCAAAATCCTTCGGATAGCCGGTGTTTTTCTTGGATGCGACCAGCGCGGTAGCTATGTCGATATCCCGCTTGCGAATGCCGAAATTCGCATCGCAGCCCAGAATGTAGCCAATCTTGTTTTTCGAAAACCATTCAATTTCTTGGGCAATCCGGTCGCCCGGAAATTCATTTACTTTTGACGCGATTGATGAGCCCCAATCGCAAAAAGTGCATTGAAAAGGGCATCCGCGATTGGTCTCCCATGGTGCCATCCATTCCACTTCCGGGTTATTCACCACCAGTGAATCAAATTCGCCCTCGAGATAGGGCGACGGAAGCTCCGAATAATCCTTCAGGCGTGGCGGCTTTTTGTTGGTGATGACTTCGCCATTTTTTCGGTCGTTGAAGGAAATACCAGGAATCTCCCGGAAACCTTCGTTGCTCAGGTACTTAGTCAGTATTTCATCGAAGATCATTTCACCTTCTCCGTGGACCGCTATGTCTATAAAGCCATATTGGTCGAAGAAGTCGGGGCTGGAGTCCGGCACGTGAGGGCCGCCAAATATGATCAGGGCATCAGGATTGACTTCTCGAATGCGCTGGGCGACTCTGACACTCAATTCCCAGTTCCAGGTATACGCAGATACACCGAACACATCGACAAACCCGATCGCTTCCACAATCTCTTCCACTGCAGCGCGTTTGTAGATGAAAGGATTGAACTTGAAAGCCTCTTTCAGCTTCCGGTTCTTTTTAACGTAAGCAGCGAGGACTCCAATACTGTAAGGAAGGTAATACTGATTCCCGTAATTGTTATTGAGCTGCATGAGCTGAATGATTGGGGTCGTATTCGTCATAATGTTTGACATTCAATTCAATATTGTTAAGCCACTCGATCGCGAGTTCGATTGACTGTATTCCGATTTATATCGTCACGCCTGCCGCTACACTTGTATGAGTCCGAGGGCGACCAGTTGGGGCTGGGTGGCTTCCTTGCCAGAATTTTCGTTGATTCCCGGGTGGATTGCAAAGTTATGGATCGCGGCTGCCGCATCGGACCAGCGCTCGGCCTTCACATGATGCCGGATATCCAGGTCCTTAAGCCCCGCCTGCTGCCTGGCTTTCATGAGGCTGAGCGGGCTTTTGAAGAGACTTTCGAACACTTCGTCGTCGTATTGCACCATCCTTAGATCCACTGTCGCCAGACCCATATAGTTTCCGGCCTCTGTGGTCATGATCGTGCAGGAGGAATTTGCGCATAGCGCGAATTCCTCCGCAATGCTCATGTTATGGTTCAATTCTTCGTAGTTCGCATCGGTGATGTCCAATGGCAACGCCGGCGTCCCAATGTTGATGACCTTGCAGTCGAATTTCAGCAGTTCAATGATCAATGGCCGCAGAATTGATTTTTTTGAATTGTGAACGACAGCCTTGTTCTGGAAATTCCTTGTTCTCAGGACGACAACAGGTTTTTCCTTTGCTTGCGGGGTGACATTCCTGGTTCTGCAGTAATCACCAGACGAAATCATGTCCTGTATATATTCAAGATTGGTAATGAACCATTTCGTCAGGTTTGGTTCCACCGCTTGACCTGTGGATAGATCGAAATAATCCGACATCCGGACGTATTTCTGGATTCCTAATTTTTCCCTGCATTTTTTCAGCAGCTTGCCTTCCAGCCCGCTTTTGATATAAAAAACATTCTGCCGGGGTGTTCGCCGGAAAAGGTGATAGCTCATGGCGCGGGTGAGCTCGAACCGGTAGAAAATTTTATGCAGTCTTTCCAGAACGGAGTACCACTTGAGTTCTATTCTGGAAGGGTGATATTCGGAAATGACCGAGTATTTTTGTATATTCGTTGCGCTGAAGGTTACGGTCGTGTCGGCATGGAAATACAGCCCGGCAAATATGTCGGGAACCAGCACCGCTATTTTTTCATTGCCGCCCATCACTTTTTTATAGCGCCAGATCTGGGCGTTTCTAATGACGGCCTCATTGACCTCTTCAAATCCAAAACTTACCAACATATAACAGGCATCCCTCGAGTATTCAGAAAAAGCTGGCGATTGGCCAAAATATTGGTGTTGCTGCGCACGTGGGAATTACCACGCCGACCTGCCACCATCCATGACGATGTTTTGTCCATTCATATAAGCGGAAGCATCGGAACAAAGGAACTGGATGGCTGCCCGATATTCATCTCTGCCAGCCATGCGGCCGATGGGGATAAGCGAAGTCAGGCGCGTAACAAATTCGTCGCCTTGGCCAGTGTAGACCCCTCCGGGGGATAGGGCGTTGGCACGCACGCCTTGTTCTGGCCAGTAAGTGGCCAGGTAACGGGTCATTCCCACCAAACCGGCTTTGATAACCGAATAGGTAATGGGTTTGACGGGTTGCAGCTCGGGAGGTAGTCCGTCTTTTCGGTACAGGCGCTGGTCGGGTGAAAATACCGAGAGATCCGACGCGATGTTCAGAATCACGCCGCCTTTGCCGTCGGCGGCCATGGCCGCACCGAACGTCTGGCTGCAGAGAAACGCGCCTGTGAGGCCGACCGCGATCTGCAGGTTCCATTGTTCGATCGGGAAATTCTCAAGGCGCGAACTCTCGACGATGCCGGAACCGTCAGTGACTTTCGGGTCGATCGCCGCGTTGTTAATCAGAATATCCACGCGTCGCCCCTTCACCGCGAGCTGCGCGGATAACGCTGCGACCGCCTCTGGGTTCGAGACATCGAGGATCGCGGTGTGGATGCGGCTTTCATCCGAGGAGCGGGCCAGGAGTTCTTTGGCTGAAGCGAGTGCGCCGTCACCGATGTCGGTAAGCACCACGGCCGCGCCACTTTCGAGCAACGCTGCTGCGTGCTCCCGACCGAGCAGGCCTGCGGCACCCGTGATCAGCGCGGTTTTTCCCGTGAGATCGAACTTTTTAAATGCGGTAGTCATGGGTATTCCTTCGAGTTTCCGCTATGCGCGGACCTGGCCGCCGTCGAGTGTCCAGACTGCACCGGTTGCAAAACCCGAGCGTGGTGAGGCGAGATAAGCCGCCAGTTGACCGATGTCCTGCGGCGTACCGAGGCGCGCCAGTGCGACGTTGGCGGCCAGCATTGACTGCACGGCATTTGCGTCGGCTGCCAGCTTCCTGTCCCACACTGAGCCGTCAAACAGAATGTTGCCGGGTGCTATGGCATTAATGCGTACACCCTGGGCGCCGAGTGGTCGGGCGATGCCGCGCACGTAGGCGTGCAGTGCGGCTTTGGCGGCCGAATAGGTAACTGGTGCGCCCGGGATGACCTCGAGCCCACAGATCGACGAGATGCAGATCACCGCGCCGCGCGAAGCGGCGAGCGCGGTACGCGCCGCCTCGACCGTATGGGTGACGCTCCAGAGGTTTAGCGCGAACACGCGTTGCCATTCCTCGGGAGTCTCCAGACCCGGTGCCACCGAACGGCCGCTACCGACATTGCAAACCAGAATGTCGAGCCTGCCGAGCGCCCGAGTCGCTTCGTCGACAACCTGTCGTGCCTGGCCTGCGTCGGAGACATCCCCCGCGACAGCCGCCGCGGATTTCAGGGCCATAGATGCCACTTTCAAGGCATCGGCGTCACGTCCGTTTATCGCGACCCTGCAGCCCTCGGCTTGCAGCGCCTCGGCAATGGCCCGGCCGATCCCGCGTGAGGAGCCGGTGACCAAGGCTGTTTTGCCGGCAAGTTCAAGCTCCATGGCGTGCTATCCAGTTGACAGCCATGTCGCGGTAGCGGCAAAGCGCGCCCGCATGGTCGCCGTCATGCGCCCGGGCAGTTTGCAGGATGTAATTGCCTTTGTAGTCAACTTTTGCGAGTGCTGAAAAAACAGTTTCGAAATCAGCGCTGCCTGTGCCAAGTGGCACCGTGGTACCGCCGAGCACGCGGTCTTTGATATGCACGTTGACGATGCGATGGCCGTAGGCCGCGATTTCGTCGGCAGGCCGCATTCCGAGCCCAGCGCTGTTGCCGATGTCGTAGTTCACCCCGAAAAGTGCGGGATCCAGCCGTTCGATAAAACGCGCGAGTTCGGACGGTCCAAAATCCGACTCAAAGACGACCTGAACGCCCAGCTCGGCCAGCAGCGGGGCGTGAGCCTGCAGCACGGAGACCAGATGGTCTTCCTGTGCGCGTGTCGCCAGGCTGCCGTTGTCGACCAATGGCAGGACCATCATGACGATGCCGACTGCGGAACAAGCCTTGGTCACGGCCCGAAAATCCTCTTGCAACTGCTCGGCTTGCGCCGTATCGGCCTTCCAGAACGGACTCTGCATGAAGCAGTCACCGGTCAGCGAACCGATGCGCACGCCATACCGCGCGCGCAGCGCCGTGATCTCCGAGCGGCCAACCTCGGTCAGCAACGGGTTGCTGTAGAGCAGGTCCTGATCGAGCGTCCACTCCATGAGGCCGAAGTCATGCTGGCGTGCCGATGCGAATTCGGCTTGCCAGCAATCCCAGGGGAAGGCCTGAATGCGACCGTTTACGAGCGGCGAAAGCCGCCCCTGCATGAATCCCAGACGTGTGTTTGTAGGCATATCAACCGGCCGTCGTTTCAAGAGGTTTGGTGGCGCTGGAGAGCAGCATGATTTCTTTGGAGAATCTGACCCATTTGCTGTGCTTTCTCAAAAAACCCGGCACCAGCAGTCGGGTGAGCTCGGCGAAGGGCAACAGCCAGGAGCCCTGGCCCCAGAGAACCGGCAGTTGCCGGAAACGCTCAACCTCGATGTTTTCGAAGCCATGAATCAACTGGATGTCGCGCAGCGAGGATTGCATGAACGGCGTGCGATGCGTGTAGTCCTCGAAATAAATCCGGTAGTTGAACTCCCAGTCCGGACACAGCGTGATCACGGTACCACCCGGTTTGAGCACCCGATAAATTTCCTGAACCAGACGTTCGGGGTAGTAAAAATGCTCGATCACTGATTTGGAATAGATTACGTCGAAGAAATTGTCTTCATAGGGTAGTGATTCCTTTTCCAGATCGGCGGTCCGCAGGTCGGCATCAGGGCAGTATTTTTCGGCGGAGCGCGAGCGATCCACGCCGTGGCCCAGAACGCCGCAGTCGATGAAGCCACCGAGAAACTCACCGCGACCGCAACCTATATCAAGCAGTTTCTGGCCGGGCCTGATCCGATAGCGGTCAAATAGATAGCGCGCCAGACGGGCGGGATAGTTGGTGAGGGGGCGGTCGATTTCGTTGTAGACGACATCCACGTAGTCGCGTTGGATTCTAGTCATGTTCTCAGCACTTCCACAAGTTCCAGAAGCACTCCGTCGGGGGCCTCGCAATAGATGACTTTCACTGCCCCATCGGGAGAGCGCTGTGGCGCGGCCTTGAAACGCACCCCCGCGGCGGCGAGCTTTTCATGGGCTTCGTCCATGTTGGAAACGGTCAGCGCGACATGCGTGAAACCTGTCGAGTACGGCGTTCCCGTCCAGCGAGGCTTGTCGGGATGCGAATGAAAGTACAGCAACTCGATCATGCCTCCGTCGGGTGCGGTGAGCTTCGAGGTCGTCACCCGCACATCGGTGAGGCCCATCATCGCGTCGATGTGCGGCCCGGACTCGTCCATCTGCCGTGCCACGGTGAACCCCAGCAGGTCCCGCCAGAAGCGCAGCGCCGCATCGAGGTCGGCGACGACCAGGCCGGTATGGCGAATCTGCGTGATCATTTGGCCGCGATCTCGGCGATAGCCTCGCCGAGCACATCCACACCTTCGAGCAGGGCCTCGTCGGTGATCGTCAGTGGAGGGCCGATCTTGATCGATTCGCGCCCGGTATGCACGACCAGCAATCCCTTCTGCATGCAGAGTTCGGCGACCTGGCTCGTGAACGGGCCGTCGGCCGCACCGGTCTTGGGGTGCTTGAACAGTACCGCCGCGATCAGACCTCGACCCAGCAGGTGTGAGATGCGGTCGGGAAAACGCGCCTGCAGTTTGTGCAGTGCGGCAAACAGCAGCTCGCCCTTGCGCGCGGTCTCGGCGACAAGATTGCGATCTTCCATCTCCTCGATGACGGCGAGGCCAGCGGCGCAGACCAGGGGATTGGCCGAGTGCGTGCTGCTCATGTTGCCGACATCGGGCAGGTCCATGATCGCGGCGCGGCCGATCACGCCGGACAGCGGTACGCCTCCGCCCATGCCCTTGCCGCAGCAGATCAGGTCGGGCGTCACGCCGTAGTGCTGGAAGCCGAAGGCCTTGCCGGTGCGGCCAAAGCCGGCCTGCATTTCGTCAAAGGTCAGCAGGATGCCGTGCTTGCGGCAGACGCGCTCGATGGCCTGCACATATTCAGGCGGGTAGAACACTGCGCCCCATCCCTGGAAGGTTTCGAGCATGAAGCCGCAAACGTCTTGCGCAATGTCGATACCGGCCTTCTCGAGCCTGGCCAGGCTTTCGTCCAGAAATGCTTCTGGCGTGCGCCCGGCCAGGGCCCATGGATAGGGGAACGGGATGTGATGAATGTCGGCGTCCTGGTAGCCTATCCATTCGCGCTGGGCCAGATTACTGCTGAGCATTTGTGCGCCCATCGTGCGGCCGTGCCAGTTGCCTTCGATGCAGATCACGCCGCGGCGGCGTTTGCCTTCCTTCTGGCCGTTCATGCGCATAAGTTTGAGCGCGCCTTCGGTCGCTTCGGTACCGGCAGAAAGCAGGAAAGCTTTTTCGAACGGTGCACCGGCGAACGCGACCAGTTTTTCGAGATAACGTGCGCGGTTCTCGTTCGCATAGGCATAACAACCATAGAGCGGGCGGTCCAGCGTTTCTTTCATGGCGGCGGTCACGCGCGGATTTGAATGTCCGACGTTCGCGACAAAAATGGTCGAGGTGAAGTCGATCCACCGATTCCCGGCGGCGTCGTAAATACTGTAGTCCTCGGCCCGGTCCCAGACCAGCGGCAACTGCCCGTGCATGGAACGCGATTCGCAGGCCTCAAGCCGTTCGAGCACTTCGCGCGTGCCCGGCGTCGGGATCGCGGTCTGGATCAGGCGGTTGGCGGTCGAGACCGGTGGAACGGATTGGGGCAGGCGGGAAAAGGAATGTGCGGCCATGATTGTCTTCAGTTGAAAAGTTTTTGTGACACACCCGGCATCCGGGTGATCTGGAATTCCAGGTGTTCGAAATCGTCAAGCGTGTCGACCTCGACCACCGGTGGCGTGACGAAGGGCAGCACATGGTTGCCGTGCATCAGACCCGACTTTCGGATGAACGCGCTCGACAGCACATCGACATAGCCATTGGCCTGGTAGGTGTTCGGAAATTGCTGGCGCGCGTTGTTCGCCGCGTCGAGCTCGGTATTGTCCGCGCCAAGACGCTTGAGCTGGCCCCCCTCCGCCATCTCGAAGGTCTTATAGGCGGACTCGGACATCTCATGTACCGATCGCAGGGCGGTTGCTTGCGGTGCTGCGATGAAAGCCTTTACCGCATCGTCGATCAACTGCGGGTCGCGCAGCGGCGTAGTTGGCCTGATATGCACGATGTATTCGGGCTCGCCGCTTTCAGCGGCCAACCAGTCGAGCGCGTGGACAATGAAGTCGTAGTCGGTCGAACGGTCGCCCGAGATCGCTTCGGGGCGGAGGAACGGCGCTTCGGCGCCGAGTTCCCGCGACAATGCCGCGTATTCGGCCGAATCGGTCGAAACGATGACGCGGTCGATGGTCGTCGACCGCAGGCAGGCGGCGATCGACCAGGCCAGCAGCGCGTGGCCGCCAAGGGGTTTTATATTTTTGTGGGGGACTCCCTTGGAGCCCGCTCGCGCCGGAATCAGCGCCACGATTTTTGTCATTTCTTTTCGGCTCCCTTTGGAAAATACCAGGCCTCGACCAGACCGCACAGAATATGCCCGACCAGAATGTGGCACTCCTGGATGCGCGCGGTTTCACTCGACGGAATACGCAGGCATTCGCAAGCTTCATTGAGCTTGCCACCGCTCGCGCCGGTCCAGGCGAATGTGCTCACACCGCGCCCGCGGGCGGCCTTGACGGCCATCAGGATATTGGCACTGTTGCCGCTGGTCGAGATCGCGATGAAGACGTCCTCCGGTTTCGCCAGTGCCTCGAGCTCGCGCGCAAACACGAACTCATAGCCGTAGTCGTTGCCGATCGCGCTGATCGCTGAATTGTTGGCTGCCAATACCACCGACGCGAGCGGCGCGCGGTCGAACAGGAAACGCGAAGTGAACTCCGCTGACAGATGCTGTGCATCGGCAAAGCTGCCGCCGTTGCCTGCAAAAATGATCTTGCCGCCGGCCTTCAGCGAGGCCAGGCAAGCCTGCGCGAGTTTCTCGATCTGCTGCAGCAACGCGCCGTCAGCCAGCAGCGCTTGCTTGACCGCGATGGACGCTTCGACCTGTGTTTTGATCTGCTCTAGGCTCACAGGGTACCTTCCAGCTTTTCGAGCGCGATCCAGAAACCCTCGCCGCCGTTCTTGTGGCCCTGCCAGATCTCGGGGATGAACGAAGCGGTCGGGCAGCCTTTTTTCAGGATTCTGCCGAGTCGCGTGAAGTCGATGTCGCCTTCGCCGATCTGCAGGCCCTCGCCGTTAAGACCCTGGGCGTCGCCGAGATGCAGGTGCGCCGAGATCGGCGCGATCTTTTCGGCGAAGTCATAGAAGTCGATGCCGAAATGGTTGCAGGTCAGGCGCGTGTGCGAGATGTCGAAACACATGCGCAAGTTCAGGCGTTGGCACCAGTCGACGATTTCCTCGATGCGGACGAAGATGTTCTGGAAGCGCTGACCGCCGAAATGCCAGGGGAACGGCGCCATGGTCTGCGGGATCAGTTCGACGCCTTCCATGTCGAGTTCGCCGAGGCTTTTTGCGAAGCGTTCGTAATAGGCCGTGATGACGTCGGGCGGCAGCGGCGCGTCCATCGTGAAGCCGCCGATATTCGCGACGATCGGCGGTCGGATGGTCTTCGGAAAGAAGCGTTTGAGGCCGCGCGTGATATCGATGACGCGCTGGGTTTCAGCGATCGACTGGCGGCGGTAGTCTTCGTCGGGCGAGGCCAGATCCATGAGCCGGCTGTTGGCGAACAGCTCGGGCGCATGGACCACAAAATCACAGGAATAGGTGCCACTCAGGAAATCGTCCAGCTTGAGCTCCATGTCCGAATACGACAGGTGAAATTCGAACAGATCGGGTTTGATGCGCGAGTTGTATTCACCGAAGTCGTGATAGCGGACGGGTACTCCCCAGGGACGCTTGAAGCGGTAGGGCCGCGGCTCGATCCGTTCGTCCTTGAGGTCCGACGGATAGAAGAAGTCCTCTGCCGCCATGTCGTGCTGCAAGGTGCGGCCCAGCAGTTTTTCGTAGTGCTGCGGCGACAGGCCCTGGCCAGGGCTGCGCACCTGCACATCCTCAGGCCGGACGATCGAGCCCTTCTTGAGGGCTTTCGCGGCGACCAGGCTTTTTCCGAGGTTCTCACGGTTGATCATCTCGCCTTGCGAGATGCGGCGCTCACGGCCGTCACCGAGCGCCTGCTCAATCTCGCGGATACCCTCGATCAGGCGCTTGAATTCCGCATGCTCGAGGCTGGCCGCGTGGTCGGGGCCTTCCATGCCGCGGTCCAGCGTGAAGTGGCGTTCGATCACGCAGGCACCGAGGCCGGTCGCGGCCAGGGTGACGGCGATACCTCGCTCATGGCCTGAATAACCAACCAGCGGATGGATCAGTTTGAGTTTTTCCATCCAGCGCAGGTGGATGTCATGCAGCGGCGCCGGATAGGTACTGTTGCAGTGCAGCAGCACAAACGAAGCGTTGCGCTTGTTGAGGAAGTCGACGGTAACCTGAACTTCCTCGCGCAGGCTCATGCCGGTAGACAGGATCAGCGGTTTGCCGGTTGCGCAGAGCTTCTCGAGCAGCGGCAGGTTGGTCAGATCGGCCGAGGCGACCTTGTAGGCCGGCACGTGCAACTGCTCGAGCACGTCGACGCTGTGTTGATCCCATGGCGTGCAGAGGTAGAGAATGCCCTTGCTCCCGCAATAGGCTGCGAGTTCGCGGTGCTGTTCAATTGAGAGTTCGAAGCGGCGCAGCAGGTCGAGCACGTATTCGGTGCCGAGGTCCTCGCCGTCCTTGCGCAGGGTGCGCTGGCGATAGACCTCGTCGAGTTTGCGCAATTGGAACTTGGCGCAGTCCGCGCCCATCTCGACGGCCAGGTCGACCATCTGCTTGGCACGCTCAAAGCTGCCGTTGTGGTTGTTCCCGATCTCGGCGATCACAAATGCCCTGCCGGCTCCGACCTCAAAATTGGCGATGCTGATGCTCATGTTTTTTCCGGGTGGGGTTGATTCTTGCCTTCGCGCGCGGACCAGGCGCGCAGCCCTTCCTGCTCGAAGCGGAATGGGCGCACATTCAGGCCCAGGCTTTCGAGTTTTCCAATGAGCTCGTGTTTACGGAACGGTGTGACATAAAAAAGAAAGAACCCGCCGCCGCCGGCGCCAAGCAGCTTGCCGCCAAGCGCCCCGTGCGCGCGCGCATCCTCATAGATATGGTCGAGCCGGTCGTTCGATATCTTGCTGCTGAATTGGCGCTTGAGCAGCCACGACTCATGCAATGCCTGGCCGAACTGAAGCAGCCTGCCGCGTAGTAGATGATTACGAATGCGGTAGGTGAGCTCGACATTGGTCTGCACTTTCTGCCTGATGTCATCCTGCTGCATCTGTTGGCGCTGGTCCTGATGGATGTCGCCGGAGTCGTGTGGTGAACCGGTATCGCAAAGTACCAGGCTTTCCTCGAGTTCGAGCTGGACATCGGCCGGTATCCGCAGCGGGTGAACGATGTTCTGGTCCATCCGGAATTCCATGAAATTGAAGCCGCCGAACACCGTCGCATACTGGTCCTGCCAACCGCCCGCAATACCCAGATAGAGCCGCTCGGCCTGAAATGCAAGTTCCGCGACCTCGTGCGAGTCCCAGCGGTCCTGGCGGAATTGATTGAAGCAGCCGAGCACGGCCGCGGAAACAACAGCAGAACCACCGAGACCCGAATTCATCGGAAAATCGGAGTGCAGATACAACTCGAAGCCGAAGTCCGGATGAACAGTCTTGAGCAGTGCCTGAATCAACCCGAAGTTACCTTTTTGATCCAACGCCCCTTGAAGGTTTTCGGCTTCAAGCGAGGCACCCAGATCCCGCGAGTGAATCCGTATCCGTGCGTCGCTGCGCTTGCGAAGTGTTGCGTGGCTGTACAGGGAAATGGTCGTGTTGATGACAGCGCCCCCTTCGCCCGCAAAGAAATGGGTGAGATCTGAACCGCCGCCGCCAAAACTGATGCGTACCGGGGAGCGGGCTCTTGCGTAGACGGGTTCTTCTCGTTGAGCGGGAAGGTAATCCCTGCTGACTATACCGACCAGCTTGCCGGCCTGATCAAGCAAAGGGATAACCTGAATCCGATTATCCAGTTGCTTCAGCAAAAGCTCACGCGGGGTGGAGCTATCGGCCCACACGAAGCTGGGGTTGGCGCAGGAAGAAATCCGATCGTCCAGCGATGCGCCGTCGAGTAGCTTGCGCCTGATATCACCGTCCGTCGCCAGACCGGTGGTTCGCCCTTCGACGTTCATTATCAGGACGATCCCGTGGTGGTTCGCCTCGATCTGTACAAGCGCCTCGCGCAGAGACGCCGATTCGGCAATCAGAAATACATCAAGGCTCACAAAGTACCTGCTTTCCGAGACTCAATCCATCGGCAAAACCGGAAGTAGTCAGCTGGAATACCGATGTCGATAAATTCAGTGCATAGTGGCACCGCCGTGAGTTCACCTGCCCTGGCCAGGCTCGGAAAGATTTCGTCCTCAATCGAGAAAGGCCGGCCGTCCCAGTCCCGAAAAGATCTGGCGTCAAGTCGGTACATGCCAGCATTGATCCAGCCCGGGCCGACGCTGTTCTTTTTTTCGGTAAACGTACTTATTTTATGACCTGCCATCTCCACGCGGCCATATCTCTCGGTATTGTCGACATGCACGACGGCAATTGCCGGCACTTCGGCATCGCCAAGCCGGTTCAGGCTCTGGCCCAACCATGTATCCGCGTTGGCCACAAGGAACGATTGCTTCAGGCCGAGTTCCCGGACGGCGTAGGCAATCGCGCCGCCGGTGCCAAGTGGCACAGCTTCGGTCAACGTATCAAGCTCACAGTGGCGAAGGCTTTCAGAAGCCCTTTTTTCGTTGAGGAATTGCTCGATCAGTGGCGCCTGATGATGTAGCAGGAACGTCATTCGGACAATTCCCTGCGCCGCCCACTGGTCAATCAAGTAGGCGAGATAGGGCTGGCCGGCCACCGGTGCGAGGGGTTTGGGCAGTTCGGGGACAGCGGTGCGCAGGCGAGTGCCAAATCCGCCGGCCAGTACCAGAAGGTGGTCAGGCCTCATGCCCCAGCTCCCATCGTCAAGAGCAGTTGGGCGGTGGCCTGCGCGAAATCCTGGCAGACCGCAAATTTGTCCGCTAGTCCGGCCTGGGTGAGTTCGTGATCCAGGTCGTGGACGCCCGTGTTTACGCCCACGCCTTGACAGCCGATGTTGGAGGCAGTCTGTAAGTCGGTCAGGTTGTCGCCAACATAGCACATGTCGACCGGCGCGAGGCCATATCGGGCCAGCAATTCATAGCCAAATCGCGGCGAGGGTTTCCGATAGACGATCACTTGCTCCGGTGATTCAGGAGAGATGCAAATTTCCTCGAAAATCTTCGTGTCGAAACCGAGCTTCCGAATGAGCTCCTCGTTGCAGCGCATGGCCGCCTCGATCGAAAAGTAGCCGCGTCCCACCCCGGACTGGTTGGTATGCAGGAATAATTTATGCCCCGCCTGCTTGAGTTGCGACAACCCCTCGCGGACTCCCGGGAGAAGTTCGACCTGGGCTGGGTCGCAGAGATAGGGAACATGATGAATCAGTGTTCCATCGCGATCAAACACGATCAGTTTTGACGCTTGACGAGGAGTTGACATGGGCGATCGGCCAGATGTACTTGGTAGTTGTTCAGGTACTGGCAATGGCGACAAGTGAGTCGTTGGCGTCGAGTCGCGAAAGCGCATCGGCATAGGCCCGCTTCAATGACGGCGTTTCCAGAATAGAAAGATTTGATTTGTGACCACCGGGGCGTTGATGTCTCAGCCAGTGGAGATGATTGGCAATGCCAAAACGTTGCACACCCTCGATAACAATCGACTTGAAACCGGCATCTTCGAGAAACGATTTCAATGATTCCCTAGTGTGCAGGATGAGATGCTGCGACCACAAGGTGAATTCGAGGAAATTGGGACAGGATAGCCCCTCGATCAGGAAATCCTTCGCATGGGGAACTTCAATGACGATCCGGCCAGCTCCATCTTTTTTAAGTACAGCGTGAAGATCGCGCAACACCGATGATGGGTTGGGAAGATGTTCGAAAGAGTGAAACAGGAATGCCGTATCGCATTCGCCTTCCATCTGATTCAGGTTATTGATGCAGGGAATGCCGCTGGACTTGAGGGTGTTCAGATAGTCGAGCTGTAGCTCTATGCCGCAGACTCGGCTCGCCAGTGTCCTTGAAGCGTTCAGGAAGGATCCGGCGCCACATCCGAAATCGCAAATAACTTTTCCGGTGACAAACTGCTTATAGCTTTCCAGCCTGCGGGTTGTATCCACATCATCTTCAAATTCCGGTTGAAGAGTCGCCGTCGGATCTGCAACGGAATTTTTCCGATACTCGCCGCTTTCGTATGTGTCGCTTCCCACATAGTGGCCGTCGATGAACACCACGCCGCTGACAGCGTCCTTGTAGACATTGATGTTTTTGACGTCGCGTGTATCGGTCGCGATCAGTCGCCGAGTGGTGTCGCTGGTCAGCCCCAGGCGAACCAACGCCTGATAAATCGATTCGTCGGGATGACGTGTGGAGAGAGGAGACGTTTTTCCAGGGGCTTGTTTCATGTTTAGTGCTCTTTCCTCGAAGCCTCTTTGTCGACCGTCTCGCTGGAGTAGTGCTGCAATTTTCGTCGAAAACTCGGGCTGTCGGCCAGCAGCTGGTCGTACGTGCCTTCTGCTATCAGCCGGCCGTTCTCGAGTTCGAAAATATGATCGCAATCCCGGACCGTCGACAGCCGATGCGTGACCACCACAACTGTCAAATTCTTGTCGAGCGACAGAATCGCCTGCATGACCTGATTCTCGGTATCCGAGTCAAGGGCGCTTGTGGCCTCGTCCATTACCAGGACCGATGCCCGTTTGTAAAGCGCCCGCGCAATTCCGATTCTCTGTCTCTGCCCGCCGGACATGAACGCCCCCCGCTCACCGATGGATTGCAGGTAGCTTGCCGGTCGGCTTTCGATAAAGTCGCGGATCTGGGCCCGTTCGGCGGCGTCTCGCACGCGCTCCATGTCTATTTCCGAAAGTGACATTCCGAACGCAATGTTTTCAGCAAAAGTCGAGTCGGTCAGGTAGATGTTTTGCGGTATGTGCGCAATGTTTCTTTGCCAGCGTTGATAGCCTTCCTCATTGAGTGGCGCTCCGTCAATGGTCATGGTGCCTTCATCCGGCGTGATCAACCCCATCAGGATATCGAGCAGGGTACTTTTTCCGCTGCCGGTGGAACCGACGACACCGATGCGCTGGCCGCGCCGAATGGTCAGCGAAACATTTTGCAGGACGTCGGCTTCGCCGCTTGAGTAGCGGAAGCCGACATTGTTGAGTTGAATCGAACGGTTGAAATCCGATGCGGAAAATCTGTTCCCTGCTGCATAGCCGGGCGTCTCTTGATCGAGCAGTTTTAGTATGGCGACGAGAGACGCCTGGCTGCCGTAGATGTTTGCCCAGGAGCTATAAATCTGCTGCAGCGCTGGCAGCATGCGCTGGGCTCCAAGCGCCAGTGCGCCCAGCGTGGGGAGCGCCGCCGCGAGACCCCCGTTGTTCTGGCTGAGCTTGTAGGCAAGGACGGCTATCAGCGTCATGCCCAAGGCCTCTACCGCATAGCGCGGGCTCGCGCTAAAAAAAAGATTGTTGCCCTGAGCTTTCCGGAGCGGCTTTTCCGCCTTCGCATAGATGTCGCAAAAAAAGGCTTGTGTGCCGTCCAGCAAAACCTCCCGGATGCTGCCCAAACCTTCCTGCAGTGCTTTGATGATTTGCGTCTGCTCGAGCGCAATACGCCGACTGTCCCGGCGCAGGCGGCGACGCGATGCGTAAATCACGAGGCCATAACTCAGGCTGAAACCAAGTGCGGCGACCGACGCGACCACCGGGTCTATCAGAAGCAGTGTGGTTAGTATCGCGGCCAGAAGCACGACCGAACTCAGCAACGTGGGGATGGCCTGAAGTATCCCGAACGCTACATCGTTGACTTTGTGCGTGACGCCGCTAATGACTTCACTGGTGTTTCTGGATATGTGAGTGTGGTACGGCTGATAAAGGGTTCTTCTGTATAAGTCGATGCTCAGGTCGGATGCGCTCGCATAGGCGATCCTAGTGCTGATCCAGAGCAGGAAAATTCGCAGCGCGCCCGCGGCCAGCGCGGCCGCAACAAATAGCACGGTCAAGGGCAGCACAAGCCCGGCGGGTGTGTCCGCGATCCCCGCGGGAGCAATCCAGGCGAGGATGCGATATTGAGTCACTTGTGCCGGATTGATCAGAACGGCAAGAAACGGCAACACGGCGCCGAGACTTATGACCTCGGCGAAAGTGCTGATGAGCATGACAAAAAGCAGAATGACAAAATGTCCTTTTCTGCGTTTGCTCATATGCCGCCACAGCAAGGTGAGCAGCTTCAGGATTCCCGGGTTTGGCGCCATACGATGCTAATCAGGTGCCACGGTCTTGGCGTAAGGTTGTCGACATGCCAATACCTGCGAGAAACTCCCCGACACGCCCAGCGATCGACGCCGGATCGATTTTGTGCTCCTGGAGCAGGTAGTCCCAGCTGCCGCAGAATGCCGAGAAGCGGTCTTCTATGCCTATGCGACAGAGCGGTCGCGGCCGCGACGAGGCCGCGAGCTCTTCGGCAATGCAGGCGCCGAGGCCACCCATAATCGAGTGTTCTTCGAGCGTCACGACCGCGTCGACGCGGTCGGCGAGCTGGTGCAATTGCTTGCGGTCTATCGGTTTAATCGACGGCACGCTCCAGATCTCGGCGGCCAAGCCCCGGGCGACCAGATCCATTGCGGACTTGACCATCGAACCGGTCGCTAGCAATGCGACGCGGCCCTGGCTTTCACCGACGCGCAACATCTCGCCGACACCGTGCAGCATCAGTGGTGTCGCGTGCACGTCGCCACGATCACTTTTGCCGACGCGCAGATACACCGGCGATTCCAGCCGCAGCGCGAGTTGCAGGGTCGCAGTCATCTCGAAGCGATCAGCCGGCGACAGCACTGTCAGCCCCGGTACCGCGCGCGTGCAGGCGATGTCTTCGGTGCACTGGTGGCTGCTGCCGAGATGGCTGTAAACGAGCCCGGCGCCATCACCTATCAGGATCACAGGCAGGTTTTCGTAGCAGACGTCGATCTTGATCTGCTCAAGCACACGCATCGGTACAAATGCCGCGAGGCCATAAACGATGGGCTTGAAGCCGGCTTTGGCCAGACCCGCTGCCACGCCCACCATATTTTGCTCAGCGATGCCGCAGTTGATGTATTGGTTCGGCCTGGCCTTGCGGAAAGCGTCGAACAGTGCATAGCCGTGGTCGCCTGTGAGAAGCAATACCTTTGGGTCGGCCAGCGCTGCAGCGACCAGCGCGTCGGAGAATGCGTTTCTCATGCTGTGCCTCCGAGCTCGGCTATCGCGGCCGCGTGGGTCTCAGCGGTCAGCCTTGTGTAGTGCCAGATGTTGTTGTGCTCCATGAACGAGACGCCCCTGCCCTTGATGCTGGTCGCGACTATTGCTTTCGGCTTTCCGTTGCGGCTGGCGCGCGCGTCACGGTAGGCCGCATCGATAGCGGCTTCGTCATGGCCGTCAATGGTGACTGCGTCGAAACCGAAGGCGCGGAATTTTTCCTCGATGTTGCCCAGTGCAATGACTTCGTCGGTCGGTCCCATGGCCTGGAAGCCGTTTTTGTCGACGATCACGACGAGGTTGTCGAGCTTGAAATGCGTCGCGAACAGCGCAGCTTCCCAGATCGCGCCTTCGTTGAGCTCACCATCTCCGACCAGTGCATAACAGGTCTGGTTTGTCTGGTTGAGCTTTGCACCCATGGCCAGGCCTGTTGCTACCGAAAGCCCGTGCCCCAAAGAGCCGGCCGTTGCTTCGACGCCGGGAATATGTGCGTCGGCCAATCCCTTGAGTCGACTGCCATCCTTGAAGTATTGATTGATGTCGTTGTCGTCAAGCCAGCCGATTTCGTGCAGGCAGGCGTACTGCGCCATGACGCCATGGCCTTTGCTGAGCACCATGTAGTCCCGATCGGGCGACTCGGGATTCGCAGGATCGAACCTCAGATGACTCCGGTAAAGCACGGCGAGCAGTTCGACAATCGAAAATGCGCAGCCGATATGCACGGTCGCGCCCGAATAGGCCATATCAAGGACAGTTTTGCGGATGCGGGTGGCGTTGAATTTGTTCATGATGTGATCGATGAACGACTCCAGTTGAATGTTTTGCGCAGCGCCGCGTCAAGCCCCGTGATTTCCGCAAGACCGAGTTCTTCCCGCGCCTTGCGCGTGTCGGGCAGGTAGCGTGGCGCCGGTTCGGCGGCAGGCGGTGCTTCGATCTTCACTTCAAGCCCAGCCCCCGAGGCTCGAACGATATGCTGCGCGAGCTCGGCGATACTTACCGCACTTTCCGAGCCCACGTTATAGGCTTGGCCCGGCTTGCCGGTGCCGAGAATGCGTAATAGCCAGACGCAGAGGTCCGCCATGTACAAAAATGATCGCAGAGGCCGGCCGTCACCCCTGACTTCAATGGGCCGTCCAGCGAGCGCGTCGCGGATGAAATTCCCGGCTGCGAATGGCCCGTTCAGCGGCAGGCCTGGGCCGATCAGCGCATAAATGCGTGCGATGCAGGCACCAAGCCCGAGCTGCGCGGCATAGGTGCATGCGAGCCATTCGGCCGCGCGTTTTCCGTTGCCGTACGCGGCATCCGGTTGCAGCAGATCGGGCGCGCATGCATAGGTCTCTGGCATTCGTTCGATTGAAGCAGGTTGGGCACCATAAATCGCGCCGCTGGACGTCAACAAAAAGCGCGATGCACCGCTTGCATCGGCGAGGTCGAGCGCGCGCCGCGTTCCCTGCATGATCGAATCAAATACCGCCAGCGGGTCGGCCGCCCGGTGCGGATCGCCGACATCAGCGGCTGCGTGAACCATCAGGTCAAGCTTGCCGGCCGGTACGGTGAAGTCGAGCATATCCCCCGCGACCAGCCGGGTGTCGCGGCGGTTGAACATGTGCGGTGACTCTTTCTGTGCACGTTCGGGATCGCGGCTCAGCACAATGAGTTCAAGACGGCTGCCGAGCGTGTCGTTCGCCCGCTGCAGCGACTGCAGCAGCCAGCTGCCGATGAAACCGGTGCCACCTGTCATGAACAGCCTGGCCCCGCCAAAGCGTGACCAGAACTCCGGTGTCAGAGACAACACCAGATCCAGATCATCGGCAGGAAAGGCAGCTTGCATGATGGTTTTTAGAAATTCACACCGAGATATGTCTCAATCTTGCGTGCGGCGAATTCAAGCATCGCCGGTGTCAGCGAGGGCTGCACACCGATCCAGAAGGTGTTGTTCATCACGTTGTCGGTGTTGGTCAGATCACCACTGATGCGGTAGTTGCAGCCGCTCATGTAGGGCTGGCGCGTCAGGTTGCCGGCGAACAGCAGCCGCGTGCCGACCTTGTTCTGGTCGAGGTAGGTCAGCAGATCGAGCCGGGTGACCGGGCAATTTTCTTTCAGTGTAATCGGGAAGCCAAACCATGACGGATCGGAGTGCTCAGTCGGCTCGGGCAGGTTGACGAATTCCTCACAGGCTTTCAGGCGTTCCTTGAGAAACGCGAAGTTGTCCTTGCGTGCCTGGATGAACTGCGGAGCCTTGTCGAGTTGCGCCAAGCCGCAGGCCGCCTGCATATCGGTGATCTTGAGGTTGTAGCCGAGATGGCTGTAGGTGTATTTATGGTCGTAACCTTCGGGCAGGTCACCGAGCTTCCAGCAGAAACGTTTGCCGCAGGTGTTGTCCTTGCCGGGAGGGCAATAGCAGTCGCGGCCCCAATCGCGGAAGCTTTCGGCGATGACTTTGAGTTCGTCATTGTTCGTGAAGACCGCGCCGCCTTCGCCCATTGTGATGTGGTGGGCCGGGTAAAAGCTCAACGTGGCAATGTCGCCGAAGGTACCGACCATCTGGCCACGGTAGGTGGTACCGAGTGCATCGCAGCAGTCTTCAACGAGCCACAGGTTGTGCTTTTTGCAAAGCGCAGTCACGACGTCAAGATTGAATGCGTTGCCGAGCGAATGTGCCAGCATGATCGCTTTGGTCTTGGGGCCAATCGCCGCTTCAATCTTGCCCGCATCAATGTTGTGCGTGAGGCGGTCGACATCAACGAAAACCGGGATCGCACCGAACTGGATGATCGGATTAACGGTAGTCGGAAAACCCGCGGCCACGCCAATGACTTCATCGCCACGCTTGATCGCACGCTCGCCGAGTTTCGGCGAGGTCAAGGTGCTGAATGCTACGAGGTTCGCCGACGAGCCCGAGTTGACCGTGATGAGGTGCTTGACGCCAATGAACGCAGCGAGTTTCTTCTCAAATTCGGCGTTGAAGCGTCCGGTCGTGAGCCAGCCGTCGAGAGACGCCTCAACCATGTTCTTGAGTTCAGCGGCATCGAGTAATTTGCCGGACGGCGGCACCACGCTCACACCGGGCAGAAAAGGCTCGGGGGCCAATGCGACTGCGGCATATTGTTCTACCAGCGCGGAGATTTGCTCGCGAAGAGCTTGGGTTTTGGAGTTTTGCATGATGGGGTTCGTAATTCAGTCAGGTGTCCTGGCCAGCGCCTGTTGCTGATAGGTGTCGATTTGCGCCTGGGTGACCTTACGCAGGTCCGCCCCCGCGAGTTTTTGCTGGTTCCAGTCGACGATCAGTCCGAGTGCACCGTTAAGGTCAACTGACGGGTGCCAGCCCAGTTTGTGGGCAGCTTTGGAGATATCCAGCTTGAGATAGCTGGCTTCGTGGGGATGATCGGCACCGTCGATTTGCCAGGTAGCTTCTCCCGCCCATTGATGGGCGAGCTGGCGGACTATCCATTCGACAGGGCGCGCGTCTTCGCTGGTCGGGCCGAAGTTCCAGGCTTCAGAAAATGCCGGTCCGTCATCGAAAAGTTTTTTTGCCAGCGTCAAATAACCGCGCAGGGGCTCCAGCACATGTTGCCAGGGGCGGATCGCATGTGGATTGCGAATTATCACAGGCTGCCCCTTCTCAAATGCCGCAAGTATGTCGGGAATCAGCCGGTCTTTTGCCCAGTCACCACCGCCAATGACGTTCCCGGCGCGAGCTGTGGCCAGCGCAACACCGTGCTGGGCATAAGCTGCGGGGTTGAAGAAAGATGCGCGATAGGCTGCGGTGACAAGTTCGGCGCAGCCTTTGCTATTGCTGTACGGGTCGTGACCGCCCATCGGCTCGTTTTCACGATAGGCCCAGACCCACTCCTGGTTTTCGTAGCACTTGTCGGTCGTGACGTTGACGACGGCCTTGACGCCTGACGTCTGACGCACCGCCTCGAGCAGGTTCACGGTACCCATGACGTTGACCGCATAGGTCTCGACGGGTTCGGCGTACGAGTGGCGCACCAGCGACTGGGCTGCCATATGGATCACGACCTCCGGACCCGCTCGGCGCATGGCCTCGCGCAGCGCGGTGAGGTCGCGCACGTCACCGTGCAACGATGTCATGCCGTCGGCAACGCGAGCCGCCTCAAACAGGCTGGGCATGGTCGGCGGCGCCAGTGAGTAGCCAGTGACTTCGGCACCCAGGCGCTGTAGCCACAAGGACAGCCAGCTCCCCTTGAAACCGGTATGACCGGTCAGAAAGACACGCTTGCCGCGCCAGAATTCGGGCGTCATTTCCACACCTTCCAGGGGGCCTTGCCTGAGGCCCAGAGTTCCTCAAGGTAATTCTTGTCGCGAAGAGTGTCCATCGGCTGCCAGAAACCACCATGCTGGAACGCCGCGAGTTGCCCTTCGTCAGCAAGCGATTCGAGCGGCTGGCGCTCCCAGGTGCAGTTGTCGCCGTCGAGGTAATCGAGCACGGCAGGCGACAGCACAAAAAATCCGCCGTTGATCATGCCGCCGTCGCCCTTGGGCTTTTCCTTGAAGCTGCGCACCTTGTCGTCCTCGAAGTCGAGTGCGCCGAAGCGTCCTGGCGGCAAGGTCGCGGTCAGGGTGGCCTTGACACCTTGCGCCTTATGAAACGCGATCAACGCGGTGATGTCGACGTCGCCGACGCCATCGCCATAGGTGAAGCAGAAGGCTTCTTCGTCCTTGACATACGATGCGACCCGGCCGAGCCGGCCGCCGGTCATGGTGTCTTCACCAGTGTCGATCAGGGTAACGCGCCAGGGTTCGGCGCTGCGCTGATGCACTTCCATGCTGTTCTTGCTCATGTCAAATGTCACGTCGGACATGTGCAGGAAGTAATTCGCGAAGTACTCCTTGATCATGTACCCCTTGTACCCGCAGCAGATCACGAAATCATTCACGCCGTGGGCAGAATAGATCTTCATGATGTGCCAGAGGATGGGTTTGCCGCCGATCTCGATCATGGGTTTCGGTCGGGACGAAGTTTCCTCGGAAATACGGGTGCCCAAACCGCCAGCAAGAATGACAGCTTTCATGGTTCAAATGCCTTTTAGTTGCCTGACCGCGTCTTCGATCGAGTAGTGATGGTTACCGACAAATAGACCGTTATCGTCGATATGCTCGGCGTTCTTCAGCTCACCGAAGACTTCCGAGTCGAAATATTTGACGACTTCATTCTTGGCAAAATTGCCGGCAACGATAGGTCGTACTTCGAACCCAAGGCCATTGAGTTTGGCGACCAGTGCCTCGCGCGTGAGGTTCACACCAGGCCGGATAACAAGGCTGAAACCGAACCAGCTGCTATTGCCAATCTCCTTCTGGATCAGCACTGTAGGATGATCGCGCATGACCGATTGCAGCAGCGCCGCATTTTTTCGCCGTTCGGCGACCAGCATCGGCAACTTCTTGACCTGCTCGATGCCGAGTGCACCCGACATTTCGAGTGGCCGTACGTTGTAGCCGGGCAGGACGAAGCGAAACGACTCTTTGAACGGATCGTCGCTTTTTTCGCCGCAGACATGGTTGAACTTCGGGAGGTTGCGGGTCCAGCCGTGCGCGCGCAGCGACAGCAAAATGTGGTGCAACTCCTCGTCATCGGTGCTGATCAGGCCACCTTCCATCGTCGAGATGTGATGTGAAAAGAATGAGCTGTAACTGCCCATCAGGCCGAAAGTGCCGGCTTGCTTGCCTTCGAAGGTTGCGCCGAGCGACTCGCAGTTGTCTTCGATCAGCGTGATCTTCTTGTCGCCGATGATGGATTTGATGCGCGCGAAGTTGTTCGGGTTGCCGAGCAGGTTGACGGCCATGATCAGGCGGGTGTTACCGGTGACGGCTTTTTCCAGTGCATCGAGGTCGTAGTTCAAGGTTTCGAGATCGATATCGACGAATTTGATCTTCAGGCCGTACTGGTATAGCGGGTAATAGGTTGTGCTCCAGGATACGGCGGGCACGATCACTTCGTCGCCCGGTTTGAGAGCAATCGCGTCATTCTTGGAATAGAAAAGCGCCGCGACCATTAACAGGTTGGCCGACGAACCGGAATTCACCATCACGCAATGCTTGACACCGAGGTAGCTTGCGAATTGTTTTTCGAATTCGAACACCTTGGGTCCCATGGTGAACATGCCCGAGGTGATGACCTCTTGCAGTGCAGCGTATTCAGCCTGGTCCCAGGTGGCGGTGGCGAGAGGGTATTTGTGGCTCATGCTTGGCTATCCTGCAAATAAAATTGATAAGTTTTTTCAATGCCTTGATTCAACAACGTCGACGCTCGCCAACCCCAGGCGCGCTGCCTCTCAATGTCGACAAGTTTTTGTTTCATGCCGACCGGCTTGCTTGTGTCATGTACAAACTCGCCGCTCCAGCCAACGACTTCGGCGGCAGCACGGTAGTAGTCGTTGATGCTGTGGTCGTGGCCGAGGCCGACATTGAGCAGCCCCGGTAGCTTGTCGAAATCGGACAGCGCATGCAGCACGGCGTCGGCCAGATCACCTGCATACATGAACTCGCGGCGTGCCGTGCCGTCACCCCATATCTCGACGCTCGGCAGGCCGCCAGCCTTGGCCTGATGGACCTTGTGGATGATCGCAGGGATCAGGTGGGAGTGCTTCGGGTCGAATTTGTCGTGCCGGCCGTACAGGTTGCACGGAATCAGCGTCTTGTACTGGTTGACCGGTGTTTCGCGGGCGATGTATTCGCACAGCCGGGTTGCGAAGATCTTGGCGATCGCATAGCCCTCGTTGGTCGGCTCAAGTTCGCCGCGCAGAATCAATTCCTCGCCGAGCGGGTTCTGCGCTTCGCGTGGGTACATGCAGGAGCTCGCGAGGTTCAGCAGCCTGGTAACGCCGGCCTCGCGCGCCGCCATGATCACATTGCGACCGAGGTCTACGTTCACCACGAGAAAATCGACAGGGTGCGCGATATTCGCCTGAATGCCGCCGACCAGTCCGGCGCAGTGAATTACAGCATCGGGCCGGACATCTGCGACGAAGCGGCGCGTCGCCTCGAAGTCGGCCAGGTTCAGTTCCCGGCTGCCAGGCGCGACAAAATCCCAGTTGCCCGCGAGCGGGTGCTCGAGGATATTGCGGCCGACCATGCCGCCGCCGCCGGTCAGGAAAACACGGGGTTTGGCCACGTTTAGCCCTGGTTGCGCAAGGCCTTGTGGCCGTGTGCCTTGACCTGCAAATCGAACTCGGCCTGTGTCATGTCGACTTTGGCCATTTCGGCAACCAGTTCTGCGAAGCTGATTTTCGGAACCCAACCGAGTTTTTCGCGTGCCTTGGTCGCATCACCGAGCAGCGTTTCAACCTCGGTCGGACGGAAGTAACGCGGATCGACCGACACGATGCATTTGCCGGTGGCAGCGTCATAGCCTTTCTCGTTCTCGTCGTGGCCTTCCCAGCGGATCTGCATGCCGTATTCCCGGGCAGTCGCCTCGACGAAATCACGCACGCTGTATTGGACGCCGGTGGCGATCACGAAGTCTTCGGGTTTGTCCTGCTGAAGCATGAGCCATTGCATTTCGACATAGTCCTTGGCGTGGCCCCAGTCCCGTTTGGCATCCATGTTGCCCAGATAGAGGCAGTCCTGGATGCCCAGCTTGATGCGGGCGAGTGCGCGCGTGATCTTGCGCGTCACAAAGGTTTCGCCGCGGACCGGGCTTTCGTGGTTGAACAGGATGCCGTTGCAGGCATAGATGCCGTAGGCTTCCCGGTAGTTGATTGTGATCCAGTAGGCGTAGAGCTTGGCAACCGCATAGGGGCTGCGGGGGTAGAACGGCGTAGTTTCTTTTTGCGGGATTTCCTGCACCAAGCCATAGAGTTCGGAAGTCGAAGCCTGGTAGAAGCGGGTGGTCTTCTCAAGTCCGAGAATGCGCATTGCTTCAAGGACCCGCAAGGCGCCCAGGCCGTCGCTGTTGGCTGTGTACTCCGGCTCTTCAAAACTCACGGCGACATGGCTTTGCGCCGCGAGGTTGTAGATTTCGTCCGGCTGGGTTTGCTGGATGATGCGGGTCAGGCTCGACGAGTCGGTCATGTCGCCGTGGTGCAGCACAAAGCGCTGGTTGGCTTCGTGCGGGTCCTGGAACAAATGGTCGATGCGATCCGTATTGAAGAGCGACGTGCGGCGTTTGATGCCGTGCACGATATAGCCCTTGTTCAGCAGAAACTCCGCCAGGTAGGAACCGTCCTGGCCGGTGATGCCGGTGATGAGTGCTGTTTTCATTGTTTATGCCCTGCCATAGTTGTCGGTAAATCGCACGATATCGTCCTCGCCCAGATAGCTGCCGGACTGGACTTCGATCATTTCCAGATCGGTTTTTCCTGGATTTTCCAGGCGATGAGTTTCGCCGATCGGAATGTAAGTGGACTGGTTTTCAGTGAGGAGAAAGGTGGCCTCGCCTTTGGTGACCAGCGCGGTGCCGGAAACCACGATCCAGTGTTCGGCCCGATGATGGTGTTTTTGCAGACTCAACGACGCGCCGGGCTTGACCATGATGCGTTTGACCTGGAATCGGGCGCCGCGGTCAATGCTGTCATACCAGCCCCAGGGCCTCGCTACCTTGCGGTGCAGACTCGCTTCCGGGCTTTGGCGCGTTTCGAGCTGGGAAACCACGCTCTTGACCTGCTCCACGTGGCTGCTCGCGGCGACAAGCAACGCGTCGGGCGTGTCAATCACCAGAAGGTCCTCGGTGCCAAGTGTCACCACGGTGCGATGCGGCGCGTGAATATAGGTGCGTTTGCTGTGCAGCGCCATGCCGTTGCCGTCGATGCGGTTGCCGTCGTCGTCCGGCGCCGTGAGCCCGGCGACGGCATTCCAGCTGCCGACGTCACTCCAGGCTCCCGCAAATGGCACGACAGCGACAGCGCCGTGGCGCTCGAGCACTGCGTAGTCGATACTTTCGGCGCGCACAGCACCGAATGCCGCTGCGTCGGGCCGCACGAACTGCTGGTCCTCTCCGACCGCTGACACAGCCAGCCGGCAGCCTTGCAGAATGTCGGGCGCGTGTTGTTCCAGGGCCGCGATCAGTGTGTCGGCGCGCGTCAGGAAGATACCGGCGTTCCAGAGCGTGTCACCCTGCAATATCAGTGCCTGGGCTTTTTCTGCGTCGGGTTTTTCAATAAAACGCGCGACTTTGGCGCTACCGTCGCCGCGCGCCGCGCCTTGCTGGATATAACCGTAGGCCGTTGCCGGAAAAGCCGGCACCACGCCAAAAGTCACGATCTCACCGCTCAGCGCCGCCGCCAGGCCCTGGCCCACCATGGCTGAAAAGGCCCCAACATCGGGGATATGGTGATCCGAAGGGCAAAACAGCAGGACTTGACCGGGTTTGGCGAGCAGCGCCGCGAGCGCCATCGCAGGCGCTGTGTTGCGCCCGGTGGGTTCCAGCACAATCCGGCCCTTGACGCGTGCTGCCTGCATGGCTTCACTGACGAGGAATCGGTGTTCTTCCGAGGCGACGCAGATCACATCGGGCGTGGTTGCGCTGTCTCCGTTGACGTGTGCCACCCGCTCCAGGGTCAGCTGCAGCAGGCTTTTACCGCCGATCAGCGGGACGAACTGTTTCGGGAAGCTTTTCCGCGACAGCGGCCAAAGCCGTGTGCCTGCGCCGCCGCAGAGGATGACAGGCGTGATGGTGACGGTTTCAGTCATGGTTGTGATCAGTGCTGGTTTTTGCCTGGGTGACTTCGACTTTGAGGTTTTCGATTTCAACCTTGAGGTTTTCGTACTCCGCCAACTTGCGTTCGAGAAAGCGCAAGGTCAGGCCGGCCTTCTCGGAAATGCCGTTCGGCGTCAACAAATAGGCGTAAGCCAGCTTTTTTTCGCTGCGGCTGAAGCTTTGCATCTTGATGAAGCCCTTGTCGAGCAGCGCTTTCAGGCAATAGTTGGTTTTGCCCAGGCTAACGCCCAGCGCATTGGCGAGATCGCGCTGGTTCATATGAGGATTGGCCTCCAGCAGGCGCAGTACCCGCAGGTGGTTTTCTTCCTGAAGTGAAGAATTCAGCAAATGGATGATTCGGCTGTTCAATGAGTGAACAGGATGTTACCACTGCTGCCGCGTGGGTAGGACACCGGCGTGAGGGATTATTTACACCCGTTGCGGCAGGTCCTGTCAGGGCTGTGAGGAAAGTGCAAGGGGCGGGCCGGGGGTATGCGCTGATAATTGCGGCAAATAAAGCGGGGGCCCCATGGTATTTCTGGTTTGTCTGAGTTTCACTGTGTCGCTAATCGCTTCGATGCTGGTTATCCGCATGGCGCGTGAGCATGCCAGCCGATACGACGTGAGCAAACCGCAGCGGTTCCATGCGGGAAACATACCGCGCGTCGGCGGCATCGGGATACTGCTGGGCTTATTGGCTGGCTTGCTTGCCGGCGTGATAGCCGAAACGACCGCCAGCCGGGTAAATGTGCCCATGACCTGGCATACCGCCTTGCAATTGGTGGTGGTCCTGTTGCCAGCCGTGCTGGGCGGCGTTTATGAAGATCTCACGCAGCGGCTGACGGTGCGTTACCGCCTGTTGCTGACGGGGCTGTCCGCAGCGCTGGCGTGCAGCCTGTTCGGGCTGGCGTTACCGCGGCTCGGCGTGCCTGGAATCGACATGCTGCTGCTGTCTTTTCCCTGGGTCGGCGTTGCCTTGGCTTTTTTCGCGTTCTGCGGCTTGCCGCACGCGTTCAATATCATTGATGGCTACAACGGCCTGGCGGGTACCGTCGCGTCGCTCATCTGCCTGGCAATCGCCTATGTCGCGCTTCAGCTTGGTGACCGTCAGCTGGCTGCCATCGTTGTATGCCTGGCAGGTGCGACCATGGGTTTTCTCATGTGGAACTACCCCCGTGGCCTGATCTTTGCGGGGGATGGGGGCGCCTATCTCTGGGGTGTTGTGATCGCGCTCGCCTGCATATTGTTGGTGCAGCGCCACCAGATGGTTTCGCCGTGGTTTCCGATGCTGTTGATCATTTATCCGGTCTGGGAGACTGTTTTTTCGATCTACCGAAAGCTGGCGCGTGGCGGATCGCCCGGGGTGGCTGATGCGCTGCATTTCCATCAGCTGATCTACCGCCGCCTGGTGCGTGGCGTGTTCCACGATGACGAGTCGCGGCGCATGTTGATGCGCAACAACCGGACGTCACCTTATCTCTGGAGCTTTACCTTGCTGACTGTGGTGCCGGCAGTGCTGTTCTGGCGTGAGACCTCGATCCTCATGATGTTTTGCGCGCTGTTTGTGTTGACGTATGTCGGTTTTTATATCGCGATCATCCGTTTCAAGGTTCCGCGCTGGCTGCGTCGCTGAGGCCGGCACGCTGGCCGCAGCGATGCGGCACAATTCGGGCAATATTTCCCGGCAATACCTGCTCCCTGTGTTCCTGCTCCCTGTTTCATCCTGACAAGGCCCCGCGAATGACCACCAATACCGCCAACGACCCAGACCTCTCTCATGTAGGCCCGCGCGACAAGGCCGAGATCCTGGCCCAGGCGCTGCCTTACATCCGCAAGTTTCACGGCAAGACCATGGTCATCAAATATGGCGGCAACGCCATGACGGACCCGGCCCTGCAGGCTGATTTTGCGGAAGACGTGGTGCTGCTCAAGCTGGTGGGCATGAACCCGGTGGTGGTTCACGGCGGGGGCCCGCAAATCGAGGCGGCGCTGAACCGCCTGGGCAAAAAGGGGCATTTCATCCAGGGTATGCGCGTCACCGACGAAGAGACCATGGAAGTCGTGGAGTGGGTGCTGGCCGGCCAGGTGCAGCAGGACATCGTCGGCCTGATCAACCAGGCCGGTGGCAAGGCCGTGGGCCTGACGGGCCGCGATGGCGGATTGATCCGTGCGCAAAAGCTCAAGATGGTCGACAAGGATGACCCGACGAAGGAGCACGACATCGGCTTTGTGGGTGACATCGTCAGCATTGACCCGAGCGTGGTCAAGGCGCTGCAGGACGATGCCTTCATTCCGGTGATCAGCCCGATCGGGTTTGGCGAGGAAAACGAGAGCTACAACATCAATGCCGACGTGGTGGCGGGCAAGCTGGCCACCGTGCTGAAGGCCGAGAAACTGGTGCTGCTCACCAATACCCCCGGCGTACTGAACAAGGCCGGGGAGCTGCTGACTGACCTGAGCGCCCGCGAAATCGACGAGCTGTTTGCCGACGGAACGATTTCCGGCGGCATGCTGCCCAAAATCGAAGGCGCGCTGGACGCGGCCAAAAGCGGCGTGAATTCTGTCCACATCATCGACGGGCGGGTGCCGCATGCCATGCTGCTGGAAATCCTGACCGATCAGGCCTACGGGACCATGATCCGCTCGCACTGATCCAGGCGTTCCTGGCGGCCCAAGGCTGTCCGGATGGGCGGCGCCCTTATTTTGATGAAATTGGTCACCAAGGCATATGGGATGTGCGCAAGCAGCTATAAAAAATATAGCAAATATGGGCATTTCTTTTGCCGTCAGGGTGGCGACAGTGCCGGTCTGGCAGACTGGCAGCCGATACCGGGCCAAAAACAAGACCAAAAACCAAATCAGGCAGCGGCACCGGCTTTTTCCTGAATTGACACTCCTCAGGCGGGGTCAATTGGCATTGGCGACGAAACGGACAATTCGTTATGCGACTCCTGTTGGTTGAAGACGACGTGATGGTAGCCAGCGGCATCAAGCTGGGGCTCAGTGACGCCGGCTACGCCGTCGACTGGGTCGGCAGTGCCGAACGCGCGGAGGAAGTGTTACAGGGTGAGACCTTCGATGCGGCGATCATCGACATCGGGCTGCCGCGCATTGACGGGCTGGAACTGACGCGCCGCCTGCGCCGCGGCGGAATGGCCATGCCAGTGCTCATCCTGACGGCCCGCGACGCGCTGCAGGACCGTGTCCAGGGGCTGGACCTGGGGGCGGATGACTACATGGTCAAGCCGTTTGAGCTGCCCGAGTTGCTGGCGCGCCTGCGCGCACTGCTGCGCCGCTCCCAGGCCGCCACCAGCGCCACACTGAGTTTTGGAGCGCTGGAACTGGACACGGCCAACCGCGAGGCGCGCGCCAACGGCCAGCTGATAGAGCTCGGACCGCGCGAATGGACGGTGATGGAGTATTTGCTGATCCACGCGCCCAAGCCGGCCAGCAAAGACAAGCTGCTGCAGGCCATGACGGGGTGGGACAAGGAAATCACGCCCAATGCCATTGAGGTGTACATCTCGCGTTTGCGCGGCAAGCTGGAGCCGCACGGCATAGCCGTACGCTCCATTCGCGGCTTTGGCTACCGGCTGGAGCTGGTGGAAGTTTCCCCGGGGATGCCGTCCAGCGCTGGCGCTGAATAGGCAGCGCAGGCATGAACCCTTTCGGCCAGTCCTGGGCCGTCCGCCTGAAAAACCGCCTGCGTACGCTGGCTGCGCGCACGGGCGGCAACGCGTTCGTGCCTGCCGCCATGAAGTCCGGCCTGCAGCGCCGGCTGCTCCTGCTGCTGCTTTTCCCGCTGGGGACTTTTGCGCTGGTGAGTATTTATTTTGACTACCAGACGGCCGGCGATGTCGCCCTGCAAAAAGATCAGCAGCTGCTCCGGCTGATTCCCCTGCTGGCCGATTCGGTTGTGGCGCCGGGCGCCACCCCGGAAAGTGCGCCGGTGCTGCTGATGGCCCCCGCCGTGGATGATTTCCTCAAGGGCCGGCCTGGCTTTGCCGGCTTTCGCCTCGCCGATGCCGAAGGCGACTTTCTGGCCGGTGAGCCCTGGATTCCCGAGTTGCTGCCGGCCACGCACGAGCCCGAATTCCACAGCATCGAATACAACGGCGTGACCTACCGGATTGCCGCGCAGCGCATGAAGACTGCGGTGGGTGAGCTGATCGTCCAGCTGGCGGATGGATCCGACCCGCGCCAGCAATGGGTACGCTCCGTGCTGTTCAAGGTGCTGCTGCCGAACCTGATCCTGGTTGTGGCGGCAGGTTTTGCCGTCAACTGGGCAGTCACGCGGGCACTCAAGCCATTGATTGAGCTCAAGGACGCGGTGGAGCGCCGCAACCCGCGCGACTTGAGTGCCATCGACCCGATGGCTACGCCGGCCGAGGTGCAGCCGCTGGTGAGTGCCTTGAACCGCCTTTTTGGCCTGGTGAACGACCAGGCGGAGGGGCAGCGGCGGTTTGTGGCTGATGCCGCGCACCAACTGCGCACGCCTCTGGCCGGGCTGCAGGCCCAGGTCGAGGCCTGGGCGCAAGCGGCCAAGGTGGCCCAGGCAGCAGGCTCGGACGGGGCGGTGACCTTGTCGGCCGAAAAAATCATCAAGCTGCGCAATGCCACACGCCGGACGTCGCAGCTGGCCAACCAGCTGCTGGCGCTCTCGCGCGCCGACGCGTCAGCCGCCGGCGCCCAGCCTATGCAACGGGTAGACCTGAAAGACCTCTGCGAATCCATCCTGCCCCTGCATCTGGATGCCGCCATGCGCAAGGGCATTGACCTGGGGCTCGAAACCCAGCCTGCACAGGTCAGTGGTTACGAGTGGTTGCTGCGCGAGCTGCTGGGTAATCTGGTGGACAACGCCGTCAAATACACACCGCCCGGCGGCACGGTCACGATCCGCTGTGGCCCGACGGCTGGCTTCGAAGCGCCGGACACGCCAAAACAGCCGGGTCCTGGTGGCGCTGCCGCCGAACACCGGCGCTGGGGCGTCTTCCTGGAAGTCGAAGACGACGGCCCCGGCATAGCCCCGGACGAGCGCAGCATGGCGTTGCAGCGCTTTTACCGGGTGCAGGGGACGGCGGGCGAGGGCAATGGCCTGGGCCTGGCCATTGCCAGCGAAATCGCGCGGGTTCACCATTCGCAGCTGGAGCTGGACCACACCGGGACTGGCCCAGCCGGACCGTACGGATTACGGGTTCGATTGAGTTTGTAGCTCGCCCACCACAGTAAGCGCTTGCTGTTACGGAACAGAACGTTGCGCCTTCGCCTCATGGGCGAAAACCCGGGCATGGTGAGAGACGAACTGTCACTTGGCTGTGCGAGAATCAATTGCAACGATTCCCGGTTTTTTGAAACATTTCCTACTTCATCGCCTATGTCCGACTTAGCGTCTGAATCCGAACTGAGCCCGCACGCCACGCCAGCCGAGCCTGCGGTGCGCAAGCGCCCCAAACCGGGTGAGCGCCGGGTCCAGATTCTGCAGGCGCTGGCCACCATGCTGGAGCAGCCGGGCGCCGAGCGCATCACCACATCGGCCCTGGCAGCCAAGCTGGATGTGAGCGAAGCCGCCCTTTACCGCCATTTCGCCAGCAAGGCGCAGATGTTCGAAGGCCTGATCGAATTCATCGAGCAAAGCGTCTTCACACTGATCAATCAGATTGGTGAACGTGAACCCGACCATTCAGCCCGCACCCGCAAGCTGGTGGTCATGATCCTGCAGTTCGCCGAAAAGAACCCCGGCATGACGCGCGTCATGGTCGGTGATGCGTTGGTATTTGAAAATGACCGCCTGCAAGAGCGCATGAACCAGTTCTTCGACAAGCTCGAGTCCAGCCTCAAGCAAAGCCTGCGCGACGCCGCGGCCGCCAGCGGCGCGGCGACCCCCACGGTGGACGCCCAGGTGCGCGCCTCGGTCATCGTTGCCTTCATGGTCGGCCGCCTGCAGCGTTTTGCCCGCTCAGGCTTCAAGCGCCTGCCGTCCGAGCACCTCGAAGCCAGCCTCGCGACTATATTGGGCTAACCCCTATCGGACGCGCACTTCGTGTCGCGCCTTTTCCCCTTTCAGGGGACGGGCGCCTTGGCGCCGGCAAAGCCGGACCCCGGCCCCCACTGGAAAAGAACAGTCCTTAGCTGGCCTCCCCGGGGGCATGTCAGTTGGGGCCGCGGAACGGGCTTTGCCCGGCCGCAGGCGCCGTCCCCTGCAAGGGGAGGGGGCGCTACACGAAGTGAGCGCCAGCAGGGGTGAGCCAGTTCACCAATTCCAGAGGGTGCCGTCGTGCTGCAACCGGTTCACCGGCAGGTAGGCGCGCTGGTACGGGTATTTGGCGGCGAGCTTCTCGTCGATTTCCACGCCATGGCCCGGCGTTTCGCCGCAGTGCATAAAGCCTTTGTCAAAACGATAGCTGTGCGGAAACACCTCATCGGTCTGCTCGGTGTGGCGCATGTATTCCTGCACGCCGAAATTGGGCACCCATGTATCGAAGTGCAGCGCTGCGCCCATGCAGACCGGTGACAAATCGGTCGCGCCGTGGCAGCCCGTGTGTACCTGGTACATCGCCGCAAAGTCGGCAATGCGCCGCAGGTGGGTGATGCCGCCGGCATGCACCACCGTCGCGCGGATGTAGTCGATCAGCTGGTTCTGAATCAGGTCCTTGCAGTCCCAGATGGTGTTGAAAATCTCGCCCACGGCCAGCGGTGTGGTCGTGTGCTGGCGGATCAGGCGAAAAGCCTCCTGGTTTTCGGCCGGCGTCGCGTCTTCGATCCAGAACAGGTGATAGGGCTCCAGTGATTTTCCCAGCCGGCCCGCCTCGATCGGCGTCAGGCGGTGATGCACGTCGTGCAGCAAATGAATGTCCGGCCCGACGGCGGTACGCACTGCGTCGAACAACTTCGGGGTGTGCAGCAGGTATTTTTCGCTGCTCCAGTCGTGTTCGCTGGGCAGGTCAGCGTCAGCCGGTTCGTAAAACAGCGTGCCCTTGCCGACGCCATAAACCTTGTCCAGGCCCGGCACGCCGCTCTGCGCGCGTATGGCCTGATAGCCCATCTCCTTGTAGCGCAACACCTCTTCCACGGTCTGCGCAATGTCTTTCCCATTGGCATGCCCATAGACCATCACACCGGTGCGGCTCTTTCCGCCCAGCAGCTGGTACAGCGGCATGTTGGCGGCCTTGGCCTTGATGTCCCAGAGGGCGGTGTCGACTGCGGCGATCGCGCTCATGGTGACCGGGCCGCGCCGCCAGTAAGCGCCCTTGTACAGGTACTGCCAGATGTCCTCGATCTGGTGTGCATCGCGTCCGATCAGGCAGGGGATGACATGCTCGGTCAGGTAGCTCACGACAGACAGCTCGCGCCCGTTGAGCGTTGCGTCGCCGATGCCGGTCAGGCCTTCGTCGGTTTCTATTTTCAGGGTAACGAAATTGCGGCCGGGGCTGCAGACGATGACGCGGGCGTTGGTGATTTTCATGGTGTTCAGATGGGGTGGGAGTGAAGTTGGTCCAGGGCGGCCAGCACGCCGCGCTGGTTGATCTGGGCCAGCCAGTGGGTCATGCGGGCCAGCCAGTGCGCTTGCTGCGGCAGGGCCTCACCCCAGATGGCCGGCAGCGTACCCAGGGCTTGCACTGTCGCTGCAGCGTCACCGGAATGGGCAAGCGCGAGAGCTTTCAGCGTTTCGGCCATCGGGTCGTTTATGGCGTAGGGCTGCCCCTGCTCGTCGATGCCGCGCAGATAACGCATCCAGGCCGCTGCCGCAAAGGCCAGCCGTTCCACGGGCTGGTTCGCGGCCAGGGCATCAATCACCGAAGGTACCCAGCGATATGGAATCTTCTGCGAGCTGTCAGTGGCGATCTGGTGCACCCTGTGCTGCAACTCGGGGTTGGCAAAACGTGCCAGCAGCGCGTCGCGGTAGGCGGGCCAGTCCGGGCGGTTGAGCTGCGGGCCGATCTCCTGCGTCATCAGGCCGTGGATGAAGCGATGCACCGCCGGCTGGGCGATGCAGTCGCTGACGACGGGCCAGCCCGCTACCGCGCCCATGCAGGCCATGGCCGTGTGGCTGCCGTTGAGCATGCGCAATTTGGCTTCTTCAAACGGCGCCACGTCGTCCACCACCGTGACGCCAGCGGCCGCCAGCACTGCGCCATCCGCAGGATCGGCAAAGCGGCGTTCAATCACCCATTCCCAGAATGCTTCGGTGCCCAGTGCAGCCTGGTCGGTCACGCCGAGCGCCTGCCCGGCAGCCGCCAGGCGCTCGCCGGTTGCGGCCGGCACGATGCGGTCCACCATGCTGTTCGGGAAGGCGCAGGCGGTGCCGATCCATTGCGCCAGCGCCGGATTTTCCTTTTGTGCGGCATCGATGCACAAAGCCTGCAACTTGCGGCCGTTGTGTGCCAGGTTGTCGCAGGAAGCCAGCGTCAACCCGGGCAGGCCCGCCGCATGGCGCGCCGCCAGGCCCTGCATCAGCAGTCGGGCCAGTTCCGGGGCGTAGCCTTTTTCAGTGACCGTCAGCGTGACCCAGCGCGTGGATGGCGCGGCCAGTGCCTGCACCACCTGCGCCAGCTCGCGGGCGGCCACGCAGGTTTGCCAGATGGCGCCACCGACCTGCCACTGCACACCGGTGCTGCTGGCAACCTGCACGGCATACAGGCCATCTTGCGCGGCCATGGCGTCGGCCAGCTCAGTGCTGCGCATGGCGACACCCAGCACACCCCAGCGCGCGTCACCGCGCTGCAGCAGGGTATCGAATACCAGTGCCTGGTGCGCACGGTGGAAGGCGCCCAGGCCCAGGTGCACCACGCCCACAGTACCGCGGCGTGAGTAAGTGGGGACGCCGATGCCGCGCGTGGCGATTTCCGGCAAAGCGCGGGTGTTCAGCATCGCGCGCTCAGTCAAACTGCAGGCCGCCATTGAGGTCCAGCACCTCGCCGGTGATGAAGCCGCTCATCGGGTGGGCCAGGAACAGCACGCAGTGAGCGAACTCTTCGAGCTCGCAGAAACGGCCCACCGGTATCTTCTGGCGCAGCTCGGCTTGCCGCTCGGCACTGACCTGCTCGGTCAGCATCTGGGTCTTCACGAAGGTCGGGGCCAGCGCGTTGCAGGTCACACCAAACGCGGCATATTCGCGGGCAAAGCTGAAGGTCAGCGAGATCACGCCGCCCTTGCTGGCCGCATAGGCTGGCAGCGGCGACAGCCCCCCGGTTTTGGCACCGTAGGACGATACGTTCACGATGCGGCCGAAACCACGCGCCTTCATGCCTGGCGCCACGCGCTGGCTGACGTAGAAGACACCGTCGAGGTTGATGCGCAGGGTCTTGTGCCAGAGCTCCGGCGTGGTCTGTTCGCAGTTGGCGTATTGCAGGAAGCCGGCGTTGTTGACGCAGACGTCGATGCGGCCAAAATGCGTTTCAATGGCGTCGCAGGCGGCGTGCACCTGGGCCTGCTCGCTCACGTCCATGGTGAAGCAGGCCAAACGGTCACCATACGCGGCAAGCTCGGCGGCCACACGTTCGGTGCCGAGGTCGGTGGCCGCCACTTTGTAGCCGGCGGCCAGCAGGGCACGCACCGTGGCCAGGCCCATGCCGGCGTTGGCGCCAGTGACAAGCGCAACCTGGTCTTGAATCGGTGGAGTCATGGCTTTTTCGGTGAAATTGAGGATCATTTTGGCCGCTAGACCTTATAGGGACTGCGCGAGCAGCTACTGATTTGATAGCGTTCGGTGCTCAGCCCGGCACACTTACACCGACCTTCTGGCCGGCTGCGACGATTTCGCGCCAGGTTTCGCCGTCCATTTCAATGCCGCCCTGTTCGCGTTCAAGCCGCGCACGGCGTTCCGGTTCACCGGCAATCTGCACAGCGTCCACACCGTCGGCCGGCGGGCTTTTGCGCAGCCACTCGACGAATGCCAGCGCTTCCATTTCGAGGGCCGACTGGGTGCCCAGCTTGCCCGGGTCAATCAGGATCGTGAGCATGCTGTTGTAGACCGCACGCACGCTCACTGTGGGGTGGTGCCAGGTGCCGCCGCCGGTGAGCGCGCCGCCCAGCAGCTCGCATGCCACCGCCAGGCCGTAGCCCTTGTGCTCGCCGAATGGCATGAGCGCGCCAAAAAAACCGTTCGGCTGCGGCACCACCACCACGCCGGGGTTGGTGGTGGGCTGGCCGTGTTCGTCGATCAGCAGGCCCGGCTGGACGGATTTGCCCTGGTTGTGCGCCACGCGCATTTTTCCCTGGGCCACGCGGCTGGTGGCGAAGTCCAGCACAAAGGGCGGGCTGTCCTTGAGTGGTATGCCTATGCAGCAGGGGTTGGTGCCGTAGCGGCCATCCGCGCCGCCCCAGGGTGCCACCACGGGCCGCGTCATGACGTTGACGAAGTGCAGCGACACCAGTCCCTGGGCCACGGCCATCTCGGCGAAATGGCCGATGCGCCCCAGATGGTGCGACTCGGCCAGCGCCATGATGCAGCTGCCATGGGTTTTGGCACGTGCCATGCCGAGCGCCATCGCCTGCTCGCCGATCGCCTGACCGTAACCGCGCTGGCCGTTCAGGCTGAGCAGCGAGCCGGTATCGAGCAGGGTTTTGACCTGGGCGTTGGGCGTCAGGCCACCTTCGAGCACCGCATCGACGTAGCGCGGAAGCATGCCGATGCCGTGCGAGTCATGGCCGCTCAGGTTGGCCATCACCAGGTTGGCGGCGATTTTTTCCGCTTCAGCGGCCGTGCTGCCGGCTGCTATAAAAATAGTAGCTGCTTGCGCCCGTAGATATTGGGCTTGAAGCACTTTTTGCATGTGAAAAGCCTTTACATCACCGCGCCGACTTGCCAGGGCACAAATTCGTTTTGTCCGTAGCCGTGCTTTTCGCTCTTGCTCGGTTCACCCGATGCGGTGGCCAGCACCATCTCGAAAATGCGCTGTCCCATCTCCTGCACCGTCACGCCGCTGTCGATGATCTCGCCGCAATTGATGTCCATGTCCTCTTCCTGCCGCTGCCACAGTGCCGAATTGGTGGCGAGCTTGAGCGAAGGCGAGGGCGCGCAGCCGTAAGCCGAACCGCGGCCGGTGGTAAAGCAGATGATGTTGGCGCCGCCGGCCACCTGGCCCGTGGCGCTGACCGGGTCGTAGCCCGGCGTGTCCATGTAGACGAAGCCGTGGTCCTTCACGGGTTCGGCGTATTCATAGACAGCCTCCAGGTTGGAGGTGCCGCCCTTGGCCACCGCACCCAGCGACTTTTCCAGGATGGTCGTGAGGCCGCCGGCCTTGTTGCCGGGCGACGGGTTGTTGTTCATTTCGCCTTCGTTGATCTGGGTGTAGTGCTCCCACCACTTGATGCGCGAGATCAGCTTTTCGGCGATGTCGGGGCGCACGGCGCGCCGCGTGAGCAAATGCTCGGCGCCGTAAATCTCGGGGGTTTCGCTGAGGATGGCGGTGCCGCCATGGGCCACCAGCAAGTCCACCGCCGCGCCCAGCGCCGGGTTGGCGCTGATGCCCGAGTAACCGTCGGAGCCGCCGCACTGCAGGCCGATGGTGATGTGCGCGGCGCTGCAGGGTTCGCGCTTGACGGCATTGGCCTGCGGCAGCATCTCCTTGATCATGGCGATGCCCTTGGCCACCGTCTTGGCCGTGCCACCCGTGTCCTGGATGCTGAAGACGCGCAGGGTTTCACCTTCGCGCAGGCTGCCGTGGGCCAGCCAGGCATTGATCTGGTTGGACTCGCAGCCCAGGCCCACCACCAACACGCCCGCGAAGTTGGGGTGCGTGGCGTAGCCGGTCAGCGTACGCTGCAGGATCTGCAGGCCCAGGCCGTCGCTGTCCATGCCGCAGCCGGTGCCATGCGTCAACGCCACCACGCCGTCGACGTTGGGAAAATCTTTCAGCGCTGCAGGGTTGTTCTGCCGCGAGAAATGGTCGGAAATCGCCCGCGCGGCGGTGGCCGAGCAGTTGACGCTCGAGAGAATCCCGATGTAGTTGCGCGTGGCCACGCGTCCGTCAGGCCGCTTGATACCCATGAAAGTCGCCTCGCGCCTGGCCGGTGCCGGTTTCACATCGGCGCCGAATGCGTAGTCGCGCGTAAAGTCGCCCTTGTCGGGGCCCATGTTGAGGTTGTGCGTATGCACGTGCTCGCCGGGCGCGATGGGTTTGCTGGCAAAACCGATGATCTGGTTGTAGCGCCGCACGGGCTCGCCCACGGCCAGCGCGCGCGTGGCGATCTTGTGGCCGGCCGGGATCAGGCCGCGTACGGTGATGTTTTCGACCTCGGTGCCGCCCACCAGCTGGGCTCGGGCAATCAGGACATCATCGGCGGGGTGAAGGCGAATAAACGGGGTCATGGTCTGAGTTTCTGTGCTTTTATCGGGGGGCCATCGCGGAACCGGCTTCGCCGGGCCGCAGGTGGCGCCCCCTCGAGGGGGAGGCGCCGAAGGCGTCTCAGGGTGATTGTTTCACTTTCAATAAAACATCTTCGGCAACCAGAGTACCAATTTGGGGAAATAGGTGATGATGATCAGGCTGCCCAGCAGCGGGAACAGCCAGGGCAGGATGGCGATGGTGGTCCGTTCCACCGACAGCTTGGCCACGCGGGCCAGCACAAACAACACCATGCCCATGGGCGGATGCAGCAGGCCGATCATCAAATTGAGCACCATCACCAGCCCGAAGTGGATCGGGTCCACGCCCAGCTGCGTGGCAATCGGCACCAGGATAGGTACCAGGATCGTGATGGCTGCGGTCGGCTCCAGGAAGCAGCCTACAAACAGCATCAACAGGTTGGCCAGCAGCAGGAAGACCCAGGCTTCCTTGGTGAAGTCCAGCACCCATTTGGCGATGTCGGTGGTCACGCCGGTGGCAGTGAGCATCCAGCCGAAGATCGATGCCGCGGCCACAATGAACAGCACGGTGGAGGTGGTCTCGACCGTGTCAAGGCAGACCTTCACAAAGCTCTTGAAGGTCAGCGTGCGGTACCAGGCAAACCCGAGGATCAGCGCCCAGACGCAGGCGGCAATCGCGCCTTCCGTGGGGGTGAAGATGCCGGTGGTCATGCCGCCTATCAGCAGCACGGGCGTCATGATGGGCAACACGGCCTGGAAATTGAAGGCTTTGTCGGCCGCAAACAGCGCTACCAGTGCGACGGCCACGGTGATCTGCGGCGGAAAGTTCAGTTTGCCGATCAGCAGCCACAGCAGCAGCGGCCAGCCGATGACCACGGCGGTTTCCACCAGCGCCTTGTTCAGGCGGCTCCACGCGAAGGGGACATCGGCGCCCCAGTTGTTCTTGTGCGCGAAATAGGCCACTGTCAGCATCATCAGGATGGCCATCAGCAGGCCCGGGAGGATGCCCGCCAGAAACAGCGCACCGACGCTGACATTGGCCATCATGCCGTAGATCACAAAGGGCAGGCTGGGCGGAATGATGGGGCCCAGCGTGGCCGAGGCCGCCGTCACGCCCACGGCAAACTCGGTGCTGTAGCCGTGGTCCTTCATGGCCTTGATCTCGATGGTGCCGAGGCCGGCGGCATCGGCAATGGCGGTGCCGCTCATGCCGGCAAACACCACCGAGCCGACGACGTTGACGTGGCCCAGTCCGCCCTTCATCCAGCCGACCAGCGCCAGCGCGTAGTTGTAGATGCGGTTGGTGATGCCGGCGTTGTTCATCAGGTTGCCGGCCAGGATGAAGAACGGCACGGCCAGCAGCGGAAAACTGTCGATGCCGCTGACCATGCGGTGAACCACCACAAAGGGCGGCGAGCTGTTGGTGAACAGGATGTAGACCAGCGACGCCCCGGCCATGGCCATGGCCACCGGCAGGCCGCCGCTCATCAGGAAGAGAAAAATAACCTTCAACATTCAGCGGTCCTCCATCGTGGATTCAGGGCGTTCCAGCACGCTGTAGCCGCGCTGCAGGTGAATGCGCATGACCCAGACCGAGCGCACGGCCATGGCCGCAAACCCCACCAGGCAGACGCCGTACACCAGGTTCATCGGCAGGTCGATGATGGTCATCTTGTAGTTGCCCATCTTGTCCATCATTTGCCAGGTCAGCACGACCATGGCGCCCAGGAAGGCGATGCGCAGCACGTCGGTCAACAGGGCCATGCCCCGGGCCAGCCACGCGGGCATGAAGCGATAGAAGAAGTCGACCTGGATGTGGTTGTTCTTGGCCACGCCAATGGCGGCGCCGACGAAGACGGTGGCGATCAGCAGGTAGCGTGCGATTTCTTCCGTCCAGGCGGCGGAATCGTTCATTACATAACGCGTGAAGAACTGGTAGAAAACCGTCAGGCCCAACGCCCAGAAGAAAAACAGCGCCGCCCAGGCTTCAACGGGCGTGCCGGACAGGTCAACTGCTTCATCCGTGGCGTGGAATTCGCCGTCGTCGCCCATGACCTTGGGCAAGGCGTCAATGTCGGGAATGGAAGTCATGATGGTGGGGTAGTGGGTAATGAGGCCCTTCCCTCCGATGGAGGAAAGGGCGGGAAGCCTTGGCCGGATGGGCAAGACTTACTTGATGGCCTGGATGCGGTCCCAATCCTTCTTGTCGTAGCCCATTGACGCCATGTCCACGGCCTTGACGATGTGATCGCGGAACTCGTCCTTGTTGACCGTGATCAGGTTGATGCCTTTTTTCTTGAACTCGTCCACCAGCTCGCCTTCCCGCTTCTGGATGTCGGCCGTGGCTTTGGCGGCCGCTTCCTGCATCACATCCGTGAAGACTTTCTTGTCGGCATCGCTGAGCTTGGTCCAGACGTGAGGGCCGATCTGCGTGACCAGCGAATCGAGGATGTGGCCGGTCAGGATGATGTTCTTCTGGACCTCATAGAACTTCTTGGCTTCGATGGTGGGCAGCGGGTTCTCCTGTGCATCGACCGTGCCGTTTTGCAGCGCCAGGTAAACCTCGGCAAAAGCGATCGGCGTCGGGTTGGCGCCGCAGGCGCGAGGCAGGGCCATGTAGGCCGGCACGTCGGGCACCCGCATTTTCAGGCCCTTCATCTCTTCGCAGGTCTTGAAGGGTTTGTTGCTGGTGGAGTGGCGCGCGCCGTAGTAGGTGACCGCGACAGTTTGCACGCCGGTCTTCTGTTTGTAGCCTTCGGTCAGTTCCTTGAAGACATCGCTCTTCGCGTATTTCAGCAGGTGCTCCGGGTCGCGGAAGGTGTAGGGGTAGTAGGCCACGCCGATGCGCGGAAAGCTCCGGGCCGCAAACGATGCGCCCGAGATGATGATGTCGACGGTGCCCAGCTGCAGGCCCTGGTTGATGTCGCTTTCCTTGCCCAGCGTGGAAGCCGGGAACACCTGAATCTCGTAGCGGCCGCTGGTGCGCTTCTTGATTTCGTCAGCCGCCCAGACCGACCACTTGTGGTAGGCCTCGGAAGTCTCGTAGACGTGCGCCCATTTCAGCTTGGTCTGCGCCGATGCGATGCCGGAAAATCCCATAGTGCCCGCCAGTAAAGCGCAGGCAGCTATTGTTTTGATAGCGAATCTCTTTTTGTTGAATGCGTTCATGTTGTCTCCTCGAAGGGTGGTTGCTGGCAGAAAGGAAATCGACGATGCGCGCCAGCGCGCACCGTCGTGAAGCCTGGGGTCTAAGAGCCTGTTCAATGTCTAAACGAGGCCTCGTTTAGACATTGAACAGGCTCATTGCTCAGTTCTTCAGGTTGAGCTTGGTCACGAGTTGTTTGAAGTTGTCGTTGTCGCGCACCATTTGCGCCTTGAAGGCAGGGCCGTCGGCATAGGCGTAGCCAAGGTTCAGTTTGTCCATCACTTCGCGCATGATGGGCTCTTCGGCCGCCTTTTTGCTGAAGGTCCGAATGGTTTCCACGACTTCAGGCGGTGTGCCTTTGGCCACGCCCAGGCCGCGCCAGGTGCCGATGGACAGGTCGATGTTGCGTTCCTTGAGGGTGGGCACGCTCTCAAAACCCTTGACGCGCTGGTCGGCCATCACACCCAAAATCTTCAGCTTGCCGGCCGCCACATGCACGGCAACCTCAGCCGGGCTCACGCCTACTGCGTCCACATGACCGCCCAGCAGGGCCAGCACGGCGGGGCCTGCGCCCTGGTAGGGGATGTGGTTGAATCTGGCGCCGGTTTTTTCTTCCAGCGACGCGGCCGCCAGGTGCCAGATCGAGCCGTTGCCGGCGTTGCCGACCTTCACGTCGCTGCCGGTCTTTTTGGCGGCGGCGAGGAACTCTTCAATCGTGTTGTAGGGTGAGTCCGCTTTCACGGTGATGGCAGCCGGGTCGGCATTCAGGCGGGCAATGGGGATGAAGTCGTCCTGCGTGATCCTGGTGATGCCCATGTGCGGCAGGATGGTCACCTCCACAAACAGCATGGCAATCTTGTAGCCGTCGGGCCTGGCATTGACCACATCGGCCAGGCCGATAGCGCCGCTGGCGCCGGGTTTGTTGTAGACCACCAGCGATTGCGTGGTGTATTTCTTGGCGGCTTCGGCATAGGCGCGCGCCAGCGAGTCGGTGCCGCCGCCAGGCTGGAAGGCCACCATCACTTCGATGGGCTTGTTCGGGTAGGTCTGCGCCCAGGCGTTGCCGCAGAGGCTGGTGAGCGCCATAAGGGCTGTTGCCAGCAATTTGCGCGGTGTCAGAAACTTCATGCTTGTCTCGCTTTCGCTTTTTGTTGGAAGGGAAATCAGGAGTGAGGTGAGCGCTGAAAGAAATCGTGACGGGTCATTTCTTTTGTACCTCCTGGCTTTTGGTCCGACTCCAGCTCACGCTGAAACGCTTGTGCGACTGGTCCATGTGCGCATGCATGGCCGCACGCGCGGCATCGGCGTCTCGGTTGCGCACCGCATCAAAAATGGCCTGGTGCTCGGCAATCGCCGAGCGCCACGATTCAACGGTTTCAAAATGCCCGCCCAACCGCTCGAACAACGGGCCGCGACGCGAGTCCCAGAAGCGCTGTATGGTTTCAATCAGCACTACGTTGCCGCAGGACTCGACAACGGCGGTATGAAAAGCGCGGTCGCCTTCCAGCGGCAGCACGCCGCGGTCGGCGTCAAACTGCATGCTGGCGATGGCCTTGTCCATCGCGTCTATGTGTTTGCGCTTGGCCTGGGTGGCGGCCATGGCGGCGACTTCGCCTTCCACCACGCGGCGGGCGCGTATCAATTCCAGGGGTCCCCATTCGTCGGGCGATATCTGCTCGGCCCGGCCACTTCCATTGCCGTCGTGGCTGGCGGGCTTGCTTCGGTCCAGAACATAGACACCCGAGCCGGTGCGTACTTCGACCCAGCCTTCAACCTCCATCGCGATCAGCGCTTCGCGCACCGAGGGCCGGCTCACGCCCAGCTGTCGCGCCAGGTCGCGCTCGGCGGGCAGCCGTGCGCCCACGGCCCATTCGCCGGCCGAGATCAGCGTGCGCAGCTGCTCGGCGATCTGGCGGTAGAGGCGCTGCGGTTCGACGGTTTGCAGGGGCATGGAGGGAAAAGGGTGAAAGGTGGGGCTTTAAGGGTTAGCCAGAATTGGACAAGTGGTAAGACCAATTGATAATCCCATGAAACCCCCGGGACAACATCCGGCAAAACCCTGTAGGAGTGAAGATGAGACTTGAAGGAAAAAAAGCGCTGGTGACCGCAGCCGGCCAGGGAATCGGCCATGCCACCGCACTGGCGCTGGCGGCCGAAGGCGCGCAGGTCTGGGCCACCGACCTGAAACCCGAGCTGCTGGAAAGCTACAAAGGGGCGGCCAACATCACGGCGCTGCCCCTGGACGTGCTGGACAAGGCGGCGATCCAGAAACTGGTAGGCGGCCTGCCGCCCATGGACATTCTTTTTAACTGCGCCGGTTTTGTCCACGGGGGCACAGCCCTGCAGGCCACCGATGCCGATCTTGAGTTCGCCTTCAACCTCAACGTGCGCGCCCAGTTCTGGATGATCCAGGCCGTGCTGCCCGGCATGCAGGCCAAAAAGGGCGGCAGCATTGTCAACATGGCCAGCGTCTGCAGCAGCATCAAAGGCCTGCCCAACCGATTTGTGTATGGCACCACCAAGGCGGCAGTGATTGGCCTCACCAAAAGCGTCGCGGCCGACTTTGTGGGTGACGGCGTGCGTTGCAATGCGATTTGCCCTGGTACGGTAGACACGCCTTCGCTACAGGACCGTATCAATGCCAACGAAGATCCCGTGGCGGCCCGCAAGGCCTTCATCGCACGCCAGCCGCTCGGGCGCCTGGCGCAGGCGCATGAGATTGCCCCGCTGGTGGTCTTTCTGGCCAGCGACGAGGCTGCTTTTGTGACCGGCCAGGCCTACAACGTGGACGGTGGCATCACCATATGAACCAGCTGGACCTGAAGGGGCGCCATGCGGTCATCACCGGTGGTGCGGTCGGCTTGGGTTTTGCGGTGGCTCAGCGCGTGCTGGCGTCGGGCGGCACGGTGACGCTTTGGGACATCAACCCCGAGGCACTGGCCACGGCCAGGGGCGCGCTGGGCGCCGGGGTGCATACGGTAGCCGTCGATGTGGCCAGCCATGCCAGCGTGGTGGAGGCGGTCAAACAAACTGTGGCCCACAACCCTGCTATTGACGCGCTTGTCAACTCGGCCGGCATCACCGGTCCCAACGTCAAGCTGTGGGACTACCCACCCGAGCAATGGATGCAGGTGCAGCAGGTCAACCTCAACGGCCTGTTCTTCTGCTGCCGTGAAATCGTGCCGCACATGCGTGCACGCAACTATGGCCGCATCGTCAATGTTGCCTCGGTGGCCGGCAAAGACGGCAACCCGAATGCCAGCGCCTACAGCGCGAGCAAGGCCGCGGTGATCGCCCTGACAAAATCCCTGGGCAAGGAACTCGCCGATACAGGTGTGCGCGTCAACTGCATCACACCGGCCGCGGTGAAAACGCCGATTTTTGAGCAAATGACGCCCGAGTTCATACAGTTCATGCTTTCTAAAATCCCCATGGGCCGCTTCGGCACGCCCGATGAGGTAGCCGCCATGGTCGGCTGGCTGTGCACCGAAGATTGCTCGTTCTCAACCGGCGCCGTTTTCGATCTCTCGGGCGGCCGCTCCACTTATTAATCTTTCATCCGATTTATCAAAAGGAAAAACCATGAAACTCGTTCGCTATGGCAACCCCGGCAAGGAAAAGCCCGGCCTTATTGATGCCAACGGCAAGCTGCGCGATCTGAGCGCTGTCATCAAGGACATCGGCCCGGATCAGCTTGGCGATGCTGCGATTGCCAAACTGCGCAAGCTCAAAGCCGACAAGCTGCCGCTGGTCAAAGGCTCGCCGCGTTATGGCAGCCCCGTCACCGGCGTGCCCAAGTTCATCGCCATCGGCCTGAACTACGCCGACCACGCGGCCGAATCGGGCTTGCCGATTCCCGCCGAGCCGGTCGTGTTCATGAAAGCCACCAGCTGCATCCAGGGCCCGAACGACCCCATCATGCTGCCCAAAGGCTCGGTCAAGACCGACTGGGAGGTCGAGCTCGGCGTGATCATCGGCAAGACGGCCCGCTACGTGTCGCAAAAGGAAGCGCTGGACTACGTGGCCGGCTACTGCACCATCAACGACGTGAGCGAGCGCGAATTCCAGATTGAGCGCGGCGGCACCTGGGACAAGGGCAAAGGTTGCGACACCTTCGGCCCGCTCGGCCCCTGGCTGGTCACGCGCGACGAAGTACCCAACCCGCAAAAGCTGGGCCTGTGGCTCGAGGTGAACGGCAAGCGCGTGCAAAAGGGCAACACCAAGACCATGATCTTCAGCGTCGCCAAAATCGTCAGCTACGTCAGCCAGTTCATGACGCTGGAGCCCGGCGACGTCATCACCACCGGCACACCGCCCGGCGTGGGCCTGGGCATGAAGCCGCCTGTGTACCTGAAGAAGGGCGACAAAATCTCCCTGGGCATCGAAGGCCTGGGCGAGCAGCATCAAACCGTTGTGCCCTACAAGAAGTAGCCCCCACGCTCTCTAGCCGCGTATCCAGGGTGGGGTATTCCACCAGTGGGTGCCGAGGGTCCGGCTTCGCCGGCCCCAGGCGCCGCCCCCTGGAGGGGGGAACAAGCCACACGCAGTGAGCTTGGACGGGGGTGAGCCAACATCCGAGGGTTTACCCGTGTTGGTCCTAGGCCGAATGCCCTAGAAAAGCCTATGGCCTTTGCATGGTCATCAAAGTGTTGCAAAATAGAACGACCGTTCGTTTTATTTTGTAGCACCTCATGGCCATCACAGAACTTCCCGCTAAAGCCTCCCGCGCCCCGGCAACGGGCAGCGCTGTGGCCAAAAGCCAGCAAAAAGGCCAGCAGACCAAGGCCGCCATTGTGGACGCCGCCCTGGGCCTGGCCACGCAGATCGGGCTGGAAGGCCTGAGCATAGGCGCGCTGGCCGAGGTCATGCGCATGAGCAAGTCGGGCGTGTTCGCCCATTTCGGCTCGCGCGAAGAGCTGCAGATCTCCGTTATCCGCGAATACCACGTGCGCTTTGAAGAAGAGGTCTTCTTTCCGGCGCTGCAGCAGCCGCGCGGCCTGCCTCGTCTGGCGGCACTGTTTCATAACTGGATGAAACGCACCTCGCTTGAAATCGACTCGGGCTGCCTTTACATCAGCGGCGCCGTCGAATTTGACGACAGGCCCGGCCCGGTGCGCGATGCGCTGGCGGGTTCGGTACGAACCTGGCTGGCCGCCATGTACCGCGCTGTGGTGCAGGCCAAAGAGGCTGGTCACCTGCATGCTGACGCTGACGAGCACCAGATGGCCTTTGAGATCCACGGCCTGATCCTGGCGCTGCACTACGAAGCCCGCTTCCTCAAGACGCCGGGCTCCATGGACCGCGCCAATACCGGCTTTGCCAACATCCTGGCGCGCTATGGCAGCGACGCCCCCCTTTCCACCTTGCCGAAGAAAGCTTCCGGCAAGGCATCCCCTTCCAAACCAGTTTAAGCAAAAGGAATCCACCATGCCTCAGTACAGCCCGCCCCTGCGCGACATGCAATTCGTCATGCACGAAGTGCTCAAGGTCACCGATGAATTCAAGGCCATCCCAAAGCATGCGGACGTCGATGTCGAGACCATCAACGCTGTACTCGAGGAGGCCGGAAAGTTTGCCGCTGAAGTGACTTTTCCGCTGAACATCAGCGGCGACGAAGAGGGTTGCAAGCTCGACAAAACGACACACGAAGTCACGCCGCCCAAAGGCTTCAAGGAAGCTTACGCGCAGTACGTCGAAGGTGGCTGGGCCGCGCTCAGCTGCGACCCGGAATATGGCGGCCAGGGCCTGCCTTTTGTGCTGAACCAGTGCCTCTATGAAATGCTGAACTCGGCCAACCAGGCCTGGACCATGTACCCGGGCCTGTCGCACGGCGCTTACGAAGCCCTGCATGCCCACGGCACCGACGAACAGAAAAAGCTCTACCTGCCCAAGCTCACCAGCGGCGAATGGACCGGCACCATGTGCCTGACCGAGCCGCACTGCGGCACCGACCTGGGCCTGTTGCGCACCAAGGCCGAACCGCAACCCGACGGCACCTACCGCCTGACCGGCAACAAGATCTTCATCAGCGCCGGTGAACACGACATGGCCGCCAACATCGTGCACCTGGTGCTGGCCCGCCTCCCTGATGCGCCCCAGGGCAGCAAGGGCATCAGCCTGTTCGCGGTGCCCAAGTTCAACATCGGCAAAGACGGCGCCATCGGCTCGCGCAACGGCATTTACTGTGGCGGCCTGGAGCACAAGATGGGCATCCACGGCAACGCCACCGCGCAGATGGTGCTCGAAGACGCTGTCGGCACCATGGTGGGCGCGCCCAACAAGGGTCTGGCCGCGATGTTCGTGATGATGAATGCCGCACGCCTGGGCGTGGGCAACCAGTCGCTGGGCCTGACCGAAGTAGCCTTTCAAAATGCGCTGGCCTACGCCAAGGACCGTATCCAGATGCGTTCACTGTCCGGCGTCAAAGCCAAAGACAAACCGGCCGACCCGATCATCGTGCACCCCGACGTGCGCAAGATGCTGTTGACGGCCAAGGCCTATGCCGAAGGCGGCCGGGCGCTGGCGATTTACTGCACGCTGCTACTCGACAAGGAACTGCATCACCCCGATGAAAAAGTGCGCAAGGACTCCGGCGAAATCGTTGCACTGCTCACGCCCATCGTCAAAGCCTTCCTGACCGACAACGGCCACATCTCCACCAACGCCTGCATGCAGGTTTTCGGCGGCCACGGCTTCATCAAAGAGTGGGGCATGGAGCAGTTTGTGCGCGACAACCGCATCAACATGATTTACGAAGGCACCAACACCGTCCAGTCGCTGGACTTGCTGGGCCGCAAGGTGCTGGGCAACAATGGCGCCACGCTGAAGAAATTCGGCAAGGTGATCGGTGCGCTGATCGCCGAAGAAGGCGTCAACGAGAAGATGGCCGAGTTCATCAACCCGCTGGCTTACCTGGCCGACCAGATGACCAAGTTCACCACCGAGCTGGGCTTCAAGGGCTTCCAGAACCCCGACGAAGTGGGCGCCGCCGCAGTGGACTACCTGCGCGTGGCCGGCCACCTGGTGTTTGGCTACTTCTGGGCATTGATGGCGCAAACCGCGCTGCGTGAAATTGCTGCCGGCAACACCGACAAGTTCTATGTCGCCAAACTGCAAACCGCACGCTTTTACTTCGCCAAGCTGTTCCCCGAAACCGCAACGCTGATGCGCACCGCACGCTCGGGCAGCAAGGCGCTCATGGAAACAGACGAAGCACTGGCCTGAACCATCTGAACAGATCAAGGGAGACACCACCATGAAACGCAATTTGTTGTTCCTGGCATTCAGTCTTTTCGCTATCCCCGCGCTTGCCCAGAACACGCCCGTAGGCTTGTGGCGCGGTTTCGATGAAAAAACCGGCGACCCCAAAGTCGAGGTGCGTATTGTCGACACAGGTGGCGTGTTGAGCGGAAAAGTCGAAAAGCGCCTGTCCCCGGGCGTCAAACCCGACGACATCTGCACCGAATGCACGGATGACCGCAAGGACAAGCCTCGGCTGGGCCTTGAGATCATTCGGGGCGCCAAGAAGTCATCCGATGGCGACGTTTGGGAAGGCGGCAAGATACTCGACCCCGAGAACGGCAAAAGCTATTCCCTCAAGATGACACCCGTTGAGGGTGGCAAGAAGATGGAAGTCCGCGGCTCCATCGGGCCTTTTGGCCGCACCCAAACCTGGGTGCGTGTGCAATGAGCATGCTGAAAGTGAGGACTCGCCATGGGTGAAGCCATTTCCCGTTTGCGGTCACTGCCTTTCGGCGCCGGTGGCAGCACTGTGCCGGCCGCGCGCCGCTGGTATGGCCACCATCTTCTCAAAAAGCCGTTTTTCGGCCGCTTCATGAAACCCTGGCGTTGGCCGGCGGACGTGCCGCAAGAAGGCTGGGAACGGGTGCAGATAGCCAGCCGAAGCACCAGCCAGCTTGAGGCCATCGTGGCGCGTACACCGCTGGCACCGCGCGGTGTGGTGGTGTGCGCCCATCCCATGGGTTTTGCCTGCAAGGGTTTTTGGCTGCGCCACGGCCATGCCCAGGCGCTGCTCGATGCGGGCTTTCATGTGGTGGCTTTCGACTTCAACGGTTTCGGTGAAAGCCCGTCGACCAACTTCGATTACCCCGGTGACGTGATATCGGTGGGCTCCTGGGCGCGTGGCGCTTTTGCCGGGCTGCCGGTGCATGCGCTGACGGCGTCTTTCGGCGCGATCAACACGCTGAGTGCGATTGACGAAGCGGATTTTCCTTACGACAAGGTGGTGGCTGAAGCTTGCGCGCCCTCGCTGCCCGATTTCTGGAAAGCTTATCCTTTTGCCCATGCCGTGCTCAACATCAGCCGGCGCATTAACCCGCAAGGCGAGTTGCGCCTGCGGCCCGTACACCACCTTGCCAACATGCGCGACGTAGACGTGCTGCTGATCCACAGCCAGGGCGACCGCTGGACGCCGGTGCATTTCGGCGATGCCTTGCAGCAGGCTGCTTCACGTCCTGAACGCATCCAGCGCCTGATCCTTGAACGCGCCGACCACACCCACGGCATGCGCGACGAGCCACAGCGCTACTGGAGCGCCGTGCTTGAATTTTTCAACCAGATTCCCTCAACCAGGTCTTAACCATGTCCCGATTCCAAGTCAAAAAAGTCGCCGTCCTCGGCGCCGGTGTCATGGGCGCGCAGATCGCCGCCCATCTGGTCAACGTCAAGGTGCCTGTGGTGCTGTTCGACCTTGCGGCCAAGGACGGCCCGAAGAACGGCATCGTCATCAAGGCGGTCGAAGGCCTCAAGAAGCTCAAGCCAGCGCCGCTGGGTGTGCCCGAAGACGCGGCGCTGATCCAGCAGGCCAACTACGAAGAGAACATGGAGCTGCTCAGGGAGTGCGACCTCATCATCGAGGCGATTGCCGAGCGCATGGACTGGAAGACCGACCTGTACCACAAGATCGCGCCCTTCATTGCTGAAGGCGCCATCGTGGCCAGCAATACCTCGGGCCTGTCCATCACCAAGCTCAGCGAGGCGCTGCCCGAATCCATCAAGCCGCGCTTTTGCGGCATTCACTTCTTCAACCCCCCGCGCTACATGACGCTGGTGGAGCTGATCAACACGCCGACCACCGAACCCAAGGTGCTGGACGACCTGGAGGCCTTTGTCACCAGCGCGCTGGGCAAGGGCGTGATCCGTGCCCATGACACACCCAACTTCATCGCCAACCGCGTCGGCATCGCCAGCATGCTGGCCACCATCAAGGAGGCCGACACCTTCAAGCTCAGCTACGACGTGGTCGACGACCTGACCGGCAAGAAGCTGGGCCGCGCGAGCTCGGGCACCTTCCGCACCGCCGACGTGGTGGGCCTGGACACCATGGCCCACGTCATCAAGACGCTGCAAGACAACCTGGGCCCCGGCAAGGTAGAAGACCCGTTTTCCGATGTCTATGGCACGCCGCCCGTGTTGGCCAAGCTGCTCGAATCCAAAAGCCTGGGCCAGAAGACCGGCGCCGGCTTCTATAAAAAGCAAGGCCGCGACATCCTGCGCCTGGACCCGGAGAGCATGGAATACGTGCCCGCCGGCGCCAAGGCCAATGAAGTCGTCGGTCGCATGCTGAAGAAGCCCGCGGGCGAACGCCTCAAGCTCTTGCGCGAGGCCGAAGGCGCTGAAGCGCGTTTTCTCTGGGCCATCCTGCGCGACCAGTTTCACTATGCTGCGGTGCACCTGGAAAGCATCGCCGAAACCGCACGCGACATCGACTTCGCCATGCGCTGGGGCTTTGGCGCCAAGCAAGGCCCCTTCGAGTTGTGGCAGCAAGCCGGCTGGAAGCAGGTCGCTACCTGGATCCAGGAAGACATTGATGCAGGCAAGGCGCTGTCCAAGGCGCCGCTGCCCGAGTGGGTGTTCAAGGGCCCGGTGGCCGACGCCGGTGGCGTGCACACGGCCGAAGGCTCGTGGAGCGCCTCGGCCAAAAAATTCATCCCTCGCCGCAAGCTGCCGGTCTATGAGCGCCAGTTCTTCCCCGAAGACGTGCTCGGTGCCAAGGCACCTGCTTTTGAGACGGCAGGCACCACGCTGCATGAAGACGACGCGATCCGCCTCTGGACGCTGGACGGTGCGGATGGCGACGTGCTGATCGCCAGCATCAAGACCAAGATGCACGCCATCAGCCCGGACGTGGCCGAAGGTCTGGCGATGGGTGTGGACCTGGCCGAGAAAAGCTACAAGGGCATGGTCATCTGGTCGAATGACGAGATGTTCTCTGCCGGCGCCGACCTGCAAGCCATGCTGCCCGCCTTCATGATGGGCGGCGCCAAGGCGATTGAAGGGGCCGAGGCCGAACTGCAGAACGTGATGCTCAAGCTGCGCTACGCGGCGGTTCCCGTGGTGTCGGCGATTCGCGGCCTGGCGCTGGGCGGCGGTTGCGAAATGGCAGTGTATTCGGCCAAACGTGTCGCCGCGATGGAAAGCTATATCGGCCTCGTCGAAGTCGGTGTGGGCCTGGTGCCCGGCGCCGGTGGCCTGGCCTACATCGCCCGCCGTGCCGCGGAAAACGCCGGCACCTCGACCAACAAGGACATCCTGCCTTTCCTCACCGAAGGCTTCACGGCCGCCGCGATGGCCAAGGTGGGCACCAGTGCCATCGAAAGCCGCAAGATCGGTTACCTGCTCGACAGCGACGTGATCGTGCCGAACAAGGACGAGCTGCTGTTCGTCGCGCTGAATGAAGCGCGCGCGCTGTTCAACTCCGGCTACCGCGCACCGCACAAGCGCCAGTTCCCGGTGGTGGGCCGCAGCGGCCTGGCCACCATCAAGGGCCAGCTGGTCAATATGCGCGACGGCGGCTTCATCAGCGCGCACGACTTCCATATTGCGAGCCTGATCGCGAATGTGGTCTGCGGCGGGGACGTCGATGCCGGCACGCTGGTGACGGAAGAGTATTTGATGACCCTGGAGCGCAAAGCTTTCTGCTCTCTTCTTGAGCATCCAAAAACCCAGGAGCGAATCATGGGAATGATGAGCACTGGCAAACCTGTTCGTAACTGATGACCAGCCAAACCGCCATGAGCGATCACAAGCCCAACCGCCTGGCACGGCAACTGCAGCGGCTCGAGGAAGTGCCGGCCTTTGCGCGCGGCTGGTTTCGCAGCGTGGTGCTGCGCCGCGCTGTGCCTTTTACCGGAACCGCCGGTCTGGACTTCCTCGAGATGGGCACAGGCCGGGTCGAGATCGGCATCAGGAATGAGAAGAAGGTACAGAACCACATTGGCGGCGTGCACGCCTCTGCGATGAACCTGCTGGCGGAAACCGCCACCGGCATGGTGGTCGGCATGAATGTGCGCGACGACTGCATCCCGCTGGCCAAGGAACTGAAGATGGCGTTTAAAAAGCGCGCCACCGGCGCCTTGCGCGCCGTGGCCACGCTGAGCGATGAACAGCGCGCCGCCATGCAGGCCAGCGACAAGGGTGAAGTCACTGTACCGGTCATCGTGACCGATGAAGCCGGCGTCAACCCGGTCGAATGCGAATTTGTCTGGGCCTGGATTCCCTCCGGCCCGCGGAAAAGTTAACCGAGAAATTGAAGGAAACCATCATGGCCAAACAAGTCCAGGAAGCCTATATCGTCGCCGCCACCCGCACGCCCATCGGGCGCTCGGGCCGCGGCTATTTCCGCAATATGCGGCCCGACGACCTGCTGGTCAAGGCGCTGCAGGCCGCGCTGGCGCAAGTGCCTTCGCTCGATCCGAAGGCAATTGAAGACATCATCTGCGGCTGCGCGATCCCCGAAGGCCCGCAAGGCCTGAACGTGGCGCGCATAGGCGCGGTGCTGGCCGGCCTGCCCACCAGCGTGGGCGGCATCACCGTCAACCGCTTTTGCGCCTCCGGCCTCTCGGCGATCCAGATGGCGGCCGACCGCATCCGCGTGGGCGAGGCCGACGTGATGATCGCCGCCGGCACCGAGAGTATGAGCATGGTGCCCATGTCCGGCAATTCTCCTTCGCTGTCACCCAATATGTTCATGAACGACGAGAACGTCGGCATCGCCTACGGCATGGGCCTGACGGCCGAAAAGGTGGCGCAGCAATGGAAAGTTTCGCGCGAGGCGCAGGACCAGTTCGCGCTCGAGTCGCACCTCAAGGCCATCAAGGCGCAGCAGGCCGGCGAGTTCAGCAACGAGATCACGCCGGTTGAAGTGACCGACCGCACGGCCAACCTGGAAACCGGTGAAGTTATCAGCAAGACCCGCACCGTGAGCCTTGACGAAGGCCCGCGCCCCGACACCTCGCTCGAAGGCCTGGCCAAACTCAAGACGGTGTTTGCCGCGCGCGGCTCGGTCACGGCCGGGAACAGCTCGCAGACGTCCGACGGCGCGGGTGCGCTGGTGCTGGCCAGCGAAAAAGCGGTCAAGGACTTCGGCTTGAAGCCGCTGGCCCGCTTTGTCAGCTATGCCGCCAAGGGCGTGCCGCCCGAGATCATGGGCATAGGCCCGATCGAAGCCATTCCTGCTGCCTTGCGCTACGCCGGCCTCAAGCAGGAAGACATCGACTGGTTTGAACTGAACGAAGCGTTTGCCGCGCAGTCGCTGGCGGTGATCAACACACTCAAGCTCGATGCCAGCAAGGTCAACCGCATGGGCGGCGCCATCGCGCTGGGCCATCCCCTGGGCGCGACCGGTGCGATCCGCGCCGCGACCGTGATCCATGCGCTGCATCGCCATCAGCTCAAGTACGGCATGGTGACCATGTGCGTAGGTATGGGTCAGGGCGCTGCGGGTATTTTCGAACGCGTGTAAGGCCGTCGGCGGCGGCCCCGCTGTCGCGCTTGCGGCAGCGGTTATGGCAGCTGCGGGGCAGACTGGGCTTTTCCTGACTGGAGACAGAAGATGGAGCGAATCACGGTTCTGACCCAGGACTCCTGGGCGCTGGCAGCGACGGTATTTGCAGCAGACCCCGCGGACGGTCTGGCCCGCGGCGGCGTACTGCTGGCCGGTGCCATGGCCACACCGCAGCAGCACTATGAGCCTTTTGCCCGCTGGCTGGCCGCGCAAGGCTTTACCGTGCTGACGCTCGACTACCGCGGCACTTTTGCCTCCGGCGGTGAGCGCGTGGCGTCCACCGATGCCACCTTCGACACCTGGGGCCAGCAGGATGTGAGCGCCGCTGCCCGGTTCTTGCGGCAACGTGTGCCGGACCTCCCGCTTTACTACCTGGGGCACAGCCTGGGCGGGCAATTGTTTGCCAGTTCCGAAACCACTCACCTCTTTCAGCGTGCCGTCCTGGTTGCCAGCGGCAGCGGTTACTGGCCGCGCCTGCGCAACGCCGTGCCGCGTTGGGGCCTGTTTGCCGCCACCCAGATCTGGGCGCCCTTGCTGGTACCGTTGTTCGGTTATTTCCCGGGCAGAAAACTGCGCAAGGTTGGCAACATTCCCGCAGGTGTGATGCGGCAATGGACGCGCTGGTGCCGCCATCCGGACTACCTGGCGCGCGATGCCCACCAGCGTGAACGTTTTGAACGCGTAGAGACGCCCATCACCTACTTCAACTCAAGCGACGACGAGGTTTTTTCACAGTGGTCGTCAGACCGGTTTGTGGCCTTGTTCGGTGTGCGGCGTGAACCGGTGCAATGCATGACCCTTGATCCGGAAAATCTGGGTGTCAGGCATATAGGGCACTTTGGCTATTTCCGTGACAAGCTGCGTGTCAGCTTCTGGCCCCAGCTGGTGCAACACCTTCACGCCTGATGCGTGTGCCCGAGTTCAGTTCATCCATTTCCAGGAGCATGTGATGCAGATGCAGATCCTCAGTTCAGGGACGGCGCAACTGTCCACTCGCGTTTATGCGCCTTCTTCGCCTGCGCGTGCCAGCGTGGTCATCGGTGGCGCCATGGGGGTGCGGCAAGACTATTACGCACCGTTTGCGCAGTGGCTTTCTGCCCAGGGCTTTTGCGTCGTGACTTTTGACTACCGGGGTTCGGGCGAGTCCTTGCCCAACACCGCCAGCGGCAGCCTGCGTGGTTTCAAGGCCGACCTGCTCGACTGGGCCGCCGACTATGAGGCTGTGGTGGATGCCGCCAAGGCAGCCTTGCCGGATGCACCGCTTTACCTGCTGGGTCACAGCCTGGGCGCGCAGCTGCCGGGTTTCCTGAAGAATCAGGACAAGATCGATGGCCTCGTCAGCATCGCGGCAGGAAGCGGGTACTGGCGCGACAACGCACCGCAGCTCAGGCGCCTGATTTTGTACTTCTGGTATGTGCTGGTGCCTTTGGCCACGCGTCTTTGTGGTTATTTCCCCGGGCGCAGGTTAAAGAAAGTTGGCGACCTGCCAGCCGGCGTGATGCTGCAGTGGCGCAAGTGGTGCCTGGATCCGCACTACAGCGTGGGGGCCGAGGGAGAAAGCGCACGGCTCAGTTATGGGCGGGTCAGTTTTCCGGTGACCGCGCTGTCCATGACCGACGACGAGCTGATGACCTGGCGCGGCACGCAAAACCTCATCAACCTGTACAGCAATGCACCGCGCAGCTTTGAACGCATCGCGCCGGCAGATCTCAAGGTCAGGCGCATCGGGCATTTTGGCTTCTTCCGGGAACAGTTCAACCAGACCTTGTGGCCCCGTGCCCAGCAGATCATCGACGGCATGACCGGTGCCGCCAAAGTCCCGGTTTGAACCGGAAAGCTCCATCACACCTGCCGACATGACAAGCACGCATTCTTTTGACGACGCGCTCAGGCTGGAAGCCGCCGGCAGCGACAGGCCCCACACCTGGCTGGGTCACAGCAGCCCCGCATACTGGAATATGGTGGGGCCCTTCGGCGGAACCACAGCGGCCACAGCCTTGCGTGCCATCCTGTTGCACCCGGCCCTGCTGGGCGAGCCGGTGGCGTTGACGGTGAACTACGCGGCGGCCATGTCCGAAGGTCCATTCACTGTCACGGCCAGGCCGGCCCGCACCAACCGCTCCACCCAGCACTGGGTGGTGGAGCTTTCGCAGGACGGCGATGCCGGAGGCGCTGTGATGACCGCCACAGCCGTTACGGCTGCGCGCCGCGAGACCTGGAGTGCCAACGACACACCCATGCCCGCGGTCACGCTGGCCGACGCTTCAGGCAGGCTGCGGTTTTCGACCTCCGCATGGACGAATCGCTACGACATGCGGCCGGTGCGCGGCGCGATTCCGCAGGTTTGGGACGGCAGCGGCACGGGCAGCCTCACGCAGCTGTGGGTGCGCGACGATCCACCGCGGCCGCTCGACTTCCCGGCGCTGGCGGCCATGTCCGACGTGTTCTATCCGCGGGTCTGGCTGCGCCGTGCCACACGTGTACCCGCCGGTACGGTGTCGATCACCACGTACTTCCACGCCGACGGCCGGCAACTGGCTGAATGCGGTGAAGGCTATTTGCTGGGGCAAGCCAGGGCCCAGGCCTTTCGCAATGGTTTCTTTGACCAGACCGCGCAGCTGTGGAGCGAAGCGGGAGTACTGCTGGCTACCAGTACGCAGGTTGTTTATTACAAAGAATAGGCCCGCGGGGGCAGCATGCATGGCTGGCCCCTACACTTGCGTCTTAACGGAAAACACATGAACACTCCCACCCCTATTTCCACCGGCAGCATTCCCGAAATCCTGAGCCACGTCGACGCGGGCGTGATGACCATCACGCTCAACCGTGTGGACAAAAAAAATTCCATCACCTCCGCCATGTATGGCGCCATGGCCGACGCACTGGAGTCGGCCCACCACGATGCAGCCGTGCGTGTGGTGGTGATCCAGGGACATGAAACCATTTTTTCCGCCGGCAACGATATCGGCGATTTCCTGAACAAACCGCCTTCAACGCCCGACTCGCCGGTCTTCCGTTTCCTGCGCGGCATCAGCAGCTTTCCCAAACCGCTGATAGCCGCTGTGTGCGGCCCCGCGGTCGGCATAGGCACCACGCTGCTGCTGCATTGCGACCTGGTCTATGCCGGAGACAACGCTGCGTTCTCCATGCCTTTTGTCAATCTGGGCCTGTGCCCTGAAGCCGCGTCGAGCTTTCTGGTGCCGCAGCTCATGGGTTACCCACGTGCCGCCGAAGCACTGCTGCTGGGCGAACCCTTCATGGCCGAGACCGCACTGGAGATCGGCCTGATCAACCGCATCGTGCCGCCCGCCGAAGCCAATGCACTGGCCCAGCGCCAGGCGCAAAAGCTGGTCGCCAAACCGCTCAGCGCGCTGATGGAAACCAAGCGTCTCATGAAAAAAGGCAACGCCACCCTCGTGGCAGAGCGTATGGCCGAAGAAGGCGTGAGTTTCGGCCGCATGCTGGGTGAGCCCGCGGCGCGCGAAGCCTTCTCTGCCTTCATGGAGAAGCGCAAGCCGGATTTCAGCGCCGTCTGAGTTTCTCGCTCCTTCCCCCGCTGGGGGAAAGAGAGGGGACTCGCGACTTTTAGATATCGAACCGGATCCCTTGTGCCAAAGGCAGGCTGCTGCCGTAGTTGACCGTGTTGGTCGCGCGGCGCATATAGGCCTTCCACGAATCGGAGCCCGACTCGCGTCCACCGCCGGTTTCTTTCTCACCACCAAAGGCACCACCGATTTCCGCACCGCTGGTGCCGATATTGACGTTGGCAATGCCGCAGTCGGAACCGCGCGCTGAGGTGAACTGTTCGGCTTCCCGCAAGTCCTGCGTGAAGACGGCCGACGACAGGCCGTGCGCCACGGCGTTGTTCAGTGCGATGGCTTCGTCAAAATTGTCGTAGGGAACCACATACAAAATCGGCGCGAAGGTCTCGTGCAGCATGGGGCCGGCCTGCTCCTTCAGTTCCACGATGGCGGGGCGCACATAGTGGGCTGATCCGTCGCCCGGTTGGCGCTCGCCGAAATGCACCGTGGCGCCCAGCTTCTTCGCTTCGCCCAGGGCCAACTGCATGACGTCAAATGCGCGGCCATCGATCAAGGGGCCGACCAGCGTGCCGTCTTTCAGGGGGTTGCCGATGGGCAGGCGTTCAAACACGGCGACGAGGCGTTTGACCAGCTCCGGGTAGATCGAGCGGTGAACGATCAGGCGGCGCAGGCTTGTGCAGCGTTGGCCCGCAGTGCCGGCGGCAGCAAAGGCTGCGCCGCGCACCACCAGCTCCAGATTTGCCGACGGGCAGACGATGGCCGCGTTGTTGCCGCCCAGCTCCAGCAGCGAGCGTTTGAAAAGGCCGGCGCAGGCAATCGCCACGTTCTTGCCCATGGCGGTGGAGCCGGTGGCGCTCACCAGCTTCACATGCGGGTGCTTGACCAGCACCTCGCCGGTGGCGCGCTCGCCGATCAGCAGCTCGCTCAGTCCTTCGGTGGCCAGGCCGAGGTCTTTCGCCGTTTGCAGCAGGAGGCCGTTGAGGGCGATGGCCGACAGCGGTGTTTTCTCTGACGGCTTCCAGGCCAGCGTGTTGCCGCATACCATCGCCAGCGCGGCGTTCCAGGCAAACACCGCCATCGGGAAGTTGAAGGCCGAGATGATGCCGACCACGCCCACGGGGTGCCAGGTTTCCAGCAGCTTGTGGTCGGGCCGCTCGCTGGCAATCGTGAGGCCGTAGAGCTGGCGCGAAAGGCCCACGGCGAACTCGCAGATGTCGATGACTTCCTGCACCTCGCCCAGGCCTTCCTGCAAAATCTTGCCGGTCTCCAGCGAGATCAGCCGGCCCAGCTCTGCCTTGTGGCGGCGCACGGTTTCGCCAAAAGCGCGCACCAGTTCACCGCGTTTGGGTGCGGGCACATTGCGCCAGGCTATGAAACGCTGGTGTGCGCCGTTCAGTGCGCTGTCGACTTCGTTGGCGCTGTGGATGGCTACGCGCGCCAGGAGGCTGCCATCGATGGGAGTGACCACTTCGATGGCCGCGGACGCCTTGCTGCCGAGGTCGGCGTTGACGCCCAGGGTTTTAAAGAGGGATGAAACGTCGCTGGAGTGACTCATGCGGAAGTCCTTTCGTGGGTTGTCCTGAAATCGGAAGCTGTGTGGGTGGCGAGGCTTTGCAGCCCGCGGCCCAGGCGCTCGGCGCCTTGCTGCAGCGCGGCCTGTGATGGGTTGGCAAAACTCAAACGCAACCAGGGTTGTGCGGCGTTGCTGATGCTGAAGGCGGCGCCTGGTACTACCAGCACTCGATGCCGAAGCCCGAAGTCCACCCAATCTTTTGTCGGCAACAGGGGCAAGTCCCTGCGCAGTCGTGCCCAGACAAACATGCCGCCTTGCGGCGCATCGAATTCGAGCAACCCGCCGGCATGCGCGCGCAAGGCGTTGGCCAGCGTGGCGCCTTTGGCCGCGTAGGCTGTGCGCAGCGAGGCCAGGTGCGACGCGAGGCGGTAGGAGCCCAGCATGGTCGCCAGCGTGAGCTGCTCCAGCGAACCGCTGTGCACGTCGGCCGCCTGCTTGGCCAGCACCACCGCGCGCAGAATGTCCGCCGGTGCGAGGAGCACACCCAGGCGAAGGGCAGGGGCCACCACTTTGGAGTAGCTGGTCATGTAGGCGACCTGCGCGGGCGAGCCGGCCTGCTGGTTGAGTTGTGCGAGCGGAGGTGGCGGCGCCTCGCCAAACCACAACTCACCATACGGGTCGTCTTCCATCAAGGTCACGCCGTATTGCGCGGCCAGTTCGAGCAGGCGCACGCGCCGCGCCAGCGGCATCACGGCGCCGGTCGGGTTGGCAAAGTTGGGCACCACATACAGCACGCGCGGGCGTTCGGCCTGCAGAATGGATTCGAGCCGGTCGATATCCATGCCCTGTGCGTCGGTTGGGACTTCAATCAGCCGCGCGCCCGCAAAACGAAAAGCCTGCAGTGCCGCAGGATAGTTAAACGACTCGACCGCGATGCCTTCGCCCGGTTCGATGAGTACGCGGGCCAACAAATCGATGGCCTGCTGCGAACCGGTGGTAATGAGCAACTCGCTCGCCTTGGCCGCCAGTCCGCGGTGTGTGAGCAGGGCCGCGCTGGCTTCACGCAGCTCGGGCAGGCCTTCGGTAGCGCCGTACTGCAGGTTGCGGCCTTGCAGTTTGCCGGTCACGTCCTGCAGCGATTCACGCAGCCAGTCGGCAGGCAGCAGGGCCGGATCGGGGTGCCCGCCGGCCAGCGAAATCATGCCCTCCTGGCCGGCCAGTGCCAGCATGGCGCGTATCGGTGAGCCGCTGGCCTGCGCGTACAGCGCACGCACAGCGCTCATGCGCGTGCAGCCGTCATGCCGAAAATGCCGGTGGCGTTGCCGGCGTCAAAGGCCAGGTCCAGCCGCGGCGCCTGCACGGGGTCGTTTGCTGCGATGGGTATCAGTGCATCACGTGTGATGAATTCATAGAAGGATCCCGGCACGTCGCGCGTGACGCGGCCCTGCGCGGTGATGAACTCGCGCTGCACCGTGGCCGCACGGAAGGCCGTCTGCCGCACACGCCCGCTGGCCGACACCTCGACCTTGTCCTTGATGGGCCGGCCCAGCGCGCGCTGGCGTTCGGCCACCGCGTCCACGTCACTTACACGGTCGGTGGCATGGTTGAAGGCATTGCCTTCGGTGGCAATCCACGCCATCTCGGCGGATTCGGCCAGCAGCAATTCATAGTCGTCCATGCCAAACACGCCGTGCTGGCGGTCAAAGCATTGCAGCAGCTGTGGCAGCAAGCGCAGTGCCAGTGCCAGGGGCAGCATGCCATCGCGTGTGAGCTGCTCCAGGTCGGCCACGTCCTGCGGGCCCAGTGGATCGCGCGAGGTCGACAGCACGCGTGTCACGGCCGACTGGAAGGGCGTGGAGAACTGCTCGGGGTGCAGTTCAGACACAAAAAACTGCGCGATGTCCTCAGGAAAATCGCGGTGGCTGTAGGCGCGGCCGGTCATCTTCAGGCGCGGCAGCGGGTAGGTGCCCTGCAGTTCAAAACCCAGCGGGCGCAGCACGCGGGTGAAGGCCGCTTCGCCCGCGGGCAGGGCGCCGCTGGCCCAGCGCACGGTACGCAGCGCGCCGTGGTCAAACACCACCTGGCGCTTTTGCGCCACCACGTCGCTGGCGATATAGTCCTGCCCGGCCGGCACACGCTGCACCAGGCCGTGAAACAGCGCCATGTTCAGCGCCTGGGCCAACTCGGCCCGGGTGACGATGCCCGAAGCGGCTTGCTGTAGCGACGGGTGAACGTACATCTGTTCATGGATATTTTTGACGGCTTCGGTTGGCAGGCAGCAGGCGAGGAGCTTCTTAAGATGGGTCATATCAGTCGTGTAATTGGCAGGTGAAAGCCGGATTTTCGGCAGTTTCAGCGCCACGCACAAAGGATGTATTTCGATGGAGCCATGAGATATATTCATGCGATGCGCCGAAAAATCCCATCCACCCAGGCCCTGCTGGCCTTTGAAGCGGCGGCCCATCGCGGCAGCTTTACGCTGGCGGCGCAAGACCTCTCGGTGAGCCAGAGCGCGGTCAGCCACCAGATTCTGGGCCTCGAGCAGGATCTGGACGTGAGCCTTTTCCTGCGCCTGCCTCGCCAGCTGGAACTGACGGACGCCGGCCGCTCGTTGCTGGCGCGTGTCAGCCCCGCGCTGGATTCACTCGAGGCCGCCATGCTGGACCTGGTGTCCTCCAAAGGCGAGGGCGGCACGCTGGAGCTGGGCGTGGTGCCCACCTTTGCCACCAAGTGGCTGATCCCGCGCATGCCGTCTTTTTTGAAAGCGCACCCGCATGTGACGCTGAACCTGGCCACGCGCCTGCAGCCTTTTGATTTTTCACTGACGGGGCTGGACGCTGCCATCCATTACGGCCGGCCCGACTGGCCCGGTACCGAGTCTGAATACCTGATGGGTGAAGACAGCGTGGTGGTGTGCAGCCCGGCGCTCATGAAAAAGCGGCAACTGCGCCGCCCCGCCGATGTTCTGAAGTTCACCCTCATCCACCAGAGCACGCGCCCGCATGCCTGGCGCGACTGGTTCCAGCTGGCCGGCATTGACGACGCGCAAGGCGCAGGCACGGGCCCCAAATACGAACTCTTTTCCATGATCGCGCAGGCAGTGAAGGCCGGGCTGGGGCTGGCGGTGCTGCCGCGCTTTCTGGTGGCCGACGACATCGCCGACGGCACGCTGGCTGTGCCCTTTGATCTTTCGCTGAGCTCTGACTTTGCCTACTACCTGGTCTGGCCTTCACAGAAAACCAGTTGGCGGCCGTTGGTGCAGCTGCGCGGCTGGTTGCGCGAGCAGGCGATTTCTTTGCCTTGATCCCGCGTGCCTCAGTCGACGCTTTTTCCTGAGTTCCATAGCTGTACAAGGCCCAGAGCCAGCATGAGCGTCCCCAGTGCCATCCAGATGCCGATAATTCCGCGCGGCCCCATCACTTCGAAGGCCCAGATCTTTGTCCAGGCCCACTTGCCGGTAAAGGGCGGAACGGAAGGCGTGAGCCATTCCATCCAGGCCAGGCAAAACGAAATCGCTGCGATTCCCAGTTTTGCAATGGCGCGCTCTTTGACCGAAAAGCCCGCGCGTTGCTTCTTGGCGAGTTCGTTGTCCATGGGGCTCCTTCTTTTAAGCCTGGCAGAAAAATTGTCGTTGTGTGAGTGTCTCAGGTGCTGTCCGCTGGAGCCAGGCTCTGCGCCGGCCGCCGCAGCGTGCTGTCAAACGGATTGATTTGCGCGCTGATGGCCGTGGCTTCGCGCTTGAGCAGCTCCACCACCGTGGGCAGGCGATCGGGGCTCAGGCGTGACGAGATCGTGCCCACGCTGAGCGCGGCGACGGCGCGGCCTTCGCGGTCCAGCACCGGCACACCGACGCCGGCCATGCCGTCGAGCAGGTTGGTGTTGCGCCCGGCGTAGCCAAGCTCGCGCACGCGCTCAATCTCGGTGCGCAGATACACCTCGTCGTACACACCGAACTCGCGCACACGCGGCAGGTTGTAGCGGATCACTTCTTCACGCTCTGTCTCGGGCAAGAAAGCCAGGATGGCCAGACCGCCCTGGCCCATGCCCAGCGCCACGCGACCGCCGATGTCGCCAGTGAAAGAGCGGATGGGAAACGGGCCTTCGCTGCGGTCCAGGCAGACGGCGTCAAAGCCGCTGCGCACCAGCAAAAAGATGGTGTCACCCAGGCTGGCGCACAGCCGCAGCATTGAAGGCCGGCACAGGCTGCGCAGGTCCATGGTGTTACCTGCCTGCGCGGCCAGTGCAAAAAAATCAATGCTCAGGCGATACAGCTTTGAGCCTGTTTCCTGCTCCACCACACGCTCGGCCACCAGGCTTTGCAGGATGCGGTGCGTGGTGGCTTGCGTGAGGCCTGTGGCCTTGGCGACGTGCGTGATGCGCCCACCCTTGGCCTGCGTGGCCGCCAGTGCCCGGATGATGGAAAAGGCGCGCTGCACGCTGCTGGAGCTATTGTCTTCATCTTTCATGGCGTCTCCTTTGGCGGAATCAGTATGGCATTAAGTGTATATAAATTCCATTAAACGGAATAAATCAAATAAAGATATCTCTATACGGAATAACCTATTGACGATTTTTTATAGGATGCCATAGCATGAAGTCATCAGGGTGTCATCGTTTTGCACGTCGTTTGTCTGTGCGGCGCTGGTCATTCCCTTTGTTGCAGAGGTGCTCCCCATGTCTTTTTTGACCCTGGCGAATGTGAACAAGTCTTACGGCGCTACCCGCGCCGTGGCCGACATGAACCTGTCGGTGGAAAAGGGCGAATTCGTCTCGCTGCTCGGTCCTTCGGGCTGCGGCAAGACCACCACCTTGCAGATGATTGCGGGCTTTTGTGAGGTGACGTCGGGTCAGGTCACGCTGGACGGCCGCGACATCACCCACGCCAAACCCAATTCGCGCGGCCTGGGCATCGTGTTCCAGAGCTATGCGCTCTTCCCCCACATGAGCGTGTATGACAACGTCAGTTTCGGCCTGGAGATGCGCCGTGTGCCCAAAGAAGAACGTGCCGAGCGCGTGAAAGCCGCGCTGGCTCTGGTGCATCTTGAGGCGCACGCCACACGCTACCCGCGTGAGCTGTCGGGCGGCCAGCGCCAGCGCGTGGCCCTGGCGCGTGCGTTGGTCATTTCGCCGCCGGTGCTGCTGCTGGATGAGCCGCTGTCCAATCTCGACGCCAAGTTGCGTGAAGAGATGCAGTTTGAGCTGCGGCAGATCCAGCGCAAGGTCGGCACCACCACCGTGATGGTCACGCACGACCAGACCGAGGCGATGTCTATCAGCGACCGCGTGGTGGTGATGGAAGCCGGCCGCGTGACGCAGATCGACGAGCCGTACCGCCTGTATGAACACCCGCAGACACGCTTTATCTCCAGTTTTGTCGGCAAGGCCAATTTGCTGGAAGGCCGTGTGATGGCCACCGGCCCTTGGGCCACCGTGCATGTGGGCAGCAACGTGCCGCTGGAGCTTCAGGCCCCTGGCGTGTCAGAGGGCGACGCCGTGGTGCTGAGTCTGCGTCCCGAAAAAATCCGCCTGGTGCCTGAAGCCCAGGGCCGTATAGGCGGCACGGTGCATGAACGTTTTTTCCTCGGCAGCCAATGGCTCTACCAGGTGTCGACCGCCGCTGGCAAGCTCGCAGTGGTCAGCCCCAATGACGGCACGGCGCCCGCCGAAGAAGGCGCCAACGTGGGCCTGGACTGGGCCGCCCAGCAGGTGCGCCTGCTGCCCGGCGCACAAGGGGTGCCGGCGTGAACAGTACGGCCGTGGCTGCACCGATGACATCGGCCCGGGCCAGTGCATCGCGCACGCCCTGGCTGCTGTCAGCGCCGGCCTTCACGCTGTTTGCCTGCCTGTTGCTGGTGCCGCTGGCGCTCACGGCAGTGCTGTCCTTCCAGGTGTTTGACCACGCCACCGGCGTGAAGAACAGTTTCACCCTGGCGCATTACGCCGCCGTGCTGACAGACGACTACTACCACGGCATCTTCTGGCGCACGCTGTGGATTTCGGCGCTCACCACGCTGATCTGCATCGTTGTCGGCGCGCCCGAAGCGTATGTGCTCAGCCGCATGCGCAGCCCCTGGCGCTCGATTTTGCTGCTGGTGGTGCTGGCGCCGCTGCTGGTGTCGGTGGTGGTGCGGGCGTTTGGGTGGAGCATGCTGCTCGGCCCCGAAGGCGTGGTCAACCAGGCCATGCGCGCCGCGGGCCTGCCGTCGATGCGCATTCTCTACACCGAAGCCGCCGTGGTCATCGCGCTGGTGCATGTGATGCTGCCTTTCATGGTGATCCCGGTATGGACATCGTTGCAGAAGCTGGACCCGGGTGTGGAAGACGCGGCGCTGTCGCTGCAGGCCTCGCACTTCACCACCTTGCGCCGCATCATCTTTCCGCAGGTGCTGCCGGGCATCCTGTCGGGCAGCCTGATCGTGTTCGGCCTGAGCGCCAGCGCCTTCGCCATCCCGGGCCTGCTAGGCGGGCGGCGTTTGAAGATGGTGGCGACGGTGGTGTATGACGAATACCTGCACGAGCTCAACTGGCCGCTGGGCGCGGCGATCGCGCTCACTCTGCTTCTGGCCAACCTGGCCATCATGCTGAGCTACAACCGCGTGCTCGAGCGTTCGTACAAGAAATCGCTGGGATAAGGAGCGCGCCATGTCCAGGAACGGTCCTCTCGCTCTGCTCTTCAACGCACTCGTCATCACCTTCATGCTGGCGCCTCTGGTCATCGTGTGCGTGGTGGCCTTCACGCCCGGCAACACGCTGGCCATTCCGACCACGGAGTTTTCATTGCGCTGGTTTCGTGCGGTGTTCGCGCATTCGGACTTTGTGCAGTCCTTCAAGAACAGCCTCTGGCTGGCGTCGATATCTGCGACGCTGGCTACGCTGCTGGCTGTACCGGCCGGGCTGGCGATTGCCCGCCATACCTTCCCAGGCCGTGATTTTCTCAATGGCCTGTTTCTTTCGCCGCTGATCATTCCACATCTGGTGTTGGGTGTGGCCTTGCTGCGCACCTTCTCGCTGATCGGCGCGACCGGCAGCTTTTTCTGGCTGGCGCTGGCGCACGTGGTCATCATCACGCCCTATGTGCTGCGGCTGGTGCTGGCTTCGGTTGAAGGCAGCGACCGCAGCGCTGAGCAGGCGGCCCTCTCGCTGGGTGCGAGCCAGGCGACGGTGTTTGTTCGCGTGACGCTGCCGATGATCCTGCCTAGCGTTACCGGCGGCTGGCTGCTCGCTTTTATCAACAGCTTTGATGAGGTGACCATGTCGATCTTTGTCACTGCGCCCTCCACCGTGACCTTGCCGGTGCGGATGTACATGTATGCGACCGAGTCGATAGACCCCTTGATGGCGGCCGTCTCGGCCCTCATGGTGGCGCTCACGGCTGTGGCCATGCTGGTGCTGGACCGCATCTACGGCCTCGACAAGATCCTGGTCGGACACAAATGAAATCAACCATTGAAATTGCCGGGGTGAGCCACAAGCCTGCAGCCCTGCTTCACCGCCTGGCCGAAGGCAACCGCAAACCGGTGAACTTTGTGCTCAATGGGCAAGCCCTGAAGGCCCTGGCCGGCGACACCGTGCTGACGGCGGTGCTGACGCACGGCGCGCAGTTGCGCTTCAGCGAATTCAGCGGTGAGCCGCGCGCCGGCTTTTGCCTGATGGGCGCCTGCCAGGACTGCTGGGTCGCGACCGAATCGGGCCGGCGCCTGCGTGCCTGCAGCACCTTCATCGAAGAAGGCATGCGGCTGGTGACTGGCGCGGAGGGAGCGGTATGAGTACGCAGGCGGTGATTGTGGGCGCCGGCCCGGCCGGCGTGCGCGCTGCCGAGGCGCTGGTGGCGCACGGCCTGCGTCCCGTGGTGGTGGACGAAGCGCCGCGCTGGGGCGGGCAGATCTACCGCCAGCCGCCCGCGGGTTTCTCGCGGCCCAAAGAGGCTCTTTATGGTTTTGAAGCCGGGCGCGCCGATGCGGTGCATGAGGCCATGGCCGGTATCCTGGACAAGGTTGATTACCGCCCCGACACCCTGGTCTGGAGCGCTGAAGGCGGCAAGCTCGACTTGCTTCATCACGGGCTGATGAGCACGCTGCCCTACAGCCATCTCATCGTTGCCACCGGTGCGGCGGACCGTGTCCTGCCTTTTCCCGGCTGGACTTTGCCCGGCGTCTACACGCTGGGCGCCGCGCAGGTGGCCCTGAAATTCCAGGGCTGCGCGATCGGTTCGCGCGTGGTGTTTGCCGGCACCGGGCCGCTGCTGTATTTAATTGCTTACCAGTACGCCAGGGCCGGCGCCAAAGTTGCGGCGGTGCTTGATACGGCCAGTTTTGCAGGCAAGGCCGCCGCCGTGCCCGCCATGCTGCGCCAGCCGGCGCTGTTGGCCAAGGGCCTTTATTACCTGGGCTGGTTGCGCATGCATGGCATCGCGGTGCACCAGGGCGTGGAACTGGTACGCGCCACAGGCGACGAACGCGTGCAGGCGATGCACTGGCGCAAGGCCGGCCGAACGCAAGAGATCGCCTGCGACGGCGTGGGTTTTGGCTACGCGCTGCGGCCCGAGACGCAACTGGCCGATTTGCTGGGTTGCCGTTTTCGCTATGACAGCCTGCAGCGTGGCGCATTGCCCGAGCGCGACGCCATGGGCCGCTCCAGCGTGGCAGGTGTCTACCTGGCTGGCGATGGTGCCGGCATCATGGGCGCTGATGCCGCGGAATGGGCTGGCGAGCGTGCCGCGCTGGCGCTGCTGGCGGACACCGGGCACAGGATCGATGTGGCACGCGCGGCCTCGCTGGAAAACCAGCTTTCGCGTACGGCGGCCTTCCGTGAAGGACTGGAGCGGGCCTTTCCGTTTCCCACTGGTTGGGCTGCAGCCGCCCCTGATGAACTGGTGGTCTGCCGCTGTGAAGAAATCACCGCAGGCGAGCTGCGCCAGTGCGTGGCCGACACCGGCGCACGCGAGATGAACCGCCTCAAGGCGCTGACGCGGGTGGGCATGGGACGCTGCCAGGGGCGTACCTGCGGCGTGGCCGCGGCGGAAATCCTCGCGCAGGCCTGCGCTGCGCAGCCTGATGCCGTGGGCCGGCTGCGCGGACAGGCGCCCATCAAGCCGCTGCCGTTTTCAGCCATGGCCGCCCAGGCGATGAAGCAGGAGGGCGTGTAATGGAACGCGTCACGGCCGACGTTGCCATTGTGGGCGGCGGCATCATGGGCTCGTCGGCGGCGCTGTTTCTGCGTCGCATGGGCATTTCGGTCGTGCTGCTGGAGCGCGACCTCTGCGGCTCCCGTTCCAGCGGCGTGAACTACGGCGGCGTGCGCCGCCAGGGTCGGCCGATCAGTCAGCTGCCGCTTTCGCAGCGCGCGCAGGGCTTGTGGGCGCAATTGCCGGAACTGATCGGCATCGACGGCGAATACCTCCCTTCGGGTCACCTCAAGATCGCGCGCAGCGAAGCCGACATGGTCTCGCTCGAAAGCTACCGCGAGCGCACGTTGGGCTTCGGCATGGATTTGCAGATGCTCTCCATGCGTGCCTTGCGCGAACGCTGCCCGTGGCTGGGAAGAGCTGCCATAGGTGCGTCGCTGTGCCCTGGTGACGGGCAGGCCAACCCGCGCCTCGTGTCGCCGGCTTTTGCAATGGCCGCGCGCAAGATCGGCGCCGACGTACGCGAACAGACCCGCGTGGACGAAGTGGCGCGCGACGGAGCGATGTTTGTACTGCGCTCGGGCGATGCGCTGGAGGTTCGCGCCAGACACCTGCTCAATTGCGCAGGCGCCTGGGCAGGCGCCCTCGCGGCGCAGTTCGGTGAGCCCGTGCCCATGGAGGCAGGCCATCCCGAGATGTCGGTGACCGAACCGCTGCCCGCATTCATGAACCTCAGCCTTGGCGTGGAGGGCGGCGGTGTCTATGCCCGCCAGGTGGCGCGCGGCAACTGCGTCATCGGCGGCGGCCGGGGCTACGCGCTGGACGACCAGCGTGCCCGCGCACAGCGCAGCGGCCTGGCCGGCCTGATGCAGCAAACCGTCGAGCTGCTGCCGGCGCTGAAACACGCGCACATCATTCGCACCTGGAGCGGCACCGAAGGCTACCTGCCCGACCGCCAGCCGGTAATAGGCCCAAGTGCGACCACACCAGGCCTGATTCATGCATTCGGATTCGCCGGCGGCGGCTTCCAGCTGGGCCCGGGCGTGGGTGCGGTGCTGGCCGACCTGGTGCAAAGCGGCGAGAGTGCCACGCCTATCGACGCTTTTTCGATTGAACGCTTTTCCGCAAACCCGCGTGCGACAACCGCCGGGCTTGTTTCTTCCACCGTTGTCTAGTCCTCTTCTCCATAGTCCTCCTCGATTTCACTGCTTTCACTTCACCAACGCCACCAGGAGCTTTCCATGAACATCTCCCTACGATTCCTGACCGCCCGCGCTACAGCGGTGTCGCTTGCCGTTGCAGCCGCCGGCCTGGCCGGCGGAAACGCCATGGCCCAGACCAAGACGCTGTACATCGGCATGAACGGCGGCACCATGGAAAAAACCTACACCGAGAACGTCTTCGGAGCATTCGAGAAGGCCAACAACGTCAAGGTCGTGGTCGTGCCCGGCACTTCCTCGGACATCCTGGCCAAGGCGCAGGCCAACAAGGACAACCCGCAGATGCACGTGATGTTCCTGGACGACGGCATCATGTACCGCGCCATCGGCATGGGCCTGTGCGAGAAGATGCAGGCCACCCCTGCGCTGAATGACCTGTTTCCCACGGCACGCTTCAAGGGCGATATGGCCGCCGGCGTCAACATCGGCATGACCGGCATTGCCTACAACAAGAAGATGTTCACCGAAAAAGGCTGGGCTCCGCCCACCTCGTGGATGGACATGGCCAACCCGAAGTACAAGGGCAAGGTGGTGTTCCAGTCGCTGTCGTCGTCGACCTTCGGCCTGCACGGCTTCCTGCTGTTCAACCGCATCCAGGGCGGCAACGACAAGAACGTGGAGCCCGGCTTCAAGGCCTGGCCCACGACCATAGGACCCAATGTGCTCGAGTACATCCCGAGCTCGGCCAAGCTGGCTGAAATGGTGCAGACCGGCGAGGCCGCGATGTTCCCCCTCACGCCCACCGCCGTCGGCGTGCTCAAGGAAAAAGGCCTGCCCGTGGAATATGTGCAGCCCAAGGAAGGCTCGGCCGTGCTGACGGTCGGTGAATGCGTGATCGCCAAAAACAGCGAACCTGCGCTGGCCCACAAACTGGCCCAGTACCTGCTGTCGCCTGAGGCGCAGGCCGCGGCGCTGGAGTTTGGCGACCAGATCCCGTCCAACCCCAAAACGAAGGCCAGCGGCAAGGCTGCCGCGCTTGTGACCCAGATGAACACCTACATGAAGACGGCGACTACGGTGGATTGGGATGCCATCAACGAGAACCGCCCGGCCTGGAATGCGCGCTGGAACAAGACAGTCGAGCGCTGATCATCTGTTGCCAGCGCCTTTCGCAGGCGCATGCAAAAACCCGAAGCAGGCTTCCTGAGTCACTTCGGGTTTTGTACTTTTAGGTCCTCGGGTCAATAGGGATGTGCGCGAGAAGCTACTAAATCTATAGCAATTTAATTGTGCCGGCCGCGCAGCAAACGCAAGCCGTTGCCCACCACCAGCAGGCTGGCGCCCATGTCGGCAAACACCGCCATCCACATCGTCGCCGTGCCGAAAACGGCCAGGAGCAGGAAGATGCCTTTGATGCCCAGTGCCAGGCTGATGTTCTGCCACAGGATGGCGTGCGTGCGTTTTGACAGCCGCACCGTTTCGGCCACCCGCTCCAGGTTGTCGTTCATGATCACCACGTCGGCCGCTTCCATGGCCGTGTCGGCGCCGGCGCCGCCCATGGCGAAGCCGATGTCGGCCTGCGCCAGCGCCGGTGCGTCGTTGATGCCGTCGCCCGTCATGCCGGTGGCGCCGTAGTGCCGCTGCATTTCGCGAATGGCGTCGAGCTTGGCCTCGGGCAGCAGGTCGCCGCGGGCGTCGTCGATGCCGGCCTGGCTTGCGATGGCGCGCGCCGTGGCGGCGTTGTCACCGGTCAGCATCACGGGTGTGACGCCCAGCGCCTTCAGGTCGGCAATCGCCTGCCGGGACGTTGGCTTGATGGTGTCGGCCACTGCGAACAGGGCCAGCACGCGCGTGCCGTCGGCCAGCAGTGTCACCGTGCGGCCTTGCTGTTCATGCCGGGCGAGTTCAGTTTCCAGCTCCACGCCGCACAAGCCCAACTCATGGATAAGGCGGTGATTGCCCAACACGAGGCGCTGGCCCTGGGCCGTTCCCTCAACGCCCCGGCCCGGCAGGGCCTTGAAGGCTTGCACGTCGGCGGCTTCGGTGTTCAGGCCCGCTGCAATCGCTTTGGACACCGGATGATCAGATCGTGAGGCCATGCCGGCGGCCAGCTGTGCGGCCACCGCTGCGTCTGCATTGCCCCAGGTACGCCAATCCACCAACTCGGGCTTGCCCTCCGTGATGGTGCCGGTCTTGTCGAGCGCAATGGCTTTGAGCAGGCGCGCCTGCTCGAGGTAGGTGCCGCCCTTGATCAGGATGCCCCGGCGCGCGGCGGCCGAGAGCCCGCTCACCACCGTGACGGGCGTGGAAATCACCAGGGCGCAGGGGCAGGCGATTACCAGCAGCACCAGCGCCTTGTAGATCGACTCCTGCCAGCTCAGGCCCGCCAGCAGCGGCATCAACACGGCGACCGCAACGGCGATGGCGAACACGGCCGGCGTGTAGACGGCGGCAAAGCGGTCGACAAAACGTTGCGTGGGCGCACGGCTGCCCTGGGCTTGCTCGACAGCGTGGATGATGCGTGCCAGCGTGGTGTTGCCGGCCGCCGCCGTGACGCGCACTTCGATCTCTCCGGTTTGATTGATGGTGCCGGCAAAGACGGCGGCACCGGGTTCCTTGTCGACCGGGATGCTTTCGCCCGTGATCGGCGCCTGGTTGACGGCGCTGTTGCCCAGGGTGACTACGCCATCCAGCGGCACGCGCTCACCCGGCTTGATGCGCACCACGGCCTCTAGCGGAACGGCGGCCACAGGCGTTGCTGTCCATGCGCCGTCCGCGCCCCGCATCAGCGCTTCTTCTGGCGCCATGTCCAGCAGGCCCTTGATGGCATTGCGCGCGCGGTCTACGGCTTTGGCTTCGATCAACTCGGCAATGGCATAGAGTGCCATCACCATCGCGGCTTCCGGCCACTGGCCGATCAGGAAAGCGCCGGTGACGGCGACCGACATCAGCGCGTTGATGTTGAGCTTGCCGCGCAGCAGGGCGGCCATGCCCTTTTTATAGGTGTCCAGGCCGGCCAGGCCAATGGCCAGCGCCGCCACCGCCATGCCGGCGACTTTCCAGGCCAGCAGCTCGGGCGCAAAAAAAGACACGGCCTCGGCGCCCACGGCCAGCACCAGCGCCGCGGCCAGGCGGGTGACACCGCTGCCAAAACCGTCATCATGGCCGTGGTTGTGCGCATGCCCCTCATGGTCATGGCCGTCTGCTTGCGCGTTGGCACCCGTCTGGGCAGGTTGCGGGTCAAACCCGGCCTTGCGGATCGCGTCCAGGGCAGTCGCACAGGCTTCTTCGCTGGCGTCTATTCGCAGCGTGCGTGCACCCAGCTGGAAGCCCAGCGACCGGATACCGGCGATCGGCTCCAGCGCGCGCCGGATGTCAGACTCTTCGGCGCTGCAATCCATGGTGGCGATGCGGAAAATCCGCCCCGCGGCACCGGCGGCATTGGATACAGGTGCGTGTGTGGCGTGGGCGCCGCCACAGCAGTCGCCGGTAGGGGCATCCGGGCCGGAAACAAGGGTTTTTTCAGATTTCATGGCCTAATTGGAAACCCTGTAGCGGCCTTAGAGTCAAGCTGGCTGCTGAAGTGACCCTACAGCGATGTGGGGACGATGTTCAAGGAGTCGCCATGAAAATCGGAGAACTGGCCAAAACCGCGCAGACCCAGACGGAAACCATCCGTTACTACGAACGTGAGGGTCTGTTGCCCGAAGCGGCGCGCACCGACGCCAATTACCGTATCTATGACGAAAGCCATGTGCAGCGCCTGGCCTTCATACGCCACTGCCGGTCGCTGGACATGACGCTGGCGGAAATTCGCGCATTGCTGAACTTCAAGGATGCGCCGGCCGGCAGCTGCGACGACGTCAACAGCCTGCTGGACGAGCACATCAGCCACGTCGCCACGCGCATCCGCGAACTCAAGGCGCTGGAAAAAGACCTCAAGGTCTTGCGTGAGCAGTGTGCCAGCGGCCAGGCCGCGGGCGACTGCGGCATCCTCAGCGGCCTGGAAAAAGCTGCACTGCGGCAAAGCCAGAACCGCGTCCCCGCCGGGCGCGGCCATGCAGCGCATATCCACGGCGCGCACCCGCAGGTCGGTGTGCCCGCCAAAGAAGAGGACCGCCAAAACCCCGCCACCGGCAAGGCGGCAGCCGTGCGCAAGTGACGAAACGCGGGCTGTTTATTTTTACAAAGCACTTGCTTGCTAAAAATATCGGGTTTTGCTAAGGTCCGTCCTTATGGACAAACCTGCCGCGCGTTCGCGACCTGCCGCACGCGCTCATACCCCTTCGAAAACCGCAACCGACAGCGCTGAAAAGCGCCCGCGCGGCCGGCCGCGCAAAACCCTGGACGAACGCGACGACGGCAACCGGCGGGTCGAACTCGTCAATGCGGCCGCCCGGTTGTTCCGGAAAAAAGGTTTTGACGCCACCAGCACCCGCGACATCGCGGCGGCCGTCGGCATGCACAGCGGTTCGCCCTTCTACCACTTCAAAAGCAAGGCGGCACTCCTCAATGCCGTGATGGAAGAGGGCATGCGTTCCGCCTTGCAGCGCCAGGCCGCGGCTTTGAAGGCGGCAGGGCTTTCCACCGCTGAGGCGCCAGCGCTGCTGCGCGTGCTGATCCGCAATCACTTTGACGTCTTGCTGGGCCCCGGCAGCGACTTCATCCCTGTGATGCTTTACGAGTCGCGTTCCATCACAGCCCGGCAGCGCAACCTGCTGGCAAAGCTGCAAGGCGACTACGAAGCCGTGTGGGAGCCGGTGCTGGAGGCGCTGGCCACCGCAGGGCAACTCAAGGGGCCGGTGAAGCTGTCGCGCCTTTTGATTTTTGGCGCGCTCAACTGGTCGGTGCAGTGGTTTGACGCCAAAAAAGATGCATCGCTGGATGATCTGGCGGATGCGGCCATGGCGCTGTTCATTGGAGAAAAAACTCCGAAATTCCCGGCAAGAAAGGTCCGCGCATGAGTTACCAATCCGTGTTCCGCCCCGGCCTTTTTTCCGGCCAGGTCATCGTTGTCACCGGTGGTGGCTCCGGCATTGGCCGCTGCATCGCGCATGAACTCGCTGCGCTGGGCGCGCATGTGGTGCTGATAGGCAGGAATATCGAGAAACTTCACAGCGTGGCCGGGGAAATCGTGGCGCAGGGCGGTCGCGTGAGTTTTCACCCCTGCGACATCCGCCAGGAAGAGGCCGTCAAGACCACCATCACCGCCATCGTGGTGGCGCAGGGCCGTATCGATGGGCTTGTCAACAACGCGGGCGGCCAGTACATCACGCCGCTGGAGTCCATCAGCGCCAAGGGCTGGGAGGCCGTCATCAACACCAACCTGACCGGCGGCTTCCTGATGGCGCGCGAATGCTATTTGCAAGCCATGCAGGGCAAAGGCGGCAGCATCGTCAACATCGTGGCCGACATGTGGGGTTCCATGCCCAGCATGGGCCACAGCGGCGCGGCGCGCGCCGGCATGGTGAGCTTCACCGAAACCGCGGCGGCCGAATGGGCCCATAGCGGCGTGCGGGTGAATGCGGTCGCGCCCGGCTACATCGCCTCCAGCGGCATGGACCACTACCCGCCTGAGGCCGGCCCCATGCTGCGCGAGATGCGCCACACCGTGCCGCTGGGCCGCTTCGGCACCGAAAGTGAAACCTCGGCGGCCGTCGTCTTCCTGCTCAGCAAAGCCGCCAACTTCATCAGCGGCACGACGCTGCGGGTGGATGGCGCCCGGCCCCAGGTGCGCATGGGCTGGCCCATGCGGCGGCCCGATGCCGAAGCGCTGCAGCGTGAGGCGATCAAGCCCTTCGACGGCTTTCACCTGGCAGAAACCCCCAAGGTCTTCCAGTCATGACGCTGTTCCAGTCTGCGTGGAATGCGCAATCGCCACAAGCCTCGCAGCGGCGTGAGGCGATGCTGTCGCGCATCGCCGCACTGCGTGCGCTGGAAGAACGCAGCGCTGCCGCCTCGGCGAAGTCGCGGCCCGCCTTCGACAAGCGCGGCCAGTTGCTGCCGCGTGAGCGTGTGGCCTTGCTGCTGGATGCGGGGGCGCCCTGGCTGGGCCTGTGTTCCCTCGCGGGTTATTTGCAGGACAGCAAGGAGGCCGGCCAGTCGGTGCCGGGTGGCGGCGTGGTGGCCGGCATCGGCTTTGTGAGTGGCGTGCGCTGCATGGTGGTGGCCAGCGACTCGGGTATAGAAGCCGGCGCCGTCCAGGCCATGGGGCTGGAAAAGATCCTGCGCGTGCAGGAGATCGCGCTGCAAAACAAGCTGCCCTTTATCCACCTGGTGGAAAGCGCGGGCGCCAACCTCATGCGCTACCGGGTCGAAGGCTTTGTGCACGGCGGCAGCCTCTTTCGCAACCTGGCGCGCCTGTCGGCGGCGGGCATTCCCGTGATCACCGTGCAGCACGGTTCGGGCACGGCGGGGGGCGCCTACATGCCGGGCCTGAGCGACGTCGTCATCATGGTGCGCAAGCGTTCCCGCGCTTTCCTTGCCGGCCCGCCGCTGCTGATGGCTGCCACCGGCGAAGTCGCCACCGAGGAAGAGTTGGGCGGCGCCGAAATGCACACCGGCGTGTCGGGCCTGGGTGAGCATCTGGCTGATGACGATCGCCATGCGCTGGGGCTGGCGCGCCAGGTAGTGGCCCGAACTTCATGGTCAAATCGGGCGGCAGGCAAAGCAGGACGGGCGCAAGCAGCTACTAATTTAATAGCAGGTAAGGATTCCCCCAGCGAACCTGTTTACCCGCCTGACGAGCTGCTGGGCCTGGTCCCCAGCGACCTGCGCCAGCCGCTGGACATGCACGAGGTCATCGCGCGGCTGGTGGATGGCTCCGATTTTCTGCCTTTCAAAGCGCTCTACGGTGAGGCCACGGTGTGCGTGCAGGCATCGATTGATGGCTATGCGGTCGGCATCATCAGCAACAACGGCCCGATTGATGTGGCCGGCGCCAACAAGGCCACGCACTTCATCCAGCTGATGTGCCAGTTGGGCCACCCCATCGTCTATTTGCAGAACACCACCGGCTACATGGTGGGCAAGGAGAGCGAGCAGGCCGGCATGATCAAGCACGGCTCCAAGATGATCCAGGCCGTCACCAACGCCTCCGTCCCGCAAATCACCATCCAGTGCGGTGCGTCCTTCGGCGCGGGCAACTACGGCATGTGCGGCCGCGGCTACGCGCCGCGCTTTCTCTTCAGTTGGCCCAGCGCCAAAACGGCGGTGATGGGCGGCGAACAGGCCGCGCGCACCATGCAGATCGTGGGCGAGGCGGCCCTGGCGCGCAAAGGCATCACGCCGGATCCGGCCCAGGCGAAAGCCCAGTACGACAAGATCGTCGCCATGTTCGAGGCGCAGGCCGATGTGTTCTACACCTCGGGCCTGATGCTGGACGACGGCGTCATCGACCCGCGCGACACGCGCGCGGTGCTGACACAGTGCCTGGCGATGTGCGCCGAGGCCGATGCGCGGCAGCTCAGGCCCATGCAGTTTGGCGTGGCGCGTATGTAGACCGCCTGAAAAAAAACGGAGACAAAAATGCAGTACACCCACGAACACCTTGAAATCCAGAAAACCCTGAAACGGTTCATTGACGCCGAGATCAATCCGCACGTCGATGAATGGGAAGCCGCTGAAATCTTTCCCGCGCATGAAGTGTTCAAGAAACTCGGCAACCTGGGCATGCTGGGCCTGACCAAGTCTGAGGAATACGGCGGCGCTGGCCTGGACTACTCCTACGCCATGGCCATGGCCGAGGCGCTGGGTCATATTGACTGTGGCGGCGTGCCCATGGCCATCGGCGTGCAGACCGACATGTGCACACCGGCCCTGGCGCGCTTCGGCAGCGACGAACTCAAGCGCGAGTTTTTGGTGCCCGCAATTTCCGGCGATGCCGTGGGCTGTGTCGGTGTGAGCGAGCCAGGCGCCGGCAGCGACGTCGCCTCCATCAAAAGCCACGCCCGCAAGGACGGCGGCGACTACATCATCAGCGGCCAGAAGATGTGGATCACCAACAGCCTGCAGGCCGACTGGATGTGCATGCTGGTCAACACCGGCGAGGGCCCCGTGCACAAGAACAAGAGCCTGGTCATGGTGCCTATGCGCGACAAGGGCAAGCTGCGAAAAGGCATTGAAGCGGCGAAGAAGATCAAGAAAATCGGCATGAACTCATCCGACACCGGCCTGATCTACTTTGACGAAGTGCGTGTGCCGCAGCGCTACCTCATCGGCAGCGAAGGCTCGGGCTTTGTCTACCAGATGATGCAATTTCAGGAAGAGCGCCTGTGGTGCGCGGCCAGTTGCATCCAGTCACTCTCCAACTGTATTGAATGGACAGTCGGGTGGGCGCACGAGCGCAAGCTTTTCGGCGCCACCCTGGCCGACCAGCAATGGGTGCAGTTCAAGCTCGCCGAGATGAAGACCGAAGTCGAGAGCCTGCGCGCCATGACTTACCGCGCCTGCGAGCTCTATGTGCAGGGCCAGGATGTGACCGAGCTCGCCTCCATGGCCAAGCTCAAGGCCGGGCGGCTCAACCGCCTGGTGCCCGACACCTGCCTGCAGTTCTGGGGCGGCATGGGCTACACCTGGGAAAACAAAGTGGCGCGCATGTTCCGCGACGGCCGGCTCGGCTCCATAGGCGGCGGGGCCGACGAAGTCATGATGGGGATCATTGCCAAAATGATGGGTGTGGCCAAGTCCGGCAAGAAGGGTGGCTGAGTTCATGACCGTGCCTGGCATATGGAGCGGGGCGTCTGCATGAAAAATATCCGCTGCCTGCTGGTGGCCAACCGCGGGGAGATTGCCCGCCGCATCATGCGCACCGCACGAACCATGGGCATGCAGACGGTGGCGGTGTATTCAGACGCCGATACCGGTGCGCTGCATGTGCAGGAGGCGGACATCGCCTGTGCGCTGGGAGGTGTCAGCTCGGTCGATTCCTATCTGCGCATCGACAAACTGGTTGCTGCGGCCAAGACCAGCGGCGCCGATGCGGTGCATCCGGGCTACGGCTTCCTCAGCGAGAACGCCGCCTTTGCCGACGCGGTGATTGCTGCGGGGCTGACCTGGGTGGGGCCACCGCCGGCTGCGATCCGGCAGCTTGGCAGCAAGTCGGCTGCCAAGCAACTCGCCGCGGCGCAAGGCGTACCCTGCCTGCCGGGCTACCAGGGTCATGACCAGTCCGACGCGCGCTTTGAAGCCGAAGCCGCGCGCATCGGTTACCCGCTGATGGTCAAGGCCGTGGCGGGCGGCGGCGGGCGCGGCATGCGGCTGGTGCGGGATGCCGCACACCTTTCGGCCGCGCTGCAAAGCGCCCGCTCTGAAGCGCTCTCGGCCTTTGGCAGCGGGGAGCTGCTGATGGAGCGGGCTTTGTTGAATCCGCGCCATGTCGAGGTGCAGGTGTTTGCCGACGCCCACGGCCATTGCATTCATCTGGGCGAGCGCGACTGCTCGGTGCAACGCCGTCACCAGAAGATCATTGAAGAAACGCCCAGCCCCGCGTTGGATGCGGCGCTGCGTGCGCGGATGTGTGGCGCGGCCGTCAAGCTGGCGCAAGCGGCGGGTTATGTAGGTGCGGGGACGGTGGAGTTTCTGGTTGATGGGCCTGACTTGAGCGCCGCCGGGCCACGGCCTGCAAGGCCTCGTGCAGCACACGAAGTGGCAAGCGTGGGGGCTAGTTTCTTTCTGATGGAAATGAATACGCGCCTGCAAGTGGAGCACCCAGTCACCGAAGCCGTCACAGGCCTTGATCTCGTCGAATGGCAGCTGCGCGTAGCGCAAGGCGAGCCGCTGCCTCTTGCACAGGATCAGGTGGTGTTTAGCGGTCATGCGATTGAGGTGCGCCTGTGTACCGAAGACGAGAATTTCACGCCGCACACAGGCACGGTCCGGCGCTTTCGCGAACCCGGCGAAGCTCGCTTTGACCACGCGCTGTTTGAAGGCCAGGTGGTGTCACCGCACTACGACTCCATGCTGGGCAAGCTGGTGGTGCATGCCGCGACACGTGAGCAAGCCATAGACCGGCTGGTGGCGGTGCTGGGCCGTACAGAAGTGCTGGGCCTGCCCACCAACCGGCAGTTTTTGTCGGCTTGTCTTGCTCATCCGGTGTTCCGCGCCGGGCATGCGCTGATTCCTTTTCTGGCGGAGCAGGGCGATGCGATACGCGGAGCGCTACAAAAAGAGGAGCTGCTTGCGCTTGTGCCGTATGGTCTGGCGGCCATTTTCTATCAAAGTATTGATTCAAACAGTGCCGCAAACAGCCTGCCGTGCCCGTTTCCCAGGCCGGTCCGGCTGCGCCACCGTGGGCAGCTGCTGGATCTGCGCATACGTGAGCTGGGCGGGGGCGCGCTGGAAATTGAAACGGGCGGCGAGGTGTTGCAGGCGGTGATCACACAGGGACCCGATGGCGCTCTGACGGTAGGCACAGGCCAGACCGGGCAGCGCATATCGGCGGTTCGCCTGAAGGAGTCTGCCGGGCAACCCGGCGCACGCTGGCATGTGCAGACGGGCTCTGTGGACCTGTTTCTGGAAGATGCCACGTTGGAACCGGCGGCATCCGGCGGTGTTGCAGCCGCGCGGGAGTTGCGGGCGCCCTTCAACGGCAAGGTGATTGCTGTCCATGCGGCGCCCGGCCAAGCCGTGAAGCGCGGTGACACGCTGCTGGTGATTGAGTCCATGAAGCTGGAGCACGCGGTCAATGCCCCGCACGATGCCGTGCTGGCGGCTGTGATGGCAGAGGTGGGTCAGCAAACAAGTACCGGGCAGGTGTTGCTGAGATTCGATGAGGCCAAGGCATGAGAACCCGGAAAATCAGGAAAGATTTCGCTGCACGACAATTGACGCCATGACCAAAACACAGCCCACCCCCACCGGCGCGATTGAGTTCGAGCCGGAATTTGTCGCCAGCCTCAAAGAGCTGTTCGAGGAAAAAATCGTTTTCAACAAACTGCTGGGGCTGAAGATCACCTCGGTGACGGCGGAGCGGGTCACCGCCCGCATCGACATGCGCAACGAGCTGATCGGCCACTACGCCCACAACCGCATCCACGGCGGCGTGATCAGCGCCGGTCTGGACGCCATGGGCGGACTCGCCGTGATGGCGGCCATAGGCGCGCGCCACATGGACGAATCGCCGATGCAGCGGCTGCACCGCTTTGCCAAGCTGGGCACCATCGATCTGCGGGTGGATTATTTGCGGCCTGGCATCAGTGAGTTTTTTGAGTTGCGGGCTGAGGTGATGCGGCTGGGGTCTCGGGTGGCGAGTACGCGGATGGAGTTTCTGGGGGTTGACGGGAAGTTGTTTTCTACTGGGGCTGGGGCTTATATCGTTTCTTAAGTTTTCTTGGCCGGCTCTTGCTCCGGCCTTAGCGCTCTTTGCTGAGGGTTGCTGGCCGGGGGTTGCCCGGCATGCAACTCACTTTTCTTTGCTTCGCCAAAGAAAAGTAAGCAAAAGAAAGGTGACCCTGGTTCCTGCGTCCCTCCGCTTCGCTACGGGCAACCTGCGGTGCTCGATCCAGCCGGGGTCAAAAACAACTCGCCTTCGGCTCAAACAAGTTTTTGCCCTGATCCGTCTGGCCCTGCGCTCCTCGGCGCATCCACAAGGGGTGGGGGAAGGAATACCAACAGCCAAAAACAAGAACCCGAATACGGAAGAAACAAGGACACGCCATGGCGTGTCCTTGTTGGTATTGGAGTTGGTATTTGTCTTTGGCATTTTGTCCCCGTTCCCGATTTGCCCTTCTGGATGCGCCGAGGAGCGCAGGTTCAGGCGGATCAGGGATCGCGATTGTTTGAGCCGAAGGCGAGTTCGAGCGAGACCCCGGCTGGACCGAGCACCGCAGGTTGCCCGCAGCGAAGCGTAGGGACGCAGGAACCAGGGTCGCCTTTTCTTTGGTGACTTTCTTTTGGCGAAGCAAAAGAAAGTTACTTGCATGCCGGGCAACCCCCGGCCAGCAACCCTCAGCAAAGAGCGCTAAGGCCAGAGCAAGAACCGGCAACTAAGCCGGTCCCTCGTAGCCGAGGGCGTTAAGAAACTCCCTGCGCCACCAATGCACATCGCGTTCCCGGATGGTCTTGAGCAGCTTCTGATGCCGCGCCTGCCGCTCCTCCAGCGGCATTTGAAGCGCACGCTGTACGGTGTCCGCAGTACCGTCGATGTCGTAGGGATTGACCAGCAACGCGTCTTCCAGTTGCTCCGCAGCCCCCGCAAAGCGGGACAGCACCAGCACCCCGGGGTCGGCCGGGTCCTGCGCGGCGATGAATTCCTTGGCCACCAGGTTCATGCCGTCGCGCAGCGGTGTGACCAGCGCCACCCGCGCCACGCGGTACAAACCCGGCAGGCGCTTGCGCGCCACGTTGCGGTGGATGTAGCGAACGGGCATCCAGTCGAGCTCACCGAAATTGCCGTTGATGGCGCCGCACAGGCTTTCCAGTTCCTGCAGCAGATCGGTGTAGGTTCCCATGTCCTCACGGCTGGGCGAGGCGATCTGGATCAGCGTGGCGCTGCGGAGATTTTCCGGGTACTTTTTCAGCAAGATTTCAAACGTCCGCAGCCGCTGCGGCAAGCCCTTGGAATAGTCGAGCCGCTCCACACCCAGCAGCAGCTTGCGGCGTGAATACTCTTCCTTCATGCGTTCGTACATGTCGCGCGCATCCTGCGCGTGCGTGAGCGCCGCGAACTCGTCCACGTCTATGCCGATGGGAAAAGCGCCCGCGCGCACAGTGCGGTGAAAGGCCCTGAAGCGGTTGTCGCCCAGCGCCACCGCGCCGGCTTCGGCCTGTACGTAGCGCGAGAAGTGCAGCAAATCGTTTTCACTCTGGAAACCGACCAGGTCGTAGGCGAACAGCGCACGCATCAGCCATTCGTGCTGGGGAATGGCGGCCAGCACCTGCTGCGGCGGCAACGGAATGTGCAGGAAAAAACCGATGCGGTTGTTGCAGCCCATGGCGCGCAATTCGGCCGCCATGGGGATCAGGTGGTAGTCGTGGATCCAGATGATGTCGTCGGGCTGCAGCAGACCCATGAGCTTGTGCGCAAACAGCCGGTTCACGCGGCGGTAGGCCTCGATAAAGCCCGTGTCAAAACGCGCCAGGTCCAGCCGGTAATGAAATACCGGCCAGAGCACGCCATTGCTGTAGCCCAGGTAGTAGCCGGCATGGTCTTCGGCCGACAGGTCCACCGTGGCCAGCTTGATGTTGCCCGCCTGCTGCACATGCAGCTCGCCTTCACCGGCGGCACCGCCCTCAACGACCGTGCCGCTCCAGCCGAACCATAGCCCACCGGTAGCGTTCAGCGCGTCCCCGAGTGCCACAGCAAGCCCACCGGCGGCCGCCTTGCGCGGATCCGCCACGCGATTCGAAACAACAACCAGGCGACTCATAGGCTGCGACCTTCCAGCCCAGCAGGGGCCGCGGAACCGGCTTCGCCGGGCCGCGGGCGCCGTCCCCTGGAAGGGGGGAAGGGGCTACACGCAGTGAGCCACCGACGGGGGTGAGCCACATTCATAGTCATACTTGAGATTCCCAAGACGCAGACAAGCGCACTGCCGCATTGATGATCCCCACCATCGAATACGTCTGCGGAAAATTCCCCCACATCTCGCCGGTCACGGGATGCGTGTCTTCCGAGAGCAGGCCCACATGGTTGCGCGCGGCCAGCATGGTGTTGAAAATTTCGCGGGCCTGCTCCTTGCGGCCTATGCGTGCCAGCGCGTCAATGCGCCAGAAGGTGCAGATGTTGAAGGCCGTTTCGGGCTTGCCGAAATCGTCCGGTGCCTCATAGCGGCGCATGTAGGGGCCGTCGCACAAATGGGTTTCCAGCGCGTCTACCGTGGCGACAAAGCGCGGGTCTTTGGGGTCGATAAAACCCACTTCAATCATCAAGAGCACACTGGCGTCGAGGTCGCGCCCGCCAAAGCTTTCGGCAAAGGCCTGGCGTTCTTCGCTCCAGGATTCGCGCAGGATACGTTCCTGCATCACTGCCGCATGGCGGCGCCAGTAGTCGGCCCTATCCTGCAGCTTGAGCACCAGCGCGATCTTGGCCAGCCGGTCGCAGGCGGCCCAGCACATCAGGGCCGATGAGGTGTGGATACGCGCGCGCGTGCGCAGCTCCCACATGCCGGCGTCTGGCTTGTCATAGCTGTGCACGGCCTGCTCGCCAACTTCCTCGAGCCGCTTGAATTCGGCAATGCCGGCGCGGTGCAGCAGGCGATGGTCGTGAAAGGCCTGGGCCGCGCCCAGCACCACATTGCCGTAGACGTCGTGCTGGAAATGCTCCTGCGCCTGGTTTCCCACGCGCACCGGTCCCATGCCGCGGTATCCGCCCAGGTGCAGCATGGTGGATTCGGGCAGCTCGCGCTCCAGGCCTATGCCGTAGAGCGGCTGGATGTGCCCGCCCTTGGACTGCACCACCACGTTGCTGAGCCAGCGCAGGTAGTCTTCCATGGTGCCGACTTCCGAGAGGCTGTTGAGTGCGCGCACCACAAAAAAGGCGTCGCGCAGCCAGCAATAACGGTAGTCCCAGTTGCGCTGGCTGCCGGGGGCCTCGGGAATGCTGGTGGTCATGGCGGCGACGATGGCGCCGGTGTCTTCAAAGAGCGAAAGCTTGAGCGTGATGGCTGCGCGTATCACGGCCTCCTGCCATTCCAGCGGAATGTGCAGGCGCTGGCTCCATTTTTTCCAGTAGGAAATGGTTTCCTGCTCAAACAGGCGCGCCGTGTCGGCAATGCCGTCGGGCAGCGACTCGTCGGCGCCGAGCAGAAAATTGTGCTCACGTGTCAGCACAAAAGGCTGCTTTGACAGCAGGTGTGAAATCGACACGTCGGTGTTCAGCCGCAGCGTCAGCTCGTCGCCCACATAGCGCAGGTGGTTGCTGCCCTGGGTGATCAGCGGCTTGCGCCGGCCCCAGTCGAAGCGGATGTCCAGCGATACGCGGATGCGCGGCGCGCCGTGGATGGGTTTGACGCGGCGCACGATCGTCATGGGCCTGAAAAAGCGCGAGCGGCTGAAAAAACGCGGCGCGAAATCAGTGATCTCGATGCCCTGGCCATGCTTGTCGAACAGCTGGGTGCGCAGCACGGCGGTATTGGGTTCATACCATTGCTTTGCTTCGGCGAAGTCCTCGATCTCGATGGCGAAGGCGCTGGACTGGGAGTCAGGCGTGCCGGGGAACGTCGCGTCGTCTTGCGCGGGCTGAGGCTCCAGCAAGGCATTGAACACCGGGTCACCGTCATACCGCGGCAGGCAGCACCAGACGATGCGGCCGCGTGCGTCGATCAGCGCACTGAAGGCGCAGTTGCCGATCACGCCCATGGCCAGAGATGGCTGGGCGGGCGGCGCAAAGTGAAGGGAGTCGGCGGCGACGCTCATGAGTGGGCTCCCTGGGTGGCTGCGTTTGCGAGTGATGCGTGCGCGTCGGATTTAAGGGCATCACCGAGCCACAGCCGCAGTGCGGCCGGCGAGGCGCAACGCCAGCGCGCCAGTGTGGCGCCTTCGCCCACCTTGATGCCCTCGCCGCCCATGAACTGGACCGCCGAGAAGCCGGCCTCGTCGGTGGTGTCGTCGCCGACAAAAAGAGGGATGCGCCCGGCAAACGGCGGCTCGGCCATGAAGGCCTCAATGGCCGTGCCTTTGCTGACGCCAGCAGGCTTCACCTCGAATACGAATTTGCCGCGCAGCAGTTCCACGCCTGGCGTGCTGGAAGCGGCCTCCTGCATGACCTGCAGGCAAAGCGCCTCGAGCTCGGGTGCATGGCGGTAGTGCAAGGCGACCGCGGCGGATTTAACCTCTACGCGCAGACCTGGATGGTGCACCATCAGTTCCGCGGCGCGGCGCGCCACCTCTTGCAGGTCAGGCGCGGCCAGGCTGATGGCAACGCCGCCCGCAACGCGGCGCTGCGCACCATGTTCAGCCGCCGATGGAAGCCGTAGCGGCGCCAGAAAGCCGTCCAGGTCGGCCAGTGTGCGACCCGACACGATCGCCAGCGCACCGTCCAGCAGTGTTGAAAGCCGCGCCAGCGCCGGCACCAGGCCGGCCACCAGTTGCACGGCTTCGGGTTGGGGCGCCAGGTCGACCAGGGTGCCGTCAAAGTCCAGGAAGAGGGCGGTTTGCGCTCCGATGGCCGGCAAATCCAGAAGCGGCGAGGAGGCCGGTGTGTTTGCTGAAGCGGCTGCGGGCGAGGGCGGTGCCAAGGGTTGTGATGAGGATAAATGCATCACTTCTCACCTTAGCAGGGCCTCCGTCAAATGGCTGTAGGCCGGTTTCGCTTTTTCACGGCCCAGCCGGCGGCGGCTGCCCTGTATCGGTGCTCCAGGCCTGCACCGCGTTGACGCGCGCCCTGTGAATGGCCTCGCCGATCTGCTGGCCGCCCCGTCCCGCAGCCTGGGCTTGAAGCGCCAGCTGATGGGTGTCTACCGCTTGTGCCGTGGATAAAGCCTCCAGCAGGCGTGCCCGCTGGGGATAAGGCGAATTCTGCAGGCCCAACCGTCCGCGAGCATCGCATTCGCAGGCCAGCAGAACATCGGAAAAACGCTGCGGCTTGCGAAAGGCGTCGCAGCGCTCCATCAACCGCACCAGGGACGCGGCGTTCAGGCTTTCACTGCGGTGGATGTTGCCGTGCTCACGCGCCACCACGTCGGCCATTTCGCGGCATTCCACCGGCACACGCAGGCGTTCGCACACGTCTCTTAGCAGCTGGGCACTGCGATCTTCGTGGCCGATATGCCGCGGCAGCACATCGGCCGGTGTCGTGCCCTTGCCCAGGTCGTGGCACAGGCAGGCAAAGCGCACGGCCAGCGAGCCCTCAAGCTGCGCCGACATGTCCAGCACCATCATCAGGTGAACGCCGGTGTCGACCTCGGGGTGGTGAGCGGCAGGCTGGGGCACGCCCCACAGGCGCGCTACTTCGGGCAGCAGTTTTTGCAGCGCGCCGCTTTCGCGCAGCACTTCGAACATGCGGGACGGTGTTTTTTCCATCAGCCCGCGTGCGATCTCCTGCCACACGCGTTCGGGCACCAGCGCGTCGGCTTCGCCTTCGGTCACCATCGCCTGCATCAGCGCCATGGTTTCGGGCGCCACGGAAAAATCCGGAAAGCGCGCGGCGAAGCGGGCCAGGCGCAGGATGCGGACAGGGTCTTCGCGAAAGGCATCCGTCACGTGGCGCAACACCTTGTCCCGGATGTCCCGCTGCCCGTCAAACGGGTCGATTAATGCCGAAAAGTCGGGGTCAAAACTGGTGGAGGCTGTTTCTGGACGAGCGGGAGCCGCTATCGAATTGATAGTAAGGTCGCGCCGTGCCAGGTCCTGCTCCAGCGTGACGTCGGGCTCGGCGTGCACCAAAAAACCGCGATAGCCGCGTGCCGTCTTGCGCTCGGTGCGGGCCAGTGCGTACTCTTCCCGGGTATCGGGATGCAGGAAGACGGGGAAGTCCTTGCCCACGGGCAGGTAGCCCCGGGCGACCAGCACCTCGGGTGTGGCGCCCACGACCACCCAGTCGTGATCCTGCACGGGCAAGCCCAGCAAGGCATCGCGCACCGCGCCACCGACCATGTAAATCTGCATCCAGCCAGTTTAGCGGCTTGGGCTTTGCCTGGGGATAGGCCCCAGGCCTGGACTCAGGAGAACACCGGCCGGAAGAAGCTTCGTTCGTAGCTGATGATGCAGCCTGTGGTCTCCGCGTATTTGAAAGCCGCCAGGCATTCCTGGTCCGCAAAAGAGCTCTGGCGGTAAATCTCGTAGGCCGCCAGGCTCTCAAAGGTGAACAAGGCCAATGCAATGTTGTTGGCGCCTTCGCTGGGCATGAAGTAGCCGTGGTGCGTGCCGCCGAATTTCTCGACCAGCGGAATCCACAGCTTGCCGTAGTGCTCGAACTCCTTGAGTTTGGCGGTGTTGAGCACGTAGCGCAGATAGATGGTGACCATGATGTCTCCCGTTCAGCGCTTGACGCGGTAGGGCTCTTCGAATTCGCGGAAATCGTTCTCGGCCAGCGCGTCGTCGATCCAGGCTTTCACGCCCGGCAAGGCGCTCACGCGCTGGATGTAAGCGCCGATCCCGGCAGGCACCGGCAAGCCGTAGCGGCTCAGGCGCATGCAGACGGGTGCAAAAAAAGCGTCTGCAATGCTGAATTCGCCGAACAGCATGGGGCCTTTGTGCTGCTCCAGCAGCTCGCTCCACATCTCGACGATGCGCTGCACGTCGGCACGCACGGCCGATTTGTCGCGCCAAATCAGCTGGCCCATGTCCGACAGGTCTGCTTCGATGTTCATGGGGCAGGCCGAACGCAGCGCGCCAAAGCCGCTGTGCATTTCAGCGCATACGCTGCGCGCCCGGGCGCGCGCTTTCACATCCTGCGGCCAGAGCTTTTTCTCGGGAAAGCGTTCCGCGAGGTATTCAGCAATCGCCAGCGTGTCCCAGACGACAAAACCGTCATCGTCCAGCGCCGGCACCCGGCCGGTCGGGTTCACGCCGCCGATTTTTTCCTTGAAACTCGAGTTGGCATCGAACGAGTCAAAGCGCAGCTTGATTTCTTCAAAGGGAATGCCGGCCTGCTTGAGCAGCACCCAGGGGCGCATGGACCAGGAGGAGTAGTTTTTATTGCCGATGTAGAGCTTGAGCATGGTGTCCCTGTTCTGCTGACGATGAAGGAAAGAAGTCAAAGTGAAACGACTTGCGATGCTACCGCCGCACCAACGCGCTATTGATGCAAAAAATCCCCTGAATTAATGCCAACCCCCGTCCAGGCTCACTGCGTGTAGCCCGTTCCCCCCTCAAGGGGGCGGCGCCTGCGGTCTGGCGAAGCCAGTCCCACGGCCGCCGCTGGCGAAATAGCCTAGCACTCATCACGCCCATTGCACTCTTCAAGCCAGCGTGAGCCGTGGAACCGGCTTTGCCGGGCCACAGGCACAGTCCCCTGCAAGGGGAAAAGGGCTACACACAGTGAGCCCGATAGGGGTGTGCCTGTTTTCGGCTTTGCCAGGCCGCAGGCGGGCGGCCCCCTCGGGGGGCAGGGAGCTACACGAAGTGAGCGACCGTGGGGGCCCTATTCCACCGTGGGGGCCTAAAAACGGCCGGCGGTTTTACGCTTGGCCGTCAGCCCGCTGCGCAAGCCCTGCGCTCCCAGATAAGAAGGCCCCACCGCATCCAGCGCGGCAGGGTGAACACCCAGTGCCTGCAGGCCGGGCAGCTTGCCGGTGGCCACGTTGTCGGTGGCCATGGCGTCGAGGTTGTCGCGGCTCAGCAGCGGCTCTCCGGGCGCGAACTCCATGAGGCGCGCCTGCAGGCGCCCCAGGGAATCCGGCAAGCTGATCACCGGACGGCCCTTGCCACCGTTGATACCGGCGTAGCGGCCGGCCAGCCCGACCAGCTGGCGCAGCGTGAACACGTCGGGCCCGCAAACTTCATAGATCTGGCCGGCGGTGTCGGGGTCTTGCAGGCAGTGCACGATGGCGTCGGCGACATCTTCCACCCAGACGGGCTGAAAGCGCGCATCGGCGGCTGCGAGCGGAACCACCGGAAAGATCTGCTGGAGCCGGGCAAAGGTGTTGAGGAATTTATCTTCGGCACCAAAGATCACGCTGGGCCGCAGTACAGTCACATCCAGCCCGGTGCTGAGCAGCACGGCTTCGCCGCGCGCCTTGCTGCGCTGGTACATCGATGCCGAACCGGGCGAAGCGCCCAGGGCGCTGATGTGAACGATGCGCCTGAGGCCGCTGGCTTCGCAGGCCCGGGCCAGCTCCAGCGGCAGTTGCACATGCGCCTTGTCGAACGCGGCCTCTGTGCCGTGAAGGATGGCAATCAGGTTGACCACGGCGTCGTGTCCGGCCAGCAGCGGTGCCAGCGAGGAAGCATCGTGGGCGTCGGCCTCAATCACGTCGACCAGCGGCAGCATTTGCAGGTGGCGGGCGCTGGCCTGCCGGCGTGTGACCACGGTGACGCGGCATTGCAGCCGCGCCAGTTTTTCACAGACGTGCGCGCCGACGAAGCCGGTTCCGCCAAGAAGAAGGATTTTGTTCATAACCCCTAATTTAGCGCTTTTACCGTGCCCTGCGCCCTGTTGGCCCATTTTTTGACCATTCAGGCCTACAGGCCATGCTGGGTGAGCGCAAGCAGCTATCAAATTAATAGCGATTTTTGGCCCTGCAGGATCCGCCCTTGACCTACACGCCAGGGCGTGCACCGTCCCCATAATGGTTGAATGAACATTTTTGAAGCACTGCGAACAAGCCATGTCACCCAGCGCGCCCTGGCGGACAACCTCATCCAAACGCAGGGCGACAGCAAGGAAAGAGCCACGCTGTTCAAGGAACTCAAGCTCGAACTCGCGGCGCATGCCGCGGCGGAGGAGCGCTTTTTTTATGTGCCGCTGATCGCGCACGACATGACGCAGGAACCCTCACGCCACGGCATTGCCGAGCACCACCAGATGGACAAGCTGGTGGAAACGCTGGAAGAAACCGATTTCAGCTCGCCCGCCTGGCTGGCCACTGCCAAAGAGCTGCACCACAAGATTTATCACCACCTTGAAGACGAGGAGCAGGGTGTGTTCCAGCTGGCAGGAAAAGTGCTGAGTGAAGCCGAAAAGCTTTCGCTGGCCAAGGGTTATGAAGGCGAGTTCGTCTCGCAGCGCACGAAAAATTAAACCACCACGGCGCCCCTGGACGAGCTTATGAACCGTCCCCGCGCTTGTCGCCGTCAGGCTTGAGCAGCGGTTCGGGTTTTTCCAGAAAACGCACCAGGCGCGGCACCAGCGCCAGGATGCCGAGCGCCAGCAGGGTGCTGAGGACCGCAGTGCTTTCACGGCCCATGCCGGCCGCCACGCCAATGGCCGCCGTCAGCCAGATGCCGGCGGCGGTGGTCAGGCCCTTGACCTGCTCTTCGTCGGGGTTGCCCTTGATGTGGCCCTTGAGGATGGTGCCCGCGCCCAGAAAGCCGATGCCGGCAATCACGCCCTGAATCACCCGGCTCAAGTCGGCGGTGATCATGCCGGACTGCTGCGACACCAGCACGAACATCGCAGAACCCATGGCCACCAGCATGTGCGTGCGCACGCCGGCGGCCTTGCCCTTTTGCTCGCGCTCTATGCCCAGCAGGCCGCCCAGCAACGCCGCCAGCGTGAGGCGCACCATGACGCGCGTGGCCTGCTCGGCATCGGGCAAATCTGAAAACTCCGAGGCGATGGTTTCACCGACTTGCTGCCACCAGGTGGACGCCATGCGGACTCCTTTAGATCGTAAACAGGTTCTTACGTGTTCGGTTGAGGGATGGGCTCGCCCGATTGACTGTAGCGCGTCTGCCGTACGGCGTCACCGAAAAGGCCCTGTCCACTGTCAGGGATGGATTTTTTCACCCCGCTTGAGCATGTCGGCGAACTTCACCAGCCGGCGCTCGCGTGTCTCGGCTTTCTTGGCGGTTTGCAGCCTGAACAAAATGGCGAAGCGATTGCGTGAGTCCAGTGTTTCGAAGAAGGCCTTGGCTTTGGCGCTCTTCGCGAGCAACGCCGCCAGGTCGCCAGGCACCGCCATCTTGCTCTGCGCGTCGTAGGCCGCATCCCAGCGGCCGTCGGCTTTGGCGCGTTCAACCTCGGCCAGTCCCGCCGGCTGCATGTCGCCGGATTCAATCAGTGCCAGGGCCTTGGCGCAGTTGACTTTGGACCAGGTGCTGCGGGCACGCCGCGGGGTGAACTTCTGCAAAAAATACTGCGCGTCCATGGAATTCCTCTGGCCGTCTATCCAGCCGTGGCAGAGCGCCGCTTCCAGCGCTTCGGCGTGGGTGATGGAGGCGATTCCCGAATCCTTCTTGGCGATTTGCAGCCAGACGCCGGTGCTGTCGGTGTGGTGTTTGGCCAGCCACTTCGTGAAGGCCTGGGTGTCTTTGCAGCGCACGGTGGCAAGCGGGGCGGCGGGAGTCCTGGCAGGCGTTTTGGAAGCGGGTTTGGCGGGGGCGGGCATGCCGCATTCTGCGTGATACACGGGGCTCACGGCAAGCCACGAGGCGATCAGTGGAGGGCGAGTGCTATTAATTCAGGAGCTGATCGCGCAGATATTTAAAGGGTCCAGCCACTTTTTTGCATAAAAAAACCACCCGGAGGTGGTTTTTCGGAGTCGCGGCTGGCAGTCGCTGCTGACTTCACTGCGTGATGTAGTCAGACACTACTTTCCAGCGCGCGTCCTGCAACATCGACAGGCGCGACTGGTTGTTGCCCAGGCGTTTTTGCGGGCCAAACTTGCCTTCAGAGCTGCCGAAGATGTCGGCCGGGATCACCATGGTGTCCATGGCCTTGATGAAGCTCTCGGTTGTCAGGCTGGCGCCGGCTTTCTGCGATGCACGGATAAAGCTGTCGACCACCGTATAGCCGTAGACCGAGAACACCGTCGGGTCTTCATTGAAGGCGGTCTTGTACTTGTTGGCCCAGAAGCGGATGGGCTGCGAGGCTTCGTCCAGGTAGGGGTTTTGCACCGTCATGGTGGCGTAGAGGCCGTCCATGGCCTTGCCGCCCAGCTTGTGGATCAGGTCGGTGTAGGCGGCGCTGGAGCCCAGGAAGACGGGGTTGTAGCCCAGCTTGCGCGCGGTGCCGATGCCGCCAATGGTTTCGCGGATGATGGTACCCAACACCACCAGGTCGCATTCAGAAGCCTTGAGCTTGGCGATCTGCGACGAGAAATCAGTGGCGCCGCGCTTGAAGGAAGTTTTCTCGACCATGGTCATGCCGAGGGTCTTCAGGCCATCATCGGCGCCGCGCTGCACTTCGAGGCCGAACTCATCGTCCTGGTACATCGAGCAGACCTTTTTGGCGTTCTTTTCCTTCACCAGCTTGGGCACGGCCGACTTCATCTGGTCGTAGTAAGTGGCAGCGAAGGAGTACTTGAGCTTGTGGAAGGGCTCGTACATTTCGCGTGCGGCCGTCACCGGGAAGAAGTTGATGACGTTTTTTTCGAACTGCACCGGCATGGCGGCCAGGTTTTGCGCCGTGCCCAGGTGGCCGACCATGGCGAAAATCTTGTCCTGGTTCACCAGCTTTTGCGCCGCCAGCACCGCCTTCTTCGGGTCGTAGCCCGAATCCTCGACGATCAGCTTGACCTTGCGGCCGTTGATGCCGCCTTGTTCGTTAAGTTCGTCCACCCGCAGCGTCATGCCGTTGCGGATCTGTTTGCCGAAGCCCGCGAGCGGTCCCGACAGGTCCTGGATGGAGCCGAGCGTGATCTCGGTTTTGCTGACGCCCTGGCTTTGCGCCTGTGCTGTGGCTGCCGACAAGGCGGCTGCACAGGCCAGCGCGGAAAGAACGGCGGTTGACTTCAGTTTCATGGTTTTGTCTCCTTAATGGTTCTTGTTTCTGGTTCACTCGATACACGGTGCTGGCGAAGGGCTCAGTACATGGCCTCAATTTGCGGGGCGTATTTTTTTTCTACGAGTTTGCGCTTGAGCTTCATGGTCGGCGTGAGCTCTTCGTCTTCCGCCGTGAGCTGCGTGTCGAGCAGGAAGAATTTCTTGATCTGCTCGACCCGCGCAAACTTCTTGTTGACCCGGTCGATCTCCGACTGGATCAATTCTTGCACTTCAGTGGCCCGCGTCAAGCTGGCGTAATTACTGAAGGGTATGTCCGCATCCTGGGCGAATTTCTCGACGTTTTCCTGGTCGATCATGATGATGACGGTGAGGTAGGCGCGCTTGTCACCGATGACCACCGCGTCGGTGATGTAGGGCGAGAACTTGAGTTCGTTTTCCAGCTCGCTGGGCGTCACGTTCTTGCCGCCGGCGGTGATGATGATGTCCTTCATCCGGTCGGTGATCCGGAAAAACCCTTGCGCGTCCATCACGCCAACGTCGCCGGTGTGCAGCCAGCCCTCGGCATCCAGCGTCTCGGCGGTTTTTTCAGGCTGGTTCAGGTAACCCAAAAAAACATTGGTGCCGCGCACCAGGATCTCGCCAGTGGCCGGGTCCAGCCGCATCTCGTTGTAGCCGGCGGCCGGGCCTATGGAGCCGGGCTTCATGCAACTGGCCGGCACGCCGCTGGCGGCGCCGCAGGTTTCCGTCATGCCCCAGACCTCCAGCATGGGAACCCCCAACGCCATGTACCACTTCACCAGGTCGGGCGAAATGGGCGCCGCACCCGTGACGCAAAACCGCGCCTTGTGAATGCCGATCAGCTTTCGCGTGTTGTTGAGTGCCAGCCAGCGCGCCAGCGTGAAGCGGGCCTTGAGCGATGTGCTGACCGGTTGGCCGGCCAGCACGGTGTCGGCGATGCGCATGCCCACGCCAATGCTCCAGGTATAGGCGGCCTGCTGCAGCCAGCTGGCTTCCTTCAGTGCGATCATCACGCCGGAATAAAACTTCTCCCACACACGCGGCACGGCGGTGAACACCGTGGGTGCGATCTCACGCACGTTTTCAGGAATGGTCTCGGGATTCTCGACAAAGTTGAGTTTGGCGCCCGCGTACATCGCAAAGTATTCACCGCCCATGCGCTCGGCGATATGGCACAGCGGCAAAAAGCACATGCGCTCGTCGTCTTCGTTTTGCGCGACGAGTGTGTTGTAGCCACGTGCGGTAAACACCAGTCCGCGCTGGCTGTGCATCGCGCCCTTGGGTTTGCCGGTGGTGCCAGAGGTGTAGACCAGGATGGCCAGGTCTTCAGGTTTGCAGGCAGCGGCGCTGTCTTTCACCGTGTTGGGATGGTCGGCCAGGTAGCTGCGGCCCAGCGCGCGCAGCTCGTCCAGTCCCATCACGCCGGGGTCATTCAGGTCGCGCAGGCCCTCGGTGTCGAACACGATGATCTTGCGGAGCAGGGGCAATTGCGGCCGCACTTCCAGCGCCTTGTCGAGCTGCTCGTCGTCTTCGACAAATAGCGTGGTGGTGCGCGAATCTTCACAGAGGTAGTGCACCTGCGAGGCGGCGTCGGTGGGGTAGATGCCGCTGCAAACCCCGCCGCAGCTGAGCACCGCCAGATCGGCCAGCACCCATTCGATGACGGTGTTGGAAAGGATGGAGGCGCATTCGCCGCGCGGAAAGCCCAGGGCGAGCAGCCCGGCGGCGATTTCGCGCACCGCATCGCCGGTTTGCGTCCAGGTCCAGCTGCGCCAGATGCCGAGCTTTTTCTGCCGCATCCAGGTTTTGTGGCTGCGCTGCTCCACCGCGTTCCAGAACACCGCAGGGATGGTTTCGCCTGGCATGACGATGGCATGCTCGGGCTGGATGTGTGAAAGATCCCAAAGATTGCTCATTCAGTCACCGCCACGTCTTCTTTTTCTTCCAACGCCGCTCGCCGCGCACGCCGTCTTCTTTCATGCCGAGGTAGAACTCCTTGATGTCCTCTTTCTCGCGCAGGCGGGCGCAGGTGTCTTCCATCACGATGCGGCCGTTTTCCAGCACATAGCCGTAGTCCGACGCGTTGAGCGCCATGTTGGCGTTCTGCTCGACCAGCAGGATAGTGGTGCCGCGCTCGCGGTTGATGCGCACCACGATCTCGAAAATTTCCTTGGTGAGCTTGGGTGACAAGCCCAGGCTGGGTTCGTCGAGAAGGATCAGGTCGGGCGAAGCCATGAGCGCGCGCGAGATTGCCAGCATCTGCTGCTGCCCGCCCGACAGCAGCCCGGCGTCTTGCAGGGCGCGCTCTTTCAGGATCGGGAAGTAGCCGTACACCGCTTCCATGTCGAGCGCCACGCCGTCGCGGTCCTTGCGGGTGTAGGCACCCATCAGCAGATTGTCGCGTACGCTGAGCAAAGGGAATACCTCGCGTCCCTCAGGCACATGCGACAAGCCCTGCTGCACGATATGAGCCGGGTCCTGCGCCGTGATGTCCTCGCCCTTGAAGTCGATGGAGCCCTTGCGCGGATCGAGGATGCCCGAGATGGTCTTGAGGATGGTGGATTTGCCCGCGCCGTTGGAGCCCAGCACCGTGGCAATTTCGCTGCGGCGCACCTGCAGGCTGATGCCGCGTATGGCCTTTATGGGGCCGTAGGAGCTCTCGACGTTGAGGAGTTTCAGGACGGGTTGGTCGCTGACGGGTGGAGGGACCGCACTCATGCTGTCCTCCGTAGTGATGTGACCTCATCCACCGAGCCCAGATAGGCTTCGATGACGCCAGGATCGTTCTGTACCTCGCGCGGCGTGCCCATGGCCAGCACCTCGCCCTGGTTCATGGCCAGCACGCGGTCTGACACGCGGGAGACCAGTGACATATCGTGCTCGACCATCAGCACCGTGATGCCCAGCTCATGCTGGATGTCCTGGATCCAGAAGGCCATGTCGCCGGTTTCTTCCACATTGAGGCCGGAAGAGGGCTCGTCGAGCAGCAGCAACTGCGGCTCGGTGCACAGCGCCCGCGCCAGCTCGACCACCTTGCGCACGCCGTAGGGAAGACCTGCGACCATCGAATCGCGGTGATGTTGCAGGTCGAGGAAGTCAATGACCTGCTCGGCTTTTTCGCGTGCCAGCAGTTCGGCATCTCGCGCCCTGGCGGTAAAAAACAGGTCGTGCAGCAAACCTGTCTGCCGGTGCGTGTGCCGGCCAATCAGCAGGTTGTGCAGCACGGTGGCGTGCTCAAACAGCTCGATGTTCTGGAAGGTGCGCGCAATACCCAGCGAAGCAATCTTGTGGGGCGGCTGGTAGGTGAGCTTTTCGCCGCGGTATTCAATCTCGCCGGTGGTGGGTGTGTAGATGCGGCTGATCAGGTTGAACACCGTGGTCTTGCCCGCGCCGTTGGGGCCGATGAGCGTGAAGACTTCGCCCTGCTTGACGTCAAAGCTCACGTTGTTGACCGCCAGCACGCCGCCGAAGCGAACGCTGAGGTTTTTGGCGGAAAGGAGGGTCGTGCTCATTTCAGGCGATCTGACTTCTGGAATGATTTCTGCCGTTTAAAGAGTCCTTTTCTGTAGAAAGGAAAGAGCTGCAAATAGGTGCGAATCTTCAGCCAGCGGCCATACAGCCCCATCGGCTCAAACAGCACAAAGGCGATCAGCACAATGCCGTAGACCGCCGCCTGCAGGCCGGGGGCCTGGCCTATGGTGGCGGGCAAATAGTCTTTGGTGAGGCCAATCACCTGCGGCATGGAGATCAGGAAGATGGCGCCCAGAAAAGCACCGTGTACCGAGCCCACGCCGCCGATCACGATCATCAAGAGCAGGTCGATGGACTGCAGGATGTTGAACTGGTCGGGCGAGATGAACTGCAGCTTGTGCGCATAGAGTGCGCCGGCCACGCCGGCCAGCGCCGCAGACAGCGCAAAAGACAGCGTCTTGTAGCGCGCCAGGTGGATACCCATGCTCTGCGCCGAAATCTCGGAATCGCGGATCGCGACAAAGGCCCGGCCCGTGGGCGAGCGCAGCAGGTTGAGGATGGCCAGCGTGGCCGCCACGGTGATGAGGAGGCAGAGGAAATAGAAGGACTCGCCGCTGGCCAGCTTCCAGCCGAACATGTCGGGTGCCTTGATGTGGATGCCCGCATTGCCGCCGGTAACACTTTCCCAGCGTGCAAACACTTCTTCAACAATGAAGCCAAAAGACAGCGTCGCCATGCCGAGGTAAATGCCCTTCACGCGCAGGGCGGGCAGGCCCACGACCAGGCCCACGGCGGCTGATAGCCCGGCGGCGCACAACAAGGCGATGGGAAAGGGCAGGCCGGCGTTGGTCATCACCGCCTGCGTGTAAGCGCCGACGCCCAGAAAGGCCGCGTGCCCCAAAGAGAAGAGGCCGGTGAAACCCGCCAGCAACATCAGGCCCAGCCCGGCGATGGCGTAGATCATCACGAAGGTGAGTTGTGCGAGCCAGTATTCGGGGAACAACCACGGTGCCGCTAGCAACAGCAACATCAGTGCGCCGTACCAGAACACATGGCCTGCGTGCTTGGCCAGTTTGATGTCCTGGCCGTAATCGGTTTTAAAGATGAACCTCATGAGAAGGCTCCCCCCCGAAGCGCCTTCGGCGCCTCCCCCTCGGGGGGCGCCACTAGCGGCCCGGCAAAGCCGGTTCCACGGTGGCCTGGCTTTAAGGGATGGCACGCGTTGACCTGCTTGTTCTTCATACTTTTTTTCGGAGCTTCTCGCCGAACAGGCCGCTGGGCTTGACCATCAGCATGATGAGCACTACCACATAGGCGGCGATGTCCTTGAAGCCGTCGGGCAAATAAAAGCCCGAGAACGATTCAACCAGGCCGATCACCAGCCCGCCCACAATCGCGCCGGGCAGACTGCCGAAACCGCCTACCACCGCGGCCGGGAAAGCCTTGAGCCCGATAAAACCCATGTTGGCATGCACAAAGGTGATGGGCGCGAGCAGGAGCCCGGCAATCGCCGCGACGGCCGAGGCCAGTGCCCACACCAGGCCGTTAAGCCGCTTGACGGGAATGCCCATGTAGTACGCAGCCAGCTGGTTTTGCGACGACGCCTGCATGGCGATGCCCAGCTTGCTGTACTTGAACATCGCAAACAGGATGAGGCACAGCGCTGCGGTGGTGACGATGATGGCAACCTGCTCGACATTGATGACCAGCGCGCCCAGGCTCCAGATCTGGTCTTTGTAGGGCACGGGCAGCACATAGGTTTCGGTGCCTATGCCGGGGATCATGGTGATAAGGCCGCGCGCCGTGTAGCCGACGCCGATGGTGAGCATGACGATGGAAAACGCGGGCTGGCCGAGGATGGGGCGTATTACGAGGCGCTCCAGCACCATGCCGAACAACGCCATACCTGCAATCGCGCTGATCACCGCCAGCCAGAAGGGAAACCCCAGCAAGGTCATGCAGGCCAGGCCGCCGAACGCGCCCAGCATCATCAGTTCGCCCTGCGCGAAGCTGACCGTCTCGGTGGCCTTGTAGATGAGCACAAAGCCCAGCGCGATCAGCCCGTAGATGCAGCCTTGGGCAATACCGCTGATGAGCAGTTGCAAGAATTGCACGTCGCGGTCTCCCCTGTAATGAGCTTTGGTTATAGCTGTCGCCTAAAGGTCTGTCGCTAGGGGTTGTTCCGAATACGTGTCGCCTTGGTGATCAAGCGTAATCCCTAGATGGAACGAAATGTTCGAATCGGCGCCGGCCTGGGTTTCTACGGCGACGCATGGGAGCCTGTGGCCGCGAGCATTGAGCGTGGTGGTGTTCACTACATCGCAAGCGACCATCTGGCCGAGCTGACGCTGGCCATCCTGCAAAAGGACCGGCAGCGCGACCCTGCACTGGGCTATGCACGCGATGTGGTCCCCATGCTGATGAAGCTGTGGCCGTTGATGCAGGCGCGCGGCGTCAAGTTCATCTGCAACGCGGGCGGGCTCAATCCTGCGGGCGCCGGCGCTGCCTTGCGCGCGGCGTTTGCGGCCAAGGGATGGAAGGCGCGCATCGCGGTGGTCACCGGTGACGAAGTGTTGCCGCAGCTCGCAGAGCTCGCGCCGCCGCATATGTTCAACGGCCAGGCGTTTGAGTCCGTGCGCGAGCGCATGGTGTTTGCCAATGCCTATGTGGGCGCGCGGCCTATTGTGTCGGCGCTGCAGCAGGGCGCCGATATTGTGGTGACAGGGCGCGTCGCCGATGCGGCGCTGTTCCTGGCGCCGCTGGTGCATGAATTCAACTGGAAGCTGGAGGACGCAAAAACGCCGGCCGAGCTGGATCGGCTGGCGCAAGGGCTGGCGGTGGGGCACTTGCTCGAATGTTCGGGCCAGGGCAGCGGCGGCAACTTTGGCAGCCAGCAGGCGTGGAAGGCCATTCCCGATCTCGCCCACATCGGCTATCCCATCGCCGAGGTCAGCGTAGACGGCACGGCGCTGATCACCAAGGCACCGGGCACGGGTGGCCGCATCAATTTCGATACGGTGCGCCAGCAACTGCTGTATGAAGTGCACGACCCGGGGCACTATGCCTCGCCCGATGTGGTGATGGATTTATCGGCGGTGCGGCTCGAAGACCTGGGCGACGATGCCGTGCGCATGACGGGCGTGCGCGGCCACGCGCGGCCCGCGCAACTCAAGGTGGTGGGCGGGTTTCGCGACGGCTACAAGGCCGAGGTCACCTGGGGCTTTAGCTGGCCTGATGCGCATGACAAGGCACTGGCAGCTGTGGAGATGGTGAAAGCCCGGCTGAGGGAAAAGCGCCAGGCGCACGACGAACTCTTTGTCGAATTCCCGGGGCTCAACTCGGCACATGGCCCACTGGCGCCACTGCCTGCACCTGCAGTGCTGGCGGAGCTCAACGAAGTCTGGGTCCGTATGGCGATCAGGACGCAGGACAAAGCGGTGGCCGAAGGTTTTGGCCGGCTCTTTCCGTGGATGGCCTTGAGCGGGCCGGCCTATACCTGCGGCTTTCACGGCCTGAACAACAGCAGTGAGTTGCTGGGCATCTGGCCTGCGCTGATTGACCGGCAAGCGGTTGAGGCGGCGGTGCGTGTGGAGGTGTTGCAGTCATGAGGGTGCAATTGGTGAAGCTCGCGCATGCGCGCAGCGGCGACAAGGCCGACTGGGTGGACTTTGGCCTCTTTGCCTGGAACGAGGCGGGCTACCGGATCATGGAGCGCGAGGTGACGGCCGAACGCGTGCAGGCGCACTTTGCGCCCTGGCTGCCGGGCGCGGTGCAATGCTGGCGCTTGCCCAATATCCTGGCCCTCAAGCTGGTATTGCAGGGCGCGCTGCAAGGCGGTGGTGCGCGCAACCTGCGCATGGACAACCTGGGCAAGGCCATGGCAGCAGCGCTGCTGCGCATGGAGATCGAAGTCAGCGAGGCAGAGCTGGAAGAAGCTCAGGCTGCCCCTCGTGCGGGCTGGTGGGGTGCCTGACGGGGATTGCGTAAAAATTTAAGCAAAAAAAGCCTGTACGCCTTTTGTATTGGGCGCAAGCAGCTATCAAATAAATAGCATCCAGGTGGCCGGCGAAGGTACCTGGCACCCGGGCGTCAGGCCTTGGGAATCTTGCGGGGCTTGCCGAAATCGTCAATGGCCACGTAAGTCAGGCTGGCTTCCGTGACCTTGATGTAGCGGCCCTGGGCGCGAAAGCGCTCGGCGTAGACCTCAACCTGGACCGTGATGGACGTGGTGCCGATACGCGTGACGCAGGAGAAAAACGACAGGATGTCGCCGACCCGCACCGGCTGCTTGAAGATGAACTGGTTGACGGCCACGGTTGCCATGCGCCCGTCCACGTGGCGGGCCGGTACCACCGAGCCGGCCAGGTCGACCTGCGCCATGACCCAGCCGCCGAAGATGTCGCCGTTGGCATTGCAGTCGGCCGGCATGGGAATGACCTTGAGCACCAGTTCCTTGTCGGTGGGCAACTGGACGTTCAGGGCGTCCTCGGCGTGAATGTCCGTATGGGTGCTTGATTCGGTAGACATAGGCACAATCTGAAAAAGTTATTACAACAACCTACACGATTGTCCCTCATGCGCTCCCGAGCTTCCGCTGTTGATTCTTCCCTGGCTGTGCCTGCCGCCGCGTCAGCGCCGGGCGCCGGCAAGGCGATCGCGTTCCAGCGCTCGGACCTTGGCACCCTCAAACGCCTTTTCCCCTACCTGTGGGATTACAAATGGCGCGTGCTGGCGGCCCTGAGCTTCATGGTGGGCGCCAAGATGGCCAACGTTGGTGTGCCGCTCTTGCTGAAGAACCTGGTCGACGCCATGAACTTCAAACCGGGCGACGCACAGGCGGTGCTGGTGGTGCCGGTGGCGCTGCTGCTGGCCTACGGCCTGCTGCGCCTGTCGACCACGCTTTTTACCGAACTGCGCGAACTGGTGTTTGCCAAAGCCACCGAAGGCGCGGCGCGGCGGATTTCGCTGGAAGTGTTCCGGCACCTGCATGCGCTCAGCCTGCGCTTTCACCTGGAGCGGCAAACCGGCGGCATGACGCGCGACATCGAGCGCGGCACGCGCGGCGTGCATTCGCTGATTTCGTACTCGCTCTACAGCATCATCCCCACGCTGATTGAAGTGACGTTGGTGCTGACGCTGCTGGCCGTCAAGTTCGACGTCTGGTTTGCCGGCATCACGGGCATCGCGCTCGTGTTCTACATTTTCTTCACCGTCACGGTGACCGAATGGCGCACACAGTTCCGCAAGGCCATGAATGAGCTCGATTCGTCGGCCCACAGCCGCGCCATCGACTCGCTGCTGAACTACGAAACCGTCAAGTATTTCAACAACGAAGAGTTTGAAGCCGCACGCTACGACGAAAACCTGCAGCGTTACCGGCGCGCCGCCATCAAGAGCCAGAACACGCTGAGCCTGCTCAATACCGGGCAGCAGCTCATCATCGCCATCGGGCTGGTGGCCATGCTCTGGCGCGCAACCCAGGGCGTGGTGGACGGTCGCATGACGCTGGGCGACCTGGTGATGGTCAATGCCTTCATGATCCAGCTCTACATTCCGCTCGGTTTCCTGGGTGTGATCTACCGCGAGATCAAGCAAAGCCTGACCGACCTGGACAAGATGTTTGTGTTGATGGAGCGGGAGCGTGAAATCGCCGACGTGCCGGGTGCCCAGCCTATCGTCATCGAAGGTACGCCGGCGGTACGTTTTGAGAATGTAAATTTTGCCTACGACCCGGCACGGCCCATCCTGCACAACGTGAGCTTTGAAATTCCGCCGGGCAAGACCGTCGCGGTGGTGGGCTCTTCGGGCGCCGGCAAGTCCACGCTGGCGCGCCTGCTCTACCGCTTTTACGATGTCCAGCAGGGCTGCATCACCATTGCCGGCCAGGACATCAAGCAGGTCACACAGTCCAGCGTGCGCCAGTCCATCGGCATCGTGCCGCAGGACACGGTGCTGTTCAACGACACGGTGGAATACAACATCGCCTACGGCAAGCCGGGCGCCAGCCATGCCGAGGTCGAGGAAGCGGCGCGTGCGGCCCGCATCCACGGGTTTATTGCCTCTACGCCGCTGGGTTACCAGACCATGGTGGGCGAGCGGGGCCTGAAGCTGTCGGGCGGCGAAAAGCAGCGGGTGGCCATTGCCCGCACCTTGCTGAAAAACCCGCCGGTAGTGATTTTTGACGAAGCCACTTCGGCGCTGGATTCGGCCAATGAGCGCGCCATCCAGGCCGAGCTGCGCACTGCCGCGCAAAACAAGACCACGCTGGTGATTGCGCACCGGTTGTCTACCGTGGTGGACGCGCATGAGATCCTGGTGATGGACGCCGGGCGCATTGTGGAGCGCGGCACGCACGCACAGTTGCTGGCCATGGAGGGCGCTTATGCACGCATGTGGGCGCTGCAGCAGAGTTCGGCAGAGGCTTGAGATTTAAGTGAAATCCAGGTTTTAACCATAACTGACGGGCGCAAGCAGCTATAAAATTAATAGCAAGCTGATGCCGGCACGGTTGGCCGGAATTTGCGGTTTCCAGGTAGCCATGGGATTCCCCGTAGGTAGAAAGACTGCCTGAGCTCGCATAATTGGTTCATGGAAACCAAATGGCTGGAAGATTTTGTGAGCCTGGCTGAAACCCGCAGTTTCAGCCGCTCCGCCCAATTGCGTCATGTCACCCAGCCCGCGTTTTCACGGCGTATCCAGGCGCTGGAAGCCTGGGCCGGTACCGACCTGGTGGACCGCAGCTCATATCCCACGCGGCTCACCCCTGCCGGAGAAACCCTGTACAGCCAGTCGCTGGAGATGCTGCAGGGCCTGCAGTCGACCCGCGCCATGCTGCGCGGCCACACCTCGGCCGGGCAGGACGTCATCGAGTTCGCGGTGCCGCACACCCTGGCATTTACCTTCTTTCCGGCCTGGGTCAGCAGCTTGCGCGAGAAGTTCGGCCCCATCAAGAGCCGCTTGATCGCGCTGAACGTGCACGATGCCGTATTGCGACTGGTTGAAGGCAGCTGCGACCTGTTGATCGCCTACCACCACGATTCCCAGCCTTTCCAGCTGGACCCGGACCGCTATGAAATGGTGTCGTTGGGCCAGGAAGTGCTGGCACCTTTTGTCAGGGCCAATTCCGCGGGTGAGCCCGAGTTCAGCCTGCCGGGCCGCGCCGGCCAGCCCTTGCCTTATCTGGGCTATGCGCCGGGCGCCTACCTGGGCCGCATGGTCGACATGATCCTCAAGCAGTCGAGCACGGCCATCCACCTGGACCGGGTGTACGAAACCGATATGGCCGAAGGCCTGAAGGCGATGGCGCTGGAAGGCCACGGCATCGCATTTTTGCCGCTCAGCGCCGTCAAGAAGGAATTGAGGGCCAAAAAACTGGTCAGCGCCGGCGGTAATCTGGAAATGACCATGGACGTGCGCGTGTACCGTGAGCGGCCCACCTCCAAGGAGTCTGCCAAAACCCATGCCCAGGCCTTGTGGACTTACCTGCAGGCACAAACCGGCGGCAAGGAAAAGGCTGGCGGCCGCGGCGCGGGGGCACCGGCATCGCGCTAGCCGACCGCTAGTTGCCTAAGCGGGCTGGCCTTGCGGTCAAATGCTGGCATCAGACTGACGACTAGTAGTAACCCTAAGTGGTTATAAGAAAAATGCATGGAAGATCGTCGAAACAGCATTGGTGTTTTGACATCTCCAAATTTACAGTTCGTGACGTTCAAATTTTGGTGCTTGCCCGTGCTTGTTGATTCATTTGCTGTCTGCGTTGCCTTCCTTACGGCCCTTTGTGCGGCATCGGTCTGCGCAAGGCACGGCGCCATTCGGGTGATCGCCCAGCCTGTGCGGCCACGAGTGCAGGCGGCCTGACGGTCCGCTGGCACAAAGACTGCTTACATCTGCCGTATAGTTCCGGACTTTTAATGCGTGCACCATTTTGGAAAACCCCAGAAATTGCTGTCAATGCTGCGGGTTTGCAAAACCATCAACCCTTTCACGCCGTCCGCTTTCCCCCATTTTTAGAGGCCGGGTAAACCTAGGCGTAGCCCGGGAACCAACTCTCTAGAATAGTTCGCTAATCGTTTCATTCATTACAGGAGATTCCATGAAACTCAAGCTAGTCGCTCTGTCTGTTGCATTGCTCGCCACCGGCGGTGCGTTTGCCGACACCCTTTCCAAAGTCAAGGCTTCAGGCGTTGTGACCATGGGCGTGCGTGACTCCTCCGGTGCACTGTCCTATACCCTCGGTGACGGCAAATACACCGGCTACCACGTCGAAATCTGCCAGCGCATCCTGGCCGGCCTCGAAAAAGCCGCCGAGCGCAAGCTGGAAGTCAAATACCAGCCCGTGACCTCGCAAAACCGCATTCCCCTCGTGCAAAACGGCACAGTCGACATCGAGTGCGGCTCCACCACCAACAACGCGACCCGTCAAAAAGACGTGGCCTTCGTCGTGACCACCTTCGTCGAAGAAGTCCGCATCGCGGTGAAAGCCACCTCCGGCATCACCTCCGTTGCCCAGCTCAGCGGCAAGACCGTGGCCACCACCACGGGTACCACTTCCGTGCAGACGCTGCGCAAGAACAAGCGCGCCACCGGCGTCGAGTTCAAGGAAATCTTCGGCAAGGACCACTCCGACAGCTTCCTGCTGCTCGAATCGGGCCGCGCCGATGCGTTCGTCATGGACGGTTCCATCCTGGCCGGCAACATCGCCACCGCCAAGAAGCCTTCGGACTTCAAGATCGTTGGTGAAGTGTTGAGCGTCGAGCCCATCGCCATCATGATCCGCAAGGATGACCCGCTGCTCAAGCGCCTGGCCGACGACACGGTCAAGGGCATGATCAAGTCGGGCGAGATGAACAAGCTGTGGACCAAATGGTTCCTGTCGCCGATTCCTCCGAAGAACACCAAGGTGGGCCTGGCACTGAGCGCCAGCACCAAGGCTGCCTGGGACAATCCGAACGACAAGCCCATGGAAGAGTACGCCCAGAAGTAATTCGGGTCAGGTAAATTGAGAACCCCGCCGGACATCATGCTCTGGCGGGGTTTCTCGTTTACCGTGGCATGGAAAAACAACACAACAACCCTTTGCTGGAGCCGTGATGACTTGGGATTGGCAGGTATTTCTAAATGACGACGGTAGTGGCCGAACCTACTTGCAATGGATGTTTGACGCATGGGGCTGGACGCTGTCCGTCGCCGGTGCATCCTGGGTGATCGCCATGCTGTTTGGCGCGCTGGTCGGCACACTGCGCACCTTGCCCAACAGCCCGTGGCTTGTCCGCTTTGCCAATGCCTGGGTCGAGCTGTTTCGCAACGTTCCCTTGCTGGTCCAGATTTTCATCTGGTACTTTGTGGTTCCCAAAATTTTCCCCGCCATGAAGGAGCTGCCCAGCTTCATCCTGGTGGTGTTCGCTCTCGGATTTTTCACCTCGGCGCGTATTGCCGAGCAGGTCAGGGCCGGCGTGCAGGCCTTGCCGCGCGGCCAGCGCTATGCCGGCATGGCCATGGGCTTTACCACCGTGCAGACGTACCGCTACGTGATCCTGCCCATGGCTTTTCGCATCATCATTCCGCCGCTCACCAGCGAGTCGATGAACCTCTTGAAAAATTCCTCCGTGGCTTTCGCGGTGTCGATCGCCGAGCTCACCATGTTCGCCATGCAGGCGCAGGAAGAAACTTCGCGCGGCATTGAGATCTACCTGGCGGTGACGGCCCTTTATGCAATCTCTGCCTTCGCGGTCAACCGGGTCATGGCCTTTGTTGAAAAGAAGGTCCAGATTCCCGGCTTCGTCGTAGCCGGCTCAACGGGCGGAGGGCACTGACATGCTTGGACTCGACATGAGCTTCCTGAACTGGGAGATGATTTCCCAGTTCGTCGTCAAGGGTTTTATTTTCAGCATCGAGCTGACCGTCATCGCCACCATAGGCGGCATTATTTTCGGCACCGTGCTTGCGCTGATGCGTCTGTCGGGCAAAAAATTCCTGACGGTTCCCGCGACCATCTACGTCAACGGCATGCGTTCCGTTCCGCTGGTCATGGTGATCCTGTGGTTCTTCCTGCTGGTACCTGCGTCGTTCTACACGACCTTCGGCGCCTGGGGGGCCAACTACCGCGCCGAGATTTCGGCCATCATCACCTTCGTGGCCTTTGAGGCTGCGTACTTCAGCGAAATCATGCGTGCGGGCATCCAGTCCATCTCGCGTGGGCAGGTCAATGCGGGCCGTGCCCTGGGCATGACCTATTCGCAGAACATGAAGCTGATCATCCTGCCGCAGGCTTTCCGCAACATGGTGCCCATCCTGCTGACCCAGACCATCATCCTGTTCCAGGATACTTCGCTGGTTTACGCCATCGGCGCCTACGACCTGCTCAAGGGCTTCAGCACCGCCGGCAAGATCTTCGGCCGTCCTGAAGAGGCCTACCTGCTGGCCGCCGTGGTTTATTTCGTGATCTGCTTCGGGCTGTCCTTCATGGTCAAACGCCTGAACAGCAGAATCGCCATCATTCGCTGAGATCGCTGTTTCTTAAAACACCCCCTATCTCTCAAAGAGCACACTGGAGAAGAAGATGATTGAGTTGAAAGAAGTTTCCAAATGGTACGGTGAAGTGCAGGTTCTCAATAACTGCACCACCAGCATCAAGAAGGGTGAAGTTGTTGTGGTCTGCGGCCCATCGGGCTCGGGCAAATCCACCCTCATCAAGACCATCAACGCGCTGGAGCCTTTCCAGAAGGGCCAGATCTTTGTCGACGGCAAGGCTGTGCATGACCCCAAGACCGACCTGCCCAAGCTGCGCAGCCGCGTCGGCATGGTGTTCCAGAATTTCGAGCTGTTCCCGCACCTGAGCGTGACCGAGAACCTGACGCTGGCGCAGGTCAAGGTACTGGGCCGCAAGCCCGACGAGGCCAAAAAGCACGGCCTCAAATACCTGGATCGCGTGGGCCTGATGGCGCACAAGGATAAATTCCCCGGCCAGCTCTCCGGCGGCCAGCAGCAGCGTGTGGCGATTGCCCGCGCGCTCAGCATGGACCCGATCGCCATGCTGTTTGACGAACCCACCTCCGCGCTGGACCCGGAAATGGTGGGCGAGGTGCTGGACTGCATGATGGGCCTGGCTGTCGAAGGCATGACCATGATGGTGGTGACCCACGAAATGGGCTTTGCCAAAAAAGTGGGCAGTCGCGTGATTTTCATGGATGTCGGCGGCAAGATTCTGGAAGACTGCTCGAAGGACGAGTTTTTCAGTCACCCGGAAAACCGCCAGGCGCGCACCAAGGATTTCCTCAACAAGATCCTGGCGCACTGAAAGCCATGCGCCCCGGAAAAAAAGCCCCGAACCCCGGGGCTTTTTTCATGGCGGCTCATGATGGTCGGGTGGTGTGACCAGTGCGACAATTCAGGCCATGACTTCAGCCACCCGCACACCCGCCTCCACCCTGACCATCACCCGGCCCGACGATTGGCACCTGCATGTGCGCGACGGCGAGGCCCTGCACACCGTGGTGCCGCACACGGCCGCACAGTTTGGCCGCGCCATCATCATGCCCAACCTGCGCCCGCCGGTGACCACGGCCGCCCAGGCGGCGGCGTATCGGGAGCGCATCCAGGCCGCTGTGCCGGCCGGCGTGCAGTTCGAGCCATTGATGACGCTCTACCTCACCGACAACCTGCCACCCGATGAGATCAAGCGCGCGAAAGACACCGGTGTTGTGGCGCTCAAGCTATACCCGGCTGGCGCCACCACCAACAGCGACGCCGGCGTGACCGACCTGCGCAAGACTTACAAGACACTCGAGGCCATGCAAAAGGAAGGGTTGCTGCTGCTGGTGCATGGCGAGGTGACGTCCTCCGACATCGACCTGTTCGACCGGGAGGCGGTGTTTATCGATACCCAGTTGATCCCGCTGCGCCGCGATTTCCCTGAGCTCAAGATCGTGTTTGAGCACATCACCACCCGCGAAGCCGCCCATTACGTGCGCGATGCCGGCAAGTTCACGGGCGCGACCGTCACCGCGCACCACCTGCTCTACAACCGCAATGCCATTTTCACGGGCGGCATTCGCCCGCACTACTACTGCCTGCCGGTGCTCAAGCGCGAAACGCATCGTCTGGCATTGGTAGAAGCTGCCACCAGCGGCAACAACCGCTTTTTCCTGGGTACTGACAGCGCACCGCACCCCGCGCACCTCAAAGAGCACGCAACGGGCTGCGCAGGCTGCTACACCGCCCACGCCGCCATGGAGCTTTACGCCGAAGCCTTTGATGCAGCCGGCGCATTGGACAAGCTTGAGGCCTTTGCCAGCTTCAACGGTGCGGATTTTTACGGCTTGCCGCGCAATACCGGCCGGATCACGCTCAAGAAGGAAAGCTGGCACCCGCCCGAGAGCTTTGCTTTCGGCGAGGCCGAGCTCAAGCCTTTGCGCTCGGGTGAAAACCTGCCCTGGAAACTGCACACTTCAGAAAGCACCTGATGGACCACAAGCCGCGTGTTGCCCTGCTCATTGATGCCGACAACTCGCCGGCGTCCAAGATCGACCTGATCCTCAACGAGCTGTCGACCTTCGGCGAAACGAACATCCGCCGCGCCTACGGCAACTGGAAGAAGAATGAACTCAAGGGCTGGGAAGAGGTGTTGCACGAGCATGCCATCCGACCCATGCAGCAGTTCGACTACACCAAAGGCAAGAACGCCAGCGACATGGCCATGGTGATCGACGCGCTGGAGCTGCTCTATACCGACCGGCCCGACGCCTTTGGCATCGTCTCGTCGGACGCCGACTTCACGCCGCTGGTCATGCACCTGCGCGCCAAGGGCGCAGCGGTCTACGGCTTTGGCGCGCAGAAAACGCCGGAGCCTTTTGTCAATGCGTGTTCGAGATTCCTGTTCCTCGACAAGCTGCGCCCCATCGCCGTCAGTGATGCGGCGGGCGGTGCCCACGGAGACAGCCGTGACGATGGCGAGGCGGTTGCCGCCGCGCCCCTCAGGGCCACACCCGCCCAGCTCAAGCAGGACGCCAAGCTGGTCATGCTGCTGCGCAATGCCGTCCAGGCCGCAGCCGACGACGAGGGTTGGGCGCGCGTGGGTGCTGTGGGCACGCAAATCGCCAACCAGGCCTCGTTTGACCATCGCAACTACGGCTATGCCACGCTGACCAAGCTGCTGGTGGCCACCCAGCTGTTTGACATCGCCGACGAAGGCAAGTCGACCGTCGCAGTGCGCGACAAGCGACTGAACAAGTCGGCCCGGGCCTAGGGGGCCTGCAGGTGCGAGTCGCTGCAGCCCTGCAGCCAGCGCCGGCCATGCCGATGCCGGCATGGAACCAGCCCTGGCTGCAACCCTGGCAGGAGCCTGGCGAACGCGTCGCCCAGGCCATTGCGGCGGGCACTGCGCTGCACCAGGCCCTGAATGCCGAGCAGCGTGCCCCGGTGCGCTTTGTTCCCCAAAGTGCATTGCCCGCCGGTGAGGCTTACGAGAGCTTTATTTTCAGGACAGGTGAATGCCCCACGCGCGAAGGTGCCCATGATTTTTTCAATGGCCTGTGCTGGATGCAGTTCCCCGAAACCAAAAAGAAGCTCAACCAATTGCAGGCTGCAGAGATTGCGCAGGCCGGTGTGCAAAAGGTGCGCGGCCCGGTCCGTGACGCGCTGACGCTTTTTGACGAGAACGCTGCTTTCCTGTCGGCGCCGCAACCCTTGTGGGACGCGTTGGCGGCCCGGGACTGGCAGCAACTCTTTGTAGGTTTGCGCCCACTCTGGCCGCAGGCCCGGCTGGTGCTGTTTGGCCATGCGCTGCTGGAAAAACTGATTTATCCACGAAAACCGATCACAGCCCATGTGTACCGGGCGCAAGCAGCTATCAATTCAATAGCAGATCTGGACCGCTGGATTGCTGCCGACCTGAGCGCGGACAAGCTGGCCGGCAAGCCGTTTCTTCCTTTGCCGGTGCTGGGCGTGCCCGGCTGGTGGCCCGGGAACGAGAACTTTTCCTTTTATGATGACTCCCTTGTATTCCGACCGCCACGGCTGCAAAACAACAGATAGAGATCAGCCGTCAATTTGCCCCACAGCTTGAACTGGGCTGGCAAGCCCTCATATCCTGCGCAAGGCGGGCTTTTTTCACCGACCCCACGGAGAACCCATGAAACGTATTTTTCTGTTTGTCCTGACCAACCTTGCTGTCGTGGTGGTGCTGGGCATTGTCGCCAGCCTGCTTGGCGTCAACCGCTTTCTCACGGCCAACGGGCTGAATCTGACTGCGCTGCTCGGCTTTGCACTGATCATGGGCTTCGGCGGCGCCTTTATCTCGCTGCTGATCAGCAAGCCCGTCGCCAAATGGAGCGCCGGGGTGCGGGTCATTGAGTCGCCCCAAAATGCCGACGAGGCCTGGATCGTCGAAACTGTGCGCAAGCTGGCCGACAAGGCCCAGATCGGCATGCCCGAAGTCGGCATCTTTGAAGGCGCGCCCAATGCCTTTGCCACCGGCGCGTTCAAGAATTCGTCGCTGGTGGCCGTGTCCACCGGCCTGCTGCAAGGCATGACCAAGGAAGAAATCGAAGCCGTGCTGGGCCATGAGATCGCCCACGTGGCCAACGGCGACATGGTCACCATGACGCTGATCCAGGGCGTGATGAACACCTTTGTGGTTTTCCTCTCGCGTGTGATCGGCTACGCCGTCGACAGCTTCTTGCGCCGCGGCAGCGACAACAATTCCGGCCCCGGTATCGGCTACTACGTCAGCACCATCGTGCTGGACATCGTGCTCGGTTTTGCCGCCGCCATCGTCGTGGCCTGGTTCTCGCGCCAGCGTGAGTTCCGCGCCGACGCCGGCGCCGCGCAGCTGATGGGCCGTCGCCAGCCCATGATGAACGCGCTGGCCCGCCTGGGCGGCATGCAGCCGGGCGAATTGCCCAAAGCGGTGGAAGCCATGGGTATCACCGGCAGCATCGGCAAGCTGTTTGCCACGCACCCGCCGATTGAAGAGCGCATCGCAGCATTGCAGAACAGCCAGGCTTGAACCATCAAAGGGCGCCCCCGCACAGGGCGCCCTTTTTTTCTTCCCGTTTTCTTCACAGGAGTGCAGGCATGAAAAGCTGGATCAGGCAGAACCGCAGTTTTCTGGTGTTGCTGTTGTTGTTCGGGCTGTTCCGTACCGCAATCGCGGACTGGAACCCCATTCCCTCAGGCTCCATGCGGCCCAACCTGCTCGAAGGTGACGTGGTCTTCGTCAACCGGCTGGCCTACAACGTCAAGATTCCGCTGACCGATACCGTGCTGGCGCGCACCACCGATCCGCAGCGCGGCGACGTCGTCACTTTTTCCTCGCCGGTGGACGGCGTCCGCCTGATCAAGCGGCTGGTGGCTGTGCCGGGCGACGTCGTGGAAATGCGCGACAAGGTGCTCATCATCAACGGGCAGTCAGCCCGCTATGAGGCGCTGGACACGGTGCTGGAGCCGGCCGGGCCGGTTGGCGTGCTGGTGGCCACGCACGTGAAAGAAGCCACAGCCCAGGAGCAACATGAAATCCAGTGGCTGGCCGGTGTGAAGGCCAAGGACAGCTGGGGGCCGATCACGATTCCCGCTGACCAGTACCTGATGCTGGGTGACAACCGCGACAACAGCGCAGATTCGCGCTACATAGGCCTGGTGCCGCGCAACCTGCTGATTGGGCGTGCGGAACGGATCCTGGTGTCGGCGGACATCCTGGAGAAGTGGCAACCCCGCCTTGAGCGTTTTGGCCGCTCGCTCTATTGATCAGCCGATCTGCTGATTGACTGAGGCTACAGTGGAAGCCTCAGGCCTGGCGGCTTCTCTGTACCAGCTCTATGGCGTGTGTCACTTGCGCGGGGTCCAGTCCATACATCTCGGCAAATTCCGTAGCCGTTTTCCCGCTGGCCTCAAAGGCACGCATCAGTGCTTCGCGTTTGGCAGTTTGCACTGCCATCTCCGCAAAAGCCTCGTCCAGCAAGGTGTTCGACACCTCATCCTGCGTGCGGGTGCGTTCTGCGTACTCTTCGCGGCTCAAGCCGGACGCTTCAATGGCCTCGATGAGGCGCATACGCACTTTGGGGCGCAGGTCTTCCTTTGAACGTGCCTGGCGCCGGCGGAACACTTCCATGATCGCGTGATGCACATGCTCGGGCGCTACCGGCTCGACGGGCTCGCCCTGCAGGTTGTGGCGCGGGTGGCCAGCCGCCACGCATTCGAGGTAACGCGTGGAACGGGCATGCAGGCCCAGCGCCACTTTCAGTTCGTCGCGCTTGAATGCTTCGGGGTTTTCCGCCAGCAGGTCCTGGAAAGCGCCCAGCTTGAGCGGCAGGAACTGTGCGCCGAACATTTTCGGATAGAGCTCAAACAGCTTTTCCAGCACGGGGTGGACTTCGCGAGTGCGCTGCTGCTGCGGATTGGCCGGCCGGGGGCGCTGCGGGGGGCGGGGGCGTTTGGCACGCGGGGAAGGTGTGGTGGTTTCGGTCATGTGTGTGGGTGAAAAAGATGGTGTGGCGGGGTGTTCAGAAAGCTCAGCGGGGCCTGAACATGCGAAAGAGGTTGTCGGGGGTGACGGCGAAATAATCAGCCGGGCCGCCGCCGCGAAGAATGGGCTCGGCAGCCGCCGTGTCGTAAATGCCGTCTTTGAGCAGATGCCTTGCAATGTACACGCCGACGACCTCGCCCAGGACCAGCCAGGTGGGCACCGGCACGCCGTCGGCGCCCTGCAGCTGCAGGATTTGCGTCAGCCGGCATTCAAACGATACCGGGCTTTCCTGCACGCGCGGCACGGCAATGCGTTGCGAGGCCACGGGCGTGAGGCCCGCGAGTTCGAACTCGTTGACCTCGGGCGGCACCATCGCGCAGGAACGGTTCATGGCCTCGGCCAGCGGCCGCGTCGCCAGGTTCCAGCCGAACTCGCCGGTTTCGCGGATGTTGTGCAGGCTGTCCTTGGCGCCAATGCTGGCGAAGCCGATGATGGGAGGCGTGTAGTTGAAGGCGTTGAAAAAGCTGTAGGGTGCCAGGTTGAGCTGCCCCCTGGCGTCCTGCGACGAAATCCAGCCAATGGGGCGTGGCCCCACCATGGCGTTGAAGGGATCGTGCGGCAGGCCGTGGCCTTTCGAGGGCTCGTAGTAGTGAAAGTCCTGGCCCATCACGCGGCCATCCGCTGTTGTTCGGCGTCCTGCAGCACGCTGCGCGCCAGGGCTTCCGCAACCTTGATGCCATCCACGCCGGCCGACAAGATGCCGCCGGCGTAGCTGGCGCCTTCGCCGGCCGGGTAGAGGCCGCGCACGTTGACGCTTTGCAGGTCTTCTCCGCGGCTGATGCGGATCGGCGAGGAAGTGCGCGTTTCCACCCCGGTCAGCACCGCGTCATGGGTGTCAAAGCCCTTGATCTTTTTGCCGAACACGGGAAAGGCCTCGCGCATGGCCTCGATCGCGTACGCAGGCAGGGCAGACGACAGGTCGCCGATGGTCACGCCCGGCTTGTAGGATGGGGTGATGCTGCCCAGCGCGGTCGAGGGGCGGCCCGCCACGAAGTCACCCACCAGCTGCGCCGGCGCCTGGTAATTGCTGCCGCCCAATACAAACGCGTGCGATTCGAGCTGGCGCTGCAGCGCGATGCCGGCCAGCGCGTCGCCCGCCTCGAAGCCGGGGTAGTCGCGCGGGTCTATGCCCACCACGATGCCGGCATTGGCATTGCGCTCATTGCGCGAATACTGGCTCATGCCGTTGGTCACCACGCGGCCGGGCTCGGAGGTGGCGGCCACCACCGTGCCGCCCGGGCACATGCAAAAACTGTAGACCGAGCGGCCGTTGCTGGCGTGGTGCACCAGCTTGTATTCGGCCGCGCCCAGCGACGGATGGCCGGCATGGCGGCCCCAGCGCGCGCGGTCGATGATGCCCTGCGGGTGCTCGACCCGAAAGCCGATGGAAAAGGGTTTTGCCTCGATGTACACACCGCGCGCATACAGCATGGCGAAGGTGTCGCGCGAGCTGTGGCCCAGCGCCATCACCACCTGGTCGGCACGCATCTCGTGGCTTTGGCCCGTGGCCTGGTCCAGTACCGTGAGGCCGCGCAGCTGTTTGCCTTGCGGGCCGTCCTCGATCAGCACGTCGGTCACGCGCTGCTCGAAGCGGATCTCGCCGCCCAGGGCGACGATCTGCGCGCGCATGTTTTCGACCACCTTCACCAGCTTGAAGGTGCCGATGTGCGGGTGCGCCTCGAACAGGATGTCGGCGGGCGCGCCGGCCTTCACGAACTCGTTCATCACCTTGCGGCCCAGGTGACGCGGGTCCTTGATCTGGCTGTAGAGCTTGCCGTCGGAAAAGGTGCCGGCGCCGCCTTCGCCGAACTGCACGTTCGATTCCGGGTTGAGCACGTTCTTGCGCCACAGGCCCCAGGTGTCCCGGGTGCGCTGGCGCACCGTCTTGCCGCGTTCCAGCACGATGGGCTTGAAGCCCATCTGCGCCAGCAGCAGGGCTGCGAACATACCGCAGGGGCCGAAGCCGACGACGACCGGTCGCAACGGCAAGCCGGCGGGCGCCTGGCCCACCGTGCGGTAGGCCATGTCCGGTGTGGGAAAGATGTGCGGGTTGCCGGAAAATTTCGCCAGCAGTGCGCCTTCCTGGGCCGCATCGGCGAGCGTGACGTCGACGATGTAGACCTTGAGCAGGTCTGCCTTGCGGGCATCAAAGCTGCGTTTGTGGATGTGGACGTTCTGCAGGGCGGCTGCGGCGACGCCCAGTGTCTGGGCCACCAGGGAGGGCAGGGCATCCTCCGCGTGGTCCAGCGGAAGTTTGAGTTCGGTCAGGCGAATCATGAGAGGGGCTCGTGTTGATCAAGCAACCTGCATTTTAAAGGACTGGCGGATAATGGGCCCCGTGAAGCACGCCAGACCGCCGCTGGTGCAATCTGGGAAACCAGGCACTGGAGGAACGTCCGGACTGCACAGGACAGCGTAGGAGGTAATACCTCTCCACCGTGAGGTGAGGATCAGAGCAACAGAGACGAGTCGGCCTTGGGGCAACCCCGGGCCGGGTGAAACGGGCAATCTCTACGCGCAGCAATACCAAGTAGGCCAACGTTGATGTGGTTCCGCAGAGTTGGCGGGTAGGTAGCATTGAGCCGTGGGGGCGACCCCCGGCCCAGATTAATGGCGGTCACGCCGGACTTTCTCCAAGGGGGTCCGGTGCACAGAATCCGGCTTATCGGCGGGCTTCACACTAATAAAAAAGCCCCGTTCAGCAATGAACGGGGCTTTGTCTTTGGGCCTTGCCGGCCCTGCCTGCAGCGTCTTATTTGGCGGGAGAGGCGGCGGCAGCTGGTGCCGGTGCGGTGGCGGCTGGCGCTTTACCGAAGTACTGCGCGAAAATCTTGTCGTAGGTGCCGTCGGCCTTGATGTCGGCCAGGCCCTTGTTCAGTTTTGCGAGCAGCTCGGCGTTGCCCTTTTTCACGGCCAGGCCGTATTGCTCGGGTGCAAAGCTGGCGTCGGCGATGGTCTTGAACTTCGAGCCGGTGTTGTTGTTGACGTAGTGCTCCACCACGCCGTTGTCGGCGACCACGGCGTCCACGCCGCCGGCTTCCAGCTCTTTCAGTGCCAGTGGCGTCGCTTCAAAGCGCTTGATGTTGGCGCTGTCCTTGCCCTGCAGCTTGGTGATGACTTCGTCACCCGTGGTGCCGTTCTGCACGCCGACCTTGAGTTTCTTGAGGTCGTTGAACTTGGCGATCTTCGAATCCTTCTTCACGGCGATCAGTTGCTGCGCGTCAAAGTAAGGCGACGAAAAATCCATGGTCTGCTTGCGCTCGGCCGTGATCGTGATGGCCGAGACCAGCAGGTCGCGGTCGCCCTGGTTCAGGGAGTTAAAGATGCCTTCCCATGGCGTATTCAGGAACTTGACTTCGATGCCGGCCTTCTGTGCCACGGCCTTGACGACTTCGATGTCGAAACCGACGATCTCGCCTTTGTCGTTCTGGGACTCAAAAGGTACATACGCGGCATCCGTGCCGACGACGTACACCTTGGCCGCAGGTGCGGGTGCCGAGGCGGCGGGAGCGGGTGTGCTGGCTGCGGGTGCCGGCGGCTCGGTCTTGCTGCAAGCGGCCAGAACGATACCGGCGACCAGGGTGCCGGCGGTTTGCAGGAAACGTCGCGTTGAGATGGAGTAGGAAGACATGAAGTCCCTCAAAAAAGGTTGAAATGATGGTGATGCCCGTCAAGCCATGCGGTCAGGCACGGCTTCCGGCATACGAACAAAAAGTATAAACCGCAGCCCTGGGGTCAAACAGCCCCTTTCAGTAGCCCTGGTGACTGTTCAAGGCCTTAACGCCGGTATATACCCTTACGTCCGGTCCAAGGTTTAGCAACTTTCACGCCACAGTAGTGCGGGTACTCGGTGGTGGCTTGCAAATCAATAGCGATGCCTGGCGCGTGTGCAGAAATCGTTAATGGACAAGGCCCAGCTCACGCACGCGGTCCACGTGCGCCAGCAGCGAGCGTTTGGCCACCGGCCAGATACGCGGGTCCACGTCGTCGTAGGCGCCCGCGACCCAGTCGTCGATCGTGCCTTCCGGGTGGGCCTGCATCACGCGCATGATCTTGGCTTCGCGCTGCAGGCGATGCGCCTTGAGCCGGGCGATCGCATTCTTTGCGTCCGCCAGCACGTAGCCATGCGCCGGGGCGATGAAGCCGATCTGGTGTTCGTCGCAGGCCGCGCTCAGCGCGTCCAGGGAATCCAGGTAGGCACTCATGTCGCCATCGGGCGGGTCAATGACCGTGGTGCTGCCGTTGAGGATGTGGTCGCCGCTGAACAGCAGGCCGTCTTCCACCAGCACCAGGCACACATGGTTGGCGGCATGGCCGGGTGTGTGCAGCACCTTCAGGGTATGGGTAATTTCGCCTTCCGGCCCTTTGCTGGTGAGCGCAAGCAGCTCCTGATTTGATAGCGATCGATCCGGCGAGAAGGCGCTGGCGGCGCGCGCCGTGGGTGCCGAAGGCAGGCCCAGAATCGGCGGCGCAACGCTGCACATGGCCTGCAGCGGTTTGGCGCCGGGTGAATGGTCGGGATGCGAGTGGGTGCACACAATCATGCGGATGTCGCCGCCGGCCGCCCGCCAGAGGCGCTGCAGGTGGTCGTGATCGGCCGGGCCGGGGTCGATGGCGATGTAGCCGCTGCCCGGGTCGCCGACCAGGTAGCTGTTGGTGCCCGGCCCGGTCATCACGCCGGGGTTGGGCGCCGTCAGGCGCATCACGTTGTTGAGCAGCGCCACGGGCTGTGATGTCTGCCAGTCGAGCGCGTGCACGATCTGCCCGTCCGGGCAGGTCAGCGCCAGCTCGCCGTAGGGCGCTTCGTGTTCCATATAGCGCGCTTCCTTGCCGGCCAGCAGCCCGGCGCGCGGGCAGGAGGTCCAGAGCGGGACTTCGGACGCGCAGGCCGCCAGCACCGAGGCCACGTCGGGGTAGTGCTGCAGTCTTTCCAGTGTGCGTATCGTGGGGAAGATGATGAAGAAACCCCCTGCCGCGTGCCGCGCCAGCGCCTCGGCCGGCCGCACCCAGACCGGCTCAAACTGCTCGGCCTCGTCGGCCACCGGGTTTTGCCCTTCGGGCATGCGGGCAACAAGAAAAGGCACGTCAAAGCGGCGCGGCAGGTCGCGGTCGGTGATCCAGTGCGCCAGCACAAACACCTGGTCACCGGCCAGCGTCAAGCCGCGCTCCCGGCATTGCACGGCGAAGGACGCCTTGCGGTCCAGTGCTGCGATGTCGGCGGTCGTGGCATAACTGCCGTCGACGTGGCGCGCCAGCAGCACGCCGAGTTCCTCAAAACTTTCGCGGATAGCCGCGATGGCCTGTGTCAGGTGCAGGTCGCTTTGCGTGGCCCGCCGCGTAGACTGTGCATGCGCCGCGGCATCCGCCGCGTCGATGCCGCCGCCGGGAAAGACATAAGCCCCCGGGGCGAAGCTGGCGCTCGTGGAGCGCCGTGTCATCAGGACTTCGACGCCGTGCGGGGTGTCGCGCAGCAACAGCACGGTGGCCGCCGGGCGTACAGGCGCGGGTTCGCGCGAAGGATGGAGCAATTGGGAAGGACGTGGCATCCGCAAATTATGGCTTCGGGGCTGCGCGGGCGTTGCCGGCGGGTTTGGGCGTATTTTTCTGCCCTGCAAAACCGTGGCAAACCATGCGTATCGCCCTGAATTCCTTCAAAACCACGGCCGGTGGGTGCGAAATGGCCGATTCACCTCTTTAAGTGCCGCCTTCGCACCGCAGATAATTCCCCCATGCGAATCCGATTCACCAAAATGCAGGGCGCGGGCAATGACTTTGTCATGCTCGACGAAACCCGCGCCCCGCTGGGCCTCTCCACCGCGCAATACCGCTTCCTGGCCGATCGCCACTTCGGCGTGGGCGCCGACCAGATTCTCTCGGTGCGGCCGCCGCCTGCGGATGCGGGGGAGGGCATCGACTTCGAGTACGTGATCCACAACGCCGACGGCGGCGAGGTTGAGCAGTGCGGCAACGGCGCGCGCTGCTTTGTGCGCTTTGTACGCGAGCAGGGGCTGACGACAAAGGACGTTGTGAGGGTCAAGACCCTCGGCGGGATCATCGAGCCGCGCCTGCAGGCTGACGGGCGTGTCACGGTCGACATGGGCGCCCCGGTGTTTGACCCGGTACGGATTCCTTTTGATGCTTCGGGCCTTACGCCTGTGACCCAAGGCTCATGGCAAAAATGGCCGCTAGCCCTTGATGGGTCAGCGCAAGCAGCTCCTCTTTTGATAGCGGCCTTGTCGATGGGCAACCCGCACGCGGTGCAACTGGTGGATGACGTCGACGCTGCGCCGGTGCTGCAAACCGGCCCGCTGATTGAAAACCACGTGCGTTTTCCGCGCCGTGTGAACGCCGGCTTCATGCAGGTGGTTTCGCGCAGCCAGATTCGCCTGCGGGTCTACGAACGCGGCGCGGGCGAGACGCTGGCCTGCGGCACAGGCGCCTGCGCGGCGGTGGTGGCGGGCATACGCTGGGGCCTGCTGGATGCGCGGGTGGACGTGATGACGCGGGGCGGCCAGCTCACCATTGAGTGGCCCGGCGGACTCGACGCGCCTGTCATGATGACCGGGCCGGCTACTACGGTGTTTGAGTCCGAGATCAATATCCCCGATGGGATCTGAAAACTGCCTTTCGACGAAAGCGGATGTAACGCGGGCGCAGTATGCCTTTGCGCCTGCTGCAAAACTGAGGACAATGCCCGGATGAATCCAACTGAACACCCCATCACCGAAGACGACATCGCCAACTTCCTGGCCAACACGCCCGACTTCTTCGAGCGCCACGCCGAACTGCTGGCTTCGGTGCAACTGTCCAGCGGACACGGCAACCGTGCCGTCAGCCTGCAGGAACGCCAGGCCTTGATGCTGCGCGAAAAGATCAAGGGCCTGGAAACGCGGATGGTCGACATGATCCGTCACGGGCAGGACAACGTGGCGATTGCCGACAAGATGCAGCGCTGGACACGCAAGCTGCTGCAGGCGACGCAGGCGCGCGACTTGCCGGGCGCCATTGTCGAAGGCATCACCGGCGAATTCCTGATCCCGCAGGCTGCCATCAAGGTCTGGGACGTGAACGGGATTTTTTCGGATGAAAGCTTTGCGACCGATGTGAGCGAGGACGCCAAAACCTTTGCATCGTCATTGAGCGCACCCTACTGCGGCGTCAATTCGGGCTTCGAAGCGGTCAACTGGCTGCCCGAGCCCGCGGTGGCATTGTCGATCGCGTTGATACCGCTGCGCGCTGCGGCGGGGGCGGAAGTCTCGGGCCTGCTCGTGCTGGCCTCACCCGACCCGGAACGTTTTCACAGCGGCATGGGCACGGATTTCCTGGAGCGCCTGGGCGAACTGGCCGGCGCGGCGCTGACGCGGCTGCGGCCCCAGCCGGTCACTGCCGAATAGGCACCGGGGCCATGCACCACGGCCATGACACAAACGCTGCTCCCCGTTTCTGAATCCAGCGGTGGGCAGCCGGCGCTGCCGCCTTCCGATCCGCTGGTCGAGCGTTACCTGGAGCATGTGCGGGTGGAAAAGCGCCTGGCCCAGCGCACCGTGGAGCTCTACGCGCTCGACCTGCAAAAGCTCGAAGTCAATGCACACCAGGCCAGGGTGGCGCTGGTGGCAGTGCAAAACGTTCACATGCGGCGCTGGGTGGCGCAAATGCATGGCGCGGGGCGCAGCGGCCGCGGCATTGCACTGATCCTCTCAGGCTGGCGCGGCTTTTACACCTGGCTGGGCCGCGAAGGCCTGATCAGCGGCAACCCCGTGCAGGACGTGCGGGCGCCCAAAGCCCCCAAGCCCTTGCCCAAAGCCCTCAGTGTGGACGAAGCCGTGCAGCTGGCGGGCTACCAGGCCGATGCCGCCGATGGCGACCCGCAGCTGGAGCTGCGCGACCAATGCATCACCGAACTGCTGTACGGCTGCGGGCTGCGTATCGGCGAACTGGTGGGCCTGGATGTGAAGGCCAGTGCGCAGGCGCGCGGCTGGATCGACACGGATGCGGCCGAAGCTTATGTGCTGGGCAAGGGTTCCAAAAGGCGCAGCGTGCCGGTCGGCCGGGCTGCGCTGCAATCATTGCAGCAGTGGCTTGCCGCGCGGGCCAACTGGGCGCGTGAAGACCCTGCGCTTTTTATCAACCAGCGCGGCACCCGCCTGACGCCGCAGCACATCCGGGTGCGGCTGAAGCAGCGCTCGCTGAAGGCGGGGCTGGCCACGCCGGTGCACCCGCACATGCTGCGCCACTCCTTTGCCAGCCATGTGCTGCAGTCGAGCGGTGATTTGCGTGCGGTTCAGGAGCTGCTGGGCCATGCCAACATCACGACCACGCAGGTCTATACCCGGCTGGATTTCCAGCACCTGGCCAAGGTGTATGACGCGGCGCACCCGCGGGCCCTGTCGAAAGCCGGAAAGGCCGGCGCGGGCGCGCCGGCATCACCAGGAAGCCTGGCGAAGCCCGACAAAGACGCTAAAGACAAAGCCTGAGCCTGGCACCAGCACTGGTGCCAGGCTCAGGCTGGACTGGGGCGGTCGCGCCTTGCCGGCCGTGCCGGTGGCATTTCCCCGAGCATGAACACCGCCCGCTTGCTGTCAGCCGGGGCGGCGGCCAGGCGCTCTTCAAGTTGGGCCAGCAGGCCCTGGGCGTTGGAGCCCTGGTAAGGCACCAGGGCGTACGCGACATGAACCTGTGCGACGCAGTCCACGTGCAGGCCTTTGTAGGGCATGAGGCAGCGCGCCACGATGCGCGGCCCGAGCGTGCCGGCGTCCTCGGCATTGAAGGGGCCTTCGACCAGCATGCCGAAGCGCCGCTCCGACAGCCGCGCAGCGCTGTCGATCTCGCGTGCGGTGGACAAAAGGCGTTCGGCCACATGCAGCGGCAATTCTTCGGCGGCCTTGCGCCCGAAATCGCGCTGGATCTGCTCGGAATTGACCAGGTCGATGATCATCACCGCGCTTTGGTGGCGTAGCCGTTCGGAACGCGCAATCATGCGGATCAGGCGCTCGGCAAACACGTGGCCGTTGATGAGACCCGTGGCCGGGTCCACCCGGTCCAGGCCCTGGATGCGGCGGATGTTTTCGCGCCGGTGCTGGCTGCGCAGCATCAATACCAGCATGGCGATGGGCAAATGCAGCGCCACACCCAGCTGCATGCCGTGCTGCGTCAGGAAACCGATGGGCACCAGCTCGGCATTGCGGGCCATGGTCCATCCAGCGGCGGCCAGCACCGGCACATACGCCAGCATCAGCCAGGGCGCAAACCGGTCGCCGCGGCGCCAGGCCCAGCCCATGACCAGCACGCTGCTGAATTCCAGCAGCAGCACGATGGGGATGAACAGGCCCATGCGCGATGCAGATGGAACCAGCGCCAGCACCACAGCCGCCAGCACGCCCAGCGCGGCCTGGCCCGCCATCAGCCAATGCAGGCGCAATGAGCGTTCGGGCAGGGCCACCACCGCGGAAATGAACAACAGGGTGGCCGACACCGCCAGCATGGGCAGCACGGATGTCGAAATGTCGTTCCACCCCGGCCACGCCGGCCACAGGTGCAGCCCCGCGATGCCGGTGACGGTCGCCTGCGTCAGGCCCATCAGGGTCACGCAGAGGGCGTAGTAACCGTACGCGGTGTCGCGCAGTGAAATGGCGCCCAGCGCCGAGATCAGCGCCGCCAGCCCCGTCAGCCCGAAAAAGATGCCCAGGATCAGGGAAACACGCTGTTCTGAGTGGCTCAGGCGCCCCTCGCTGATGAACTGCAGTGGCGCGCTGAATGCGTGGCCGTTCTCCAGGCGCAAAAGGTAATGGGTGGGTACCTCGGCCGACAGCGCGATGGGCAGCAGGGGATGGCGGTGCGGCACTGGCCACTTGTCTACCGCCACCAGGTCGCCGGCGCGCTGCTCGTTCCACCGGCCGACACCGTCCGGGGTATACAGCGAAGCCCGGTCGATGGACGGGTAGGGAACCTCAAGGTACCAGCGCTCTGCGTCGGGCGCCGGCGGCACGTTAAAGCGCACCCACATGGCCTGGCCGCTGGTCACCGGGTAGATCGCATTGCCGTGTGTCGGCTTCCAGGGGATGTCGGGGGCGGCGGCAACCTGCTCGGGAGTGAACTGGCCGGTTGTGTCTATCCAGTAATCGCCCCAGTCCTGCAGTGCGACAGGTTCTGTCTGGGTGTCCAGGTCCAGTATGGTGCGCGACCGTGCATCCAGGCTGGTCAGCGCCAGCAGCGAGCCCATGAACAGGCTGATAACCAGCCCCAGCAACAGGGTGCGGACGGGGGCGGGCGTGCGCATGGCCGGGCTTGCCAGCGGCCCGTGTTTCTTCCATCGCCGCGAAAATGAGGTCAAAAACATTAACCTGCGATTGTCGCAAAACTTTCACGAAAATTACACCGAGCTGTCAAATCGCTGTCGGTCGGCTCATTTGCCCGGGTGGACGTCCGGTGCTCAGGAGGGGGCGATACCATCAGCCGCGACAATAGCGCCATGAAAATAATTCGACTGCGGGACGGCAAGGAGCGCTCATTGCTGCGGCGCCATCCCTGGATTTTTGACGGCGCCATCGCCAAAGGGGGCGGTGATGCGGGCGAGACTGTGCGGGTGGAAAGCCACGCCGGCGAATTTTTGGGCTGGGCAGCGTTCAGCCCGGCCTCCAGGATCCGGGCCCGGGTCTGGAGCTTTGACGAAGCCCAACGCATCGACGCTGCCTTCTTTTCAGCGCGCATCGCCCAGGCCCTGAAGGCACGGGAGCTGTTTGACATCCAGAGCGACGGGCGGCGGCTCATTCACGGCGAATCCGACGGCCTGCCAGGCCTGGTGGTGGATCGCTATGCGGACACGCTGGTGGCGCAGTTTTCCAGCTGCGGCGCAGAAAAATGGAAAAGTGTGATTGTCGAAGCCCTGCTTGCCCAAACCGGCCTGACGCGCCTGTATGAACGCTCCGATGCGAGCTCCCGTGCCCTGGAAGGCCTGCCCGAAGTGACCGGCTGGCTGGCCGGCTCGGGCGAAACCGGCATCACCATTACCGAACACGACTGGAAGCTCAGCCTGGACGTGGCCGAAGGCCATAAAACCGGCTTTTACCTGGACCAGCGCGACAGCCGGCAGAAGTTTGCCGCCTACACGCGCCGCCTGCGGTTCGGCCAGGTGCTCAACTGTTATTGCTATACCGGCGGCTTCACTGTGGCTGCGCTGGCCGGCGGCGCCGGGCACGTCACGTCGATCGATTCGTCCGGCCCGGCGATCGAACGGGCCCGGGCCAATGTGGCACTGAACGGCTTTGACGCCAGCCGCACCACCCTGCTGGATGCCGATGTCAACGCCTCGCTGCGCCAGTACCAGAAGGAAGGCCGGATGTTCGACGCCATCGTGCTGGACCCGCCCAAATTCGCGCCCACGGTGACGCATGCCGAGCGTGCCGCCCGTGCCTACAAGGACATCAACCGGTTGGCGTTGTCGATTCTGGCGCCCGGCGGCGTGCTGTTTACCTACTCGTGTTCGGGCGGGGTCAGCGCCGACCTGTTCCACAAGATCGTGGCTTCGGCCGGCATCGATGCGGGGGTGGACGCTTTCATCTCCGAGCGCATGGGTGGCGCACCCGACCATCCCATGACGGTCGCCTTCCCGGAAGGCGAGTACCTGAAGGGGCTCGTACTGGTGAAACGGGTGGGCGGCTGATTTTTATATAAATAGTGGCTGCAGGCTAATAAAGACGGGCGCAAGCAGCTATTAAAAATATAGCGGATACAGGACGGAAATTACCGGCCTGCGCTGTTTTTGGGGCCCCTGCGCTTGACACGACCTGTAAAGTAACTGCTGGCCAAGGTGGTATTCACGGGGGCTGCGTGGCGGGCTTGAACCCGCCGCTAAACTCCCCCACCTGTGTGGCTGCGACCTGCTTCGCCCTTCGCGCTACCCCTGCAATTCCTGTTTTTAGGTAACACCATGAGCTTGATCCCCGTCACCATCCTCACCGGCTTCCTGGGCTCCGGCAAAACCACGCTGCTCAAGCGCGTGCTGACCGAGGCGCACGGCCAGAAAATCGCTGTTATCGAGAACGAGTTCGGTGAAGAAAACATCGACAACGAAATCCTGGTAAATGACACCGAAGAAAACATCATCCAGATGAACAACGGCTGCATCTGCTGCTCGATCCGCGAAGACCTGCGCGAAACACTGCAGTTGCTTGCCGCCAAAAAGCGCAAGGGCCTGCTCGACTTTGAGCGCGTGGTCATTGAAACCACCGGGCTGGCCGACCCGGGGCCGGTGGCGCAGACGTTTTTCATGGACGAAGAAATTGCCGAGCAGTACCTGCTTGACTCGATCCTGACCCTGGTCGACGCCAAACACGCCGCGACCCAGCTCAACGACCGCCAGGAGGCGCGCCGCCAGGTCGGGTTTGCCGACCAGATATTCATCAGCAAAACGGACCTGGTGGCCAAGGACGAAGTTGACGCGCTGATGCACCGCCTGAAGCACATGAACCCGCGCGCGCCCCAGAAAGCGGTGCATTTCGGGGAAGTCGCCATCAAGGACGTGTTTGACCTGCGCGGCTTCAACCTCAATGCCAAGCTGGACATCGACCCCGACTTCCTCAAGGAAGACGACCATGCCGGGCATGACCACGATCATGACCATGAGCACGGGGAGCACTGTGATCACCCTTCACATGCGCACGACGCCAAGGACGGGCATGAGGGCCATGGCCACCATCACCACCACGACGATGACGTCAAGAGCTTTGTGTTCCGGTCGGACAAGGCTTTCAGCCCAGCCAAGCTGGAGGACTTCCTGGGTGCGGTCGTCAACATTTACGGCCCGCGCATGTTGCGCTACAAGGGCGTGCTGAATATGGAAGGCACCGACCGCAAGGTGATTTTCCAGGGGGTGCACCAGCTCATGGGCAGCGACCTGGGGCCCGCCTGGGCCGAGGGCGAGAAGAAAAACAGCAAGATGGTCTTCATCGGCATCGATTTGCCCAAAGATATTTTTCTGCAGGGCCTGGAGCAATGCCTGGTTTGAGGTAGGCTGTCCGCCTGTGGCCTGTAAAAGGCGGAGGGCTTCATGTTTGTCTCGATTCTCCAACGATTTGTTCCAAGGGTGCTACGGCAGGCTGCGCAGCCGCTACAATCGCGCGCCGACCAAAATACCCGGAAAATCAATTCGGGAGGCAAGCCAGGCACAAAATCGGCTACAAAGCGGATTGAAAGCCACCCAGGTGTGGTTTTCGAGGCTGGCAGGCGGCAGACAAACCAGGAAATCTGGCAACAGGTAGGGTTGAACTGCGCTGCAGCGGTTTGGCCAGGAAGCTGCCGCGGAGGGCCATGGGCCATTCCGGGGCTGCTTCCCAGAGGAGACACATTGTGAAAGCCCAAGCAAAAAAGACCAAGACACCTGCCAAACCGGCCGCCAAGCCTGCATCGAAAGCCAAGCCGGCGCCAAAGCCCGCCGCCAAAGCTGTGAAGAAAGCGGCCAAACCTGTTGCCAAAGCCAAGCCGGCACCCAAACCCGTTGCCAAAAAAGCCGCCAAGCCGGCTGTCAAGGCTGCTTCCACGAAAAAGCCTGCCACCGCAGCTGTCAAGAAAACCGCTGCCAAGCCCTTGCCCAAAGCAAAGGCCGTCGCCAAACCCGTCAAGCCCGTGCTCAAATCTCCCCCAAAACCTGCGGCAAAGCCTGTTGCAAAATCAGCTGCCAAGCCCGTTGCAAAACCGGCCGTAAAACCTGCAAGCAGCGCCAAGCCGGCCCCCGCCGCCGTGGTGGTACCCGCCCCGGCACCGGTCAGGGCCGGGCTGATGGCCCCGCCTCCACTGAAACCCGGCAGGCGCAGCTCCGCCCGCGTAGCCACCCAGTCACCCCCTCCCGCACCCATGGTGCCAACCCATGCGCCTGACGCAGCCAAAGCCAGTTACTCCACAATGACCGAACGCGTGATCGCGCCGCCACCCCAGGCGGCGGCCAAAAAAGACCCCAAGCTCGCCAACAACTGGAAGACCAAATCCGCCGAGCAGCTGACCGACGACGAAGTCAAGGCGATGCCGGACTCCGAGTACATGAACGAAAAGCAGCTGGCTTTCTTTCGCCACAAGCTGTCGGTGCTCAAGCAGGACATCCACAACAGCGCCGGTGAAACCACCGAGCATCTGCGGGAAGACACCGTTGTGGTGCCCGACCCGGCGGACCGCGCTACGATTGAAGAAGAACATGCCCTTGAATTGCGCACCCGTGACCGGGAACGCAAGCTGCTCAAGAAGATCGAACAGTCGATTGCCCGCATCGACTCCGGCGACTACGGTTATTGCGATGAAACCGGCGAACCCATCGGCGTAGGCCGGCTGATCGCCCGTCCCACGGCCAATTTGTCCCTGGAAGCACAGCAACGCCGGGAACTTAAACAGAAGATGTTTGGCGATTGATCCCAGATTACCGGTTGAAGTTTATTTAATCGTCCTGCCATGTCCAAAGAAGATACCGCTTCAGGCTTGCTCTCCAAGATGGTGAAGTTCGTCCGGAATCCGGCCACGAACTGGTCGGATCTGGACGGCGCGCAAACAGACCGCGACGAAGCCATGAGCAAGCAATTGCTCAAGGAAATGATTGAGCGCAAGCGGCAAAACGACTTCGTGCGCAAGCGCGAATTCGACATGCTGCGCAAGATGCGCAAGCGTGAAGCCATGGTGGGTGTGGGCCAGGATCCAGGCGGCCGGCCTTCGTTCTTCCAGAGCAGCATGCCCTCCAAGCCCGACGACAGGGCCACCACGCTCAAGAAGATCGACGAGATCGAAGCGCAGATGTCCATGCAGTGGTGGAAAACCAAGAATGGCGGCATGCCGGACAACTCGGTGCACGCGCCCTTGCATAGCCCATCGACGCAGGCGCCCCCCATGCTGGACAATGCATTGCCCACCGCATACAGGGCCACGGCGCCGGCAGGTTTGCAGCAGCTGAACGCAGCCAGGTTGGCCGCCGAGCAGCAGGCGGCCCGGGAAGCCGCTCACGAGCCCTCCCAGACCCAGCCCGATTCCCTGTCTGTTGCGCTGGCCGCAGCCCGATCTACGCCTCCCGCCCAACCTCCTGCCAAACCTCCTGCAATCGGCGGCCTGGCGGGTATCGGCGGCAGTTACGACAGCGGCGGCGGTTCCAGCTTTTCTCCTTCCAAGCTCACTGCGGTGGATGTGGAGGAAGTGGTTGCCCATGATGCAGAGCTGGAGGAGGCCGCTATCCGGTTTGCCAATGGCGACGATGCGGGTGCCGAAGCCGGCCTGCTGGAAATTCTTGCCCCCGGTGCCGTACGCGCGGGCCACCCGGATACCTGGCTGACCTTGTTTGACCTGTACCGGGCCACGGCCCAGCAGGATAAGTTTGAAACGGCAGCCATCCAGTTTGTCGAGCGGTTTGACCGTTCGGCACCGCAGTGGTTCTCCATGCCTGACATGGTGAAAATGCTCAGCGTTCCGGCGGCGGGCAAGGCTGCCGCCAATCCGAATGGTCCTGCTGTTGATTGGGTCTGTCCCTCTGTGCTGGGTATACAGACCGTGGCAGCCCTCAAGGCGGCCACCGCCAAGGCTCCCATGCCGTGGCGCCTGAACTGGAACAACCTCAAATCCATCGAACCTGATGCTGTCGAGCCTTTGTACAAGGTCTTCAGCGGGTGGGCGACCCAGCCTGTTCAGCTGCGTTTCATGGGTGATGCGCAGTTGCAGAAGGTACTGCAGAACGCCACCCCTTCAGGCAGCCGCGATACCGCCCAGCAATGGTGGCTTTTGCGCATGGAGGCGCTGCGTGTAACGCATCGCCCCGACGACTTTGAATTGGCCGCACTCGACTTCTGCGTTACCTACGAGGTCTCCCCGCCAGCCTGGGACAGTGCACGTTGCGAATACAAACCGATCGATGCGCAGGGCGGCGTCACGGATGGGTCGGCCATCATTGGCGACGTGTACCGTGATTCCGTGTCCTCCAGTCTGAGCGCCATTGATGGAGACACCCAGATGGATGCACCGAGTTCACAGATGAGCAATGTGCTGTCGGTCGAACTGTCAGGCCAGATCCAGGGTGATGCGATAGCGGTGCTGGACAAACTGGAAGTCAAGCTGATGGGTGCAGACATGATGCTGATCTCCTGTGCCAAGCTCATTCGCGTGGATTTTTCGGCTGCGGGAACGCTGCTGAACTGGGTGTCAGCCCGCGAAGAGGAAAACCGGTCAGTGCAATTCACGGAAGTCAATCGCCTCGTTGCAGCGTTCTTCAATGTGATCGGCATCACTGAGCACGCAAGGGTCACAGTCCGCATCGACTGACCTTGCGGCCTTTCTGCTGGCCGAATTGGGTAGTGTTGTCATGCCATTCGGCGTCTAGTCGGATTGGTCCGACAGGGTCTTCCGGCGCCCTGTGCTTTCTGCACCGTATCCCTTCAAAAAACACGCTATCCCTGCGGTCACGCCCATTCTTGTTATGTGGCGGCCGTTACCTGCTATATTTTTCATAGCTATGCCATGCTTGCACTGTGTAAAAACAGGTTGCTGAGCGTTTGAATGGATGGAAATAGTTCCTCTTTTTTCCATTTTGGCGGGTGCTCAGTTGCTGGCGCTTAAAGTAATACTTTCAGTGCACCGTCTAAGTGCTTAATTTAGAACACTTTTTAATATAGGCCCTGGATCCGAAGATACTCCTAAGTCCTTGATTTCATTGAAAAAATTTGTTTCAAATCCCTTGTTTGCAAATGGTTTCCTGCTAAAGTGGGGAAAAGTGCAATTTAGTGGTGAAAAGTGTTTTTCAAGGGTTTGTAGCAGTGTTTCAAGGCGCTTCATCGTTAGTTCTCGATACCAAGGGTAGGCTCTCCGTGCCTACCAGGCATCGTGACGTGCTGAGCGCCACAGCTTCCGGCCAACTCACCATCACCAAGCACCCGCACGGTTGCCTCATGATTTTTCCCCGCAACGAGTGGGAGAAATTCCGCGACCGCATCGCTTCGTTGCCGATGCAGGCGCAGTGGTGGAAGCGCATCTTCCTCGGCAACGCAATGGACGTCGACATGGACGCCACCGGCCGTGTGTTGGTGTCGCCCGAATTGCGGGCGGCTGCCGGCATCAGCAAAGACACGGTGCTACTGGGCATGGGTGGTTATTTTGAGCTTTGGGACGCCGCCACCTACGCAGCCCAGGAGGCCGAGCAGATGAAGGGCGAGATGCCCGATGTCTTCAGAGACTTCTCGTTCTGAAAGAAGACGGTGAACGGCACATGGACACACCGCACCGTCTTGTTGAACGAAGCCATAGCGGCGCTTCTTGTCAACCCGGACGGCCACTACGTCGACGCGACCTTCGGGCGCGGCGGCCATTCGCGGTTGTTGCTGTCGCAGCTCTCACCCCAAGGGCGGCTTACCGCCTTCGACAAGGATCTCGACGCCATTGCCGAGGCGCACACCATCACCGACCCGCGGTTTTCCATCCGTCACGAGGGTTTCATGCATTTGGGTCTGTTGCCCGTCGCCAGTGCGGCCGGTGTCCTGATGGATCTGGGTGTGAGCTCACCGCAGATCGACAACCCGGTGCGCGGTTTTTCTTTTCGGCAAGAGGGGCCTTTGGACATGCGCATGGACACCACGCGTGGCCAGAGCGTGGCCGAGTGGCTGGTGGATGCATCCATAGAAACCATGGCGGAGGTGATTCGTGAATATGGCGAAGAACGGTTTGCTCAACAGATTGCAAAGGCGATTGATCGTCGCCGACAGGAACGGGGCCCTCTTCGAACCACCGCTGAGCTGGCCGAAGTCGTGGCTGGCGCGGTCAAAACCCGCGAGCCGGGCAAGGACCCTGCAACGCGCACATTTCAGGCTCTTCGGATTTTCATCAACGCCGAGCTTGAAGAGCTGCAACAGGCGCTAGCTGCGTCGCTGAAAGTTCTCCAACCGGGAGGCCGTCTGGTGGTGATCAGTTTTCATTCGCTCGAAGACCGCATCGTCAAGCAGTTCATCGCCGCACATTCGCGCGAGGTGTTCGACCGTCGCGCGCCTTTCGCCGAACCCAAGGCCATGCAGCTCAAGGCGCTTGGCCGCACCAAGCCCAGCGCAGAAGAGGTCGAAGGCAATCCGCGCTCGCGCAGCGCCGTGATGCGCGTCGCCGAACGCACGGGGGTGGCGGCATGAACCCCGTAGTACGCGAAGCGACAAACGTGGGGGACCTACAAAGGGCGACAGGCATTTCATGCCAGCCGGGGCCGCGGAACCGGCTTTGCCGGGCCGCAGGCGCGGCGGCCCCCTCGGGGGGCAGCGCAGTACGCGAAGCGACAAGCGTGGGGGTCATATCATGGCCAGGCTGAACCTCGTGTTGCTTCTCGCCGTGTTGGCCAGCGCGCTTTACCTCGTGCGCACTCAGTACGAGTCGCGACGCCTCTATGTCGAGCTGGAAAAAGCGACGGCCGAAGCCCGCAAAATCGAAATGGACAACGAGCGTTTGCAGGTGGAAAAGCGCGCCCAGGCTACGCCGCTGAAGGTCGAGAAGCTTGCGAAGGACAAGCTGCAGATGCGCACGGTGACACCTGCCATCACGCAATATGTGAGCTACAAGGACGCTCCGGTAACGGCGGCTTCGGCGCCGGAAGGGCCCAGGCCATGAGCCGCAGCGTGCTTTATTCGTCCAGCCCCCTGCTGGCCAGCAAGACTCCCGTCTGGCGCAGCAAATTCATCGTGGCCGGTATCGCGTTGGCTTTTGCCGGGCTAGCGGGTCGTGCGGCCTATATCCAGATTTTTGGCAATGAATTTTTCCAGCGCCAGGGTGAGGTGCGCTTTGCCCGCACACTGGAGCTGCCCGCCAACCGCGGCCGCATCCTGGACCGCAATGGGCTGATCCTCGCATCCAGCGTACCGGCATCCAGCATCTGGGCCATTCCCGAAGACGTCGAAGCCAGCAAGTCGCAACTGGCCGAGCTGGCCGTGCTGCTGGAAATGCCGCTGGTCGAGCTCAACAGAAAACTGGGCGAAGAGGACAAGACCTTTGTCTGGCTCAAGCGTCAGGTCGACGAGCCGGTGGCAAAAAAAATCCATGCCATGGGCATCAAGGGCATCTACCAGCGCAAGGAGTACAAGCGTCAATATCCCGAGGGCGAAACCGTGGCCCACGTGGTGGGCTTCACCAACGTTGAGGATCGCGGCCAGGAGGGCATTGAGCTGGCCTTCAACAAGGACCTGGCCGGTAAGGCCGGTTCGCGCCGCGTGATCAAGGACCGCCTGGGTCGTGTCGTCGAGGATGTCGGCGAACAGATGCCGCCTGTCGAAGGCAAGGACATTCAGCTGAGCATAGACAGCAAGGTGCAGTTCTTCGCCTACCAGAAGCTGCGCGACGCGGTCATTGCGCGCAAAGCCCGGGCCGGCAGCGTCGTGGTGCTGGACTCCACCACCGGCGAGGTATTGGCATTGGCGAACTATCCCAGCTACGTGCCCGACAGGCGGAAAAATCTGACCGGCGAGCAGTTGCGCAATCGGGCCCTCACCGATACCTTCGAGCCGGGTTCCACGATGAAGCCGATCACGGTGGCCATGGCGCTGGAGGCCGGTCGCATCAAGCCGCAAACCGTCATCGAAACCGGACCCGGCCGTTACAGCATCGGCGGCTTCACCATCAGTGACACCCACAACTACGGCACGCTGACAGTGGAAGGCGTCATCCAGAAATCCAGCAACGTCGGCGCGCTGAAGATCGCACAAAAGATGAGTCCGCAGGAAATGTGGGAGACCTACATGGCACTGGGTTATGGGCAAAAGCCGCAGATCCAGTTCCCAGGCGCGGTCACCGGACGTGTGCGACCCTGGAAGACCTGGCGCCCTGTCGAGCAGGCGACTATGGCCTATGGTTATGGGTTGTCGGCCTCGCTGTTCCAGATGGCGCACTCCTACACTGCTTTCGCGCATGACGGTCAGATCATTCCCGCCACCATGCTCAAAAGCAGCGAGCCCGCCGTGGGTGTACAGGTCTTTTCTGCAGAGAACGCGCATGCCGTTCGCCGGATGCTGCAAATGGCCGCCGCACCCGGTGGTACTGGCCCGTTGGCGCAAACGGTGGGTTATTCGGTAGGCGGAAAATCGGGAACGGCGCACAAGCAGGTCGGCAAAGGTTATGCCACCAACAAATACCGCGCATGGTTCACAGGCATGGCGCCTATCGAGGCCCCGCGCATCATCGTTGGCGTGATGATCGATGAGCCCAGTGACGGCAATTACTTTGGTGGCGTGGCCGCTGCACCTGTCTTCAGCGAGGTGGTGCAGCAAACGCTTCGCATGATGGGCGTGCAGCCTGACATGAGCGTCAAGCCCCAAATCACCACCCAGGCCGTGGAGGAGTCGTTTTGAGCATGCAACTCCACACCCCTGAACAAGCCGCCGGCTGGTTGCGCGAACGCGTGAGCGGCAGCCTGTGCACGGACAGCCGCAGGCTGACCCCGGGCGACGGCTTTGTCGCCTGGCCCGGCACCGTGACCGACGGGCGCAAGTTCGTGGGCAGTGCGTTGACTGCGGGTGCCACTGCCTGTCTGGTCGAACAGGAAGGCGCGGCCGCCTTCGGTTTCCAGGACGAAAAGATCGCCGAATACGCCGGTCTCAAGGCCGCCACCGGGCCTATCGCCGCCGTCTACTTCAACCAGCCGAGCCGGCAATTGCGGATTTCCGCTGTGACCGGCACCAACGGCAAGACCTCCACCGCCTGGTGGCTGGCGCAGGCTCTGGGCCGGCTGGGTCACAAATGCGGCGTCATTGGCACGCTGGGCATAGGTGAGCCTGGTGCCATGGTTTCCAACGGCCTGACGACGCCGGACCCGGTGCTGCTGCAACAGGAACTTCGGCGCTTCGCCGACCAGGGCTTTGTCGCCTGTACGCTGGAGGCCTCCTCCATCGGCGTGGTCGAACACCGCCTGGACGCGACCGCCATTGAGGTCGCGATATTTACCAACTTCACGCAGGACCACCTCGACTACCACGCTTCCATGCAAGCCTACTGGGAGGCCAAGGCCGCGCTGTTCGCTTGGCCGGGTCTGAAGGCGGCGGTCATCAATATCGACGATGCCAAGGGTGCAGAACTGAAGGAGTCGCTCGCGGGGAGCGGCCTGGACCTCTGGACGGTATCCTGCGCGGAACCGGCACGCCTGCAGGCGCGCAAGATCGAGCACGGCACCGAAGCATTGAGTTTTGAGGTGACCGAGGGTGCCGAAAGCCATACGCTGGCTGCCCGGCTGGTGGGCCAGTACAACGTGTCCAACCTGCTCGGTGTGCTCGCAGCCCTGCGCGCCATGGGTGTGTCGCTGGCCGATGCGGTCAAGGCCTGTGCCGGCCTGCTGCCCGTGCCTGGGCGCACCGAGACGCTGGCCGTCCCGGGCCGGCCGCTGGTGGTGATTGATTACGCCCACACGCCCGACGCTCTTGAAAAGGTGTTGCTCGCGCTGCGGCCGGCTGCGGCACACCGCAATGGCCAGCTCTGGTGCGTGTTCGGCTGTGGTGGTGACCGCGACACCACCAAGCGTCCGTTGATGGCGGCTGTAGCTGAAAAAAATGCCGACCAGGTGGTAGTGACCAGCGACAACCCGCGTAGCGAAAACCCGCTGGCCATCATTTGCCAGGTCTTGCTTGGCCTGAGCCGCCGCGATGCTGTGCACGTTCAGGCCGACCGGTCAGCCGCCATCACGCACGCCTTGAGCCTGGCTTGCCCCGAAGACATCGTGTTGCTGGCCGGCAAGGGCCACGAAAGTTATCAGGAAGTGGGCGGTGTGAAGCTTCCCTTCTCCGACCGCGAGCATGCGCAGGCGGCGCTCGATGCCCTGGCTTCGCCCAAACAAGGAGGCCGGCCATGATGCGCCTGCAGCAAGCCCTGGGCTGGTTGTCCGCTGCTCGCCTTGTGGGTGACGGCGGCGTGCAGGCCTTGCGGGTCAACACCGACACGCGCAGCCTGCAGGCGGGCGACCTTTTTGTGGCGCTCAAGGGCGAGCGCTTCGATGCTCATGATTTCCTCGCGCAAGCCAAGGCACAGGGCGCAGTCGCGGCGATTGCCCATCATGGTCTGGTGCAAGCTGGCCTGCCGGGGCTGGAAGTGCCCGACACGCGCCTGGCGCTGGGTCAACTGGCCGCCGGTTGGCGCTCGCAGTTCCGTCTGCCGCTGGTGGCTGTGACGGGCAGCAACGGGAAAACCACCGTCACGCAAATGATCGCGGCCATCTTGCGCGCCTGGAAGGCCAACAAGGCCTTCGCCACTGAAGGCAACCTCAACAACGACATCGGTGTGCCGCTCACGCTGCTGCGCCTGTCGGCCGAGCACGAAGTAGGGGTGGTCGAGCTGGGCATGAACCACCCGGGCGAGATCGCCTATCTGGCTGAAATTACCAGGCCCACCGTCGCGCTGGTCAACAATGCGCAGCGCGAACATCTGGAATTCATGGCCACGGTGGAAGCGGTGGCGCGCGAAAACGGCTCGGTATTTGCGTCGCTGGATGCGGGCGGCACGGCGGTCTTTCCGGCCGACGACGACTACACCCCCCTGTGGCGTGAACTGGTCGGCACGCGCAAGGTACTGACCTTCGCGCTCGCGGGCGCCGCCGACATCACAGCTACCGCGCAATGGGATGACGGCTGCTGGAAGGTGGTGGCTACGACCCCGGCGGGCAACACTGATTTCTCTTTGCACATCGCCGGCCGGCACAACGTCAAGAACGCCTTGGCCGCCGCGGCCTGCGCGCTGGCTGCGGGCGTTCCCCTGGCATCCATCTCCGTGGGCCTCTCGGCTTTTGTGCCGGTCAAGGGCCGTTCCCGTGCCATCGCCGTGGCCCTGCCGGGCCGGGTGTTGACGTTGGTCGACGACAGCTACAACGCCAATCCCGACTCCATGCGCGCCGCCCTGGAGGTCCTCGCCGAACTGCCCGGCCCGCGTCTGATGGTGATGGGTGACATGGGCGAGGTCGGCAACCAGGGGCCGCAGTTCCACGATGAAGCCGGCCGCCATGCACGCGCGCTGGGTATTGAAAAATTGTTCACATTGGGCGAGCAGTCAAAGCAGGCAGCGGCCGGATTTGGCGGTGCGCAGATTTTTGGCGGCATGGACGAACTCGCCGCCGCCGTGCTGGCCGAGCTGCCCCACACCGGCAGCGTGCTGGTCAAGGGTTCTCGCTTCATGAGGATGGAGCGTGTGGTCCAGGCCATCACGGCCAATGCGCAAGATCAAACACAACATCAACAACATCAGAAGGAAGAGCCCCATGCTGCTTAGTCTGGCCCAGTGGCTCCAGTCAATCTCCCCCGAATTCGGGTCCTTCAGGGTGTTCCAGTACCTGACGTTCCGTGCAGTCATGGCCGCGCTCACAGCCCTGCTGATCGGTCTGCTGGCGGGCCCCTTTGTGATCCGGCGGCTGATCTCGCTGAAGATCGGGCAGCCAATTCGGGAATACGCAATGCAGACCCATTTGAGCAAGAGCGGCACACCCACCATGGGCGGTGTGCTGATTCTGCTGTCCATCGGAATTTCCACATTGCTATGGTTCGATTTGTCCAACCGTTTCGTCTGGATCGTCCTCATCGTCACGTTGGGCTTTGGCGCCATAGGCTGGGCAGACGACTGGCGCAAGGTCGTGCTCAAAGACCCGGAAGGCATGCGGTCACGTGAGAAATATCTGTGGCAATCCATCATCGGCCTCATCGCGGCGCTGTACCTGGTGTTTAGCATCTCCGAGAGCTCCAACATGCGCGTGCTCGAACTGTTCTTCAGCTGGGTGCAGTCGGGCTTTGACGTGAACCTGCCGCCCAAAGCTGGCCTGCTGGTGCCTTTCGTCAAGGAAATCAGCTACCCGCTGGGCGTGTTCGGCTTCGTGATCCTGACTTACCTCGTGATCGTGGGCTCCAGCAATGCCGTCAACCTGACTGACGGCCTGGACGGCCTGGCCATCATGCCGGTCGTCATGGTGGGCTCGGCGCTCGGTGTGTTTGCCTACGTCACCGGCAGCTCGGTCTACTCCAAATACCTGTTCTTCCCGCACATCCCCGGCTCGGGTGAGCTGCTGATTTTTTGCTCGGCCATGGCAGGCGCCGGCCTGGCCTTTCTGTGGTTCAACACGCACCCGGCCCAGGTCTTCATGGGCGACGTGGGCGCGCTGGCGCTGGGCGCCGCGCTGGGCACCATCGCGGTCATCGTGCGCCAGGAAATCGTGCTGGCCATCATGGGCGGCATCTTCGTCGTCGAGGCGCTCTCCGTGATGATGCAGGTGACCTGGTTCAAGTACACCAAGAAGCGCTACGGCGAAGGCCGCCGCATCCTCAAGATGGCGCCGCTGCACCATCACTTCGAGAAAAGCGGCTGGAAAGAAACGCAGGTGGTCGTGCGTTTCTGGATCATCACCATGCTGCTGTGCCTCATCGGCCTTTCCACCTTGAAGCTCAGGTAACAGGCATGCGGCATTTACAAGACCAAACCGTGTTGATTCTGGGCCTGGGCGCGTCCGGCCTGGCCATGGCGCGCTGGTGTTCGCGCCATGGGGCGCACGTGACGGTCGCCGACACGCGCGAAGCGCCACCCTTGCTCGCCACCTTGCGCGAAGAGCTTCCGGGTGTGAAATTTGTGGGCGGTGTCTTCACGCCCGAACTGGTGCAGGGCACGTCCGTACGCGCCGTCTATCGCTCGCCCGGTCTGACGCCCGAGACCATCGCGTCCGTGGCTGATGCCGCGCGCGCCATGGGATTGCCTGTGGGTGGAGAACTGGATTTGTTCGCGCGGGCTTTGGCGGATCTGCGCGAGCCACCGACCATTGAGGTAGTCGAAGAATCCGACCAAGCTGTTGTAGCTCCCGAGCCAATGGCTGACGTGCCCTTGCCCGATGCGCCCGAAGCTGTTGACGAAGCCGCTGTAGCCGATGCCGCTGATTCACCCGAAGACCAGGCCGCTGTGGCGGCCGACACTTCAGGCGATCTGCAAGAGACGGTCATTGCCGCACCGGATGCCGCGGACGACGCGCCGGTTCCAGATGAAGCCGGTGAAGATGCCACACTGCCCGCGGCCCTGCTGGCCCTGGTGCAAGTCGAACCTGTGCCGGGCTACCGCCCCGCAGTGCTGGCCATCACTGGCACCAATGGAAAAACCACGGTGACCTCGCTGCTGGGCCAACTGGTGCAGCGCGCCGGAAAAACCGTGGCCGTGGCCGGCAACATAGGCCCGACGCTGCTCGACACGCTGTCGGCCCATATGGACGCCGAAACCCTGCCCCAAGTCTGGGTGCTGGAGCTGTCCAGCTTCCAGCTGGCCGATGTGCAAGGTTTTGAGCCGACGGCTGCCGTGGTGCTCAACATCACGCAGGACCATCTGGACTGGCACGGCGACATGGACGCCTACGTCGCGGCCAAGGCCAAGGTCTTCGGTGTCAGCACCTTTATGTTGCTCAACCGTGACGATGCCCGCGTGATGGCCATGCTGCCACCGCCTGTCAAGGTGCGCCTGAAGCCACCTCAAGTGCGCGCCCATGCGACCTTCGGTGCCGGCGAGCCGCAGCGTCCCGGCGACTACGGCATTGAAACCGTCAACGGCATGACCTGGTTGGTGCGCGCGGCCGAGGCCGACGAAACCATCAAGCGCCGCAAAGACGAAGAGGTAGAGCTGCACGTGCAGCGCCTGATGCCTATCGAAGCCCTGCGCATACGCGGGCGGCACAACGCCACCAACGCCCTGGCGGCGCTGGGCCTGGCTGTGGCTGCGGGCTGCAACCTCGCCCCCATGCTGCACGGCCTGCGCGAATACCGCGGTGAGCCCCATCGCGTGGAGTCGGTGGCTGTCGTCAATGACGTTGAATACTTCGACGACAGCAAGGGCACCAACGTGGGCGCCACCGTGGCGGCTCTGACAGGGTTGGGACTGGAGCGCAAGCTGGTGCTCATTCTGGGCGGCGAAGGCAAGGGGCAGGACTTCTCACCGCTGGCCGACCCGGTGCAACGCCACGTCCGGGCCGTGGTGCTGATAGGGCGCGATGCGCCTCTCATCAAGGAGGTCTTGCCCCGCAATATTCCAGTGTTCGACGCCGTATCCATGGAGGAAGCGGTCACCCTGGCCGCGCAGCAGGCACAGACCGGTGACGCCGTCCTGATGTCGCCGGCCTGTGCAAGCTTCGACATGTTCGACAACTACGAGCACCGGGCCAAGGTCTTTTGTGAAGCCGTGCAGGCGCTGGCGCAAGAACAGGGGCAAATGCTGTGACGGCTGCCGCACGCTTTTTCGGCTGGTTCTCCGGTTTCGGCAAGGCCGCGTCGGAAGTCCTTCCCGTGCGGCTTGGCGGACACAGCCGGCCACAGACGCTGGCCGCACCTCCTGTTCGCATGGCCGGTTTTGACCAGGCGCTGCTGTGGGTCACCGTGGCCTTGTTGATGTGGGGCCTTGTGATGGTGTATTCAGCTTCCGTGGCCATGCCCGACAACCCCAAATTCGCGCGCTATGCGCATACCCATTTCCTGCTGCGCCATGTGTTGTCGCTGGTGGTCGCTCTCATCGTTGCCGTCCTGGCATTCCAGGTGCCGCTGGCCACATGGGAAAAACTGGCGCCCTGGCTGTTTGTCCTCTCCCTGTTGCTGCTGATACTGGTCCTGGTGCCCTTTATCGGAAAAGGCGTGAACGGCGCCCGCCGCTGGATTTCGCTGGGCATCATGAACTTTCAGCCTTCAGAGCTCGCGAAATTCGCGGTGCTTCTCTATGCGGCCGATTACATGGTTCGCAAGATGGAAGTGAAAGAGCGCTTCTTCCGCGCGGTGATGCCCATGGCTGTGGCCATAGCAATTGTCGGATTGTTATTGCTGGCCGAACCCGACATGGGCGCGTTCATGGTGATCTCGGTCATTGCGATGGGTATTCTCTTCCTGGGCGGTGTCAATGCCCGCATGTTCTTTGTCATCGCGGCTGTGGTGGTGGTTGCCTTCAGCTTGATGGTGATGCTCAGCGAATGGCGGCGTGAGCGCATCTTTGCCTACCTCGACCCGTGGAGCGATAAATACTCCATGGGCAAGGGCTACCAGCTCTCCCACTCCCTGATTGCCTTCGGCCGCGGCGAGATTTTCGGTGTGGGTCTGGGCGGCAGCATTGAGAAGCTGCATTGGCTGCCCGAAGCGCACACCGACTTCCTGATGGCCGTGATTGGCGAAGAGTTTGGCCTGTTGGGTGTGCTGGCTGTGATCGGCATGTTCATGTGGATGACCCGCCGCATCATGCACATCGGTCGCCAGTCGATTGCCCTGGACCGCCTGTTTGCCGGTCTGGTGGCGCAAGGCGTTGGCATCTGGATAGGTTTCCAGACCTTCATCAACATTGGCGTGAACCTCGGTGCGCTGCCTACCAAGGGTCTCACACTGCCGCTGATGAGTTATGGCGGTTCGGCGATTTTGATGAACCTGATTTCTTTGGCCGTGGTGTTGAGGATTGACTATGAGAATCGCCTGCTCATGAGAGGAGGCCGCGCATGAGCAAGCAACACTGTGCTTTGGTGATGGCCGGAGGAACGGGCGGGCACATTTTTCCGGGCCTGGCAGTGGCTGAGGCCCTGCGGGAGCGCGGCTGGCGGGTGCACTGGCTGGGCGGGCGTGGCAGCGCAGTCCGCCCCAGCATGGAAAGCCAGCTGGTGCCGCCCCGCGGCTTCCCTTTCGAATCGATTGATTTTTCCGGTGTGCGAGGCAAAGGGCCGGTCACGCTGGCATTCTTGCCCCTGCGCCTGCTCAAGGCGTTTTGGCAAAGCATCCAGGTGGTACGCCGCGTCAAGCCCGATGTGGTGGTTGGCCTGGGTGGCTACATCAGTTTTCCGGCCGGGATGATGAGCGTGCTGTTGGGTAAGCCCCTGGTTTTGCACGAGCAGAACTCGGTGGCGGGTATGGTCAACAAGGTGCTGGCGAGTGTGGCTGACCGCGTCTTCACCGCATTTCCGGGCGTGTTGCCCAAAGCCGAATGGGTAGGCAACCCCCTGCGGCCAGCATTTACCCGGCAGCCCGGCCCGCAAGAGCGTTTTGCCGGACGCAGCGGTCCCCTGAAACTGCTGGTGGTCGGCGGGAGCCTGGGCGCCCGGGGGTTGAACGAGCTGGTACCCAAAGCCCTCGCACTGATCCCTGAAGCAGAACGACCACAGGTCCTCCACCAAAGCGGCGCGCTGCAGATTGAAGAATTGCGCGCCAACTATGCGGCGGCTGGCGTATCGGCCGAGCTCACGCCTTTCATTGAAGACACCGCGAAGGCCTTCGCCGATGCCGACCTGATCATTTGCCGCGCTGGCGCCAGTACGGTCACGGAAATCGCCGCGGTGGGCGCTGCGGCAGTGTTCGTGCCTTTTCCCGCTGCGGTCGACGACCACCAGACAGTCAACGCGAAGTTCCTGGTCGACCAGGGAGGCGGATGGCTGATCCAGCAGCGCGACCTCAGCGCCGGAATGCTGGCAGAAATGCTACAAAAAACAGAGCGGCTTGCGCTTGTCCAGAAAGCCTTACAGGCCAAAACGATGCAAAAAACTGAAGCCACGGCCCGTGTGGTGGCCGCTTGTGAGGAGCTGGCGACATGAAACACGCCATCAAAAACATTCACTTCATCGGTCTGGGCGGCGCCGGCATGTCTGGCATCGCAGAGGTGCTGCACAACCTGGGATACGTCATTTCGGGGTCTGACCTGTCAGACAGCCCAACGCTGCGACGCCTGGGCAAGCTCGGCATCAAGACCTTCGTCGGCCACACCGCCGGCAACCTTGAGATGGTCGACGCCGTGGTGACATCCACCGCCGTACAGGCCGACAACCCCGAGGTTCTGGCGGCGCGTGAAAAACGCATTCCCGTGGTGCCGCGCGCGCTGATGCTGGCCGAACTGATGCGCCTGAAGCAGGGCATCGCGATCGCGGGGACCCACGGGAAAACCACCACCACCAGTCTCGTCGCCAGCGTGCTGGCCGAAGGCGGCCTGGACCCGACCTTTGTCATCGGCGGGCGCCTCAACAGCGCCGGCGCCAACGCCAAACTTGGTTCCGGCGACTACATCGTGGTCGAGGCTGACGAATCGGACGCTTCATTCCTGAACCTGCTGCCCGTGATGGCCGTCGTCACCAACATTGACGCCGACCACATGGAAACCTATGGCCACGATTTCGGCAACCTCAAGAAGGCTTTTGTCGACTTCCTGCACCGCATGCCTTTTTACGGTACGGCGATCTTGTGCACCGACGACCCGGCCGTGCGCGACATCCTGTCGCAGGTTTCCTGCCCCATTACCAGCTATGGTTTCGGCGAAGATGCGCAGGTGCGCGCCGTCAATGTGCGGCCGGTGGGCGCACAAATGCATTTCACGGCACAGCGCCGCAATGGCGTGACCTTGCCCGACATGGACGTGGTGCTCAACCTGGCCGGCGAGCACAACGTGCTCAATGCCCTGTCGGCCATTGCCATTGCCGTTGAGCTCAACGTGCCCGACGCGGCAGTACAGAAAGCGCTGGCTGAATTCCGGGGCGTCGGACGGCGCTTCCAGAGTTACGGGGACATGCCGGCCAAGGGCGGCGGGCATTTCACCGTGATAGAAGACTATGGCCATCACCCGGTGGAAATGGCCGCGACGCTGGCTGCCGCGCGCGGCGCCTTCCCCGGCCGGCGACTGGTGCTGGCTTTCCAGCCGCACCGCTACACCCGCACGCGTGACTGTTTTGAAGATTTCGTCAAGGTCATCGGCAACGCCGATGCGGTTCTGCTGTCCGAGGTATATGCCGCCGGTGAAGCACCCATCGTGGCCGCAGACGGACGCTCGCTGGCGCGGGCTTTGCGCGTGGCCGGCAAGGTAGAACCTGTCTTTGTGGACGAGATCGATGCCATGCCGCAGGCCATCCTCGACAACACGCTGGATGGCGACATCGTGATGTGCATGGGTGCCGGATCCATCGGCATGGTGCCCGCAAGGGTTGCAGAAATGCTGGAGCCGGCAGGGCATGGCGGCACCAGGGAGGTCCGGACATGAAAGCAGACATGTTGAATTTTGGAAAAGTCGCCGTCCTGATGGGCGGGCTATCGGCCGAACGCGAAGTTTCGCTGATGTCTGGTAACGGGGTACTGAAAGCGCTTCGCTCGCGTGGCGTGGATGCCCACGCCTTCGATCCTGCCGAGCGCGACCTGAGCGAGCTGAAGGAGGATGGGTTCGAGCGTTGCTTCATCGCATTGCATGGACGCTTCGGCGAGGATGGCACGGTGCAAGGCGCGCTCGAATTGCTGGGCATTCCCTACACCGGCTCCGGCGTCATGGCTTCCAGCATGGCCATCGACAAGGTCATGACCAAGCGCGTGATGATCTCCGAAGGATTGCCGACACCTCAATACCGCCTGTTGCGCCGCGGCACTTATGGCGCTGCCGACATTGCCGCGTTGCCGGATGCGCTCGGCCTGCCGTTGATCGTCAAACCGGCACGCGAAGGTTCATCGATCGGGCTGACCAAGGTGACGGAACGCTCCGCCATGGCCGGCGCAGTGGCACAGGCCGAAAAACTCGATGCCGATGTCCTGTGCGAGCAATTCATCAGCGGTGACGAAGTGACCTGCCCGGTGCTGGGTACCGGTGCCGGCGCGCGCGCGCTGCCGGTCATCCGCATAGTAGCGCCCGACGGTAACTACGACTACCAGAACAAATACTTCACCGACAGCACCCAGTACCTGGTTCCCTGCGGGCTGCCCGAGGGCGAAGAGGCGGTCATCCAGCAGCTTGTGCTGGACACCTTTCGCATTCTCAATTGCCGCGGCTGGGCCCGCGCCGACGTGATGATAGACAAGGCCACGCGCAAGCCCTACCTGCTGGAGATCAACACGTCGCCGGGAATGACCGGGCATTCGCTGGTGCCCATGTCCGCCCGTGCGGCCGGAATCTCGTATGAAGACCTTTGCATCGAAGTGCTGAAGACTGCTTCGCTCGATCACCAGAAACACGGAGGAGCCGCCACTTGAGCAGAGCCCTGCCACTGCCGCCTTCCTTGCCGCTGGACGTCAAGCTCATGAACACCTTCTCGGTGGTTCTGGGCCTGGCGTTTGCCGCCATGGTTGCGTCACTGGCTGTGGCGTGGCTCATGCGCCAGTCCCTGTTCAGCCTGAGCGCGATCCGTGTGGAGGGCGACCTGGCGCACAACAACGCGGTGACGCTGCGGGCCAATGTGGCGCCCAGGTTGTCCGGCAATTTTTTCACGGTGAACCTGGGCGCCACGCGCGCGGTGTTCGAGTCTGTTCCCTGGGTGCGCAGGGCGCTGGTGCAGCGCGAATTTCCCAACCGGCTGAAGGTGGTGCTGCAGGAACACAAGCCGGTGGCGTTCTGGGGGGCTGAGGGCGATGCCCGGCTCGTCAACAGCTTTGGTGAAGTGTTTGAGGCCAACCAGGGCGACGTCGAGGCAGAAGACCTGCCGGTGCTCAATGGGCCGCCGGGTCAGGCGGCGCAGGTACTGCAGGCCTACCAGGCGCTTGCGCCGATGTTCGATGAAACAGATGCCACGCTGGAGCAATTGCAGATGACCGGCCAGGGTGGCTGGCGTGCCCAGCTGGACAGCGGCGCCGTGATCGAGCTCGGGCACGGGTCACTGGACGAAATACAGGCACGCACCCGCCGCTTTATTGCCACGGTGACGCAGGTGTCATCCCGGTACGGGCGGGACCTGGAGTCCGCCGACCTGCGTTACGGCAATGGTTATGCGATCAGGCTCAGGGGTGTCACCACGGGAAGCCCCGCTGACAAAGACGACGGAAAGAAAAAAAGGTAAACATATGGCCAAGGAATACAAAGATCTGGTGGTCGGGCTGGACATCGGAACCAGCAAGGTCATGGCGGTGGTGGCCGAGGTCATGCCGGGCGGGGAGCTCAAGCTTGCCGGCCTGGGCATCGCGGCGAGCAACGGGCTCAAACGCGGGGTGGTTGTCAATATTGACGCCACGGTGCAAAGCATCCAGCAGGCCCTGAAAGAGGCCGAACTGATGGCCGATTGCAAGATCGCCCGCGTCTACACCGGCATTACCGGTAGCCACATCCGCGGCATCAACTCCAGCGGCATGGTGGCGGTCAAGGACAAGGAAGTCACGCAGGCCGACGTGGCGCGCGTGATCGAGACGGCCAAGGCCATCAACATCTCGACCGACCAGCGCCTGCTGCTGGTGGAGCCGCAGGAGTTCGTGATCGACGGCCAGGACGTGCGCGAACCCATCGGCATGAGCGGCATACGCCTGGAAGCCAAGGTGCACATCGTGACGGGCGCCCAGAGTGCTGCTGAAAACATCATCAAATGTGTGCGGCGCTGCGGGCTTGAAGTCGATCAACTCATGCTCAATCCGCTGGCTTCGAGCCTGGCGGTATTGACACAGGACGAGCAGGAGCTCGGTGTGGCCATGGTCGATATCGGTGCCGGCACCACCGACGTGGCCATCTTCACCGGTGGCGCCATCCGGCACACCGCGGTGATCCCGATCGCCGGTGACCTGATCACCAGCGACATCGCGATGGCGCTGCGTACGCCCACCAAGGACGCAGAAGACATCAAGGTGGAAAGCGGTTACGCCAAGCAGCTGCTGGCCGACCCCGACACGCAGGTGGAAGTGCCGGGTCTGGGAGACCGGGGGCCGCGCATGCTGAGCAAGCAGGCACTGGCGGGCGTGATCGAGCCGCGCATCGAGGAAATTTTTTCGCTGGTCCAGCAGGTGATCCGCGAGTCGGGCTACGAAGAGGTGTTGTCTTCGGGCATCGTCATTACCGGTGGCAGTGCCGTCATGCCCGGCATGGTGGAGCTCGGCGAGGACATCTTCCTCAAGCCCGTGCGACGCGGCATACCGCGCTACAACAGTGCGCTGTCAGACATGGTGGCCCAGGCCCGGGCAGCCACGGTCATGGGCTTGCTCGAAGAAGCCCGGCTTGCGCGCATGCGGGGCTACAAGGTGTCGCAAAAGGCAGGCAGTGTGCACAACGCATTCGGCCGTGTCAAAGACTGGTTTGTGGGGAACTTCTGATGAAAACCTACTTCACTTTTATCGGCAGACCATCCCGTTGTATGCATTCCGGCGGGGCGGATCCCCCTGCATGAAGAAGCCATGTCAACCATAAATACAAATTTCCGATTATTGGCAACTGCAGTTTATTGATTAGGAGGCTCCCAATGAGCATCGAAATGATTGAAATCGAAGAATTTAACCAGGGCACACAGATCAAGGTGATCGGTGTGGGCGGCGGTGGCGGCAATGCCGTTGGGCACATGATCGAATGCGGCGTACAAGGCGTCGAATTCATCTGCGCCAATACCGACGCGCAGGCGCTCAGCCGCGGCAGCGCGCACAAGACCATCCAGCTGGGTGCCAGCGGCCTGGGCGCGGGCAGCAAGCCCGACAAAGGGCGCGATGCAGCCGAGCTGGCGGTGGACGATATCCGCAGCGCCATTGCTGGCGCGCACATGTTGTTCATCACCGCGGGCATGGGCGGCGGCACCGGTACCGGTGCGGCTCCTGTGATCGCGCGCGTGGCCAAGGAGATGGGCATCCTGACCGTCGGCGTGGTGACCAAGCCGTTTGATTTTGAAGGCGGGCGCCGCATGACCAATGCCGACCTCGGCCTGGCCGAACTCGAAGCCAACGTTGACTCACTGATCGTGGTGCTCAATGAAAAGCTGCTCGAAGTGCTGGGCGACGACGTCACGCAGGATGAGGCTTTTGCCCATGCCAACGACGTGCTGAAAAACGCCGTCGGCGGCATCGCCGAAATCATCAACGTGCCCGGCCACGTCAACGTCGACTTTGAAGACGTGCGCACCGTGATGGGTGAACCCGGCAAGGCCATGATGGGAACGGCCAAGGCCAACGGTCCTGATCGTGCGCGCATCGCCGCCGAACAGGCTGTAGCTTGCCCGCTTCTGGAAGGCATTGACCTGTCGGGCGCCAAAGGCGTTCTGGTGCTGATCACCGCGGCCAAGGGCTCGCTCAAGCTGAGCGAATCCAAGCTGGCGATGAACACCATCCGCGCATACGCTTCCCCCGATGCGCATGTGATCTACGGCACGGCCTACGACGATGAGCTGGGCGACGACATCCGTGTGACCGTGGTCGCAACGGGCTTGTCCCGCCAGGGCGTGCGCCGCCATGCGCCGCCGCTGCAGGTGCTGCGCACGGGTACTGACAACGTGCCGTTCAACGTCCCGACGCTGAACACAACGGCCAATGGCGCCGGCACGGCGCAGACGGCCATGGGATCGGCACAGCCTGACTACGGCAACATGTCGGTGCCCAGCGTGTGGCGCACCAACCGGACCCAGGCGGCGGCAAAAGTCGATGCCCTGGCTTCTGGCGGGATGGACGACTTCGAGATTCCTGCCTTTCTGCGCAAGCAGGCCGATTAAGGTTCTCGCAAGTGGATCATTAAAAGGGTGGACTGGTTGCAGTCCGCCCTTTTTTCTGGCCTTTCCAATTCGGAGCATCTCAGGAAGAAAGAGGTCGCCATGGACATGCGAGGGCTTTGCGCCGCGCTGGTCGTTCTTTTCGCACAACCTGCGGTTGCCCAGACCGCCAGGCCCGAGGCGGCCGAAAAAGTGAGTTGGCCCAGCATGGTGTGTGCGGGTACTCCCTTTGTCTGCAACAAGCTCCATGCGCAGGGCTACCTGTTCAGCCAGCCCGGGCAGACGAAGATTGTGCTGATCTCGCACGGATCGCAGGGTATCGACAGCCGCATGTTCGACTATGTGGACAGCCTTCAGAAGGAGGGTTTCGCAGCGCTGGTGATCGATCACTGGAAGCCTCGAGGCATCGACGTGACGCACAACGACTATCCGGCGGCGTCGCGCAAAGGCGGTAACGAATTCAATATGGCCATTGACAGCCTCGCAGCTGCCGGCTGGTTGCGCGGCCGCGGTTTCGAGAAGGTCGGCAGCATCGGTGAGTCGCAGGGTGGCGGTGCCGCAGTCATGATGCAGCAGAAATTCGCCCACGCACTGATTGAGCGCAACATGCGGCGCTTGTACGCCGACGACTTCAACCTCAAACCCGTCGATGCGGTGGTGGGTTTGTATGGCTACTGCGGTTACCGCAATGCCCGGCGTGACGCCTACGTGAATTCCCCATTTCTTTTCATCACGGGTGAAGTGGACGACGAAACCCCGAGCCGGTACTGTGAACGCCACGTGGGCTGGATGAACGGGCGCGGCGGCAACGCGAAAATCGTGGTACTGGAAGGCGAGGGCCACAGTTTCGACGCGCCTTACAAACGGCAACGCAATGTCTTTGGGCCGCACTATGCCAAATGCGATGTTTTGGTCGACGAATCGGGCGTGACCGAACTTAACAGCGGCATCACCATGCCCGGCGACGACGTCAACGCCGTGATGGCCCGATGTGTCAGCAAGGTTTTCCACACGGGCTACTGGAAGAATCGCTTCGTCGCGGTGCCGCACTGGACGGCATTCTTCAGGCAGCACCTGTAGCAGGGCAAGACTTGTAGCACTTTGGCTATGGTGGCCATCAAAGACTCCAACTGCGGCAATCGGCTGCAACACTTAAAATCACCCATATGCTTCAGCAACGTACCCTTAAATCCCTGACCAAAGCCGTGGGCGTGGGCCTGCACAGTGGCCAGCGGGTGGAACTTACCTTGCGCCCCGCCGCGCCGGACACGGGCATCGTGTTTCGCCGTGTGGATTTGCCGCAGCCGGTGGACATCGCCATCTCCGCGCAGGCCGTGACGGACACACGGCTGGCTTCCACCATTTCCAGCGGCAACGCCAAGGTGCACACGGTAGAGCATTTGATGTCGGCTTGCGCGGGCCTGGGGATTGACAACCTGTATGTGGACATCACGGCGGAAGAGGTTCCCATTCTGGATGGTTCGGCTTCCTCTTTTGTATTTTTGCTGCAATCTGCCGGCATTGCGCTGCAGGCCGCGCCCAAGCGCTTTATCCGCGTGATCAAGCCTGTGGAAGTGCGCGAAGGCGAGGGCGCCACGGCCAAGTGGGCGCGTTTGAGTCCCTACGAAGGCTACAAACTCAGTTTTGAAATTGATTTCGACCACCCTGCGGTGGACTCCACCGGTCAGCGCGTGGAGTTCGACATGGGTTCGGGCGCCTACACACGCGACATCGCGCGGGCCCGTACCTTCGGTTTCACCAAGGATGTGGAAATGATGCGCGCCAATGGTCTGGCGCTGGGTGGCGGACTGGACAATGCCATCGTCATGGACGACTACAAGGTGCTCAACAGCGACGGGCTGCGTTACAACGACGAATTCGTGAAGCACAAGATCCTCGATGCCATGGGCGACCTCTATTTGCTGGGCAAACCGCTGCTGGCCGCCTACAGCGCATTTCGCTCCGGCCACGCAATGAACAACAAGCTGCTGCGCGAGCTGCTGTCGCACCAGGACGCCTACGAAGTCGTCACCTTCGAGGACGAGAAAAAAGCACCGCAGGGCTTCGCCACGCTGGCGCGTGCCTGGTAGGGCCGGCGGAACACGCCATGCTGCTGTTTCGCTGGCTCATCCTGCTGTTTTTGCTGGCCGCGGTGGTGTCGTTCATGTTTTACGCCGGTACTGGGCAGCCACGGTTCAAGCAGTTCGGGCTCACCATTCTCAAGTGGACGCTGATCGCCGCGTTTGGCTTTTTCGGCGTATTGGTACTTGAGCGTCTGGCATAGCGTCAGCCATCGTGACTGCGATGGCGGCCCAGCCGCTGCCTGTTGGCGATTGTCGGCTGGTCCGTTTTATGGTCCTTACCGCTATAGTTCGCTCATAACGATTTGCCCCTGCACCGGGCGGTAACGCTGAGGCGCCGTGTGCATGCGCCTGTGGTGTTCGATGACCTGCCCCCCGGCATAACTCCCGGAGATGACCCATGAGCTTCATCAAAGTCCTTATCGTGCTCGGCCTTGCTGGTTTTGGGTATCAATACTGGACCAAACACCGTGAGGGCCAGCCGGTGGTGGCCTCAACTGGCTCTGCGGGAAGCTCAGGTTCAAATGGATTTGTGGCGTTGCCCGGAACGAGCAGTACCGCTTCCAATGCGGTACAGGTTATTGCCGCCGAGGATTGCCCGGAAGAGGCGGCCCAGCGCGCAAATAGCCTGGCCGAGCAACTTTCGGGCAAGGGGATTCCGGTTACCCGCACCCACAGTATCAGCTTCACCGTGACAAGTGGCGATGCCGCCGACGCCCAGCGCATCTCGTCCATCATGAGTGGCGAACTGCCCATAGTGCTGGTGCGCGGAAAAGCCAAGTCGAACCCCTCATTGGATGAGGTGGTCGCTGAATACCGCGGCCGCTAAGGCGCAGATCACCGCGATCTAACGGCTTCGTCCGTCCCGGTAGCTTCCCGCAGGTTTTGCGCCGGTTCCCGCCGCCGCAGCCAGCCTCTGCATCGCGGTGCCGACATGGGCGTGGGTAATCGCCAGCCCCAGCGCATCGGCCGCGTCTTTGCCGGGCAGGGAGGGCAGCTTCAGCAGGCGCATCACCATCTCCTGCACCTCGGCCTTGCCCGCCTTGCCATAGCCCGCAACCGCCTTTTTGAGCTGTAGCGCCGTGTATTCGGCCACTGTCAGCTGGCGCGAGACCAGGGCCGTGATGCAGGCCCCGCGCGCCTGGCCCAGCAGCAGCGTCGCCTGCGGGTTGACGTTCACAAAGACGATTTCGACAGAGGCCGCATCGGGCTGGTAGCGCTCCACCACTTCGCACACGCCCTCGAACAGCACCTTCAGCCGGCCCGGCAAATCGCTGCGTTCCATATGCGTGGTCTTGATGGTGCCGCTGGCCACATAACGCAGATGCTGGCCGTCCATGTCGATCACGCCAAAACCTGCGACCTGCAGGCCGGGGTCGATGCCGAGGATTCTCATATGCTATACATTTGATAGCTGCTCGCGCATGGTTTCATTGGGTTACAGGCCAAAATACCATCTAACTGAATGAAAAAATATGGGTGCGCCAAAGCACAGCGCATCCACGCGGTCCAGCAGGCCGCTGGCACCGGTGACGCCCACGCCGCGGTTCCCCCAGTTGGGAATACCGCGATCACGCTTGAGGGCTTTCATCACCAGGTGCCCGAGCGAGCCTGATACGCAGGCAATGAAGGCCATGGCCACCGCCTGCGCCGGCTTGAAGGGCGTGAGGCCCGCGAGCAGGCCGCCCAGCAGGCTGGCCCCAACGACGGCGATCAACCAGCTGGTCCAGTTAAAGCTCTTGCTGACATTGGGCGCGCTGCCCGGCCGTTGCAGTTTGCGGCCCACCAGGTGCTGGACGATCATGCAGCTTTGCACTACAAACACCAGGAAGAACACCAGAAAGGCGTTTTTGCCCTGGTAGTTGGGAAACTTCAGCAGCAGCAGGGCAGGCACATGGCTGATGCCGTAGACGCAGACCATGATGCCCCATTGCAGCTTGGCGTTGCGTTCGAGGAAACGGTGCGGGTCGTCGGCCAGCGCGCTGACCACCGGGATCGCCAGGAACACGTAGACCGGAATGAACACGGTCACCAGGTCAAAGTGCCGCGTGATGACCAGTGCAAACTGCACCGGCAGCACGACAAAAAAAGCCAGCACCAGACTGCGGTGGTCACCCTGCCGGGTGGGTGAAAGCGTGATGAACTCGCGCAGCGCAAAAAAGGCGACCATGCCGAACAGCACGGTCGCCACGGTTTCTCCCAGCGTCCAGCCGATCCAGAACACCGTGGACATGAACCACGAGGTGCGCAGCAGGCCGTTGAATTCTTTCAGCTTCTGGGTGTGCAGGTCGTCTTCATGGGTGTCCTTCAGCGACATCACGAAGGCGGCCACACTGATGAGTGTCAGGATGCCGAACACCAGCACGAACAGCAGGCCGACCTGGTGTGAGGGAGAAAGGTTGCGCAAAAAGGTGTTCATCAGGATTCCAGGCCTTGTGTCAGGTTTCCCTGAGATCCATGACGGCCTGGCGCGCACGCGTCAGGAATTCGCCCCGGTCTTCCCCGGCACCCAGCGCAATCGGCGCGCCGAAGGTGACCGAACAGAGAATGGGCACCGGCACGACTTCCCCCTTGGGCATGACGCGCTGCACATTGTTGATCCAGGCCGGCACCAGCACCACCTGCGGGAATTTGAGTGCCAGGTTGTACAGGCCCGCCTTGAATTTTTGCGGCTCTTCGTGGTTGCCGCGTGTGCCTTCCGGAAAGAGGATGATCGAGTCACCGCTGGTCAGGGCCTCGATCAGCGGCTCCAGCGGGTCCTGGTCGCCGGTCTTGGCACGGTCCACGTAAATCGCATTGAAGACCGCCGTGGTGATCCATTTCTTGAAAGGCGTTTTGGTCCAGTAGTCTTTCGCGGCGATCGGCCGCGTGATGCTGCGAAGCTCTTCCGGCAGCGCCGCCCACATCAGCACCAGGTCGGCATGGCTCTGGTGGTTGGCAAAATAAATACGCTGTTCCGCCTTGGGCGGGCAGCCTTGCCAGCGGGCCTGTGCACCGGTCAGCGTGCGGATCAGCCCCAGCAGGAAAAGCCCCATCAGCTTGGCCAGGATGGGAGAAAATTTGTCGTTCATGGGGTTCGGCCCTTTTTGCTGTTCAGCATTCAGGGCAGTTCCACACCGCCCATGCGGGCCGTGATGGTGCTGGCGCGCGAAGCCAGGTAGCCCGAGCCGGGCCGCGTTTCAAAATATTTGGGGCGCGGCAGCATGACGGCCAGCCGCGCGGATTCATAGGCGCTCAGTTTTGACGCAGGCTTGCGATAGTAATGCTGCGCTGCGGCCTCGGCGCCAAAAATGCCTTCGCCCCACTCCACGCTGTTGAGGTAAATCTCCAGAATGCGCTCCTTGCCGAGCAGGGCTTCGAGCAGCAGCGTCAGCACCAGCTCCTGGCCTTTGCGGAGCAGCGTGCGCTCACCCGACAGGAAAAGATTTTTGGCGAGCTGCTGGGTAATGGTAGAGCCGCCAATGATTTTCACCGGTCTGGCGGGTGTCGCCGTTGCCTTGGCGGGAGCCAGGCGGCTGGCGGACTGTGCGGCGCGCAGCTCGGCCTTGGCGTTTTTGTCCCAGGCTTTCTCAAGTGCCTCCATGTCCACGCCGTCATGCTCGGCGAAGCTGGCGTCTTCCGATGCGATTACCGCACGCTTGAGGTTGTCCGGCAGGTCGTCGTAAGGCACCCATTGCTGCCGCCATTTGAGGGATCCGGTGTTGCGAACTACCAGGTAGGCTTCCGAGCGCTGAAAAGCGGTGGATTCCGGGTCCACCACGGCCATCATGGCAATGCGCGCCACAAAAAACAGTTGCAGCGCCAGACCTGCCAGCAGCCCGAGGCCGATGAGTCTGAAGAGCGCTTTCATGGCGTGCGTGCCTTCATGCCAGCTGCGCCCGCATTTCCCGCAATACCTGGGCAGAGGGCGGACGAACCCCGCGCCACAGCGCGAAGGCCTCGGCGGCTTGCTCCACCAGCATGCCCAGCCCGTCGCGCGGCGTCGCGCCGTTTTCCCGGGCCCAGGCCATGAAGCCCGCAGCTGGGGGGCCGTACATCATGTCGCAGGCCAGCGCGCCGGGCTTGAGTACGCTCGCCGGAACCGGCACACCCGCGCCCGCCAGGCTGCTTGCGCTGGCATTGACAATTACATCGAAATAGCCCTGCAACCCTTGTAAGTCGTGCGCGAGCAGCTCCGTTTTTTGTAGCAAACCTTGCATGGACGAGTGTGTCCGGTGCCGTGCCACCAGCACGTCGGCTTTCGCCCGCGTGCGGTTGACCAGCACCAGACGGCGTGGCCCGGCCCCCAGCAGGGCGGCCAGCGCGCCGGCACCGGCACCCCCCGCTCCGATCAGCAGCACGTCGCGCCCGGCCAGCGAAACACCGGCGTTGTTCTGGATGTCGTTCACCAGGCCTACGCCGTCGGTGTTGTCGGCGTGGATGGCGCCGCCTTGCAGCACCAACGTGTTGGCGGCCTGGGCCAATTGCGCCCTGTCGGTCCGTGTGCTTGCGGCTTCAAAAGCTTGCAGCTTGAAAGGCACGGTGACGTTGCAGCCTTTTACGCCGCCCCGTACCAGTTCAGCCAGTGTGGCGCCGAACGCCTCCAGCGGCACCAGCAGGCGTTCGTACTGCAGGGATTGCCCCGTGAGCTCGGCAAATCGTGCGTGAATCAACGGAGACTTGCTGTGCGCGATCGGGTTGCCCAGGACGTAGTATTTATCCATGGCGGGGCCGGGTGTTCATGTGCGTGGGGCTGAAAGCAGCAGTCGGGGCTAGCGGCTGGTGAGTTTGGTTTCAAGCGTGTCATCGCGCGTGAACTTGAAGCGCGACACCACCACGATCTGGTCCGCCTTGCTGCGCATCGCATCGCTGAACTTGCCGAAAGGCCCGGTGCCGCGCACGATGCTTTGCGCACGCCGGTCCAGCGTCAGGTTGCCCGAGGTCTGCACGACTTCCGTGTCGATCACGCTGCCGTCAAAATTCACCGTCACAATCATCGTGAGTTCACCGTACAGTTTTTTGCCGGCCAGCTCGGGGAAGTTCACCGTCCCCTTGTCTTCAATCTTGCGGCGCAGTTCGTCGTAATAAACGGCGTAGACCTCTTCACGTGTGGCCGGGCTGATGTAGCGCTTTTTCGGCCGTGCGTTTTCTTCGTTGATGCGCCGCTCGATTTCCGCCAGGATCTTGACGAGCTGCTTGCGTTTTTCCTCGCGCTCGGCCTGCGCCGGGTTGTTGGCGGGCTGTGTTGGGTCGGGCGGTGGCATGGAGGCCAGCTGCTTTTTGATTTGCGCGAGCAACTGGGTTTGCTGCTCCTGCAGAGAATCGACCTTGCGCTGGGCGTCTTCGGTGGCGTCGCCCAGCTCCATCAGGGCCGAAGGCGGCAAGGGGGAGGTGGCGCGGCCTTTTTCCATCTCGCCACCACCGGCCAGCGAGGCCTGCGCGATGGCTTTGGCAAAGTCAGGCTTTTCGTTGGACTTGGCGTTGACCAGGATTACTTCCAGCGGCGTGTCCTGAAAGACGCGGTTGAAGCGGTCCGGATCAACAAAACGCGCCGTCAGCAACACCGCATGAAAGGCGATGGAGGCGCCCAGGGCGATTTGCAGTGTGCTTGGTGACTTCACAGGAAGAGATTATCGGTGTTTATGAGCGTATTGCGGTGTTAACCGGCGACCGGAGCCGCCACAGCGGCATCGGTTTGTGGCTCATTGACATCGACTGCAATCGAGATCGGGCCGGCGGCCATCTCGGACTCGCCATCCTCCTCGCCCAGCGGATCAGGAGACTCATCCATCTCCACGTCCAGCCGCTCGACCACTGTGCCGGAAATATCCAGTGTGATCTCGTCGATCTCGCCCAGCTTTATACGCACTTTCGCGCCACGCGGCAGGCCCTGCGCACCGGCGGCCGGCAGCACCAGCGGCAACTCGTCGGCGCGCACCAGGTTGTCCTTGAAGGCGGTGGCGGTCAGCTCGGTGAGGCTGTTCTGCTGCAGGTATTTGAGTGTCCAGTAGCGCTCGATGCCGGCCTGGAAACCGTTGTAGGCGCTGTAGGCGGCATCAAAGCCCGAGATGATGGAAAACAGCTCGGCGTCCTTGGGCTTGAACGGCGCAGCCAGTGCCGCCGTGCGGCCATGGCGTGCGCAGGCAATGATTTGCCACTGGTTGACCAGGTCGGTGTAGCGGCGCAGTGGCGAAGTGCTCCAGGCATAGCTTTTGACGCCGATGCCCGCATGCGGCAGGGCCTTGGTGCCCATGCGCACTTTCACGCCGGGCAAGAGGCTGGCCTGGCTGCGGTAAATGCCAGGCACGCCGTGCGCGGCCAGCCACTCGCCCCAGGTGCTGTTCGCCAGGATCATGGCCTCGGCCACGATCAAATCCAGCGGTGCGCCGCGCTGGCGCGTACTGATGCTGACCGTCTCGTTGCCCTGGGGCTCGGCGCCTGTGGGGTTGTCCAGCCTGAAGTTGTAGTCTGGCCGGTTGAAGTTTTCTGGCTTGCCGCGCACGATTTCGCGCTGCGCCTTCAGATGTTTGGCCAACCGGTGCAGAAAGGTCAGCTCCACACCCCATTGCACGCCGGTAGGCGGATTGCTTTGCGCGGTTTCAAAAAAAGCCTCGGTGAAGGTGCTGTCCAGCACGTCGTGGCGCAGGTTGCTGACGATGGGCACCAGCTCCAGTCGGGTGGCGCTTTCCTTGATTTCGAGTGTGGCCTCATCCAGCGTGAGGTACAGCGACAGCGCAGGGCAGTTGCGGCCTTCCTGCAGCGTGTAGCTTTTGACGATTTCATCCGGCAGCATGGTCAGCTTGTAGCCGGGCATGTACACGGTGGAAAGCCGCGCGCGGCCCACGGTGTCGATCGGGCTGCCGGGCAATACGGCCAGGCCTGGCGCGGCGATGTGGATGCCAAGCGTGACAGTGCCGCTGCCCAGGCCCTGCACGGACAGCGCATCGTCGATCTCGGTAGTGGCTGAGTCGTCGATGGAGAAAGCCTTCACATCGGCCAGCGGCAGCTCGTCCTTGACTTCAGGCGCTTGCAGCGCCGGAAAGCCCGTGCCCTTGGGGAAGTTCTCAAACAAAAAGCGCTTCCAGTGAAACTGGTAAGGCGAAGCGATGGCACCGGCCTTTTGCAGCAAATCGAGCGGCGCGGTGTGCGTGGCGCGCGAGGCTTCGACGACTGCCTTGTATTCGGCGCTGTTCTTGTCGGGCTTGAAGAGGATTTTGTAAAGCTGATCGCGCACCGGCGCCGGGCATTCGCCGCGGCCCAGTTCTTCGGCCCAGGCGGTGATTTGCGCTGCGACCTGCTTTTTCTTTTCGATGGCGGCCAACGCCTGCTGCAGGATTTCCGCCGGTGCCTTCTTGAAGCGGCCCTTGCCGGCACGGCGAAAGTAGTGCGGCGCGTCATACAGGCGAAAGAGCGCGGCGGCCTGTTGCTCCAGCGAGGCGGCTTTGCCGTCGGCGCTGAAGTAATCGCGCGCCAGGTCGGCAAAGCCGAATTCGTCTTCGCTGGCGAATTCCCAGGCCAGATCCAGCTCAATATCGTGGCTCAGCTTTTGGCCGGCGGCCACCATCTCGGCAGGGGATGGCTTTTCAAACTTCAGCAGGGCATTAACGCCCTTGACCTTCACACGCTTGCCCGAGTCGAGCTCAACCTGCAGCGACGCATCGCTCTCGGACAAAATGCGGCCGGCCAGGAACTTGCCGGCTTCTTCAAACAATACAAACAAAACGGGATCCCTTTGGTGTCTTTGATGACTTGGGACTAGTGTAATCAGGGCTGCTTCAGAGAGATTTCAGGCCAATGCCAGGAAGTCGAGGATGGTCGGCAGATGCCGGTCAAAGTCGCTCAGTGCATGGTCACCGCCTTCCAGCAGCCGGATGTGAGCGCCCGCATAACGGGCCGTCATTTCACGCCAGTCCAGCACTTCATCCCCTTTGGCAATGATGGCGAGGTAGTTTTGCGGCGCTTTCAGCGGCCCGGCGTGCTGCGCTTTCAGCTCATCCACAAAGCGGGGCTCGAAGAAAAAGTGCTCTTGCGGGTTGTGCCAGGCCGTTTGCTCGCCGATGTAGCGGGCGAGGTCGCGCGCCGGCTCCACGGCCGGGTTGAGCAGCACGGCCTTGCACCCAGCCTGTTCGGCCACCGCAGTGGCGTAAAAGCCGCCCAGCGAAGAGCCGATCACGCCCATGCTTTGGTAGCCCGACTTGCCGGGCCAACCGGCAATTTCGTCCTTCACCACCTGCAGCGCGGCGTGCGGCGAAGGCGGCAGCTGCGGGCACCACCAGTGAACGGCGGGATGGCGCTGCTGCACGGCAGCGGCCATTTTCCGGGCCTTCACGGATTGCGGGGACGAGCGAAATCCGTGGAGATAGAGCAGGTGGGTGGTGCGCATGCCGCATGTTAGACGGGCCGGCCACCCCCAGGTTTTGCCGGAGCCGATTTCCCGGGTTTCGCGGTGTTTGATGCCGGTTTTAAGTGAAACAGGGTTTTTGGTCAATCAGGCCGGGCGCAAGCAGCTATGTAATTGATAGCAATGCCCGCTTTCGCGGGATGCCCGGCCACGCGTTTTCGGCTTCAAGGCTGACGGATAATCCGCGCATGGCCGCCGTTTTCGACAAACCCTCCCTTTATCAGCGAACCTTGCCTTTGCTCCAGGGCTTTGACGGCCTGCTGGCGTTTGCGGTGTTTTTGCTGGCCTGTGCAGGCCTCCTGATCATGTATTCGTCAGGGTATGACCACGGCACCCGGTTTGTTGACCATGGCCGCAACATGCTGATTGCCGGCGCCATCATGTTTGTGGTGGCCCAGGTTCCACCCCAGCGCCTGATGGCGTTTGCCGTGCCGCTGTACATCGCCGGCGTGGCCTTGCTGGTGGCGGTGGCGATTTTCGGCGTCACCAAAAAGGGCGCGCGGCGCTGGCTCAATGTGGGCGTGGTGATCCAGCCCAGCGAAATCCTGAAAATTGCCATGCCGCTGATGCTGGCCTGGTGGTTCCAGAAGCGCGAAGGCCAGTTGCGCCCGCTGGACTTCCTGGCCGCCGGGCTGTTGCTGGTCGTTCCGGTCGGGCTCATCATGAAGCAGCCTGATCTGGGAACCTCCCTGCTGGTGCTGGCCGCGGGGCTCGCGGTGATCTTTTTTGCCGGGCTGAGCTGGAAGCTGATCCTGCCGCCGGTGCTGCTGGGCCTCATTGGCGTGTTCCTCGTGGTGTGGTTCGAGCCGCAAATCTGCGCCGACGGCGTGCGCTGGCCCATCCTGCACGACTACCAGCAGCAGCGCATCTGCACGCTGCTCGACCCGTCGCGCGATCCGCTGGGCAAGGGCTTTCACATCATCCAGGGCATGATCGCCATCGGCTCGGGCGGCATCACCGGCAAGGGCTTTATGGCCGGAACGCAGACACACCTGGAGTTCATTCCCGAGCGCACCACCGACTTCATCTTCGCGGCGTACTCCGAAGAGTTCGGTCTGTTGGGCAATCTGTTGTTGATTGCTGCATTCATCTTCCTGATTTTGCGCGGACTGGCCATTGCGCTGGAGGCATCGACCCTGTTTTCGCGCCTGCTGGCCGGTGCGCTGACCATGATCTTTTTCACCTATGCTTTCGTCAATATGGGCATGGTCAGCGGCATCCTGCCCGTGGTGGGCGTGCCGCTGCCTTTCATCAGCTATGGCGGCACGGCCATGGTGACGCTGGGACTGGCCATCGGCATGCTGATGTCGATCGCCAAGGCCAAGCGCTTGGTGCAGAGCTAACAAGGAGGTTCATATGGGGTTTTTTGACTGGTTTGATACACGGGCCGCAAGTCAGTGCGGCATTTCGCTGGCGGAACTCGTGATCCGCGAGCTGCCGGCCAAAGAGTCGGTGAAAGAAAAGAAATTTGCGGAAAAAGCAGAAAAAACGCTGATAAAGATGTCGCATGAACTCGCTGCCTTTAAACGGGCCAACAAACTCAATACCTACCAAAAAGCCAAGCTGGGTAATGCCTTTTTGTGGACATTGAAAGACCGCGGCGTTAATGATGCCTATGCCGACGATTTGACGCGGTGGCTTTCCTTGCAGCTGTAGTTTTTCGGTTTTTGGGGCAGTATGTTCGGACTTTTGAAAAAAATCCTGCCGACCTCGTCGAGCGCGGTAGCCAGCGTTGGTGCGCCTGACAAGGATCGTTGCGCTGAACTCAAAAAGAATGGCAATGCCTTGTTGGCAGAAGGCAAGCTTTATGAGGCGGCTTTGTGCTACGGCGAGGCAACGAAGGCCGATCCGGAAGATGTCTTCGCATTGATCAATCTCGGATATGTATTAAGTGAGCAGGGTCACCTTCTGGAAGCCAAGGCGGCACTTGAACAGGCCGTAAGTCTGGATCCCACACAGCATGACGCGCATTTCATGTTGGGAACGCTCGCACAGCGGGAGGCAAACGTATCTCAGGCCATTCACCGATTCAAGAAGGTTGTGCTGCTTGCGCCAGAGTTTGAACCGGCCTATCGTGAATTGGGCTATGAACTCTTTCAACATGAGCAGATGACAGAGGCGGAAGAGATCATGCAGGAAGGCATTCGCCGATTTCCCGAATCAGTCGGGCTTCTCTGCAATCTGGGAAACCTGTACAGCGCCCAGAATTTGCCGCTCAAGGCGATAGCGCCCTACGAAAAAGCCCTTGCGCTGGAGCCGGAGAACGCCCAATTCATGAGCAACCTGGGGGCCGCGTACGAGGCCGCGGGAGATTTCGCACGGGCGATTCCGTTGATGCGGCGGGCACTGGATCTCAATCCAGGGGACGCAAATACGCTGGTTCACCTCGGTATTTCTTTGGGTGAACAGGGCTTCCATGATGACTCCATCAAATGCTACCGGACAGCCCTTGAGCTGGACTCCGGGCATTTTGCTGCCCATTTCAATCTCGGTTTTGGCGCCCTGCTGCATGGCGACTATGCAACGGGCTGGACGGAATACGAGTGGCGGCTCAGGAGCGCGAAAGAAAAAGATGTGAAAGAGCGCAAGGTCTTTGCCAAGCCTCTTTGGCTCGGTGGAGAGGTCATCGCCGGTCAAACGATCCTGCTCTCGTGTGAACAGGGGTTTGGGGACACCATCCAGTTTTGCAGATACGCCACGGAAGTGGCCGCGCTGGGCGCGCACGTGGTGCTTCAGGTGCAGGCGGGACTTAAAGAGCTGATGGGTACTCTTCCAGGGGTGACCCGCGTTCTGGAGGAGCATGAGCCCTTGCCGCCGTTTGATTGCTATTGCCCCTTGATGAGCCTTCCATTGGCCCTGGGGCATCATCGGACCGGGTTTGTGCCGGCGAGCTTGTCTTATTTGAAAGCCGATCCCGATAAAAAGGCGGCCTGGCAACAGCGGCTTGCTGCCATGGCTGGATCGGCTACCCCTCGGGTGGGCATTGTCTGGTCCGGCAACGCCAAACAGAAGCGCGACCGGCTACGCTCTCTGCGACTTGCGGAATTTCTGCAAGCCCTGCCCGACGGAATGCCGGCGATATGCCTTCAACCCGTGCTTCGTGAAGTGGACATTCCTGTCATGAAGACGCAACCTCACATCCTCCGTCCGGGCGAGGCGCTGAAGACTTTCGCCGATACGGCGGCGGTGATCGACTCACTTGATCTGGTCGTCACGTCGGATACCAGCGTGGCACACCTTGCGGGTGCTATGGGTAAACCGGTATGGATTCTGGTTCCCTACATCCCCGACTGGCGTTGGCTGCTGGAGAGAAGCGATAGCCCCTGGTATCCGAGTGCAAGGTTATTTCGCCAGGCCACGGCTGGGGACTGGCGTCAACCCCTGGAGCAGGTGCGCGAAGCGCTGTCAATGCGTTACCAGCCGCTAATTGCCTGAGTTCACTGAGGGCCCGCGCAAGGCATCATGACCGCGACTTGCCTTGCGACGGCCGGAACTCGGCGGGCAAAGCCCTGGGCCTCGTACCGGCCTGTGCACGGGCCCTGACGGGGCAGGGCAGACTGCCTACAATGGCCGCATGACCTTCCTTCGCTCCACGCCCGCTTCCACCGCCAACAAATCCACTGTCTCGTCCGCTGCGCGGCCGACCACGGAGTCCACATCCGGACGGCTGGAGATTGCCGAAAAGCTGCTGCTGGCGCCTTTCGGCCTCACGCAGGCGCATCTGAGCCGCGCGCTGGGCGAGATCACCTCCCACGGTGCCGATGATGCCGATCTCTACTTTCAGTACACCCGCAGCGAAGGCTGGAGCCTGGAAGAAGGCATCGTGAAAACCGGTTCCTTCAGCATTGACCAGGGCGTGGGCGTGCGCGCTGTCAGTGGCGAAAAGACCGCTTTTGCCTACTCCGATGACATTTCCGAGGCGTCGCTGCTGGATGCGGCACGCACGGTGCGCAGCATTTCTGCCGGCGGCAAGGCTGCCCGCGTCAAGACGGCCGTCCGCAAGGTGGCCGGCAGCCGCTCGCTCTACCAGGGCCTGGACCCGATCGCCACGCTGGACAGCACTGCCAAGGTTCAGTTGCTGGAGAAAGTCGAAAAGCTCGCCAAAGCCAAGGATCCGCGCATCGTGCAGGTGATGGCCGGGCTGGCCAGCGAATACGACGTGGTGATGGTGGCGCGCGCCGACGGCACGCTGGCCGCCGATGTGCGCCCGCTGGTGCGTCTGAGTGTGACGGTGATCGCCGAGCAAAAAGGCCGGCGCGAAGTCGGCTCGGGTGGCGGCGGCGGGCGTTTTGGCCTGGCCTACTTTGACGACGCCCAGATTACCGAATATGTGAACGACGCTGTGAAAGCGGCACTGACCAACCTGGATGCTCGCCCCGCGCCAGCCGGCGAAATGACGGTGGTGCTGGGTTCCGGCTGGCCCGGCATCCTGCTGCACGAAGCCATCGGCCACGGTCTGGAAGGCGATTTCAACCGCAAGGGCTCCAGCGCGTTTTCTGGCAAGATCGGCCAGCGCGTGGCAGCCAAGGGCGTGACGGTGCTGGATGACGGCACAATTGCGGATCGCCGCGGCTCGCTGAACGTGGACGACGAAGGCAACGCCAGCCAGCGCAACGTGCTGATTGAAGACGGCATCCTGAAGGGCTACATCCAGGATTCGCTCAATGCGCGCCTGATGAAGGTCAAGCCCACGGGCAACGGCCGCCGCGAAAGCTACGCCCATGTGCCCATGCCCCGCATGACCAACACCTACATGCTGGGCGGCGACAAGCAGCCCGAAGAAATCGTGGCCAGCATCAAAAAAGGCCTCTACGCCACCAACTTCGGCGGCGGCCAGGTCGACATCACCTCCGGCAAGTTCGTGTTTTCGGCCAGCGAAGCCTTCTGGGTCGAAAACGGCAAGATCCTGTATCCCGTCAAGGGCGCGACGATTGTCGGCAACGGCCCGGACGCGTTGACCCGCGTCACCATGATGGGCAATGACATGGCGCTGGACAGCGGCGTCGGCACCTGCGGCAAGGAAGGCCAGAGCGTTCCGGTGGGCGTGGGGCAGCCAACGCTGCGTATCGACGGCCTGACAGTGGGCGGGACGGCCTGATCCAGCCCGGATTGCCTCTTTTTTGACCTGTGCTACATTTCAGCTTATGAATTCGGCCAAGTTTTACTTCGGTTACTTTTGGTTCTCAAGCGCTTCCGGCGGTAGAGAGATCAACGCGTGACCCGATAAAACGCACCGATTCTCCAAAAACCGCCGGCCTCCGGCGGTTTTTTTTTGCCCGTTCAATTTTTAAATGCCCTGACTTGTGACGACCTGATTGATATCCCGAAAGAAAAGGAAAACAGCGATGAATGCCAAGCCCATCTCCACCAGCGACAACTGGTATGCGAACGTCGAAAAAACCAGCCAGACCGACGACGAACGCATCAAGGACATCACCGTGTTACCCCCTCCCGAGCATCTCATCCGCTTTTTCCCGATCCGCGGCACCGCCGTCGAGACGCTGATCAGCAAAACCCGCAAAAGCATCCACAACATCATCCAGGGCAAGGATGACCGCCTGCTTGTCGTCGTCGGGCCGTGCTCCATCCACGACCCGATGGCTGCGCTGGACTATGCCCGCAAACTCGTCGAGCAGCGCAAGAAGTACGAAGGCACGCTGGAAATCGTGATGCGCGTCTACTTCGAAAAGCCGCGCACCACCGTCGGGTGGAAGGGGTTGATCAACGACCCCTACCTCGACGAAACCTTCCGCATCGACGAAGGCCTGCGCATCGCGCGCCAGCTGCTGATCGATATCAACCGTATCGGCCTGCCTGCCGGCAGCGAATTCCTCGACGTGATCTCGCCGCAATACATCGGTGACCTGATTTCCTGGGGCGCCATCGGCGCGCGCACTACTGAAAGCCAGGTGCACCGTGAACTGGCTTCGGGCCTCTCGGCGCCCATCGGCTTCAAGAACGGCACCGACGGCAACATCCGCATCGCGACCGACGCCATCCAGGCGGCGGCGCGGGGCCACCATTTCCTGTCGGTGCACAAGAACGGCCAGGTCGCGATTGTGCAGACCAACGGCAACAAGGACTGCCATGTGATTTTGCGCGGCGGCAAGGCGCCCAACTACGACGCGGCTAGCGTCGCGGCGGCTTGCAAGGAGCTCGAAGCCTCCAAGCTGCCGGCCACGCTGATGGTGGATTGCAGCCACGCCAACAGCTCCAAGCAGCATGAAAAGCAGGTCGAAGTGGCACGCGACATCGCAGGCCAGGTGGCCGGCGGCTCGCGCCATGTGTTCGGCCTGATGGTGGAAAGCCACCTCAACCCCGGCGCGCAAAAGTTCACGCCGGGCAAGGACGACTCGAAAGCGCTGGAATACGGTAAAAGCATCACCGACGCCTGCCTGGGCTGGAGCGACTCGCTGGACGTGTTGGAAGTGCTGTCGGCCGCCGTCCTCAAGCGCCGCGCCGGCAAGTAACCCGGCAAGTAAGCCACCGTGCGGGTTTGTGCGAATAGCCGCCAGGCCCGCAAGTCGCCGACCATGAACCCCTGATCAGGAGCCCATCATGCGCAGCGAAGTCAGTGTGACCTTCAAGGACGTGGCGCCCATCCGCCTGGACCTCAACGAAGTGCAGCCCATGCCGCACGATGTGGCAAGGGGGTGGCTGGACGACCAGTTCACGCAAATGGGCTGTGAGCCGCTTCGGCCCACGGGCAAGCTGCTGACCGCCGACAAGGTGGTGGTGGTGGCCCAGGCGGCTGGGCCGGCGAAGTTTGCCGAAGCCAAGTGGGCTCAGGAATTTGCCCGGGCGTCGAGCGCGGCGCTGGGCAAGCCGGTTGTGCATGTAGATGTCACAACATTAAGCATCAGCTTCTAGGTCCCCACGCCTCGCTTTTCTTAAGCAATTTAGGCCTCTAGCCAGTGCCAATCATGCGCTGATCGCTACTAAATTAATAGCAAGATAAGTTTCAGTTCACGGCATTCTCGCCGTCACGCTTTCAGCGCCTGCAGCAGTTTTACGTGAATCCCGCCAAACCCGCCGTTGCTCATGCACAGCAAATGGTCGCCCGGCCGCGCTGCGGCCAGCACCTGCTCGAGCAGTTGGTCAATGGTGCCGGCCACTTGGGCGCGTTCGCCCATGGGGGCCAGCGCGGCGCGCGCATCCCAGTCCAGTCCGCCGGCGTGGCAGAAAGCCAGGTCGGCTTGCTCGAGGCTCCAGGGCAGCTGGGCCGTCATGGCGCCCAGTTTCATGGTGTTGCTGCGCGGCTCGAAGATGGCGAGGATGCGTTCGCTGCCCCGGCCGGCGCTTTGCAGCTGGCGGCGCAGGCCGTCTACCGTGGTGTGGATGGCGGTGGGGTGGTGGGCGAAGTCGTCGTACACGGTGATGTCGCCACCTTTGCGCGGGATCACGCCGCGCACTTCCATGCGGCGTTTGACGTTCTGGAACTCCGCCAGTGCCTGGGCCGCGGCCTCGGGCGCCACGCCCACATGCTCGGCCGCCGCGATGGCGGCCAGCGCATTGAGCTGGTTGTGCACGCCGCTGATGCCCCATTTCACATGGGCCACGGCCTCGCCAGCCTTGAGCACGTGAAAATCGTGCGGCTCGCCGTGGGCCATGAAGCCGCTCTTGTTCAGCAGGCCGTTGCCGAAGAGCAGTTGCTCACTCCAGCAGCCTTGGGCCAGCACGCGCTGCAGGCTGGCTTCGGCGGCATTGACGACCACGCGGCCTTGCGAAGGCACGGTACGCACCAGATGGTGGAACTGCCGTTCGATGGCCGCCAGGTCGTCAAAAATGTCGGCGTGGTCGAACTCAAGGTTGTTCAGGATGGCCGTGCGTGGGCGGTAATGCACGAACTTGCTGCGTTTGTCGAAAAAGGCCGTGTCGTATTCGTCGGCTTCAATGACAAAGGTATTGCCTTCGCCCAGCCGGGCGGATACACCGAAGTTCAGCGGCACGCCGCCGACCAGGAAACCCGGTTTCAGCCCGGCAGCTTCGAGAATCCAGGCCAGCATGGCCGTGGTGGTGGTCTTCCCGTGCGTGCCGGCCACTGCCAGCACATGGCGTGGCCCGGTCGGGTGGTGGGTCGGGTGGTGCAGCACGTGGCCCGAGAGCCATTGCGGGCCGCTGGTGTAGGGTTTGCCGCTGTTCAGAATGGCTTCCATGAGCGGATATTTCGCGCTGCCATCGGCAAGCCGGGCACGGGACACCACGTTGCCGACCACGAACACGTCGGGCTCGAAGGCCATCTGGTCGGCGCCGTAGCCCTCGATCAGCTCAATCCCCAAACCGCGCAGCTGGTCGCTCATGGGCGGATAGACGCCGGTGTCGCAGCCTGTCACTTTGTGCCCGGCTTCCCGCGCCAGGGCGGCCAGGCCCCCCATGAAGGTGCCGCAGATTCCCAGAATATGTATGTGCATGGCCTGTATTCTAGGCAGGGCTATCCGCGGGCCCCACAGACCTGGATCCGGTGGCTGCGCGGAAATTCAAGGAAAAAGCGCCTCCTGGTCAATGTGGACGGGCGCAACCAGCTATTGATTTCATAGCAACAGGGTGTGCCGTGGGCCGGGGTGAACTTTAGCGTCTGGCGGGAACCCAACCCGGGGCACAATCGCTTCGCCCGCACCCGTATCATTTATCCGCATCACCCATTGACCTTCGATTTGGCCTTGCCTGGTCGAAGCCAGCCGATCTTGACACCTCATACCCTTAAATCCGAAATCGCCGCCACGGCCGCCGCGCTGGTGGTGGAAGAAGGGCTGGAATATGGTCCGGCCAAACGCCGCGCCGTCAAACAGATGGCATTGCCCGCCCGTACCGAACTGCCGGGCAATGACGAGCTGGAAGACGCTGTCCGCGAATACATCGCGCTTTTCTGTGCCGACACCCAGCCCGCCGAGCTGGCAGCGCTGCGTGAACTGGCGCTGGTCTGGATGGAACGGCTAGTGCAATTTCGGCCCTACCTGGGCGGCGCCGTCTGGCACGGTACGGCCACGCGGCTGTCCGACATCTATATCCAGCTGTTTTGCGATGACCCCAAATCAGCCGAGATTGCCCTGATTGAGCACAATGTGGACTACGAGCCGCGTACCGTGACCGGCTTCACCGGTGACAGCGTGGAAGCGCTCAGTCTGCGAAGTGTGTGCAAACCTTTGAACGAGACGGTGGGCGTGCATCTGATGGTCTATGACCACGACGACCTGCGGGGCGCCCTCAGGCCCGACGCCAAGGGACGGACCCCGCGGGGGGACCTGGCTGCCGTGCAAAAATTGCTTTCCCCCCAACCCGGAACTTCAGACACGTGAACCGCAGAAACATGCTTTATGGCAGTGCCGCCGCCTTGGCCGGCCTGGCCGGTGCAGGCGTCGCCTGGTGGAAATTCCAGCCTCACGCGGTGGATGAAAAAGTGGTGGCGCCCACTCCCGGCAGTACATCTGGCAGCGCGACCGACGCATTCTGGAGCCTGAACTTCGACACGCCCGACGGCAAGAACCTGTCCATGAGCAGCTTTCGCGGCAAGCTGCTGTTGGTAAATTTCTGGGCCACCTGGTGCCCGCCCTGTGTGGAGGAGTTGCCATTATTGGATTACTTCTACCAGGAAAATCGCGATAAAAACCTGCAAGTGCTGGGTTTGGCTGTCGACCAGCCCAGCGCGGTGCGAACCTGGCTGCAAACCAAGCCGCTGCATTTTCCGGTCGGCATGGCCGGTCTGGGCGGAACCGATCTCAGCAAATCGCTGGGAAATCTCGCAGGCAGCCTGCCTTTTACCGCGGTGTTCAGCGCTTCCGGCGAACTGCTTCATCGCAAGATCGGCAAAGTCCTGCCGGAAGACCTGGCGCTCTGGGCCAAGCTCAATTAGCGGCAGAACATTGCTGATGGGCCGTGCTGCATCGAAACCTTCGGTAACAGCCGGGAACAGCTTCTAACGGCATCTTCCGCGGGGTTTTTGAGGCAGAGCGGCCAGCCGCCAGACGGTGGGGAATGGCCTCCGGCTTGATGTACACTCTGCGCTTTCCCGGGGTAAGCCGCCTGGCTCGTCCCCGCAGTAATTAACTGATAAGCGCTTTAAAGCGTAAAAGCAGAAAGTAAGTGAAAAAAGAAGGAAGATCGGTGGCCGCGTCAAGTGCCTTCCGTTTCCAGCCTTTCAGTCAAAAAAGCTGCGCCGAGATCCCGCGCCAGCATCTACCGTCGTTGGAGAGAACCTATGGATTTAAGAAAACTCAAGACCCTGATTGACCTCGTCTCAGAGTCCAACGTCTCCGAGCTGGAGATCACTGAAGCCGAAGGCAAGGTGCGTATTGTCAAATCCAGCGGCGCTCCCCTGGTGATGCAGCAGCCGGTTGCCATGGTAGCAGCTCCCGCAGCGGCGCCCGCGGCCGGCGCGCCTGCCGCACCGGTTGCCGAAGCAGCGCCCGCAGCCCCCGCCGGCCATGCCGTCAAGTCGCCCATGGTGGGCACTTTTTATCGCTCTGCCAGCCCCGGCGCCAAGCCTTTTGTCGAACTCGGCAGCGTCATCAAGGAAGGCGAAACCATCTGCATCATCGAGGCCATGAAGATCCTCAACGAGATCGAAGCCGACAAATCGGGCACCGTCACCAAGATCCTTTCGGAAAACGGCCAGGCTGTCGAATACGGCCAACCCCTCTTCATCATTGAGTAAGCGGGCGCCTTGCCTCCTTTCCAAACCAGGCTTACCGACGCATGTTCAAGAAAATACTGATCGCCAACAGGGGTGAGATTGCCCTGCGCATCCAGCGCGCCTGCCGCGAACTCGGCGTGAAGGCCGTGATGGTCTATTCCGAAGCCGACCGCGAGGCCAAATACATCAAGCTGGCCGACGAGTCGGTCTGCATCGGCCCGGCGCCTTCCAAAGACAGCTACCTCAACATGCCCGCCATCATCTCGGCCGCCGAGGTGACGGATGCTGAAGCCATCCACCCCGGATACGGTTTCCTGAGTGAAAACGCCGACTTCGCCGAGCGCGTGGAAAAAAGCGGCTTCAAGTTCATCGGCCCCACGCCGGAGTCGATCCGCATCATGGGCGACAAGGTCTCGGCCAAGCAGACCATGATCAAGGCCGGTGTGCCCTGTGTACCTGGCTCCGAAGGCGCCTTGCCCGATGACCCGGTCGTCATCAAGCGCACTGCCAAGCAGGTCGGCTACCCGGTCATTATCAAAGCGGCCGGCGGCGGCGGCGGGCGCGGCATGCGCGTGGTGCACACCGAAGCGGCTTTGCTGCACGCGGTGCAGACCACCAAGGCCGAAGCCGGCGCGGCCTTCGGCAATCCCGAGGTCTACATGGAGAAATTCCTGCAGAACCCGCGGCACATCGAAATCCAGATCCTGGCCGACCAGCACAAAAACGCGGTCTGGTTGGGTGAGCGCGATTGCTCCATGCAGCGCCGCCACCAGAAAGTCATTGAAGAAGCGCCGGCACCGGGCATCCCCCGCAAGCTGATTGAGCGCATCGGCGAGCGCTGCGTCGCGGCCGTCAAGAAAATCGGCTACCGCGGTGCGGGCACCTTTGAGTTCCTCTACGAAAACGGCGAGTTCTACTTCATCGAGATGAACACACGTGTCCAGGTCGAGCATCCGGTCACCGAATGGATCACCGGCGTGGACATCGTGCGCACCCAGATCATGGTGGCGGCCGGTGAAAAGCTGCCTTTTGCCCAGCGCGATATCCAGCTCAAAGGCCATTCAATCGAATGCCGCATCAACGCGGAAGATCCCTACAAGTTTGTCCCTTCGCCGGGCCGTATCACGACCTGGCACACACCGGGTGGGCCGGGTGTGCGGGTGGACTCGCACATTTACGCCAACTATTTTGTACCGCCCAACTATGACTCGATGATCGGCAAGATCATCGTGCACGGCGATACGCGCGAGCAGGCGCTGGCCCGCATGAGCACGGCGCTGGCTGAAACCGTGGTGGAAGGCATCAACACCAATATCCCGCTGCACCGCGAGCTGATGGTGGATGCCAAGTTCATGGACGGCGGCACCAACATTCACTACCTTGAAGAGTGGTTGTCAAAGCGAGAGCGTTAGCCCCCACGGTGGATGTGGCCCCCACGGTCGCTCACTTCGTGTAGCTTCCTGCCCCCCGAGGGGGCCGCTGCGCCTGCGGCCCGGCAAAGCCGGTTCCGCGGCCCCTGCTTGCAAGGGTTGCCATTGTCGAAACCAACCAGTGCGCCTAAACCATGTTTGAACTGATCCTGCTGGCCCCTGTCGATGAAGTCGAAACCCTCAGCGAGGCGCTTGACGCGCTGGATGCGCTCAGCGTGTCGGTGGAAGACGCCGACGCGCAGACGCCGGCTGAGCAGGCGCTGTTTGGTGAGCCTGACATGCCGCCGCCCAAGCCGGGTTGGGAGCGTTCGCGCATCGTTTCAATGTTTGCCACCGAAGCCTTGGCACGAGACGCGGCCGGTGTGCTGGCGGCGCAAGATTTCTTTGCCGGCTGCAGCGTGGTGGCTGTTCAGCCTGTGCCGGAACAAGACTGGGTGCGCCTGACGCAGTCGCAGTTCACCCCGGTGGACATCACGCCCGAATTCTGGATCGTGCCGACCTGGCATGAGCCGCCTGCCGAGGCCAAACAAGTCATTCGCCTGGACCCGGGGCTGGCCTTCGGCACCGGAACCCATCCCACTACGCGCATGTGCCTGCGATGGATTGCAAGCCAGGGCTCAGACGGAAAAGATCTAGGTCGTGTCCTCGACTACGGCTGCGGCTCGGGCATCCTGGCCATTGGTGCGGCCAAGTTCGGCGGGCTGGACATCGACGCTGTCGATATCGACCCGGCTGCCGTAGAGTCGACGCGCGCCAATGCCGAAGCCAACCATGTGGCGCTCAACGCTGGCTTGCCCGACAAGGCGTCCGGTCAATACCGGACCGTGCTGGCCAACATCCTGGCCACACCGCTGAAAGTGCTGGCACCGCTGCTGTGCGCACATGTCGAAAAGGGCGGCCATCTCGTGTTGGCCGGCATTCTGGAGCGCCAGGCTGAAGAACTGAAAGAGGCCTACGCACCCTATTGCCAGCTCACCGTGCACGATGCGCAAGAAGGCTGGATCTTGATGACCGCCGGCTTCTGAGCCGGCTCAACCCGGTGCCTGGCGGTTTTCAGGCCGTCAGCGGGGGTGAGCCCCCTACAATACAGCGCTAAATGAGCCTGATTACGCGCTGCCCCGCATGTGGCACGATGTTCAAAGTCGTGACCGACCAACTCAAAGTCTCACAGGGCTGGGTGCGATGCGGGCATTGCGCTGAAGTCTTTGATGCGTCCGCGCATCTGCTGCCGCGTGACATGGCATCGCCCGTGCCCGCCGTACCGTTTGCGGTCGCGGACACCGAACCCATGCCGCTGCCGGAATTTGTCCCTTCTGCGCCGGCGCCGCCAGTCGTGGCTGTTGCCGCTGCTGCGGACCCACAGAAATGGGCGCCGGCCAGGTCATTTGCCGACCGGGTGCCGCTAAGGCCTTCCGGCACTGGCCCTGCCGATGCGCAGGACAGTGCGGCTGATTTTGACCCTGTACGCTGGAAGCGGGCTCAACAGGAACGTCAGCAGGATCCGATGGAACTGCCCGATAGCGTGTTGCCGGATGAGCCGCCAGCCCGCCGGCCGGTGATGGTGCGTCCGGCGGTCGATGATGATTCCAGTTTTGCCTTTTCGGACGTGGACTCCGGCATGCCGGATTCGCGCGTGGAGCACGATGTGTCTTTTGTGCGGGAGGCCAAGCGCAAGGCGTTCTGGAAACGGCCGCTGACCCGGTGGACTATGGCCTTGTTATCCCTGCTGCTGCTGGCCGTGCTGGTCTTGCAGTGGGCTGTCCAGCAAAGGGACACGCTGGCCGCCCTGGAGCCCCGGCTCGTGCCGGCGCTTCAGGGTATTTGCGGCCAGTTGCACTGTGACATTCGTGCGCCGCGGCATATCGAGTCGCTGGTCATAGACAGCTCCACCTTCAACCGCATCGGCCCTGATGCCTATCGCCTCAGTTTTACGCTCAAAAACACGGGTGTGACGCTGCTGGAAATGCCTTCCCTGGAAGTGACCCTGACCGATTCGCAGGACCAGGCCGTGGTGCGCCGCATCCTGACGCCGGCACAGTTTGGCGCCAAATCGCCGACCCTGGCCCCCCGCTCCGAAATGCCCGGCCTGGTCATCATGAAAATATCCGGTGATCCGGACACTGCAGCTGCAGCGTCGCCGCCGTCTTCTGCGCCGGCGGCTCCCTTGCGAGTGGCTGGCTATCGTGTCCTGGTTTTTTACCCCTGATTGAAACGAGAGAACTGAATGTCTGCTGTTATTTGTGGCTCCCTGGCGTTTGACACCATCATGACCTTTGAGGGGCGCTTTTCGGAGCAGATACTGCCCGATCAACTGCATATTCTGAATGTGTCGTTTCTGGTGCCGGCGCTGCGCCGTGAATTTGGCGGCTGCGCCGGCAACATCGCCTACAGCCTGCAGCAGCTTGGCGGCAAGCCGCTACCCATGGCCACGGTCGGCAGCGACGGCGCTGAGTACGTGGAGCGCATGAAGACGCTGGGCATCAGCACGGAATTTGTGCGGCAGGTGGGCGACACCTACACCGCCCAGGCGATGATCATGACCGACCGGGACAACAACCAGATCACGGCTTTTCATCCGGGTGCCATGATGCAGGCCCATGTCACCCGCATTGACGCACGCGATGACATCAAGCTGGGCATTATCTCGCCTGACGGGCGCGATGCCATGCTGCAGCATGCCGAGCAGTTCAAGCTGGCTGGTATCCCCTTCGTTTTTGATCCAGGCCAGGGCCTTCCCATGTTTGACGGCAAGGAGCTTTCCCACTTTGTGGAACTTTCCACCTGGGTGACCGTCAACGATTACGAGGCCAAAATGCTGTGTGACCGCACGGGCCTGTCATGCGCCGAATTGTCCCGCCGGGTGCAGGGCCTGGTGGTGACGTTGGGCGCGGAAGGTTGCGAGGTCTGGATTGGCGGCGAGAAAACCCTCGTGCCGCCGGTGAAAGCCGAAACTGTGGTCGACCCGACGGGATGCGGCGATGCCTTTCGCGGCGCTTTGCTGTTTGGCCTGGAAAAAGGCTGGGCGCTGGACCGCTGCGCCGCGCTGGGCAACCGGGTAGGTGCACACAAGATCGCGACGCGCGGCGGCCAGAACTACACGCTGAATTCAGAGAAAATCGGCGATTGAGCGTGACTGGACGGGCGCAAGAAGCTATCGAATTAATAGCTACGCCCCCTTTGGCCTACTTCTCGCGGCGCTTTACGCGGGGCTATGGCTCGCGGTGGTCCAGTGCTTTCAGCCATTCATTCCACGCAGCCTGGCTTGCCGCTGCAGCGCTGACGCGCAACTGCTTGCGCCTTGAAGCCTCTCCGCGGGCCAGCGTGACCGCCTGCTGCGGAACGCCGAGGCAACCGGCCAGCCACTTCACCAGCGCCTGATTGGCTTTGCCGTCCACGGGCGGTGCCTGCAGCCGCAGGCGCAGCGCCTGCTGGCCGGCCTCTCCATGCAGGCCCATCATCTCGGTTTTGGCGGCGTTGGGCACCACATGGATGTCGATCAGAACGTCCCCATTCTTTTCCCGTCGCAGAAAAGGAAGTTCGGGCAGCGCGGGGAACGGTTTCATGGCTGGAGTGGTCCGGCGGCGGTAAACAGGGGTCAGGGGTGTCAATTGTGGATGGCCTCAGGAACGGCCCAGCCATGAAAAAAGCCCGACATCTTTCGATATCGGGCTCTAAGCAGAATTACCTTACTGCTTACGGCTTGCTGGCTGTCGGAAACGGCCAGGCAGCTTGCGGGTTCAGAGTAGTCTGAGCCGCAGGGGCAGCCGCTGCAGCGGGTGCTTTCGCAGCTTTGGCAGCAGGTTTTTTCGCGGCTTTCTTCGCAGCGGGCTTTTTCGCTGCTTTCTTGGCGGCAGGCTTTTTCGCAGCGGCTTTCTTCGCCGCTGGTTTCTTCGCTACCTTTTTCGCGGCCTTCTTGGCTGCTGGCTTTTTCGCTGCAGCTTTCTTCGCTGCTGGCTTCTTGGCCGCTACCTTCTTGGCTGCTGGCTTTTTCGCTGGCGATTTTTTCGCAGCTGGCTTTTTGGCCGCTACTTTTTTCGCTGGAGCTTTTTTAGCCGGAGCTTTTTTCGCTGCTGCTTTTTTCGCAGGAGCCTTCTTAGCCGCTACTTTTTTCGCAGGGGCTTTCTTTGGAGCAGCTTTTTTAGCCGCAGTTTTTTTCGCAGTTGCCATAGTTTTCTCCTTGATCACGTTGCAAAGAGCACTTCACGGTTGGAGTACGTAAAGCGATTCACGGCGTTGGGCCCCGGATAAACCGGTCCCAGCGCCGCGAACACAGGAGCAAAGCCCAACGCGCACTCTTCGGTGCTGTCACTGGTCATTGCAATTCTTGAAATCATTGTTCGCTTGTCTCGCGTATTTTTCTGGTCAATCAATCCCAGGAAAGGGCACCACCGGACTGGTACTCGATCACACGGGTTTCAAAGAAGTTACGCTCTTTTTTCAGGTCGATCATTTCGCTCATCCATGGGAACGGATTCTCCTCGTTGGGGAAGAGAGTTTCAAGTCCGATCTGCGTGGCACGGCGATTGGCAATGTAGCGGAGGTAGCCTTTGAACATGGACGCATTGAGGCCGAGCACGCCGCGCGGCATGGTGTCTTCGGCGTAGCGGTACTCCAGTTCGACGGCTTTCATGAACAATGCCTTGATTTCGGCCTTGAAGTCCGCCGTCCAGAGATGGGGGTTTTCCAGCTTGAGCTGATTGATCAGGTCGATGCCGAAGTTGCAGTGCATGGACTCGTCGCGCAGGATGTACTGGTACTGTTCGGCGGCGCCGGTCATCTTGTTCTGGCGACCCAGGGCAAGAATCTGCGTGAAGCCCACATAGAAGAACAGGCCTTCCATCAGACAAGCAAACACGATCAGCGACTTGAGCAGGGTCTGGTCAGCTTCGGTAGTGCCAGTTTTGAAGTGAGGGTCGGAAATCACTTCAATGAAAGGAATCAGGAACTGGTCCTTGTCCTTGATCGATTGCACTTCGTTATAGGCGTTGAAGATTTCGGCTTCGTCCAGGCCCAGTGATTCAGTGATGTACTGGTAGGCGTGGGTGTGAATGGCTTCTTCAAAAGCCTGGCGCAGCAGGAACTGGCGGCATTCGGGTGCGGTGATGTGGCGGTAGGTGCCCAGCACGATGTTGTTGGCTGCCAGCGAGTCGGCGGTCACGAAGAAACCCAGGTTGCGCTTGACCAGACGGCGTTCGTCTTCGGTCAGGCCGTTCGGGTCTTTCCAGAGCGCGATGTCGCGCGTCATATTTACTTCCTGCGGCATCCAGTGGTTGGCGCAGGTGGCGAGGTATTTTTCCCAAGCCCACTTGTATTTGAACGGCACCAGCTGGTTGACGTCGGTCTGGCCATTAATGATGCGTTTGTCGGAGGCCTTGACGCGTTGTGCCTTGGCGGGTGCGGCGGCAGACGTAGAAGGTGCTGCAGCTTGCACAGGTGCGAACGCGCCGTCGTTGAGCATGCGCACTTGCGCCTGGGGCTGCTCGGCAGTGTTCAAAGAAAGAGGCGGAAGTTCCATCGAGCGGCCTTCAGGCAAGCCGCTGTTGTGAGATGTTTGCAAAGATGGTTTGACTTCTTCGTCCCAGGTCAACATAGAGGTTTCCAATACTTTGGGATTATGAAAGCAGCGATACAAAATGAAAAGTGTTCATTCACATCGCTACAAAATTGTGTTGCTCAATTACATCGAATCGTGCAATGAAGCTCAGCGCACGATTCGGTGTTTTATTGGCAGGCCTCGCAACCTGGGTCATCGATTGCACAGAATTTGATGTCGGTCGCGGGCGATGCACTCATCTGCGCCTGCGCTGCGGCGGCTGCCGCTTCGAGCGCGCTCATGCCGCCGCCTGCCGTCGCGGTACCCGATGACACCGAGTTCATCTTGCCCGCGGTCACGGTCGACTTCTCGGCGTGCGTCGCGCTTTGCGTGCGCAGGTAGTAAGTCGTCTTGAGGCCGCGCAGCCAAGCCAGCTTGTAGGTGTCGTCGAGCTTTTTGCCCGAAGCGCCTGCCATGTAGATGTTGAGCGACTGTGCCTGATCAATCCACTTCTGGCGGCGCGCTGCCGCCTCGACAATCCAGGAAGTTTCAATCTCAAACGCCGTGGCGTAGAGCGCTTTGACGTCCTGCGGTACGCGATCGATCGGGCGCAGGGAGCCGTCAAAGTGCTTCAGATCCACCACCATCACGTCGTCCCATAGGCCCAAGCGCTTCAGGTCGCGGACCAGGTAATGGTTGATGACGGTAAATTCACCCGACAGGTTGGACTTGACCGACAGGTTGCCAAAGCAGGGTTCGATACAAGCATCCACCCCAATGATGTTGGAGATGGTGGCTGTGGGCGCAATGGCCACGCAGTTGGAATTGCGCATGCCGTCTTTGGCAATCTTCTTGCGCAAAGCGTCCCAGTCAAGGCTGGCGGAGCGGTCGACTTCCACATAGCCGCCGCGCTGCTCGGCCAGCATGTCCAGCGTATCCAGCGGCAGGATGCCCTTGTCCCAGAGCGAGCCTTTGTACGTGGCATATTTACCGCGCTCTTTGGCCAGTTCGGTCGATGCCCAGTAAGCGTGGTAGCAGACAGCCTCCATGGATTTGTCGGCGAACTCGACAGCTTCCTGGGAAGCGTAAGGCACGCGCAGCTCGTACAGGCAGTCCTGGAAACCCATGATGCCCAGGCCCACAGGGCGGTGGCGCATGTTGGAATCGCGGGCCTTCTTGACGGCGTAATAGTTGATGTCGATCACGTTGTCCAGCATGCGCATGGCCGTGGTAATGGTCTTTTTAAGCTTCTCGTGGTCGACTGCGCCGTCCTTCAGATGCTGGACGAGGTTGACCGAGCCGAGGTTGCAGACAGCAGTTTCGGTGTCGCTGGTGTTGAGTGTGATTTCGGTGCACAGGTTGGACGAGTGCACGACGCCGGTGTGTTGCTGCGGCGAGCGCACATTGCAGGCGTCCTTGAACGTGATCCAGGGATGGCCGGTTTCAAACAGCATCGACAGCATCTTGCGCCACATGTCGGTGGCCTGCAGCTTGCGGGATGGCTTGATTTCGCCGCGCTCGGCCTTGGCTTCGTAGGCGGTGTAGATTTTCTCGAAGTCCTTGCCGAACTTGTCGTGCAGGTCGGGTGTGTCCGACGGTGAGAACAGCGTCCAGCTGCCCTTTTCCATCACGCGGCGCATGAAGAGGTCGGGAATCCAGTTGGCGGTGTTCATGTCGTGCGTACGGCGGCGATCGTCACCGGTGTTCTTGCGCAGTTCCAGGAACTCTTCAATATCCAGGTGCCAGGTTTCCAGGTAGGCGCAGACGGCGCCCTTGCGCTTGCCGCCCTGGTTGACCGCCACGGCGGTGTCGTTGACGACTTTGAGGAAAGGCACGACGCCTTGCGATTCGCCGTTGGTGCCCTTGATATGGGCGCCCAGGGCGCGCACAGGCGTCCAGTCATTGCCCAGGCCGCCGGCAAATTTGGACAGCAGCGCGTTTTCCTTGATGGCGTCGTAGATGCCGCCCAGGTCGTCGGCGACGGTCGTCAGGTAGCACGACGACAGCTGCGAGCGCAGCGTGCCGGCATTGAACAGGGTGGGCGTGCTCGACATGAAGTCGAAGGACGAGAGGATTTCATAGAACTCGATCGCGCGTTCTTCGCGGTTGATCTCGTTGAGCGACAGGCCCATGGCCACGCGCATGAAGAAAGCCTGTGGTAGCTCGATGCGCTGTTTGCGCACGTGCAGGAAGTAGCGGTCAAACAGGGTTTGCAGGCCGAGGTAGTCGAATTTCAGGTCGCGTTCGGGCTTGAGCGCGGCGCCCAGGCGGGCCAGGTCGAACTGCTGGAGCTTTTCGTCGAGCAGCTCGTTTTGTACGCCCTTGGCGATGAACTGCGGGAAATACTCGGCGTAGCGAATCGCCATGTCTTCCTGACTGACTTCTTCACCCAGCACTTCGCGGCGGATGGTGTGCATCAGCAGGCGTGCGGTGGCGTAGGTGTAGTCAGGGTCTTTCTCGATCAGGGTGCGCGCTGCCAGGATGGACGCCTTGTAGACCTCGTCAATGGGCACACCGTCATAGAGGTTGCGCATGGTTTCCGCAACGATCGGGTCGGGCTTGATATCCGCGCCCAGGTTGGCGCAGGAGGCTTCAATCAACGCCTGCAGGTTGCGGATGTCCAGCGCGACGCGGTTGCCGCGGTCGGTCACATGGATCAGCGGCGCTGCGGGCGCCTGGGTTTGCGGCTGGCGTGCGCGCTCTTGCGTGCGCTTTTCGCGGTACAGCACGTAAGCGCGGGCGATCTCGTGGTGGCCGCCGCGCATCAGGCCCAGCTCGACCTGATCCTGAACGTCTTCTATATGAAAGGTTCCGCCGCCTGGGCGCGAACGCATCAGGGCGCGGATGACCGCCTGGGTCAGGCCGTCAACGGTTTCGCGGACGCTGGCCGAAGCCGCACCCTGCGTGCCATGCACGGCCAGGAAAGCCTTCATCATGGCCACGGCGATCTTGTTGGGTTCGAACGGCACCACGCCGCCATTGCGGCGAATGATCTGGTAATGGGCGAGCGGGTTGCTTTGCGCGTTGGTATCGCCGGTTGCTGGGTTGCTTGCCAGAACGCTCGACGTGACGGGCACCGCGTGTTGTGCAGTTTGCATGACTTCCTCTTTGCTTTGTTTTATGGGTGGTTTGATGTGCTGTTCGGGGGTCTCTGGATATATTGAGGTATTGCACAGGCCTATCAACCTGCTCCTTCATTTCCTGACCCAAATTACATCAAACTGAATTAGGGCTTAGACACTATACCTAGGGTATGGAGGGAATACAAGCCACTACAGGTAGTGTATCGCTGACTGAATGCACCGTTACGTTTTGTGGCTTTTTAGGCCCCATTCCAGACGCCTCGATCAGGGCTTGATGGTGGCTCGTTCAACTTCGCTGAAAGCCTGATGCCATCAGGCTTGCGAAGCTGATGCGGCGTTGTGGCGCGGCTTTTCGCGGGCTTGGGTTGAGAGCGCCGGCCACTGCTGGCGCGGTAAAAATAACCGGAAATTTCAACAGCAAGACGCACCGCAATGGTGAGTGCGTGCAGGTGCACCAGTCACATGATTTCGGGAAAACACCTAGCCGGTGACGACAGCGAGTTTTGCAGCAGAGGCCAGTTGAAGCCAGGGCCCGGGTCCTGCTTGCGGCCGGGTGCAATGTGCTCGTGCCCGGCGATGTGCTCAATGGGGTAGCGCTGCAGAAGCGAGGCGCATAGCCCGGTCAGGGTTTCATACTGGGATGCTTCAAAGGTATCTCCCTCAAGGCCTTCCAGTTCGATGCCGATGGAATCGTCGTTGCAGTTGGTGCGTCCGCGGTAGCTGGATTCCCCGGCATGCCAGGCGCGGTCGTCACAGCTCACAAACTGCCACAGAGCGCCGGTTCGGGCGATGAAAAAGTGCGATGAAACCTGCAGGCCGCGAATGCCCTGAAAGTAAGCGTGTGCCTCCCAGTCGAGCTGGTTGGTGAAAAGGCGTTCGACGTTGCCATTGCCGAACTCACCTGGCGGCAGGCTGATGGAGTGGATGACGATCAGGTCGATTTGCGCGCCGGGAGGGCGTGGACCAAAGTTGGGCGAAGCCAGTGCGCGTGCATAGCGGTACCAGCCGTTTTGCCACAAAGGCCGGGGAAGGGCATTGGGGCTTTCAGGCGGGGTCATCAGCAGGGTCAAGTCCATCGGCCAGGTCGTCATTGCCCGGCGTGGCGATATTCAGGCGTGCAATGCGGTAGCGGATCTGCCGCAGGCTCAAACCCAGCCTCGCGGCGGCGGCGGTACGATTGAAGCCGGTCTCCAGCAAAACCTTGGTCAGGATGTTTCGCTCCTGCCCGTCCAGATAATCCTGCAGGTTTTCCGGGACGGCGACGTGCTCTTCGACCGGCGCATCAAAATGCAGCACGCTTCCTTCGCCGAGCGCCACGGCCCGGTGCAGGATGTTTTCCAGCTCCCTGACATTGCCGTTAAAGGGCCTGGACTGCAGCTGCTCCATCACGGCATCCGTCAACTCGGGCATCTTGAAGCCGGACTCCTGGCAGATTCTTGACAGCAGGGCATTGCAGAGTGCCGGCAAATCCTCCCGGCGTTCGCGCAAGGCCGGCACGGCAATTTCAATCACATTGAGCCGGTAATAAAGATCCTGGCGGAATGTTCCTTCCTGGGCTTCCGCCGCCAGGTTTTTGTGCGTTGCGCTGACGATGCGCACGTCAACGGTGTCCTCCTGCGGCGAACCCAGCGGCCTGACGGTGCGCTCCTGGATGGCGCGCAGAAGTTTGGATTGCATGGCCAGCGGCAGGTCGCCGATTTCATCGAGAAACAAGGTGCCGCCCTTGGCTGCCTGGAAGTAGCCTTGCCGGTCCTGCGCTGATCCGGTGTAAGCGCCCTTTCGTGCACCGAAGAACTCCGCTTCGAGGAGGTTTTCGGGTATGGCGCTGCAATTGACGGCTACAAAAGGCCCTGTCGCGCGGTGGCTGCAGCCGTGTACGGCGCGTGCAACCAGTTCCTTGCCGGTGCCCGATTCCCCCTGAATGAGGACCGGCGCCATGCTTCCCGCCACTTTGACGATGCGCGACTTGACGGCGCGCATGACGGCAGATTCACCCACCAGTTTTTGCAGAATCTGGGTGCCGTCCCCGCTTTTTTTCTGGGCGGAGGGGGCGGTGCCGTGTTCCGGTGCGCTTCGATCGCTTTTGGCCTGTAGTGCAGGATGCTTGGCACCCTGCACGGCGGATGCCACGACACTGCGGAATTGTTTGAGGTCGACCGGTTTCGTGAGGTAGTCAAACGCGCCGGCCTTGAGTGCTTCCACCGCATTTTCGGCCGAGCCGTGGGCCGTAATCACCACGCATCGTTCGGGCCTTTGCTGGTCTATCATGTCTCGCAGTAATTCGAGGCCAAGGCCATCTGGCAGGCGCATATCGGTGATCACAGCATCGAAGTGATGCGCCTTGAGCTGCTCCCGGGCCTGCAGCAGGTCACCGGCTGCCTCCACCCGATACCCTTCCCTGAGCAGCGTCAGTTCATACAGGGTGCGCAAATCCGGTTCATCGTCAATGACGAGGATACGTGCCTGCTGGGGAACGGGAATGGGGGTGCTCATGGTTTTCAGGTTGGCATTGTGGCAAAAGAAGCCGCAGGCAAGGTCATAGACGGACTGGAGGGTGCGAATATGACAAAAAATTCGTTTCCCTCAATGCCGCTGCGCTGCACGCGCTGGTAGCCGATCAGGGCGCCATAGCGTTCGCACAATTCACGGCAAATGTACAGGCCCAGCCCGCTTGAGCGGCTTTCAGAGGAGAAAAATGGTTCGAACAGGTGTGTTTGCACGGTTTGCTCCATGGGTTGGCCATCGCTCCATACGGACAGACGGGCCTGCCCGGGCGTAACGAGCTGGGTGGAGACTTCAATGGCGTGAGAAGATGTGCTGGCATAACGCAGGGCGTTGTCCAGCAGATTGACCATCAGGCGGCGCAAATGCTCGGGCTCAAAGCATACAACGGCATTACCCGAATCTGCCGTGATCTTCATGCGTCGGGACGCTTCAGTCTGCCCTGCCCAGTCCGCGGTAATCTTGTGAGCGGTTTCGTCCAGTGCCAGGGTGGTGGTTTGTGGCGAGGGCAGGTGCGCCTGGGCACGTGAAATGTTCAATACCTCATCGACGATTCTGGCGAGACGTTGCGCATTTTGCCGGATCATGCCTGTGAGCTGGCGGTGCGGCTCGTCTTGCAGGTCTTCTTCCAGCAAGGCATTGGCTTGAGAGATCGCCGCCAGCGGATTCCTGATTTCGTGTGCCACTGCGGCCGACATGCGTCCCATGGCTGCCATCTTCTCGGTCCTCACGCGGGCCTCCATTTCACGCAGGTCCTCCAGGAACATTACACAAAGGCTTTCGTGGGTGCCATTTTTCGAGGCGGCAAGACGAGTGCGTACATGAAGCCGCCGGGTATTGCTGCCCGGGTATTCAAGGCTGATGTCCGCTTCCTGGGGGGTTTGCGTGCTGAACGTGCTGTGCATCAGTTCCGCCAGGGGCAACCAGGCCGCCTCCATGACGAGGATGAAAGGCGCGCTGCGAACTGAATCCCGGGCTCCCAGCAGGCGCCTGGATGCCGGATTGGCCGACCGGACGATGCCGTTGATATCGACCACCAGCACGCCGTCGGCCAAGGTTTCAATGACCAGTTCGTTCACCTGCGTCTGCATGCGCGCGGCGGACTGGCTGCGTTTTGCCAACTGCTCTTCACGGGCCAGCCGCAAGGCGAGGTGGTTCGCAAGCAGCGCGACCAGGAAAAAACCGGAACCGCTCAAGCCCGACTGGAGGAATCGGGCATTGAAGTCGCCCAATACCTGAAGTGAGCTCCACCAGGCGTCGGCCAGAAGCAGCAAGGTCACGCTGGCTGCGGTTCCGAAGGCCAGCAAAATCGGTCCAAGGATGGAGGCAAGGAGCACCGGCAGGGCAAACAGCGGCGTGTAGTTGATGCCGCTCGATTGCAGGAAATTGAGTGTGGAGAACGTGATGACGTCCACGCCGATGGTCAGTAACCACTGTGCGTCAAAGGTGCTTCGTGGTGGCCGCGGTTTGGCCCACAGGCGCACGGCCAGTGTGGCGCACAGGTAGGCGATGCATACCCCAATCGACCAGCGGTTGGTGATGTTGCCCAGCGCGTAGATAACCGCCTGAAGGATGACGAGTACCGTGGCGATGGCAACGCGTGCCGTCATGAAGACACGCCACAAACGGCCGAAGGAGCCCAGTTCGGGCACGGTCTCCCACGCGCCTGATGCCTTGCCTCCCGTTTCAAACCAGTGGGATGGCGTGCTCATTGGGGCCTGCTAACACTATGTTTGCAAGATGCGTTGCGCTCAAAAAGGCCTTGAGCAAGGCGCAAAACGCAGGCGGGGTGGACCCCGTCAAGATTCGCATTTGTAAACATAGTGTTGGCAGGCCCTAGTCTCCTGCCTGGCGGCGATGCGCGTCACTGCAATAAATCCCCTTGCCGCCTGTCAGGGCGTCGGACTTCGGCAAATGCACGTGGCAGACATCGCATGCGATCATCTCCGCAACGGCCGTTTCGCGGCCCGGTGCCTGGCGGGGACGGGCAGCCGCCGCATCGTTTCTTTCCGCATCGCGGTTGTGACGCCAGAGCCAGAAAACCACCAGCACGAATCCCAGGACCAGAAGGTATTTCATGCCCGCCTCAGAATGACTTCAAGTACAAAGCGCGAACCGGCGTAGCCCAGCAGCAGCAGGCCGGAGCCCAGGTACAGCACACGGACGGCCTTGCGGCCACGCCATCCGAGGCGCGCCCGGCCGATCAGCAGGCCGGCAAACGTCAGCCAGGCCAGGACCGAAAACACGGTTTTATGGTTCCATTTCCAGGCCAGGCCGGGCCCGTAGAGTGTTTCGGCGAACAGCCAGCCTACAAACAGCGTGGCCGACAGCAATACAAAGCCGGCCTCCACGAAGCGGAAGGTGAGCCGCTCCAGCGTCAACAGCGGCACACCCGCATCGGTTTGTGCGGCCAGCCGGATGGAGCGCTCGGAGCGCGTCATCAGCCAGCCGTGCACCACTGCGGCGGCAAACAGCCCATAAGACGCGATGCCCAGGGCCCAGTGCAACGGCAGCCAGGGGGACGCGATGGCGTGATAGGTGGTACCGGGGAAAATGACCGTCAGGATGACAGCTGCGCTGCCCAGCCCTGCCAACGCCCAGTGGGCCTGGAGTTGTGGAAACAGGCGGCTTTCGATGGCGTAAACGGTCAGCACCAGCCAGACCGTCATGGACAGCGCCGGTGCAAAGCCGAAACGCGGGGGCTCGCCCAGCAGGCCATCGGCCAGCGCCAGCGCGTGCAGCAGCCAGGCCGCCAGCAGCAGGCCGCGGATGGCGGCGGGGCCGAGGCGCGGGGAGCCCAGTGCCAATGCAGCGTAGGCGACGGCAGCACCGGCTGCCGCTGCAAGACCCCACCAGTCGCTCAAAGCTAAAATCATGGCTAGAGTTTAGCCTTTACTGCCTCTTTCCCCCCTTTCTGGCAGCCTTCCGCTGCAGCCTTTCTTTTCCACCTAACTGCGCCGCGTTTGTGGCGCCTTCCCATGGCCTCAGCTCTTACCGACAAGTTATCCCGTCTCGTCAAGGAAATGCGAGGCCAGGCCCGCATCACCGAATCCAACGTGCAGGACATGCTGCGCGAGGTACGCATGGCCTTGCTCGAGGCCGACGTTGCGCTGCCGGTGGTGCGCGACTTCATTGCCCGGGTCAAAGAAAAAGCGCTGGGCCAGGAAGTGATGGGTTCTCTCTCGCCGGGCCAGGCGCTGGTGGGCATCGTTAACAAGGAGCTCGCCGCTACCATGGGCGAGGGGGTGAGCGATATCAACCTGGCAGCCCAGCCGCCGGCGGTCATCCTGATGGCCGGCCTGCAGGGCGCGGGTAAAACCACCACTACCGCCAAGCTGGCCAAGCACCTGATCGAAAAGCGCAAGAAAAAGGTGCTGACCGTTTCAGGCGACGTCTATCGCCCGGCCGCCATTGAACAGCTCAAGACGGTCACCAAACAGGCCGGCGCCGAATGGTTTCCCAGCACGCCTGACCAGAAGCCGGCCGACATCGCGCGAGCCGCCATTGACTACGCCCGCAAGCATTTCTTTGACGTGCTGCTGGTCGATACGGCTGGCCGGCTGGCCATCGACGAGGCCCTGATGGCGGAAATCAAGGAGCTGCATGCGATCCTGAACCCGGTTGAAACGCTGTTTGTGGTCGATGCGATGCAGGGCCAGGATGCGGTCAACACCGCCAAGGCCTTCAAGGAAGCCTTGCCGCTCACCGGCATCATCCTGACCAAGACCGACGGCGATTCGCGCGGCGGTGCGGCGCTCAGCGTGCGCCAGATCACCGGCGCCCCCATCAAATTCTCCGGTACCAGCGAGAAAATCGACGGCCTGGAGGTGTTCGACGCCGAGCGCCACGCCGGCCGCATCCTCGGCATGGGCGATATTCTGGCGCTGGTCGAGCAGGTGGCCGCCGGGGTGGACATGGCCTCTGCCCAGAAGCTCGCCGCCAAGATCAAGTCCGGCGACGGCTTTGACCTCAACGACTTCCTGAGCCAGTTGCAGCAAATGAAGAACATGGGCGGGCTCTCCAGCCTTCTGGAAAAGCTGCCCGCGCAAATGGCGGCCAAGGCTGGCCAGGTCGACATGGACAAGGCCGAGAAAGACATTAAGCGCAAGGAGGGCATCATCCAGAGCATGACGCCGCTGGAGCGCCGCAAGCCCGAACTCATCAAGGCCACCCGCAAGCGCCGCATTGCTGCCGGTTCCGGCGTGCATGTTCAGGAAGTCAACCGCCTGCTCAATGAATTCGAGCAGATGCAGGGCATGATGAAGAAGATGAAAGGCAGCGGGATGATGAAAATGATGAAACGCATGGGCGGCATGAAAGGCATGCCCAAGTTTTGATTGATTCGATCTTTAAGTGAAAAATGGCTGCAGCCCAATAAAGACGGGCGCAACCAGCTCCTGAATTAATAGCGTTTGCCTGTCATGAAAAAAGCCGCTTCAAGCGGCTTTTTTCATGGGTTGCCCTGAAGTCAGGCCATTCTCAGGCCGCCTTCAGCCGTGGCTTGGCCAGCCGGCTTGCATGCAGCCAGGCGCGTCGCAGCACCGCCGGCGAACGGGTTTCTTCCGGGATCAGCAGGTAGTTCTGCGCACGCAGGGCCGTGCCCACGCCTACCTTGCTGGTGAGCACCGTCATCGGGATCGCCAGCAGCAGCGGCAGGCCGACCGGGATCAGCCAGATCAAAGCCCGTGCATCGATCACGGCAATGCCGACAGCCAGCAGCGCGATCACGCCGGACATGGGCGCCAACTGCGCCAGCGCATGGCGCCAGGGCACAGCGGCCGCTTCGCGCGGGGGCGATTTCCATTCCAGCTTCAGGCCGGTGAGGGCCACCACCACAAACAGCGAATGCGCGAGCATGCGGATGGGTGCCTGCAACAGCGCGATCAGGGTTTCAAGCAAAGCGCTGCGCAGCAGGGCGACGGTGCCGCCATAGGATTGCTGCTGGCGGTTGACCAGCACGGCCACGATGCCCAGGATGCGCGGCAGGAACAGCATGCACAGCGTCCAGGCCCAAAGCGACATCAGCTCGCCGGGAAGCAGCGTCCAGTCGGCAATCATCGGCGAGCCGGACAGCCACAGCGCCGTACCCAGCGTGAGAAAGCACAGCCACAGCGGCGCCGACAGATACGCCATCGCGCCCGTGCCGAACATGGAGCGGTGTACCGGGTGAATGCCCGGCTCGGCGATCAGGCGCGAGTTTTGCAGGTTGCCCTGGCACCAGCGGCGATCGCGCTGCAGCTCGGCCAGCAAATCGGGCGGCTGCTGCTCGTAGCTGCCCACCAGGTCACCCACCAGCCAGACGTGGTAGCCGGCGCGGCGCATCAGCGCGGCCTCGACAAAATCGTGCGACATGATGCTGCCCGCCATGCCGCCCGTGCCCTTGATATGCGCCAGCGCGCAATGCTTCATGAAGGGCTCAATACGGATGATGGCGTTGTGGCCCCAGTAGTGGGACTCGCCCATCTGCCAGAACTGCATCCCCAGCGTGAAGAGGCGCCCGGTCACGCGTGAGGCGAATTGCTGCGCCCGTGCGTGCAGCGTGACGTGGCCGATGGCCTGGGTTGCGGTCTGGATGATGCCGGCCCTGGGATTGGCTTCCATCAGCTTGACCATGGAAACCAGGCAGTCGCCGCTCATCACGCTGTCGGCGTCCAGCACCACCATATAGCGGTAATCCTTGCCCCAGCGGCGGCAGAAGTCGGCCACATTGCCGGCCTTGCGGTCGGTGCGGCGTTTGCGCAGGCGGTAATAGACCTCGATCTGCGGCTGGTCGGGGTGTCCGGCCAGCTGGGTGCGCAGGTCTTCCCAGGCGGCGCGCTCGGCCTGGATGATGGCCGGGTTGCTGCTGTCCGACAGTACGAAGACATCAAAGCTCTGTACATGGCCGGTCATCGCGACCGACTCGCAGGTGGCGCGCAGGCCGGCGAACACGGTGCGTACGTCTTCATTGCAGATCGGCATGATGATCGCGGTGCGTGTGGACGCATCCAGCGGGTAGTGCTGAACCTTTTTCGCGGACAGCGCGTGTTTGTCACCAAAGATCGTGACGTAAAAGCCCATCATCGCCGTCATGAAGCCGGTCACTACCCAGGCTGACAGAAGGGCAAACAGGCTGATCTGGCCGTACTGCAGCCAAGCGTTGTCATAGTCGGGCTGCATGTCCGCAAAGATGCTGGTTGCCAGCACGGTGCTGATGACGGTCAGCAGCAGGAACACCGTGCGCCGGCGCCGGGCAGCCTGCTGCCAGCGCTCAAGCCGGGGGGCAGGCAGGCGATGGGATGGTGCCGGCGCGGAAACCCGGAATATCGACAGCATGGGCAGCAGCAGCGCGGTGGCCATGCTGTTCCAGAAGCCACGCCAGGGCCGGGGCACCATGGAGCCGCGATTCAGCGGTGGCGCCGTCACCGAATTGGGGTGGCGTTCCTCGCGCAGGGCGCTGCGTGCAGCGGATGGAATCAGAGTGTGATCAGGTTGGTCCATGTTTCGCTCACAGTGTGGTTGTCATGTTTGAGGAAGGCGCGCAGCTCAACAGGCTGGGCCGGGTTCAGCCGCAGCACGCGCAGCGTCATGCGCCATGCGCCGGTGGCGGGATTCTTGTAGGCCATGCTTTCGAGCACACGGCCATTGGCGTTGGCGCTGGAGATGGCTTCGACCTTGGCATCCTCGGGCAGCGCGTCCAGCGCCGGGCCGGCAAAGTCGATGACGTACTGGACCTGGCCCGTGAGATCGGTTCCGGCCTTCGAGTACCCGGTGCCGCGGCGTGATTGCGTGACCCAGCTGTTGGGCGGCAGTTGCTGGTTCTTGCCCTGCCAGCTGATTTGCCAGGCGATGTCCAGCGACTGGCCAGGTGCTGGCATTTTTTCGGGTACCCAATAGGCCACCACGTTGTCATGGGTCTCATCCGGCGTGGCAAATTGAAACAGCTCGACCCGGCCGGCGCCCCAGTCGCCCACGGGCGTGACCCAGGCGCTGGGCCGCGTCTCATAGCGAGCTTCGGTGTCTTCGTAGTTGGCAAAGGCGCGGTCGCGTTGCATCAGGCCAAAGCCCTTGAGCGACTTCATGGCGAAAGACGTCACCAGCGGGGCGGACGGATTTTGCAGGGGCCGCCAGAGCCATTCACCGTCACCCGTAGCCATCATCAGGCCGTCGGAGTCGTGCACTTCGGGCCGGAAATCGCCGGGGCGGGGCTGGTTTTCGCCAAAGAAAAACATGCTGGTCAGGGGCGCGATGCCCAGCGAGGTCACGGGCGCGCTGTTGCCGGAGGTTGTGGCCGGGCGCATGAAGATGCGCGCCTGTACATTCGTGGTGGTTTGCTCGCCGGCCTGGATGTCGAACCGGTAGGCGCCTGTCATGCGCTCCGAATCCATCACGGCAAAGACGGTCAGCTGCTTGCTGTCGACTGCAGGTTTTTGAAGCCAGAAATCCGTGAAACGGGGAAACTCTTCCTTGGCTCCGCCCGCACCGCCTGCGGTGTCCACCGCCAGGCCGCGTGCCGAAAGGCCGTAGCGCTGACCCGATCCCAGCGCCCGGAAGTAGGTGGCACCGGTGAATACCACCAGTTCATCCTTGTAGGTGGGTGAGTTGAGGTTGCTGAAAAAGCGCGCGCCGCCGTGGCCCAGGTCACCCCAGGTCTCGGGTGACAGTTTGTTTTTTCCGAAATTGAATGTGGCGGGGTCGTAGGACAGGCGCTTCACGCCCGCTGTCGTGATTTCGTGAATGCGAACCGAATCACCGTGCCGGCCGACATGGAAAAAATTCGCTTCAAAGGGAAGTTTGTCGGTACGCCACAGCGTGCTGGCGGCGTTGAACCGGATGTCGCGGTAGTCGTCGTACGCCATCCTGGCGAGCTCGGTGGGCACCGCGTGGGACGCTTCGCGCCAGGGCGCTTGCGAGCGCTGGCGCGCGATAGCGGCCACATCGTCCAGATCGAAGGCATGCGCCTGGCCCGCCGCGAGCGTCAGTGCTGCAAGGCTCGCGCAGGCCGCGATACGGGCCCGCAGGAGAAAATTGAAGCGGCGCTTGGGGCCGCCGGAGGATGCCAAAAAAGGCAGGAAAAAAGCTGGCATGCCATGACTAGGGCAAACCCTGTGCCAGCTTCGAAAAATTGTTTTAAATCAACAAGTTGGGCGTGATACTTGATTTAACCAAATGTAATCCGGCTCAAAAGCGCCCAGAATCGCGGGTTTTGTCGCCGGTGAGCGACAACTTCCGCAGATGGCTCGATTAAATCCTTTTAAATCAAAGGCTTAAACCTGTCGCCAACGAGCGACGGCCCACGGCGGCACAGCGACAAACCCAGGTCGAACCGGAGCTCCTGGGACCTTTTTACGGTCTAAACCTTGAAGTGTCCCGGCGTGAGCCCGTGCTTTTGCATCAGGCGGTAAAACTCCGTGCGGTTCCGGTCGGCCAGCCGGGCCGCATCGGCCACGTTGCCGTCCGTCAATTTGAGCAGCCCGACCAGGTAATCCCGCTCGAAGTGTTGCCTGGCTTCCGCATAGGTGAGCACTTGCACGCTGGGTGAGCGCAAGGCCCGCTGCACCAACGCCAGCGGCACCAGCGGGGTGGTGGACAGGGCACAAACCTGCTCCACCACGTTGTAAAGCTGGCGCACGTTGCCTGGCCAGGCGGCCGTGGTCAGGGCCTTGAGGGCCTCGGGTGCGAAACCGCTCAGGCGCTTGTCGTACTTGGCCGCCAGTTTGAGGAGAAAGTGGTTGGCCAGCAACGGGATGTCTTCGCGGCGCTCCGACAGCGGGGGCAAGGTCAGCGTGACGACGTTGAGCCGGTAATAAAGGTCGGCGCGGAACTGGCCCTCAGCCATGGCAGCGTCAAGGTCGCGATGTGTGGCCGAGATGATGCGCACATCCACCGGAATCGACTGGCTGGAGCCCAGCGGCCGCACTACGCGTTCCTGCAACACGCGCAGCAGCTTGACCTGGAGCGCGGGCGGCATGTCACCGATTTCATCGAGCAGCAAAGTGCCGCCGTCTGCGGCCTGGAAAAGGCCTTTGTGATTGGCCACTGCGTCGGTGAAGGCGCCCTTGACGTGGCCAAACAGCTCGGATTCCAGCAAAGCCTCGGGGATGGCGCCACAGTTCACGGCAATAAAGGGCTTGCTGGCCCGTGCGCCTGCCTGGTGGATGGCCTGGGCCAGCAGCTCCTTGCCGGTGCCGCTTTCACCGCGCAGCAGCACGCTGGCGTCCGACTGCGCCACCATGCGCGCTTCAGCCAGGGCTTCGGCCATGCGGCTTGAGCGGCTGATGATCTGGTTTTGCCAGGCTTCGGGGCTGCCCTGTTTGGCCGGGTTCGCGGGGGCACTCAGCGCCAGCGCCTGGGCAATCTTGTCGAGCAGGCTTTTGCCGTCAAAGGGCTTGGTGAGATAGGTGAACACGCCGCGTTCGGTGGCTTCCACGGCATCAGGAATGGTGCCATGCGCAGTCAGCAAAATCACCGGCAGCGAAGGATGCTGCTGGCGTATGTCGTCGAACAGCGCCAGGCCGTCCCGGCCGGGAAGCCGCACATCGCTGAGTACCAGCTGCGGCCGTTCAATATGAAGCTGCGTCAGCGCCGCTTCGGCCGACGTGACCGCCGTGACGCGATAGCCCGCTGCAGTGAGCCGCATGGTGAGCAGGCGCAGCATGTCGGCGTCATCATCAACGACGAGCAGGTGGGGCGCTGTCAGGGCGGAGTCGCTCATGGCGCGGTGGGGCGGGCCCGGCTGGCAGGGGGGATGGGCGCCGAGGCTGTTGCCGCCGGCTGCCGGCTGGTGAGGCTGCGCTCAATGGCCTTTAGCGCCTCCAGCCGCTCGTTGGTCTGGTCCAGCCTGCGCTGCGCATCGCGCAGTTGCTGGCCTTGTTTGTCAAGCTGCTCTTCCAGGCGGCGCTGTTCGGCATAGCGTGACGCCAGCAGCCTTGCCAGCGGATGCAGCGGCTGGGCATCGGCATTGCCCAATACGCGGGCCAGCAGCTCCTGCGCACGTATCAGTTCGGGCAGCTGCCGCAGTTGGGCCAGCACCAGTGAGAGCTGGAGTTGGGCCTCGGGGCTGGCGGCGTCTCCGAGCCGCCCGGTTTCCTGGGTGAGTTCCGGCGGCTGCATGAGGCGTACGCGCTCGGCGTAAGCCAGCATGCGCAAGGTCATGCCGCTGGCAAAAACGACCGATTCCGGGAGCGGCGCAGGTTGGCTGGCGCTGGCCCGCGCGGCTTCGGCAGCAGAGGCCGCAGCCCGGGCTGCCAGGACGGCTGCGGTGTTGGTGCCACGCTCGGGGGCGGGGCCACCGCTGCTGCACGCGGCCAGCAATGCCGACGTCACCAGGGCCGGCAGCAGGCCGCGCCCGGAGAGGCGGGTCGCAGGCGGAGGGGGAAGAAAATCAGTACTTGGAAACATGAGGAAGCTCTATTCTGAAGTGTGCGCCAGGTTGATCGGGCATCAGGACGATGTTTCCGCCATGTGCGGCAATGTATTCGTGAACGATGGACAGGCCGATACCGCTGCCCCGAACCACGTCGACCGGCTGGCGTTCACCGCGGTAAAAGGGCTCGAAAATCCGTTCGCGGTCGGCCTGCGCCACACCGACGCCCTGATCGTGGATGTCGATGCGAACGAAACCCCGCAGCGGACTCAGTTCCAGCCGGATCTGCCCTTTGGGTGGTGAATAGCGGATGGCGTTGGACAGCAGGTTGGCCAGCGCAGTGCCGATTTTTTCGGGATCGATTTCCATCACAACGGGTTCACCGACGACGCTGACCGTCAGTTCCCGTGCGCGCCACTGCAGGCGCTGCGCGTACACCTGCTCCTCGAGGAGTTGCAACAGGTCGACATTCTGGCGATTCAACTGGCGCGCCTCGAACGCGGCCGTATTAAAGCGCAGCAGGTCTTCAATCTGGCTTTGCAGTACGCCGGTGTTGTGCCTGAGGATTTGCGCTATTTCGCGCTGGTCATTGCTCAGCGTGCCGGCTACGCCGTCTTCCAGCAGCGACACCCCTTCGCGCAGCGATGCCAGCGGTGTTTTGAGTTCGTGCGAAATATGGCGCAGGAAACGCGATTTGTCGGCGTCCAGCTCCACCAGCCGCAGGCGCAGCCAATTCAGCCGCTGCCCCACCAGGGCCAGGTCGGCCGGTCCCTGGATGGTGATGACCTGGTCGAGCCGGTTTTCCCCCAGGCCCACGATGGCGTTCTCCAGGCGCCTGAGCGGCAGCGTGAACCACACGCCGAATGCCAGCGCCATGGCGATAGCCAGCACGATGGCCCAGGTTACCTGCTGGGTCAGCCGCTGGCGGCTGGCCTCAAGTTTGCCTTCCAGCGACCTGTTGCGTTGCTGAATCGCCTGTTGCACCTGCACGGCGATGGCGGCATTGACACTTTCCAGTTCACGGAATTCCTGCGCCAGCTGGCGCTCCCGGTCCAGCGCGGTACCCGCCGGGCCGGTCAGCAGATCGCCGATGCTCTGCATGTGCGCGCGCCATTGCCGGGCTTTGGCAACCGGTACGTCTTCTCGCGCCAGACTGGTCAGGATGCTCGCGGCTTCACGGGCCTCGTCACCGAAGCGCTCACGCAATACCCGGTCATCGAGGACGACCGACTGGCGGGATGTGCGCTCCATCGATACGCTGCGCTCAGCCAGGGACTGCGCCGCGCTGCTGAGTTCGAGGGCACGTGCGGCATTGCTGCGGCTTTGCAGCGAAAGGTCTTCCAGGGTAAACAGCGCCCGCAGCGAGGCGGCGCCCAGCAGGGCAGCAATCAGCAGGAAAGCGATCACCAGAAGTTGCCGGAACGAAAATCGTTGCAGCATGCGTGTCGAGTGCTTGAGCAACGCGGGCGGTCTCAGGCCGCCACGGCAACGTCCTGCGTCAGGACTTCGCCGCGCAGCGAACGCTGCGTGGCCTGGGTGATGGTGATGTCCAGCATCTGGCCGATGAGGCGCGGTTGGCCCTTGAAGTTGACCACGCGGTTGCACTCCGTGCGGCCCATGAGTTCGGTCGGGTCCTTGCGCGAAGCGCCTTCAACCAGGATGCGCTGCACCGTGCCCTGCCGGCTGGCGCTGATGGCGCGCACGCTGTCGTCAATCGTGGCCTGCAGGTGTTGCAGACGCTTGAGCTTGACCTCGTGCGGTGTGTCGTCATGCAACGCGGCGGCGGGGGTGCCGGGGCGCGGGCTGTAAATGAAGCTGAACGAGGTGTCGTAGCCGATCTCGTCGATCAGCTTCATCATCTTGCCGAAGTCGTCTTCGGTCTCGCCGGGGAAACCCACGATGAAATCGCTGCTCATGGCCAGATTCGGGCGGATGGCGCGCAGCTTGCGGATGGTGCTCTTGTATTCCATGGCGGTGTAGCCGCGCTTCATCGCCATGAGGATGCGGTCGGAGCCATGTTGCACCGGCAGATGCAGGTGGTTTACCAGTTTGGGCAGCTTGGCGTAGGCGTCAATCAGGCGCTGCGTGAACTCGTTGGGGTGGCTGGTGACATAGCGGATGCGTTCGATGCCGGGGATGTCGGACACGTATTCGAGCAGCGTGGCGAAGTCGGCGATCTCGGCCGTGCCACCCATGGGGCCGCGGTAAGCGTTGACGTTTTGCCCGAGCAGCGTGACTTCCTTGACGCCCTGGTCGGCCAGACCGGCGACTTCGACCAGCACGTCCTCAAAGGGCCGGGAGACCTCTTCGCCACGGGTGTAGGGCACCACGCAGTAGCTGCAGTACTTGGAGCAGCCTTCCATGATGCTCACGAAGGCGCTGGCGCCCTCGACGCGCGCCGGCGGCAGGTGGTCGAATTTTTCGATCTCGGGAAAGCTGATGTCGACCTGCGGCTTGCCCAGCCGGGTCCGGTTGGCCAGCAGCTGCGGCAGGCGGTGCAGGGTTTGCGGGCCGAAGACCACGTCGACATAAGGTGCGCGCTGGATGATGGCCGCGCCTTCCTGGCTGGCTACACAGCCGCCGACGCCGATCAGTACGCCTTTTTCTTTCAGGTGCTTGACGCGACCCAGGTCGCTGAAAACCTTCTCCTGGGCTTTTTCGCGCACGGAGCAGGTATTGAACAGGATCAGGTCGGCCTGTTCCATGTCCTGGGTAGGCTCGTAGCCTTCGGCGGCATGGAGCACGTCGGACATCTTGTCCGAGTCGTACTCGTTCATCTGGCAACCGAAGGTTTTAATGAAGACTTTTTTGCTCATGATACTGGCCGATTTGCGGTTTGTCCGCGGGCTGATGGCGATTGCTATTAAATTAATAGCTGCTTGCGCCCATGTTTAAAGGGCATCAGACTGATTTTGCTTAAGGCTGTGAGCGTTACTGCTTGTAGGCAGGTAACTGGTCGTACGGCGTCTTGCCGTTGTCCACTGCCTTGGCAGGGGTGCCGCTGCTGAAATTGAACACCGTGCCGGTGCCGCCCGCCCGCTTTTCCTTGGCCTCTTCCGCGTTGAGGATCCAGACCTCATGCACCTCGCCGGTGTTGCTGCGCAGGTAGTTCACCACCAGCTTCTGGTTCAGGAGTGCGCCGGACAACACGAAATTGTTGTTGATGTCGCGTATGCGTGAGCCTACGGAGAGCCTGTCCTGCTTGCCGTCCATGGAGATCACCGGCGGCGCCACCACCACCATTTCGCCGCGGACGGCCTTGGGAGGGAATTTCCGGATGTTGGGTTTGACAGCCTCGGCGGGATCGGTCTGGGCCAGGGCTGGCAGGCTCATCAGGCCGGCAAAAGCAGCCAGCATCATCAGGAGTGCGGCCAGGCGGGAAGTGCAGCGGTTCATGGTATGTGTCCAGAGGCTGTTAATAAATAGGAGAATAACAAAGAACAAAGCCTCAGGGGGAAGGACCCTCTGAGGCTTTGACGCATTCTTGGTGGTCGTAGGTGGACTTGAACCACCGACATCAGCATTATGAATGCTGCGCTCTAACCAACTGAGCTATACGACCGAACCCAAGATTATATAACACCCCCACGCTCCCCGCTGCGCGTGGTTCGCTGCCCCCCGAGGGGGCCGTTCGCCTGCGGCCCGGCAAAGCCGGTTCCGCGGCTTCTGCTTGGTTTTGGGCCCAATTGGGCCCAATTTCTAGCGGTTTTTGAAGATCGGTTTGCGCTTATTGACGAAGGCGTCCATGCCTTCTTTCTGGTCTTCGGTGGAGAACAGCGAATGAAACAGGCGCCGCTCGAACATCACGCCGTCGCTGAGGCCGCTTTCAAATGCCCGGTTGAGGGCTTCCTTGGCGGCCATGACGCTGGTCTGGCCGTAGCTGCAGATCATCAGCGCGGCGCCCAGGGCCTCGTCCATGAGCTTTTCCAGCGGCACCACACGGCTGACCAGGCCTGAACGCTCTGCCTCCTGGGCATCCATCATGCGGCCCGTCAGGGTCATGTCCATGGCTTTGGCCTTGCCCACGGCACGGGGCAGGCGCTGTGTGCCGCCAGCACCGGGGATGATGCCCAGCTTGATTTCAGGCTGGCCGAACTTTGCGTTGTCGGCAGCAATGATGAAGTCGCACATCATGGCGAGCTCGCAGCCGCCGCCCAGCGCAAAGCCGCTGACGGCGGCAATCACTGGCTTGCGGATGCTGCGGATTTGCTCCCAGTTGCGGGTGATGTAGTCGTTGTTGTAAACATCGGCAAAACTGTAGGTGGCCATGGCGCCGATGTCGGCGCCTGCGGCAAAGGCCTTTTCGCTGCCGGTCAGGATGATGCAGCCGACGGTCTCATCGGCATCAAACGCCTTGAGGGCCCGGCCCAGCTCATCCATGAGCTGGTCGTTCAATGCATTGAGTTGCTTGGGCCGGTTCAGCGTGACAATGCCCACCTTGCGGGAGTCCGGGCCTTCGGTGCGGGTCTCAATGGTTTCGTAGGTCGTGGAAGACATGAAATAGGTCCTTTGGCTGGAAATGCGTCCGGCAATGATGCCACGGGCTCGTGGCCGCCCATGGCTTGCCGCAATGCTAGATTCGGGAACAGGAGACCGCCGCCATGACTGCTTCCCATCCCGGCCCCGCTGCCGATCCCACCGTGCTGTATGCCATCGATGGTGCCGTGGGCATCCTTACGTTGAACCGCCCTCAGGCGCTGAACAGCTTTACGCGGCAGATGCACCGGGACTTGTGGGTCGCCCTGGACAAGGCGCACTCTGATCCACAGATTCGCGCCCTGGTCATCACTGGCGCCGGCCGCGGGTTTTGTGCCGGTGCCGACCTGTCCGAATTCGATTTCGCGCCCGGCCCCAACCTGGTTGAGCGGGCCAACCCAGGTCCCGTCATTGACCAGGCCTTCAACCCCACGGCCCGCAAACTGCTGGGGCTGCGCATGCCGACGGTGGCAGCCGTCAACGGCGTGGCCGCAGGTGCCGGCGCATCGTTGGCCATGACGTGCGACATGGCCGTGGCCGCCCCGGGCGCCAGTTTCATTCAGGCATTCAGCAAGATCGGATTGGCGCCCGATGCGGGCAGCAGCTGGCTGCTGGTGCAAAAGCTGGGGCTGGCGCGCGCCATGGGGCTGGCGTTGACAGGGGACAAATTGCCGGCGGCGCAGGCGCTGGAGTGGGGCTTGATCTGGCAGGTAGCGGACGACCCCGTGGCGGCGGCTGTTGCCTTGGCGCAGCGGCTGGCCAGCCTGCCGACTCTGGCGCTGGTGGCCACCCGTCAGCTGATGCGTGAAGGCGCCACACGCACGCTGCATCAGCAACTCGATGCGGAACGCGACATGCAGGCCGCCCTGGGGCGCAGCCACGATTACATGGAAGGCGTGACGGCCTTTCTTGAAAAGCGTCCCGCGGTATTCAAGGGCGAATAACCTTCTGAAGAAGTGAGTCGCGCCAGGCCGGGTCAGGTCTTCTGGCCGAGCCAGTGGTCCATCAGCGCGGCATCCCGTACCGCCAGGCGCCAGGTGGTCAGTGCGGGCGGCATGGACAGCTCCAGCCGCAGCAGTCGTTTGTCGCGTGCGACCAGGGCAATGACTTTTTTGGCCGTGCCTGCGTAGTGCAGCAGGTCATCGAGCCGGTTCATGCGCCAACCGCCCTCCGGCTGCCGTGCGCCTGCGGCAATGGGTTCCACCGCCAGCCATTCATCTCCCGCCGCAAACCCGGCACGCTCGGCAACGCCGCCGCGCAGCACGGTCTTGACCTGCACCACGCCCTGGTTTTCGCTGGCGCGCAAGCCCAGCCGCTGGGCCAGTTGCGCAGGTTCTTCGGCGACTGTCACGCCATGCTGTTCCAGCAAGGCCTTGAGCGGGAGTTCTTCGCGTCCGTGCACCCATTGGGCCAGCTCGGCGGCAAACGGGCGGTGTCCTGCGGCTGCAAGCTCCTCTGCAAAATCTGCCTCGCGCAGGGGGCCGGCTTTACAGCGCTGCCAGAGTGCGCGCATCACGTGGTCCAGTGTCGCGCCCCCGGCAGCTCCGCCTTCTGCCCGAAGCGTCAGATCAAAACACAGCGCCACCAGCGCTCCCTTGGTGTAGTAGCTCACGGTGGCGTTGGGCGTATTTTCATCCTGCCGGTAATACTTCACCCAGGCATCGAAGCTCGCCTGGGCGACGGATTGAACCAGCCGGCCCGGGGTCTGCATGACCTGGTTGATGGTCTTGTTGAGCAGCTTGAGGTAGCCGGCGTTGTCCAGCAGGCCGGCGCGACGCAGCAGCAGGTCGTCGTAGTAACTGGTGAAGCCCTCAAAAAACCACAACAACCCGGTGTAATTCTCGGCGCCGTAGTCGTAGTGTTCAAACTCCGCGGGACGCAGCCGCTTGACGTTCCATGTGTGGAAATATTCGTGGCTGATGAGGCCGCGCAGCGTGGTGTAGCCTTCTGCCGTGCGGGATTCACCCAGGCGCGGCAAGTCCTTCCGGTTGCAGATGAGTGCCGTCGAGTTGCGGTGCTCGAGCCCGCCATAGCCGTCGTCCACCGCGTTCAGCATGAAGAGGTAACTCTTGAAGGGAGGCTTTTTCGCGCCATGCCAGAAACGGATCTCCGTTTCGCAAATCTTCTGGGTGTCCGCCAGCAGCCTGGCGCCGTCGAAGCTCGGGGCCGCGCCCGCTACCACCATGCGGTGCGGCACGCCGCGCGCCGTGAAAGTACCGCTCCAGAAAGCGCCCATTTCCACGGGGCAGTCCACCAGTTCGTCGTAATCGGCCGCCAGGTAGGTACCAAACCCATGCTTGTTGACTGCCTGCGGCGTGAGCCCTGTGGCCAGTGACCAGCCCTTGGCGGCTTTCGGCGCAGGGATCTCCAGTACATGCACGGCTTTTTCCTGGCCCTGCACTTTCAGGCACAGGCTGGTGCCGTTGAAAAAGCCGCGATGGGCGTCCAGCCAGGCGCTGCGCACGGAGTTATCGCAGGCGTACACCTCATAGCGCAGTACCAGCGGTCTGGCAGGCGAGCACTGAATCTCCCAGGTGCATTTATCGAGCTGCTCTGCCCTAAGCGGCGTGCGGCCTGTCTGGCGGGCTTCCAGATTCTGCAGATTTTTGGAGAATTCCCGCACCAGGTAGCTGCCGGGGATCCACACAGGCAGCGAGACCCTTTGCAAGGCGTCAGGCTGTGCGATCGTGAGGGTCACGCGAAAGAGGTGGGCGTGTAGATCGCCTGTTTCGACGCGGTAGTGAAGGGGAGGGGGAGTGTTTTTGGGGGTGCCTGGCATCTTGCGCAAAGAATACTCCACGTCTGCCGCCAGCTGCATGGCGGCGCCCGACGGATCGAGTCGATCGGGCTGTAAGTGCTATGAAAAAAGGAGCTGCTCGCGCAAATGGTGTGCGGGCTGGAGGTCGATTTTGTGTCTAAACAGGGCCTTCTGGCCCGTTTTCAGGGAGTTTTTGCACTGAGCAGCATTTTTTCGACTTCCTGGGCGCTGACCGCGCCTGGCGCGCGGGATCCGTCAGCAAAAATCAGGGTGGGCGTGCCGGTGATATTGTATTTTTGGCCAAACTCGCGGTTTCGCTTGATGGCCGAGATGTCGCATTCGGCAGCCGCAGGCACGGTGTTGCGCAGCATCCAGTCGTTCCATGACTTTGCCTTGTCCTTGGCACACCAGATGTGGCGCGACTTGGCGACGGAGTCCGGTCCGAGCACGGGGTACAGGAAGAGATAAACGGTGACATTGTCGACGTTGGTCAGGTCCCGTTCGAAGTGTTTGCAGTAGCCGCAATTTGGGTCTTCAAACACCGCCAGCTTGCGTTTCCCGTCACCGCGGACAATCTTGAAAGCGTCCTTCAAAGGGAGTTTGTCGAAATCGACTGCGCTGAGTTTCCCGATGCGTTCCTCGGTCAGGTTTTTTTTGTTTTTTACATCGAGAAGTTGACCCTGCAACAGGTAGTTACCTTGCTCGTCGGTATAGAAAATTTCGAAGCCAATACGTACCTCATAGAGGCCGTTCATCGGTGTTTTGGTGACTTCATCGATTTTTGCAAAAGCCGGAAATTTCTCGGACAGGTTTTTGCGGATGACGGCTTCCTGCGCAAAAACAGGAACCAGGCTGAACGCCGCCAGACTGAGCAGGCCGATCAATTTCACTATTTTCATTTCAGTTCCAGTCTGTTTCTCAGTCGTTCATAAACCCGCTGCTTGCCGCGTCAGCCAGGCCTTGAGCAAACCGCTGCGCTCGAACCCCTTCATGCCCCAATTGCGCAGGGCCTGCCAGCGCCCATCGGTTTGCGCAAAAATGCCGTGCAAACCGTCGGTGACCGCGCCCATTGCCGCTACGTCGGCCTTGCGGGCCCTTTCGTAGCGCCGCAGCAGTTTTTCATCACCCAATCCGCGCCAATACTCACGTTGCGAAATCACCTCGGCCAGGCAAGCCGCATCGGCCAGGCCCAGGTTCAAACCTTGACCGGCCAGCGGGTGCACCGTATGCGCTGCATCGCCCGCCAAAGCCCAGCCGGGGCCGACCCAGTGCCCGGCGCTTGACAGGGAAAGCTGCCAGCTTGCCCGCTCGCTCGTCAGGCGCAGGTTGCCTGTCTCTTCGCCGCACACGGCCTTGAGGGTGTTACAAAATTCTTCCGCGGGCATTTTTTCGAGCATGGCGGCCCGCTGTACAGGGACAGACCACACCAGCGCCGCCAAGTTCCCGTTGGCACCCGATAAAGGCAAAAGAGCCAGTATGTCGCCGTGGGTAAACCACTGGCGGGCAATGCCGCCATGGGGCTTGTCCAGCTCAAGCCGTGCTGCGACGGCCTTTTGCGGATAGGGCTTGATGGTCCAGTTGACCGGCCGGATCTGGGCGAACTCATCACGGCTGGCGCTTTTCTGGCCTTCGCAGATTACGTTGAGCGCGGCCTTGGCAGGCGCGTCCACCGTCTCGATTTGCGGCTGGTAGCGAACCGCCTGGCTCAATTGCTGCTCCAGCGCCGGGACCTCCACAATCCAGGCCAGCGCTTCCTGGCCGACACTGCGCGCCGTGAAATCCAGCTTGCCGCCGTTGTCTCCCCAAACCTGCATTTCGACCACCGGCGTGGCAAAGGCCGCGTCGGGCCAGGCGCGCAGGGTTTCCAGCACGCTGCGAGACGCGCTGTTGAGGGCGTAAGCACGCACGTCGGGCATGGTGTGCATCCCCGGCGGCCTTTCAGGCCTGGTGACCAAAGCTACGCGCAGGCGCTCGCGCGCCAGCAGCAGGGCCAGCGTGCGGCCTACCACACCATCGCCGCGAATACAGACATCAAAGGTCTTGGACATGGCCCATTTTAGGAGGCAGGGCAAAATTGACGTCTTGGGCAAACAATTACTGCGCGGTTTCTGGCCGTGCATCTGAACCTAAAGGCTTGAAAAGTGAGCGATCCATTGAACGAAACATTACCGGCCGACGCACCTTCTGACCTCAGGGCCGTGATTTCGCGCCTTTATGTGTATCCGGTGAAATCCTGTGCCGGCGTGCAGGTGCAGGAAGCCCTGCTGACTGAAACCGGGCTGGAATTTGACCGTGCCTGGATGGTGGTGGACAGCAAGGGCGAATTTCTGACCCAGCGTGAATTGCCGCGCATGGCATTGATCAGGCCCCAGCTGAGGTACCACGACATGGTGCTGCGTGCGCCCGGCATGCTGGCCCTTCACATTGCGCTGGACCAGGTGGAAGAGCCCGTTCGCGTGCAGGTCTGGAAAGACGAAGTCCAGGCGTATGACATGGGTGCCATCGCGGCGCAATGGTTCACCGACTTCCTGGGCCAGACTGCACGCCTGGTGCGGTTTGACCCCGAACACAAGCGGGTTTGCAGTCCGCAGTGGACCGGCGATGTGGAAGCGCTTAACCAGTTCAGCGACGGTTACCCGTTGCTGGTACTCAGCGAAGCCTCATTGGTGCATTTCAACGAAAAGCTGGTGGCCGCCGGCACTTCCGCGGTGGGCATGGAGCGCTTTCGTCCAAACATCGTCCTGGGCGATGCCGCTGGTGCCGACAGTCTGGCGCCGCACGATGAGGACCGTATTGAGGTACTGCAGGTTGCCACGGCGCAAGGCGTGGTCCAGCTCAAGCCGGTCAAGCCCTGTCCGCGTTGCCCGATTCCGAATATCGATCCCGCGACGGCTGTCAGCAGCCCGGAAGTGGGCGACATGCTGCAAACCTATCGCCAGGATGCGCGGGTGAACGGTGCGCTGACGTTCGGCATGAATGCCATTGTGCTGACGGGCATTGACCACCAGCTCAAGGTGGGCCAGCCGGTGGGTGCGAGTTATCAGTTTGAATGACTTTTGACCGCCCGCAGGGGCGGCGTGGCGTGGGCGGCCGTGGACGCAGGGAGCGCCTCCGGCGCCTGCGGACCGCTTGAGAGGCTGTCCAGCGTTGATTCGGCGTCCAGCGGCATGGGGTGTGTCAACTCCGGTTCGAGAAAGCGGATGGGGCGGCGGGTGCGAGCCGCCATGCTGTGCAGCAGGTCGGCCAGGGCCGTGGAAATTTCCTCGTGGCTGCCAAGGCGCTCGCTCAACAGCACGCCCGCGACATGAAATTGCAGAACGACCTCCGGTTTCAGACCCTTGAGCGGCATGAGGCCGGCCGCGATCAGGCGTGCCGCCAGGTCGGTGACTGGTGGGCGTGATGCGACGCCTTCAAGAATGAGGCCGAAGCGCGCCTCGTCGATGCGCCCCACGGTGTTGACATCGCGCAGAAGCCGGCGCAACTTGATCACGCTTCGCAGCAGGCTTTGCTCGGCCACCGCTGTGCCCCAGGTTTTCTTGATATACCGGTAATTGACCAGCTCGATGTACACCACGGCCGCCGGCTCCTTGTGGCGCTGTGCCCGGCCCACCACCTGTTTGAAGCGGTCGTGGAAAAGATGTGCGGCAAGCAGGCCGGTGAGGGCGTCCTGGCTGGACATGGCCTGCTCGCGCGCTTCCACTGCGTGGCGCTCATGTGAACGCGTGTTCAGCGCCACCAGCAGCAGGGGCACCTCAATGGTCAGCGCTGCCATCAGGCCGTAATGAGACAGCCACGACAGGGAAAACAGGCCCAGGATGCTGATGACGGTGAGGAGCGTTACCAGCCCCAGCGGGGAAAAAGCCGCCAGTACCCAGAAACCCACGACATCGTGGCGCCGCCACGTCATGTAGGCCCGGCTTGTTCCCAGTGCGACAACGGCAACCAGGTAAGTCGCGAGGAGGCCTATGCCCAGGCCGCGCTCCAGCACGAGATAGGCCAGCGCCAGCGGCGCTCCGGCCATGCCTGTCCAGTAGGCCAGCCGCTCAAACCACTTGTGGCGTGAACCGGTGCCGCACAGGTGATGCACGACCAGCAGCGCCGAGCCGCCGCCCAGGATGGCGAGGAAGCCCTGCGCCATGTTGTTCCAGGTGCTGAAGTTGCCCCAGAGGAAATGGCCTGCCACTCCCGTCCACGCCGCTACGACGAGGGCCATGATGACGGCGTACACGGAATACCACCCATAGGCCCGGTCGCTGTAAACCCAGCTCTGGACAACGCAGGCAATGATCAACAGCACCAGTGCGCCGAATACCACGCCAATCGCGAGGTATTCCAGCTGAAGTCGCTGCGTCAGGTTGCCTCGCGTGCTGACCCGAACCGGAATGCTGACCTCCGTCTGGTGCTGTATACGCACATACACGTCATGCACGCCGTTGTCCGGCAGGTTCAGGCGGAAATGCCCGTAACGGCCGGGTTCCGGCCAGCTGGAGACAGGCACGGTGTCCCCGGCAGTTTCGGCAATCCACCCTCCCGACGGTGCACGCTGGTACACCGTCGCCAGGTCCAGCAGGGGCAGGGGAAACTCAAGCAACCAGTCCTGGCGCGAGCCGGATGACCTGGCAAAACGGTAATGCAGCCAGAGCGCCGCGTGCGGGCCGAGCGAATGCACCGTATCGGCAACCGAGGGGACGAACAAGGCCCCTGGATGGCCGCCGGCCAATTGGTCGATGCCGGCCTGGCCGTCGCTGTCAATCCATGTCAAACTCGCTGCAGCCACGTCCAGGGTCGGCTTGGCGTCGTTTAAAGCCACGATGGGCTGGGCCTGCGCAGGATGCGCCAGAACACCCAAAAAACCGGCCAGCACAAAGATGGCGAATGCCTGCCACAAAGCGCTCCAACCCCGGCCGGGCGCGCATCGAATACACTTCTCAGCCTGTTTTTGAAGGTTTCTCATGAGTTTGAAGTGCGGCATTGTAGGCTTGCCTAACGTCGGTAAATCCACCCTTTTCAATGCGTTGACCAAAGCGGGGATCGCGGCTGAAAACTACCCCTTTTGCACCATTGAGCCCAATGTTGGCATCGTGGAAGTGCCCGACCCGAGGTTGGCGCAATTGGCTGAAATCGTCAAGCCTGAACGCATTGTTCCGGCGATCGTCGAGTTTGTGGACATTGCAGGCCTGGTGGCGGGCGCCAGTACAGGCGAGGGACTGGGAAACAAGTTCCTGGCCCATATCCGCGAAACCGACGCCACAGTCAATGTGGTGCGTTGCTTTGAAGATGACAACGTGATCCACGTTGCCGGCAAGGTGGACCCGATTTCCGACATCGAAGTCATCCAGACGGAGCTTTGTCTGGCCGACCTGGCAGCAGTTGAAAAAGCCCTGCACCGCGTGACCAAGACGGCCCGCTCGGGCGACAAGGAGTCTGTCAAGCTGGTTGCCATCCTGGAGAAATGCCAGGCCGCGCTCAATGAAGGCAAGCCGGTGCGCACTGTGGACTTCAGCAAGGAAGAACTGCCGCTGCTCGGCCAGTTTTTCCTGATCACCGCCAAGCCGGCCATGTTTGTGGCCAACGTGGCCGAGGACGGGTTTGAGAACAACCCCTTCCTGGACCGCCTCAAGGCTTACGCGGCAGAGCAAAAGGCGCCGGTCGTGGCGATCTGCGCCAAGATGGAAGCCGAGATGGCCGACATGGAGGAAGAGGACAAAAAGATGTTCCTCGCGGAGATCGGCCAGGATGAGCCGGGGCTCAACCGCCTCATCCTGGCGGCATACAAGCTGCTAGGCCTGCAGACCTATTTCACCGCGGGCGTGAAGGAAGTGCGCGCCTGGACCATCCACGTGGGCGACACCGGCCCGCAAGCCGCGGGCGTCATTCACACCGATTTTGAAAAGGGCTACATCCGCGCCCAGACGATTGCGTTTGCCGATTTCATCGCCTACAAAGGCGAGCAGGGCGCCAAAGATGCCGGCAAGATGCGCAGTGAAGGCAAGGAATACGTTGTGAAGGATGGCGACGTGATGAACTTCCTGTTCAGCAGCTGAGTTGCCAGGGCCCCCGGGTAACCTGGGGCCGATTTACTGCGAGGCCTGGACATCACGGTGGCGGCATCATGGAAGAAGTCGCGCCACAATACCTCACGACGACCCGCACCATCGGGTGGCGGCCCCGTTACCGGCTTGCCAGAGCAGGCCATCCCCCGCGAAACCCTCGCTTTGAGAAAGAAAGAGAACACCATGTCCATCCAGCGCATCGAAACCGGCCCACGCATGTCCCAAGCCGTTATCCATAACAAAACCGTTTACCTGGCAGGCCAGGTGGCCGGCAACGACGCCGGCTCCGGCGTGTACGAGCAGACTCTCAGCATCCTGGCCAATATCGACCGCCTGTTGGCAGCAGCCGGCAGCGACAAGTCGCTTCTGCTCAGTGCCACCATCTGGTTGACCGATATGGACAGCTTCGGTGAAATGAACCGTGCCTGGGAAACCTGGGTGGTGCCCGGCGCCACGCCCGCACGTGCCACGGTCATGAGCCCGCGCCTGGCTGCGCCGCAGTACCACGTGGAAATCGGTGTGGTGGCGGCCCAAGGCTGATCTCTCATCCACGCTTGACCCGCCATGAAGGCCACGCCGCGATGACAGAACCCGTTCGCCTTGCCAAACGCCTGGCTGAAATGCTGTCCTGTTCACGCCGCGAAGCCGAGCAGTACATCGAAGGCGGGTGGGTTACTGTTGACGGGGTGACTGTCGAAGAGCCCCAGTTCCGGGTGTCGGACCAGGCCATCGTGCTGGACAAGGATGCGAGCCTGCTGGCGATGACGCCGGTGACTTTGCTGCTGCACAAGCCGGCCGGTCAGGACGCGAGTTCCGATGGCGGCGCGGCGCAGGTGGCCCGGTTGCTGTCGGCCGCCACGCAATCGCCCGACGACCGCTCCGGCATCCGGCCGCTCAGGAAGCATTTCTCCACGGCGGAACTGGTGACGCCGCTGGCAACACCTGCCAGCGGATTGGTCGTGCTGACGCAGGACTGGCGCGTGGTGCGCAAGCTGCGCGAAGATACGCGCGTGATGGAGCATGAAGTGATCGTCGATGTCAGCGGTGACATCAAACCCGGCGGGCTGGACCGGCTGAACCGGGTTGACCACGGGTTTACCTTCAAGGGTGTTTTGTTGCCGCCGGCCAAGGTGAGCTGGCAAAGTGAAAAGCGCTTGCGCTTTGCCCTCAAGGGTGAAGTCCCGGGGCAGATTGCCTACATGTGCGAGAGCGTTGGCCTTCAGGTGCAAGGCATGAAACGGCTGCGTATCGGCCGTGTGGCGATGAGCCAGCTGCAACCCGGTCAGTGGCGCTACCTGCTGCCACATGAGCGCTTCTGATCCTTCCTCTGGTGCCTAGCCGGTCACCACGCCTGGGAAGGCCCAGATCAGGCTGCCGGTCATCAAAAAGTAGCGCAAAAATTTGCCGACCGCCATGTAAGCCAGGCAGGGCCAGAACGGAAACTTGAGCCAACCCGCGACCGCGCACAGCGGATCTCCGACCACCGGCAACCAGGCCAGCAGGCAGGCTTTCGGGCCGAGTTTCTCCAGCCATCGCACTGCACGGCCGTGATGCGATGAATGCTGGTATTTGTCCACCACCTTGTGGGCGCCGTAACCCATCCACCAGTCCAGCGCGCCGCCCAGCGTGTTGCCTGCAGTTGCTACCAGCACCGCGGGCCAGAACATGGCGGGGTTGAGCTTGACCAGGCCGAAGACCACCGGCTCCGAGCCCAGCGGCAACAGCGTGGCCGAGATGAAGGAAACCACAAATACCGTGCTCAAACCGTATTCGGGCAGGGCCAAAAGTTCTATCAGGCGGTGAATCCAGGCTTCCATATATCTATTTGAGTATAGGCAAGACGGGCCAGCCACCGTGTCGGGAAGACGCTTACAACTCCGTGTGCAAATTTCAATTGCTGAAATTTTGAGCAGGTACAATCGTGCCTCCTTTTTCAGCAACCTCGCAGCGCTCACTTCCCATGAACATCGGCCCCTACGCTTTGGCAAACAATTTGTTTGTCGCGCCCATGGCCGGTGTCACGGACAGGCCGTTCCGCCAGCTCAGCAAGAAGCTCGGTGCGGGCTATGCGGTCAGCGAGATGGTGACCTCTCGCCGCGACCTGTGGAACACACTGAAGACCTCTCGTCGAGCCAACCACGAGGGTGAGGCCGCGCCGATCGCTGTGCAGATCGCCGGCACCGACGCGCAGATGATGGCCGAGGCCGCCGCCTACAACATCGACCGCGGCGCGCAGATCATCGACATCAACATGGGCTGCCCGGCCAAGAAGGTTTGCAACAAGTGGGCGGGCTCGGCGCTGATGCAGGACGAGCCCCTGGCGCTGCAGATCGTGGAGGCCGTGGTCGCCGCCTGCGTGCCGCACGGCGTGCCGGTCACGCTCAAGATGCGCACCGGCTGGTGCCAGGCTGAAAAGAACGCCCTGGCGATTGCCCGCGCCGCCGAAAGCGCCGGCGTGCAGATGATCACCGTGCATGGCCGCACGCGCGAGCAGGGCTACAAAGGGTATGCCGAGTACGACACGATTGCCGCCGTGAAAACCGCGCTGCGTATTCCGGTGGTGGCCAACGGTGACATCACCAGCCCTGAAAAGGCCCGCGATGTGCTGGCTTACACCGGCGCTGACGCCGTGATGATCGGCCGTGCAGCGCAGGGGCGTCCGTGGATTTTTCGCGAGATTTCGCATTTCCTTTCAAGCGGCACGCATCTTGCGCCGCCGCTGGTGGCAGAAGTCGAACGCCTGCTGCTGGACCATTTGCGCGACCACTACGATTTGTACGGTGAATACACCGGCGTGCGCACGGCGCGCAAACACATCGGCTGGTATGTGAAGACCTTGCCCGGCGGTGAGGGGTTTCGCGCGCAGATGAACCTGCTGGAAGACTGCGAAGCGCAACTGAAGGCGGTGAGTGCTTTTTTTGAGGAGCTGGGCGCGCAGATGGACCGGATTCCGGCCGCTGCCGCCGAGGTGGATGACGAGGGTGCGCCTATGCAGGCACGGGCGGACAAAGATAAAAATCAGGAAAATCAGGAAGAAGCTGCTGCATGAGCAAAAAACATATCGAAGAGTGCGTACGCACCAGCCTGGAAGGCTATTTCAAGGACCTGCGTGGCACCGAGCCCGACGGCATGTACGAGATGATGGTCAAGGTGGTGGAAAAACCGCTGCTGGAAGTTGTCATGCAACATGCCGAGCAAAACCAGTCGCGCGCCGCCGAATGGCTGGGCCTGAACCGCAACACCCTGCGCAAGAAGCTGGTTGAGCACAAGCTCATCAAATAAAAAACACGCTCCCATGGTCCGGCCCTTTCGCCGGCCATCCTCTTTAGAGAAGACAAAAATGAACGCACTGATTTCCGTTTCGGACAAAACCGGCATCCTCGAATTCGCGCAGGCGCTGCATGCCCTGGGCATCAAGCTGCTGTCCACAGGCGGCACGGCCAAGCTGCTGGCTGACGCCGGCCTGCCTGTGACCGAAGTCGCCGACCACACCGGGTTTCCGGAAATGCTCGACGGCCGTGTCAAGACGCTGCACCCGAAGATCCACGGAGGCCTGCTGGCCCGGCGCGATGTGCCGGAGCACATGGCCGCGCTGAAAACCCACGGCATTGACACCATCGACTTGCTGGTGGTCAATCTTTATCCGTTTGAGTCGACGGTCGCCAAGCCTGGCTGCACGCTGGAAGATGCGATTGAAAACATCGACATCGGCGGCCCCGCGATGGTGCGGTCGGCGGCCAAGAACTGGAAGGATGTCGGTGTGCTGACCGATGCCTCGCAGTATGAAGGTGTGCTGGCCGAATTGAAAACCGGTGGAAAACTGACCGACAAGACCAAGTTCGCCTTGTCGGTAGCGGCATTCAACCGCATCAGCCAGTACGACGGCGCGATCAGCGACTATCTCTCGGGCATCCAGGCCGACGGCAGCCACGGCATGTTCCCCGGCCAGGCCAACGGGCGTTTCGTGAAAGTGCAGGACCTGCGCTACGGCGAAAACTCGCACCAGCAAGCTGCGCTGTACCGCGATCTGTATCCCGCACCCGGCTCGCTGGTGACGGCCAAACAACTGCAGGGCAAAGAGCTCTCTTACAACAACATCGCCGACGCCGACGCCGCCTGGGAATGCGTCAAGAGTTTTGACCTGCTCAAGGACGGTGCGGCCTGCGTGATCGTCAAGCATGCCAACCCCTGTGGCGTGGCCGTGGGCAAAGACGGCCTGGAGGCCTACAGCAAGGCCTTCAAGACCGATCCGACTTCGGCCTTCGGCGGCATCATTGCCCTCAATTGCCCGCTCGACGAGCGCGCCGCGCAGCAGATTTCCAAGCAGTTTGTTGAAGTATTGATGGCGCCCGCCTTCACACCCGAAGCGCTGGAAGTATTCAAGACCAAGGTCAACGTGCGGATTTTGCAGATTGACCTGCCGCCCGGCGGCGACACGGCCTGGAAGCAGGGCCGCAACCTGATGGACGTCAAGCGCGTTGGCTCGGGCCTGTTGATGCAGACCGCAGACAACCACGAACTGGCCATCGGCGACCTGAAAGTCGTCAGCAAGCTGCAGCCGACGCAGGAGCAGCTGCATGACATGCTGTTTGCCTGGAAGGTCGCGAAGTACGTCAAGTCCAACGCCATCATCTTTTGCAAGGACGGCATGACACTGGGCGTCGGCGCCGGCCAGATGAGCCGCATTGATTCGGCGCGCATAGCCTCCATCAAGGCCGCCAACGGCGGGCTGACGCTGCAGGGTTCAGCGGTGGCCAGCGACGCTTTTTTCCCTTTCCGCGACGGCCTCGACGTGGTGGTGGACGCCGGTGCGACCTGCGTGATCCAGCCCGGTGGCAGCATGCGGGACGATGAGGTTATCGCGGCAGCCGACGAGCGCGAAGTGGTGATGGTGCTGACCGGGGTCCGGCATTTCCGGCATTAAGTCACGTTCTGAGGGTTTTTGATCGATAGCTCAATGGGAATGGGCGCAAGCAGCTATCAAATTGATAGCAATTGGTGCTTCTTTCCCGTTCTTGTGAGCGGACCAAAGGCGGGGCAAGAACCTGCCACGCGCCATCAACCCTCATGTCAATGAATACTTGCTATTGATTTAATAGCTGCTTGCGCACGTCCCCATTGGCCTAGAGCCCGAGTAGGCAAGAAATGGCCGGCGTGAAGCCGGCTTCAGCCAGCAGCAAAGAACTTCGCTGCTGCGGCCACGGTGGCCTCTATATCCGCGTCCGTATGCGCCGAACTCACAAAGCCCGCTTCATACAGCGCCGGCGCGTAATACACCCCGCTGTCCAGCATCGCATGAAAGAAGCGATTGAACGCAGGGCTGTCGGTCGTCATGACCGTGGCGTAGTTCTGCGGCAATTGGCCGAGCAGGAAAAAGCCGAACATACCGCCTTCGCTGTCACCGCAAAACGGCACACCGGCCTTGCCGGCAGCCTGCGTGAGGCCGGTGACCAGGCTGCAGGTTCGGGCGCCCAGGGCTTCGTAAAAGCCGGGTTTGGCGATCTCGCGCAAGGTTGCCAGGCCGCAGGCGGTGGCCACGGGGTTGCCTGACAACGTGCCCGCCTGGTAGACCGGCCCCAGCGGTGCCAGTTGCTCCATCACGGCACGCGTGCCGCCAAAGGCGGCCAGCGGCATGCCGCCGCCTATCACCTTGCCCATGACCGTCATGTCGGGCTTGAAGCCGGGAATGCTGCGGGCGTAAACGCTTTGGGCGCCACCCAGCGCCACGCGAAAGCCGGTCATGACCTCGTCGAACACGAGCAGGGCACCGTGCTGCGTACACAGTTCGCGGCAGCGTTTCATGAAGGGCACGCTGGCTCGCACAAAGTTCATGTTGCCGGCAATCGGCTCGATCATCAGGCAGGCGATGTCCTTGCCGTGCAGGGCGAAGGCTTCTTCGAGCTGGGTGAGGTGGTTGTACTCGAGCACCAGGGTGTGCTGCACCACTTCGGGCGGCACGCCGGCGCTGGTCGGATTGCCGAAAGTGGCCAGGCCCGAACCGGCCTTGACCAGCAACGCATCGGCATGGCCGTGGTAGCAGCCTTCAAATTTGATGATCTTGCTGCGGCCCGTGGCGCCGCGCGCCAGGCGGATCGCGCTCATGGCCGCCTCGGTGCCAGAGCTCACCAGGCGCACCATTTCGAGCGAAGGCACAAGGCGCACAATTTCTTCGGCGAGCTCGACTTCGCGTTCGGTCGGTGCGCCGTAGGAAAAGCCTTCCAGCACGGCTTTTTGCACGGCTTCTACCACCGCCGGATGGCCGTGGCCCAGGATCATGGGACCCCAGGAACCGATGTAGTCGATATAACGCTGGCCGTCCGCATCCCAGAAGTAGGCGCCCTGTGCGCGCTGGATAAAACGGGGTGTGCCGCCTACCGCCTTGAAGGCCCGAACCGGGGAGTTGACGCCGCCGGGGATCAGTTTTTTGGCGCGCTCAAACAGCGCGTTGTTGCGGGAAAGTTCGGCGGAAAGGGGTTTGGCAGGGGGCTTAGTGTTTGGTTGTTCCATTGGGGGGCAGGTCAATTTCAGTCTTCAAAACCAGGGCGGCGTCATCGCCAGTCTCGGCATCGGCCGCTTCGTCTTCGGATTCATCGACATCAGCCTGTGCCCAGAACAGGCGGTCCGGCACGATATTGCCCATGCCGGGATGAAAGCCGGCATCCAGGCTGTGGTCCAGGTAAGTCAGTGCCTCGGAGGTGGCCGCCTGCAGGTCATGGCCGTTGGCCAGCAGTGCGCAAAGGGCCGCAGACAGCGTATCGCCTGCACCGGCAAAGACCGCCTCGAAACGTTCGAATTTCTCGCTGTAAAGCACGGCTTGCGGCGTGGCCAGCACGTTGTCGATGAACTGGTCGGGCATGGGGATTCCGGTGACCAGCGTGTAGGGAACACCCAGGTCGGCGGCGGCCTTGGCAATGTCCCGAGCCGAGGGATTGCGCTCCCCGGACCAGTCCGGCAGCAGCCAGCGCCACAGGCTGCTGTGGTTGCCGACCAACACTGTGGTTTGCGGCAGCATCAGCTCGCGAAAGGCGTCCAGATAGCTGTCGATTTCGCTTTCTTCCCACCACGACAGGTTGGGCATATAGGCGATCAGCGGCACATCGGCATAGTCCGAGGCGATCTCGGCAATGGTGCTGATGTTCTCGGGGCTGCCGACAAATCCGACCTTGATGGCGGATACCGCCATGTCTTCCAGCGCCGAGCGGGCCTGGTCGGTTACAGCCTCTTCGTCGAATGAAAAATGGTCGAAAATTTCGGCCGTGTCGCGCACATAAGCACCTGTTACAACTGCCAGCGCGTGGGCTCCGGCAGAGGTGATCGATGCAATATCCGCAGTCAGTCCGCCCGCTCCGCTGGGGTCGTTGGCGTTGAATGTCATGACGCAAGCCGGCGATGCGTCGGTATCCTCGATTTGGAGTTGTCGGCTGTCCAGTTGAGGATTTTTGGGGTTTGCCATAGGCTGCGATTTTGCCTTGTACGCGAATAAGCAACGCCGCCTCGATACAATTGTTGCATTCTATTCGAAGGCAACTTAAGCTGTGACTCAATCAATGACGTGGATGTGTTTAATTTGTGGGTGGATTTACGACGAAGCTGCCGGTGCGCCCGAACACGGGATTGCCGCCGGGACGCCATGGGCGCAAGTGCCCATGAACTGGACCTGTCCCGAATGCGGAGCCCGCAAGGAAGACTTTGAAATGGTTCAGATTTAAGCGTCTTAGGCACTTGCCTGGACAATCGCAGGCCGGCAGTTGCCGAGGGCCTGCAACATGAGGAGCATAGGCAGTGAGTATTCCCAGTTCCGGACTGAAGGTTTTGGTCATCGATGACAGCAATACCATTCGGCGCAGCGCCGAGATATTCCTGAAGCAGGGGGGGCATGAAGTATTGCTGGCCGAAGACGGGTTTGATGCCCTGTCCAAGGTCAACGACTACGAACCCAACCTGATTTTCTGCGACATTTTGATGCCCCGCCTGGATGGCTATCAAACCTGTGCGATTATCAAGCGCAACGCAAAGTTTGCTGGTGTCCCGATCGTCATGCTGTCCTCAAAAGACGGCGTTTTCGACAAGGCGCGGGGTCGTATGGTGGGTTCGCAAGACTACCTGACCAAGCCTTTTACAAAAGATCAGCTGCTGCAGACCGTACAGGATCTCGGCAGCGCTAAACAAGGAGTAGTGTGATGGCAATCAAGAAAATACTGGTAGTTGACGACTCCAAAACCGAATTGATGTTCTTGACCGATCTGCTGGTCAAAAATGGTTTCACCGTCAAAACTGCTGAAAATGCAGAAGACGCATTTCGCCGCCTGGCGGAAGACAAGCCCGAACTGATCCTGATGGATGTGGTGATGCCGGGGCAAAACGGGTTCCAGCTGACGCGCGCCATCACGCGCGACCCGTTGTACTCGGATATCCCCATCATGATGTGCACCAGCAAGAACCAGGAAACTGACCGTGTCTGGGGTATGCGGCAGGGCGCCCGCGACTACATCACCAAGCCGGTGGATGCTGATGAGCTGATGGCCAAAATCAAGGCCCTTGGCTGATTTACGGCGTAAAACCAAAGCATGGCGAACAGACAAGCACTTAGAGAGCTACAAACCCGGCTGGCCGACAGGTTGCAGATTGCGCGGACGCAAGGCGTTGCCGCGTCCTGGCTGGCCGTGGAGGCCGGCGGGAAGAAATACCTGTTTCCCCTGAGCCAATCCGGTGAGATTTTCCCTTGGGTCAGTACGCAGCCTGTTCCGTATACGCAAGCCTGGTTCGCCGGTGTTGCCAATTTGCGCGGTGGCCTGTTTGGCGTCGTGGATCTGGCGAGTTACGTCAGCGGCAAAGCACCCCCTCCCAAAAACGAACTTGCACGCACGGATTCCAGGCTTGTTGCACTCAACAGCGCCCTGGAAGTTAACTGCGCATTGCTGATCGACAAGCTGTCCGGGCTGCGCAATCAGGAGGCGTTCAGTGATTTTTCCGAAAAAGCGCCCGACGCGCCCGATTTCTTTGGCAACCAGTACGTTGACCTCAATGGTGCAACCTGGCAGGAAATCAACCTTCAGTTGCTTGCCCAGCAAGCGCATTTTTTGACGATAGGCGCATAGCGCACACTGTTTCTCTCCCGGAAGGCTCACCATGTCTGTTATTGAAAATATCCAGAAGCTATTTAAAACCAAGCCCGATCAGCCTGAGGACAGCATGGACATGGCTTCCGTCGGTACGCCAGATCCTCTTGCGACCGGAGCCATGGATCAGGCTTCGCTTCAGACCGCGGCGGTTCGGCAGCCGGGCGGTAGTGACGATGCTTTCGCGCCCAGCCGCATGGCGACCGCCGAGGACGGCGCACCTGCGGTAAATCAAGAGCTGCTGCGTCTGCCTTTATTGGGCCGCAGGACCATCGGTCAGCATCAGCGGGTGCTGGTGTTTTTCCTTGCCGTCGCGGTGGCTGTCCTGGGTACGGTGACTTTTCTGGCGCTGAGCCAGGCGGACAAAGTAGCCCAACAGGTGGCGGCTACCGGACAGTCATTGATGCAGTCGCAGCGTCTGGCGAAATCGGTGTCTCAGGCGCTGGTGGGCAGTGCCCAGGCCTTCCCTGACGTGCGTGAGAGTTCTGATGTACTGGCCAAAACCGTGCGTGGCCTGAAATCCGGTGAAGAAACTCTGCGTCTGGCGCCTGTGAGCGATGATCTGCAATCTGACGTGGAAAAGGTCACGCCTTTCATGGAGCGCGCTGAAAAGAACGCGAAAACCGTGATGGGCCAGCAAAATATTCTGACCCAGGTGGGCAACGCCCTGCGCACCATTAACCGCCAGTCTTCGGATTTGCTGGAAATTGCAGAAACTGTGTCATCACTCAAACTCCAGCAGAATGCGGCGCCGGCTGAAATTTCGGCATCCGGTCAGCTGGTGATGTTGACCCAGCGGATTGGTAAGTCTGCCAATGAGTTCCTGACCATGGAGGGCGTGAGCCCTGAAGCCGTGTTCCTGCTGGGCAAGGATTTGAACTCGTTCAAGGAAATTGCTCAGGGTTTGCAAGAAGGCAGCCCCGAGTTGCGCCTGGCCGGCTCCAAAGATCCGCAAACGCGCGAGCGGCTGGAAGCCCTGATGGCGCTCTATGAGCAAACCCGTGTGCAAGCCGGTGCCATTTTGGGTAACTTGCAGGGTCTGGTGTCTGCTCGTGAAGCGCAATCTTCGATTATTGCGGACAGCGAGCCCCTTCGCCGAGGCCTTGAGGATTTGCAGGGCAAGTTGTCGTTGCAGACCGGCCTGAGCGTTTTGTCGCTGGCCATCCTTGCGGGTGCTGCTACCTTTGCGCTATTGTGCGCAGCCGGCCTGGCCAAGCTGCAGGTGGAGGACAGCAAGCAGCGCCAGGCGGTTGCTGAAACCCAGCGACAGGAAGCTAAAGGACAGGAGCAGGACGCCAAGCGCGTCAACGACGCCAACCAGGCCGCCATTTTGCGTTTGATGAATGAGTTGCAGACAGTGGCTGAAGGTGACTTGACGCAGGAAGCGACCGTGACCGAAGACATTACCGGCGCTATCGCCGACTCGGTGAACTACACGGTTGAAGAGTTGCGGCAGCTGGTGGGTAACGTACAGAACACGGCGACCCGCGTTGCGCAAACGACGGCCCAGGTGGAAAGTACCTCGACCGAACTGCTGGCAGCGTCCACTGAGCAGCTGCGCGAGATTCGTGAAACCGGCCAGTCGGTGCTTGACATGGCATCCCGAATTAACGAGGTGTCCACGCAGGCGCAGGAATCTTCCCAGGTGGCGCGCCAATCGCTGACAGCCGCCGAATCCGGCCTGCAGGCTGTGCAGAACGCCATCGGCGGTATGAACTCCATCCGCGACCAGATTCAGGAAACCTCCAAGCGGATCAAGCGACTCGGTGAGTCCTCGCAGGAGATTGGTGAAATTACCGAACTGATTTCAGACATTACCGAACAGACCAACGTGCTGGCACTGAACGCCGCCATTCAAGCCGCGTCGGCCGGTGAAGCCGGGCGAGGCTTCTCCGTGGTTGCGGAAGAGGTGCAGCGACTGGCTGAACGTTCCGCAGATGCTACGCGCCAGATTTCGGCCCTGGTGAAAGCCATTCAGACCGACACGCAGGATGCCGTGGCCGCTATGGAACGCTCCACGCAGGGTGTGGTTGAAGGGGCCAAGCTGTCCGATAACGCGGGTACCGCGCTGACCGAGATTGACCAGGTGTCACGCCGGCTTGCTGACCTGATTGAGCAGATTTCAAACTCCGCCTCCCGCGAAGCCGCATCGGCGAACGTGGTGGCCGGCAACATTCAGCACATTTTCGCAGTGACGGAGCAAACGGGAGAAGGTACCCGTTCCACGGCACAGCAGGTGCGAGACCTTTCCCGCATGGCTGAAGAGCTGCGCCAGTCGGTGTCCCGATTCAAGATCGCCTGATGCCAGCTTGTCGTGCGCTGAACGCAGCTTTCGCCCCTGACACCGATTCCTGAACCGGCCCGTTATCTATGCAATCCAACGTCCCGAACTCAACAGCTGCCGAGCTCGACCTCGCTGTCAATGACCTGGGCCCCCTGGCCTGGGTACTTGACGAACTTCGCAAGTCACTGGACGGTGCTGCCAAAGCGCTGAAGCGTTTTGTGCGGGACGCGGAAGCCGCGCGTGGGTCCGATCTTGCGGCGCTTGATGCCAGCCAGTTGCGCATCGCACGGCAGCAACTGCATCAGGCCGTGGGCGCGCTTGAAATGGTGGGCCTTGCCGGGCCAGCGTTGGTGTTGCGGGCGATGGAAGCTGCGGTGCAGAAATTTGTGCAGCAACCTGAGCAATGCAGCCAGGACGCTGCCGGCAAAATCGAACGCGCCAGTTTTGCGCTGACCGAGTATCTGGAAGGTGTGCTGGCCGACAAGCCCGTGTCGCCCGTTTCGCTTTTCCCCCAATACCGTGATGTGCAGGAATTGGTGCGGGCCGACCGCATTCATCCGGCTGACTTGTGGCCGCTTGAGTGGCGCTGGCTGGAGCCGGAACTGGCGACGACAGCGGAGCCCCGCAATTACGATGATGGTGCTCGCGCTGTCATGGATCAATCGGTGCTTCAAATCATGAAGGGTAAGGCACCGCAGGCAGCCAAAAAAATGAAGGAGCTCAGCCTCGGATTTGCGGCCAGACAGGCGGACCGCCAACCCAGGATATTCTGGAAGATCGCGGCGGCTTATTTCGAAGCGGTCGCGCATGAGTTGCTCGGGTCGGACATCTATGTACGGCGAGCTGCATCACGAATCCTGATGCAGTATGCCTCGCTTGCCAAGGGTGATACGGGGGTATCTGATCGGCTGGCGCAGGATTTGCTCTTCTTCTGTTCACAGGCTGTTTCTCCCCGTGCCAGCGACACGCCTGCGCTTTCGGCAGTCCGGTCAGCCTATGGTCTCAACCGCTTCAAGCCGGTGGACTATGAGCTCGTTCAGTTCGGACGTTTTGATCCGGCTCTGCTCGCCCAGGCCCGCAAGCGCATCACGTCTGCGAAAGAAACCTGGTCGTCGCTTTCCGCCGGGGACGCCAATAAATTCAAGTCCGTGACGGACCAGTTCAGCCTCGTCACGGATTCTCTGCTCAAGCTTCATCCGCCCAGCGAACCACTTGCGCAGGCATTGACTCGCGCCGTGGATACGACGGTCCGGTCTGGTCAGGCCCCTGGAATAGAACTGGCCATGGAAGTGGCCACCTCCGTGCTTTACCTTGAAGCCGCTTTTGATGACCTGGATCCCAACGATCCCCAGCTGGCTGTGAGAACAGCCAATCTTGCTGAGCGGCTGGAAGGCGTCCGTGCAGGCGGTGAGCCACAGCCCCTGGAAGGCTGGATGGAAGAACTGTATCGCCGGGTCAGCGACAAGCAGACCATGGGCAGCGTAGTCGGTGAGTTGCGTGTGTCGCTGGGTGAGCTTGAAAAATCACTTGATGTGTTTTTTCGCAACCCGCAGGACAAAGTCGCGCTTCAATCCGTGCCCGGCCAGCTTTCACAAATGCGTGGCGTGCTGTCGGTACTGGGGCTTGACCAGGCCTCGCACGCCGTGCTGCGCATGCGAGACAGCGTCGAGCAGATGCTGGTCACTGAAATTGATGAACAGCTCGCGCGTGCGGCTGGAACATTCGAGCACCTCGGAAACAACCTTGGCGCCTTGAGTTTCCTTATCGACATGTTGAATTACCAGCCGGCGCTGGCAAAAAAACTGTTTGTTTATGACGCGGAAAAAGGCGAGCTCAAACCTTTGATGGGCCGTACCCAGAACGCCGCCAGTGCGGCGACCTCTGTCACGGTCAACAATGATGTGCTGTCACAGGAAGTGATTTCTGTTGTGCAGGATGCGGGTCTTGGCGAAACTGACCACAACCTCACGCTCAAACTTGACACGCTGGCCACGCATGCGGCGCTGGCCGAACAGCCTGCGCTTGCCCAAAGTGCGCGCGAAGCCGCCGTCGCTGTTTCCGGAAGCAACGCGAGTGTTGCCGCGGAGGCGCTGACGACCTTGGCATTTGCCGTAACGCCGGTGCAGGCGGCGCCTGAGAGCCCGGCCGCGTCGGATGATTTTGAAGAAGACGATCTCCGTGACATCTTTCTTGAAGAGGCACGCGAAGTTGTCGGCAACGGCCAGCAAGCTTTGGCTGCACTGGTCAATGATCCGGCCGATGTATCTCAACTCACGGTTTTGCGGCGTGCTTTTCATACGCTCAAGGGCAGTTCCCGCATGGTGGGGCTCAACGAGTTCGGCGAGGCGGCGTGGTCGCTTGAGCAGATGCTCAATAGCTGGCTGGCGGACCAGAAGGTTGCCACGGATGAATTCCGGGCTTTGTCGCTGGAAGCCATGGGCGGTTTTGCAAAGTGGATTGAAGACATTGCAGGAAATCGCGATGGCTCGTGGTCGGCGTCTACTTTCCGTGCCAGCGCCGATGCAATGCGCACCGAGGGCCGTTACAGCCCCCTGGTGACTGCCGTAGTCGATATTGCCGAGGTTCCTGTGGTCGCCGTGGCGGCAGCAATGCCAACAGCGCTGGCACCTGAGCTGGAGCTGGATTCAGGTGTTCCCGAGACTGCTGGTGCTGAACCTGTTGCCGACCCGGCCGTCGTGACGGATTTGGATTTTGACCTCATGTTTGAGTCGGAAGGTACAGCTGCGATCGCGAGCCCTGTGGAGCCTGCAGGTCCGTCTGTGGCAGAAATTGAAGGCATTGATTTCGGCAGTCTGTCCGCGGTTTCTGCGACGGCTGGTACAACACCTGCGTCAACGCAGCCCGCTGCGGCGGAGCCGTTCGCGTCCCCGGAGATGGATGCAACAGAAGCGATCGAACTGTCGGACGCGGATTTCGACAAGCACTTTCAGGCAGAGCCTGTGGCGGCCGAACAGTCGGCGCCTGTGGTTTTTGACTTCACCCCTGAGGGGCAGCAACAATTGTCGACAGCGGCCGAAGGCGCCGATCTGGCCGGGCAACCGCAACACCTGCAGGCTGCCGAAGTTCTGAAGACGGATGATGTCGATGCAACTGACAGTGTGCTGCCATTGGATGGCAATGGTGACGAACAGGTCAAGGTCATCGGTGCCTTGCGCATTGGAATTCCGCTTTACAACGTCTATCTGAATGAAGCTGATGAATGGTCACGCCGGCTTGTGACTGAAGTGGCCGAATGGGCGCTCGAGCTGAACCAGCCGGTCAGCGACTCTACCGTCGCCCTGGCCCATTCCCTCGCGGGAAGTTCCGCGACTGTCGGGTTCCATGCCCTGTCCGGAATGGCTCGGGCGCTTGAACAGGCTTTGCAGCAGTCCAGCGTTCATCACAGCAATGGCGCTGCCAGGTATGGCCAGGTATTTGTTGATGCAGCGGAAGACATCCGCCGGCTTCTGCACCAATTTGCCGCCGGGTTTCTCAAGGAGGCGGATGCAACCATCCTTGACAGGCTAAAGCAACTCGATTTCTCTGATTCGGTTTTGCCCCCGGGTAACGATTTTTCCGACTTTGACTTCTCCCCCGAATCGGTGGAGGTTGAAACGGTCTCTGTAGAGCCAGTGCGCTCACCGGAGCCAGAACCAGAAGTGATCCTGGCTCAGGCAATTGAAATGCCGGTCCCCGCTCAGGTCACGCCGGTGCCTCCCCCTGCGGCTGTCGTCTCCCCGCCTGCCCGGCTGGTAGCGACCATGGCTGCACCAGTGAACTCGAACTTCGAGGAAGACGAGGACGACGAAATCGATGCGGTCGATGCGATTGATCCCGACCTGTTCCCGATTTTTGAAGAAGAGGCTGCAGAACTCATGCCCCAGCTGGGGGGCGCACTGCGGCAGTGGTCTTCACGTCCTGATAATCAGGGCGCACGCATGGAAGTCCTGCGCGCACTTCACACGCTCAAAGGCAGCGCCCGGCTGGCAGGTGCATTGCGGCTAGGCGAAATGGCTCACCGGATTGAGTCCGAAATCGAACATCTCGGCTCTGATGCGGCTTCAACCCAGGAATTCGAACCCCTGATGACGCGTTTTGACGCCATGGAAGCGACATTTGAGGCCTTGCGCCGAGCTGATGCGGCTGCTGCGGCTGCCCCCGTCACGCTTACGCCTATTACGCCTGTTGCGCCTATTGCGGCCGTTGAGCCCGTACTGAAGTCGACCACGCAGGACAAGCCCGCCCCAATTGTGGATGCACAGGAAACTCCAGCCGAGAGCGCCGCTCCGGTTGCCGTGGGTGCGGGCCGCAAGCTCACGGTGCCTGCGCCGCAGACCATGGCCATGCAGCCGCTGCGACAGGCGGCCAACGCCTCGATCCGCGTGCGCTCCCAGTTGCTTGACCGCATGGTGAATCAGGCTGGTGAGGTCATGATCACGCGCTCCCGGCTGGAAGCCGAACTCAGCCAGCTCCGGGGCTCGCTGAACGACATGAGCGGTAACTTGAACCGCTTGCGCCAGCAGCTGCGGGACATTGAGTTGCAGGCTGAAACCCAGATGCAGTCGCGATTGGCTCAGGCCAAGGAAGCCCAGGCAGGGTTCGACCCGCTGGAGTTCGACCGCTTTACCCGCGTGCAGGAACTGACGCGAATGATGGCCGAGTCGGTGAATGACGTGGCAACCGTGCAGCGCACCTTGCAGCGCACGGTGGAAGCCACCGAAGACGACTTGATCGCTCAGGCTCGCCAGACCCGAGAGCTGCAGCGCGACTTGCTCCGTACCCGCATGGTGGAGTTCGAAGGCATCTCCGAGCGTCTGTACCGCGTGGTGCGCCAGGCTTCCAAGGAAACCGGCAAGCAGGTCCGCCTGGACTTGCTGGGCGGCACCATGGAAATGGACCGCGGCATGCTGGACCGTATGACGCCGGCCTTTGAGCACTTGCTGCGTAACTGCGTGGCCCACGGTATTGAAAGTACGCAGGTTCGCACCGATGCGGGCAAGGACCCGGTCGGCCTGATCACCGTTCACTTGCGCCAGGAAGGTAACGACGTTTCGGTTGACTTCAGCGATGACGGCGCCGGCTTGAACCTGGCACGTATTCGCGAAAAGGCCGTCAGCCTCGGGATGATCACGGCTGATCAACCGCTGGAAGACGGCGACGCCGCGAACCTGATTTTCATGCCCGGCTTCTCTACGGCCGCGCAAGTGACCGAGCTGGCAGGACGCGGCATCGGTATGGATGTGGTCCGCTCTGAAGTCAACGCGCTCGGTGGCCGGATCGAAACCTCCACCGTCGCCGGTCAGGGAACGCACTTCAAGCTGGTACTCCCGCTGACTACTGCTGTGACGCAGGTGGTGATGATCCGCTCGGGCAATCTCTCAATCGGCGTACCTGCCAACGTTGTGGAAACCGTCAGGCGCGCTTCGGCCAAAGAACTGCAGCAAGCCTATAACACCGGCACACTGGAGATTGCCGGTGAGTCGATGCCCTTCTTCTGGTCCGGCGCATTGCTGCAGGCCTCGCACCACAGCGCCGAAGCCCAGGGCAAAACCACACCGGTCGTGATCTTCCGAAGCGCCGCACAGCGCATTGCCCTGCACGTCGATGAAGTGTTGGGCAACCAGGAGGTTGTGGTCAAGAACCTGGGCCCCCAGTTGTCCCGTTTGCCTGGCCTGGCCGGTATGTCAGTGCTGGCTTCCGGTGCGGTCGTGCTGATTTACAACCCGGTTGCGCTGGCTTCCGTGTATGGCCAGCAGGCGCGCGCATGGAGTTCAGACCGGGCCGAGCCGCACATGCTTGAAGGCTCTGGCGCTACCGCGGCAACCACCGACGGCGGCAGCGGCAGCGTCGCGAAAACGACGATGTCGGCACCTGTCGCCCCGCAGATCCCGTTGATTCTTGTGGTCGATGACTCCATTACGGTTCGCCGGGTTACGCAACGCCTGCTTCAGCGTGAAGGCTACCGTGTCTCCATGGCGGCCGACGGTCTGCAAGCGCTTGAACGCCTGCAGGAAGAGCGGCCAGCCGTGGTGCTGTCAGATATCGAAATGCCGCGTATGGATGGTTTTGACCTGGCGCGCAACATCAGGGCTGACGTGCGCCTCAATAACCTGCCCATCATCATGATCACGTCCCGCATCGCCGAGAAGCACCGTGAACATGCCAAGGAGCTGGGCGTCGACCACTATCTGGGCAAACCGTTCTCTGAAGAAGAGTTGATGAGTCTGGTGCGCCACTACTGCGCCGCCGAAACCGCCGCTTCTGCCTGAGAAAAACAGCCAAATCAGGCTGTAGTCCAGGCAGAACGTGCGCAAGCAGCTCCTAAAATAATAGCAAGGCCTGAGAGTTCCTCTCAGGCCTTTTTTACGACCGCATAGCGCTGCAGCGTAAGCGCCCGCGCTTCGTCGTGCTGCACGATGGGCGTCGGGTAGTTTTGGCCCAACACCACGCCCGCGGCGGCCAGCTCCAGCGGGTTCGCTAGCCAAGGGCTGTGCAAAGCCTTGTCTGGCAGCTGTGCCAGCACCGGCAGGTATTTGCGAATAAATTTACCCGCGGCGTCGAACTTCTCGCTCTGGCTGACCGGGTTGAAGATGCGAAAATAAGGCTGCGCGTCACAACCCGTGCTTGCCGCCCACTGCCAGCCGCCGTTGTTGGCCGACAGGTCAAAGTCGTTGAGCTTTTCGGCAAAGTAACGTTCGCCCCAACGCCAGTCGATGCCAAGGTCTTTCACCAGAAAACTGGCAGTCACCATGCGCAGGCGGTTGTGCATATAGCCCGTCTGGTTGATCTGGGCCATTGCCGCGTCCACCAGCGGGTAGCCCGTCCGGCCTTCGCACCAGGCCTGGAAAAGCACTTGGGCTTTATCGCCGCTCTCCCACTGTATCGCGTCATAGTCCGGCTTGAACGCGTTGCCGACGGCGTGCGGAAAATTGGCAAGGATCTGCGCGTAAAAATCACGCCAGATCAATTCGCTGAGCCAGGTGGCGGCACCTTCATTCCCTCGCTTTGCAGCGTTTAAAGCGAACGCAGCCATGTGCCGTATCGACACTGTGCCGAACCGAAGGTGCACGCCCAGGTAGCTCGGGCCCTTGACGGCAGGGAAGTCGCGTACCTCCTTGTACTGCGCCATGCGGCCAACGAAATCCCCCAAAAGCTGGGCACCGCCTTCGCTGCCCGTGGGAATTTTCAGCGCCGTCAGGTTGTTGACCTCAAACCCCAGGTCACCCAGTGATGGGACCGGACGTCGGCTTGTCGATACGGACGCCAGGGCCGCAGCATACTTTTCGACGGGATAAGGCTTGAGATAAAAGTCGTCCACCTTCTTCAGCCAGGCATTTTTGTAAGGCGTGAACACGGTGTAAGGCTTGCCCGCCTGGGTCAGCACCTCCTGGCGTTCAAAAATAACGTGGTCCTTGAAGCTGTAAAAGCCCTTGCCCCCGGCCTCGAGCGCCGCTTGTACTGCGGCGTCGCGCGCCAGCGACCGCGGCTCGTCATCGTGATTGGCAAAGACGGCATCGGCGCCCAGCTCTGCCGCCAGCCGCACCACCGCGTCCACGGCATCGTGATGGGCCGTCAACAGGCCGACGCCTAGGCTGCCAGCCGCTGCGCCCAGCTTCTCCAGTTGACCATCCAGGCTCAGTGCCGATTCCCGTATGAATTCCACGCGGCGGTCAGTTCGAGGCAAAGCCTCCAGAATGGCTTTGTCAAAAACAAGTGCGCAATACACCTGCTTACATGACTTCAGCGCGTGGTACAGAGCGGCGTTGTCCTGAACCCGCAGGTCGCGCCTGAACCACATTAACCCCGTTTCATACTTCTTGTGCATCCGGCCATCGTAGCGAAAAGCGGCTATCCGGCCTTAGATCCCCCGCGGATTGGCGGGCGGCTGGCAGGGTGGGCTCCCCGCGCCGTCCCGTCCGGCGTAAAATCCCGCCATGGCCACGGATTCTGCATCGATCAACCTCACGCACCACTTCCTCATTGCCATGCCGGGGATGGATGATGAAGCTTTTGCCAAGAGCGTGGTGTACATGTGCGAACATAGCGACCGGGGTGCGCTGGGGCTGGTCATCAACAAGCCCAGCGATATCAATCTCAAGAACCTGTTCGACAAGGTCGAGTTGCCTCTGCGGCGCGACGACCTGACCCAGTCCCCGGTATTCCAGGGCGGCCCGGTCCAGACCGAACGGGGCTTTGTTCTCCACGAATCCATGATGCCGGGCAACGAATCGGTCTATGCCTCGACGATGACGATCCCCGGCGGCCTCGAAATGACCACCTCCAAAGACGTGCTGGAAGCGCTCTCCACGGGCGCCGGCCCGCGCAGGGTGTTTGTCTCCCTCGGATATTCGGCCTGGGGTGAAGGCCAGCTGGAATCGGAAATCTCGGACAACAGCTGGCTCACGGTCGCTGCCGACGTCGGTGTGATTTTCGACACACCGGTAGAGCAACGCTACGACAAGGCGCTCATGCTGCTGGGCCTGCAAAGCTGGATGCTCTCTCCCGAGGCCGGTCACGCATGAGCCTTGCGGCCATGCCTTCCCCTCGGGCCACTGGCCTCCAAACCTTTCTGGCTTTCGACTTCGGTCTCAAGCGCACCGGCGTTGCCACCGGCAACGTGCTGACCCGTACCGCCACCCCCCAGCCCACCATCAACGCTGAAGGTGGCGACGCCCGCCTCAAGGCCGTCGAGACGCGCATCAAGGAGTGGCAGCCCGACGCCCTCGTCGTCGGCGTGCCCTTTCACCCCGACGGTGCCAGCCACGACAATACCGCGCGGGCGCAGAAGTTCGCCCGCCAGCTTCGCGGGCGCTTCGGTCTGCAGGTCTTTGAGGTGGATGAGCGCTACAGCACCACCGAGGCACTCGCCGGCGGCGCAGTCGATGCCGACGCGGCCTCGGCCTGCATCATTCTCGAGCAGTTTTTAAGGAGTTTCCCATGAGCAGCCTGACCCTTGACGCCGAGGCGCTATACAACGACCTGCTGCGCGGCATGCGCCAGCAACTGGCGTCCTATCCCTTGCCGCCCAAGCTGGTCGGCGTGGCCTCCGGCGGCGCCTGGCTGGCACAGCGCCTGCAAAAAGACCTGGGTCTGGAGGGCGAAGCCGGCGTGCTGTCTTCCTCCATGCACCGCGACGATTTCTCGCAGCGGGGCTTGGCCTCCAGCGGCCAGACCCTGCTGCCCTTTGACGTGAACGGCGCCCACCTGGTGGTAGTCGACGACGTGCTCTACACCGGCCGCACCATCCGCGCGGTGCTCAATGAGTTGTTTGACTACGGCCGGCCCGCCAGTGTCAAGCTGGTCGTACTGGTGGACCGCGGCGGGCGCGAGCTGCCGGTGCAGCCCGACCTGGCGGTGGCGCGCGTGGCCTTGCCCGCCTCGCAGTCGCTTGAGCTGGCCCGCGCAGAGGACGGCAAGTTCAGCTTCCAGGTTCAGGGCTGATCGTCACCATCACTATTACTGCCAGGCCACCCCCAAAAAACCAAGAGACCCCAAGGAGTCCATCACATGCTGTATCGACGAAATCCGCAACTCAACAAAAACGGCGAGCTGATCCACCTGCTGTCGATTGAAGGCCTGCCCAAGGCCACCTTGACGCAGATACTCGACACCGCCGCCAACTTCGTCAGCGTCAACAACCGCGAAGTCAAAAAAGTCCCGCTGCTGCGCGGCAAGAGTGTCTTCAATCTTTTCTTTGAAAACTCCACCCGCACCCGCACCACCTTCGAAATCGCCGCCACGCGGCTGTCGGCCGATGTCATCAACCTGGACATCGCGCGCTCATCGGCCTCCAAGGGCGAGTCGCTGCTCGACACCATCGCCAACCTGAGCGCCATGGCCGCCGATCTTTTTGTGGTGCGTCACAGCGAATCGGGCGCACCCTACCTGATTGCCCAGCACGTCGCACCGCATGTGCACGTCATCAATGCCGGCGACGGTCGCCACGCGCACCCCACGCAGGGCCTGCTCGACATGTACACCATCCGGCACTACAAGAAAGATTTCAGCAAGCTCACGGTCGCCATCGTCGGTGACGTGCTGCACTCGCGCGTGGCGCGTTCCGACATCCATGCACTCACCACGCTGGGCTGCCCCGAAGTGCGCGTGGTCGGCCCCAAGACCCTCGTGCCCGCCGACATGGCGCAGATGGGCGTGCGCGTCTGCAATACGCTCGAAGAAGGTATCAAGGACGCCGACGTAATCATCATGCTCAGGCTGCAGAACGAACGCATGTCCGGCGCGCTATTGCCCAGCAGCCAGGAGTTCTTCAAGAGCTTCGGCCTCACCACCGAAAAATTGAAACTGGCCAAGTCAGACGCCATTGTCATGCACCCGGGCCCCATCAACCGCGGTGTTGAAATTGATTCCGCCGTGGTCGACGGAACGCAAAGTGTGATCCTGCCGCAAGTGACTTTTGGTATCGCGGTCCGAATGGCGGTGATGAGCATCGTCGCTGGGAATGAAGCCTGAACGCGGAGAAAAAAAGAATGAAGATACTCATCAAGAACGGCCGCGTTATCGACCCGGCTTCCAAGTTCGACGAGATCTGCGACGTGGCAATTGCCGCGGGCCGTATCGTCTCGCTCAAAGGCACGCCTGCTGATTTCGCGGCCAACAAGACGATTGATGCCACGGGCTGCATCGTCGCCCCCGGTCTGATCGACTTGTCCGCCCGCTTGCGAGAACCTGGGCACGAGCACGAAGGCATGCTCGAAAGCGAACTGGCCGCGGCCGTCGCTGGCGGCGTGACCAGCCTTGTCTGCCCGCCTGATACCGATCCGGTGCTCGACGAGCCCGGCCTCGTTGAAATGCTCAAGTTCCGCGCTGAAAAGCTGCACCAGTCGCGCGTGTTCCCGCTGGGCGCGCTGACGCGTGCTCTCAAGGGTGAGACGCTGACCGAGATGGTCGAATTGACGGAATCGGGTTGCGTGGGCTTCAGCCAGGCAGAGGTGCCGCTGGCCAACACGCAAGTCATGATGCGCGCCCTGCAATACGCCTCGACCTTCGGCTACACCGTCTGGCTGCGCCCGCAGGAGATGTACCTGGGCAGCGGCGTCGCCGCCAGCGGCCCACTGGCCACACGCCTGGGCCTGAGCGGCGTATCGGTTGCCGCTGAGACCATTGCGCTGCACACCATCTTCGAACTGGTGCGGGCCACCGGCGCGCGCGTGCACCTGTGCCGCATCAGCAGCGCCGCGGGTGTGGCTCTGGTGGCCAAGGCCAAGGCAGAAGGCCTGGCCGTGACCTGCGATGTCAGCATCAACAGCCTGCACTTGACCGACGTGGACATCGGCTACTTCGACAGCCGGATGCGGCTGGACCCGCCGCTGCGCCAGCAGCGCGACCGCGACGCCATCCGCCAGGGACTGGCCGACGGTACTATCGACGCACTGGTGTCAGACCACACGCCCGTCGACGAAGACGCCAAAACCCTGCCCTTTGCCGAGGCTGAGCCCGGCGCCACGGGGCTTGAATTGCTGCTGGGCCTGGCCTGCAAATGGGGTACTGACAGCGATGTTGGTCTGCAGCGCGCGCTGGCAGTGCTCACGAGTGAACCCGCGCGAGTGCTGGGCAACGCGCTTGGCACGCTGCAGGCCAGCGCGGGGCAGCTCGTTAAAGGCGGCGTGGCCGATATCTGCGTGTTTGACCCCACCGGTGAATGGACAGTCGAGCCCGCCGCCTTGCGCAGCCAGGGCAAGCACACACCGTTCTCGGGTCACCAGATGCCTGCGCGTGTGCGCTGGACCATCGTAGGCGGGCAGCTGGCCTATGAAGCCCCCGAAGCCTCGCACTGAGGTGCCTGCTCATTTATGAAATGGCTTCACTTTTGCGGAACCTTGCTGCGCGCCGCCGTGCACGCCGTAACGGGGTTCTGGACCATCAAGACTGTTTTCCCCAAGCTGCCCCAGGCTGAGCAGGAGGCCCGCGTGCAGGCATGGGCCGGGGCCATGCTGCGCATTGTGGGCATTGAGCTGGTGGTCAACGGTACGCCCCCGGCAGGTGGCCCGGTGCTGCTGGTGGCCAACCATATTTCGTGGCTGGACATCCTGGTGATGCATGCCTCGCGGCACTGCCGTTTTGTCTCCAAAGCGGACGTGCGGGACTGGCCCTTTGTCCGTACGCTGTCCGACGGCGCAGGTTCGCTGTATATCGAGCGCGAGTCCCGGCGCGACGCCCATCGCGTCGTCACGCAAATGGCGGACCGCCTTCGCGCGGGCGACATCCTGGCGGTGTTTCCTGAAGGCACCACCGGCGACGGCATCACCCTCAAGCACTTTCACGCCAACCTCATCCAGGCGGCCATTGAAGCGTCTGTGCCGGTGCAGCCGGTGGCTCTGAAGTTCGTTGACGCCGCCAGCGGCGCGACCAGCTTTGCGCCCAGTTATGTGGATGACGAAACCTTGGTCGGATCAATCTGGCGGACCCTGACAGCGCCGCCGCTCAAGGCGGTCGTCACCTTTGGCCAGGCGCAGGCCCCGCAAGGCCAGACCCGGCGGGTGTGGGCACAGACGCTGCGCGAGGACATTGAGCGTCTGAGGCAGACGCAAGGACGCTGAAACGTCAGGCTGGTGTTATAGCCGGCGCCGCGCCAACTTCGCGCGGAAAGGTCACCACATGGTCGACCTCGGCACGTATGCCTATCCACTCGCCCAGCGCGTGGTTGTGGTGCGACGGCACATGCGCCATCACCGTCTCGCCAGTCTGCAGCTTGAGCGTATACAAAAACTCCGAGCCGCGAAACGCCTTGCGCACGATCTGCGCCTTCACCGGGGCGTTGTCATCATGCACGATGTCGTCGGCACGCAGCAGCACATCGCACAAGCCGCCGGCGTACGCCCCGGGCAGCGGGCACTCCAGCATGTCCGTCAGGTCACCGAGCGCGGTATGCACCACCACGTCGTCACCGTGTTGCTCGATATGGGCTTGTGCGAAGACCCCATGGCCGATGAAGTCAGCCACAAATCGGGTGGCAGGGCGGTGGTACAGCGCATAAGCCTCATCCCACTGGTGCAGTTTGCCCTGGTGCATTACGCCGATGCGGTCGCCGATGGCAAAAGCCTCCAGCTGGTCATGTGTGACGAACAGCGCTGTGGCGCCAGCCGCCTTCAGGATGCCGCGCACCTCGTGCGCCAGGCGCTCGCGCAGGTCCACGTCCAGGTTGGAAAAAGGCTCATCCAGCAGCAGCAGGCGTGGCTGCGGCGCCAGCGCGCGCGCCAGTGCCACGCGTTGCTGCTGGCCGCCTGAAAGCTCATGCGGAAAGCGCTTGTGCACATTGCCCAAGCCGACCAGCTCCAGCACGTCTCCGACGCGCTGCTTGCGCTGAGCGGGTGTTAGATGAGTGAGCCCGAAGGCCACGTTGTGCGCGGCATCCAGATGCGGAAACAGCGCGTAGTCCTGAAACACCATGCCAATGCGGCGGGATTCGGCCGGCACATGCAAGGCGGCGGTGCTCACCACATCCTTTGCCAGCGTAATGCTGCCGGCATTGGCCCGTTCAAGGCCAGCCACTGCGCGCAGCAAGGTGGTTTTGCCGCAACCTGAAGGCCCGATCAGAACGCCGATTTCCCCTGCCTGGAGGCTGAACGACACGCCGTCCACGGCGGGTTTTGAGCGGCCGGCGTAGTGCACGCCCAACTGGGAGATATCCAGAAACATGCAGACAATTGTAGATGCTTACAATTCTCATTTGCAGTGACTGACTGCAAAAGCGTGGCGAACGCAGGCGGGGGCAGGGCTCCTTCCCGCGAGAGGCCTTTTTGCTGAGGCTTTCCGGGGCTCCATGTTTCGCCGATATTTCCCTTCTGTTGTGCTGTTTTTGCTGGTTGGGCTGCTGACGCTGCCGGTGCTGGCCGTCGCCTTGTCCTGGCTGCAGTTCAACAGCGATGCGCAATCCATCCTGCTGCAGATGCTGCAGACCGTGTTGCCCGATTACACGCGCACATCACTGCTGCTGTGCCTGTGCGTGGCCTTTGGCGTGGCGGTGGTGGGAATGGCCACCGCCAGCATGGTCACGCTGTTTGATTTCCCCGGGCGCCGGGTGTTTGAGTGGGCCTTGCTGCTGCCGCTGGCCATGCCGGCCTATGTGCTGGCCTATGCGTATACCGACTTTCTCCAATACGCCGGCCCGCTGCAGACCTGGCTGCGTGCCAGCTTCGGCCTGCAGGGCCGGCTGCTGCCCGAGGTGCGCAGCCTGGGGGGTGCCGTACTGGTCTTCACCGTCGCGCTCTACCCCTATGTGTACCTGCTTGCGCGCACGGCCCTGTCTGAGCGCGCCGTGCACCTGATGGAAGCGGCGCGCCTGCTGGGCGCACCGCTGTCGCGCCGCATCCGCGGTGTAGCGCTGCCGCTGGCGCGGCCTGCCGTGGCCGCTGGTGTGGCGCTGGCGCTCATGGAAACACTGGCCGACTTCGGCGTCTCCAGCTATTTCGGCATCCAGACCTTCACCGCCGGCATCTACAAGGCGTGGCTCTCGATGGACAACCGCATCGCTGCGGCGCAGCTGGCGACCGTGCTGCTTTTCTTTGTCGCGCTGCTGCTGTGGATAGAGCACAGCGCGCAAAAGCGCATGCGCTTTGCCACCGGCCGCGGTGCACGCGCGGGCGCGCAAGACGCGGCCCCCGCGCAGTTGCGCGGCCTGCGCGCCGTTTCGGCCTGGCTCGTGTGCGCCGTGCCCATCGCGCTGGGCTTTGTGCTGCCGGTGCTCTTTATGCTGCGCCCGCTGGCGCTGGGCTGGGACAACCTGCTTTGGGACAAATTCATTGGCTGGACGCTCAGCAGCATTGGCCTCGCAGGCTTGAGCGCGCTGTTGGCCACCGCGCTTGCCTTGGGCTTGGCCTTTGCGGTGCGCCGGCAACCGGGCCTGCTCACCCGCGCTGCCGTGCACCTGGCGGGTCTGGGTTATGCCGTGCCCGGCGCGGTGATTGTGGTGGGCCTCTTGCTGCCTGTGAGCTGGCTGCAATCCGCCGCGCCGCAGACAAGCGCGGGCTACTGGGTCACCGCCACCATCCTCGGCGTGGTCTGGGCTTACCTGGTGCGCTTCAGCGCCGTGGCACTGCAAAGCCTGCAAAGCGGCTACTCGCGCATCCCGGCCAGCTTTGACGACAGCGCGCGCATGCTGGGCACCAGCGGTATGGGCATCCTCAGCCGCGTGCACTGGCCGCTGCTCAAGCGCTCGGTCGCGGCGGCCGGCTTGCTGGTGTTTGTCGATGTGATGAAAGAGCTGCCCGCCACGCTGGTGCTGCGGCCCTTCAACAGCGACACCCTGGCCGTGATCACCTACCAGCTCGCGCGCGACGAGCGGCTCGGTGAGGCCGCCTTGCCCGCGCTGGCGCTGGTGCTGGTGGGTTTGCTGCCCGTCGCGCTGCTCAGCCGCACACTGCGGTCTAAGTAAACGCAACCAGCCTGTCCCCGTCACCCGCACTCAGGCCTTGGCCTTGATGTAGCGGTATTCCTGTGTCGGGCCACCAAGCCGCAGGCTTCGGCGCGCACATCGTGCACATTGCCCAGCAGCTTGCAGAAGGAGGAAAAGGCTTCGCGACGTACTGCGCTTTTTCATCTTTGGTGTTGGCACCTCGCACCCCCTTGATGTCGAAAGAAAAACCGTTCTTGCCTTGGCTGGCCAGCGTGCTATGCAACTATGTTCCGGCCAGGAAGCCGTTGCGAATTTTGTTGCTTTCCTTCGCGCAATGGCGCGCTCTCGCAGCGCGGCACACAGCCCTGTAAGCATGAACCTACGCTCATCAAATACGGGGACCTACGGTGGGAGAAAAAGAACGAACTTATGGTGTGAATATGCCGCCCGGGAAGTAGCACGCAGCGAATAGGACATCAGTGCCACGGGCGAATTTATCAATTGACGTTCAGGAGGACACCATGAACAAAGACCGCGTGGAAGGCAACTGGCTTCAATTCAAAGGCAAGGTCAAAGAACAGTGGGGCAAGCTCACTGACGACGACCTTGATGTGATCGCCGGCAAACGCGACCAGTTGCTGGGCCGCATCCAGGAGCGCCACGGCCTCAGCAAGGATGAGGCTGAGAAGCAGGTCGCCGCCTGGAAGGACCGCAACCCGACCGATTTTTTTGAGCGTTATTGATCCGCCGTTGAGCGCTCCAGGGTCCATCCCCAACCAATCCATAACTCCAACTCATCCAAAGGAAAATCCATGAAAACCAAATTGCTGATGCTGACAGCCGTGATGTCTTGCGCTTTTGCCGGCCAGGCCCTGGCTATGACCAAAGAGGAACATAAAGCCCAGAGCGACCGCATCTCGGCCGACTACAAAGCCGGTCGCGACAAGTGCGCCACCTTGAAAGACAATGCCAAAGACATCTGCGTGGCCGAAGCCAAAGGCGCTGAAAAAGTCGCCAAGGCCGAACTGGAAGCCCAGTACAAGCCCAGCCCGCGCAACACCGAAAAGGTGGCTCTGGCCAAAGGCGATGCCGCCTACGACGCCGCCAAGGAAAAGTGCGACGACCTGAAAGGCAATGACAAGGACGTCTGCGTGAAAGATGCCAAAGCGGCCCACGTCAAAGCCAAGGAAGACGCCAAGGTCGCCAAGACCTCAGCCGACACCAGCAAGAACAAGACTGAAAAAGTGACCGAAGCCAGGAAGGACGCCAACGCCGAAAAGCGCGAGGCCAATTACAAGGCCGCCAAAGAACGCTGCGATGCCCTCACCGGAACCGCCAAGGACAGCTGCCAGAACGATGCCAAGGCGAAGTACGGCATGAAGTAAGCTGCCCACCGGTTGGCCTCGGCAAGGCCTGTCGGAATGGCAACCCCAATCCCGGTCCTGCATTTGCAGCCCGGGATTTTTTATTCCTTGCTATCAAATGAATAGCTGCTTGCGCACGATGCGAATGATCTGTCGGCAATTTGTGCAAAAAATGGCACGAAGACCGCGAAAAGCCACCGACCGCAGGCCATGCGCCTGAGCCCGCGCGCGGCATTTTCCCTCAGCGGCCCCCGCGCTGCGCATCCCATCCTGCGCCCGTAAAATCGGGGCCTTTGGGATTCAGCGGCTGCCTTCATGGCGACTGCCCTGATCCCCATCAGTTCCAGCAAAGGTACGCATGATTGTTCAGGATGGTTTGCCCGCTCGCGAACGCTTGCGTGCGTTGCTGGTCATCGTTCTCGGTATTGTCATGGCGGTGCTCGACGGGACCATCGTCAACCTGGCGCTGCCGGACATCGCCCGAGAACTGAACGCCGCGCCCGCCCAGTCCATCTGGGTCGTCAACGCCTACCAGGTCGCCACGCTGGCGCTCTTGCTGCCGCTGGCCACATTAGGCGACATCATCGGTTACCGTCGCGTTTACCTGGCGGGCATGGCCGTGTTCACGCTGGCCTCGCTGCTCTGTGCGCTGGCTGATTCATTGACCACACTGGCGCTGGCCCGCGTGCTGCAGGGCTTGGGCGCGGCTGGCCTCATGAGCGTCAACACCGCGCTGGTTCGGCTCATCTACCCCAAACACCTGCTCGGCCGCGGCATCGCCATTAACTCGCTGGTGGTGGCCACCGCCTCGGTGGCCGGCCCGTCGATTGCGGCCGGCATTCTTTCCGTCGGTTCGTGGCCGTGGCTGTTTGCGCTCAATGTGCCATTCGGCCTGATGTCGTTGTGGTGGGGTCGAAAGGCCCTGCCCGAGAACACCGCCAAGGCAGAGAGCCTCAAGCTCTCACTGGTCGATGTGGTGCTCAACGCCCTGATGTTCGGCCTGGTGTTCCTGGGCGTAGACGGCCTGGGTGTACGTGTGGAAGCTGTGCCGGGTGCTGCATCATCCTTGTGGCTGCCGCTGGCCGAGCTGGCCGCCGGAATCGTCATCGGCGTGATCTACGTGCGCCGCCAGCTGGCCATGCCCGTGCCGCTATTCCCGCTTGATTTGCTGCGCATTCCCGTGTTCGCGCTGTCCATGGGCACGTCGATAGGCGCCTTCTGCGCGCAGACGCTGGCCTATATCTGTCTGCCCTTTTTGCTGCTGGGCAGCTACGGCTTCAGCCACCTCGAGGCGGGCTTGCTGCTCACCGCCTGGCCGCTGGCGATTGTGGTGACTTCGCCGCTGGTGGGCCGGCTCATAGGGCGCTATCCAGGCGGCCTGCTGGGCGGCGTTGGCATGGCCATGCTCTGCCTGGGGTTGGTGTTGCTGGCCGTGTTGCCCGTGCATCCGGCGCAGGCCGACATCGTCTGGCGCATGGCGCTGTGCGGCATCGGCTACGGCCTCTTTCAGTCACCCAACAACCACACCATCATCACCTCGGCGCCCGCACACCGCAGCGGCGGCGCCAGCGGCATGCTGGGCACGGCGCGTTTGACGGGACAGACATTGGGCGCGGTTTTGCTGGCGATGATTTTTGCCGTGTCCAGTCCCGGCGAAGGCGGTCAGGGTCCCTTGATTGCCCTTTGGCTGGCCGCTGCCTTTGCCGCCACGGCCGGTGTTTGCAGCGCCTTGCGCATGACGCAGGCAGCACGAACCAAAACTCAGACGGATTAAACGACGGGCGCCTGCAGGCCCGCCGCCCGGTGCACCTCGACGCGGATTTCTTCGGTAAGTTTTGCCTTGAGATCCGTGAAAACCGGGGTCGTCTTTACCGAGTAATGCCGTGGATGCTCCAGGGGCACCGCAATGTCGCACTTGATGCGGCCCGGTCTTGCGCTCATGACGACCACGCGGCTGCCCATAAAGATGGCCTCATCGATGTCATGCGTCACGAACAGCACGGTTTTCTGCTCGGCCTCCCAGATGCCTTGCAGCAGCTCCTGCATCAGCTCGCGCGTCTGATGGTCGAGTGCGCCGAAGGGCTCGTCCATCAGCAGGATGCGCGGGTTGTTGGCAAGGGCACGAGCGAGTGCTGTGCGTTGTTGCATGCCGCCCGAGAGCTGCTTGGGGAAATGGTTCTCAAATCCCTGCAGTCCGACCTTCTTGATGAATTGGTGCGCGATATCGTGCTGCTTTTCCAGTGGCATGCCTTTTTCCCGCAGGCCAAAGCAGACGTTTTGCAAAATCGTGAGCCACGGAAAGAGCGTGTAGCTCTGGAACACCATGCCGCGGTCCGCGCCAGGGCCCGCTATGGGTTTGCCGTCCAGCACGATGGTGCCGCTTGTGGGGATGTCCAGCCCGGCGACCATGCGCAGCAGGGTGGACTTGCCGCAGCCTGAAGGGCCGAGGATGGTGATGAAGTCGTTCTCGGCAACCGCCAGATCAGTTGCTTGCAGCGCGACGGTGCCGGGGCCCTTGTTGGCGGCAAAGGTTTTCGACAGCTGGTTGACGGTCAGGATCGGTGTGGAGGAAGAAGTCATCGGCCTAACTGAGCCCACGGGAAAAGTTTTCTATTGAGCGCTTTAAATACCAGGTCGGTGACCAGGCCGAATACACCAATGACGATAATGCCGAAGATGATCTGGTCTGTCGCTAGCAGTGCCTGGCTGTCAGTGATCATGTGGCCGATGCCGCTGGACGCGCCTATCAGCTCCGCGACGATCACATAGGTCCAGGCCCAGCCCAGTACCATGCGCAAGGTCTCGGCAATCTCGGGCGCTGCACTGGGCAGCAGCACGCGCACCACGATGCCGCGGTCGGCCGCGCCCAACGTGTAGGCCGCCTCGACCAGGTCGCGCCGGGTATTGCCGACGCTCACGGCAATCATCAACACCAGTTGAAAGAAGGAGCCGATAAAAATCACGGCGAGCTTCTGTGCCTCTCCGATACCTGCCCAGAGGATGAGCAGCGGAATAAACGCAGAGGCGGGCAGGTAACGCGCAAAGCTCACAAAGGGTTCAAAGAACGCTTCAACCGGTTTGTAGGCGCCCATCATCACCCCCAGCGGAACGGCCAGCAAGGCGGCAATCGCAAAGCCGCCCAGTACCCGCCAGACCGTCATGCCAATGTCCTTGGCGAAACCCTGGTTGGCCAGCAGGTCGTAACCTGACTTAACCATGGTGATGGGGTCGGCCAGAAATGTCTTGGAGACATAGCCGCCCAGCGTGAAGATGGCCCACACCACGAAGAAGAGAACGAAGAAACTCACACCCAGCGCGATGCGCGCGCCGGGCGAGACGGGTTGTAGTGGCCGCATGCTTTCGCGTGCTTACTTGAGAAAACGCGTGTCGGCGAGCTTGCTCATATCAGGCAGCGCCTTGATGATGCCGGCTTCCAGCAGCAGGTCAGCCGCTTCCTTGCTGAAGGCGGCATGTTCGCCGGCAAAGAATTTCTGGTTGGCCGCGCGGTCTTGCCAGCGCAGGTATTTGGACGAGGCCTCAAAGGCTTCGCCGGTCTGCTTCACGTCGGCGCCCATGATTTCGAAGCTCTTTTTCGGTTCTTTCTGGATCATCTCGACGGCCTCAAAGTAGCTGTCGGCCAGGGCCTTGGCAGCCTTGGGGTTTTCAGACAGGAACTTGGGCGTGCAACCGAAGGTGTCCATCACCATGGGGTAGTCAAGTGTGGTGGCGAGGATCTTGCCGGCCTCTGGCTTGGCGCGCACTGCGCCCAGGTAGGGCTCGTAAGTCATCGCGGCATCCACGCCGTCGGTGCCGGCAATCATGGCGTTTGCCGCGGCCTGCGGCTCAAGGTTGACTACCTTCACGTCCTTGGTGCTCATGCCGTTTTTCTTCAGCATCCACGCCAGGGCGAAATAGGGCGAGGTGCCGGGCGCGCTGGCGGCCACGGTTTTGCCTTTGAGGTCAGTGATTTTGGTGATGGCGGGCTTGACCACCATGCCGTCTGCGCCGTAGCTCTTGTCGAGCTGGAAGATCTGCGTGGTGGCCACACCGTTGGCGTTCCACACCACCCAGGTCTCGACTGTGGTGGCGGCGCACTGCACGTCACCTGAAGCAATCGCCAGGTGGCGGTCTTTTTGTGGAATCTTTTTGATCGACACATCAAGCCCGTTCTTCTTGAAGATGCCGGCTTCTTTGGCCAGGGTCAGCGGGGCAAAACCTGTCCAGCCGGAGATACCGACGGCGACTTTGGTTTCTTGCGCGTGGGCGCTGCCCATGGCGAGAGCTGCGACGCCGGCCAGCATCGAAAGGGCGAGTTGTTTCTTCATGAAGTTGCTCCTGTTGGGGGTATCGACTGAGGTATTGCTAATGTATGCAGGCTTCATGCCAGCCGCAAGGCGGTCAACTCGGTGATTTGGGCTTCTCCGGCCAGGCCAATACGTCCACCCGCTACCAATTGGTGCACCTTCTCCATGTCGGGTGCAAGGCTGCGGTCATGCATCATGGCCGGAGAGGCTTGGCGCACCAGTTGCAGCACGCCTTCCAGCACAGCGGAGCTCTTGAGCGGGCGCAAGAATTCAATGCCCTGCGCGGCGGCCAACAGTTCGATGGCGACGATGTATTCGGTATTGCGCAACATGGGCTGAAGCCGGCGCGCCGCGAAGGTGGCCATGCTCACATGGTCTTCCTGGTTGGCCGAGGTCGGCAGGCTGTCGACGCTGGCGGGGTGGGCCAGTGATTTGTTTTCAGAGGCCAGCGCGGCGGCTGTGACATGCACGATCATGAAGCCAGAGTTGAGGCCCGGCTCGGGTGTGAGGAAGGCCGGCAAGCGCGAGGCCACGGTATCGACCAGCATGGCGATGCGGCGCTCGGTAATCGCGCCGATTTCGGCAATGGCAACGGCCAGTGCGTCGCAAGCCAGCGCAACCGGTTCTGCGTGGAAGTTTCCCCCTGAGAGCAGCGTTGCGTCATCGGCAAACACCAGCGGGTTGTCGGTCACGGCGTTGGCTTCGCGCATCAGCACCTGCGTGGCATAACGCATCTGGTCCAGGCAGGCGCCCATCACCTGCGGCTGGCAGCGCAGGCAGTAAGGGTCTTGCACGCGGTCGTCGCCCTCAAGGTGCGAGCGGCGGATCTCGCTGCCCACCATGATGGCGCGGTAGGCGGCGGCGCAGTCGATCTGGCCCGGCTGGCCGCGCACCGCGTGAATGCGCGGATCAAACGGTCCGTCGCTGCCGCGGGCGGCGTCCAGTGTGACAGCGCCCGAGATCACGGCGGCTTCAAACAGTCGGTCGGTGGCGAGCAGCGCATCCAGCGCCAGCGCGGTCGAGACCTGCGTGCCGTTGATCAGTGCCAGGCCTTCCTTGGCCGACAGCTTGACCGGCGTGATGGCGGCTTGCTTGAGTGCCTCAGCTGCGGCGATGCGCTGGCCCTGATAGAAGACTTCGCCTTCGCCAATCAGCGGCAGGCACAGGTGAGCCAGTGGCGCGAGGTCGCCCGAAGCGCCGACCGAGCCCTGGCAAGGGATCACGGGTGTGAGGCCCTTGTTGTAGAGCGCCATCAGGGTGTCGATGACGACCTCACGCACACCTGAGAAGCCGCGCGCCAGGCTCGCGGCCTTGAGCAGCAGCACCAGGCGCACCACGCGTTCGGGCATGGGCTCGCCCACACCCACGGCATGTGAGCGCAGCAGGTTGAGCTGCAGTGTTTCAAGATCAGCCTGAGCGATGCGCTGGTTGGCCAGCTTGCCGAAGCCGGTGTTGACGCCGTAGACAGCGTCGCCGCCCTGCGCGGCCTTTTGCACCAGCGCGGCGCTGGCGCGAATGCCTGTCGTGGCGGCTGGATCAATGGCAAGCAGCGGGCGGCTGGTATGGATATCCCGCAGCTGTGCCAGCGTCAGCAGGCCGGGTTGGATGGTGATCTTCATGGTGTTGTATCTGGAAAAGGAGGAGGTTGCGGTGTCATAGGTGCCTGGCGGCGCTATGGATATGACTACCGCTATCGCGCATCTGTTCAGTCGCCCAGCATGGGCAGGTTCAGCCCGTTGTCTTTGGCGCATTGTTTGGCGATGTCATAGCCTGCATCGGCATGACGCATCACACCGGTGGCCGGGTCATTGAACAGCACGCGGCTTAATTTCTCGGAGGCCTCGGCAGTGCCGTCGCACACGATGACCACGCCCGAGTGCTGCGAATAGCCCATGCCGACACCGCCGCCATGGTGCAGGCTGACCCAGGTCGCTCCGCTGGCGGTGTTGAGGAGCGCGTTTAGCAACGGCCAGTCGCTCACGGCATCGCTGCCGTCTTTCATGGCCTCGGTCTCGCGGTTGGGCGAGGCGACGGAGCCGCTGTCCAGGTGGTCGCGGCCGATCACGATGGGGCCTTTGAGCTCACCGTTTTTCACCATCTCGTTAAAGGCCAGGCCCGCCAGGTGGCGCTCGCCCAGTCCTATCCAGCAGATGCGCGCCGGCAGGCCCTGAAAAGCGATGCGCTCTTCGGCCATGTCCAGCCAGCGGTGCAGGTGTTTGTTGTTGGGGAAGAGCTCTTTCATCTTCGCGTCGGTTTTCTGGATGTCCTCCGGGTCGCCTGAGAGTGCCACCCAACGGAAGGGGCCGACCCCACGGCAGAACAGCGGGCGAATGTAGGCGGGCACAAAGCCGGGGTAGTCAAAGGCGTTGTCGACGCCGAAATCCTTGGCAACCTGGCGCAGGTTGTTGCCGTAGTCCACCGTGGGAATGCCCATTTCGTGGAAGGCCAGCATGGCTTTGACGTGCGCCACGCAGGATTCGCCGGCGGCTTTTGTCAGTGCGGCATGCTGCGCAGGGTCTTTTTGCGCGGCGCGCCATTGCGCCACCGTCCAGCCGGCGGGCAAGTAACCATTGATGATGTCGTGGGCCGAGGTCTGGTCGGTGACGATGTCGGGGCGAATGCCGCCCGCCTTGGCGCGCTTGACCAGCTCGGGAACAATTTCGGCCGCATTACCGCACAGGGCGATGGAAACGGCCTCCTTGCGTGAGGTGTGGTACCTGATCATCTCCAGCGCTTCGTCAAGGTCTTTGGCCTGCTTGTCGACATAACGTGTGCGCAGCCGGAAGTCGATGCTGGACTGCTGGCACTCGATGTTGAGCGAGCAGGCGCCGGCAAAGGTAGCAGCCAGCGGCTGCGCGCCACCCATGCCGCCCAGGCCGGCAGTCAGCACCCAACGGCCGGCCAGGTCGCCGTTGAAATGCTGGCGGCCCGCTTCCACAAAGGTTTCATACGTGCCTTGCACGATGCCCTGGGTGCCGATGTAGATCCAGCTGCCGGCCGTCATCTGGCCGTACATCATCAGGCCCGCGCGGTCCAGTTCGTTGAAATGCTCCCAGGTCGCCCACTTGGGTACCAGGTTGGAATTGGCGATCAGCACGCGCGGCGCGCCCGTGTGGGTGCGGAACACGCCAACCGGCTTGCCCGACTGCACCAGCAGGGTTTCGTCGGCTTTGAGTTTGCGCAGGGAATCAAGGATGGCGTCAAAGGCCGGCCAGTTGCGGGCCGCCTTGCCGATGCCGCCGTATACCACCAGCTCGTCGGGGTTTTCGGCGACTTCCGGGTCCAGGTTGTTCTGGATCATGCGGTAGGCCGCCTCGATTTGCCAGTTGGCGCAGGTAAGGGTGCTGCCGCGGGGCGCACGCACGGGGCGGGCCTTGCTATCCAGAAAAGGGGTTTGGGAAAGATCGGACATGAGATTGCTCCGGAGAAGACGGGATAACAGGGGAATTTCACAGCGCCAGAAAAAGGAATCAACCAGGAATCAACCGGCGATGGGATAAATCGTAGTTGTCTATACAACTTGTGTCAACTGCGGTAATCTATGGTTTGTGCGCAAAAGCCGGCCCGGCAACCCTGACTGGCCGATGAAGGGTCGGACTTTTGCGGTGACAATGTTTTTTTACACACGCGAGCATTCCGCTGAACCATGGCCACCACACCACTGCCTGCCTACGGTCAGGTCAAGGCATTCATCAAAAAACGCATCAGCACCGGCACCTGGAAGCCCGGCGACCCGGTGCCCAGCGAAGCTGTACTGATGGAGCAGTTCGGCGTGAGCCGCATGACGGTCAACCGGGCGCTGCGCGAGTTGATGGGCGAGGGCATGGTTACGCGCATCCAGGGCTCCGGCACTTTTGTGGCGGAGCTGCACCGCATTTCTTCCACCCTGACCATTCGTGACATTCACGAGGAGGTTGTCGAACGCGGGCATGTGCATACCTCGCGCGTGCTGCTCGCTGAATCTGAAAAAGCCAGCGCCGACCTGGCGCGCACCCTGGGCCTGCGGGCGGGCGGGCGGGTGTTTCACACCATATTGATTCACCTGGAGAATGGCGTGCCGATTCAGTATGAAGACCGCTATGTGAACCCGGCAGCGGCACCCGACTATTTAAAGACCGACTTCACCCAGACCACACCCACCCATCATTTGCTGGAACAGGCGCCGCTCACCGAGGCCAGCTATTCCATTGAGGCCTGCCTGCCCTCGGCGTTGGAGGCCAAACACCTGGACATCAAGCCGGCAGAGGCGTGCCTCGCCATGATGCGGCGGACCGTGAGCGGCAGCAACATCGCCAGTGTGGCGCGCCTGGTGTACCCGGGATCGCGCTACAGCTTTGCGGGAAAGTTTCAGGCGTGACATCTTCGAATGGTTCCGGCTGGAACGTCGTGCGGCTGGCCGACATTGCGGCGACGCCGTGGCGCAATGGCGGCGGTGTGACGCGCGAGCTGGCCATGTGGCCCAATGCGGGTGACTGGGTCTGGCGCATGTCGGTGGCCGATGTGGACAAGAGCGGGCCTTTTTCGAAGTTCGATGGCATCGAGCGATGGTTTGCGGTGCTCGAAGGCGCGGGCGTGCAGCTGGATGTGGCGGGTGTTCCGCACCGTGTGACGGCCGAGGATGCTCCGCTCTTCTTTGATGGGGCTGCTATAACGAATTGCGAGTTGATAGACGGCAAGACGCGGGATTTCAACCTGATGGTGCGCCGTGGGAGCGAGCTATCCCGCATGGTTCGAGTGGCCGGGCGTTTCTCGGAAACGTTACGTGCTATGAAAATGATAGCTGTCTACGCTCATCAATTGGGCGCTACCGTGCTATTTGATGAAGAAGTTTTGCAGCTGGAGCCCGCCAGCCTGGCCTGGCGCACGGTGACGGGCAGTGCGGCGGTGCGAATTTCCGCACAGCACGCCCTCTGGATGGAGATCCCCGCATGAGCCTGAAACTCTGGACAAACTGCCGCGTGGCCACGCTGCAAGCCGGTGCTGCGCAGGCTTATGGTTTGATAGAAGACGCTGCATTGGTGGTGGACGGCGAATCCCTTGCGTGGGTTGGCCCGCGTGCCGATGTGCCCCCAGATCTTCTGGCTCGCTGCACCACGCAGCACGATGCCGACGGTGCATTGATCACGCCCGGCCTTATCGATTGCCACACCCACCTCGTTTATGGCGGCGACCGCGCCCATGAATTTGAGTTGCGGCTCAACGGCGCGACCTATGAAGAGATTGCTCGCGCCGGCGGCGGCATCGCCTCTACCGTGAAAGCGACCCGGGCTGCCACTGCGCAGCAGCTGCAAGCGCAGAGCGCAGCCAGGCTGCAGCGCCTGATCGCCGAAGGCGTGACCACACTCGAGATCAAGTCCGGCTACGGCCTGGCGTTGGAGCACGAACGCAAGACGCTGTCAGTGGCGCGCGCGCTGGGCCGGACCCATGCGGTGGATGTTCGCACCACTTTCCTGGGTGCACATGCGGTGCCGGCTGAATTTGCCGGCCGCACAGACGCCTATGTCGACGCCGTACTGGAAATGCTGCCAGTGCTGCATGCCGAAGGACTGGTTGATGCGGTCGACGCGTTTTGCGAGCGCATTGCTTTCAGCCCCGCGCAGACCGAGCGGGTCTTTGCCGCGGCCAAGGCCCTGGGCGTTCCTGTCAAGCTGCATGCCGAGCAGCTCAGCGACAGTGGTGGCGCGCAGCTGGCGGCGCACTATGGCGCGCTCAGCTGCGATCACCTGGAATGGTTGTCGGCCGAGGGCGCGCAAGCCATGGCGGCGGCGAGTTCGGTGGCAGTGCTGCTGCCCGGCGCGTTTTACTTTCTGCGTGAAACCAAGCTGCCGCCCGTGGCCTTGCTGCGTGAGCACGGCGTACCGATGGCGATTTCTACCGACTGCAACCCGGGCAGCTCGCCTTGCACCTCTTTGCTGCTGATGCTCAACATGGCGTGCACGCTGTTCCGCCTGACGCCTGAAGAAGCGCTGGCTGGCGTCACGCGCCATGCTGCAGCGGCCTTGGGCCTGCGGGATCGGGGCGTGCTGGCAGCCGGCGTGCGGGCTGATTTTGTACTGTGGGGCGTTGAGCGGCCGGCGGAGCTGAGCTACGCCTTTGGTGCGAACCCGCGCCTTCAAACAGTTTTCAAGGGACAGGTCTTATGAACGAACGCTCGAGCGAAGTTTTTACATTGCACCAGGGTATGGTTCCCCTGCTGGTCAGCATGCCGCACATCGGCACCGAGATGCCGGCCGAACTCAAGGGCGCCTACACCGATGAAGCCCTCCGGGTCGAGGACACCGACTGGCATCTGCATCTGCTTTACAACTTTCTGCCGGCGCTGGGCGCCAGCGTGTTGCGGCCGCGTTATTCGCGTTATGTGATTGACCTGAACCGCCCGCCCGACGATGCGCCCATGTACCCCGGTGCATCCAACACCGAGCTGTGCCCCACGCGGTTTTTCAACGGTGCGCCGCTCTACAAACCTGGCTATGAGCCAGCGCCCGCTGAACGCGCGCGCCGTCGCGAGGCCTACTGGCAGCCCTACCATTCGGCGCTGGCCGGTGAGCTGGCGCGGCTGAAAGCCCAGCACGGCTTTGCCTTGTTGTGGGATGCGCACAGCATCCGTTCGCAAATTCCCTGGCTGTTTGAAGGCAAGCTGCCTGACCTCAACATCGGCACGGCGAGCGGCGCGAGTGCGAACGCAGCCATCACCGATGCGGTGGTGAAAGCCTGCGCCACGGCGCCCCGCATCACCACCGCCGTTAACGGCCGCTTCAAGGGTGGCTACATCACGCGCCACTATGGCCAGCCGGCCAGCGATGTGCATGCCGTGCAGCTTGAGATGTGCCAGAGCCTCTATATGCAGGAAGTGCCTCCCTACGCGTACGACGAAATTCTGGCATCAAAAGTTCAGCCCTTGTTAGAGAAAATGGTCTCCAGCGCGCTGCTGGAATGCGTGAGCAGCTATGAAAAGTGAAGCAAGGCGTTTTTTCGCCGAAGCAGCCTGGGTGAAAGGTGCGTGGTCCAAAGACGTTTTACTGACGGTCGCCGGCAACGGCACCTGGCAAAGCGTGGAGCCCGGGGCTACGGCGCAGCAGCAGGAAGGCGCCACGCGTCTGTCTGGCCCGGTCCTGCCTGGTCTGGTCAACGCGCACAGCCATGCCTTTCAGCGCGCGATGGCGGGCCTGACGGAGCGCCGCAGCGGGGGCGCCCATGCATCCGACGATTTCTGGAGCTGGCGCGACCGCATGTATACCGCAGCCAACCGCATCACGCCCGAACAGCTCGAAGCGATTGCAAGCCAGCTCTATGCCGAGCTGCTGGCCGGCGGCTATACCCAGGTCTGTGACTTCCATTACCTGCATAACGACGTCAGCGGAACGCCCTATGCCAACCCAATTGAGATGTCGCTGGCGCTGGTGCGCGCCGCGCAACGCACGGGTATTGGCCTCACTTTGCTGCCCACGCTCTACATGCGTTCGGGCTTCAAGGCTAGCGGCCTGCGTGAAGACCAGCGCCGGTTTTCATCCACGCCCGAGAGCGTGATGCGCATGGTCGAAGACATCCAGCGCCAGACAAAGGGCGATGCGCGCATCAATGCGGGTGTGGCTGTTCACTCATTGCGTGCCGCCAGCCCGGCCGCGCTGCACGAGCTCACAGGCGCGGCCAAAGCAGCGGGTCTTCCGGTGCACATCCATATCGCCGAGCAGACGCAGGAAGTTGAAGACTGCATGGAGCACACCGGCCAGCGCCCGATTGAATGGCTACTCAACAACGCCGATGTCGATGCCTGCTGGAACCTGGTGCACGCCACCCATGCCACGCCGGCCGAGCTGCAAGGCGTGCAAGGCAAGGGCGCATCCATCGTGATCTGCCCGGCGACTGAAGCAAATCTGGGCGACGGCGTGTTTGATTTGCCGGCCTACGCAGCCGCAGGCGGCAAGTGGTCCATAGGCTCCGACAGCCACGTCACCCGCAGCTGGCCCGAAGAGCTGCGCCTGCTCGAATATTCGCAACGCCTCACGCTGCGCCAGCGCAACATTGCCGCCCGCATCCTGGGCCACGAGAGCAGCGCGGCCGGCTTGTTCGAAGCCGCACTGGCGGGCGGTTTCCCCGCAACTGGCCTGATGCAGGGTGGTTTCGCGCCCGGGCATCGGGCGGACTTCATGACGCTGGATCCCGGTTCGCCCGCGTTGCTGGGTGTGCCGGTTCACCATCTGCTGGATGCGCTGGTGTTTTCGAGCCCAGGCGGAGTGGTTGGCGAGGTATTTGTAGCCGGGGAGCGTGTACTGGCCAGCGGGCCAGGTGCAGAGAAAAGGCGGCAGCTCGCAGAAAACTTCAGCCAGACCATGCGCGAACTATGGCGTTGAAAGGCCAAAGGTCGCCAAGTGCACCGTTATGTGCGAAATAGCGTTCCGGGCCAATAGTGACGGGCGCAAGCAGCTATTAAAACAGGAGCATGTGGTACCACCAACAGGAATCGAACCTGTATCTAGCGCTTAGGAGGCACTCGTTCTATCCATTGAACTATGGCGGCACTTCTCTTGGAGAAGCTGCAATTGTATTCGGTGGCGAACGCCGGCCTCGCCCTCAGGAATCACCTCAGTCGTAAGGCACGGTGAAGATCAGGTCCACCGCGCTTTGCTGGCCGGCCTGGGCGCGCACGGTGAAGCGTTGCGAGAGGTCGTAGAACACGTAGAGCGTGCCCAGTGCGCCGGTCACGGTGCGCTCATAGGCGGCGTAGAAATTGCGCGAAAAGCGCTTGCCCAGCGTGACGGCGCCTTCTGTCGTGGTGCCGTCCGTGTTGCTGGAGGCGCCGCGGTAGGACAGCTCGTCCAGTCCCAGCGAGGCAGCCAGGCCGCCCGACATGCCGCCGCCTTTGCTACCCAGCAGGGCCAGGGCAGCCTGCTGCAGCAGCGCGGCTTCGGCGCCGCCCGAAGCCGACGAGCGGCCCACCACCAGCCACGAGAGTTTTTCGGCATCGGGCAGCTCGGGTTGCGCATACAGGCGCACACGCGGCAGCAGGGCGGTTCCGGTAATTTGCACGCCGACGCGCTGCGTGAGGTTGGGGCGAATCGCCAGGATATCGAGCGAAGGGTTGTCGATGGCGCCGGTAAAGCGCAGCATGCCTTGCTCCACATCCAGGCGCTGGCCGTAGGCGCGGTACTGGCCGCCCGCCGTGTTGATGGTGCCGTTGAGCCGGGGCTCGCGCAGCGTTTCACCGCTCAGGGCCAGCGTGCCGCGCACACGCGTGTCTATGCCCTTGCCCTGGATGCGGAAGTCGCGGCCCAGGTCGAGCTCCACCGCCAGTTTGACGGGGCGCGCGTCGCGGTCGGCGATTTCGTCGCTGGTCTGCGCGGGCGCCTTTTGGCCCGCCGCCGCGCCGCGGGAGGTGCGCACCACCACGTCGTCGCCAAGTTGCGGCGTACCTTCGTCGGGCAGGATGATGCGGGCCTGGTCGATCACCAGCTTGCCGGTGAGTTCAGTCTGTTGTCCCTTGAGGCCGGCCTGCACCTCGCCCGATACCGTCAATTGCCGGTCGGTACGGATGCTGGCCCGCAAGCGTTCGAGCCTGGCCGTGAGCTGCACCTGCGGCTTGCCCTCTACCCAGCCGGCTTCGCCCTGGGCCGTGAGAACGCCGCCCGTGCCTTTGTCGCCTGCGCCCTGCAGCGTGAACTCGTTGATGCGCATGCGCGTGCCGTCGAGTTTGGCGCGCAGGCGGCCGTTGCCGAATTCGATGCCGTCTACCACCGAACGCAGCGCCAGGTCGTCGGCCTGCAGGTCGCCGGCCAGTTGCGGCGCGGCGCGGGTGCCGCTGATGGCGACGTCAGCACCCAGCGAGCCGCGCAGCCGCCAGCCCGGCGGCGCCAGCACTGACCACACGCCGATGCGCGGCAGCTGGGCGCGCAGCTGGCCGGCCAGCGGTGCATCGGCCGGCCAGAGCCAGCCACCGCCGGCGGTGGCTGGCGCGCGGGCCAAACGGGTCCTGAGCTGGCCGTCGGCCGTGCCCGCGCGTTCGCTGTCCCAGCGCAGCGCCAGCGTGACGGCCTCGCCTTCGCTTTGCAGCGAGAGGCGAGCTTCCTTCACGCCGGCCGCCACGCGCGCCGCCATGCCTTGCACGGTTTCGGCTTGCACGGTGATGTCGCCGCTGCTGCGTGCGAGGCTGACTTTCAGGCGCAGCGTGTCACCCAGCGTGGCGTCCCAGTCGCCATCCAGCAGCAGGGTGCCGCCCAGGCCTGCGCCGGCCATCTGCGGGCCGGCCAGCAGTTCTATCCAGGCCAGCGGCAGGCCACTGAGCTTGCCTGCGGTGATGAGCTCACGGCCTGGCCGCCAGCGAACCGGTTGCCAGGCCAGCGTGGCCTGCGAAGGTGCACTGGTGGATGCGCCCGAAGGCGGCGCGACCAGAAGGGCTTCTCCCGCGCCGCTTTCAAACAGGTCGCCATTGCGCGCGGGCGTCCACTTGAGCGGCACGGTGCTGCGGGTCTTGAGCTGCCAGGTCCCCTTGCCCAGCGTGGGGTCTTCCACACTCACACTGAGCTGCTTGACCAGGCCTTGCCACGCGGATTCAGCGAGCGGGGCGTTGCGCGCGGCGCCGTTGTTGAGTCGCCCGCCTTCTGCCGCCAGCTGCAGGGTGTAGCGGCGCTGGCCTGCTTCCATGCGGCCTTGCGTGGCCAGCTGTGCCTGGCTCAGGCGGCCGGAAAGCGTGGCCTGGAAGGCGCGGATTTTCAGGGCCTCTGCGGTAGCGACTGGTGCTGTTCCTGCTGTGCTGGAAGTCGTCGCAGCGGCAGGCGCAGGCGTCCCCATACGCCAGTCAAGCGACGGCAGGTCCAGCCGTGCCTGCAAGGCCGGGTCTTGCCAGCCACCTTGCCAGCTGGCTAGCAGCTCAGCGTTGCCGCTCGCCGATGCGCTCTTCAATGATGTGGGCAGGCCCGGGAGTCTTTGCAGCCAGCGCAGGGCTTGCGCCATGTCGCGGCCGCGCAGGCTCACGTCGCCTTTGCCGCTGGTTTGCCGCAGTTCCCCTTGCAGTTGAGCGTCCAGTCCGGGGGCTGTCAGTGTGAGTTTTCCCTTGCCGCTTTTTGCACTGGGTTGGGCCTCAAGCTGACCTGCCAGCTCGGCGTCGTCGGTGCGTACGCGCAGAGCCGACAGCACCAGCGTGCCGCCGGCCTGTTCGGCATTCCAGCTGCCGGTGGCACTGGCATCGCGCAGGCGCAGCTGGCCCAGCGGATTGTTCCTGGCGCTGGCGTCATTGCGTGCTGCCTGCACGTTTGCGTCAAAGCTTATGGCCGGGCCCTGGCTGCGGATGTCGGCTTTGCCGTCCAGCGGCAGGGGCGCCAGTTGGCTGTGCAAGAGGGCCGGGTTGACGTGTTGGAGCGTCGCCTGCAGCTTCCACGCGGGTGCTGCAAGGGATGTGGCGGGCGCATCAGCCCACTCGCCGCTGGCCAGCAGCTCGCCGCCGCCCAACTGAGCCTTGAGCGTGCGCACCATGGCTATGCCGCTACGCCACTCGCCTTGGATTTCCAGCCGATCCAGGGGCAGCTTCTGCTGGTCCCAGGGGCCAGGCAGGGAATTGGCCAGTTGCAGTTGCAACTGCCAGGCGGATGTCGATGAAGCGCTTGCCGGTGAACCTGCAGAGGGTGCAGGCCGTACGTTGGCGCTGCCCGTCAGCAAGGTTTGTGGGCCTTCGGGCCAGAAGGCCGCTACATCCAGGTCGCGAAAACTCGCATCCGCTTGCGGCAGGGGTTGGGCGGCCCAGGGCATCACACGGGCAGTGGCAGTTGCCTGTGGTTGCCGCTGGTTTTTGGGGGGTGATGTGGCGGAAGGCTGAGCGCTCATTTGCAGCTCGGCCTTCACCAGCAGTTCGGTGAGGGGGCCGTGGGCCGTGGCTTTGAAAGCCAGCGGCAAGGGCGCTTTTGTGCCGGGAATCTGCGTATCCAGCGCGCCTGCCAGGCTGGCATCAAGCTTCAGGGGGCTGTGTGACGATAAGGTCGCGCGCCCGTTGTAGCGGCCGTGCGCTACCTGCGCGCTGAGCAATTCCAGCTGGTGGTCTATGCCCTTGAACGAATAATTGCCCGTGATGGCGGAGGCAAAAAATGCCGCGCCGCCCGTCCATTGAAACTGCCCGATTGAAAACCCGTCAAGCACCACCGGCAGCGGCAAGCCCAGCGCTGAGGGCGGCACTGACGGTGTTGTTGAAGGCGCGCGTTGGTCGGTGACCTGCACGCTGGCCGCGGCCAGCCGGTTGACCTCCAGCGTGCCGTGCAGCAGCGACCACGGTTGCCAGGCGAGGGTGACATCCCTCACATCCACACGCAGGCCATCTTGCTGCCACACCAGTTGGTCAACATGCCCGCCCGCGCGTAACGAACCTGTCACGCGTTCGGCGCTCAGCGGCTGGGTTCGGGCGATCCAGTTCAGTGCGGTGGCCAGTGAACCGTCGGTGCCGGCCCACCACCAGGCGCCTGTCGTGGCGGCTACGGCCAGCACCACCATGCTGCCGGCGGCCCATGCAATGGCGCGCAGCCAACGGCGTGGCGGGCGCGCCGGTTTGGGCACGACAACAGGCGTGACGGGGGTATCAGGCGTGTCCATCAGAAAACAAATCCCACGCTGACGTGCAGGCGCAGCTGTTTGACTTTCTCGCCATAGGCCAGGTCAATCTGCAGTGGCCCGATGGGGCTTCTCCAGCGCACGCCGGTGCCGATGCCGACGGAAGGTTTCATGTCTTTGGGATTGTCTGCCACGGCGCCTGCATCGATGAAGAAAGTGTTCTCCCATTCGCTGGGCCGGCCGTCGCGCAGCATCGGGCGCTGATATTCCACGCTGCCCACCGCCATGTAGCGGCCCGGCCCAGTCACGCCGTTGTCCAGTTTGATGCCGATGTCGCGATAGCCGTAGCCGCGTACGGTGGTGTCGCCACCGGTGCGGAACAGCAGGGTGCCGGGAATGCGCGCCGAGTCTTTGGCCAGCACGGCGCCGCCCTCGGCGCGCATGGCGATGCGGCCCCGCTCCAGCGGCACAATGCCGAGCCAGCGGCCCACGGCGCGGGTGAGGGGCAGGTGCTGCGACCCCATGGTGCTGCCGGCGCCGAGTTCAAAGCCCAGGCCGTAGCCCTTGTTTGGGAATGGCAGGCTGTCGAAGTAACGCCCGGTCCAGACGTAGTTGGCCGTCAGGGCCGAGCCGTCGCCGATGTCGGCGGCGGAGCTGTTGATCTGGCCGCTGCCGCTCACGCTCGCCCTGTCGTATTGCAAATAGATGTTGCGGTCTATGCGTTCGCCGGCCTGCGTGCGGCCAAAGCGCAGGCGCCCGGAGCGGGTGACGAGCTCGTTGTCGTCGACACGTTCGGTGCGCGCCAGGGCCACCCAGCGCCAGCTGGCCTCATCGGGAATCGAGGTCCATTCGGTCTGGGCGAAAGGTGATTTCTTTTCGAGTTGCAGTTTGGTGACGGCGCGCCAATTGGTGCCCGGCACGCGCAGGTGTGTGTGCTCAATCGAGGCGCGCGGCCCGCTGTCGGTGGTAACGCCCACGCCCAGGATGATTTTTTGCAGTTTGGCTTCGCGCACCTGTACCTGGACGGGCGCTGCCTGCGGATCGCTTTCGGGATCGACAAAGATGTAAGCCGAATCGAAATAACCGCTGGAAGCCAGCCGCTGCTGTGCTTCGGTCAGCTGCTTCTGGTCGTACACGGCACCGGCACTGAGGCGTGCCAGGCGCGGCACCAGCACCGGGTCGTAGCGCTCGACACCTGTGACCTGCATGGGGCCCAGGCGGTAGAGGGGGCCGGAGTCGAGCTTGAGGCTCAGGGCTGCGCTGTGCTCCGGTGCGTCCACATCGGCCAGGCTGCCTGCCAACTTGCCGGCCGGGTAGCGGCGGGCAACCAGGTCGCGCAAGGCCTGTGTCTTGGCGCTGTCCCAGGCGTCCTGCGTAAAGCGTTGGCCCGTGGGCAGACGCCAGTCGCGCTGGATTTCCGCGCGCTGGGCCTGCGCATCCGGGTCGGGGGATTCGGCAATATCGCCTGCAAAGTCGATTGCCACCGGCCCGACCGTTGTAGCCTGGCCCGGCTCCACCGCGACCACAATGGTCGGCCGCTCGCCTGACCCCGCGGCAGTGCCGCCTTCTCGCGTAATGGCGATGGTCGGGCTGAAATAACCCAGCGTGCCTACCAGATTGCGCACATTGCGCTCAGCCAGAACGATCAGGCGCGCCAGCTCGGCTTCGTCCAGATCGGTCACGGCGCGGTAGCGCTGCAGCTCAAGGTGTCTTTCGAGCAGCTCCTTGATGGGCTGCGGCGCGCGCACCGCGATGTCAAAGGCCGTAACTTCAGGCTGAGCGCCGGTTGGGCCGGTGGAGCCCTGCGGTGTGGGCTCCGGCGTGACTTTCTGAGGGGGCGGAGGTGGGGCTGGCGCGGTTTGTATGACGCCGGAAGGCGGTGTCGCTGTGTTGCCGGACTGTGCAGGCGCAGCTGTTTGCGCGGCGGCCAAAGGCGCCAGAAATATCGCAAAGAGGGCGAAAGCAGGGATGAAGCCGGCGCTGGTCGGCAATCCTGCCGGGGTGGCCGTCCGTGCGCAGTGGGTACTGTGGGTACTTGGATGGGTCACGAGGGCAGTTTACTTGAGCGCCCCAGCGCTCAGGCGTAGGAGGCGAACGCTACTTCGAAAGCATTCGCATGGCCTCTTCCAGACCCTTGATGGTCAGCGGGTACATGCGCTGGTTCACCAGTTGCTGGATCACGCTGATGCTCTGGCGGTATTGCCAGACGCCCTGCGGCTCGGGGTTGACCCAGGCGAACTTGGGGAAGGCGTTGGTCAGGCGCTGCATCCATTCGGCGCCGGCTTCTTCGTTGTTGTATTCCACACTGCCGCCCGGCTGCAGGATTTCGTAGGGGCTCATGGTCGCGTCGCCGACGAAGATGAGTTTGTAATCCTTGTTGTACTTGCGGATGATGTCCCAGGTCGGGAATTTCTCGCTGAAGCGGCGGCGGTTGTTCTTCCACATGAAGTCATAGACGCAGTTGTGGAAGTAATAAAACTCCAGATGCTTGAACTCGGCTTTGACGGCAGAGAACATTTCCTCGACGCGGTGGATGTGCTCGTCCATGGTGCCGCCCACGTCCATCAGCAGCAGCACCTTCACATTGTTGTGACGCTCGGGCACCATCTTGATGTCCAGCCAGCCGGCATTGGCCGCCGTGGAACGTATGGTGTCGTCCAGGTCCAGTTCTTCGACATTGCCCTGGCGCGCGAACTTGCGCAAGCGGCGCAGCGCGACCTTGATGTTGCGCGTGCCGAGCTCCTGGGTGTCGTCGTAGTCCTTGTAGGCGCGCTGGTCCCAGACTTTCACGGCGCTTTTGTTGCGGCTTTTCTCCTGGCCAATGCGTATGCCTTGCGGGTTGAAGCCGTTGGCGCCAAAGGGCGAGGTGCCGCCCGTGCCTATCCATTTGCTGCCGCCTTCGTGGCGTTCTTTCTGTTCTTCAAAGCGCTTTTTGAGCGTTTCCATGAGTTCGTCCCAGCCCATCTTCTCAATCTTGGCTTTTTCTTCGGGGCTGAGTTCCAGCTCGAGGTTTTTGCGCAGCCATTCGAGCGGGATGTCTTTCGTGAAGTCAGCCAGCATCTCCACGCCCTTGAAGTAGGCAGAAAAGGCGCGGTCGAACTTGTCATAGTTTTTCTCGTCTTTCACCAGCACCGTGCGGCTGAGGTAATAGAAGTCGTCGATCTTCCAGGCGCCTTCGCCCTCATGGGCGTCGAGTTTGTCGCTGTTCGGGCCGACAACGCCGGCCTGCAGCGCCTCGAGCAGCATCAGGTATTCCTTGACGGAGACCGGCAACTTGGCCGAACGCAGGGTGTAGAAGAAATCGATCAGCATGAAAAACTCCTTGGCGACGCACGCCTCAGGCTCTTGGCTTGTCGAGCAGGTACAGCAGCTGTGCTTTCACCTCAGGCCATTCGCCGGCAGCCAGGCTGTACATCACCGTGTCGCGTATGGTGCCGTCGCGACGCAAGGCATGGCCGCGCAGTACGCCGTCTTTGCGGGCGCCCAGTCGCTCGATGGCGCGCTGGGAGGCGTGGTTGAAGTTGTCGGTGCGCCAGCCCACGATGTTGCAGCCCAGGGTTTCAAACGCATGCGTGAGCATCAGCAACTTGCAGGTGGTGTTGACATGGGTGCGCTGGCAGCGTGCGGCGTACCAGGTGTAGCCAATCTCGACGCGCTTGAGGTTGGGCACGATGTCGTGGTAACTGGTGGAGCCGAGCACTTCGCCGGTGGCCGCGTCGGTTACGGCAAAAGCGAAACGGTTGCCTGTCGCCAGCGCGGTTTTAATATAGTCGCGCGTCTCATGGGGTTCGGGCACGGAGGTGATGCGCAGCTTCCAGAGTTCGCCGTCGGCGGCTGCGTCCTTGAGGCCCGCTTCGTGGGCCAGCGTCAGGGGTACCAGACGTACGCCTCGCGCTTCCAGGGTCACAGGTTCGACAAACGCCATGCTTACTTTTCCCCCTCGGGTTTTTGCCGGTTCCTCCAGCGCCTGGCCACTTGCAGGCCCAAGCCGCCACCCAGGCCTACCAGCACAATGCCGGCGATGGCGCCGTTGCCGTAGCCGGCTTCAAAAATATCGAAGCCGAGCAGATGGCCGGCCCAAAAACCGAGAAGCGCGCCGCCGACAAAGCCGACCGCGTCCGACAGACCTTCGATCAGCATGGATTTTTGACTCATGTGTTAGCCCTGCGTTCAACGATTGTTGCGCTGCATGAAAACCAGCTTCTCGAACAGGGTCACGTCCTGCTCGTTCTTGAGCAGCGCGCCCACGAGCGGCGGCACGGCGACCTTGTCGTCCTTGCTTTGCAGGGCGTCCAGCGGGATGTCTTCGGCGACCAGCAGTTTGAGCCAGTCCAGCAATTCGGAGGTCGACGGTTTCTTCTTCAGGCCAGGCAGGTTGCGCACGTCGTAGAAGGTCTTCATGGCTGCGGTCAGCAACTCTTTCTTCAGGTCGGGGAAGTGCACGTCCACGATCTGCTTCATGGTGTCGGCGTCGGGGAATTTGATGTAGTGGAAGAAGCAGCGGCGCAAAAACGCGTCGGGCAGCTCTTTTTCGTTGTTGGAGGTGATGAACACCAGCGGCCGGTGCTTGGCCTTGATGAGCTCACGCGTTTCATACACATAGAACTCCATGCGGTCAATTTCACGCAGCAGGTCGTTCGGGAACTCGATGTCGGCCTTGTCGATCTCGTCGATCAGCAGCGCGACCGGCGTTTCCGAGGTAAAGGCCTGCCACAGCACGCCCTTGACGATGTAGTTGTGGATGTCCTTGACCTTTTCGCCACCGTCCACGGTCGACAATTGCGAGTCGCGCAGGCGCGACACCGCGTCGTATTCGTACAGGCCCTGCTGCGCCTTGGTGGTGGATTTGATGTGCCATTGCAACAGCGGCAAGTTGAGCGCTTCGGCCACTTCCTCGGCCAGCATGGTCTTGCCGGTACCCGGCTCGCCCTTCACGAGCAGCGGCTTTTTCAGGGCGGCAGCGGCATTCACGGCCAGCATCAGGTCCTGGGTGGCGACGTAGTTCTTGGAACCTAGAAATTTCATGTTCTTGGGGAGAGGAGGTGAAAATTGAAAGGGCGTTTGCGCGGGTTGCCGGCAAGGGGTGCCCGGTCTCGGCAGGCCCAGATATAATCCAAGGTTGTTTTATACGATGAATTCCCACCTGATTGTGCGCGCAAAATGAATAAGCTGTTCACCACGATATTCGCCGTAACTGTCTCTTGCGTGACGGTTGCAAGCCTTGCCCAGGAGATCAAGGGCGATGCCAAAGCCGGCGAAACCAAGAATGCCATGTGCATCGGTTGCCACGGCATCAAGGGCTACCAGGCCTCTTTCCCCGAGGTTTATAAGGTCCCGATGATTTCAGGCCAGGGCGCTAAATACATCATTGCCGCGCTCAACGAATACAAAAAAGGTGACCGCAAGCATCCCACCATGCGCGCCATTGCCGATTCGCTGACCGACCAGGACATGGCCGACCTCGCCGCGCACTACAGTGTTGACGGTGTGGTTGCCGGCGCCGCAGAGCTGCCGGCCAAGCCGGCCAAAGAACCAAGCGCGGAAGTCCAGGCCCTGTTGAACAAGGCCAACTGCGCGTCTTGCCATGGCGCCAACTTCAGCAAACCGATTGACCCTGCCTATCCCAAGATTGGTGGTCAGCACGCTGACTACCTGTTCGTGGCGCTCAAGGCCTACAAGACAGAAAACAACCCCAAGGTTGGCCGCGGCAATGCCATCATGTCCGGCATGGCCAAGCAGTACACCAATGTTGAGCTGAAGCAGTTGGCCAACTACCTGTCGTCGGTAGACGGCGACCTGAAGACCATTCCGCAGAAGAAATTCCGCTGAGCCGGAATCTTTCGACCAACAAAAAAGCCGCTGTATCAGCGGCTTTTTTGTTGGTCGATACGCTTCTTTCCGGTCTTCAACAGCATGAGCCGCGGAACCGGCTTTGCCGGGCCGCAGGCGGGCGGCCCCGGAGGGGCTGGAGCCCGCGGCTCCAAGCCTGCCTGCGCAGGCTTGGACGGGCGACAGAGGCGAAGCGTCTCGCGGGCCGCGGCCCGCAAGGCCTCGGGAGTTACACGAAGTGAGCGACCGTGGGGGCCTAATCTCTTGTTGCCCTGCGCTGCACGCAGTCGATGTAGGCCGCGCCGTCGGGCGGGCGTCCGGCGCGTTGGCTCTCCCAGACCATCTGCCCCAGGCAGTCCATGGTTTCGTGGTGCGCATCGTGCAGTGAGTTGCGTTTGGCCGTCAGCAGCTCGACGGCCTGGCGAATGCCGCGAGGCTGGTCGATGGAGCATTGCTCGCTGATCGATAAATGCATGGACAGATGCAAAAAGGGGTTGGTCTTGCCCGCTTCCACGTCGTACATTTTTTCGAGCGCACTGTCGGCGTCGGCAAAGTCCGCATGGTATTCGGGATGCTCTTCAATCCATTGACTTGCTATGGTTTCGATAGCCTCCATCGGTTGACCGGCGCGGGCCTTGGCATAAACAGAGCAGAAAAAACGGCGTACGTCGGCTTGCGAGGGGGTGAACATGGTGAAAGGTTATCACGCAGGCGGTTCCCGTTGCCGGCGTGATGGTTTGCTTATCAGCGCTTGGGCCACAGCGCTCGCTGGTTGCGTCCTACAGACAGTTTTCCTGCTGCTGCCTACATTACGAGGCACGGTGGCGCAGTTCCGGGGTAAGGCCATTCCACAACCATCCACAAGCCCGGCGAGGAGATTTCACATGAACGCAGCACGCATCACAGGCATTATCCTGATCGTTTTGGGCCTGGCCGGCTTTTTCACCGGCGGCTTCAGCTTCACCAAGGACACAACGGCCGCCAAGCTCGGCCCCATCCAGCTGACCGTGAAAGAAAAAGAGTCCGTCAACATTCCCCAATGGCTCAGCCTGGGCGCCATCGTGCTGGGCGCCGTCGTACTCGTCGTCGGCTTCAAAAAGTCGTAACCGACGGCCCCGTCTCACACCAGCAGGGGCCGCGGAACCGGCTTTGCCGGGCCGCAGGCGCCGCCCCCTCGAGGGGGGAACAAGCTACACGAAGTGAGCCCGGACGGGGGTGTGTCTAGATCAACATGCGCGATATTGCCTGCGCTGCCGCCAGCAGTTGCGGCAGCATTGTTTCCTGCATGGCTTTGGCGCTGGTGCGGTTGGCCTGGCCGCTGATGTTGAGCGCTGCCACTGTCTGGCCGGCGCGGTTGGTGATCGGTGCGGCCATCGACACCAGTCCTTCCTCCAGCTCCTGATTCACCAGCGACCACCCCTGCTTGCGGGCTTGCGCGACCTTGACCATCAGCTCCTTGATGTCGGTCACGGTGTACTTGGTGCGTGCCGTCAGCTCTGAGGCCTGCAGGCATTTCATGATTTCGGCCTCAGGCAGGGCCGACAGCAGCATCCGCCCCATCGACGTGCAGTAAGCCGGCAGGCGCGAGCCCACGCCCAGGCTGATGCTCATGATCTTGTGCGTCGGCACACGCAGCACGTAGACGATGTCCGTTCCGTCCAGAGCCGCGGCTGAACACGACTCCTTGACCTCCGCGACCAGCGCTTCCATCACCGGCTCAGCCAGGTTCCAGATCGGCATGGAGGACAGATAGGCAAAGCCCAGGTCCAGGATGCGTGGCGTGAGGCTGAACAGCTTGCCGTCGTTGTGCACGTAGCCCAGCGTCTCCAGCGTCAGCAAAATGCGGCGCGCGCCCGCACGGCTCAAGCCACTGCGACCGGCCACTTCAGTCAGTGTTTGCCGCGGTGCTTCGGTGCTGAACGAGCGTATAACCTCCAGCCCGCGCGCAAACGACTGGACGTAAGCGTCTCCGGGCCTGGGGCCGGTAATGGGCGTGGATGCGGCGTTTGCCATGGTGATCAAAATCTCCTAGAATTCATTATACGAACTCTTGTTCTTATGTCGAACAATATTTAAGTGGTGGCTGGATGATTTCTGCAAGCCGCCCGCAGCTGGAGACTTTGGAATGATCAACAAAATTGCCGCCTCCGTCGCCGACGCGCTGGCGGATGTGAAAGACGGCTCAACCGTGCTGATTGGCGGCTTCGGCACCGCCGGCATCCCCAATGAGTTGATCGACGGCCTGATAGAGCAGGGCGCCAAAGACCTGACGGTCGTCAACAACAATGCAGGCAATGCCGAAATGGGCTTGGCGGCGCTGCTCAAGGCCGGGCGCGTGCGCAAGATCATCTGCAGCTTTCCGCGTCAGGCCGATAGCCAGGTGTTTGACGGCCTGTACCGTAGCGGCAAGCTGGAACTGGAACTGGTGCCCCAAGGCAATCTCGCGGAACGGATTCGCGCTGCGGGCGCAGGCATAGGCGCCTTCTTCTGCCCCACGGGCTACGGCACCGAACTGGCGCGCAACGCCGACGGCACTGCCAAGGAAACCCGTGAGATCAACGGCAAGCACTACGTGCTGGAAATGCCGATTCATGGCGATGTGGCCCTCATCAAGGCCGAGCGAGGCGACCGCTGGGGCAATCTCACCTACCGCATGGCTGCGCGCAATTTCGGTCCTGTGATGGCGACCGCCTCGAAGAAGACGATTGCCACCGTGCATGACATCGTTGAGCTCGGCAACCTGGACCCTGAAGCCGTCGTCACGCCCGGCATCTTTGTCCATCACATCGTCAAAATCCCTCGCACCGCCACGCAAGCCGGCGGTTTTAAAAAGGCGGCATGACCATGACCTACCAACGCCGTACCAAAGACCAGCTCGCAGCCCGCGTCGCGCAAGACATTTTTGACGGGGCCGTCGTCAACCTCGGCATCGGCCAGCCCACGCTGGTAGCCAACCATTTGCCGGCCGGACGCGAGGTCATCCTGCAAAGCGAAAACGGCATTCTCGGCATGGGCCCCGCACCTGCCGAGGGCGAGGAAGACTACGACCTGATCAATGCAGGCAAACAGCCGGTGACGCTGCTCAGGGGCGGCTCCTTCTTTCACCACGCTGACAGTTTCGCGATGATGCGCGGGGGGCACCTCGATATCTGCGTGCTGGGTGCCTTCCAGGTCTCGGCCACGGGCGACCTGGCCAACTGGAGCACCGGCGAGCCGGGCGCGATTCCCGCAGTAGGTGGCGCCATGGACCTGGCCATAGGCGCGCGGCAAACCTGGGTGATGATGGATTTGCTGACCAAGCAGGGCGCCAGCAAGCTGGTGCAGCAATGCACTTATCCGCTGACCGGCATCGCCTGCGTCAAGCGCGTGTACTCCGACATCGCCACGCTGGAATGCACACCGCAGGGCCTGAAGCTGATCGACACCGTCGAAGGCCTCACGCACGCCGAACTTGAAAAACTGGTGGGCCTGCCGATTGCGGCCGCCTGATCGTTGATCTCACTTCTTTCAAAGCACACACCATGACCCAAGCTTTTATCTGCGACGCCATCCGCACCCCTTTCGGCCGCTACGGCGGCGCCCTCAGCAGTGTGCGCACCGACGACCTGGGTGCGATCCCGATCAAGGCGCTGATGGCGCGCAACCCGAACGTGGATTGGCAGGCAGTCACGGATGTGCTCTACGGCTGCGCCAACCAGGCCGGGGAAGACAATCGCAACGTGGCACGCATGGCGGCGCTGCTGGCCGGCCTGCCCATGGACGTGCCGGGCTCCACCATCAACCGCCTGTGCGGCTCGGGCCTGGATGCCTTGGGCAGTGCCGCACGTGCCATCAAGTCGGGCGAGGCCACCTTGATGATCGCAGGCGGCGTCGAGAGCATGAGCCGCGCACCCTTTGTGATGCCCAAGGCCGAGAGCGCCTTCAGCCGCGCTAATGCGGTGTATGACACCACCATCGGCTGGCGTTTCATCAACAAGCTGATGAAAGAAAAATACGGCGTTGATGCCATGCCCGAGACGGCCGAGAACGTCGCTACCGACTACAAGATCAGCCGCGAAGACCAGGACAAAATGGCGCTGGCCAGCCAGCTCAAAGCCGTGGCCGCACAAAAGGCCGGCTACTTCGACGCTGAAATCACGCCGGTGACGATTGCCCAGAAAAAGGGCGACCCCATCGTGGTGAGCAAAGACGAACATCCGCGCGAAACCTCGCTCGAAGCGCTGGCCAGGCTCAAGGGCGTGGTGCGGCCCGACGGCACGGTGACCGCCGGCAATGCCAGTGGCGTGAACGACGGCGCTTGTGCGTTGCTGCTGGCCGACGAAGCCACCGCCGCAAAAAACGGCCTTACGCCCAAGGCGCGCGTGGTCGGTATGGCCACGGCCGGTGTGGCGCCGCGCATCATGGGCATCGGCCCTGCCCCGGCCACACAAAAAGTGCTGGCGCTCACCGGTCTCACGATAGCGCAGATGGATGTGATCGAACTCAACGAAGCCTTCGCCGCACAAGGCCTGGCTGTGCTGCGCATGCTGGGTGTGCGGGACGACGATCCGCGCGTCAACCCCAACGGCGGCGCGATCGCGCTGGGCCATCCGCTGGGGGCTTCGGGAGCGCGGCTGGCCACCACGGCCGTCAACCAGTTGCACAAGGGCGGTGGCCGTTACGCGCTGGCCACCATGTGCATCGGCGTAGGCCAAGGCATCGCGGTGATTCTGGAGCGTGTCTAGCCCAGACCGGTGACTGGGCATCCCCTCGCGCGGGGGCGCCTGAGGCAATCGCCATTGCATGGACGGCCTGTGGTGAAATACATCCCTGGTTCCGGTTTGCTATTGTTTTAATAGCTGCTTGCGCCCGTCCCTTTTGGGTAACCGATGTTTTTTACATAAATCCATGGATTTCCCGCTGATCACCGACGCCTTCTTCTATGCCGTGGCAATTCCCGCCGTGCTGATGTTGGGCATCAGCAAAAGTGGTTTTGGGGCCGGCTTCGGGTCTCTTGCGGTTCCCGTCATGGCGCTGACGGTCACCGTGCCGCAGGCCGCCGCCATCCTGATGCCGGTGCTGCTGCTGATGGACTTGCTGGGGCTGGCGGCTTTTCGCCGGGACTTCGATGTGAAGTTTCTGAAATTCCTGATCCCTTTTGGTTTGGTGGGAACCGTGGTGGGGGCGCTGTTGTTCAAGGTGCTGGACGCCCGAGTCGTGGCAGGGGTGGTGGGAATATTCACCTTGTTGTTTTTGGCGCAGCGCCTGTTGTTCCCTCCCCGGCCCGACAGCCCGCCGCCGCCCAAGTGGCTGGGCGCCATTCTGACGGTGACCTCGGGCTTCACGAGCTTTGTATCTCACGCAGGTGGCCCGCCGCTGAGCGCCTATGTGATCCCCATGCGCCTGAGCCCGGTGAAGTTCACGGCTACCATGGCCGCCTTCTTTTTTGTCATCAACCTTTCCAAATGGATTCCATACGCCTGGCTGGGTCTGCTGGACCTGCGCAATATGGCGACGTCGCTGGTTTTGCTGCCGCTGGCGCCACTGGGCGTGTGGATAGGCGTGCGCATGGCCCGGAGCATCAGCCCGGTGCTTTTCTATCGTCTGCTGTATGTCGGCATGTTGCTGACCGGGTGCAAGCTGCTCTGGGACGCTTTCCGCTAGAAGCGTGAAGTGGCCGGCACGGATTGCCATGCGAACCTCTGCAATTGCTTTACCGGTATTTCCCTTTCCCGTCTACTGCGGCTTGTGAAACCCGGCGCATCCGCTGGTTTCTTGCGGGGAGCCCGGGAATTTCACCGGCCTCTTCACTGCAAATTTCTGTGAGAATCGCTGGCATGAGAACAAGAAGCGCGCACCGCGGCTAACGCCCTTCATGACCACAGTCGTTTTTGCGGATCTTGTGGGCAGCACCAGCATGTTCGAACGGCTGGGCGATGAAACAGCATCGCACTTCGTGACCCAGCTCATCGGCGTCCTGAGCCAGGTCTTCCAGCAACACCAGGGGCGTGTGGTCAAGTTGCTGGGTGACGGCCTCTTTGTGGTGTTTCCCAACGAGGGCGACGCGCTTTCCGCCTGCATCAGCATCCAGAAGCGCCTTCAGGAAAAACCGATCAAGCCGGGCGGCAGCGGCACCCCGGTACAGATGCAGATGGGTATCGAGTCGGGTGAAGTGGTTGAAATCGACGGCGACTGTTTCGGTGACACCGTCAATTCCGCCGCCCGGCTCGCAGACCTTGCGGGTGCCGCCCAGATCCTCACGACCGAAAACGTCTGGACCGCCCTGTTGCCCGCCCAGAGGGCATCCCTGCGCAGCATGGGCCCCATGTACCTTCGCGGCAGGGCTGAAGCCAGCCATGTCTACCGGGTCGAATGGCAGGCTGGCCGCGACGAGGATGCCACGATGGCCGGGCGTTCGATGTTCTCTTCACCCAGCCAGGCCTTCCTCGAACTCAGCTTTGCGGAGCAAACTGTCAGGCTGGATTCGAAAAGCAGCAAGCTGGCGCTGGGCCGGGCCGCCGATGCGGCGCTGACATTAAACGACCCCCGTGTTTCGCGCATGCATGCCACCCTCGAATGGCGTGGCGGGCATTTTGTGTTGACGGACGCTTCCAGCTACGGCACCTGGGTGTACCTTGGCAACCAGAGTGAGGCGGTGGTGCTGCGGCGCACCGAGTGCTACCTGGTTGGCAGCGGCCAGATCGTGCCGGGCTGCGAGCGTACCGACGAAAATGCCCCGCTTGTCACGTTTTCCATCAGGACCTGATCCGCGGAAGAGGGCGGATTCCGGACCTTTTTCGCTGCATGATGCAGGCTAGAATCGTTTTTTGTTTCAAGACGTAGGCGTCCCCCTCAGGCCCGCAGCACGGTTTCCGCCAGTTACGTCCATTTCCATTCCCTCATGAGTCTCAAGAAACTTGGCCGTTACGATCTCATCCGCGTCCTCGGCAAGGGGGCGATGGGGCTGGTGTATGAGGGGCGGGATCCCAACCTTGACCGTCGCGTGGCGATCAAGACCATCAAGGTCGAAAATCTTTCGGAAGAAGCCGCCGCAGAGTACGAAGTGCGTTTTCGCACCGAGGCCCGGTCTGCGGCGCGCCTGCAGCATCCGCATATTGTCAGCGTCTATGACTCCGACCGTGACGGCGACATTGCCTTCCTGGTCATGGAATTCGTCGACGGCGACGACCTCAAGCACCACCTGGACAAGGGCAACCTCTACACCCTGGAGCAAACCCTGGGCATCATGGGTGACCTGCTTTCGGCGCTGGATTACGCGCACAGGCAAAGCATCGTCCACCGCGACATCAAACCGGCCAACCTGCTGATCGAGACGAGCGGGCGTGTCAAGCTCACCGACTTTGGTGTGGCGCGCATCCAGGATTCCGGCGAAGCCACCCGTACGCAGGGTTCCATGGTCGGAACGCTGAAATACATGTCGCCCGAGCAGGTACAGGGTCGGCCGATTGATGCCCGTGCCGACCTGTTTGCCGCCGGCATCGTGCTGTATCAGTTACTTACCGGGAAACGGCCGTTTGACGGTGACACCGACTTCGCCACCATCCAGCAGATCGTCGGGCATACCCCGGTCATGCCGGGTGCGTTCAATGCCCGATTGCCCGCTGCTCTTGATGCCGTGGTGGCCAAGGCCCTGGCCAAATCGCGCGACCAGCGTTATGCCAGCGCGCAGGAGTTCCTTGCTGCGCTGCAGGCCGCGGCACGCGAGGCGCCCGATATCTCGGTGGTTCCGACCGCCGTGCCGCCCGGGCCCGGCAGCAGTTCAACCTGGACTTCCACGATGCTGTCCGGCGAAGCGCTGGTTGACCAGCCGTCGGGCACCAGCGCCAACATCTCGGTCGTGACGCAGGAGCTCGAGCTCGTCTACTGGAAAGACATCAAGGAGTCCATGGATGTGGAAGACATCCAGGGCTTTCTGGCCAAGTTCCCGTCGGGTATCTATGCCGACCTGGCGCGCCGCCGCCTCAAAAAACTCGGCGTGCCTGGCGCAGACGACTCGGACATCGGCCGGCGCCTGGGTACCGGAACGCTGATTGTTCCGCGTCCCGATACACAACCAGCCCCGCCAGCCCCTCCAGCGCCGGCCAGCGCATCCGCCTCCGCGGCCGACACCGACATGGCCTGGAAGGCCCTTGAAGAGGCGGCAGCCAAGGCGCCTTTGCCGCCTCATGTGCCGGCGAAACCCGCCGCCGATGACCCGGATGCCACGCGCCTGGGGACACCGGTGGTGGTTGCGGCGGCTCAACCGGACCAGGAAGCGCATGACGCATCCACCGACTGGCCGGAGACCGTGTTTAGCGAGGCAGCCGTGAGCCCGGCAGCACCTGAGCCTGCCAGCGGCCGGCCAACGCAAGGTGCAGCTGCAATTCCCGCCAGGAGCCCAGCCGCGAATACCAACGACGCCGCACTGCCGCCGATAAAGTCAAAATCGGCACGGCGGCGCAGTCCCCTGGCGTCGCCCGGGGTCGCAACGGCACCCGCAAAGGCAGCTTCACCTGCACCCTACCGCTACCTGGTGTGGGGTCTGGCGGGCCTGGTGGCGGTGACCGTGATCGGCCTTGGATGGAAATCCCTTTCCGGCCGCGCTGCCCCTGCCGCCCCGTCTGCCATACCGGCCAATATAGCGGCCAAGGCAGCGCCCGGCGCGGCGAGGGTGGCACCAGCAGCTTCCACTTCGCCCGTGGTGTCTGCGGCGCCTGCTGCAGCTGCACCCGCAGTGCCAGCTGCGCAGGCCCAGCCTGCGGCCTCGGCTGCTTCCTCTTCTGTGGCGAAGGCACCCCTGTCTGCAGCCTCCAGGGCGGCGCTTGCGGCTGCGGCCGCCACCCGAAAGGCTGCATTGGAAAAAGAGCGGCAGGCCAAACAGGCTCAGCCCAAATCCGCCGCTACCCCTTCCCCTTCGGCGACCGACCACGCTGCCACACCGGCGCCGCAGGCAGCGGCCGGCAATCCGCGGCAGGCCTGTGAAGGGCGTATCCTCCTCGGTTTCCAGATCTGCATGTCTGAGCAGTGTGCCAAGCCGGGCTTCGCCCAGCACCCGGTGTGTGTGGAACGGCGGGTCATGGAGCAGCGGCGGCGCGAGGATCAGTCGAACCGGTAGGCCGCCGACTGCCTCATTTTTTTGCTATAAAAACGATAGCTGCTGGCGCCCGTTGCTAAAGGGCTGGCGCGACATTTTATTCAGATTCCTGGCCCTGCCAGGCAACTGGCCGGCGCTGCGCCTGTTGCTGGCGTTCCTGGGCCAGCTGTTCTTCCAGCTGCAGGCGTCCCTGGGTGGCTACGGCGATGACCTTGGTGCGGTCCTTGCGATGCGGGTACATGCGTTCGAACAGCTCCAGGTTGTGCCGGCGAAAGCGCATCGCCGCCTGACGCGCTTCGTGCGGCGGCTGGCCCAGCAGCTCCAGCACCGTACGCGCGCTGCGCAGGCTGGACTCGAACACCTCACGTTCCACCTGCATCACGCCGCGGTCACGCAGCGCGTTCCAGTGTGTCACGTCGCGTGCGCGGGCAACGATCTGCATTTGCGGAAAATGCTCGCGCGCCAGGTCAACGATCTTGAGCGACTGCTCCATGTCGTCGACCGACAGCACCAGGATTTTGGCCGTGGCCGCGCCGGCAGTGCGCAGCAGGTCCAGCCGCGTCGCATCGCCGTAAAAAACCCGGTAGCCGAACGCCCTCACGGTTTCGACCATTTCCGCGTCGTGGTCCAGCACGGTGGCCGGAATGCCCTGGGCCAGCAGCATACGGCCGATGATCTGGCCGTAGCGGCCGAAACCGGCAATGATGATCGGGGCCTCTTGCTGCTCGGAAATTTCTTCGAGTTGCGGCGTGTCGCAGCCGGCCCAGCGCGGCAGCAGCAGCTTGTCGACGGCCACCAGCAGCAGCGGGCTCAGCAGCATGGACAGCGCCACCGCACCTATCAGCAGTGAGGCGATCTCAGCGGAAAACACATGTGCCCCGGCTGCTGCCTGGAACACCACGAAGGCGAACTCGCCGCCCTGCGCCAGCAGCACCGCGAACACCGGGCGTTCCTGGAAAGGCAGCTTCATGAGGCGCGCCAGGCCGTAGATCACGACCAGTTTCAGGCCGAGGAAGCCCACCAGGATGGCGGCCATCAGTCCGGGCGATTTCCAGAGCACGCCGAAGTCGATGCTCATGCCGACGGCAATGAAGAACAGGCCCAGCAGCAGGCCCTTGAACGGCTCGATATCGGTTTCGAGTTCGCGGCGGTATTCACTTTCCGCCAGCAGCACACCTGCCAGAAAAGCGCCCAGGGCCATCGACAGGCCGACGAACTGCATCAGCGCCGCAATGCCCACCACCAGCAGCAACGAGGCTGCGGTGAAAATTTCGGGTGTACCGCTGTTGGCGATCCAGCGCAGCAGGGGCCGCAGCAGCAGGCGGCCGCCCAGGATAATGCCGGCGATGGCTGCTACGATTCTGATAGCTTCCAGCGCACGACTGGTATGCGCTACAGCCTCATTTTCTCCACCGATTGCGCCCAACAGGGGCAACAGCGCGAGAATCGGGATGGCCGCCACGTCCTGGAACAGCAGGATGGAAAACCCGGCCTGGCCGCTCGACGTCGGCATCAGGTGGCGCTCGCCGATGGCCTGCAGCGCGATGGCGGTAGACGACAGCGCCAGCCCGAGGCCGGCCACCAGCGCAATCTGCCAGCTCACGCCAAATGCCATCGCGACGCCCATGAGCAGGGCGGCGCAGCCCAGCACCTGGGCACTGCCCCAGCCGAAGATGGGCCGGCGTAAATTCCACAGGCGCTTGGGCTCCAGCTCCAGCCCCACCAGGAACAGCATCAACACCACGCCAAACTCGGCGAAGTGGAGGATGTCCTGCACATTGGTAACCAGCCCCAGGCCCCAGGGGCCTATGGCGATGCCGGCGGCCAGGTAGCCGATGATGGAGCCGAGGCCGAGTTTTTTGGCCAGCGGCACGGCAATGACGGCGGCGGCCAGGTAGATAAAGCTGTTGGTCAGCCAGGCGGGTGCGTGCTCCATGTTATCTAGCCCCCACGCTTTTCACTCCGTGTGCCTTCGGCGTTACGCTGCCCCTTTCACTTTCAATAGGGGCTGCCTGGCCTTGGGGCGGCCCGACGGCCAGCCGCGCAGCGTGTCCGTTCGGCAAGTCGGCCGCAGCTTCTGGCGCAGGCCGATCCTTCATCGGAACCACGCAGGCGGCGCATTGCTCCAGGTCTTCCAGCTCGGGCCAGTCGGGGTAGCTTTGCAGGCGCTGGCGGAAGGTTGCGATGTGATCGGCAACGGTTTGCCTGTCAACGCTGTGGGCGCCGTGCAACACCAGAGGCGGCAAAAATCGCATGCCGCACAGCGCGGCGCTTTGCTCGTACGGCGGCAGGAAGGCATCAAAAAAGTAGCGGTTGTAGCCTTGTGGGTGATAGGACGTTTCGGGGCCGCCTGTGGTGGCGACCAGCCACAGGTCCTTACCCTGCAGTGCCCGGCCTTTTGCGCCTTCCTCCTCACCTTCGCCGTAGGCCCAGCCGTAGGTGAGTACATCGTCCAGCCAGAGCTTTTGCAGCGCGGGCATCGAGTACCAATGCATGGGGTGGAGCAGTACCACCAGTTGCGCGCGTTCCAGGGCGGCCTGCTCTTTGGGCACGTCGATGGCGTAGTCGGGATAGCTCGAGTACAGATCCTGCACCTGGACACGCGGCAGGGCCTTCGCGGCCTCCATCAGCGGGCGGTTGACCCGTGATTCTCGCCAGGCAGGATGGGCCGCAATGACATAAATATCTGGATTTGCCGTGCTGCCCGCCGATTTATCAGTGGTTGTGAGAACTGTGTCCATGCCGTTACCATAGCGGAAAAGCAAGACCAAGAGTTCCCAGGAACGACAAGTTCCAAACCGAGGAGATTCGCATGCCCGTGGTTGTGATCGCCAATCCGAAGGGGGGCGTCGGCAAAACGACGCTGGCCACCAACGTTGCCGGATACTTTGCCAGCCAGGGCCATGCGGTCATGCTGGGAGACGCCGACCGGCAGCAGTCTTCACGGTTGTGGCTGGGGCTGCGGCCGCCCGCCGCCCGGCCGATTGCCACCTGGGATGTGAATGCAGACCTGATCGTCAAACCCCCCAAGGGCACGACGCATGTGGTGCTCGACACGCCCGGCGGGTTGCATGGCTCGCGCTTTAACGATGTCTTGAAGCTGGCCGACAAGGTCATCGTGCCGCTGCAGCCCAGCGTCTTCGACATCTTTGCCACGCGCACCTTCCTGGACCAGCTGGCCGAACACAAGCACGCCGGCAAGATGCAGGTGGGCATTGTCGGCATGCGCGTGGATTCACGCACGATTGCCGCCGACAAGCTGCGCAGTTTCGTTGAGGGGCTGGGTTTGCCGGTGCTGGGCTACCTGCGCGACACGCAGAACTACATTCACCTGGCCGCGCGGGGGCTCACGGTGTTTGACGTGGCACCCAGCCGTGTTGAAAAAGACATGGAACAGTGGCAGGGCATCTGCCGGTGGCTTGACCGCTGAACCTCTGAGCATCGCGCCGGTTTGTCGCTGAGCCGACATGCCGTGCCCCTATGTGTCGCTACAGTGGCGGCATGAAAACCTTTGAAACCCTGGCCGACCTGGCCGCCTGCACCGGCCAGGAAGTCGCCGTCAGCGACTGGATCACCATCACGCAGCAACAGGTCAACCTGTTTGCCGAAGCGACGGGCGACCACCAGTGGATTCATGTGGACCCTGAAAAGGCGGCGGCCGGCCCGTTCGGCGGGCCGATCGCCCATGGGTTCCTGACCTTGTCACTGCTGCCGCGTTTTTTCGAGTCGTCGTTTGAGATTACCGGCTCGCGCATGGGCGTGAATTACGGGCTCAACAAGGTGCGATTTACCGCGCCGGTGCCCGTCGGCAGCCGTCTGCGGGCACGCATGAAGCTGCTGGCTGCCGAGGCGATTGACAACGCCGGCATGCAAATGACCTGGGAAGTGACCGTGGAACGCGAAGGCTCGCCCAAGCCGGTGTGCGTGGCGGAATCGCTGGTGCGGCGATACCCCTGAATGTGCCGCTGGCGCTAGATGCGCGTCAGCTGGCTGGCCGGCAGCCAGCCCTCAAAAACACCGATCAGGCCATTGATGCGTTCGGCGGCTTCCGTCTGGGAGTGCGCATGTGCGATGCATTGGTGCAGGTCGCTGCGCAGCAGCCACAGGTCGGAGGGCGTTTTGGCCAGGTTGATCTTGTAGATCACCCGCGGGGTGCGCGGATCTTCGCAATCATGCAAAAGGGTGCGCAGGCTTTCCTGGATCTGTTCGACCGAGAGCCGGTTGGCTGCTTTGGCGGTGCTGGAAAGGCGGGACGTGCTGTTGCCGAAAATACGCTGGATGACCATATTCACTGTGTTTTTCCTTCCAGTCTTGTGGACTGGGCGGTGGGAAGGGATAACGCAGGAAGGGCCGGGTAGTGGCAATCCGCACGTTCGGGCCTGCAGCGAGAACTTTAGGCTTGAAGGATTGGAGTTTAGGGTTTTTACTTAGATCCTGGCAAGGGGGGGCCAGTCCAAAGGTTGGCAAAAGCGGACATATGTCTCATCCAGGCATGCCGGGCGACCCTGAAAACCCGTTTTGCCGCCAGGCCTCAAACACGGTAACGGCCACGGTGTTGGAGAGGTTCAGGCTGCGCTGGCCCGGCAGCATGGGCACTTTGAGGCGCTGCGGTGGCGCAAAGGATTCACGTAACTCTGGCGCCAGGCCGCGGGTTTCGGCGCCGAAAACCAGCCAGTCGCCGGGCAGGAAGCGCGCGTCGTAGACGCTGGCGGAGCCGTGTGTGGTCATGGCGAAGAGCCTGTCGGAGGGTGGTTGCTCACTTTCGAGGAAGGCTTGCCAGCTGAGATGCCGCAGGACCTGGGCGTACTCGTGGTAATCGAGCCCCGCCCGGCGCATGTGTTTGTCGTCCATCGAAAACCCCAGCGGTTCCACCAGGTGCAGCCGGCAGCCGGTATTGGCTGCCAGGCGGATGACATTGCCGGTGTTGGGAGGGATTTCAGGCTCGACCAGAACAATATTGAACATGGCTGGATTGTCGTGCGGCGCGAGCCCGGTTCCTATGGCCGCCTTGTCGTTATTCCAGCTATAGGTGCGCATGGGGTTCCTGGCCAGCCGGGGCCGCGGGACTGGCTTTGCCAGACCGCAGGCGCAGCGCCCCCTCGGGGGGCAGCGAACCACACGCAGTGGGGAGCGTGGGGGCTATTGCTCGGTTCGCGCAAGGACAACGGCGCTAACGTGTGCGGCGCCCGCATCCCGCAAGGCCTGTGCGGCCGTATACAGCGAGGCACCGCTGGTCATTACGTCATCCACCAGCACCACGCGCCGTCCCTGCAATTCCCCCGTGCGCAGCGGATCCACCTGGAAAGCGCCCTTGACGTTGGCCAGCCGGTCCTTGCGTTTGAGCTGGCTTTGCGGGCGCGTGTGCTTTACCCGCAGCAGCAGCCTGGCATCGGTCTGGCCTTGCGTGCGTGTTCGTCGGGCCAGTGCCACACACAACTCCCAGGCCTGGTTGAAGCCGCGCACCTGCAGGCGCTCCGCCGACAGCGGCACCGGAACGATCCAGTCGCCAGGGGTCAGTTCCGCCATGAGCCCGGCTACGCCCGGCGACTGGGCCAGCAGCTTTGCAAAAAAAGCGGCCCAGCCGTGCTGCCCTCCGAATTTGTAGCCCGCAATCAGCGCGGACCAGGGGTAGGCATAGTTCACGGCGGCAAAGGCGCCGTCCAGAGGCGGCGGATGGCTGACACAGGCGCCGCAGGGCTGCGGCCCAACCCGAAGACCCATGGAAAGGTCACCGGGCAAGGCGAGAGCGCAGCGGGGGCAGCGTGGGACGGCAAAGGCAAACCGGGCCACGCAGGCGCCGCACACCTGGCGCGCCGGCCAGCTGCGGCACACAGCGCACTGGCTGGCCAGGCCGGGGAAGGCGCCAAAGCGGCCGGTCGGCCGGGACAGGAATGTGGCGGGAGCAAGCAGGCGTGTGAACACCGTGTCAATATACTCGCGTACCTTCCTCGCTTGCCTCGGCGGGCCCCGCGCTTCCTTTGCCCTTTTTGCTCTTTCCATGACCTCTACACAGCGCCCACCCACGCTCGACCCGATTGCCGTCAGCCGCTGGGACCGCACCGCTCCACTGGCCTCGCCGTGGCTTCATGAAGAAGTGGCGCGGCGCATGATGGACCGGTTGCAATGGATCAAGCTGCAGCCGCGTGCGTGGGTGCACTGGGGAGCATTGCGCGGAGGGATCCAGGCGCAGGAAAAACTGGCCGGGGCCTACCCAAAATCAAGGTGTTTTGTGGTTGAAAGCAGCTCTGGACGTGCGCAAGAAGCTATCAAAAATATAGCAAAACCGTGGTGGAATCCGCGCCGTTGGCTGGCGGCTCCCATACGCTTTGAGGCGCCACCGGCAGGAACTGCCGACATGCTCTGGGCCAACATGGCGCTGCACGAATCGGCCGACCCGCAGGCCCTGCTGGCGCACTGGCACCAAACGCTGAAGGTAGACGGTTTCCTGATGTTTTCCTGCCTGGGCCCGGATACCGCGAAGGAGTTGCGCGAGGTTTATGCGCAACTGGGCTGGCCGCCGGCCGGGCATGAACTGACAGACATGCATGACTGGGGCGATATGCTGGTGCAGACGGGGTTTGCCGAACCCGTGATGGACATGGAGCGCATCACCCTCACCTATGCGACCTCGGCGCGGCTGCTGGAAGACATCAGGGAGCTGGGCCGCAACTTTCACCCGGCGCGGTTTTCTTCCCTGAGGGGCCGGGCCTGGAAGGCGCAGCTTGAAAGCGCGCTGTCCCGCCATCTCGTCAGGGGCGAAGACGGGCGGCTCTGCCTCACCTTTGAAATCATTTATGGCCACGCGCTCAAGGCGCCGCCGCGGATCAAGGTCAGTGCGCTCAGCGCGGTGTCGGTCGCCGATATGCGCAGCATGCTGCAGGGCCAGCGCTCCGGCGGCTAGGTGCCCGGCAGGTGTTGCGCAGGCGCTCCCAATCCCTGGTGTTGACGGGTTTTCAGAAGGGGCGGCAAGGTAAACCCGGCTACAATTCAAAGCTGAATTTTTGGGTATGTTCCCAAGCCTCATGCGGTCAATGCCCAGCGTTAACCGCAGTTTTTTTGAGGGTTGCCACATGCTGCAGCCAACACCAGCGTTTCGTTTTGCCACCTTGCCCGCACAGGGCGCCCACAGCCACGATGCTGTGCTGTGGCTTCTCAAGCGTCACTGTTCACTCACACCGGCCCAACTGGGCTGGCTGTATGTGTCTTTGTGCGGTGTTTCACTGGGTATTGCCGGATTTTTCTGGCTGCAGGGTGCCACCATGGTGATGCCTTTTGCCTGGATCGAGCTGATAGCGGTGGGGGCTGCTTTTGTGGCGTATGCCCGGCATGCGGGCGACGGTGAAAAAATCGTCCTGCAGGGCGAGCGGCTGGTGGTGGAGCTGGAAACGGCAGGGCGCACGGAGCGGGCTGAATTCAACCGCGAATGGGTCCGGATCGAGCCCAAGGATGGGGATGGGTCGCTGATTGAGGTGTCCGGGCAGGGGCGGTCTGTCCAGGTCGGGCGGCATGTGCGGCCAGAGCTGCGGCCCGCGCTGGCCCGAGAGATTCGCATGGCGTTGCGGAGTGTTTGACAGTTCCTGAAAGACTTGTGTCAGTTCAGGTGCGGCAGGAGGGCTTGCCGCTAACTTTATAATCAGCCGGTTAATTTGGTCGGTAATTGAAGCAGAAAAAGTGATCACGATGAACGTAAGCAACACCATGAGCAAAATGACACGGCTTGGCATGCAGCATGCAGGCGCAATTCTGGCATCTGCGGCCGCCTGGGTCAGCACCGCCGCTTACGCCGTCAACGACCTGAAGGGCGGCCCGGCCGTCAATCAGCTGAATTTGCACCCGGCCGTGACCAAAATTGCCGAAGAGCAGCAGTGGCTGCATTGGTTCATGATGGCCATCTGCCTCGTGATTTTTGTGGCTGTTTTCGGGGTGATGTTCTATTCCATCCTGAAACACCGCAAGTCGGTCGGCCACAAATCGGCCAATTTCCACGAATCTACCGCTGTTGAAATTGCCTGGACCATCGTCCCCTTCATCATCGTGATCGCCATGGCCCTGCCGGCCACTAAGGTGCTGGTCGCCCAGAAGGACACCACCGCCGCCGACCTCACCATCAAGGCCACCGGCATCCAGTGGAAATGGGGCTACGACTACATCAAGGGCGAAGGCGAAGGCATCGGCTTTGTCTCCACACTCGACAACACGCACCGCGAAATGTCCGACAACGGCGGCCCCAAGGCCGGCGAAGCTCCCGACAACTACCTGCTCAAGGTCGACAACCCGCTGGTTGTTCCCGTCAACAAGAAAATCCGCATCATCACTACCGCCAGCGACGTGATCCACGCCTTCGCGGTGCCGGCATTCGGCATCAAGCAGGATGCGATTCCCGGCTTTGTGCGCGACACCTGGTTCCGTGCCGAACAAGTCGGCGACTTCTACGGCCAGTGCCAGGAGCTTTGCGGCAAGGAGCATGCGTACATGCCTATCCACGTGAAGGTTGTGTCCGCAGCCGATTACAGCGCATGGGTGGCTGTCAAGGCCAAGGAAGCCGCAGCCAAGGCGGATGATCCTTCCAAGGTCTGGACGCTGGTTGACCTGAAGGCGCGCGGCGAAAAAGTGTACGCTGCCAATTGCGCTGCCTGCCACCAGGCCAACGGCAAGGGCGCTGGCCCGATCAAGCCGCTGGACGGCTCGCCGATTGTTCTCGACGCAGACCACAAGAAGCAGATTCAGACCGTGCTCAATGGGGCCGCCGGTGGCGCCATGCCTTCCTGGAAGGCGCTGAGCGACACCGATCTCGCCGCCGTGATCAGCTACTCCAAGAACAACTGGTCCAACCAGACCGGCCAGATCGTCCAGCCCGCTGAAATACAGGCGGCTCGCAAGTAAGCCTCAGGCGTTACCCGCAGATTCCATCATTTCGCCGGCGTGACCTTGCCGGCCGCAAAAGACAAGCTACAGGCACAAGCCACCAAAGGAAGCCAAGATGAGTGCAGTTCTAGACCATCACGATCACGCACATGATGACCACGATCACCATGCCCCGACGGGCTGGCGTCGCTGGGTCTTTGCGACCAACCACAAGGATATTGGCACGCTGTACCTGTTGTTCAGTTTCTTCATGCTGATGTTCGGTGGCGTGCTGGCCCTGCTGATCCGCGCCGAGCTGTTCCAGCCCGGCCTGCAACTGGTCAACCCCGAACTGTTCAACCAGCTCACCACCATGCATGGCCTGATCATGGTGTTCGGCGCCATCATGCCGGCCTTCGTGGGTTTCGCCAACTGGATGATCCCGTTGCAGATCGGCGCGGCCGATATGGCTTTTGCCCGTATGAACAACTTCAGCTTCTGGCTGTTGATCCCGGCCGGCATCATGCTGGTGGGGTCGTTCTTCATGCCTGGTGGCGCACCCGCCGCGGGCTGGACGCTCTACGCGCCGCTCACGTTGCAAATGGGCCCGTCCATGGACGCCGGTATTTTTGCGATGCACATCCTGGGTGCTTCGTCCATCATGGGTTCGATCAATATCATCGTCACCATCCTCAACATGCGCGCTCCCGGCATGACGCTGATGAAGATGCCGATGTTCTGCTGGACCTGGCTGATCACCGCCTACCTGCTGATCGCCGTGATGCCGGTGCTCGCAGGCGCCATCACCATGACGCTGACTGACCGCCACTTCGGCACCAGCTTCTTCAACCCCGCCGGCGGCGGCGACCCGGTGATGTACCAGCACATCTTCTGGTTCTTCGGCCACCCCGAGGTTTACATCATGATCTTGCCGGCCTTCGGCATCATCAGCCAGATCATCCCGGCTTTCTCGCGCAAGCGCCTGTTTGGCTACGCCTCCATGGTGTACGCCACCGGCTCCATCGCCATCCTGAGCTTCGTTGTGTGGGCGCACCACATGTTCACCACCGGCATGCCGGTTACGGGCCAGCTGTTCTTCATGTACTCCACCATGCTGATCGCCGTGCCCACGGGCGTGAAGGTGTTCAACTGGATCGCCACGATGTGGCGCGGCTCCATGACCTTTGAAACCCCCATGCTGTTTGCAGTGGGCTTCATCTTCGTGTTCACCATCGGCGGTCTGACGGGCGTGATCCTTTCGGTCGCACCGATCGACACGCAGTTGCAGGACACTTATTACGTGGTGGCTCACTTCCACTACGTGCTGGTGGCTGGTTCACTCTACGCCCTGTTTGCCGGCTACTACTACTGGTCGCCCAAATGGACCGGCGTCATGTACAACGAAACCCGCGGCAAGATCCACTTCTGGTGGTCGCTGATTTCCTTCAACGTGACCTTCTTCCCGATGCACTTCCTGGGCCTGGCCGGCATGCCGCGCCGCTATGCCGACTACCCCATGCAGTTCGCGGATTTCAATGCCGTGGCCAGCGTGGGCGCGTTCTTCTTCGGATTTGCCCAGCTGTACTTCTTCCTGTTCATTGTGGTTCCCACGATGCGCGGCAAGGGCGCACCTGCCAGGCAGAATCCCTGGGTGGACGAAGGCGGCAAGGGCGCCGAAGGTCTCGAGTGGGAAGTCCCATCGCCTGCACCTTTCCACACCTATGAAACACCGCCCAAGCTGGATGCCTCGGCAACCCGCGTGATCGGCTGATTTAACCCAACGGTAATCGCCATGACGACACCCGAACAAAAGAAGAGCAACCTGAGGCTGGCCCTGATACTGGCTTCGGTCGCTCTGGTCTTTTTTGCCGGCTTCATGGCCAAGATGATTTTCCTGAGCCATTGAGCCGCCAGGTCGACCTCAATCTCAACCAGTACCGATGTGATGCGGCTCAAGCGCGAAAACTTCAACATGATGGGCAAGCTGGCCGTGATCGTGCTCGGCATGTTCGGCTTCGGTTATGCGCTGGTGCCCATCTACAAGGCGATTTGCGAGATGACCGGCATCAACGTGCTGGCCCTGTCCGACCGCCAGATCCCTGGTGCGACGCCCAATTTGCCGGCCAATACGCAGGTAGACCGCACGCGCACCATCACGGTTGAGTTTGATGCGAACACGCGCGGCCCCTGGCATTTCAAGCCCGCGCAGAACACGCTGCAGGTTCACCCGGGCGAGCTGACCACTGTGATGTACGAATTCCAGAATGTGCAGGACCGGACCATGTCCGCCCAGGCCATCCCCAGCTACGCTCCCGCGCAGGCCGGTGCGCATTTCAACAAGCTTGAGTGCTTCTGCTTCAGCCAGTACACCCTGGCGCCCGGTGAGAAAAAGCAGTGGCCAGTGGCCTTCGTGATCGACCCGAAACTGTCGAAAGACGTGAGCACGATCACGCTGTCCTACACCTTCTTTGAAGTGGGCGGCAAGACGCCGGCTGCGCCCGTCACGCCCAAGGCAACGACTGCCGCCGTGCCACCTGAAAAACAGGCAGGCGCATGAGCATGGCCGCAACCCCCCGCAAACCCTCTTTTTGGCGCACGGCCAAGGCTGTGGCCTGGTCCTTTGTAGGCCTGCGTGCACGCGGCGACTACGAAGAAGACGTGAAGAATTTGAGCCCTCTCCACATCATTGTGGTGGGGCTGATTGCCGTGGTCGTGTTTGTCGCAGTCCTGGTGCTGCTGGCGAAGTGGATGGTCGCGCGCTAAAGCGCGGCATCCTCACAATGCCCCACGGTACAAGTTAAAAGATTATTGGAAATTCGAGAGAAAAACAGGAGTCGAGCGATGTCATCAGCAACCCACGGGTCAACCCCCCACTACTTCGTCCCCAGCCCATCGAGCCATCCGGTGATGGCATCTATTGGCCTGTTTTTTGTCATCTTGGGCGCCGGCCAGTGGATCAATGGCGCCGACTGGGGCAAATGGTCGTTGGCCTTCGGTATGGTGTGGTGGTTGGTCACGTTGTTCCGCTGGTTCAGCCAGTCCATCGCCGAAAGCGAAGGCGGCATGTACGGCCGCAAGATCGACATGTCCTTCCGCTGGAGCATGAGCTGGTTCATTTTTTCGGAAGTGATGTTCTTCGGCGCTTTCTTCACTGCATTGTGGTGGGCCCGCTCGCACTCCTTGCCCGCACTGGGCAGCCTGGAAAACGCGCTGCTCTGGCCTGATTTCAAGGCGGCCTGGCCCTCTATCGTGCCCGGCGTCACGACATCGCCCGCCGACATCGTCGAAGCGTTTACCGCCATGAAGCCGCTGGCGATCGGCGGCGGCATCTGGGCCAGCATCATGGGCTCCCTGCCAACGGTCAATACGGCACTGCTGCTGAGCTCCGGTGTCACCATCACCATCGCCCACCACGCGCTGATTGAAGGCAAGCGTGCCCGCACCATCGCTTTCATGTGGGCGACGGTTGCGCTCGGCGTGGTCTTCCTGTTCGTGCAGGGCTATGAGTACTTCCATGCCTATCACGAGATGAACCTGAAGCTGTCGTCCGGTGTCTACGGCTCGACCTTCTTCCTGCTCACGGGCTTTCATGGCTTCCACGTGTTTGTCGGCATGCTGATGCTGCTGTTCATCACGCTGCGCCTGCACAAAGGCCATTTCACCCCTGAAAAGCATTTCGGCTTTGAAGGCGCTGCCTGGTACTGGCACTTTGTGGATGTGGTGTGGCTGGGCCTCTACATCCTGGTGTACTGGTTGTAAGGGAACCAACAGCGGCTCAGGCCGCTCAACCAAAGGCCGCTTGATGCGGCCTTTGTTCTTTATTCCGCCACCCGCAGTGGTTTTTTATTTACCAGCGGGGATGCCGGTAGGCTGGATATAACCGAGCTTCCACGCAATCAGAATGCAGACAAACAGCAAAACCGAAAACCCGATACGGAACGCCAGTGCGCGCGCCATGTTGCTGTTTTTGCGTTTGCTGCTTTCGGCGCCTTCACTGCCCTTGCCGCCCCTGAGCATGAAAAACAATGCGGAGGCCAGGCTGGCAAAAATGGCGATAAACGCCAGTGCGATCAGGTAAGTCATGAACAGGATTATCGGCTCATGACACGTGCTTTGCACTCCCCGCGCTTCTGGATTCTCACGGTGGCCGCACTGGTGGTTGCCGGCACGACTTTTTCGCTGGGGCAATGGCAGCTGCGCCGCGCCGCGCAAAAAGAAGCGCTGCAGGCCGCCGTCGATTCCAAAGGACGGCTTCCCGCGCTGGATGTGCGTTCACTGCTTGCCAGCCAAAACCTCGCTGATGACATTCACCGGCCCGCCATGCTCAAGGGAAGCTGGCGCGCCGAGCACACCGTGTATCTCGACAACAGGCCCATGAGCGGCAAGACGGGTTTTTTGGTGGTAACACCGTTGCTGCTGGAAGGCAGCCAGCAGGCCATTCTGGTGCAGCGTGGCTGGGTGCCGCGCAACTTTGCCGACCGCACACGCCTGCCGGATGTTTCAACGCCGCCAGGCATCGTGACGGTTGAGGGCCGTATGGCCCCGCCGCCTTCCAGGCTCTATGAGTTCCAGGGTACCGAGAGTGGGCGCATACGGCAAAATCTCGACTTGCCTGCTTTCCGGGCGCAAACCGGCCTGCCGCTGCTGGATGTCTCATTGCTGCAGACCGGTGCGCCCAGCGAAGGCCTGCTGCGCGAGTGGGCTGCGCCCAACCTGGGCGTGGACAAGCACTACGGTTATGCCTTCCAGTGGTTCGGCCTTTGCGGCCTGGTGGTTCTTTTGTATGGCTGGTTTCAGCTGGTCCTTCCTTTTCGTACCCACATGCGCGGCAAACGCCGCGATCAATTGCCGTGACAAACGATACGCCTGCTACCCCTCATACCCCTGATACTCCTCCCGTCCACGCTGCTGCAGCCGGACTGCAAGACCAGCCCCTGGGCCTGACCGTGCATGCCATGCCCGTGCTGGACCAGTCCAGTACGCGCGCACCCAGCACCGTGGCAGGCCGCTGGAAAATGCTGGCCGTGCTGCTGGTGTGCGCGGCGCCGGTCATCGCGTCTTACGTCACCTACTACCTGATCCGGCCCGAAGGCCGCCGCAACTTTGGTGAGTTGATTGACCCGCAGCGTCCGCTGCCGCCGCTGGCCACGCGCTCGCTCGACGGCCGAACCGGCACGCTGAAGGCGCTGAAGGACCAGTGGCTGCTCATCAGTGTGGCCGGCGGCGCCTGCGGTGCGCAGTGCGAGCAGAACCTGTATTTCCAGCGCCAGCTGCGCGAGTCCCTCGGCAAGGAAAAAGAGCGCCTGGACCGTGTCTGGCTGGTGGTGGACGAAGTGCCGGTGCGTGATGCCTTGCTCCCCGCGCTGGCTTCGTCGGCGGTGCTGCGTGTGGCGCCAGCTGAACTCGCGAAGTGGCTGGAGCCCGCTGCGGGCCAGCGGCTGGAGGATCATCTCTATCTGGTCGACCCCATCGGCAACTGGATGATGCGTTTCCCGGCCGACATGGACGTCCCCGCAGCCGCCAAGGCCAAGCGCGACCTGGAGCGTCTCCTGCGTGCCTCCAGCAGCTGGGACAAAGAGGGAAGGTGAATATGGCCCCCACGCTTTTCACTTCGTGTAATGCGCTGCCCCCCGAGGGGGCCGCTGCGCCTGCGGTCTGGCAAAGCCGGTTCCGCGGCCCCTGCTTGTGTGAAGAGCCCCCACGGTCGCTCACTGCGTGTAGCTCCCTGCCCCCGAGGGGGCCGCTGCGCCTGCGGTCTGGCAAAGCCAGTCCCGCGGCCCCTGCTTGGTTGGATACCTCCAGGGCGTTGCGGGCTCCAGTTTTCATTAATCAATCATGGCCGCGCAAAATCTTTACGACTTGAGTCCTGCCCTGCGCCTGATGATCATGGGGCTGGTGGTGGCGCTCGGGCCGCTGGCCTGGGTGTGGGTACACAACAAGAATGCCCCGGTGGCGCAACGCTTGCGGGTGCTGACGCTGGTGACGCTGTTCCTCACGTTTGATCTGGTGATCTTCGGCGCGTTCACGCGGCTCACTGACTCCGGTTTGGGATGCCCCGACTGGCCTGGTTGCTACGGCAGCGCGAGTCCGGTTGGCGCCCAGATGCACATCGAAGCTGCGCAGACTGCGATGCCGACCGGCCCAGTCACGCATTCCAAGGCGTGGATCGAGATGATCCACCGCTATCTGGCGACTGGCGTTGGCGTGCTTATTCTTACGCTCGCGGTGACAAGCTGGCTGGAGCGCAAGCGCACACCGGTCTCATTCTGGTGGCCTGCTGTCACGCTGATCTGGGTGTGCCTGCAGGGCGCGTTCGGCGCGCTCACTGTGACCATGAAGTTGTTTCCGGCCATCGTCACGTTGCATCTGTTGGGCGGCCTGGTTCTGCTGGCCTTGTTGCGCGCGCAGGCGGTGCGTTATGCGCAAGCGCAGGGCGTCAGCGCCACGGATATTTCTGCCGGCCTGCGGCGTGCTGTGATCGCAGCCTTCGTGCTGCTCTGGGTGCAGATTGCTCTCGGCGGCTGGGTCAGCACCAACTACGCCGTATTGGCCTGCACGGACTTTCCGGGTTGCCAGGGATCGCTGTGGCCGGCCATGGACTTCCGCCAGGGCTTCACGCTGTGGCGCGAACTCGGTGCGGGCCATGACGGCGCCAATATCAGCTTTGAGGCACTCACCGCCATTCACTATGTGCACCGCCTGGTGGCCTATCTCGTGTTTGCCGTGTTTCTGGCGCTTGCCTTGTGCCTGCACCGCGTGCCCGCATTTCGCACGTCGGCGCGCTGGCTGGCCGGGCTCATACTGCTGCAGGCCGTCACTGGCATCAGCAACGCCGTGCTGGGCTGGCCTTTGCTCGCCGCGGTCATGCATACCGGCGGTGCCGCGGCCCTTGTCATTGTGCTCAGCGGCGTGGTCTTTTCCAGCCGCAGCGGCCCCCTACGCCATATGCGTCAAAATTGAATGCCTAGCGACTTTCCATGAACCCCAGTACTCCCTCCGCCGCACCGGCTCCGGCCTTGCCCCGCGCGCCCTCCCGTTTCGCGCAGTTTTATGCGCTGACCAAGCCGCGCGTGGTGCAACTCATCGTGTTTTGCGCGTTGATCGGCATGGTGCTGGCCGTTCCCGGTGTTCCGTCGTGGCCGGATGTCCGGCTCGCGCTGATCGCCTGCGCCGGCATCTGGCTGGTGGCTGGGGCTGCCGCCGCCTTCAACTGCCTGGTCGAGCAGCAGATTGACTCGCGCATGCGGCGCACCGCCTGGCGGCCCACCGCCAAGGGCGAGCTCAGCAATCCGCTCACGCTGTCTTTTTCGGCCGCACTGTGCGCCCTCGGTTCGTGGATTCTTTATGTGTGGGTGAACCCGCTCACCATGTGGCTGACTTTTGCCACCTTCATCGGTTATGCGGTGGTCTACACCGTGATCTTGAAGCCGTTGACGCCGCAGAACATCGTGATCGGCGGCGCTTCAGGCGCCATGCCGCCGGTGCTGGGCTGGGCTGCCATGACGGGTTCGGTCGGCCCGGAGGCGTTGATCCTCTTTTTGATCATCTTCCTCTGGACGCCGCCGCACTTCTGGGCGCTGGCGCTCTACCGCGTGGAAGACTACCGCAAGTCAGGCCTGCCCATGCTGCCCGTGACGCACGGCAATGAGTTCACGCGCCTGCAGGTGTTCCTCTACACGCTGGTATTGTTCCCCGCCTGCCTGATGCCGTTTATCTTCAAGATGAGCGGCTGGCCTTACCTCGTTGCCGCTGTCGCGCTCAGCATCGGCTTCAGCTGGTATGGCTTTCGCCTGTGGCGCAACTACTCCGACGCGCTGGCACGCAAGACCTTCCGGTTTTCACTGATTCATCTTTCGGTGCTGTTCGCAGCGCTGCTGCTTGACCACTATCTCTAGGCTCCCACCATGAAGTCCCACAGCACGCCCCGGGCTGCCTCACCCGTTCGCCGATCTGCTATTAAAACAATAGCTGCCTGCGCTTTTGCAGTGGGTGCTGCAGGCATTTTTACTGCATGCGCACCGGACAAACCTCAGTTCAAGAGCATTGACCTCACCGGCGCCGACTACGCGCAGGGCTTCACGCTGGCCGACCACAATGGCCAGGTGCGCACGCTGAAAGACTTTGCCGGCAAGGTGGTGGTGGTGTTCTTCGGCTTCACGCAGTGCCCCGACGTCTGCCCGACCTCCATGGCCGAGCTGGCGCAGGTCAAGAAACTGCTGGGCACCGATGGCGACAAGCTGCAGGCAATCTTCATCACGGTCGACCCGGAACGCGATACGCCCGAACTGCTCAAGGCCTACATGGGCAATTTCGACCCGACCTTTGTGGCGCTGCGGCCCACGCTCGACCAATTGCCCCAGGTCGCCAAGGACTTCAAGGTGTATTACAAAAAAGTCGACGGCAAAACGCCGGGCAGCTACACCATGGACCATTCCGCCGGCAGCTATGTCTTCGACGGCCAGGGGCGCATCCGTCTTTACAACCGCTACGGCAGCGGCGCTGAGGCGCTGGCGTCCGACATCCGCCTGTTGCTCAAGTCCTGAGCGAATCCGTTCCGCACGGCTGCAACCGGAAAAGGAAAAAGCCCGCACATTGCTGCGCGGGCTTTTTGAAAGAGCGTAAGCCTGCGGGTTTTACGCGTAGGCGGCCAGCACCTTCTTCATCTTCTTCATGGCCGCCACCTCAATCTGGCGGATCCGCTCGGCGCTGACCTTGTACTCGTCGGCCAGGTCGTGCAGCGTCATGCCGCCTGAACCGTCGTCGTTCACCTTGAGCCAGCGCTCTTCCACAATGCGGCGCGACCGCGGGTCGAGATCTTCCAGCGCAGCAGTGATGCCGTCTGACGCCAGGTTGTCGCGCTGGCGCGACTCCATCAGTGCCGTCGGCTCTTGCGTGGCGTCGGCCAGGTAAGCGATCGGGCCAAAGGCGTCTTCGCCGTCGTCACTCGGGCTTGGGTCCAGCAGCACGTCGCCGCCCGACATGCGCTGCTCCATCTCGATGACTTCCTCGCGCTTGACGTTCAACGTCTTGGCCATTGAGTCGATCTGGCCTTCGGTCAGCGTGTCGCGGTGCGTCGCCACGTCGGCGTCGTCCTTGAAACCCTGCTTCATCGAGCGCAGGTTGAAAAACAGCTTGCGCTGGGCCTTGGTCGTGGCGACCTTGACCATGCGCCAGTTTTTCAGGATGTACTCATGGATCTCAGCCTTGATCCAGTGCATGGCGTAGCTCACCAGGCGCACGTTCTGGTCCGGGTCGAAGCGCTTGACCGCCTTCATCAGGCCGATGTTGCCTTCCTGGATCAGGTCGCCGTGCGGCAGGCCATAACCCAGGTATTTGCGCGAAATCGAAACCACCAGACGCAAGTGAGAGAGCACTAACTTACCTGCGGAATCTAGATCGTTGTTTTCCTTGAGATTTTTGGCAAATTCCTGCTCCTGCTCCAGGGTGAGCATGGGGAGACGGTTCACGGCGGAAATATAAGCGTCCAGGTTGCCCAGCGGGGGCACCAGCGACCAGGGGTTGACGGCTGTGGACGCGCCCGATTTCGGCACGACAGCGGTCAGGGAAGCGGGGGAAAGAGCATAAGACACAGCAAGACTCCTTTCGTCTGGTGCTAAATATTAGCACTCTGTTGGAGAGAGTGCTAAGCAATAGGTTCAATGACTCGGATAGCGCAAGGCTAATAAGTGAAAACCCTTGGTATGAGCCGCATTGTGGGCCATTGGTTCAGGGGGATTGGTTTCTGCCTTGTAAATGCGCGGTATCGATTTGTACGGGGCTGCTGCCCTTCCAAAGGCGGATTTGCTATCTATTTGATAGCTACCTGCGCAAGTTCTTGTTGGGTTGAAGCCATATTTGACGCCAAATCCAGGTGGGCTGTGCATCAGCTTTATGGCCAATTTTATGGAATGAAATTGGCCTTTCACCCAGGTAGGACGGGCGCAAGCAGCTACGAATTTAATAGCGGTTCCGTACTTTTCGTTCCCAGCCACCTGAACCGGCGCTTGCAGGTATGGATTTACGGCAGGCGCTTGTCGTCACGCACTTCGCGGACTTCGACGTCCACCACGTCGCCGGCACGGGGGCTGGCCGGGTTGCCTTGGGCGGCCCCACCCGGCCACATGCCCTGGGGCGAATAGCGCTGGAAGCGGCCAAACACCATCGCAGGCGCCGGCTTGCGGCCGGTGACGAGCGACTTCAGGAGGCTCAGCGCCACGACGATCAGGGCTGCGACCAGCAGGCTGACGGCAAACACAGCCGCGAAGATGCCAAAGAGGAGCTTGAGGAAAAAACGCAGAATTTTGCTGATCAAGCGAGGTACCTGTGAAAAGGTTTAAACCTCCAAGATGGAGGCCGCCCGGGTGTTTTCAAGCTGGATGGATCACCAGCGTATACCCAGCTTGCCAAACAGCTTGCTGAGCACAAACAGCGGCCCGACCCAGAGGTACTGGATATCTTCAAAGAAAGAAGGCTTTTTGCCCTCGATCTTGTGGCCGATGAATTGCAGGATCCAGGCGCCCACAAAAATCCCGATACAAATCGGCAATACCAGCGGCCCCATGGCGAACACCAGACCCAAAAACAGCACCGACCAGACCGCCATGGTCATAAAGAACATCGCCGACAGGCGCGCGTAGTAGACCATGCTGGCCGCGACGAACACATACGCGATATAGGGGTGAAGCGCAAACAGCATGCCGACCAGGCTCAGCATGATGAGCGGGATGGCGATGAAGTGGATCAGTTCGTTGCGCGGGTTCCGGTGGCTTTCGCCGTAGTGCGCCAACAGCTGGTCAACCTTGCGCGGCCCGGTAACGGTATCGGGAATATCCGCTATGTCGTTCATGTATGTCTCCATTGGCGGGGATCGCCTCTGGGCGGATTTTCCGCCAGGCCACCAGAACCTGAGCGGTGTTTTACAAAACGTAACGCAGACCGCGAGCGGCCTGCGGACTTTGTGCTTACCCGGTGTGCTTGCCGATCAGGTCGGCGTGATTTTCGCGGTCTTGATAATCCGGCTCCAGCGGTCTATTTCGCTTTTCAGGAAGCGGCCGAACTCTTCTGAACCCTTTTGTGAGACACGAAAGCCTTGCTGCTTGGCGCGCTCTTCCACGTCAGCGCTGTACATGATCTTGATGATCTCGCGCGAGTATCTGTCGACAATGTCATCCGGCGTCTTGGCCGGGAGCATGGCCCCTGTCCAGTTCTCGACAAAGAGGCCAGTCATACCGGCCTCGAAAGCAGTCGGGACATCAGGCACCCCCGGGTGCCGGCCCAGGCTGCAGATCGCGATCGCGCGCAGTTTTCCACCTTTGACGTGAGCGATCGATTCCGGATAGTTGGAAAAAATCACGTCCAGCTGGCCACCGATCAGGTCGACCATCGAGGGCGCGCCGCCGCGGTAGGGCACATGGATCATCTTCGTTTTGTTCAACTCGCAGAACAAAGCCATGGTCAGGTGTGCTGGGGTGCCGTTGCCGCTCGAGCCCGCGCTCAGCTGCTTGGTTTTGGACACGGCCATCAGGTCCTTGAAGTCCTTGATGGGACTGGCGGCGGGAACCACGACCAGCATCGGCGAATTGGCCATCAGGGCGACCGGGCGCAGGTCTTTGGTGAAGCTGTAAGCCGCATTCGGATACAGGGATACGTTCGCGGCATGTGTCAACGTGATGGCCAGCAGCGTATTGCCGTCGGGCGCCGATTTGGCGACCAGCTCGGCGCCGATCTGCGCGTTTCCGCCAGCCTTGTTTTCGACAATCACGGGAGTCTTCCACGCCTCGGACAGCTTTTGGGCGACCGTGCGGGCCATCATGTCGGTCAGGCCGCCGGGCGTGAACGGGACCACATACTTGATGGTGCTGCCTGGTTTGGGAAAGGTCTGCTGGGCCAGCCCCAGACCCGGAATGCCCGTCAGGGCTGCACCTGTTGATGCCAATACGATGTCACGACGTTTCATGCCTACTCCTCTTGATTGAATAACTGTTAACCCACTAACTGATCCAACTGCGATTTGAGTGCGTCGGGAATGTTGATTCCCGTCTGTAGTGCTTTCGTTTCAAGTGCGATGCGCCGCGTACCGGCCAGACGTACACCTTCGTCCAGCAGCATTTCGGCGATCACGGTTTCCATGCGTTCAAAGTAAGTGTCTGTGCCTGCAAGCGCGCCCGGGTCGATCAGGATGAAAGCCTGGCCGATTCGCGGCTGATTGCCCTCATCCACAAAAAACGATGATGCCTCAAAAGCAAACTGCGCGCCAATCACGGCTGTCACCAGCAGCTCAACCATCAATGCCAACATGGAACCTTTAGGGCTGCTCACGGCGCCCAGCGGCAGCATGGAGCCTTCCAGAGCCGCCTGTGCGTCCGTTGTGGGCCGGCCTTGCGTGTCCAGCGCCCAGCCCAGCGGAATGGATTTGCCTTCCTTGGCCGCAACCATCACCTTGCCGCGCGCAACTTCGCTCAGAGACAGGTCAATCAGCAGTGGATCGGCGTTTCTGCGGGGAAACGCGGCAGCAATCGGGTTGGTTCCAAAGATCGGGTGCTTGCCGCCTGCCGCTGGCATGGCCGCCGGTGCGTTGGCAAAACCAAGGCCTACCAGGCCCGCATCGGTTGCGGCGCGCAGATGATCCACCAATACCCCGCAATGGTGGCTGTTGGTCACGCCGACAAAACACACGCCCAGTTCCCGGGCGGTTGCAATCGCTGTGGAGATCGCCAGGTCGCAAGCGGGAAAAGCCAGGCCCTGCTTTGCATCCACCAGCACCGCCGCGCCTTTTTTGTGCGCCACGACGGCGACGGCATGGCCATCGGCCCGGCCGTTGCGAAGATGGGTGGCATATTGCGGCACGCGGCTCAAGCCATGCGAAGCAAGGCCTTGCGCTTCGGCGCGAACCAGTGCTCTCGCGGTGGTGACCGCCATGGCTTCTGCCGCGCCCGCCTTGCGCAGCGCCTGCGTGGCAAGACGGGTTGCTTCTTCAATAGACAGTTGGACCATTTACTTCAGGCTCTCCAGCACCTTGTCGGCAATCATGAACGATACACGTTCATTTGACTGCATGCTGAGACCTGAAATGTGTGGTGTAAGCAACAGGTTGGGGCAGCCTTGCAACGCCGCGCTCGCGGGCAGGGGCTCGGCGTCGAATACATCAATGGCCGCACCGCCCAGTTGCCCCGACCGCAGTGCCGCACTGACTGCCGCGATGTCCACGATGTGGCCCCGCGAGGTATTGATCAGGACTGCGCCTTTTTTCATCTGGCCAATGCGTGCCGCGCTGAACAGCCCGCGCGTCGCATCCACCAGGGGCACATGCAATGTGACGGCATCTGCGCCGCTGATGAGGTCGTCAAGGCCGGCGTACTGCACACCGGTCTGCGCGAAAATCGGAGCATCGGGTGCAAGCGCGGGGTCATAGGCAATCACGTGCATGCCCAGGCCACGTGCCAGGCGGGCGGTGGTCTGGCCTATGGAGCCAAAACCGATGATGCCCAACGTTTGCCCGGCAGCTTCACGGCCGTTGCTCAGCGCAGCGCGCGGCCACTGGCCGGCTGCCACGGTTTCGGTGGATGCAAACGCACCGCGCAACAGCAGCAGGGTGCTGGCAACGACGTATTCCGCCACGCTGAGTGCGTTGGCGCCCGAGGCGGGAATGACCTTGATGCCGCGGGCTTCGCAGGCCGGCACGTCGATGTTGTCCAGCCCCACGCCGAGCCGGCCCACCACCTTGCAGCGGGCCATTGCGGCGAGCAGTTCGCCGCGCACCTGCGTCAGGTTGCGCACGATCAACACATCGGCTTGGCCCGCCTCGGCCCGCAGGCGGGTGGCGTCGCCCACCAGCTGCGGGTCATAGAGCACGTCATGTGCCGCTTCAAGCTGCGCCACTGCGCGCTCGTCCATGAATTCACAGATGACAATGCGCGCCCGCGTCATGACAGTGCCACCAGCATGTGAGCACAATTTTCCGCCGGGCCGCCCCAAGGAAAATTAGCCCCCTCGGGGGGCAGCGTATTACACGAAGTGAAAAGCGTGGGGGCCATGTTCTAGGCTGATTCAAAGAGGCGCGTCAGCACGAACTCGCGGTGGCCCAGCGCTTCTGCAGCGGTCAGGCGGCCGTTGGCGGTGCGCAGCATGTTCTCCAGCAGCTTGTCGCCGGCCTGGTCGAGCGTGATATCGCGCTGCAGCAGCCCGGAGGTGTCCACGTCGATGTGTTCGCTCATCAGGCGCACGGTGCGCGGGTTCGAGCAGATCTTGATCACGGGAACAATCGCATTGCCGATCACGTTGCCCTGGCCGGTGGGGAAGAAGTGCACGGCGTAACCGGAGGCGGCGCACAGGGTCACCATTTCGGCGGCGGCACTGGACGAGTCCATGAACCACAGGCCCGGGTGCGTGGGCATTTCGGCCTTGTCGATGACGCCGTCGACCGTGCAGACCTTGCCGATCTTCTGAATGTTGCCCAGCGCTTTTTCCTCGATGGTCGTGAGGCCTCCGGCAATGTTTCCCTTGGTGGGCTGCGAGTCCGACAGGTCGCTGGTCTTGTGGCGGTTGATCATGTCCTGGTAGCGGTTGAACATGAACATGAACTGGTCGCGCACGGCATCTGTGGCACAACGGTCGGCGACGATCTTTTCACCACCGGTGATCTCGGAGGTTTCACCGAAGCACAGGTAGTTGCCGAGCGGGTGCAGCTTGTCGAAGGCGTTGCCGACGGTGGGATTGGCGCCGCAGCCGGACGTGGTGTCCGATTCGCCGCACTTGGTGGACACCCACAGTTCGGAGATGCCGCAGACCTCGCGCTGCTTTTCGCTGGCCCACTGCACATACTCACGTGCGGCTTTGGAGGCCTTCATGATGGTCTCATGGTCGCCGTGGCCTTCAATGCCGAAGCCCACGACCGGTTTGCCAGTTTTGGCGATGCCGTCCACCACTTTTTTGGTCCAGCTGTCTTCAATGCCGATCACCACGACGGCGGCGACGTTGGGGTTGCAGCCGGCACCGATCAGGGTGCGAAAGTGCAGCTCCAGGTCGGCACCGAATTGCAGCCGCCCATAGGGGTGCGGAATCGCCATGCAGCCCTTGATGTTGTGGGCCACCGCCTCGGCGGCTGCATTGGAAAGGTCGTCCAGCGGCAGGATGATGACGTGGTTGCGCACGCCGACGCGGCCGTTTTCACGGCGGTAGCCCAGAAATGTGGTGTTTTTATCGATGACTGACATGGGGGATCCTTTTAAAGTTTTTTGAGTTGATGGTTTGGATGGCGTAGCGAGCGGGCGGCAGGCAAGGCGCAAACCGCAGGCGGGCTCCTGCCCGGCGAGGATTTGCAACGCTGCATCCCGCCCGCGCAGTAGCCAGGCAAGCCATCAACTACCAGCGCTTGGTTTTGATGTTATGGACATGGGCGTGCTGGCCGGCCTTGATGTTGGCAACAACCTTGCCCATGTCGATGCCGTACTTCAGCACGGTGTCGCCGACAGCCATGTCCTTGAGGGCCACCTTGTGGCCGATCGGGATGTCCTGTTGGGCCTGCACATTGATCATGCGGTCCTCGTCCATGATCCAGCCGGTCATGGCGGTTCCTGCCTTCACACCTTCCACCACCACAACGGCCACGGTGTCTTTGGCGTCATGCAATACAAAATGAATCATGGGGTCTCCGAATGGCCTGAGTTGAATTGAGTTGCCAGTTTTATGGGCCGGCAACCGCTTGTCAATTCACTCATATATATGACTTGTACGACTCGCCCGTTGGTGTTTCAATGGCGGCCGTGAATGTCAAAAACACATCGGCTCCATTGCGTCCGTTGATGAGCGAAGAGGCCATGCCGCTCTACCGCCAGGTCAAGCGCGAGCTGCAAAAACTCATCGAGGCCGGGCATTGCGGCCCGGGTAAACCCTTGCCCAGCGAGGCGAATATTGCCGCGAGCCTGCAGGTGAGCATTGGCACCCTGCGCCATGCCGTTGACGAGCTGGTACACGAGCATGTGCTGGTGCGGCGGCAGGGCAAGGGAACTTTTGTGGCGCCGCACAACAATGCCCGCTTCATGTTCCAGTTTTTTCACGTGGAGCCGCACTGGAACTTCGGTGACGACGATGCGGCGCGGGACCGCGACTACCCGGAAATTGACTGCATCGCTTTTGGGCGCGAGCGGGCCACGGAGCAAGAAGCCGCCGCGTTGCGTATCAAGGCGGGGGAGTCCGTGTTCAGGGCGGAAAACCGCCTCGCCCTGCAGGGCAGGGTGGTCATGCATGACCGGCTGACCATTGCGGCGGCTCTGTTCCGCAACCTCACCGAAAAGCGTTTTGTGGAAAGGCCCGGCACGATCTATGCCTTGTACCAGACGGACTTCGGCATCACCGTGCTGCGGGCACAGGAACGTGCACGCGCCGCGGCGGCCGACCGGACCCAGGCGCGCCTGCTGGGGCTGGCGGTGGGCTCCCCGGTGCTGGAAGTGCATCGGCTGGCCCTGACGTTCGGCGACAAGCCCGTGGAATACCGGGTCTCTACCATCAATACCCAGGCGCACGACTATGTCAGTGTGCTGTCCAAGAAGGCATGAACATGGACCTTGTTGTGGTGCTGGAGAAAACCCGGCTCGCGGGCATGGAGGCTGCCGCCCGCATCAGGAAAGCGCAGGCTGAACTGCAGCCGGCGGATGTCCGTCAGAAAGCGCCGGGTGACTGGGTCACGCGCTTTGACCGCGAAGTGGAAGAGGGCTTGCGCGGCGCATTGCTGCAAGTCTTGCCGCAGAGCGGTTTTGTCGGCGAAGAAAGCGGCGGCGAATTGACGGAGCAGCCCACCTGGCTGGTCGACCCGATTGATGGCACGGCAAACTTTGCGCGCGGCTACCCTCAGTATGCGGTATCGATTGCACTGTGTGTGGACCGGCAGCCGGTGCTGGGCGTGATCGTGGATCCGTCCCGCCACGAAATTTTTACTGCGGCATCGGGCCTTGGTGCATACCTGAATGGGGAGCGCCTGGCCTGTGCTGCCGCGCGCCCTGCTGCGCAATGCCTGGTTTCGACGGTGTTTCCCAAGCCGGGTGCGCCTTTCATGGACGACTACCTGCGTGAATTTGGTGATGTACTGAGAACGTTTGGGCAGGTTCGGCGAAGCGGGTCCATGGCGCTGGAACTGGCTTATGTGGCGGCCGGGCGGGCTGATGCCTTCTGGGAACGCGGCATGGGCGCGTGGGACGCTGCGGCCGGGTTGGTGCTGCTGCGCGAGGCCGGCGCCACGATGCGGTCCCTGGACGGCTTGCCCCTGCTGCAAAGCCGGATGCTGGTGGCGGGAAGCCCTACCGGTGCGGCGCTGCTGGAAAAAGTTCTCACGCATTACCCCGGTGGTCCAAACCCTCCGTCCCATTCATCCAACAAGTCTGTCTGATATCCCATGATTTTTAAATGGCGCATGGCGCTGGCGTCCCACTTTCCAGGTGTGCTGGTGTGCATGGTGATTGCACTGGCCGCGACTTTCATCTCCGAGCACTATGGCGGTCCCCAACTGCTCTATGCCTTGCTGATCGGCCTGGCGTTCCACTTTCTCAATAGCCACCCCAAGGCGGCCAAGGGCATTGGTTTTTGCGGCCGCGTGGTGCTGCGCGTGGGGGTCGCGCTGCTTGGTGCCCGCATTACGTTTGCGCAAGTGGCCCAACTGGGCGCCGGAACCGCCGTGGTTATCGTGCTGGCGGTGGTACTGACGATTTTGCTGGGCGTGCTGCTGGCGCGCTGGCTGAAGTGTTCGCGTGATGAAGGCCTGCTGTCGGGCAGCGCGGTGGCCATCTGCGGTGCATCGGCGGCGCTAGCCGTGTCTTCCGTGCTGCCCCAGACGAAAGAAAACGAACGCTTCACACTGCTGGCCGTGGTGGGCGTCACGGTGCTGTCGACGCTGGCGATGGTGGTCTACCCATTCAGCCTGCAGGCCATCGGGCTCTTGCCGGGGCAGGCCGGTATTGTGCTGGGCGGCTCGATTCACGACGTGGCGCAGGTGGTAGCGGCCGGCATGATGCTCGGCCCGCAGGCGGGTGACACGGCCACCGTGGTCAAGCTGTTTCGCGTCATGATGCTGATGCCCATCGTACTGTTCATTGCGGTGCTGTACCGCAACCATCCGGCCGTCAAGGTGCCGGAAACAGAAGTGCCGCTGGTACCGGGCTTCCTGATCGCTTTTGTCGTGCTGGTCATGCTGGCCAGCGCCGGCCTGATCGCGGCGCCGGTGGTTCAACTGGCCAGCGATGCATCGCGCTGGATGCTGGTAACGGCCATTGCCGCTGCGGGTGTGAAGACCAGTTTTGAAGACTTGCTCAAGCTGGGCTGGAAGCCTGTGGCGCTGTTGCTGGCCGAGACATTCTTTATCGTGGCCTTCGTGGTGATCTCGGTACTGCTGCTAAAGCTTGGGGTGCCTTGAGCGGCAAGCGGCGAATCTGCCGGTTCAGCCCAGAAGAGCCTGCGCGAATTCACGCGCGTTGAAGGTTTCCAGGTCTTCCAGCTGCTCACCCACACCGATGAAGTACACCGACACCGGACGCAGTGTGGGTGAGGCAATGGCACGTTCACGGGCCCACAGCGCAATGGCCGCCAAAACGCCGCCCTTGGCTGTGCCGTCCAGCTTGGTCACGATGAGGCCGGTCAGCTGCAGCGTGTCATCAAAGGCCTTGACCTGGGCCAATGCGTTTTGCCCGGTGTTGCCGTCAATAACCAGAAGTACCTCGTGGGGTGCTGTGGCGTCTGCTTTCTGCACTACACGTTTGATCTTGCGCAGCTCTTCCATCAGGTGCAACTGCGTCGGCAGGCGGCCGGCCGTGTCGACCAGCACCACATCTTTGCCGCGCGCCTTGCCTGCGCTCACGGCGTCAAAGCTCACGGCGGCCGGGTCGCCGCCTTCCTGGCTGACGATCTCGACGGTGTTGCGGTCGGCCCAGACGCTGAGCTGCTCGCGCGCCGCGGCGCGAAAGGTGTCAGCTGCTGCCAGCAGCACCGAGGCGCCTTCGGTGGCCAAGTGCCGTGTGAGCTTGCCGATGGATGTGGTCTTTCCGGCACCGTTGACCCCGGTCACCATGATCACGGTGGGCTGGTACTGGCCGATCACGAGGGGCTGCTCCAGCGGCTTGAGCAGTTGTGCGATGGAGTCCACCAAGGCATTCTTGACGGCGACGGGGTGCGTCATGCCGCCTTCCTTGACGCGGCGTTTGACATCGGCCAGCAGGTGTTCGGTGGCCTTGCTGCCGGTGTCGGCCATCAATAACGCGGTCTCCAGGTCTTCGTAGAGTGCATCGTCGATGCGGCTGCCGGTGAACACGGTCGAGATGCTGGAGCCGGTCTTGCGCAGCCCGGCCTGCAGCTTGCCGAGCCAGCGTTCCCGCTCGGGGGCCACAGCGCCGGGAACCGGAATGGCAATGGGGGTTACAAGCGCGCTGCCAATCAAGCTGCCACCCGCAGGAGCTGGCGCGGGCACGGGTGCAGCGGGCACAGGTACTGCCGGGTCCGGGGTGGATCCGCCGGCCGGGGAGGGCGTATCGGGCGCAGAAGACGCCGGTGGGGCAGGGGGAGGGGATTTTTTCTTGAAAAAACTGAACATTGGGTATGCTTGTGGAGTCCTAGTGGGCAATTGCACTCTGCAGTGCCGTGCGGCGCCACCCAGCTATTCTATGAAACACCCCAGGCCAGCCCTTTTGACACCCCCAGTACCCCTATCTTCCATACTTCGCCCGTCGGCCGCCTGGCGCCTGCCCGCCTTGGTGCTGACTCTGTGCCTGGGCACGGCGGCCCTTGCGCAGGCGCCCGCGCCCGCACCGGCAGTGGAGCAGTTCACGCTGGCCAACGGCCTCACGGTCATCGTCAAGCCCGACCACCGCGCGCCCACCGTGGCCCACATGCTGTGGGTGCGCGTGGGCTCCATGGACGAGGTCGACGGCACATCGGGCGTGGCCCATGTGCTGGAACACATGATGTTCAAGGGAACGGCGAAGGTCAAACCGGGTGAGTTTTCAAAGCGCGTAGCCGCCCTGGGCGGACGCGACAACGCTTTCACCAGCCGCGACAACACGGCCTACCACCAGCAGATTCCGGCCGGCAAGCTGGAGGACGTCATGCGCCTGGAGGCTGACCGTTTCACCGGAAACCAGTGGGCCGACGACGAGTTCAAGCGCGAGATCGAGGTCGTCAAGGAAGAGCGGCGCCTGCGCACCGAAGATTCGCCGCGCGCCATGCTGTATGAGCAGATGACCGCGATGACGTTTACTGCCTCGCCTTACCGGCGCCCGGTGGTCGGCTGGATGAGCGACATCGAGGCCATGACACCCGACGATGCGCGCGACTTTTACCGCCGCTGGTATGTGCCTGCCAATGCCGCCGTGGTCATTGCCGGTGATGTAGATGTCGCGCAGGTCAAAAAGCTGACCGAAAAATACTACGGCGGGATTCCGGCGCGTGCCGTGCCGGTGCGCAAGCCGCGTACCGAGCCCGTGCAGGCCGGTGTGCGCCGCATGGACTTCAAGGCACCGGCCAGCCAGGCCTATGTCAGCATGGTTTTCAAGGTGCCCAAGCTGGAGCCGGCAGACCTGGCCGCGCCGGCCGCCGGCGCCAGCCGCGACGCGCTGGCGCTGACGGTGCTGGCCGCCGTGCTGGACGGCTACAGCGGCGCCCGGCTTGACCGCGCGCTGGTGCAGCAGTCCCGTGTGGCCGACAGCGCCGGTGCGTCCAATGGCCTGATGGGCCGGGGGCCGCAGCTCTTTTCGCTTGACGGCGTGCCCGCTGCCGGTAAAACCGCCCAGCAGGTGGCCGACGCGCTGCGCGAGCAGGTGGCCAAGGTGGCGCGCGAAGGCGTGAGCGAGGCCGAACTGAACCGCGTCAAGACGCAGTGGGTGGCCAGCGAGACCTACAAGCTCGACTCGGTCTTCAACCAGGCGCGCGAGCTCGGCTCCCACTGGGTGCAAGGCCTGCCGCTGGATGCCAGCGAACGCATCATTGCCGCCCTGCGCAGCATCACGGGCGCCGAGGTGCAGGCAGTGGCCGCGAAATATTTTGGTGACGACCAGATGACGATGGCAACGCTGTTGCCGCAGCCGCTGGATCCGAACCGCAAGCCGCGCCAGGGCACTGCGCCTGCCGGCGACCTGCAGCGTTGAGCTGCCCTACTCATCCAGAATTGTTGACAACATCATGATTGCTATAAAAACAATAGCGGCTCGCGCAAGGTGTGTAGGGGTCGCAGGCCTTTTTGGTTTGTTTTTTCACTCGCTGGCGCTGGCTGCCCTGCCGATCCAGCACTGGACGCAGCCCAATGGCGCCAAGGTTTACCTGGTCGAAAGCCCGGCGATTGCCATGCTGGACGTGCAGATCGACCTGGACGCCGGCAACCGGCGTGACCCTGCTGACAAAGCCGGCCTGGCCAGCATGATGGCCGGCCTGCTGGAAAAAGGTGTGCGTGCCAGCAATGGCTTGGGGCCAGACGGAATTTGTGGAGGGCTGTGTGTTCCCGAGCCGGCGCTCGATGAAAACGCACTCAGCGAAGCCTGGGCGGATCTGGGCGCGCAGTTCGGTGCCGGCACCACGTCCGACCGCCTGAGCTTTTCACTGCGCACCCTGACCGACCCGGCGCTGCTGGACAAAGCCGCAGCGCTGGCCGCACGTGAGATCGCCGAGCCGGCTTTTCCCGAAGCTGTGTGGCAACGCGAGCGCGCACGCCTGCAGGCCTCGATCCGCGAGTCCTATACCCGCCCGGCCAGTGTTGCCGGCCGCGCCTACACACCGGCGGTATACGGCACGCATCCCTATGGTTATGAAGTCACGGAAGAAAGCCTGACGCGCATCAGCGTGGGCGACATGCGCGCCGCGCACGCCACTGGCGTGACGGCTTGCCGCGCGCGCATCAGCATGGTGGGCGCCGTGACGCGCGCGCAGGCTGATGCCATCGCTGCAAAATTGCTGTCACGCCTGCCGAAAACGGCTTGCGCCAGCCTGCCGCCATTGCCGGCCGTGGCCGAGGTCGCGCCGCTGGCCGCACCGGTTGAAAAACGCATCCCCTTTGCTTCAGCGCAGGCGCAGGTGCTGATCGGCCAGCCGGGCTACAAACGCTCAGACCCGGACTACTTCGCCCTGACGGTGGGCAATTACATCCTGGGCGGCGGCGGTTTTGTCTCGCGGCTGGCCAGTGAAGTGCGTGAAAAGCGCGGCCTGACGTATGGCGTGTCGAGTTATTTCTCACCTGCCCTGCATGCGGGCGCCTTCACCATCAGCATGCAGACCCGGCCTGACCAGGCTGCGCAGGCCGTGGACCTGGTGCGCAAAGTGGTGGCTGACTTTGTGGCCAACGGCCCGCTGGAGGCCGAACTCAAGGCGGCGAAGGACAACCTGGTGGGCGGCTTTGCCTTGCGCATTGACAGCAACCGCAAGCTCCTTGACAACGTGTCGAGCATTGCCTGGAACGACCTGCCCCTGAACTACCTGGATACCTGGACGCAGCAGGTCGACAAGGTCACGGTGGCCGATGTCAAGGCGGCTTTTGCACGCAAGCTGCAGCCTGAAAAAATGGTCACTGTTATCCTTGGCGCCGCACCATGAAGTACACGCCCGCTCCCACCCCAGCTCCCGCCACCCCCAAGAACCCGCGCGCCAAAAGCGGCAAGGTGGTGGGCCGAAAAACCGTGCCGCCGGGTGAGATCCGCATCATCGGCGGCTTGTACAAACGCACAAAATTGCCGGTTCCCAGCAAGCCGGGCCTGCGTCCCACGCCCGATCGCGTGCGTGAAACCCTTTTCAACTGGCTGGGCCAGGACCTGACGGGCTGGCGCTGTATCGACGTGTTTGCCGGCACCGGCGCGCTGGGCTTTGAGGCCGCGTCGCGCGGCGCGGCCGACGTGCTGCTGTGCGAGCAGGATCCGGCGCTGGCGCAACAGCTCAAGACGGTGCAGGCCAGGCTCAAGGCCGACATGTGCCGTATCGAGCGTGGCGACGGACTGAGCGCCCTGAAACGCGTTGCGCCGGGCAGCCTGCAACTGGTGCTGCTCGACCCGCCTTTTGAGTCCACCCTGTACGAATCCACGCTCAAAGCCGCAGCGCAGGCCATCGGTCCGACCGGCGTGGTTTATCTGGAGGCGCCCAAACCCTGGACGGATGAGGAACTGCTGCCGCTGGGTTTACAGGTGCACCGCAGCGGCAAGGCAGGCGCCGTGCATTTCCACTTGCTGGCCGCTCTGGGTACGCCAGCGGGCTGAACCGCCGGCCAGGCCTTGCCTGCCTCGTGGTTACAGGGCGGCAATTGGCGGCAAAAAGGGTGGGGCGGGCATAATTCCTCCTATGGCCACCTCCCGCACCGCTGTTTATTCCGGCACGTTTGACCCGTTCACCTTGGGCCATGACGACGTCGTGCGCCGTGCTGCCGGGTTGTTTGACCGGCTTGTCATTGCCGTGGCCACTGCCCACCACAAGAAAACCCTGTTTTCACTGGAAGCGCGTGTGGCGCAGGTACAGGCGGCAACCCAGGGCATCGCTGGCGTCACGGTGCTGCCGTTTGACGGCCTGATCATGGATTTTTGCACGGCGCAAAAGGCCTCAGCCGTGGTGCGCGGAATCCGCAACATCACCGACTTTGACTACGAAGCGCAGATGGCGGCCATGAACCGCAAACTGCGCCCCGAGGTGGAAACCGTGTTTCTGTTGCCCGACGCACCGCTGCAATGCATCAGCAGCACGCTGGTGCGCGAGATCAGCAAGCTGGGCGGCGACATCAGCCAGATGGTGAGCCCGGCGGTGGCGTCGGCACTGGCGGCGGCGCACGAAGCCGCAAAGGGGCGCTGACATGGCCCTGATGATCACCGACGAGTGCATCAACTGCGACGTCTGCGAACCCGAATGCCCCAACCAGGCGATTTACCTGGGCAAGGAAATTTACGAGATCGATCCGCACAAATGCACGGAATGCGTGGGCCATTTCGATGAGCCCCAGTGCGTGCAGGTTTGCCCTGTGGCCTGCATTCCCATCAACCCGCAGCACATTGAAACGCGGGAAACCCTGTTTGAAAAATACCAGCGGCTGCAAACCATTATTCCGGTGGTCACGGCTCGCTAATTGACCTGGTTGGAGGGTTTGTGGCCTGACATGGCCTTGGAAGCGCCGATTTAGCGCAGAAATAGCGGTGCAGCCCAGCAGGATCCTGCGCGAGCAGCTATAAAAATCATAGCGTCAAACTTGCGCGCGGCAGACCCGGAACGGCAGACTCTTAATCTTCAATATCCACTTTGCGCGGCGGTTTCGGCCGCGGTGGCGTGCTGGTGTGGATCATCATCGTGGCTTTTTCCATCTCGCCCTTGAGCAGTTCCGGCACGGCCTTGATGCAGCGGGCAATGCAGTCTTCAATCGCCACGCGGTGCTCTTGCGAAGGTTTTTTCAGCACCCAGTTGACCACCTCGGCCTTCACGCCCGGGTGGCCCACGCCGATGCGCAGGCGCCAGTAGTCGGCCGTGCCCAGCTGCGCATGGATGTCGCGCAGGCCATTGTGGCCGGCATGGCTGCCGCTGAACTTGAGCTTGACCTGGCCGGGCACGATGTCCATCTCGTCGTGCGCCACCAGCACTTCCTCGGGTGCGACCTTGAAGGACCGCGCCAGCGCCGCCACCGACTTGCCGGACACGTTCATGAAGGTGAGTGGTTTGAGCAGCCAGACGTTCTGGCCGTTCACCGTGATGCGGGCCACCTGGCCGTGGTAACTCTTGTCCAGGCTCAGCGGGGCTTTCAGCTCCTGCGAGAGGGCGTCGATAAACCAGAAGCCGGCGTTGTGGCGGGTGGCTTCGTATTCAGGGCCAGGGTTGCCTAACCCGACAAACAATTTGATCATTTGGAGATTTCCATCCGCCCAATTCTAGGGGCGTGTCTGTCGTGCTTCGCATCCCTGGGGTTGAAGGGATAAGGCTGGTCAAGAAAAACGGCCCTTGTCCTGCGGGAGGACAAGGGCCGCGAGCCTTTTCAGGCCTGAGCGTGAAGTGGGTTAATTACTTCTTGGCGGCTGGCTTGGCAGCGTCGGCCTTGGCGCCGGCTTTGGCTTCCTTGGCGGCAGCAGCTTTAGCGGCTTTCGGATCCACCGGTGCGGCTGCTGCAGCGGCTGCTGCGGCATCGGCCTCGGCTTCTTCGGAAACGGCAGACACCGACACCAGAACCGGGTTGTCCTGGCCCTTGGCCACGAACTTCACGCCCTTTGGCAGGGTGATGTCCTTGATGTGCAGCGGCGAGCCCTTCTTCAGGCCCTTCAGGTCGACGGCGATGAATTCGGGGATGTCTGCAGGGAAGCAGGACACGGTCAGCTCGGTGATCACGTGGTTGACCAGGCAGTTCTCCGTCTTGACGGCTGGAGACTCTTCTTCACCGCTGTAGTGCACAGGCACTTTCACGGTCATCTTGGTCTTGGCTTCCACGCGCTGGAAGTCGATGTGCAGGATCTGCTGTTTGTACGGGTGCATTTGCAGGTCGCGCAGCAGAACCTTGTGTTCTTTGCCTGCCAGTTCCATCTGGAGGATGGAAGCATGGAACGCTTCTTTTTTGATGGCGTGGAACAACGCGTTGTGATCGATTTCGATCAGCGTGGGTTCACCGGTGCCACCGTAAACAATACCGGGCGTACGGCCGGTGATGCGGAGACGGCGGCTCGCACCCGTGCCCTGCTTTGCGCGCTCAAAAGCGACGAATTTCATAATCAACTCCAATAAAGAACGGACCGCGACCAGTCTCGTTCTGGTTTAAAAAGCTGCTTTTTCCTGACGATGAACATCGTGAGGCGAGGGCAGCTACCTTTTTGTTTCAGATCAGAACAGGTTGTCCTGGTCCGAAAACAAACTCATGACCGACTCTCCCTTGGCGATGCGCTGAATGGTTTCAGCGATCAGCGGCGCCACGGAGAGCTGGCGAATCTTCTTGCAGCTTGCTGCATGGGCGCTCAGCGGAATGGTGTTGGTGATCACCACTTCATCGAGTGCGTCGCCCTGGGCGATGCGGTCAATGGCCGGGCCCGAAAAAATCGGGTGCGTGCAATATGCGTAAACCTTCTTGGCGCCGCGCTCTTTCAGCACTTCAGCCGCCTTCACCAGCGTGCCGGCCGTGTCGATCATGTCGTCCATGATGACGCAGTTGCGGCCTTCAATGTCGCCGATCACGTGCATCACTTCAGACACGTTCGCCTTGGGGCGGCGCTTGTCGATGATCGCCATGTCGCAGCCCAGCTGCTTGGCCAGCGCCCGGGCGCGCACCACGCCGCCCACATCGGGCGACACGACCATCAGGTCGGCGTAATTCTTCTGGCGCAAGTCGCCCAGCAACACCGGCGACGCATAAATGTTGTCGACCGGAATATCAAAAAAGCCCTGGATCTGGTCGGCATGCAGATCCATCGTCAAAACACGCGACACGCCCACGGCCTGCAGCATGTTGGCGACCACCTTGGCTGTAATCGGCACCCGCGCCGAACGTGGGCGGCGGTCTTGCCGGGCATAACCGAAATACGGGATCACCGCGGCGATGCGCTCGGCCGAAGCCCGTTTCAGCGCATCAACCATGATCAGCAGTTCCATCAGGTTGTCGTTGGTCGGCGCGCAGGTCGACTGCACCACAAACACATCACGGGCCCGGACGTTCTGCTGGATCTCGACGGTAACCTCACCATCCGAAAAACGGCCGACATGGGCTGCACCCAGTGAAATGCCCAGGTGCTGGGCGATGTCGGAGGCCATGCTCGGATTGGCATTGCCGGTGAAAACCATGAAGTCGGGATGGTGCGTTTGCATGTGGGGCCCAGCTGCTACAAGGACTTGAACGTGGCTGAAATTTTTATCGAAGCAAAATACGCACGGGACAACACGTTGCAACGGGCTTGGCAGTGAGCGCCGCTTGCCTGGCGTGTTTCCAAAAACACACAGACCCGCTGATACACATCACGCGGGTCTGTCAGGAGTCACACGGGCCCGCTCCGGGCGGGACCGCAACACCGGGGCTACGGCCCACGGCGAGTAATTTGGCAGGGGTGGAAGGATTCGAACCTGCGAATGCCGGAATCAAAATCCGGTGCCTTAACCAGCTTGGCGACACCCCTACACAGGACAGTTGTTGTTGCCAACAACAGACCTATAAACTTTTCCATTTAGGTCGCTTGAAAGCGCATTTCAAAGAGCGGTTATTTTACCAACCAGCCAGAGGATGCGCCTCCAAATTGCTGCATGTCCGGACTATCCAGTCATCAGGCAAACCTGAAAGATCCGTCAAATCCGTGCCATGCGGCAGTTGCGCAAATACAGCACTTCCGGAGCCGGTCATGCGCCCTTGAAGATGTTTCGTTTTCAGCCAGTTGATCGACTGGCCAATCTGCGGGCACATCTCCTGCGCTACCGGCTGCAAGTCGTTGCGGCCGAATCCGAAATCAACCGATCTCAAAGGGCCTTCAGCATTTGCAGCAAAGCCTTGGATTGTAGCAGTTTCTGTGTCGCGTTTGAGCCCCGGCGCACCGAAAATTCCTGGTGTGGAGACACCGGCAGGGGGCTTAACCACCACAAAACGGGCTGGCGGCAAGGCCAGCGGCGTGATTTTTTCACCAATGCCTTCCACCCAGGCGTGGCCACCGGACAGGAAAAAGGGGACATCGGCGCCCAGCGACAGGGCGATGGCTTGCAGTGTTGGGGTCGGCAGGCGCACACCCCAAAGCCGCTGCAGCGCCAGCAGGCAGCTGGCTGCGTCGGATGAACCCCCACCCATGCCGGCTTCTGAAGGGACGCTTTTTTGCAGGCCGATGTGAACGCCCAAAGACGTGCCGCAAGCCGCTTGCAGCGCCCTGGCTGCCTGTACACACAAGTCCTCGGCGGGCAAGGCCTGGGACTCGCCGGGGTTGCCCTCGTTGAGTTGGCGAAGGTCTTCCCGGGTGATCTGGCCATCGGCGCGCAGTTCAAAGTGCAGGGTGTCGCACCAGTCGATCAGCATGAATGCGGATTGCAACAGGTGGTAGCCGTCGGGCCTGCGTCCGGTGATGTGCAGGAAAAGGTTCAATTTGGCGGGCGCCGGCACGTCATACAGGGCTTTGAGCGGCTGCGCGGCGTGTGGGACGGGGGCGGTATGAGTCGTCATGAACTGGTGTCGCCAAAGCAATAACAGGAACCGGGAGCGTGAAAGTACGGGAGGCCTTGCGGCGAAGCCGGGGCATTCACCCCGGAATTATTGGTCAAGGACAACACGCAGGTCGGCTGGGGGCGCTGGCTGCACCCGCCTGGCCGTGATGCGGCCTTCGGCGTAACGGGAAAGGTCTGCAGACCAGCCGCTGACGCTGGCATTGTCGCCCTGCAGCCAGGCAAAGAGCGCGGTCACCGGGACGGCCGCACCTGTCGCCTGGGCCATCAGCTCATCCACCGAAGAAAATCGCTGGATCTTGCCATTGCCTGAGTCGAGTACGGCTTCACCGGGCGACCAGCGGAGCACACCCAGCACGCTGCCCAAAGGACTGATCAGCGAGAGTTCGCCGCGCTCGGGTTGGCCCTTGAGCTCGAAGCTCGCCGAAAAAGACTGCACAGGTTCGCTTTGGACCTGCAGGCTGATACGGCCTGTCCGAAGCTCATTTTTTGAGTCATTTGTGCCCGCAAGCCTTTGTGGTTGAGCGCAACCAGCTATCAAAAAAGGAGCAATAGCGCAGGCGCACACCAGACCCAGACGGGTCAGGTGGATACGCAGTACAGGCGGCAGGACGCGAATTCCCGTCACAGCTTCACGCGCAGGCGCTTGAGCGTCTCGAGCAGGGTCTCGTTTTCGGGACTCAGCAGCCGGCCTTCTTTCCAGATGGCCACGGCGCGGTCACGCTGGCCTGTTGTCCAGAGCACTTCACCGAAGTGGGCCGCGATTTCGGCGTCCGGTTTGGCTTTGTAAGCGGCTTCAAAGATCTTGATGGCTTCCGAGGTGTTGCCCATTCGGAATTCGACCCAGCCCAGGCTGTCCTTGATGAATGGATCGGCGGGCGCATATTCGAGCGCTTTGCGAATCAGATCACGCGCTTCCGGCAGGCGCACGCTGCGATCCGCAAATGAATAGCCCAGGGCGTTGTAGGCGTGGTGGTAGTCGGGCTTGAGCTGGATGACGCGCCGCAGCAGACGTTCCATTTCATCCATCGAACCCAGCTTTTCAGCCATCATGGCCTGGTCGTACAGCAGTTCGGTTTCGTCGGGGTTCCTGGCCAGGGCTTGCGCCAGCACATCATGGGCCAGCTGGTACTGCTTGAATTCGCGGAGCAGGCCTACTTCCGCGTTCAATTTCAGTCTTGCGTCTGCAGCGTTGCGTTCGGGGAGCTTGCGGATCAGCTGGCGTCCTTCTTCCAGTTTGCCCTGGCTGGCCAGGATAGAGGCGCGCCGGGTTTGGGCCTGGGTCAGGTCAGCGGAATTTTCAATCCTGGCCAGCCAGCTTTCTGCCGCCGCATAGTCCTTGCGTTTTTCGGCCAGTTGGGACAGCGAGAGGTAGGCCTGGGCCAGGCCGCGGTTGCGCTCGCCTTCGGCTGTCTGCTGCTGGGCCAGGGTGACGTAGCGCTCCAGCGAGGTTTGTGCCTGTGCCAGCTGGTTGTCCTGCAATTGCAGGGAGCCCAGTACCAGCCAGCCTTCGGGAAGCTCGGGTTTTTCGCGGGTCACCACTTGCAGCTGGGCGGCGGCTTCGGCGTAGCGCTGGGCATCCAGCAGCGCGCGCGCATAGGCCATCCGCACTTCGGGCAGGGCTTTGGCGTTGCCTTCAAAGTATTTGCGGACCAGATTTTCTGCTTCAGGCTGTTTCGGGTCCATCAGTTCCAGCCCGACCAGGGCCGGGCCTTCGGAGAGCGGGCCTGCAGCCTGTGCGCGCCTGGCTGCCGCAAGCGCGCCGTTGCTGTCGCCGGCGGCCAGCCGCATACGCCCCACCGTGGTCCAGGCGGCGCTGGCGGTGGCGGGACTGTTCAGGTAGGTGGCCAACGCTTCTTCGGCCACCGTGCTGGCCAGCTTTTTGTCGGGCACACGCGCGTAAATCCGGGGTACCGCAGTCAATGCCGCAGCACGTTCCATTTCCGGAGCAAGCCGGATTTCGGTTTGCAGCGGTTCGGTCGTGTCGGCAATCCGGTTCAATGCCACCAGGATCTGCAGGACATAACGGTTTGCCTCGCGCGAGGCGGGCTGCTCTGCCTTCCAGGCCTGGGCTGCCTGCAGTGCGGCATCGCCAGAGCGCGACTGCAGTGCGATGTCTGTGGCGCGCTGGTAGAGCTGCGCATCGCCGGTTTTGCGGGCGGCGTCCAGCATCAGCGCAAACCCTGCGGCGGGCTCGCCCTCCTGCAGGGTCATTTCACCCACCAGCAGCTGGTAAAAAAGGGCCCCATCCAGCTGCGATGATGGAGTCGCTTCCTGTGCGGCTTTGGCCTCGACAAGCGTTGAGGGCGCAGCCAGGAGCGGTTCTTCGGTCTGCGCCAGGACCAGGGGAACAGCCAGCCACAGGCCGCTGATGGCAAGGCCAATTTTTTTCTTCATCGAACCATGATAATTGAAGCTTCCCGGCTGCGCTGCCGCTTTACGCCGCGGCCCTGATCTTCGGCTGGCCCACCGCTGCCTTCTTGCGCCATGCAGCAGCGCCCTTATTTACAAAACCATGCCTGAGCTGCCAGAAGTTGAAGTCACCCGGTTGAGCTTTGCGGACCGTATCGCCGGCGCCGTCATTGAGCGCGTCCAGATGGGCAAGCCCCTGCGCTGGCCGCTGGGCTGCGCGCCGCACAAGCTTGCCGGCCAGAAGGTGCTGGCAGTTCGCCGTCGCGGCAAGTATCTTTTGGTGGACCTGAGCAACGGGCTGCTGCTGATCCACCTCGGAATGTCCGGCAGTGTGGCTTTTGGCGACGGTTTCCCCGCCTTGGGCAAGCACGACCACTTTGAAATGGCCACCAGCCAGGGGACTTTGCGTTTGAACGACCCGCGCCGGTTCGGGGCTGTGGTGTATGCCAGCGATGAAGGCGCGGCTGCCGCCCAAAAGCTGCTTGGCCGGCTCGGCGTCGAGCCGCTGACTGACGCTTTTGACGCGGAAAGCTTTCACCAGGCGCTGAAACTGCGGCAAACGGCGATCAAGCAGGTGCTGTTGGGCGGGGAGGCCGTGGTTGGTGTCGGCAATATTTATGCGTCGGAAGCCCTTTTCCTGGCTGGAATCCGGCCGACCACCCGGGCAAACCGGATCAGCAAGCCCCGCGCGGCCTTGCTTCACGGGGCGATCCGCCAGGTACTGGCCCAAGCTGTTACAAAGGGGGGGAGCACCCTGAGAGACTTTTCGAATGCACAGGGTGAATCGGGCTATTTCCAGCTGGAAGCCATGGTTTATGACCGCGCCGGCCTGCCCTGCCGGGTGTGCGCAGCACCCGTGAAGACCCTCCGGCAGGGGCAAAGGTCCACTTTTTACTGTGCGAATTGCCAGAAACCTTGAGTCCGTAGACGCGCCAATGGTTCTTTCGGGTTTGCGATGCTATATTGACCGACACACTTTACGGTAGACCGATGTCTTTTAACGAACAATTTGACCAGCACGGCACGTGGCGGCGCGAATTCGCATTGCGCCTGAAACTGCTTGCAGAGTGGATGAAGGACCATGACCTGCTGGATGCAGCGGTTGAGGAGCGCCTGCAGCGGCTCGAGTCACAGGTACGTTCCGACAAGGTCATGGTCGCCTTTGTGGCCGAATTCTCGCGCGGCAAGTCCGAGCTGATCAATGCGATCTTTTTTGCCGGTTATGGCCGCCGCATCATGCCGGCAAGCGCTGGCCGCACCACCATGTGCCCGACCGAACTGGGCTACGACGCGGATGTGCCGCCCTGCCTGCGCCTGCTTCCCATCGAAACGCGCCTGCAGAAGCAAGCCCTCATGGAGTGGCGCGCGGTACCTGAAAAATGGACACGGATCGACCTCGACGTGAATGACCCGGCGCAACTGGCGCAGGCGCTCGAAAAAGTGGCCGAAGTCCGCCATGTCACCCAGGACGAAGCCCGCTCTCTTGGTTTCTGGCATGACAGCAGCCCGGAGGACAACCCGCGTGTAGGCGCTGACGGCCTGATAGAGGTGCCCAAGTGGCGCCACGCGCTGATCAATATTGCGCACCCGCTTCTCAAACAGGGCCTGGTCATCCTGGATACGCCGGGTCTCAATGCCATTGGCGCAGAACCCGAACTGACGGTGAGCCTGATCCCCCAGGCCCATGCCGTGGTGTTCATACTGGCCGCCGATACCGGTGTCACCAAGTCCGACCTGGCCATCTGGCGCGAGCATTTGATCACCGACGGTGATGGCACCGATGCACGCCTGGTGGTGCTCAACAAGATCGACACCCTTTGGGACGCGTTAAGCACGCCCGAACAAGTACAGGCGCAGATCGACAAGCAGCGTGCAACATCTGCCGAAATCCTGGGCCTGCCTGAATCCCAGGTCATTCCCGTATCGGCCCAAAAAGGGCTGGTGGCCAAGGTCACGCGAGACAAAGCCTTGCTGGAGGCCAGCCACCTGCCTGCCCTCGAGCTGGCGCTGGGGCAGGGCGTGATGGGACAGCGCCAAAAAATCCTGCGTACAGCGGTGTCGGGCGGTATCAGCGAACTCCGGACCGAAGCGGGGCGGGCCATGCACATCCGCCGGCGCGATCTGGCCGAACAGATGATTGAGTTGCGTGGCCTGAGAGGAAAGAACGTCTCGGTCATCAAGCACATGCGCAGCCGCATCGAGCAGGAGCAGGCTGAGTTCGACACCAGCGGCTCGAAAATTCACGCGGTACGTTCTGTCCACCTCAAATTGCTCCGTGACGTATTCAATCTGCTCAGCACGCCGACGCTCAAGGCAGAACTGGCCGAGCTGACGCATGCCCTGAAGCAGCCGGGCATCAAGCTGGGCGTCAAGAAGGCTTATGGCCAGACTTTTTCCCGCCTTCGCGAGGGACTGCAGAAGTCGCAGATCATGAGCAGTGAAATCCAGTCCATGTTGACTGCCTCCTTTCGCCAGCTCAATGCCGAGTTCAGTTTTTCGCTGCAGGCGCCAAAAGAGCCGGAGCTGATCCGCTATGAACACGACCTGGAGCAAATTGAGCGCAGCCATTTGCAATATCTTGGTGTGGGCAATGTTCTGAAACTTTCCCAGCCGGAATTTTCCGAGAGGCTGGTACGTGCCCTCGCCACGCGCCTGCGGGTGGTCTACGAATCCGCCCTTGGCGAAGTGGAGCTCTGGAACAAGTCAGCGGCATCGCAGCTTGATGCGCAGTTGCGCGAGCGGCGGCGCAATTTCGGCCGCAGGCTTGAAGCTATCGAGCGCATCCAGCAAGCGGCGTCTGGTCTGGATGAACGGATCGCTGAAATCGATATCCAGGAGCGCGTACTCGATGAGCTGGACAACAAGCTCACGGAGCTGACTTCCCATCTGATGGGCTCTTCAACGCAGTCCAAGACGCCGGATGGTGCCGCTACTGCAGAAAATGCCGCGGTGCCCGAGGCTGCCTGAGCGTTGACGCGGTCGCGACCCACCAAGACCCCTTCGGGGCGGAAATCGGTTGCTGTGAAGCAAACGGCCTCATGCCAGTTGCCCGGATTTTCCGGGGAAATTGTGCGCTGGCAGGCTTCGCACGGACGCAATAGCCTTCCCTGGCAAAACACACGCGATCCCTACCGCGTGTGGCTGTCTGAAATCATGTTGCAGCAGACTCAGGTCGCAACGGTTCTGGATTATTACGCGCGATTCCTTTCACGCTTCCCGACGGTGAAGGAGTTGGCTGCGGCTTCCGAAGACGATGTGCTGGGTCTATGGAGCGGGCTGGGTTATTACAGCCGTGCGCGCAATCTGCACCGCTGCGCTCAGGATGTAGTGGCATTGCATGCCGGGCAATTTCCGGAGACGGCCGAGCAGCTCCAGACCCTGCCAGGCATAGGCCGTTCAACCGCCGCGGCCATCGCCTCGTTTTGTTTTGGCGAACGTGTTGCGATTCTGGATGGCAACGTCAAACGGGTGCTAACGCGGGTTCTGGGTTTTTCCGCCGATCTGGCTCAAAGTGCCAATGAACGGGCGCTTTGGAACACGGCTGCAGAGCTGCTGCCTGAGCAGGACCTGCCCGAAACCATGCCGCGCTATACGCAGGGACTGATGGATCTGGGTGCCACGATTTGCGTGGGCCGCCAGCCCCAGTGCCTGTTATGCCCGGTACAAAACCTGTGCCGCGGCTTTGCAGCCGGTGATCCCGGCAAATATCCCGTGAAGACACGAAAGCTCAAGCGCAGTGCGCAGTCGCTGAGTCTGTTGTGGGCGCAGAAGCCGGATGGTTCGGTCTGGCTTGAAAAGCGCCCCAGCCGGGGAATCTGGGGTGGGCTTTACTGCCTGCCGGTTTTCGAGAGTGATGAGGCACTGACTGCGGATTTGCCGGCTTCCTTGCGGGAAAGGCTCGATCCACTGCCAGGTTTTGTCCACGTGCTGACACACAAGGACTTGCACCTGTCGCCGTGGATCGCAGGTTTTCGGGCCGGGCAAACCATGCCCAGGTCTCTGGTTTCGGATGAACGGCCCGGTGCGTGGTTCGGCCCCGCCGAATGGCCTGCACTGGGGCTGCCCGCGCCCATACGCAAACTGTTGGAACGGGACGCCTAGGCCTGCCCGCTGTACTGGAAGGTGAGGCCGTGCCCAGCCTTATCTGGACTCAAACGGCGTCGAGCTCGCGATGCCGCTTCAGCGTTCGCCATTGTTGGCCGAAAGCTGCGGCCAATTCCTCGACAAGGTAGACGGAACGGTGTTGGCCACCGGTGCAGCCGATGGCCACGGTCACATAACTCCGGTGGTCACGTACCAGTGCATGCAGCCAATGGCTGAGAAACTGCTCGATATGGCGGAACATGTCGTCCACTTCCGTGTGGGCCTTGAGATAGCTTGCCACGGCCTCATCAAGCCCGGTCAGGTGGCGCAGACCCGACTCATAGTGCGGGTTGGGCAGCATGCGAACGTCAAACACGTAATCCGCGTCCAGCGGCACGCCCCGCTTGAAGGCAAACGACTCGAACACCAGCGTGAGCTGGGTGCTGGGAGCGGAGATCAGCGACTTTACATAGCCCTGTAGCTGTGATGAGCGGATCATGCTGGTGTCGAGCACGTGGGCCTGCTCGCGCATTTCGCCCAACAACTCCCGCTCCAGCTCTATGGCGTCTACCAATGCCCGGTGCTGGTCGGAAGCGTCAATGCGCGACAGAGGGTGAAGCCTGCGCGTTTCGGAAAAGCGGCGCACGAGAGTTTCCGTGTTTGCATCCAGGAAGAGTGATTGCACCGCCACGCCGGAGGCGCGCAACTGTCGCAGCTGCTGGGGTACCAGGGGAAGCGAGACTGCGCTTCGCACGTCCATGGCAATGGCAACTTTCTGGGCGCCGTGCTGCTGCTCCAGTGCGACGAAGGGCGTCAGCAATTCCGGTGGAAGGTTGTCCACGCAGTAATAACCGGCGTCTTCCAGTGCATGCAGGGCAACCGATTTTCCGGAACCCGACATGCCGGTGATAAGAACCATTTCCAGTGCTGCCATCACTGTCCCAGCATTTCCTTGGCGTGGGCTAGCGTGGTGCCGGAAAGCCGCTCACCGCCGAGCATGCGGGCGATTTCAGCCACGCGCTGTTCCCCATTCACATGGTCTACGGTACTGAGGGTGGTGCCGTTTTCGGCTCGCTTGGCAACGACAAGGTGCTGGTCGGCACAGGCCGCTACCTGCGGCAGATGGGTGACAGCCATGACCTGCCGGTCTTTACCCAGTTGTTTCATCAGCCGTCCGACGGTTTCGGCCACGGCACCCCCCACGCCCGAATCAACCTCATCAAATATGAGCGTTTGCGCCTGCCCCAACTGGCTGGTGGTGACGGCGATGGCCAGCGCGATGCGCGACAACTCGCCGCCGGAGGCGACCTTGCCCACGGGGCGAGGTGTGCTGCCGGCATGGCCCGCTACCAGGAACTCGGCTTGCTCCAGCCCGTGCTGGGCTGGTTGCTCAAGTTTGTTGAGTGCCACGTCGAATTTTCCGCCCTGCATGCCGAGGCCCTGCATGGCCTGGGTAATGGCTTTGGCGAGTTTGGGTGCAGCTTTGTTGCGCGCCTTCGACACCTGCCCGGCTTCGTCCAGGTAGGCTGACTTTGCCTGGCTTTCGTTTTTTTCCAGTTGAACCAGATCGGCGGCTTCGTCGAGTTTGTGCAGCTCAGCCCGCCAGGAGGCCAGCAGTTCGGGCAGTTCGGCCGGGGTGCGCTTGTAGCGCCGTGCCAGGCTGACCCACAGCGAAAGACGTTCGTCGAGTTCGGCCAGCCGTTGGGGTTCCAGCTCGGCATGCCGTGCATAGCCGTTGAGTGAATGCACCGCATCTTCCATCTGGGCCAGAGCGCCATTTAACACCTCAAGGATGCCCTTGAACTCGGGTTCGATGTGTTCCTGGCCTTGCAACGATGCAATGGCCCGTCCCAGCAGTGCGGTGGCGTTCTCGTCAGACTCCTGCAGTGCGTCGACGGCGGCCTGTACGGCATCGCGCAGAGCCTGCGCGTTGGACAACCGCCCATGCTGGGCATTTAGCTCGTCCCATTCGGCGGCCCCGGGCGCCAGCTTGTCGAGCTCGCCGATTTGCCATGCCAGCCGTTCGCGTTCGCGCTGCAGGCTGTCTTGCGCTTCGCGTGCTTCGTTCAACGTTTTTTGGGCTAACCGCCATTGTTGCCAGAGGCGTGACAACTCGCCGGTAGAGACTTCCGCATAGGAGTCGAGCAAACCGCGTACCGCGTCGGGACGGGTCAGGCTTTGCCACGCATGCTGGCCGTGGATGTCCACCAGCTGGTCGGCGATGTCCTTGAGCTGGGTGGCTGTTGCCGCGCTGCCATTGATCCAGGCGCGGCTTTTACCTTGCGCGTCTATCGTGCGCCTGAGCAGCAGGGTTTCGCTGCTGTCGAAGCCGGCTTGTTCCAGCCAGGGGGCCAGGCCGGCGGGGCTGTCAAACTCTGCGCTGATTTCGCAGCGTGCGGCACCTTCGCGAACCACACCAGCATCGGCTCGGGCGCCCAGCGCCAGCTGCAGTGCGTCAATCAGGATCGATTTGCCCGCACCGGTTTCACCGGTGAGCACCGAGAAGCCGCTGGACAAATCCAGCTCAAGCTTGTGGACGATGACAAAGTCGCGAAGCGATATGGTTTTGAGGCTCATAACTTGAATCCTGGCCGGTCAGGCCACGCCTTCGTTCCAGTGCAGCTTTCTCCGGAGTGTGTCGAAATAGCTCCAGCCTTTGGGATGCAGGAAACGCATTTGGTGTTCGGAGCGCCTGACAGTGATGCGGTCGCCATGCAACAGACTGGCCAGCGACTGCATGTCGAAGTTGGCGCTGGCGTCGCGGCCAGAGACGATTTCAATGGTAATTTCGCCCGAGTCCGACAGCACAATGGGCCTGTTGGACAAGGTATGCGGTGCAATCGGCGCCAACACCCAGCCGGCAATCGATGGGTGCAGCAAGGGCCCGCCCGCTGAAAGGGCATAGGCCGTGGAGCCGGTCGGCGAAGCGATGATCAGGCCGTCCGCACGCTGGTTCGCCACAAAGCGGCCATCCACTTCCACGCGGAGTTCCACCATACCGGCGGTCGCTCCACGGTTCACGACGACGTCGTTCATGGCGGTGGCACTGAAGACGCACCTGCCGTCACGCACGACCTCGGCCTGCATCATCCAGCGTCGATCTTCTTCATACTCGCCACGCAACATGGGGATGAGTGTGTTCTGGTAGTCCTCAAAGGCGATATCGGTGATGAACCCCAGCCTGCCCTGGTTGATGCCCACCAGGGGGATGCCGAATTGGGCCAGCAGCCGGCCTATACCCAGCATGGTGCCGTCTCCCCCTACGACGAGGGCGAGGTCGCACTGGGCCCCTATGCCGGCTGCGTCAAGAGTCGGGAACCGGGTCAGGCCGGTGTTGCTGGCTGTGTCCTGCTCGATCGCCACCTCGCAACCCTGGGTGCCCAGGAAGTGTGCGATCTCCTCCAGTGCTGACCGGGAACCTTGTGCGTGGTACTTGCCGATCAATGCGACATGGCGAAATTGCGACTTCATCGGCAAATTACATCACAACATGGCAACCGAAGCTTCGTAGAATGGCACCATGCTTGATGATCGTGCCCGATTGCTGCTGAAAGCACTCGTTGAACGCTACATTGCCGATGGACAGCCGGTAGGTTCGCGTACGCTCTCCAAAGCTTCCGGCCTTGAACTGTCTCCGGCCACCATACGCAATGTGATGAGCGACCTGGAGGAGCTTGGCCTGATTGTCAGCCCGCACACCTCGGCAGGGCGTATTCCCACAGCGCGGGGTTACCGGCTCTTTGTCGACACGATGTTGACTACCCAGCGCGACTCCTTGTCGTCGTCGGGCCATATCGGTGCGCCGCGGCTGGCACCTGATCAACCCCAAAAAGTACTCAGCAATGCGGCACACATGCTGTCGAGCCTGTCGCAATTCGTGGGTGTCGTCATGGCGCCACGCCGGACGTCGGTATTTCGCCATATCGAGTTCCTGCGCTTGTCCGAAAAACGTTTTCTGGTGATCATCGTCTCGCCCGATGGCGATGTGCAAAACCGGGTTATCTTCACCGAGGCGGACTACACGCAGTCCCAATTGGTTGAAGCGGCCAATTTCCTCAATTCACATTACGCCGGCATGGCGATCGAAGAGGTGCGGGAGCGCCTGAAGAACGAGGTGGAAGCCCTTCGCGGTGAAATCGCTACGTTGATGCAGGCGGCGGTGAAGGTCAGCTCGGAGGCCATCGAATCGCGCGACGAGGTGGTTATTTCCGGCGAACGCAATTTGCTGGCCGTCAGCGACTTCTCCAGCGATATGGGTAACCTGCGCAAGCTCTTTGATCTCTTCGAGCAAAAGGCGCAGCTGATGCGGCTCCTTGATGTTTCGAGCCGCGCCGAGGGAGTCCGGATTTACATCGGCGGCGAAAGCCAGGTCATTCCGTATCAGGAGCTGTCTGTGGTGACGGCCCCTTATGAAGTCGACGGACAGGTAGTGGGGACCCTGGGCGTGATAGGGCCCATGCGTATGCCCTACGAAAAAATGATCCAGATTGTCGACATCACCTCCAAGCTGGTGAGCACCGCGCTCAGCCATAGCAAGTAGGCCCTTACAATCGATCCCTTGAGTGGGGCGTTAGCTCAGTTGGTTAGAGCAGAGGACTCATAATCCTTTGGTCGAGTGTTCAAGTCACTCACGCCCTACCATTTTCTGTAAGCCTTTCGGCGGAAGTGACTACTTACGTACGTTGGCCAGACTGGTATTCAGTTGCCACTTCTTTGCCGTTTTTACCTGGAAAGGGTAGAGCGATGAATAGGACAAAGGCGCTGATCATGTGTATGGAGGCTGTATTCAACTTGAAACGTCCATTGAGCGGAATCGAACTCATTGGGAGTCGTCCCGAGCCGTTGACGGAGTGGCCTCGGGACGAACTTGTGGAGTTTGCCGAACGTCTAGTGGCCGACAAGTTCACGTTTCAACGATTCGACAGAGACACACGTCTTTCCGTTGGAGATGCGCTGGCGGTGCATAGCCACTTAGATCCCGCTGTCTTGGCTTTGAACAAAAAAGGCCGACTAAGTGAATTGATGCTATTGAGATCAGAGCTGAATTGCGTGCAGCTTGATAGCTTTCTTCACTGTTTACCGATCGTGCTCGAGGACATCGGAGGCAGGCTGGACTGCAAGAAGAACAGACGTGATCCTTTGAAAAGCAAAACGACGCTGGAGGCTTTCGAAGCCTACGCGATTGATCGGCGATTTCCTGTTTATCCGCCGCTGCTGTCAGCCCGGAAAAAGACAACTATCAATATAAAGCTATTGCCGCCGAAACTGCGGCAGATGGTGGAAGCGTTTTTTCTCTTTTGGACGCCTATTGACCAAAACGGATCCGTTGTCCCCGGACTCCGTTCGAGCGAGCCAGACTTGGAGCCACACTTTATTAGCCTTGGGAACTCACCCAGCATAAGTGAATCCATGGCGTCGATATGCCGACCTCCTACCGCTCACTTCGGGCGGCCCCGCAATGAGTACGACGTCGAGTCTGCGGGTCAACAGTAAGGAAATGGTCGAAAAGTGTCAGACACTTTTGTGAATGTGGAAATTATCTCTGGCTCTTTTAATTTGATGATCGCTAAAGCAGCATGTGGCCTTCTTAGGTTTACATAGGCGAATAAGCATCATGGTGAAAAAAGAGGACTCCAAAAATCTCAGACTGTTGCGGGAAAATCAGATTCTTGAGTTGATACCGATGTCCCGGTCAACCTTGAGAAGGTTGGTCAAGTTTGGGAGATTTCCCGCTGGCTTCAAGGTGTCCGAGAGAATCACCGTATGGCCCAGCCAGGTAGTCTTTGACTGGATAGAAAACTCCCAAGGGTTGCTGGGGGTGGATGAATGAGGAAATTAAATCGTGAACAGCTCTACAAATGGGTATGGAGTTGCCCGGCGACAAGAATCGCCGACGAACTCCGAATCTCGGGTTCTGCGTTAGGCAAAAAGTGTAGGGCGAACAACATTCCAACACCAGGTAGAGGCTACTGGCGCCAGGTAGAACAGGGCAAACCCGTCCAGCGCGTGCCGCTTCCGAACCCAGAGCTGGGCGTCATCGAGGTATCTGTAAAAGTGAGCGAGGAGCGCGCGGCGGAGCTGGATCAACTGCCGGCGCCAAATTTCGGCTCCCTCACTACTCCGGCGGAAGGCGCCAATTTGAGTGACGGGCTCGCTGTGCCGAAAGTGTTGGAGGCTATCGAGACGTCCCAAGTGCCGACCGCCAACGATTTTGAGAACGCAATCTCGCCCCCTCAAATCGACCGCGCGGAACAAAGGGGTCGAACCCCTGCCCCTGCTAATATCGTGGCCTTAGCAACACTTTATGGTCAATGTGATTTACAGAGGCGATTTATCGAGGCATTGAGAGCGGCTGGCCAAGAGTGTGATCCGCCAACGAAGGCCATTCTCATGTTGTGGTCCACCACCGCCAGAGGTTTTCTGTCCCAGTCTGACCCTATTGGTCAAATCATCGAGGAGTGCCGCAGTGTGGCGACCGGGGAGGGCAACCCCGACTGGTGGATATCCATGCAGAAGGAAATGGTGGGTCGCAATGACTGCTAAATCGCAACTTTGGGCACGGATAAATCAGTGTCGCCTATGTTTAACCCTCGCTTTCCGTTGGTTCGATCCCGGGAGTTGTCCGGGTCTTAAGTCGGACACGCAGTTCCCCGACGTTCCATAACGTCACTCTGCCGATTCGAGTAGGCTGCGGCAAATGACCTGATTTGCACCAGCGCCAGACGGTTGCCGGCGAGATCCCGAATAGGGCGACAACAACGGGCAGCCGGACACCCGCGGACGAAGGGAGGCTATCAAAGTTCGCGAAGGCCAATCGATCACTATCCCTCATATGCACGCTCCCTATGTGATCACCAGCGGCGTACGGTCTCTACATTCTCCGGAACTAACCCATCGTGGGTGCGTCGAGGGCGCATACGCCGCGGACGTATGATGTCTAGAGCCCGCTCGGCGTTCAGAAGGTCATAAAAATCTTCAGCACGAACAGTACTGGGATCTGGGCATCGAATTCTGACCAGCGGCAACCCCGCCAGCTGGAACAGCTTGTTCTTGATGTCATCACGACGCGCCGCAGCTTCGGCGTCATGCCACGACGAGTCCAACTCGAACCCCGCTACAGGATCCTCGTCGCCGGTGCACAAAAGAATGTCGACCTGCGACTGCCATGCAAACCTCCGAAAACTCTCAGAGATGGATAACCCAAGCTCATCTAGATCGATGAAGCTGCGCAGTACGATATTTGGATAGGACTGCATCGACGGGAAATACTGACGGATTGCACGCAGGAACTCCCTTTCTTGATTGCTTGAACACAAGTTTCGTCGAAAGTCGAACGCATCGGATGCGGACCAGGTACGAATAGAGAACGTGCTGACAATCGAAACACGCTTTATCTGCGTGCACTCTTCGGATGATGCTGGTTCACGTTGTCGACGAACTGAGTGCGGATTTTTTGCCACTGTCTCAATCTCTATCGGGAGCGGTTTAGGCGGCACGTCGGTAGTCATCGCTAACGTCTTCAGCGCGCCGTCTATGTTCTGATTGATCATGTCTCGCAGATCGTTTTCTACAAGCAGCAAGCCTCCGTTCAGTACCAGCCGCCATATGGCCACTAGCGCCTTGGCTGTGATCCTGCCTTCTTCAAAGCTTCTACGTAGCGCCGAAGGGAGAGCAACTTGGGTCAGGGGTATCGCGGCGGGCTCAAATACTGCGGTACGCACGTAATGCTCATATGCCGCTAGGAAGCCTTCTAAATCATCGGCCTCCAGCCGTCTTTTCATATGCTTGATCGCAGCACTTACTCGAATTGGTTTCACAACAAATGCACCTATGTTTGATCGTGAATTTTCAATTTGACGAAGGGTCGCAATGCGGTTTTAAGAGGGGTGACTACAAACCACTACTCGATTTATATGAATTAGTGTTTATGTGATTCAGAGCATATTCGAAGTGGCTCCTTTTGTGAAGGAAAACACCTATACGCGCTTCCTGCACTGGGCAATTGGCGAGCATTTGGGAGCGCGTCGAAAGCGCATGAATCGCTATGGATACTCATGAATCTCCATGGATCGATCCGCAATTTTTGTGCTTTTCGCCACAAGGAGCTACGAACAGTGCGCTGTCGGCAGCGTGATGGAGTGTTGCTCGCGGTGTCTGGGGTCTGGCTTTTGACGCTTCGGATAAGGCGGTCTAGTGTCCGCGAGGTCCAATTTAGGACTCGGAGGTGGTGAGCCTACTTTTAGTAACTTCTTCGAGAGAATGTCTCGACAGGACGGGTCGGAGCTCAGTACCTGTGCTGTGAGGCGGATAGGCGCGATTAGTCCCGCCGCATTGCGTTACTTGCTCTCACCGGAGGACCTTACCTTCTCGAAAAACTCAAAAATCGAGAGGTTGAGTGCGCCAGCGATAACCTCAAGCGCATTGAGTGTGGGGTTGGCTTGACCTCGTTCAAGTCGGCTGAGGTACGTTTGATAAAAACCGCAGCGCTCTCCAAAAACAACTTGGCTCATACCGCTCTCAACACGGAGCTTGCGCACTGTCATTCCCACTCTTAAGGCCAAGGTCTTCTTCACCTTGGTGAATATCCTGTTAATACTCTAATTCACATAAACACTAATTCATATATATTGGTCGTCTTGGACGGTGCTAACACCAAGAAGGGTCGCATCAGCATGTTCCGCAAGACCGCAATCGTCGTAGACGCTTCCCGCTGACCAAGATGCGTGAACGGGCACCTTCAGCCAGGGACCTCTCAGATATCTGCGGGAATCTCACATTGAGTAAAAGCTACGTTAAACGTGCGGTCTGGCCTCATGCTGGAGAGCCGCATGGGCTTGCTGGAGATGTTGCGTGAAGCGTTGAGGGCTGCTCGTGGCATTCCTCGCGGAGCAGGCTACGAAACAGGAAGGCATCAATATCAGCGGATTTCTGAAACGAATTCGTGCCCGAAGCAGGTGTGGATGCGCCGCCATTGGGCGGTAACAGCCCGCAGCGCGTCCCGCTCAAGCTCGCGATCAATGCTCAGAGCGCAGGGTCGTTCGGACCGCGCCCCTGCCTTCGCCGCGTCATGCTGTCGAGGAAAAGACGAACGGCTTCGCGCTCAGAGGGCGACAGGTCCTGTCCTTGGCTGACTTCCTGAGTCCTTGCTTCGACAGCGTCGAGATTCATCTCGGGCGTGAGGATGCCAGGGTTCACCGACGTCGTCACTCGCCCAACCCGGTCTCCGACGATCGTGGACATGCCGCGCTGCACGAAATGCACTAGCAGTCGAGGCAGTAGCACATTGGATGAGACCACAGTTTGAAGCCACTGACGGATGTCGGCGGTGTCGCCCCATCGGCGCCATTCCACCAAAACGGAGGCCAAGTCCGGTGTTTCAAGCAACCGTCCTTCGGTCGCAGCCCTGACGATCTTCTCGAGGGTGTCGGCCTTCAGTCGATCAGCTGTCGCAATGCTGAATGCGGTGAACAGCGATGGCGAACCATCGTTGGTTCCTTGGCGAACATGGCGGTCGATGAACTGAACGACCTCCACCAGCGTACTCAGCGCCTGGCTTTGTTCCGCACTGGCGACCACCAAAGCTTCACGCTCATCTGGCGCAACAGTTTCAAGTAGGTGGCGAATCAGCCAAGCGACCTCGATGCCGGTGCTGACACGGAATGCTCCGACTGCATCCGCCGGTGAATAGAACCGGTCGCCCGAGCGCAAGGCGACATGGATGAACGCGCGTGAGAATGCGGCCGGAATGTCCTGCGCATCGCGCAGGCGCCTGATGTACTCGTGCGCCTTGGTGTGTCCCGCCTGGCGAGTGACCTGGGTCGCGGCAATCAGCGCTGCCTCGATGGCGTTTTCATCTTCGCCCAGGCTGATGATCGACCGGAGGTCGGCATGACTCAAGCTATCAGCGGCGACACCAAACTGAAAGTAGGTAGTAAAGTGGTCCGGGCTGCATACGCGAAGCTCGCGTCGCCACTCGACGAGGGATTCGCCGCCGTAGACCATGTTCCCGAAGACACTCTCAAGGCGTGGGAACAGCCTCTGCAACATCAGGCAAACGCCGCTGCGCAACGCATCTGGTATTGCTGCCACCCAAGCGTCATGGAAAGCGCGCAGTTCCTGTCGGTCCGGAAGGATGCCAGGGTTGGAATAGCCTGCGAAGTGTTCGCGGTGATCGCGGATGGTTGCGTAGGTGTCCGGCAGGAACACACGCAGGAACTCCAAGGCGATGAAGTCGACGGGATTGACTTCGTCACGAACGGCAGGATAGGTCACCACCAGCGCATTGACGATGCGCACGATGTCGCGGGGTTTCATGATCAGGGGTTCAAGGCCCTCGTGATACACGTTTCCCCAGTAGTGGTTGTCGAATGGAACGGCGGTGTCTTCGCCCAGGACATGATTCAGGTCGTTGACGAGCTTGTCATGCAGTTTCTGGCGACTGACGACTGGCAACTGGAACGGCGCTTGGACAATTTTTTCCAGATAGGCTTCGCCATCCACGCCGAGTTCGCGCCCCAATGCTTGGGCGACCACCGATCGGTCGAAGGCGAGGAGGTAGATGACGTTCGAAAAATCCGCCAGCGCTTTCAGCACCTTGAAAAGTTCGCAAATCTCCGCAGGCGTAAGGCGGTCAATGTCATCAATGATGAAGAGGAAGCGCCTGCCGCTGGATTGAATGCTGTCGGCAACACCTTGCTTGGCCTCGTGAACGCTCTTGGGTTTGATTCGGAAGAGCTTGAGCAACCAGCCCACTCCGACATCGATCAGGGGCACCCCGGTCGCCGTGGCCACGGCGGTGCCCAGCGCGGTCGAATACTCCGAAAGCGTGTTGCCCAGTTGCCTGATGTTGTCGGATTGCTTGGGCAACTGATCTCGGAACTGCTTCAGAAACTGCGCGGCAAGATCGTCACGATTGCTGAACCACCACGGGTTGAAGGTGATGATCAACGGGCGATCGGAATTCGGCGAGGACTCGATCTCGTAGCGTACGAAATTCAACAGCGACGACTTGCCGGATCCCCATGGCCCGTGGATGGCCATCACCAACCCTTGCGGACTTGAAGTAGTGCAGACCGCCGCTGCGATCCTCTTTGCAAAGGGGGCGTAGCCGAAGGCGTCGTCGCGTGGGTCGGTTTGCGGGGCGTCCGAGCCCAACGCAGATGCCTGGTGTTGTGGGTCGGGCTTGTCGGTCATGTACGAGCTTCGGGCATCCAGGTCTATTTTCGAGCCGCGGCATTCGCATGTGCGGCGACCTCGGCGCAGGCCTGCATCAGCTCGTCGAAGGGCAGGGCGTTGCCAACCATGACTTCGTCTTCGAGCATCTTGGCGTAGTCGGTGGCCAGCGCCTCCCGGACAGCACCCTCGGGCACGATCTGCAACGCGCCTTCTACTGCGGCGAAGTAGTCGATGATGTCGCCGCCAGCATCCTTCTCGCTGAAGAAGTAGGACTTATGTTCGGCCACGGCGCGGCCGACTGTCCGGTCGCCAGTGATTGCGCCAAAGTGCGCGCTGCGCATGATGGCTGCCAGATCGTGCCAGTGTCGCGCGTAGCGCTCGCCTCGGATTCTTCCTTGGGCGCAGTAAACGTGTGTCGCGGTGGCTTTCTCCCAGAAGGTTCGCGCGACGCTCATCACTTGTGGAGAGGCGACGGGGAACGTTACGCCATCGACGTGACCGTCCATGTCGCACGCGACAGGTAGCACCTGGTGTGGTTCTCCGGTCGCCCGGCCGCCGAACTCCAAAGTCACGACAGGAGACATGTAGCCAGTACCTTGCTTGATGGCCTGATAGTGCAGCAGCAGCTTGTCGTGCTCCAGACCGCCGATCTCCAGCTTTGCTGCCAACTGCTCCCGCTCCAGCGCTGCCTGAAGCAGCGGTTGCACCTCGGTGGCGATCCATCCGGGAAGGCGGTCCCGAACGGCCTTGGTCCACTTGCTGGCTTGGCTGCGGTTCGCCGGCAGGAATTCTTCGCCGCCCGTGAGGTCCGCGATCAGCTTGCGGATGTCGTAGGTGAGATCGATGTCTTCGGAGAAGCGGTCGATGATCTTGTAGACCTTTGAGAGTGACGTACCACCCTTGAAGGTGAGGTCGGTGGCAACTGGCGACTCAAACAATGCCCCCAGCGTCCAGACAACCCACACGTCCTTTTCGAGCAGGTGAGTAGGCCGGCCAGTTTTTGCCCGGGCCTGTTCCAGAACTTCGCCTTGGTCCTCTTTGCTGAGGGCGAAGTAGTGCTCAGGCACGAAGCGCCTCTTCGCCGATGGCCCTTGCCATCCAGGACGGCAGCGCCGCGCGCGCTGACGTCAGTGTCCGCCACTCAGAGGGCGGCAGCGTGCGGCGCAAAGCTGCCAGCGACTCGCCCACATGGGCTGGCCCCATCCAGGCCAAAGCACGCACGGCCGCACCAGCTGGCCCAGCTCCGAGCGCCAGCATCCAGCGCGGGGCATGTTTCACCATGACCTCGGAGCGCCCGAGCTTGAGTTTGCGAGTGCGTCCCGAGGTCAGGTAGACCTCGCGAATCGGTACCTGCTGCGTCAGCCCCAGTGCGTTGGCAGCGTTCGCGCCGTGTGGTGTCACGACCTCGCCACTTCGGGCGGCCAGGGCGTGGACCACCTTCTCGGGCGCCGGCGCACGTGTTCCGAACCGGTTAGAGACCGGGGTGACGTAGGTTCCGCGCGCAACGCGGAGGAGCTTGCCTTCCTTAGTGAGGCGAGACAGCGCCTGATCAATGGCTGCCCGGTTTCCAAGGTGCAGGAACTCTTTGGGCGACACCACACCTCCCTCAGGCAGGGACTGTGCGTGCAGCAGGATAGATTCAGGGAGCATGGTCATGATCATTTCCAGATATCAGAATTTTATATCTATTTCTGACATCTCGCTGCGTTTGCGATGCACCTAGGCACTCAAGAAAAGGTTGACGATTTTAAAGAATCGCACGAAAATCAAGTTGACGAAACTAAAAAAGTGCACAAATGAACCTGCCACTGCCCGCCTCCTTCAATCCGGAACTCAGTTCTGACCGACTGCAGTCGGTTGCGCAATGGCTTCTGGATGAGCTGTACGCGACCGAGGATGATCTATCGCGTTCGACCGATAGCGGCTACACCCGTGGGTGCACGACGTTCGGTCGCCAGAGAAGTCGCATCCTCGCAGAGGCGCTTGCCGGCGATCACGCCTGGCTCGGCCTCTCCAACAGCAGCAATGACATCGTCTTTACAGTTGGCGGCGTGCCGTGCCGGTTCAGTAACGATGACCCATCGAACCCATCGAAGGACGCGGTTCTGACGGCCAATCGCTATCAACTGGACTTCCTGGAATTTGCCACCAAGGGCGAGCCCGGCCGGTTCTGCTTCGTCATCGACCGCGGGCATGACGGCTCCGCTGAGCCGAGGGTCGAGTTTATGGGCTTCACGCCCAGTGGCGAAGTTGCCTGCCGCTGGGTATCCGATACCGTGCGCGTACTGCGGCTCGAAGGCCAGCAATCTCTGGCGCCGACTGTCCAGGTCAGCAAGCCGCAAGTGGCACCGAAGCGGCGCGACGAAGGCGACGCGGCCACTGAAGCTATGCGATGAGCGAGTTCATTGGGACCAACCTTCGACTCATCCGCCTCTTTCATGATCTGTCGCTTACGGACCTGGGAGAGCAGGTCGGGGTGTCCAAACAGTTTTTGAGCCGCGTCGAGACCGGCGCCGAAATCGCATCCGCCCACTTGGAAGCGGCCCTTGCCGAAACGTTGGAAGTCCTGCCGGAGTTCTTCTATCGCATAGACCCGAATCCGATCGTCGACGAGCAATGTCACTTCCGGCGACAGCTGACCACCAAGGTCGCGTTGCGCCAAGTCGCGCGCGCCCGTGGCGAGATGCTCAAGCGGCTGGTGGGCGTACTGGACGAGCATGTCGAGTTGCCGCAGTACCAGGTCGGCGAGGCTGACGCCGAAACACCCGAATCTATCGAACGAGCGGCCGAGACGTTCCGGTCGCTGTTCGGTCTTGGCCTGGGGCCGCTGAGCAATGTCACGCGGATTGCCGAGAACGCGGGTGCCGTCGTCGTGCGGGTGCGTGGCCTCGCCCCGGAAATCGATGCGGTATCTTTTGCCACAAAACGGCCGCTAATTGCCTTGAACGGAGACGGTCGTTCGGCATGCCGGCAACGGTTTGGCATAGCCCACGAGCTCGGCCATTTCTCGCTCCACATCGGCGTTTTGACAGGTGACCGGCTGACTGAAACGCAAGCCAACCGGTTTGCGAGCGCGCTTCTGATGCCACGAAGCACGTTTGCCACCGAATGTCGATTGGCATTGCGAGGTACGCGCCTGAACTGGCCAGGCCTGTCGGAATTGAAACTTCGCTGGGGCGTCTCCAAGGCGGCGATCATTTTTCGCGGGCGCCAGCTCGGCGTGTTCTCCGACGACCAGGCGAGGGCGGGATATGTCGGCCTCAATCGGCATGGGGAGGCGCTGAAGGAGTCCGAGGATCACCTCATTCGTAATGAGGAGCCGGAAGTCCTCGTTGAAAGCTTGAAGGTGATGAGGGAGTACTTTGGCGTGCCGCAGTCCGCAGTTGCACGCGAGATGCGAGTGCAACCAGGGCTTCTGCAAACGCTGCTGGAATTGCCACAGGCCGAGCCGACGGGCAACGTCGTGAGTTTGCTGCGTTCGGCCAGAACTCTCAGTGAAACGAACATTCAATGAGCGGCGCCGCAGAGCACTACCGGGGCTACGCCGACTTAGCAAATGCCCAAATCGAAGGCACTGACTACAGAGTTCATGTCCGCCCGGTCGCGCATTCATCTGTCGCTGTCATTGCGCCGCATGGCGGCAGCATCGAGCAGTACACATCGGAGATCGCCTTGTCGGTGGCAGGTCACGACTTCAATCTCTATCACTTCGAAGGAATACGCCGCTCGGGCAACTATGCGGCCCTCCATCTAACCAGTCATAGGTTTGACGAGCCGCGGTGCCTTGCGCTCTTGTCCAAGTGTGACCATGTGGTTGCGGTCCATGGTTGCGGAGGTGAAACGCAAAAGGTACTTATTGGGGGGCGTGATGAATCGCTGAAGGCCGAAATCGCCCGAGCGATCTCGGATCTCGGTGTCGACACGCAGGTGGCGGATCACCCATTTCCAGCCACAGATTCCATGAACATTTGCAACAGAGGGCGGAGTGGCGCAGGTGTGCAGATTGAACTGACCATGCCTTTTAGGCTTCATGGACCACGTGATGCGCTCGCTGGCGCTATCCGTTCGGTTCTACTGGCATTGCCGGACCCTCTTGAAGCCGGAGGCCGGAGCCGATGACCGCCTTGTTAGCACGAGGATCCGACGGCGCCACTTGTACCGTGGGTCCAGTCATCGTCCGTAGTGTGGTCGGTCGTGGCCATCAGAATTTTGGCAGCGCACGAGCGTTCGCTCACAACTAAAACAACCAAGGGAAGATAGCGATGCCACTGACTGCCTACTCTATTTCTAGTGAAAAGGAGCTGGATGTCGAGCAACTGCTTGACCAGCTTTCCGCAAGAGCTGGGATCGGCCGCATCTCGCCAGAGGATCTACCGGATGCATGGCGCGCGCATATCCGCACTGACCTTGAATGTCCATGTTGCTTCGTGGTGGGTGCTGAAATTGTCAGGGAAGCTGTTTCGCGAACTTCAGGACGGGCCGTTCGGCAAGCCTGCTTCCGCTTTGCTGTTCCAGGTCACCAAGCCCACTGTGATTTCGCATCCAGCGAGAGGGCCAACGCAACGCCTGAGAACCTTGTCCCGTTTGGCGTCGCTAACTCCAACCTTACTCGGGCAGTCCGTGAATTGGTCTGCACAGGAATACAAGTCGGCACGTTCAACCAACGTTCCATAAGAGACATGCGCGAGTGGTTCTTTAACAAGAAGGCTGAAGCGCTTTTCGAAGTCACGCTCGATCCTCGGGTTCCGAAGTGGGTAGCTGGAATTTCGCGCACCACTGCCCATTCTTTCGGCCCCCTCCCGCTTGGTGTGGCGCTGACGGCGGAGATTGCGTCGGTGCCTGGTTTCGATTGGGTGTCGGAAGCGTCACGGAGACAGCGCGCGCGCCACCAAGAGATCTTGGATGCCATCCAGCAGCAGCGTCTTTGGATCCATGACACAGCAGACCGGATCGAATCCCTGGCAAAGCGCTACCAGGGGCAAGTGGTTTTCGACCCCTCTGTGCTTGCTGTTGAATATGGCAAGAGCCAAGCGCTGGCGTCGTTCATCTGCCGCAACTATGACCCCATCAAGCCTGGCAGCAGAAATGGGAGCATCGCTGTGAGCGTGCTGGCGCTGTCGGCGCTGCTTCTTTTTGTGAGCAATTGGGATCTGAACAGCGCTACCGCCACCTTTGCGGCGATTGCGGCGGCGGCAGGGCGCTCCGATGAAACCCTCGGCAACGTTATGGGCCTCAACCCATTTCATGATTACGACGCCTGGGATCGACTGAAACGGCTGCAGGCCCTGCGCATCGCAGTACCCGAAAACGACGATCCGAAAGCTGAACTTAAGCAGATCGAGATGGAGATTCGAAGCCAATTTCAAGGTTTGCCGAAGATGCTGCAAGCGCCGCTTGCGTGACCATCTGATCCTCAAAAATTGTATGTCGTTCAAATGCATTACAGGCGATCAAGAACTGATTTCCATCGACTTCGATGCAGGGGGTTGGGAAGAACTGCGGGTTCGAAACCGTAAAGATCGTGCGCTAAAGATGACGTGCTGCGGCGCAGACGTGACGCTTCGGCAAACGAAGCTCGGCACGCAGTACTTCGCGCATGCCAGGAAGGGGAGCTGCGCGGCTGGCACAGACCCTGCAGAGGTCATGTTGGCCAGGGAGGTGATTGCCAAGGCTGTGCGTCGGGCGGGATGGAAGTTTTCGGTCGAAGCGGCTGTTGTGTCGGGTAGCGAGGACGGTTGGATGGTCGACGTGCTGGCAAAGCAAGAGGGTGGCAAGCCAGTCGCGTTCAAGATTCAGTGGGGGCACTTGCCGCTCGACGAAGTGGCTCGCCGCCAAGCCGTATCTCAGGCAGCGGGAGTACGCGCTCTGTGGCTTATGCGGCAGCAGAGCATCCCTGTCGAAAAAGCTGCTCCGGCATTCAGGCTCAGCCATGATGTCGAGGCAAACATGTGCGTTGTTTCGCTACCTGGGCCGCACTACCATCCAGCTTTCGCCACCAGCAAGAACAGCGACGGTTCAGATCACTGGCGTCAACACATTGAGCTGGGCCGGTTTGTCGAGGGTTCGCTGGGCAGGAAACTACGCTTTGCGCCGCAAATTGGCCGCACCTTGCCGTTGGATGTGTGTGCAGCGTACACAGAGTGCTGGCGATGCAAGAAGACGACAGGCCTCGTCATCAACTTGTGCTTCGCTGCCAGCCGCGTGCTTGCCGGCGCCGCAGATGTCACCGCCAATATCTACGATTTTGATGATGAGGGCAGGGGGGCCGCCCTGTTGATGTCAACCTTGCCAGCCGAGACCCTTGCGGCCCATGGCATTGGAGCGATCAAGCCACGCCGCAGTCGCACCGTGGGTGAGACTTATCTGTCCAATGGATGCGTGCATTGTGATGCCTTGCAAGGTCGATTTTTCGACCACGAGGTCGCCTACGACGCGCAGCCTGTCTTTAGCGTCGATGTGCTCTTCGACGAACGGTGGACTTCGCACCTCGAGGATCGCGAAACCATCGACAAGTGGTGGTTTGATGACCGACCAGGCGAGAGCACCACATCAGCCGCTTCATAGGGCTCATCTTTCGGCGGTTTGGATGTGATGTGTGTTCTAAAGTAGCTAAAATGGCTCTTTTTGGCAGGGAGATGCGACGATGCAGGCCATGTCAGCCCGGGACGCGAAGAACTCGTTCGGCAAGTTGATTGATATCGCACGGGCGGAGCCCGTGGCTATCGAGAAGCATGGTCGGGCCGTGGTGGTGGTGCTCTCGATTGAGGCTTATGAAAGGCTGCAATCCGTCCCGGCCACTCCGGCCGAGGTGTGCCCTGTTGGCAGCCAGGGCGGGCACCCCGGCGCAAAACAGACTGCGAAAACGATTTCGAAATTGGTGGGCAAGGGCTGATGGGCACTAACAACAATGAGCTTCCGACTGGATGGGCCTGGGTCCGCGTGGACCGAGTTGGTGCTGTCCGACTGGGCCGTCAGAGATCCCCTGATAAGCATACTGGGGAGCACGCCACCAAGTACCTGCGCGCGGCGAATATCAAACCGGCTGGTCTTGACCTAACTGACGTGCTTGAGATGGATTTCACGCCAGCAGAACGCACGGTGTTTGCGCTACGCGCTGGGGATATTCTGCTGACCGAGGCGTCTGGAAGTTCGAGTCAGGTGGGACGTGCAGCTCTCTGGCGCGACGAGCTATCGAATTGTTGCTACCAGAACACGATTATCCGGTTCCGCCCGCACGCGACTCTGCCGGACTACGCGTTGGCGGTGTTCCGCCACTTCGCCGCTTCCGGGGTATTCGGGCGTGCTGCGCGCGGCGTGGGCATACAGCATCTCGGTGGCAGTCGATTTGCCGAGTTGCAGTTTCCGCTCCCGCCAATCAATGAGCAGAAACGTATTGCTGAAGCGGTTGACCAACGTCTTGCCGAGATTCGGCAGGCGGGGACCCATTTGCGATCAGCTTTGGACAGACTCGGCGCGCAGCGCAAAGAAATTTTGGCGGCGGCTGTGTCGGGCGAGCTCGTGGAAACGACGGAAGGGGGCGGTGATGATGTCACTGATGCTTCGGCGTTGTTGGCGCTGCTTCATCAGAAGCCCGGTGTTCCGCAGGGCACGCTGTTTGAACCCACAGCAGGAGTACCTGATGCTACGGAGGACGACTTCGGTCCTCTGCCTATCGGGTGGAGGTGGGCCAGGGTTGACGAAGTAGGTGAAGTCAGGTTGGGGCGACAACGCTCTCCAGAACACCATCACGGCGAGCACGTTCGGCCATACCTACGAGTTGCGAATGTGTTTGAGGACCGCATCGATATAAGTGATGTTCTTGAAATGAACTTCACTCCCGAAGAGTACCCCGTGTATGTTCTTGAACAGGGCGACATCCTTCTGAACGAAGGGCAGAGTCCAGAGCTTGTCGGTCGGTCCGCGATGTTTCGGGATGAACTGCCCGGGGCATGCTTCCAAAACACATTGATTCGCTTTCGAGCTGGGCCAGCTGCGGACCCAGAGTTCGCGCTGCTGGTCTTCAGGCACTACCTGCACTCGGGCCAGTTTCGCAAGATCGCCCGTGGATCCACCAACATTGCTCATTTGGGGTTGGATCGCTTTCGATCTATGCCATTTCCGCTTCCTCCCCTGGTCGAACAGTCCGCCATCGTCGATGAGGCGCGCCAACGCCTAGCTGTGGCCGACGCGCAAGAGCTTGCCGTGCGCGCGTCCATCGACCGGCTTCCAGAAATGGAGCGCGAGTTGCTTGCTGCTGCCGTCGCCGGCGAACTGGTGCCCCACCAATCAGATGATGAATCAGCGGCCAAGCTACTAGATCGCTTAGGCGAACCGTTGGAAGCCGCCGCAACACTGCCAGAAGTGGAAATAGGCCGCAAGTCAAAAGGAAACACCGTGAAGCCCAAAAGCACTCCGCCGAAGGCGAACAAGTCCAAAGTGCAGCTGAGCGCAGTTTTGCGAAAGGCCGGTCGCCCTCTGCCACTGCCGGAGCTATTCGCCTTGGCCGGCTTTGACCGTGATGAGCCCGAGCACGTGGAGTCGTTCTACTTGGCGCTTCGATCCGAGCTGGATCGAACGATTCGTCAAACTGGAACTGCCACAGAGAATGCTGTGTTGGAGGTCATCACCGATGCGCCTTAACGAAGTCACTATTGGTGAGTTCAAGAATCTGCGAAATTTGCGCGTAGATTTTGACGAGCAGTCGCCATATACGGTCTTGGTAGGGGAGAACGGATCGGGAAAGTCGAACCTGATCGAAGCTCTTTCACTCATCTTTCGCAATCTTGACCTTGATGTCGAAGCACCATTTTCGTACCACCTCAAGTACCAGTGTCGTGATCGAGACATCGAGATAAAGGCAGAAGGCGATCAGTTTCCGCGGTTTTGGATAAGGAGTAGAGCCGATAGTGAGTGCAAGGAGCTGACCAGGAAACGCTTCATGGCTGAGGATGACAGCGGGCGTCCCCTCTACCGGCCGGGCTTTGTGTTTGGCTACTACTCTGGCCCGAGTGATCGGCTGGCTTCAATATTCGAGAAGCACAGAGAGCGTTACTACAACTGGATTATCAAATCAGCAGAGCAGCGCGGTAAGGTGCGCGTTGTCGATCCCAACAATCTGCGTAGGCTTTTCTACGCACAGACGCTGCACGGACAATTTGCGCTCATTGCCTTCTTCATGAACGCGGCAGAAAACTCTGATGACGACAGGGAGTTTCTCCGCGAGCATCTTCAGATTGATGGGCTGGACAGTGTCCTGTTTGCTTTAAAGCGTCCGCCTTGGAAGCGTCGCGATGGTGACCCACGTTTTTGGGATGCAGTGGGTGAGGTGCAGGAATTCCTGAGTCGCTTGTATGACAAGGCGATGCTTCCAGCTCGGATGGACAGGCGCATTTCCGTTGATCTGACGAAGAACCCCGTCGTCGAAAACTTGTATCTCTTCCTGCCAAAGCCAGATGCACTTGAACAGGTGTTTGCGTCTTACGCTGATCAGTACGCGTTTTTCACGGCGCTGGAGAGTACGCATCTCTCGAAACTTCTCGGCGAAGTGAGAACGCGGGTTCGAATGACACCTTCTGCCGGCGGCGGCGAAGTCACCTATCGCGACTTGAGTGAAGGGGAGCAACAGCTGTTGCTCGTCCTTGGCCTGCTTAAGTTCACGGCACGAGATGAAGCATTGTTCTTGCTTGATGAACCCGATACTCATCTCAACCCAAGTTGGAGTACGCAGTACCTCGATTTTCTCGATCGCTTTATTCGAGGCCGTGACAGCTGCCACATCGTGATGTCGTCGCACGACCCCCTAGTCTTCGCGGGACTCAAACGTGATCAGGTGAGGATCTTTCGTCGCGATGCAGAGGGACGAGCAATCGCAGAGCTTCCGGACAACGACCCACGAGGAATGGGAGTAGCCGCGATCCTTACCAGTGACCTTTTCAGGTTGCGCTCAACGCTCGATCCGAAGACGCAGGAGGAACTTGACCGCCAGCGCATCCTTGCGATGAAAGAGGCGCTAACGCCCGAGGAAGAATCCGAGTTTCGAGAAATAAAGGCGCGGCTCAGAACCTTGGGTTTCGACCAAACCATTCGTGATCCCCTCTATGGTCAATTTGTGAAGGCCTGGACGGAACAGCAAGATCCAGCGTGGGCGGAATCTGTCCAGTTGACGCCCGAGCAGATGGAAGAACGGGCACGCTTGGCGGCGAAGATCGTCCAGCAGCTCCAAGCAGCTGAGGGCAGCTAATGCGATTCATTGATCTGGAAGAGCTCAAACCAAAAATACGCCATCTCATTCCGGCGCTCGAAGCGACGCGTGATGCGGTTCTTGCTGAGGCGGACCCGCAGCAACGCGCGTTAATCATCAATGCCAATCGAGCTCAATGGGTCGCGCTGCGCGCGGAGTTTTCGGCGTACTCGCACGGCAAGTGTTGGTACGTCGAATGCAAGAACCCTGGGACCGACGACGACATAGATCACTTTCGGCCAAAGCTCGGCGTCAAAGAAGACACTTCGCATCCCGGTTACTACTGGCTTGCGTTTGACTGGACGAATCTTCGCCTGAGTTGCCACCGCGCAAATCGTCCTCGCATAAATCCTGAGGGCGCAGGAACCGGTGGCAAAGGCGGCCATTTCCCCCTCATCCAGCCGGGTGGTAGAGCATTTACGCCGGCTCAAGGGAGGGGGCAGGAGGTTCCGGCTCTACTGGACCCTACAAACATTTTCGACGTCGCATTACTCACTTTTCGGCAGAGTGGAGAAGTGGATCTCTCACCTGATTTCAAAGGGCAGTCCGTTCCTGAAGCCAAGCTTGCTGCCAGCCGACTCATTTTGCACTTGGACTGGCCCGCTTTCCGCGAGGCCCGCGTCGTGCTCTATAACAACATTGAGCGGATTGTGGGCCGAGGCGAGAGAGAAGCGCCTCAAAATTTTAACGGGGATACCGCATGGAGCGATGCGTTCTCCGATGCGATACGTGATCTAAAGAATGTGATGAAAGCAGAAGAAGAATATTCAGCCGCGGCCAAAGTGTATGTTGAGTCGTTCAAGTACCTTTGGTGGGTGCGACTCATTGTGTTGAAGGTGGCATCATGAAAGCGAAGAGTACAGCTGCAACGGGTGAGGCGAGTGCTCTTGTCCGCAAACTTTGGCAATACTGCAGTGTCTTGCGGGATGACGGCCTTTCCTATCCCGACTATGTCGAGCAGCTCACCTACCTGCTATTCCTCAAGATGTCGGATGAGCAGGCGGGCGGCCCCGTTCCTGCCAAGTACGCCTGGGGATCGTTGGTCGATCTTGACGCGGAGGGCATGCAAGCGCATTACGTGCGTGTGCTTGCGGCACTGGGTGAGCGTGATGGAATGCTGGGTTTGATCTTCCGGAATGCAAAGAACAAGATCAAGGACCCTGCGAAGCTGCGGCTACTCATCGTGGATCTGATTGGCCAAACCGAATGGACCGGTCTCTCTAACGACCTGAAGGGTGATGCATACGAAGGCCTTTTGGAGAAGAATGCTCGCGATACAAAAAGTGGTGCGGGGCAATACTTCACGCCGAGGCCGTTGATTGATGTCATTGTCGAATGCGTCAATCCTGTGCTGGGCGAGGTCGTTTGCGATCCGGCTTGCGGCACAGCCGGGTTCTTGCTCGCTGCTCATGACTATTTGAAGCGAACGAATCCACTCATGACGCGAGCGCAGCAGAAGCGGCTGGCCACGAAGTCGATTCGGGGCGTCGAACTGGTTGAAGAGGTTGCGCGCCTTGCCACCATGAACCTTTTGCTGCACGGCGTTGGTGGGAACGCGGAGTCAGAATTACCCATCACTTGCACCGACAGTCTGAAGCATCCACCAAAGTTTCAAGCGGATGTTGTGTTGACCAATCCGCCCTTCGGAGTGAAGGGCAGCGTGACGTACACACAAGACCAAAGAGGCAATCGTAACGAAGATAGTCTTACCATCGTGCGCCCTGATTTCTGGGTGCAGACCGCGAACAAGCAGCTTAACTTCCTCCAGCATATCGTTGCTCAATTGAAGCCCGGCGGACGCGCTGCAGTGGTGGTGCCGGACAACGTCCTCTACGAGGGCGGAGCCGGCGCTGTCATCCGTCGTCGGCTACTCGAAGAGTGCCGTCTTCACACACTTCTCCGTCTACCTGCCGGTCTGTTCTATGCCCAAGGGGTGAGAGCGAACGTCCTTTTCTTTGACCGCCGACGCGCGCGAGAGAAGCTCGGTCCTTCAGAGCACCTGTGGATATACGAACTGCGAACGACCAAGCGCTACTCGCTCAAAACCAAGCCGTTGGTGCGGGAGGAGCTTGACGAGTTCTTGTCTCTCTTTCGATCAGACGCTGTGCGCAATGACGCTAATAGCGAGCTGACGCCGAGTGGGTCTGCATCGCGCTCCTACCGCGTCACCGACATCTTGAAAACTGAAGACTGCTTGTGGGACATGGCTTGGTCTGACGAGTCAAGCGAGAAGCGTCAACCCGGCCTCGCCAGGCTTGATGAACTATCCCGACTTGTCGCAGACGATTTGCAACGAGCGCTTGCGTTGATCAGCAAGCCAAGGGGTAGCAGCTCTTAACTGAATCTCCCTCATGAAAAGCCACACTGTTCTCGAGCCAACTCTGGGATGGACCTATCTGTCGCGCGAAGCGCTAGCACGCGCCAAGGCGCAAATGGACGAGGAATCCATGGGGGTGCGCGATGAAATTGGCTTCCTGACGATCCATCAGCGCTACGCTGACCGCTTCTTTCCGGGGACATCGGTACTGCACACCCGCGCCAGATACGCGTTGTTCGTTCCCTGGCTGTTTAAGGACCTAGCCGGATTGACGGGAGTCGCTGCCACCCGGGCGTTACGCGAACGCGAAAAGGAGCTCGCCGGCCGACTTCGGGACGTTGGTGAGAGCCAAGTGATAGGGGGGCGCGTTTTTCCCAAGCCGTCGAGCCAACCCCCGTCGACCGTCTACTGGAATGCACTCGCTGTTTGGGGAATTTCTCGGCGACATTTGGATGGGCGGACGATCTCCAGAGCGCAGGCGCATCACTTGTTGAAGAGTGGCGGCGCGACAACGGACGACGATGGCCATCCGCTTCTCAGCGCTCCCGCGCCATTCATACCTCTGCCCGGCCTTCCCAAAAATTGGAGGGGCGGCGATCTCACGCTTCGACTTAAAGGGAGTGAGGCTGCATTTCTTCGAGAGCGCCTTGGTCAATTGCACCGAAATGGCGGCCATGAGCTTTCCCTGCTCGCTCGGCTGGTTCGGACTGGGGCTGCACCGACGCTCAAGATGTGGACTGACGAGGTCCGTGCGATTGCCGGACCCGACCAAACTCCGCTGCTGCGGGCGCAGCAGGCCGCCAGTCTTGCCGCTATAGGTCGCGCTGCCTATGACGCGCTGGTGGAAGGTATCCTCGAATCCGGAGATCGGCGCAAGATGTCCACCCGACATCGTGACCACCTTGTCACTACAGTTCAGAAGTATGGTCGCGCTGCTGTCAAGCTTGATGTCGATGCACTTGAAGTAGACATTGGAGCCCTGCCGCTGAAGCTGCGAAGTGTCCTGATAGCGACGAAGAATTGGATCGAATCGAAATCGGTAGAACCCGAGCCGCTGTTCGATTCTTACGTCGCAGCTGAAGCTCGCAAGGGACCTCGCGCCCGTCTGGCATTTACCCCCAATGGACGGGCTCGGCGCCAAGAATGGTCGAGTGATGAGCACGTGCTTGCCGGACCACTCCACTATCGATGGGAGCAGGTCAGCACGCTGCTACAAGATCTGGCGGACGCAGAGTGAGTGCCGCCATCGACAACTGGCCGGCGCTTTCGTTCCTCGAAGGTTTGCGTCCCGGTCCTGATGAGATCGTCGAGTTGGCTCTGTTGGCATCCTATTCGGCGGACTTAGGGTCGATTGGCGCGACACTACTCGCTTTGGCGGGCAAGGACACCGATGCCGGGCGGGGCAGTCCGTCCGACTTCGCCGATGCAGTTGAACGCCTCCGGGGGAAGGTCCGCGTCATCATCCAGCGTGGTCGCCTTGCGAAAATGCACCGCACGCCGCGTATTGCGGCGGTTCTGGATCAGTTTGTGCGCGAGGTCGACTTCGACGAGGCGATCCACAGTTGGCATCCCAAGGCGGCACTGGTGCGAATGCGCAGATTGGATGGCGAGGTTAGCTGGCGGCTTTGGATCGGGAGTCGGAATCTCACCGAGTGCGTAAATCGCGACATTGGGCTTTTGCTTACATCCGGGGCCAAGGGCAGTTCTCCGATAGACGGTGTGAACGAGCTGGCGCGTGCACTGGCCGACAAAGCCGCCTTAAAGGGGGTGCGCGCCGCTTCTCTCGCAACAATGGTGGCGAAGGTTGCTTGGCTGGCCCCAAAGGGCGTGCGCGTCGAGCGCATTCGCTGGTCGGCTGGATCAGCGGACCTACCCATTCCTGACCCGCCGCCTGGAACGGATGAGATCGTGGTCGTCAGCCCTTTCGTCGACAAAACCTTTCTCGCCCGACAGATGCCACGGCAGGGGAAGCCGGCGCGGCGTGTGCTGCTTACCACGATGCGCGAAATCGAGCGGATAGGCCCGGACCTGGCGGCTTTCGATGATCTGCTCGCGCTGGATGCCCCCGAATATCCCATCGCCGATCCCGAGATTGATCCAGAGCAGCATGCGCCGACCGGCGAGAGTGCGTCGAACGAGGATGAGGAAGAAGAGGTTGGCCGCGGTCTTCATGCGAAGCTGCTGTTCATGCGGACCGGGCAGAAGCGAAGGCTGTGGCTCGGAAGTGCAAACGCGACCATGCGGGCCTGGACCGGACGCAATGCTGAAGTGACGATTGAGCTACTCATTACCGACGCAGTCGAAAGGGGGTTGAAGGCGCTTTTAGGATCGGCCAGGCTTGTTGCTGCGCCCTGCATGGAACATTTGCCCGATGCTGCTGCTCTCGAAGAAGATGCGCTTGATAGGGCGCGCACTCAGGTGGCGGCGCGGTGGGCAGGGCAACTTTGTGTTGACGAGCATGGATTGCGGCTTACACATTGCTCCGATCTCCACCCCAACGGATCTCATCCTGACGAGCCTGATATTGCGCTCGAAGTGGGACCGCTCCATGGTGCGCTGGTGACCTGGCCCCAAGGGCAACCTGAAATGCGTCTGGGCTTGGTCCTTCCCGCCGAACGAAGTGAGTTTGTCCGACTGCGAGTTAGCCGCGGAGGCAAGGGTCTATCGTGGCTGCAACGAGCGCCGGCGGAACTACCTTTCGGGGAAGAGCGTGATCGCGCAGCATTCGTACGCCTACTCGGTGCTCGAGGTTTCCTCATCTGGCTGGCCGGACTACTTGCGGATGATGACCGGCAGAGTGAAGGCGACTGGACGAGGGACCACCCAAAAGAACGGACTGGGTTGCACGTGAAGTCGGGGTTGGATCACTCGCTTCCAACCTTGGAAGAGATATTGGCAGCGTGGGCGCGAGACCCTGAAAAATTCAAGGAAATAGAGAGGCGCGTTGCTCAGTATCTGCCTGCTGTCCTTGATCAAGCTGAGCAAGAAGAACCGCAAGCTCCCGAAACACTGAGAAGCTTCGTCAAGTTGTGGCGCATGGTCAGTGCCGGGTGTGGTACTACCGAGATCAAAGGTAAACGCCGGTGAACGCGCCCAAGCCGTTTCAGGATGCGGCCGTCAATTCAGCGCTCGCGGTCTTCGCGACCCCTGCCGGACGACGGCGATTTCTCATCGCCGATGAAGTCGGCTTGGGAAAAACGATTGTGGCCAAAGAGGTCGCACGCCGCATGTCGGACGATGGATGCCGCCCCTTCGTGATTTACTACATCGCTAACGGCCATGCGGTCTCGCATCAGAACAAGGGCCGCATCGTCGGATTTCTAGGCGATGTGCAACGCAAGGCCGCGATCAGCACGCCGGACCGGCTTTCGTTGATTGCGGTGGCGAAGAGGCCGGATACCCCTGTTCTTGTCTACGCACTGACGCCCGGGACGTCCTTTCCAGGTGCGAAAGCACGCCTCACTGGAGGGCGCAAGGAAGAGCGCGCGTTCCTAAGAGTGTTGCTTGAGCAGCTCTTTCCCGCCTTCGTTCGCGATCTTGACCCGGGCATACTGCAGCTCAGCGCGCGGGGATCATGGGATGCAGCAGTCAGCGACGCGGAAGCGAGATTCAAGGCGTCGCCGCCCCCTCTGAGGCAAAGCTTTCGACGAGCACTGGCGGTTGAATTTGGCGAGCCGGTACGGGCGATGCTCGACATGGCCGTGCTCGGCAATTCCCAAAAAAAGCCCCTCAAGCCGACCACGTTCGTTGGACGACTTCGTCGTGCCCTTGCTCTGGCAACCCTCCACCATCAGCCGCCCGATCTGGTCATTCTCGATGAGTTTCAGCGCTACAGACACATTCTTGAAGAGAAGGACAAAGATCCGCTTCTCAAGGCGCTTCTGGAGCCCGAGAGCTCGACTGCCCCTCCGGCAATCCTGCTACTTAGTGCAACGCCTTACCGACTGCTGACTACTCGATGGGAGGAGGCACGAGGCGCACTCGCGCACAGGGAACTGCTGGAACTTATCGAATTCCTCGCTGGTTCACATGTTCGAGATCGCGCAAAGATTCTCTTCTCTGACTTTGGTGAAAAGCTCCGCTCAATAGCCTCGCACACTGATGCGAGCGATCCCTTGGTAAGGGTCGAGGTCGAAGAGGCCATTAGGGTCAGAGACGAGCTTCGCAGCCTGTTGACCCCCGTGATGTCCCGCACCGAGCGAGATAGCGTGACGTCGACCGATCCGCTCGCCGGAACGCAAGTCTTGGCAGCGGACCCGGCGATCGAGGACTTCCAGGTCTACCGTCACCTCGTTGATAGTTTTACCGAGCAAACTCGTTACGAAGCACTGCCATATTGGTCCTCGGTGCCCCTGCCGGCGCAGTCACTAGGACCACGCTATGCGGCCTGGAAGAGCGCGCAGATCAAATCGGCTCCGAAGCTCACACGAATGACGCGTGAACGTCGGAACAAGCTCAATGCACCGCCAGCTTGGCCCGATGCAAAGCTTCGCGCACTGAGCAGCTTCGTACCGCCCTCGCTGCTGTCACTTCCCTGGGTCGCCCCATCGTTACCCTGGTGGCCGCTCGGTGGAAGCTGGAAGAGGGTGACTGATGATCCGAAGCTGCTGGTGTTTAGCCGTTTCCGGGCGACGCCGCCGAGCGTCGCCGCGCTTCTCAGCTTCGGCGTGGAGGCGCAGTGTCTGGGCATGAAGAAGGGTGGGTATGAAGACGCCTACAGTCGCCGTCGTTTCAAGCTGGCGGCCGTTCCAGGTCCGGTGATGGCCGCATTCCATCCCTCCCAATGGTTGATCCGCAACACGGACCCGCTTGCCAAGGCGGGTGATTCCCTTGGGGCCGTGCGCAAGCAGATTCGGCGTCAGATCCTCGCTGCATTGCCCAAGGGTATCGTTGAACGGGGCACCGTGAAGGCACGTCGGCGCCATAGATCGATCGCGCTGATCTTGGCATCGATCGAGCGGATGGCCGGCGTCGGGGAGCAGTCGGCCGATGCTTGGCGCACTGCGATTGGCGACGATCGTGCCGCGCAGGCTGCTGTCCGGCGGTGGCGGCAGGCACAACCGCTCGACAGCCTGTCTCCGCTCGAGCTCTCGGACCTGGTGGACTATGCCATCGGCGGACCTGGAGTTGTGCTTGGCCGGGCACTACTGCGACACGATCCCGCCATTCTGGCGCCTGCGCGCTACTCGGAACTTGTCCAGCTCAGCTGGCAGGGACTGCGTGCCTACCTCGACAATCCTGTGCTTTTATCCGCGCTAGTGGGGAAAACTGCGGTCGAACAGGTCATGGGTGCCGTGGTTGATGGCGGCTTCGAGAGCGTACTCGACGAGCATTTCTGGCTTCGCGCACAGAATCTTCAAGGCGGTGCCCCAGGTCTCGCCAAGGACCTCCAATCCGCGCTTGGGCTACGCGCTGGAAGTTTCAGTTTCCATGGGATCGGTGGCTTACCTCACAAGATCCCGGTGCGCTGCCATGTCGCCGTGCCTTTCGGCGATGCGGAAACGGAGCCCGCCGTCAAGGTGGGTGGTGGCGTGGCACAGGCCGCTCCAGCCCGCCCGGATGAGGTACGCCGGAGCTTCAACACGCCATTCTGGCCACACGTCTTGGCGACAACTTCTGTTGGGCAGGAAGGGCTGGATTTCCATCCTTGGTGTTCGCATGTGGTTCATTGGGATCTTTCGTCGAATCCGCTGGATTTTGAGCAACGCGAAGGCCGGATCCAGCGCTATGCGGGCTTGTCCGTTAGACGCCGACTTGCCGCAGTGTTATGCGATGAAGTGCTTAGAACCCCCTCGTTGGCGGATGGCTCGCCATGGCGGCGCTTGCAGGGCTACGCGGAGCGATATGTCGATGAAAGTGGCTTGTGTCCATGGTGGGTGTTCGATGGTGCCGAGATCAGTCGACACGTCTTTGAGCGGCCTTTCGGTCGGGATATTGCGCGCTTTGCCCACCTAAGGGAGCAGCGCTTGATGTACCGACTGGCTTTGGGGCAGCCTAACCAAGAAGACTTCATTGATGTTTTGTCTAGTGGAAGCGAAGCCATTCGCATGTTGCTGCGAACTCTCGTTTTAGATCTCTCAGCGATGGGCGTTCGGCAGAGGTCTGTTGTAGGTTTGTAGTCATTGGGAGCGCTCAAACCTGGGTTGGCTGCTTCCATCGTTGTGAACAGTAAGGGTACGCGCCGCCAATCCGATCGCGGCAAATTCGTACATGGCTTTGCCTGCAGTAATGATTGCCGTTGATATTCTCCACCACCGCACTCACAAAATCTCTTCGTCCATTACATCGAGGAATATGTCCGACCTCTCCTCGGGCGCCGGCGTGTCATAACTTTCCGAGGAAATTCACCAATTCTCCAAATTCACTCTTTGAAATGGAGGCTACCACGGGGTGCGATCCGCAAATGGCAGATGCGCGAGGAGCATAAAGCCCTATTTAATGTGTTTCGTGACTCGCATCACTCTATAGCTGAGTCGGCTTCCGACGAAATTCAACGGCAGATTCGCACAAGCAGAGGCAACAGGAAGAGTTTCTGTGCTCCTTCACTCGCTTTTTGGGGCTAAATCACTCTTCACCTCTCCTCCATTTGGAGTATGTGTTCCTGATGCAATAGGGTTCCAATCTGATTATTCGATAGGTAGATTTTTCTGAACCTAGAAGGGCAGGATGAATAGAGAAATAGGGATGGATCTGCGCTCGGGGCGCTTGCCCATGGAATAAGCGTTTGCTATTCAAGAGGTTCTATCGCCCAGCAATGAGAGGTAGCGGGGAATTGCTTCGGGCCACGCACAATTTTCTGCGATGACGGGGTGGCGCGAAGCCTAGCATGTCGACGAAGAATTTTTTATGTCACACAAATCAATCGACGTCTAATCTAGTTGGGGGAGCATTATTCCCTGAGCCCATGAAAGAAGAGCAACAACCGAATAAGAGGATGCCATGGATCGAAGGACGGCTATTCGCGCGGCGGGCTTGCTTCCAGCTGCCTTTCTTGTCTCACCGCGTGCGCAGGAGGGTTTAACCCGCACAGATTTCACCAACGCGACGCCAGATACTGTCCTCGCTTTTCAGTTGGCGGTCCGGGCGATGAAAAACCGGTTGCCAAACGATCCTACAAGCTGGGACGCATTGGCGGCATTGCACAATTTCCACGACTTCCGTTCGAAGTTGCACGCAATCTCCATTGCAAGTGAACTTCCTCCCGAGTTCGATGGTGCTGCCGAGCATGTGCGACAGGTGGCGTACCAGATCGACTTTGACAAACTTGGCGCAACATCGCAGGGCATCCGGGGCGCCTGGGGACGCTGCCTGCACCATGGCTCGATGGGCGAAGCCCCGTTCAGGCTGGGGTACTTTCTAGGATGGCATCGCCAATACCTCATGGTGTTTGAAGACGTGCTGGTCGACGCCATGAAAACTGCTGCAGCGCAACATGGTTTGAAGCCGGTGTATGGATTGCCCTACTGGAACTACTACTCAAGTAGGACAATCCCCGAACCGTTTCGCCGCGTCTTGCTGGCAGATGGTAGCGAGAACCCGCTTTACGTCTCCTATCGCAATACCGCCAGAAATCGTCGCAACGATCCGCAAGAGATGGGCCTGCAGTCATATCTGGCGTTTTCACTCAAGGATCTGCGCACTGAAAAGAGCGAAGTGACGGTGGCCCTGGATGAGATGGGTAATACTCGGCCCGCCGAAGGTTTCGATGAGGCGCTGGAGGTGCTGCCTCACGACCAAGTGCATGGGGAGATTGGTGGGCTGATGAGCGACGTCAACACCGCTGCGTGGGACCCGATTTTTTGGCTGCACCATGCCAACATTGATCGCTTGTGGGCGGGCTGGTTAGGGAACATGGCCGTCAAACCGTCGGACATGAGCGCCGATTGGCGAGCCCAGAAATTTCAATACCCGACCGCCAACGGCATGCGCGAGATGCTGATCGGCGACGTCGTGTCTACGGCGGGGTACGGCTACGACAACATTACCTTGCCCAGCCAGGCTGGCGCCGGTCCCAGTTTGCCCGTGCCCAAGCCGCTCATCGTTGCAACGCAACCCGCCAAACCGTCAGCGACGACATCGAGCGCCAATTCGCAGTCGGTCGCGCCGCCGGTGCGTGCGTCCTTCACTGGTGCTGGAGGGACCGTAAGGCTTTCACTGCCGCAAGGCGATTCAAAGACGAAATTTCTGGCGCTGGGAAGCGGCGTGCAAATGCCAAATGGCTTCACGACTGCGACGCTGGTAATCGAGGGAGTCAGACCAACCCGCGAAGGCATGCGCGAAGGGTTTGTCTATGACGTCGTCATATCGCGGTCCGGCGATGCGGCAAGCGCGACCGTCGGCCGGATCAACGTCTTCAACTTGCGGTGTCTCGGACCAAACTGCGGCAAGCCGAAGCCCCCCTCTTTCCGTTTTCCAATCGTAGAGGCCTTGAAGCGCCTGAGCGTGAACAGCTCATCTGCACTTAGCGGTCTGGACGTTTCGCTGGTTCCTACAGCCACACCTGCAGGAGAAGACGACCAAGATCGGCCGATACTGATCAGGGCGGACTCGATCCGGATCGAAGCTTCCACCTTACCCCTCAGGTAATCGGAGTCGGCATGAGAGCGGGCAGGTTGCGCATGGCTGTGCGCTTTGAACAGTGAGCAACTTTTCCAAGAGGAGATCGCCGTGGAAAAAAGCCTTTCACAGATTCTGGACGACCGAGAACAGCCGGCACTGGTGGCTCGGCTTCCGCCTCGACCTTGCCTGTGCGACAGCAATCCGATTGAGGGTTTGAGGCAACTCTTCGTAGAATATTTTCAGAGCGCGGGTATCGCCGCCGGCCGTGACCCGGCCGGCAGGCCCGTGTTCGTGCGGCAGCATGGCGTCGTGCACGGTGTTTTCAAGGTCGTGGAAAGTTTACCGCCTGAGATGCGGATCGGTTTGTTTGCGCGGGAAACTGAATACCCGGTGTGGGCGCGGTTTTCTAGCGATGTGCAGCCAGGCACCTCCGACCTGCACGGAACCATCGGCATTGCAATGAAACTGTTCGGACCGAATGGGGCCGGGGCCTCTCTACCAGGTATTCCGGCCGACACGCACGACTTCCTGCTGCAGAACCACGACGTTTTTTTTGTCGATACGGCCAAAGACATGTGCGAGTTCACTTGTGAGGCGTTGCACGGCGGCATTGACGCGTACCTGGCGGCGCACCCAGAGACCGGTCGTGTTCTCACTGAAATGGAGAAAACCGTCGGCTCCGTCGTGGAGTCATCCTACTGGAGTGTGCTGCCGTACAGCTTCGGCTCCGGCCGTGCAGTCAAGTACAAGCTCGAGCCGTTGGACATACCTGGGGCTGCATCGTCTGCGAACTCCGCTGACCCCGGGTATCTGCGTCAAGACCTGCGCGGCAGGTTGCGCGCAGCTGGTACTGCATTCAAATTCATGTTGCAGTTCCAGACAAATGAGGTCGACATGCCGTTGGACCGGGCCATGCTCCGCTGGAGCGAGGCCACCAGCCCGCCGGTGCATGTGGCGACTCTAGTGCTGCCCCCCCAGGACCTGGATGCGCGGGGACTTGAAGCGTACGGTGAAAACCTAGCCTTCAATCCATGGAACGTACCGGCCGAACATACGCCGCTCGGCAGCATCGCCCAAGCGCGCAAGGAGGTATACGAAGCTTCGGCACGGCGGCGGAGAAACGTCAACGGCGTTCCGGTGGGTGAGCCGGATGCACCACGCCCGCCGACCGACCTCGATGGCGCCACCTACCCTGCCGCAAGGGACACGAAGATCATACGCGCGGCCATCCACCCGGCGATTGGCGTCGCGCGCGTGGGAAACAGTGCGGAGGAGTATTTTTTAGGCCCTCAGGTGCTTGAACCGGAGGCGCGGCCGTTGCATTTCTTCCGCGATGAAAAAGGGGCGCTCAAACGCGAGGCTGCGGAGTTCAGGATCTATGGCTACAACGCGGCCGGCGAGATTGTGCGAGAACTCACTGCCGATTGGGCTGAAATCCATTGGAGCGCGCACCTGGCTAATCAGAAGGCTGCTTGGTATCAGTGGGCGATAGCGCTCGATATTCCGGAAGCGGCCCAGACCGTTTTGCCTCTAAGGAACCCGAAGGCGGACAGCGATGACGCGCGCAGGCGCCTAATCATCGATGGCGGCAAGCGGGAGGTGACAGGGAAAAATGCGATGCCGGCGGCCTTCATAGGGTCTTTCGAAGACAAGGTGGTTTATCTGGGAGAGATCTTCACCGACGCGGTGGGGCGGTTAATCGTCCTGGCGGGCCATGGGGATTCCGCGTCGCCCTCCCGCAGCCCTGTGTTCGATAACGGTGCCTCATTGCCATTTGCCAACTCCGACGGGTGGTACGACGATATCGCGGATGGACCGGTCACCGCGCAGGTTCGTATTGACGGGCGCGAGATCGAAGTCGAGGCTGCCTGGGTTGTCACCGCACCTCCGAACTATGCGCCCACGGTCAAGGGGGTGCGGACCCTCTATGACCTGCTGCACGATCTGTACGTAAAGGCCGGCTGGCATTCTGTGGCGCAGGCGGTCTCGTTTACGAACGACATTTATCCGATTTTCAGGCGCCTAGCGGACCAACAATGGGTCAATCAGGCATATGCCAGTCAATTCGGGCACATGGGAGTTTTTGACTTCACCGACTTACTTATGATCGAACGGCTGCACGTCCATCCGACCGACCGGAAGGTCTTCGATCCCAACGCGGAACTCCGTAGACTGATTTTCAACAGCTTTCGCCCGGCTGACCCGATTGATGGTAATCAGCTACCTTGGCCGTGGCTGTATGGCGACGCGATGGACATTCCCGCGACCACCAGCCCGCGCCAGAACGCGAGCATCACTCACACGCAATATGAAGCACTTCGCCAATGGTCGCTTGGGAACTTTGACGACGACTGGGGCAAGGTGACGGCGCCGCGGTCGATCAACGAGGTCACGCTGCAGGATCAGCCGCAGATGCTGGATCGGGCCGCGCTCGAGTTTTGTCTTGCCGATGGCTTTCATCCAGGCTGCGAGGTCACGTGGCCCATTCGCCATCTCTCGATCTATTCGAAGCCGTTCCGCATTCGCCATGGAGGGGGCGAGCCCGTCATTGCGCGAAGAAAATCTACGCTCGACCAGAAGACCGCACTTGGGCGCAAAGGTCCCTTGCTTGAGCAAGGGCCAGGGACGTTGACACGGTGGATGGCTGTGCCCTGGCAGGCCGACACCGCGTGGTGCAGATCTGGGTACGACAAAAACTACGACGAATTCGCACCCAGCTTTTGGCCTGCGCGCGTTCCAAACCATGTTCTTAGTGACGTTGATTATGCGAAGGCAATCCATCCGGATCAGACGTCGGCCGAGAAGATTCGGTTATTCTCCAATCGCACCGACTGGAACAACCCGCTGGGTAACGATACGAGGCAGGCGATGGAACTCATGATCGAGCACTTTGGCTCAATGGGGCTATTGGAAGCTAGACCTGGACTTGAGAACGATGCTGTCGTGCCCCCGCGCGTGCTCGTAGCTTCTTTTGGTCCGAACTTACCTAGCCCTCCTGCGCCCGCCGCCGTGGCCGGTGGCATGGTGCCTATGAGCGGCGCCGGTGCACAAGCGGCAAGCGACCGTGTGCATGGTCCGAATTTCAGTTCCCAGGAAGAGGCTCGGAGTGCGCCGCTTCCCGTCAGCCGGAAAGCCGGATGACTGGCGGACGCTTTGATGTGGTGATCGCCGGCGGCGGCCCGGCGGGCGCTGCTGCTGCGCTGACGCTGGTGCGCAAGGGGCGGCGTGTGCTGATCGCGAACGCCCGATCAAGACGCCAGATTCGCGCTGGTGAAAGCTTTGTGGCTTCCGCCGTGCCTCTACTATCTTCATTGGGCGTGTTGGAGCAGTTCACCTGGGCTTCGCACCTGAAGAGCTACAGCAACATTTCATTTTGGGGCTCTACCGTGGCGCAAGCCAGGGATTCTATTCACGACCTCCAGGGCTGTGGCTACCAGTTGAATCGCGACGAATTCGACCGGATGCTTATGACCGCCGCGCAGAAAGCCGGTGCTGTGGTTTGCCCGGATACGGCGGTAATTTCGGTCCAGTCTCCCGGTGCATCACCCGGAGCGGCGCATCGATCGGTGGAGCTCAGGACGCAGGGAGAAAGCGTTGAAGCCACTTGCACTTGGTTGCTCGACGCCACGGGTCGATCGGCTAGCCTGTCGCGACAGCTCGGTGCCCGGCGCGGAAGACTTGATCGCTTGCTCGCTTTCTCCGTGCGCCTTGGCGCGCGCAACGGCATCGATCAGGATGCAAGCGCGGTCGTCGAGGCCGCAGAGGCGGGTTGGTGGTACAGCACGCTTGTATCGACGGGCCAGCGCCTCGTGTGCCTGTTCACGGATGCGGACCTCGCGGATCACCAAAAACTACTGCGACCAGAAGGCTTTATGTCCGCTCTGGAGGGCACTCGCGAGATTTCGAGGCTGGTCGCGCGCAATGGGTATAAATGCCTCGGCCTCCCGGAAGCTACCGACGCATCGTCCGCTCGACTGGATGTTATGAGCGGTAATGGATGGATAGCCGTGGGGGATTCAGCGATTTCGTTCGATCCGCTTGCAGCTCGCGGCATTGCGAGCGCGATATACGCAGGTATCCGCACTGGCGAGGCTGTCGATGCCGGCCTTGCGGGGCAGCGGGAGGCCATTGGCCAGCACGTTGCGCATCAGCAGGCGATATTTACAAACTATCTCTATCAGCTCAAGGATGTTTATTCGTGGGAGCGGAGGTGGCCGCGTTCTGAGTTCTGGCGACGGAGGCATTGTTGGCGTCTTTCATCGCCCAATTTCTGATTCACAAGAAAGGAGCAATCCGTGTACGACAGATTGGCAGTAGCATCAACCGGTATGACGCGAAAGACCTTTTCGACACCAACGACCAGCACTGGCATGCAGGCTGCGAGAAATCGGATCAAGCTGAAGGTGGTACATACCGAGTGGGTGCAATCCGTGCAGGACGACCGCAACAGGGTTCAACTGATCGCGCGCAAGGCAACCTTGGTTCGCGTCTATTTGAGCTCGGAGGGCCTGACGGAGTCCATCGTCGTTACGGGCGAGATCGCTTGCAGGCGTGGCAATGCCGGCGAGAAATTTGTTCCCGCCCAGAACAAGGTCACGCTGCAGCCGGGCGCCGACCGGCCGCTGAACCAGAGGCGCGAGGTGCTTGAAGAAAGCTTGAACTTTAGACTTCCTCCCGAGTTCCTAGTCAACGGTAAAACGCATATTCGCTTGACGCAATTGCAGGCTGGGTTCGAAGTCGCGGTGAGCTTTGATCTTGAAGAGCAGACCATTGCCTTCAAGAATGTGCCGCCGTTGCGTGTGAGGGTGATCGGTTTGCGATATAGGGACGGAGCGGACACCTATGCGCCTGATGCGATCCACTTCTCCTATCTGCGTTCATGGCTGGGCCGAGCCTATCCCGTTGCATCGGTAGAGTGGTCCCAGATAGTCGTAGACGCCGATTTCAAACCGCCCTTCAACGAGGAAGACACACCGGTGCACGCCAATGCGCAGATCGCAGCGTTGCGCAGCAAGGATGTGAGCGGCGACGTTGACCCGAGGACTCATTACTATGGCTTGGTAAGCGATGGCAACGGAAAACACTTCATGCGTGGCCTAGCTTTCGATATTCCAGCCACAGCGAGCCCCGGGGTAGTTGCTTCGGGTCCGGCAGGCTCCAATCCCGAATCAGGGTTCAACGGGGACTTCGACCTGTCGTACGCCGACTGGTATGGGGCGCACGAACTTGCCCACACTTTCGGTAGATACCACCCCGGATTTCCCCCGCCCAACGAGCGCGGTGGCCAGGATGCCAGTGACCCGACTTTTCCGTATCCGGACGGCCGTATTTCCGGAGACGGAGATGGGTATGTGGGCTTGGACATGGGTGATCCCGATCTCAACCTTCCGATGCAGATCATGCCCGGGCATTCATGCCACGACGTAATGACGTATCGCGAGAACCAATGGGTGTCCGCCTACACATTCCACGCGATTAGGCAGCGGCTAGAAGAAGAGAATGCTCCCTAAAAATAGGAGACATCAACATGAAAAAATCCAAGCCGGTGACAGGTCGGTTCGTCCATGTCGTGGCAAAAGTTAACCTCCAACGAAGAACCGGCGAGATACTGTACGTGAATCCGGCCAGCGTCGCACTGGAAACTTCTGCTGACGGGGGGTCTGCCGTCGAATTGAGGTTTACTAGAAGGGATGGCACTGAAATCGTGCGCATCAATCCTGTTCTCCACATCGCGTCGTGCGAAGCCGGAGCCACGCAGAGGACCGCCTTGATTCAGGAGGACGTGCTCTATGCCGAGGGCATGTCGGGGATCGACCTGGTCATTGATGGCAAAACCGTCCATGCCTGGGCCGCTGCGGCACCTGCAGCGGCTCCGTTCGTGTCCGCAGTGTCCGGCAAGCTGATGACCACCAAATTGCAAGGCATGTCGCCATTGGAGGGCGTCAAGATAGAGGTGAATGCTGACGCCGACACAGGGGCTGCGGAACTGGCGGGTGTCACCTACACGGTACAGGCTAGGCCATCGGCAAGCTCACCCTGGTCGACGCTGGCTGTCGGCAGCAGGACGCCCAGGGTGACGGTTGATGCTAATCAGTTTCCGGGCCGCAGTAGCGTGATGGTGCGTGTACTAAAAACGAACGGATTCTCCGAAGACGTGATTGCGGAAGACACGGTCAAGTTCTAGCGCGAAGGATCACCGATTTCTGCATAGTGAAACTGACGGTGAGAACGACGGTAAACTTAAAGCATAGCAACGAGCTTACAGGTCGAACATGCCTACCCGGCCGTCGAGATTTCTGTCTGCCAGCTTGCTGCTCCAGAGGTGGTTCCAGTTTTGCTCGCTGTCGGTGTCGTGATTGCAGTGGATGTACCAGAGCTTGTTGGCAATCGAGGCCAGTTCCTTATGCAGCGGACGCACCGGCTCCATGTCCCCCAGCACTATGACGGCAGATACGTGCAGCTGATCCGGAGTTCGCAAGATGTGGTCGAACCGAACGTGCGGGTCGCCGCAGAACAAAACTATATCGCGAGGGGTTTTTACAGCACTTTGAGCTCCCCAAACCTGGGATGACTTTGAACTACTGCTTTGGAAGCATGGCGCCAACACGCCAGGTCACCATTCCTTTATAGGCATCGGGCTTGCCCTCGTATGCCTGATCGACCGCAGTCTGAAGGGTCTCCACCCACCTTTGAAGGTGGGCAATGAACTGGCTCTTTGCAGGATCGGCGGCAATCTCTGCTTTGCTCCAACCACCCGTGAAGCCTTCGGAGTCCGGGAAGATGTCAAAGGTCACGTCGAGCTTTTTCGAGTACATGCCGTCTCGGAGCACGCCAACACGAATAGCCTGTTTCTGAAGAGGTGCCGCATTCTGGGGCTGCGTGATATCGGGCGTCGCTCCGGACTGATATTTGTTAACGGACACAAACGCGCAATTGGTGCCGCGGGTGAAGGTCGGTTGTTCAGCACTCAGCACGACGCCGTAGATGTCTCTTGCGGCGGCATCGCCGCCGCACGGGGTTGGGTTCGTCCAGGAGGTGTGCTTTTTGTTCTCGGCGTGGGAGACCCGCACGCTTTGAACGTCACGCACTACGTCTTGCTCAATGCGCACAAAGTTAGTCCGGCTCACAACATACTCACCCGTGCTGGGGTTATCCCTATTCAGCAAGCCTTTGGACGGCGTAGCAGACAGAAGCGTCCATCCTTCGCCAGGCAACCAGATAGAGTAGCCACCCGCGGTCATGGTTGCGGTTTGGGGGGTGCCGGCCGCTGCATCGACTGACGCTCGGTGTTCTGTGCGGTTGGAAACGTACAGTTCTTGTGCTGTTGCAGAAAACGAAGCAGTAGCCAGTAGGGCGATGGAAAAACGGGTTTTGAGGGATTTTTTCATAGAAGTTTTTGCAAGAATTGAGGTTAGAGAGTGAGTTCTTTGCTGCGCTGATGAGTCTTCAAGGAAGCAGCGCCTCAGCGCTGTTGGATTGCCTTCCTGTCCGCGGCCTCGATCCGCCAAGGCTAGTTTTCACGGGTAGTCGCCTGTTGGTTTCGAAAATAGTCGAATTTAGACTATTTTGCACCAATCGGGATAGTTGGCCGGCCATGGCTAACATGTTCAAAACCCGATACAGCTTGCGCTACAAGCAGTTTCTTGCCGCTTTGTGCGCTGCAAGGGAAGATCGCGGCCTGACCCAGGTTGAATTGGCCAAAAAGTTGCGAGTCACCCAGTCCTGGGTGAGCAAGTGCGAACGCGGGAGTAGACGGCTGGACGTGGTCGAGCTGGAAATCTGGTGCAAAGCATTGGGGATGGATGTTCCCACTTTGCTGAGTTCGTTCTAGTTTTATACCGGCTGGGCGGAGCTGCCTCAATTGCGTCGGTGTCCGCGATTTTTGCCTCGTCCCCGGACAAGTGGCCAGCCTCTCCGCGTGAGGCCGAGCTTGCTTGAGCTGATCCGCCTCGGATGCTTGTGCTCGCTCTCTCCGATCACAGATTTTTCTTCACTGTATTGCGCGCCAATCTGATCCCGCCATGCCAGCGTCTGATGGCATTCAATGTCCCTACTTCTATCGCTCCCCAATTCCCCGTGCTTTTAAAACAAGCAGAGCACTGGATGGCCTATTTGAAAATTGCAGTCTCTGGATCAGAAAGGCAACCCATCGAGTCCGGTCAATGTTTCAAAGCGCTGCGCTCCTTGTGCCCATCGATCCTTCCGGTTAGCTGCAATAGCCAAGGATGGAGGCCCAGTAACCACCCAAGTCGGAAAATCCAATAAGGCAGCTTGAACGCGCATCTGGCCATGACATGCTTCTACGAACTGGTCGCAACGGGCATTGATCAGCGGATCGGCGCTCATGACAGAACTCTCATGAAAATGTTCGTGGGAGCGATAGCGAAGATAACGTGGTAACGAGTGACTGAAGCTCCAAGCAACCGCGGGCATTGGCACTATCGGATAGCTGGAATCCTGCGGGAGAAAACATGGAGAAATGTCGATAAGCCGCTGATCCGCTTCTACCCAGAAGTGCGGGCATTGATCGTCACCGAGTCCGAATCCTTGCATTGCAGCTTTTTCTCCTTGCGGCGACATGGTGAATGCCACGAAATCCCCGCCTACGAGCTCTGCATGAACGCCGACATCTTTCATCAAGGCTTGGATCCCAAAGGCCGAGTAGGCACAACGCTTAAAAAAGTCGCTAGGGAACTGATGCCGTAGGGTCCGTTCGACCACAGTGAGAATATGTTCAAGTTGCCGTAGATGCATAGATTTCCTCCTACGTTGCTTTGCGCAGGAGCAACGCCCCTGAGACTTGAATCTACTGACCCGTTCAGCACCGACGCATCTGGTGCCTTTCGGTAGAACAAGCTTCACGGCCTGCCGATGTTGGCTTAGCCAGTTTGCGTGATCTTGGAATGGGTCTACGGGGTGCTTTTTGTAACAGTTAGATCCGGCTAACTGCAGATGCCCTTTCTGTGGATAGGTAGCAAAATCTCCCTCATTCAGGTTTCCTTATCACAGCTTTTTCCACATTGGCAGTGTGCCTCATGGAGTGCCAAATGGCGTCATTACTTACTATCCGAGTAATTCACCGGTTGTGCACAAAGTTATCCACAGAAAATCACTATTGGTAGTGGTTGTAGATTAATAAGACCACAGGTATAGTGGTCGTACTGGATTCAAACCCAGTATAAAAAAAGGCCACCTAGAGGTACGAACTCTAGGCAGCCTTGGCAGAGTACCGATACCGGCGAAATCTGCCCCCAACTCACGTTTAGGAACGTTGAGCGTAACCCAAGCCCCCAAGGCTTGGCAATTGCGGGGTTTTACGTACCGGGGCGTTAGTGCTGTTGAATAAAGGAAACGATATGACAGCAGGAAAGAAGCCCGGAACCAGTACCGGCACCAGCGGTGGCATTTTTCGCGAAGTTGGACCTCGGGGTGGCACCCGTGACAACTTCGCGGCAGTGCCAGACAAGAGGCCCTTGCCCCCGACATCCACTCCCGGAAGCACTTGGGTGCCCGTGAGCAGGACGCCGAACAGCAAGCGGTGAAGTGTAAGTGAGGCAGGGCATGGGCATCAGCAACGGTGGCCATGCCTTGTTTCCCGGTCAAAAACTCATTTTTCTCAACGTTTAGGATTTTTATGTCTATCCATTTCGATTTGAAGCGCAGCGGTACGCAGTTCATGTTCAACCTGAAGGCGGCCAACAGTGAGATCGTTCTCACAAGCGAGCGATACACGACCAAGCAAAGTGCCGAGGGCGGCATTGCATCGGTCAAAGCGAATGCCCCGTTTGATGCGCGTTACAAAAAACTCACGGCGTCAAACAATTCGCCGTATTTCACTTTGACCGGTGGCAATGGCGAAACCATTGGCACAAGCGAGACCTACTCGTCTACTACTGCACGAGACAACGGCATCACTTGGGTCAAAACCAACGCACCGGGCGCAGCTACCGTAGACAATACTTGATGCCTTCCGCGGCAGCGGCGGATTATTAGAAGTCCGCTGACTGGCGTAGGCATGGCAAATGGAGAACCGGAAAGTGGCATCGCCGCCTTCCGGTTTTTTTCAATCACTCCGGACGGGGTCGATATGCAAACTCTAAATAATGATAAATCGCGATTGCTGCTGGATCTATTTGAGTTTCAAGGCGACTTACAGAATGTCGACCCATTAAGGTTTCGCCTTCGACACGAACAAAGCTTAGGCCAGATCGACTCTCTAATAAAGTCCGGCTATGTGCGTGAGCAGATGGGGCGATATGGTTTGAGTTTTACCGCGCTCGAGTACATCGATTCTCCGCAGGCACTGGAATTGTCGGCTGCATGTGAGTCATTGTGGGTCGAGCTGCAAATTCATTATAGAAATGACACCGTAGCGCAAGTTCCTCTCTCGCAACTGGCACACGAAGCTGGCCTAGAGATCGAGATGGTACGGAAGGCAATGGTCTATATGATCGAATTCCCTTGGTACTCCGGTTATTCAGTTGAATTCCCTAGCCACCAGGACGCTGCGATAGGTCCCCACGAAAAAGTCATTCAGTACTCAACTTTTCGACAAGCGGTTCAGAGTTGGACAACGCCATTTCAAAGTGGAGAGGGGGCGCATGGATTGCAATTTCCGCTTCACGCAAGTGTTTTGAGTGTCGAGGAAAAGGTGGCGAGTGCGGCAATCTCTTGGTACGACGGGCTTCCGGAACCCATTGCCACACTTCTTCGAGAAGTTATTGGAGCCCGAGCTGCGGGGCATCGTACCCTCGCCGCAATGGGTGTACGAGCGGTAATCGATATGGTCTGCACGCAGATCGTCGGCGACAAAAATACATTTAAGCAAAAAATCGAGGAAATCCAGCGACTAGGACATCTCAACGGCGACGAGTGCGCGGCCGTCACCACTGCCTTCGACGCCGGGAGCGCGTCGGCACATCGAGGCTATCTTATTAATCAGCAGAATTTGGATGACCTGATGGAAATCATGGATCATTTGTTGAGGCGAAAGTACAGGCTCAGTCAAGCCGCAGTAAATATTAAGGCCAATACGCCCGGACGACTCCCTCGAAATTGATAGCTAAGCAGCTAGTTTTTCCGGAGCTTGTGCAGGAGGACAACATGACCAATTCCACCGGAAACTTCGATCCTTCGGTTCTGCTCGCATCAATCAAAAAACCGTCCGATTTCGTTGGCCAGAAACTCTTTTTCCAGGGAGACGATTGGCAAAACAACGCCATGTTGGGCTGAACACACTTTCCTTGGGACATTTACGCGGCCTGTTGAATTCCATCGAGATCCGACCCACTTTAGCGCAGTAAGGGGGTGCCTACTGGAGTGAACCCCTCGGACTGGACCACTGGGTTCATCAGAGCTAAAACTCCTACAAGGAACAGGTTGATAGTAGGCATTCCATCGCGATCGGCCAAGAAATTCGCTCTTGTTCAAGTCGCACCTGTTGTCCCCAACGGTTGGTGCGGATACCGTCGTAGACGTCCAATTCTGCGGGCGAGAGGTACTCCAATGACGCGATCTTGCTGGGTCTTTCTTCTCGAACCCACATTGATCGATGCGATAGGAGCGTATGTTTGGTCATAAGAACGGAAACTATCGCAGGGAAGCGCCGTCTTGCCCGGGCTAATGCCGCAAAACCGTGCGTGTCCAAGTCTCCCCAAAACACCTGAAGAGAAGCACCGTGCATCCACCCGATGGCATCCAATTGATCGACTGCTAACCCCAGACGCATGAAAACCACGGCACCTGCGATTTCGGGAAGTGCGATTCCCGTGTTTTGGTTCTCCACAACTATGCAGATGCGTGGCCGTATCGGGAGAGCTGCGATTTCGCCAACTGGAGCTTCGATGTCACACAACCCGCCTAGCCGACCACTTAGCTGCGGGCAGAGAACCCGAATTCGCATCCGAGACGGTTCTTTCCTCAGCCCGCATATTTGGTGAAGGCCGGCGGTCTCAGGCGCACTAAAAAGGGGACGAGCCAAGTCGGCAATAACACCTCGGCGGTTTTCGATCCACTTTGTGTCAACGTCGGGAACCGGCAGCTGCCTTAGGTATAGCCCTGAGCGAGGGCAGTCGAGAAACCACTGCAGCAGGCTGTTGAGTCGTTGAAAATCCTCATCACTGTATTCGGCAAGGACAATGTCATTTTGCCGAGCAGCGGCTCTGGAACCTGCAAGTTGCGGAAATTGCTCGCACCATTGAGCATACCTGCGCTTGGTGCGGTCCCAGATTGCTTTCTGACCAAGAAAATCCGCTGCAGCCTCTGCCGACGGAATCACGAGCCGCATCGGAAGTTCTTGGTCGCTGCACGACCACCCTCGGCTGGCCCACTCCAACGAACAGCTGCCCGGATCCCAAGTCCGCCAAGTCTGAATCCATTTTCGGATATCCGCAAGACCAGAAGATACGTCGTTTTCCGTAAGTTCGTGGAGGATCACCGTGAAGGGCCAAGCCGCTTCAAGCGGCGAGATGAGCCAATTGGTATGGTGTACATCCCACTTCTTGCGGACAAGAGCCTGGGCTTGCTGCAGGGTAAGGCGTTTCGGCTTGGTCATGCGGTAGTCTCGCCCGCGGTGATTTCGGCTGTAACGCTGGCCGGGTCCTCGGCAAGTCCGCCTTGGACGTCCTCCAAAGGCAAATCCAGCCGGCCTGTCTGGTTCACGCATGTGCTGGCCAGGGTCTCGAAGGGGTCAAGCGCATACCAGTTCATGAGCTTCATTCCGACGTTTAGAAAGTATCAGTAGGCATTGAGAAAGCTGCCCAGGCGTCTATTTCTGACGGCCACAACTGTCGGTCACTAGCTCGCCGTAAGCTTGTACAGTTCCAGTCGAACGTGCCAGCGGTGCGCATTCAGGAGTAGGAGCTACTCAGGAGGCGGGGATAGCCACTCCCGCCCCGCAGTCCGAGCAAAAAGCCGATGCAGCATGCCACAGAGACTAAAGTAGCCAGACTCACCTTTGATGAGTGCATACGTGCAAGAAATCGTCTGAGTACTGAATATTTAACTGATTTATCTTGTAGTCACCAAGGATCATGTGGCGAATAATAGCGAGTAAAACCGTCAGATGGCTGTTTCGATTCGCACCACGATCTCCCCTAATTGGAGGAGATCGATTTGAATTAAACCCAACTGGCGTGACCAGTCGTCCGCCAGTAGCGCTTAGCTCTGGCTTGCGCCCGTGACGAATTCCGTTTCAGTAGTAGGCGTGCCGTGCGAACGGTCATGTCTAACACCGTCGGCGAAATGAAGCCAAACTCGGGTCAGACTCCCGCGCACTTCAACAAGCTAGGGCAGTATCAGGTCCATCTCGTTGAGAAATTCACGCTTTCGTGTGCACTTAGTCTTGCCCTCGAAACAAAAGTCTTATCAAACTCTTCATGGCATCCATCATTCATATTCCGTGCCAGAAATGGTGCTTTGCAGACCCTCATTAAACCGGCTACTATGGGAAAAATTAGAATCGTTTTTCGTGGAAAAACTAGCATTGGTGTTTGCGTCGGTGCATTTGAACGGGAGCCAGAGGGGTCTCTAGATGTAAGACCAAACCCTTGCCTGAGCTTCCCTACCCGGTACGGTCAACGATTTGGGTCTATTGCTCAAAAGGGAGAGGTACATGCGTTCAGGGGAAGCTGTGGAGATGCGTAGGCTGGTTGACTCGGGCTTGCTGGCAGCAGTCAAGGAGCGGCATGACCTCAAAGGCAGCGGTTGTGAACCAGCGTCTGCATCGCATCGACGGAGCCAATGGCCGACGAAATGCAATGCACGGTCTGGTTTGTGGACGCTGGCCCCCGCGGCCCGGAGCTGATTACCGTGAAAGGCCGTGGTCTTATCGAACGTGTGGGGGCCATCTTCTTTGCGGACTCGCTGATCAGCGAAGTCGCTATGCGTAGGGTGCCGGCAGGCCGCCCGATTAACGACAGCAAGAGGATGGCGCTGGAGCAGATGTCGGCTTGGCTCGTCGAGCAAGCCTCCCAATGCGAGACAGTTATCCGCCTGCGTACCGGCGTTCCTGTCCTGTGCGGAAAACTGTGTGAACGCTCTGTGGTGTACTGCTCGCTGCTGGAGACTGCGACATGAGCGGTTCACCGCTTTCTGACTCCGAAGAAGCCGTGGCGGTCGGGTTGGGCTGCGATCGCGGCACACCGCTGGTCACGTTGCACCAAGCCTTGGTGCTGGCCGGGGTGCCGCTGGCGCGGGTGGTATCCGCAGCTAGTATCAGCCTCAAGGCCGACGAGCCGGGCCTGCTGGCGCTGGCCCAATGCCTGGGCTGGCAACTGGTGTTCTACACGCCCGAGACCTTGGCTTGCGTGCCGGTGCCCAACCCCTCGGATACTGTGCTGAGGCACATCGGCACGCCCTCGGTCAGCGAGGCCGCTGCCCTGCTCGCCGGCGCGGCTGTTCTGGGACGGGCCACGCCTCTGCCGGGTCAGGCTTTGCTGGTAGAGAAATTCAACCACTGTGGCGCCGATGGGCGCAACGCCACGGTTTCCATCGCCCGCTGTGACCGTTTTCTTTTTCCTCAACCCTGACAGGAGTACAGCATGAATCTCTCGACCCTCCCTCTGACCCGACCTGCCACTCACGCTCTGCACGGCGTGTTGCTGCAACTGGCCGCCGGTTGCGCGCTAGGCATGGTGGTCCTGTATGGCGTTGCGTTCGCCGACAGTCCGATCATGCATAACGCTGCGCATGACGTCCGCCACGTCACTGTCAAGCCCTGTCATTAAGAAACCCCACCGCTTCCCCTACAAGAGGCGATACCTGACCTGGCGTCTTATGCGTTGTGGGTCATGCTCCGGGTTGAAGCGGCGATGCTAGTTACACGGCAGATTCGGTTCCACGGCATCCCCTGATATAGGCACTTGCGTGATCGAGTCGATGGGGTCGCCACCCACCTATATATGGAGAGCTTCATGATTCTTCGACGATTGATCTGGGCGGCGCTGGCCGTTGCGTTGCTGGTGGGAAGCGTGCAATCGGGTCTGCAGCAGTTGCAGACTGTACCCATCATCCTGGCGGCCGAGGTGTTTGAGAGCCAGAAGTCCGAGACGCCCGCACCGGTCTTGGCGGCTACGCATACTCACGCGGACGGTGCGGCGCATGACCATGGGCACGCTGTCGAGGTATGGGCACCTGCCGATGGCACCGAACGTCTGTTCTGGACTTGGGTGGCCAATGGGTTGCACGCCTTCAGCATGGCGCTGCTGGTACTTTCCGTGATGGGGCTGTCTCTGTGGCGGGGCGCCCGCCAGCGCTCCCTGCCGCTGGCGCTGTGGACAGCGGCCGCGGGCTGGCTGGTGTTCCACCTCTGGCCGTCGCTAGGGCTGCCGGCCGAAATTCCCGGCATGGACGCGGCCCGCCTGGGCTCACGCCAGGGCTGGTGGCTGCTGGCTGCGGGCAGTGCCGCATTGGCCTGTATTTCAGTGGCCGCAGTGCGCAGCCCTCTGCGTTGGGTAGCGGCGGTGGCCTGGTTGGTGCTGCCGTTCGCGGTGGGCGCGCCACACATCGTCGGCGATCCGCTAGCCGGGTTCACGGGTGAAGCGCAAACTACCTTGCGCCAGCTGGGTAAGGCGTTTGTTTGGGCCACCACCTGGTTATCCGTGTCATTCTGGCTTGGTATGGGTCTTGTGAGTGGTCTAGCTTTTCAGCGTTGGCTTCGCCCGGCGTTGGAGCATGCCCTAAGGCCCTCTGGCGCCGCACCCGTCGCACCCGTGGAAGAAGCTGCGCTGTGAGCGGCAGCATCGCGCTGGTGGGCACAGGCCCCGTCAGCTACGACCATATGATCTGCCGAGCCCGCGCGGCGATTGCCGAGGCCGATGTGGCGGTAGGTTATGTCTCCTACATCAAGGGGATGGCAGACCTGCTCGAGGGCGAGGGAATCATCCGTAAGGGCACGATCGAGGAACCGAATCGCGCCTGCAATGGCATCCCGCTGACCCATCGCGATTTGGCAGCGAGCTGTGTATTCTTGCCTGGGCATCTTGCTGACGCCACCTCTTCGCAGTTGTTTTACCAAGGGTTGGCTGCGAATACTCCAGCGGTAATTGTGCGCGACAGAACCCGGCCCGCTATGGTAGTTGAGAAAGTTTTAGGGGCGGGATTTCTGGCGCAGGGTGGCACTGAGAAATGACGGTGGTCTGGCCGCTACCGCATCCCGATGCCGCAGTGCTAGCCGGCGCAGTGCTGGTCGCTCTGGGATTGGATATCGCCTTCGGTGAACCGCCCATGCGCTGGCACCCGGTGGTGTGGATGGGCCACTATCTTGGTTCGGTGGGCCAGCGGGTGTCGCGCGTTGTCGGGAACGTGCCACGGCCCGTGGTCGAATTCTTAAGCGGAGCGCTCGGCTGGATCTTGGGCGCGAGCCTGGTTTTAGTGATCGCGGGCAGCGTGAGCTTCATGCTGGAGAAAATGCCTACGCTGGTTCAGATTGCGTTGCTGGGTTTTCTGCTTAAGCCGCTAATGGCCTGGCGTATGCTGCGTGATGAGGTGCGTGCGGTTGAAGGTGCTCTAGGTGAATCGCTAGAGGCTGGCCGCGCGCGAGTGGCTCGGGTGGTGAGTCGAGATGTGACGCGGCTTGATGAGATCCAAGTACGCGAGAGCGCCATCGAGACCTTGGCCGAAAACCTCAACGATTCGGTGGTGGCACCGCTGTTCTGGTTTGCCGTGGCCGGGCTGCCGGGGGTGGCGCTCTACCGCTTTGCCAACACAGCTGATGCCATGTGGGGTTATTTGGGGGAGCGTAAGGGCCGCGACTGGACTTGGGCCGGCAAGTGGGCTGCGCGGACAGATGATGTGTTGTCTTGGCTGTCTGCTCGCCTCACGGCCGTGCTTCTTTGTCTGCTCGGTGCTTTGGGCCGCTGGCGCGGACTACCAGCACAGGCGGGCCTTACGCCATCGCCCAATAGTGGTTGGCCCATGGCCGCCATGGCGTTGGTATTGGATGTGAGCCTGACCAAACCTGGCGTGTACGCGCTGAACCCGGCCGGTCGCAGCCCACAGGCGGCCGACACGGCTCGCGCCTTGCAGCTCGCTGGGCGGGTGGTGTCAGTGCTGGCCTTGCTAGCCTGTGCCGTCCTCATAGGAAGATTTTTCGCGTGAACCTTATCCACAATGACTTCATGACTCCCCTTTGGGTCTTTCGGAGAACCGGCGCATGAGTGTGTTATCGATCGTTGTTCAGCAGGCGCTGCAAACAGTTTCCAAACAGCGCAGGGGGGTTGCGCCGTGACCGCGATGTGTGTGATGGTGCTCGGTACTACCAGTGGAGCTGGCAAGAGCTGGATAACGACGGCACTGTGCCGGTATTACGCACAACAAGGTTTGAAGGTCGTTCCCTTCAAGGCCCAGAACGTTAGCAACAACGCGAGGGTGGTTGCCCCCGCGCTTCACTGCTCACACGGGCTGTTGCACCTCGCGGAAGGGGCTAGTGTTGCACCTTTGGGTGGCCTAGCGGCTAATCGTGGCCTGGGCTACAGGGTTGCAGATCGCGGGGGGGAAATCGGCAGCGCCCAGTACTTTCAGGCGCTAGCGGCGAAAGCCAAGCCTGATGTGCGGATGAACCCAGTATTGGTCAAGCCTGAGCCCGACTTTCGCAGCCAAGTGGTGTTGATGGGTGAGGTCAACCGGGAACTCAGCGACATGCCTTGGCGAGATCGCGGCGAGAAGATGTGGCCGCACGTCACGGCCGCGCTGGACGCGTTGCGCGCCGAAAACGACTTAGTAGTGATCGAAGGTGGTGGCTCGCCGGCCGAGATAAATTTGCGCGCCAGCGATATCGTTAACATGCGGATAGCCCGCCACGCTCAGGCGCGTTGCCTGCTGGTGAGCGATATAGACCGCGGCGGCGCCTTTGCGCATCTCTACGGTACCTGGGCGCTTCTGCCCGAGGATGATAGCGGGTTGATCAAGGGCTTTGTTCTTAACAAGTTCTCGGGCGATGCGTTGCTGCTCGCGCCGGCGCCGCAGCGGCTGCTGGACATGACCGGTGTGCCGGTGGTCGCCACGCTGCCCATGTGGCAGCAGCACGGCTTGCCGGAAGAAGATGGCGTTTTTGACGACAAGACTCGCGTCACCGGCGTGGTGAGCAAGACTATTGCTGTTATCGCCTATCCCTGCATCAGCAATCTCGACGAATTTCAGCCGCTCAAGAACGTGCCCGGCGTGCGCCTGATCTGGGCGCGCACGCCGGCCGATTGCGCTGGGGTTGACTGGATTGTGCTGCCGGGCTCCAAGGCCACGGCGGCCGATCTGGCCTGGCTGCGTGTGCAGGGGCTGGACCGAGTGGTGGCCGTGCATGCAACGCAAGGTGGGGCGGTGCTGGGCATCTGTGGCGGCCTGCAAATGCTGGGAGAGGTATTGATCGATACCCACGGGATAGAGTCTACGGGCTCAGGCAATGCACGCGGATTGGGCCTGTTGCCTTTGAGGACGGCCTTCGATACGGACAAGACCGTGTGCAGCGTACAGGCATGTTTTAGTGAACTCACCGGTATCTGGTCGGCGCTCTCGGGCACAGCCATAGTTGGGTACGAAATCCACCATGGCCAGACGACGCAGCATCTCACCGAGGCCTCCAAAGGTAATATCGCGCGCGAGGTGGTACCTGGCTTGGCTTGGCAAAATGCAGCTGGGAATGTGCTCGGCTGTTATCTGCACGGCCTGTTCGAGAACCCCACTGTACTCCGTGCCTTGTTCGGGTCTAACGTCCCGACGCTTGACAGCGTGTTCGACGGCTTGGCCAATTTCATTGACAGTCATTTCGCACCTGGCGTTCTTACCGCACTGTTGTCTCCTCATCCCACAGTGTCTTTCCAGCACTCGTGACGAATACCCTCGTTGGCACGACCCTGGCATGGCGCTAATGTGAGTGCTTAGGTCGCCCGACGCAGTAAATAGGTATCCATGATCCACCCGTGCGCCGCCCGCGCGACTTGGCGTTGTTGCAGGATTTGGTCAGACACTTGGTCCAGCAGGCCACTCACAAGCATTTGCTCCGGCATGCCCAGATAGGCGCCCCACCAGATGGTGACACCATTGGAGTCTATCTGCCGAAATGTACAGTCGCCATCCAGCATGACCGCTATGGTGCTTACGCCGACGGGCCAGCCTTCTTCGCGTAACCGTCGACCGGTAGTGATGGTGACAGGGGCATTGATCTCGTTGAGTGGGATGGCGTGGGCGGCGGTCAACGCTTGTACGGCGGTGATGCCAGGCACCACCGATACGCGTAAGTCCAGTCGCAGCTTCAGCCGCTTGGCAATGCGCAACGTGCTGTCATACAGCGAGGGGTCGCCCCACACAAGTAGGGCCAGGTTGCCTCCTCGGGGTAGATGGGTGGTGATGCAGTCGTACCAGATGCCTGTAATGGAATCGTGCCAGCAGTTCACGGCGTCTACATAGTTAACATCACCAGTGTCGCGAAGGGGCATGTCGAAGTAGACGATATGGGTGGTGGGGTTGCTCACCACGGCGGTGCAAATGGACTGGCGCAGATCGGCCAAGTCGGCCTTGTTCTCACCCTTGTGCGGGATCAGGATCACATCGGCCGCGTTTAGTGCGGCAATGCCCTGGCGAGTCAGGTGATCGGGGTTGCCAGTGCCGATACCGATTAGGGTAAGGTGGATCACGATGTGCCGGGTTCTGGAAAGCGGGGATGAGTGCCGAGGGGTCGATAGCGGCGGTCGTAGTCCCCTGCATACAACCGGCTGGTCTCGAAATCTTCGGCTCCCAGCGTGTTGCCCACTAGGATCAGCGCGGTGCGCTCCATGCCATCGTCCACGGCAGCTTCTATAGTGGCGAGGGTGGCACGTACCACGCGTTCGTCGGGCCAACTGGCCCGCCAGACCACGGCGACTTGGCAGTCACTCCCATAGTGCGGCGTCAGTTCGGCCACTACACGCGCCAGCACGTGGACTGACAAATGGATGGCGAGCACCGCGCCGGTGGCTGCGAAGTTGGCAAGCGATTCCGTGTCGGGCATGGCGGAGGCTCGACCCGAAGTGCGCGTGAGCACTACGGATTGCGATAGGCCTGGTAAAGTTAGTTCCGCGCCCAAGGCTGCTGCTGCTGCTGCAAAGGAGGGTACGCCCGGCGTGACGGTATAAGGGATGCCTGCGGCGCGCAGGCGGCGAAGTTGTTCGCCCATGGCTGACCACACCGATAAATCGCCAGAATGCAGCCTTGCCACATCCTGCCCCAACGCATGAGCGTCGGTGATTTCGTCAATGATCTCATCCAGAGACATGGACGCGGTGTTTATCAGACGTACGCCCGGTGGGCAGTGCTCCAGCACGCCTTCGGGTACCAGCGAGCCCGCATACAGGCAGACAGGACAGCCGGCAATCAGGTCGCGGCCGCGCAGCGTCAGAAGATCTGGGGCGCCGGGCCCCGAGCCAATAAAGTGGATTGTCATAGCGTGATATTTTTCGAGATCGCTTTTGCCGCCATTTTCTTGTGTTCACCGCACGAAATGTGACCAAGCGCACCCTGGCCCCACTATAGTCAGTGGGGCAGCGTCCGCTAGGCCGTGTACACCGTTGCGCTTCGAGTCATAGGCACCGCGCGTTGCGACTTGGCTGCTGAGTGTGATAAACGGCATTTCGATCAAGTATGGCCCTAGTTCGACGGCCCGGCGAATAGGTGTGGGATACGGGTTTTGTCTTCGGCTAGCGCCAGTGCAGTGATGCCGACGGTACCGCAGGCCAACTGTAATGCTTCGCGCCGCAGTGGCATATCCTGCCAATGCGCGAAATTCCCCGCTATCCTCACAGCGTTATGCTCCACTGCACCACGGGACGCGCTGGCACCCAGCCTCGCATTAACCCGAGAGGGGCGGCGTGGGACAGCTCGATCCGTAGCATGTCACCACCGTATTGCAACTGCAGCAGGGCCAGCGCGGATTCGGTTTCCAGCGTGACCGCATTGACCACCAACCGACAGGTAGAAGGAGCCAGGGATTGCAGAGCCGTGAACATTGCCAGGTTAAACCCCCCGCCAACAAAGATTGCTTGCGGAGCGGCCAGATCGGCCAGCGCCTGCGGTGCCATGCCTTCGACAACCGTCAACGCAGCGGGAAGGCCGAAGCTTTGCACATTGGTACGGATATTGGCTGCGCGCCCGGCCTGTTGTTCGATGGCGGTGGCGCACCCGCCAGCCAAGCACCACTCCACCGAGACCGAGCCCGACCCGGCGCCAATGTCCCACAGGTGTTCACCCGGGCGCGGAGCCAAGGCCGCCAGCGTCAGGGCGCGCAGCGGGGATTTGGTGATCTGCCCGTCATGGGCAAAAGCCGAATCCGGCAGGCCAGGGCTGCGAGGCAAACCTGTCCCCCCGGCCACCTCGATGGCGACGGCCACAGGGGCAGCGACATCCAGCAGATCGAAACCTGCAGCGGTGGTGCAGCGCACGCACTCGCGCGGACCACCCAAGGACTCCAGTACCCAGATGGCCGAAGCGCCAAAACCTTCTTTGTCCAGCCAGCGGGCGAATTCACCAACGGCGGGGCCGTCACGCAGCAGGCAGATCATCCGCGCCGCACGATGCAGGCTAAGGCGGACTTTCGCGAACGGGGTGGCGTGCAGGCCGTGACAAGCGACTTCTTCCAGTCGCCAGCCCAGACGCGCAGCAGCCAGCGCGAAGGTGGAGGGCGCTGTATATGCCACCCACTCCTCACGCGCCAGACGAGTGGAAAGGTTGGCGCCCGCGCCAAACCAGAATGGATCAGCCGAGGCCAACACGGCCACGCGCCGCCCACGCAGTGCCAGAACTGGCGCCACGTCGAAGGGCTGCGGCCATTCCTTTCCGCGCGCATCCACCTGAGCCAGTGCCAGGTGGCGCGGCCCCCCGAAAACCACGTCAGCGGTATCCAGGGCTGCACGGCTTGCGCCGGAAAGCCCCGCCAGGCCGTCTTCGCCTAGACCGATAATGGAAAGCCAAGGATCAGCCATGTCACGCATTCTTTTGTTGGGTGGAACGACGGAGGCTAGTCAGTTGGCCCACATGCTGGCCATGGCCGGAATGGATGCGGTGTTTTCGTATGCCGGCCGGACCGAAGCCCCTATTGTCCAACCCTTGCCGACACGGGTTGGAGGCTTTGGTGGTGTGGCGGGCTTGGAAGCGTGGCTGCGCGATCAATGTATCACCCATGTGGTCGACGCGACCCATCCGTTTGCGGCGCAGATGAGCCAAAACGCGATTTCCGCTTGCGCCGCGACGGGCATTGCACTGCTCGCTTTGGAGCGCCCGGCTTGGCTGCCTCAGGTAGGTGACCTGTGGCACCGCGTGTCTGATATCGATGCGGCGGTTGCAATTTTGCCCGAGACCCCTGCAAGAGTGTTTCTGGCGATCGGGCGGCAAAATCTGGCGTCCTTTGCAGATCGCCCACAGCATTATTATCTGGTGCGTCTGGTCGATGCTGTGACTGATCTGCCTCTGCCGCAGGCGGAGGTGATATGCGCGCGTGGGCCGTTCACGGTCGAGGGAGACCACGCCTTGATGCGGGTACATGGCATCACTCATGTTGTGGCCAAGAATGCCGGAGGCAATGGCGCCGCGGCCAAACTGGTGGCCGCCCGTACTTTGGGCTTGCCGGTAATTTTGATCGATCGGCCTATTATCTCTGCCCGTACTACGGTGGCGTCGGTGGCCGAGGTGATGGATTGGATACGCGCTCATTCTGTTGACCTCGGCGCATAGACAAAGCGACCGACGCGACGCGTGGCAGCATTTCCGACCAGCACTACGGTGCGCATATCGGCCATGTCGGGAGTGGCCTCAGCCAGTGCCACGGTATGGATCTGTTCCTGGGGTGTGGATACGGCCCGGGCAAAAGTAATTAGCCGCTCGGCGCCGCAAATTTGCCGCAGCAAGACCAGGACGCGCCCAAAGGTATCGGGGCGACTGGCGGAGCGGGGATTGTAAAACGCCATCGCAAAATCCGCCTCGGCGGCGGCCCGCACACGGGCCTCGATCAGGCTCACGGGCTTCAGGTTATCGCTCAGATTGATCACACAGAAATCGTGGCCCAGTGGCGCACCCGTCTTTGCCGCGGCTGCCAGCATGGCGGTAATGCCGGGCAGCACGCGAATATCCAGGCCGTACCACGCGGGCATGCTTTCCAATGCTTCGAACACAGCGGAAGCCATGGCAAACACCCCCGGATCGCCTGAAGAAACCACAACGACTCGGCGCCCCTCGGCCGCCATGGTGAGAGCCGCACGAGCGCGGTCCATTTCGACCCGGTTGCCGGAGGGATGCAGTGTCAACCCCTCGCGAGGTGTGATGCGTGCCACGTAGGGGATATATCCAACTACGTCGCTTGCTGCGGTCAAGGCTTGTAATACCTCTGGCGTGACCAATTCAGGGTCGCCAGGCCCTAGGCCTGCAATGCATAGCCAGCCACTCATTCCAGTGCCTCTGGGCGGCGGCCCTGCCCATGCACTAGCACGATGGCGAAGTAGGGGCAATCGGTGCCATCCACTTGCGCCAGTGGTACTACGCGCTCCCCAGGCATAGTGCCGCGTTCAACCAGCCAAGCGGCATCGAGTCGACCGGCGGCAGTGAGTGCGCGGCGTACGCGGGGCAGGTTGCGGCCGGTTTTCATGATGACCAGCGCATCGGCGGATTGCATATGGCGCTGCAATTCGGCCTCGGGCAGTGTGCCCATCAAAACTACTAGTACATCGTCACCCCATGTAATGGGCGTGCGGGTGACCGACCAGCAGCCAACCATACCCGGAATGCCTGGTATCACCTGTACCTCGGCCCTTCCTTGCAGTCGCGTATACAAATGCATGAACGAGCCATAGAAGAACGGATCACCTTCACATAGCACCAGCACATCTTCGGTCAGAGCCAGTGTCGCCAGGCGGGAAGCCCAGTCATCATAGAACGTGGCTAAGCAGGCAATGTATTCGGGGCTGTCGAAGGGCAACTCGGTTGTTACTGGGTATTCCATCGCGTATTCAGTTACGCTAGGCGCCAGCATTCCTTCGACAATGCGCCGGGCCTGCCCGGCGCGACCCCGTTTACGGAAATAGGCTACATGCTTGGCGAGGCGGATGGCACGGTCCGCGCGCACGCTAATCAAATCGGGGTCCCCGGGGCCTAGCCCGGCGCATAGAATCCGGCCCATCAGATTTCGCTCCGGCTGGCTAATGCATTCACGGCGGCGACGGTGATAGCTGAACCACCCAGTCGGCCTTGCACGATGAGTGAAGGCGCGGGCGGCGTGGCCATCAAGGCTGATTTGGATTCAGCGGCACCGACGAAGCCCACCGGGCAACCAATGATGGCCGCAGGGCGCGGGCAAGCGCGGTTTTGCAACATATTTAATAAATGGAAGAGGGCTGTGGGCGCATTGCCAATGGCAACGATGGCCCCGGCTAAGTGAGGCCGCCACAGCTCCAGCGCAGCCGCGCTGCGAGTAGTGGCCATGGTGTGCGCCAGATCCCGCGCTGAGGGGTCATTCAATGTGCAAATGACTTCGTTGGCAGCGGGCAAGCGGGCACGGGTGATGCCTTCGCTGACCATGCGCGTATCGCACAGAATGGGTGCACCATCCTCCAGTGCGGCGCGTGCCGCTTCGGCCATACCGGGGGTGAACCGGATATGAGCTTCCAGGCCCACCATGCCGGCGGCGTGGATCATACGGACTACGGTAACTTCTTCGAGGGCGGTGAAGCGGGTCAAATCTGCCTCGGCCCGAATGATGGCAAAGGACTGGCGGTAGATAGCGGTGCCATCGGTTTCAAATGGGTGGCGCATGGAGTATCCGGATCAAATGGGACGCAATTGTTTCAGGTGGCAAAGCACGTAGTTCGGGTGGGGACGATGCTGTGCCGTGGCCTATGAGGTCGAACCCCGCCGCCGTGGCCACCAGCGTGAGGGCGGCTTTGGGATGGGCACAGCCTTTGGTGCAGCCGGACACATGCAGCAGGCTACCTGCGGGCACATGCGAAGCCAGCGTGCGGGCCAAGGGGCGTGTGGCGGCGGCGGACTGCAGACAGCCAGGCGCGCCGGTACAGGCGACGACGCGCAAGCGTGGATCGTTAGCTTCGGTGATGAGTCCGGCGACTTTGGGTGCGCAGGCGACGCCCTCGATCATCAGCATCTGCCAAGGTGTTGTCCGTACCGCACCCAACATAGACAGCTCGGCAAATGTTTCTGCCTGCAACTGGCCAAATTCGGCACCTACCAGCCAGCCGATGGCACATGGGCCGGGCTGTGGCTTGGTGGTCGAAGTGGGAAAAATTGCCGCGGCTTGAAAGCGCGCGGGCAGCGGATGGCTGGGTACGAGTGCAGCCATTCGCTTCCGCCCCGATGTTCCGCCACCGCTGTCCAAAAACCAGCGGGCCAACTCCATCGCGGCGGGCACAGCCTCCGTGGAAGTCACCATGGCGCCAGTCGAAAAGCCCTCAGCCCGCACGATGCACCCATGGTGTCCGCGCTCAATGCGGATATCGGCTGAAGTCGAGCGCAGAAAGGGTTGTTCGCCGCAGTCCACCGCAAACCCGAACTTACCCGGAAGTGCAGGCGCGCCAGGTGCAGCTAGGGCTTCGGCGAGGGCCGTGGCCAGTGAGAGTGTGCCGTCATCAATATTCCAAAAGGGCGTGACAACGATGTTGCGCCGCGCCTCGATTTCCGGAGTGGCGTCAATCAGGTCGAGATGGCGCAGCCTCTCAACCAACGCAGAATGTGCAGCCTGAGTTACTCCTCGTAGCTGCAAGTTGGCGCGACTGGTGAGGTCGATCACGCCGTTGCCGTATTGGTACGACAGTTCTGCAATCCCCGCGATTTGCGCCGATGCAAGTCGCCCGGCGTAGGGCCGAATCCGCACCACCAGCCCGTCACCCGAAAGCATCGGACGCAGCGCGCCGGGGCACCACCCTTGGATGTGTGTAAGGCGCGGGGAGGGCGTCATTACGGTGGCGTTGGCAACGCTTCGCATACTAGGCTGCTGAATGGGTTCAATGATTTTCTCGCGCCATCTTTCTGTAGTTGGCTATGTGCACCAAAGATAGGAGACCCTGTGAAAATACTTTTCCAGTATCTCACGATAATCTCTCGCGACTCGCCGAGGCGGCGGTATGCTTGGCAGTTGCCGATACCGATGAATTTCTGTTATGCCGGTTACTACCAAAGTTAACTCTAGGCCAACTTTCGTACTCATCAATGCTCAGTGCGCACCGGGGATCACTCCTTGAATGCTCAATTGAGGCAAAGTGTTTTCATGCATGAACCTCACGTTCTGATGACCCCTGGATTTGTTCATATCGTGGGTGCTGGCCCCGGCCCTGTCGATCTGATGACCTTGCGCGCCCTTGATCGTCTGCAGCGCGCCGAGGTAGTAGTGCACGATCGGTTAATCAGCGACGAGGTCCTAGATCTGATTCCCATAGTCGCCCAGCGCGTGTATGTGGGCAAGGCCGCGGGCAATCATGCGATGTCACAGGAAGGCATCCACTCCTTGCTGGTGAAGCAAGCGCGGCTGGGCAAACGCGTGGTGCGGCTTAAAGGCGGTGACCCCTATGTGTTTGGTCGTGGTGGGGAGGAGGTGCAGGCCTTACAGGCTGCGGGCATAGCGTTTGAGGTGGTGCCAGGAGTAACGGCAGCCAGCGGCTGCTCGGCGGCCGCTGGCATACCTCTGACGCACCGTGACTTGGCCGGCAGCTGCGTGTTCTTGCCGGGCCACCTTGCCGATGACAATGCGTCGCACGACTGGGCCGCGCTGGCCGTCCCAGGCCAGACCCGGGTGTTTTACATGGGGGTACAGCGGTTGGGGTATATTGCCCAGCAGCTCATGGCCCATGGGCTGTCATCCGAAACACCCGCTGCCATCGTGATCGACGGCACTCGAGCTACCCAAATCGTCATTGCCACTAGCTTGCGTAATCTCGTGGTGTGCGCCCCAGCCTATGGCCCTCAGCCTGGCCTGCTGATTATTGGCGAGACCGTACAACTAAGCCCGGAATTCAATGCTGATTGAAGCCCCCTCCGTCCGAGAACCCCGTGGTCCAGTCCGAGGGGCTCACTCCAAACTCGGGTCAGACTTCAGCGCAATTCACCAATAGCTTGAGAAGTGGGCCTCAAAAAGCATGAATTGAAAACCATTAGCTCATGTGAAAAATACCAAGTCAGCAGCACGTCTGATTTGAATTCTTCAGAGTGTCCTTGGGATAAGATAAACAGCGTAAATCTGATCGTGTGCTTGTTATCTGTTTACCTGCGATGACGATGGCTCATTCTCACATCCTACGAAAGGCGGCTGAAGCCGCGCCACCGATTTTCTTCTTCGACATCGACGGTGTGCTGCTGGATCTTTCGTCCCCGTTTTCCACGTACACAAACAGGCACCGTAGAAATGCTGATGAACCGGACTGGATGCAGGTCTGGGAGGGTTTTCTGCAATCAACGGATGCGTCTGCACTCCCCTCGCTGGTGAATCCCGCTGCGTTCAACGCCTTTTCGGAGCAATACGAGGTGCGGCTTATCACGGGTTTCCCGGTCTCGCATCGTGTGAAACGTCTCGATAATTTGGCCCTGCATGGATTTCGATACCGGGAACTGTACTTTGTAGACACTCCTGAAAAGGCAAAGTTTATCCAGCATGCGTCTGGAGGACGCTTGGTGGTGTACATGGAAGATGATCCCCTGCCGCTAATGCAACTCAAGGAGTTGTTACCCGAGGCATTGCTACTTCAGTTTTGTCCTGTCGGCAGCATATATGACCATAACTCAGCCCTCCCGCGCATCGCTTCGTGGGAGGCGTTTTGGGAATGGTCGGATTCGATCCTTCCGGACTCTCGCTTACGGTACCTACAGAACGTCCTATGTCTGCCGTGAGAGGGGCAGCTGCAGATCTCCTATGCTCGCTCGAACAGTTGCGCTGGGATGTTGAATTCCGCTGAAGTCTGACCCGAGTTTGGAGTAACCGGATGGAGCCTCTCCTTTTCTTACTAAGGAGGTGGTGCTGGGCCAAACTGTAAGGTCTTCAACATTTCTAGGAGTAGGCTATTACAACCGTTCGTGTAGGTCTTGATTTGGGTAAGAACATTTCAGGTGTATGGCGTGGACGAGCACGTTGCTTCGCCTTCAAAAAGCAAGTGAAGTGTACGCAGGTCAGCGCTTTTTTTGCTCAGTTACCTCCGGCGCTGACTGTCTATTACGGCACGCCCTATGGCTTCTCCCCAATTACCGCGGAATAGTATCCAAGTAATGGGCGAATATGAATATTCTTAAATCCTGCCTCACTGAGCATCGCTACCAGCTCTTTCCCACGAAACTGCTTGCCTTGCATGATCATGGCCATTGTTAGAGAAAAATGCGCCGTCCAAAGGGGGCCAGTGCCTTCATCTCTTAATAGCGCCTCTTGCAGAATAACATTTCCACCAGGACGAAGGGAGCCATACGCATTCTTTGCAAGAATCCTACACTTCTCATCGTCCCAATCATGAAAAATATTGGTAAAAATTACGACGTCAAACTCGATGGGCCACTTGTCTTTAAACATGTCTGCGCCAATGCACTTGATGCGTTCAGAAAAACCAAACTTTGCGATCATTTTTTCGGCAAATTTGATTGATCCTGGCAATTCAAGAACGACATATTGAGTCTGTTGGCTTCGAAGAGCTAGTGCGATACATACAGAGCCTACACCCCCAGCAACATCCATCACCTTATTTGTGTGCGCAAGATCAAAAGTCTCATGCAGTGCAAAACCAAGTGGAAAGGAAATCCTATGCATACCTGGGGCCCACCCTGGAGTGGCTTTTCCGGCGACCCACTTGGTGACCGCCCCAAAGCTAACGCCGCGTCGCAAGACTTTTAGTTGTCGTTTGGAAATCTTTGGAGGCGGGAGTGTCCAATCAAACATCGGGCTATCTTTGAAAAAATATACACGGCATGCACGCGAAACTGCATAGCCACTTCCTTGCCGCTCAATAAACCCCGCAGCAAGTAACACCTCGACGCCCGCAAAAACATGCCGCAATGAAAAACCAAATTTCGATGAAATACTTTCCGCCGATGCCCCTGGGTTATTGTCGAGAAAATTAAAGACCCCATGTTCTATACAAAAAGAAGCTGCTTGCCGTGCTGCCTCCGATGCAAATACGTCTTCCACCGCATTTATTTGTTCAGGCATGCCTCCCTTCTCTAGTAAATCAATCTTCTTAAGTCCTTCTAGCCCTTGGCGATTCCAGAAATTCCTGTAAAAAGCTCGGCTCATTAATCTTGCCCGGATCTTGCGGACAATCCAAATCAAGAAAAATGGGGCTATGGCCGCCCCCATATGTGAAAAAAAAGTCCAGAACATTCCGCCCTCTCTTTCAAACTGACTGCTATCTGATTGGTAGGGCATTAAGTGGAAATATTGCCCTTGACTCGTAAGAATCTTTGAAGAAGGAATGATGATTCCAATCAATTCAGTACATGATGTTATTTGGAATTTATCCGCAAATAAAAATAATATTGATTGGCCACCTGATCTTGCGCAGGGCAATAGTAGTAGCGGCCAGATGGTTCAACGCTATGAAGGTGTGTTCGAGCTTTTCGTAGCGCACCAACAGCTTGCGGAATCGGTTGAGCGCCCATGGCAAGCTTCCGCCACCCATCGGTGCGCCTTGGCTTTGGGAATTCCGCGTCAGCGCAGGAGCTCGCTTTTCGACCAACTACATGCGAGATGGACAGGATGATCCTCATGGCGTCTTCCCTCTGTAGCCAGCATTAGCGCACAGATGCATGGAGAGGCGCTGGCAATGATATTAGTCAGCGTAGCCTCAGCCTGCGTCTCGTCGTGCGCGTTGACTCCGGTCAGAACGAGCGACAACGGGACGCCAGGACCATCTACCAGAAAGTGGCGCTTGCGCATCCCCTACCAGCCAATGAGCAGGCGCTATACGAAACGTATCAAAAAGAAGAATCGCAAACTCGACAACCTTGATTGGCGCGCGTGGCTGGCCGAACATGAGCGGCGGTTTCGCGAAGAGAGTCGGATCCCCTTCAACTTTTCACCCCGAACGCTACCGTGTTGCTTCAATGAAGTGGGCATGTGCGACGCCTCATCGCAGAGTGCCATCCACTCAGCATCGTGGACGAAGCCCAAGACACCGACCTGAATACTTGGCGATGCATTGAACTGTTGTTTCTACCTTGTGTAGATCGTTTGCATTACCGATCTAGAGCATCAGATGGCTCTATATCTAGAGCATCAGATGGCTCTATCGCTTGATAAAAAACTGCAGTATATTGGGATCATGGCGACTGCATGTTCATTTCTTCATGCGTCCGCAGGCCGTGAATCCTCGCGGTAGTGAGAAGGCGGTCATGGCTGGCTTCGTGATGATGTTTTACCAAGCTTCACAAGCAAAGTTGGTCATCGACCACGCGCCGTCATCGCAAGTTATTCACGTTTTTTTCTGAGCAGAGTTGTTCGTTTGCCGCATTATGCTGAATGAAACCCTGTTATGCGTAAATTAGGCTCTGATGCGTCGGCTTGGACGCCAGAAGCGCTCTCACGTCATGAAGACAGTGTTTCCGAATATTCTCCGCGCGCTTGTCAAACCGCCCCAACGGTTGATTTGAGCTTATTCTTTTTTTCCAGTGTTGAACTAGCCGATGCTCCTCGTCGATACGAGCTGTTAATGCGCTGCGTCGAACTGGCTGATCAAGAGGGCATGCATGCAGTTTGGATTCCCGAGCGACACTTTAGTAACTTCGGCTCCTTGTTTCCCAACCCGTCGGTCCTAGGGGCAGCGATTGCGGCCACGACGCGACGAATTGGCATTCGTGCGGGCAGCGTCGCTGCACTGCTACATGATCCGCTGCGCTTGGTCGAGGAATGGGGGGTCGTCGACAATCTGTCTGGCGGACGCGTTGGCATTTCATTCGCTACCGGTTGGAATCCGGATGACTTCGTGCTTCAGCCGGACGCATACGCAGATCGGCGCGACCGAATCGCCGACCGAATTGGGACGATCCGGTCTCTGTGGTCTGGGGCGACAATTCGCCGCCTCAATGGCGTCGGAAACCTAGTCGACGTGTCTCCACATCCCCGCCCGCTGCAGCCCGAGCTACCCGTGTGGCTCACGGTTGTGCGTGCCGGTGGTTTCGAGCACGCGGCCAAGCTCGGCGCAAACGTGCTATGTGGACTGATGGAGCTTCGCGAGGATGAGCTTGCCAGTGCTATCTCGCGTTACCGCTCGCTCCATTTGGGCAGCGCACCTCCCCGCACGACTCTAATGCTGCATACATATATCGATGCGATCCCTGGGCGCGCCACGCAGATGGCGCGGGAACCTCTGGCCGCGTACCTGAGTGCTCACTTAGGCGGCGGTCGTTCTTCCATGGAACTCTGCTCAGACATTGTGAATAGTCTTGGACAAATCAGCGCTGCCGATCATCGAGTGATCCTGCAGTGTATGGCAGACCGCTATATTGCGTCACGCTCAATGATCGGCACTCCGATGGAGGCCGAGAAGGTGTGCCGCAGAATGCGCCGTTGCGGTGTAGACGAAATCGCATGTCTAGTCGATTTCGGTTTACCGGCTAGCGACGTCCTCGCGGGAATCGGAGAACTCCTCCGAGTACGGGACGGACTGGCTGCCAGCGAGGGAGCACATGGGCCGTAGTTTGTTGCTCGTGCCTCACTTCTGGGATCCCATCTGCGTTCCGCTTGCAGCGTCCTCTCTGCGTGCCTATGCGGGAAGGGCAGGGCATGACGTCGCACTGTTCGACTTCAACACTGTTCCCGAGGTCTTTGCAATCCAGCAACTGTACTTCGAGGAAGTTAAGCGGCAGTTGCCAGAGTGGTGCCGATGGAACATCGAGCGAAATGGTACCGACATTTTGGCCATGCATCAGATGGTGTATCTGCATGCGCGGGCGCGGCGGGACTACCGTGAGCTGATAGCGGAAATCTTCAACGTGGAGGGCAAGCCGCTGGAGTCAATCGCCGCGCGCATCGATATCGCCAAATTCGATGCGCTGTTCGGATTGTTGTTCAACCGCGTTGCTGCAATCCTGGAACGTCTACTGGAGACGATTCAACCAGAGGTCATCGGCTGCACTCTGCTGAATTCGACATGGCCAGCGACGCTGTTCCTACTCCGCAGAGCAAAGGCTCTGCGCCCAACCGCCAGGATCGTCGTTGGAGGCGCTGGCCCAGTGATGGGCCTGACGACGGACAAGAGTCAAATGGAGGCGTTCCGCGCTGCTAATGATTTCATTGACTACTATGTGGTGGGAGAGGGCGAGCGCGCATTTCTACGGATCCTCAATGAGCCAGATCTGGCTCCGGGTGTGATCGGACAATCTCCGCCGAACGCGATTGCTATGCAAAAGAGTTCCGCGCTCGAGATGGACGCCCTGCCGGATCCGGACTATGGAGACCTCGACCCTACTCGCTACCTTCAGTTGTCGGTGGCATCTTCGCGGGGATGCCCGTATGCGTGCTCATTCTGTGCTGAGACCATTTTCTGGGAAGGATTCCGTCGGCGCGAGGCTGCTGCCACCGCGTATCAGATGCTGCGTCTCGCTGACCGCTACGGGAACAAGTCTTTTTATCTGTGTGATTCACTCGCCAACCCCGTGATTGAAGGCATCTCCACGACTCTTCTCGAAAGCGGCCAGCAGTTGCGCTTTGATGCGTACCTCCGTGCCGATAAATCATGCGTCGACCCGAAGCGCACAGCGAAGTGGCACGATGCGGGGCTGTTCCGGGCTCGCCTCGGCATGGAGTCTGGCAACCAGCGCATATTAAACGCCATGGTGAAGATGACCACGACAGAAACTATGAGTCGCGCCTTGCTCGCACTCGCCGAAGGTGGCGTGCGCACCAGCACACTGTGGATCGTAGGGTATCCGAGCGAGACTGCCATCGAGTTTGAAGACACGCTTACCTTTATTCGGGAACATCGAGACCACATCTATGAAGCTGACGCATGGTTGTTCCAGTATCACAGCACTGGATTGGCAGGTTCGGGAAAATTCGAGAGCGAGTCCGGATCGCAGCGTCGATTCAGTGACGAGTTGACCGCAATTTTGGGCATCGATTTTCGGGTGATCAACGATGGAATTTCGTCCGGTGAGCGATTTGACCGTCTCGCGCGCTTCGTGTCGGAAATGGAAACCAACGGCATTCCCAATCCCTATTCAATGTCGGCGTGGCGCAATGCTGATGAGCGATGGTCACGTCTCGGGCATCGGTCGCGCCACGGCGTCGGTACGACTTGATATTTGAGATGACCGACAAAGCATCTGGCATTTCCGACTGGTCTGGTTGGCCTCCTGACCCGATCGTGCTCGATCCAGTCGCTCTAGTGCGCGCGCGCGCGCTGGAACGCCCTAGCGAAATTGCTTTCCGGCTCGTTGGGCGAGCTGGGATCATTGCCGAGCTCAGTTGGCAACAACTCGATGCTCGTGCTCGGGTCGTGGCTTGGCGACTGAGAAACAACGGTGCAAGCCGGGTACTCGTCGTGGCCGTTCACGGAGTCGACTTTCTGATCGCCTTGCTAGGTTGCATGGGCGCTGGTGTCGCGGCTATACCAGTTCCGCCGCCGCTAACGCCCGCGGCGAAGGGGCGCTTTCGCGCGGTGCTCGAGGGTGCTGCGCCGAGCGCGATTCTGTGCGCTGCACCTACCATGGAGTTGCCGTCGGATATGTCGCGAATCGAGTGCGTCGACGGTGATGTTCCTACGGACTTCATCGGTAAATTCGACCCGACACGCATCGCGATCATCCAATACTCCAGTGGCTCGACCTCGGTCCCGCGCGGCGTGTTGATCGATGGCTTCAACCTGAGTGCACAGCAACGCGCGGTGCGAGATGTATTCGGCCACGATGCAGCGAGCCGAGTATTGACTTGGCTGCCGGGTTATCACGACATGGGATTGATTGGTGGACTATTGCAGCCGTTGTACACAGGAATCGAATGTGTGTGGCTGTCAACAAATTTATTTCTAGCGTCACCGCTGGCTTGGTTGCGCGCAATATCGGAGTATCGTGCGACGACCAGTGGTGGGCCAAACTTCGCTTACGAAAGCTGCATCGCCGTCGCTCATGATGCCGACCTTAACGGCATAGATTTGTCAACTTGGCGAGTCGCCTTCAATGGCAGTGAGGCTGTGCGTGGTGACACGATTGAGCGCTTCGCCGCGCGATTCGCCGGATGCGGTTTCCAGGCGAGGGCGTTCCTGCCCTGCTATGGCTTGGCTGAAGCGACGCTAATGGCCACTGCGTCTGGTGTCGGCCCTCGTGTGGTGGTAGGACATTTCGAGCGCGAGGCACTGGCCGCTGGTCAAGTTGTACCTGCTTCCAATGACCAGGGGGTTTCGTTAGTCGCGTGCGGTGCGCCTGTATCATGCATTGCTGTCGCCGTCGTCGACGATTCAGGCGCGCCGCTCGGTTCCGGACGAGTGGGCGAAATTGTGCTGAGCGGACCGACGATCGCGCGGGGATATCTTGGTGAACAAGATTCGCAACGATTCGGGCTGACATTGCCGGGCGACAGCAGACGCTGGCTTCAAACTGGCGATCTTGGCTTTGTTTATGAAGGCCGCTTGTATGTCGGTGGTCGAGACGGCGACGTGATAACTGTTCGCGGCAGCAAGCACCATGCGACTGACATCGAATGTACAGCACGCGATAACGGTGGGGAAGCGTTCGCATCGGTGGTTGCGATCGGAGTAAAAGGTGCAATATCCGATCGAGTAGTTCTGTTTGTTGAGCGGGATGTTGAGATTCCGGTTGACCAGACCATCGTAAAAGCAGTTGTTGAAGCCGTAGGGCACACTCATGGCGTTGCCGTCACGGAAGTAGTGCTAGCACCAAGGCGGTCGCTGCCGCGGACTACCAGTGGAAAGATTCGTCGCGCCCATCTGCGGCAACTGTTCGAAACTCAGTGCTTGCCAAGAGATATGGTGTCGCTATGGGCGCTATCCGACGATGGCCATACCGGCTTCAAATCGTTCGAAAGCGCGGCGAATACTTTGACTAAAGTGGTAGCAGCATTTCGCGAGATTTTCCACGGCGAACTCATCTTCCCGGACTCGGATTTTTTTGCACTGGGTGGAGATTCGCTGCGCATGCATGCTTTGTGTGCGGCGATTGAGCAACACACCGGTTATCCGCTAGGCGTCGCGGAGGTTTTTGAGGCGCGCACGCCCTTAGCGCTGACCGATCGACTCACGAAGCGGAGTGGCGCGCCCATTTCTCGGTTCGATACTTCCCAACCTGGTGAATTGTCACCGGCACAACGGCGGATATGGTTTTCCGAGCAGGTCCGGCCGGGATTTCCTTTCTATCACGTGGGCTTGTCGATCGAGCTCGATGCGAAGCAGGCTGTCGATGCGCAGGTCCGCTTGCATCGGATCGTTGCTGCTGAGCCGTCGCTCCGTACGGTGTTCGTTTCAATGGGCGGTGAGCCTATTCAGCGCGTTTTAGATGCGTTCGAGTTGCCATTCTGCAACGAAGAGATCGAGCCCGAAGATTTGAATACCCGTTTGCTCGAGGAGGTTTGCAGACCGTTTGATCTTGCACAAGGTGTCGCCCGAGCGCTACTGCTGTTACTGCCAGACGGTAGTGCCAGACTGCTGCTGACCGTACATCACATCGTCTGCGATGGTTGGGGTGCATGGCAATTGGCGATGCGATTGCACGCAACAATCCGTGAGAACGTGCTAAATAACACCAATGTGATCACGTTCGATGCGATCCAATATCTTCATCGCTGCGCGACGGCAGCTAGCCGCGCTCGCGCGGCACGCGCTGCTGGTATTGAGTACTTCGTCCGTGCTCTTGACGCTTTGCCGGAGGTTTCACTTCCACTGGATTTCGACCGACCCTTAAGGCCGACGCTGAGAGGGGCGCGCCGACATGTGCGGCTCAGCTCAGCAACATACGCGCGTATTGTGGACGCGGCCCGACGGGACGGCGGCACCGCGTTCAGCTACTTCCTTACTGCGCTAGCGGCCCTTGTGCGTCGCTTCACCGGGAGTGGAGAGTCGCTTGTTGGAATCGTTGTGTCCGCACCGCCTGGCGCGTCCCCGGAGCCAGTAGCTTGCGATCTCAATTTCCTGCCGCTGCGCGTCGCTGCTGCTGACGATACCAGTTTGTCAGCGTGGGGAACGCTGGTGCGGAAGCGCTATGGTGAAACGCTGGTGCACGCGGACACTGCTTTTGACGACATCGTTCGTGCACTCAATCCAGATAGAACGCGCCGATCCAATCCAATCTATAACACTGGCCTATGGTTCAATGATCAATACGGCGCTGAGTTGCCGCCCGCTATGCAGATCGTCGAGACTCCCACGTCCGAGTTAGATCTGCGTTTCGTTGTGGCGCCTAACGCCGACGGATCGGCGTCCGTGAACTTAGAGTATGCAAATGAATTGTTCTTGGAGGAAACAGCGCAGCAGCTATTAGACACATTTCTTAGCATCGTTGACGCGTGTGTCGAAACTCCTCACCGCTCACTTGGCGAGATCGACGCGGCGCTAGCCGGCTCGCAGGTGCGCACATTCCGGCGTATTTCGATCGCGGCCAATTTCACCATTGAACCTGCACTCGATGCGATGCAGTTTTGGTGCCGACGATTGGAGCTTCCGATGTCCGTAGCGTTGGCACCATACGATCAAATAGAACAACAGTTGCTCCAGCCAAATGCGGCGTGGTTCTCCGAAGCCGATACGCGTCTCGTGGTCATCGACCCCGATGCTTGGGTAGACGCTAATGGGGGCACCGGTCGCGTCGAAACCTTCCTCGATCTCTTGGATGCCCATCCTCAAAGAAGACTCGCCATTGTCCTGTGCGTGTTACCCGCGCCATCGGGCGACAGCGTGCGAGCGCAGGCGGCGCGTCGCGTCGCTGGTCGTCTGTTGTCTTCGCCCGTCTCCGAAATCGACGGGCCACTGTTGGATCTTTCCAACCTCGCCTTCCGCTACTGCGTCAACCAGGAGCGTAGCCCATACATTGACGAACTCGGACGTCATCCGTTTACGCTGCCGTGGCTCACTGCATTGGGAACACAGTTGTTCCGTCAGCTGCGCGCAGACGTTCGTCGCCGGCACAAAGTGCTGGTGCTGGATTGCGACGGTACGCTGTGGGATGGGGAGTGCGCGTTTGCGATTTCGATTCCGGAGCATAAGCGCGCCTTTCAGAGGTCGGTGCTGCGCTTACGGGCTTCGGGAGTAATCCTTGCGCTTTGCACGAGAAACCGTAAACGGGACGTCATCGATGCGTTCTCTCATCCCGATATGTGTATAAGGCTCGACGACATCGCGGCGATTGAGGCGTCCTGGGAACCGAAGTCCCAATCGCTGCGCCGGCTCGCCGATGCACTTTCGCTCTCTACCGATAGTTTTGTGCTGATCGACGATGACCCAGTGATGTGCGCTGAAGTTCTTGCCCACTGTTCGGACGTATGCGTGGTACACCTGCCGGAATCACAACAGCTGCAGGCCCGCGTAGCCGAGCACCTTTGGGAACTCGACGGTGGCATCACTACCGAAGAGGATGGACGGCGAGCGGAAGCCTACCGAGATGAAGCCATGCGCCGGCGCGCTCGAAGTGAAACCACCGATCTAGATGCCTTTGTAGCCGGCTTACGGGTTGAAGTTCGGAAGCGCTGTGCTGACCCTGGCGATGCTCAGCGTATCGCTCAACTGGCACAGCGGTCAAATCAGTTCAATCTCTCAGACTGCAGGCTCAACGTCGGCGAGGTTCTGGCCACGCTGTCGTGTTGGCGCGTCGCTGAAGTTCAGGACCGCTTCGGCTCATATGGATTGACCTGTGCAGCTAGGGTAGAGGTGTGGGAGGGGGCTCTCAATGTTGATGCACTAATACTGAGTTGTCGGGTGCTTGGGAGAGGCGTCGAGACGACGTTTTTTGAGCTTTTGCAGGCCGAGGCGCAGGAGAGCGGGTTACCGGTCATGAGTGTGGCTTACCGGCGCACGCTCCGCAATGCGCCGGCGTTCATGTTCCTGCGTGCAATAGCGCCGAATTTCAATGCGGAGGAAGGTCGTGTCGCCATCGCATCGGATGTTTGCCCAGCGCGACACTCTGATGTGCAGGTACAGACACCACCACTTCCGCTAGTCATGCCATGGGAGACCAGCGGCGCGTCTGGTGTCTCTGTGCCGCTCGGAGAGCGTGTCGATGCTGGCACCATCCTCGCTGGGATTGAATCGGAGCGTCCTGTGCGCTTCGTCCGACGCGGCCCATATGTGGCTCCTAGCGGACCGGTCGAGACGCTGCTGGCGGAGATCTTCGCTGAAGCCCTGCGCGTCGACCGGGTCGGTGCAAGCGACGATTTCTTTGAACTGGGTGGCTATTCCATGCTGGCGTTGCGCGTGGTCTGGCGTATCCACGATGCGTTCGGGGTGAACGTTCACCTGTCCAAGCTCTACGATGCGCCGACTGTCGCTGCCCTAGCCGATGTCGTAGTCGACGCGGTGATTGAGATAAATCCCAGCGGGCTTGATCGAGTTCTTGACGAGTCAGAATTATGAGTAATCTGCGTCGACGATTAAAGGGGATGACCGCTCAGCAGATCGCTGCGCTGGCTCAGCGGCTCGGCAGTAGTCCGACGGCTTTGGAGGACGGCAGTATGGGCCGTTACTCTGCGAAATTACCCGCGCCTTCTGGGGTGCAGCGTCGAATTTGGTTTGCACAGCGTGCCGTCCCTATTAGCGCAGCGTTCAACAATGCGGGCGCGCTTGATTTCGATGGTCCGCTCGATTCTGCACGGCTGCGAGCCGCGCTCATCGCGGTGCTGGCGCGGTATCCGATTATGCGGACCCTTTACGACGTCGATGGTAACTACGGAGACACGCTGTCGGCGGACGAAGCGCTGGAATTCGATCTGGTCGATCTGTCCGGCGAGGAACCATCAGTCCGTGATGCACGTCGAAACTCCTTGCTGGACGAATCCGCCTCGCGGATATTTGACCTCGAACGTGGACCGCTAGTGCGCGTACGGGTAGTGATGACCAGTGTGCACGAGCACTCGGTCGCGCTGATCGTGCACCATATCGCCTTTGATGCGTGGTCGCGTTCGATACTTATGGCCGACCTCGAAGCAGCCTATTGCGACCTTGAGGCCTTTACCGCAATGCCGCATGCGCCTAGCTACGCCGAACACATTTCCCGATGTCGCGTGGCACAGGATGTCGCCGATACCGCCCGTCTGGAAGCGTTCTGGCGGCCAGTCTTAACCGATCTTCCCCCATCACCACTGGAGGGGATTTTTCGGCAAGTGAGTGGATTCGCACAGGCTGCGCGCAGCCTCCCTATAACGATGCCTGATGGCTTATGGGCGAGGGTGGAGTCGACTGCTAGGGCCTGTCGCACCACGCCGTTCGCCGTTGCGCTAGCGGCGCAGGCGTTGGCGCTGAACCACCTTTCCGGACTTCGCGATATCGTGGTGATTACATCGGTCGCGGCGCGAGAGGATGTCAGTACGAAGGCAATCGTCGGACCTCTGCTCGACACACTACCTATACGTTTACGCATCGACGCGGTTACCGTCGGCGAACTGATAGATGCGGCCACCATTGCATGGCGGGCAGCCTTAGTCCATCGCGACCTGCCATTCGAGTCACTCGTTGCTCTCTCCGGGCATTCGGCAGAAGCGGGGGTGCACCCTCTTTCGCGCATCGCATTAGTGGTCGATCACGCGCCGAAATTTGCGTGTCGAATCCCGGGCTTGAGAACCCGCGCGCGCAAGCTGCATCCAGGCGCTTCCCCTTTCGACCTGTTTTTTCTGCTGGAACAGGATGGCACAACAGTGAGCGCGTCCTTGGATTACCGGGTTGATGCCATCGAAGCGAATACAGCGGACGCTATTGCCTGCGCTTTTGTCAGAGCTCTCACGACGCTATCGGGTGATCCCGCTCTTCAGCTCGCCGAGATTCGTGCCGTGGACGACAACGAAGCAATGCGGCTGGCAGTTGCGGCGGTCGGCGATGCACCGCTAACTTCTGCGGGACCCGCCGACGCAGGACGGCAGTTCGCCGACGTGGCGCTTCGACATCCAGAGGCTGCAGCGCTGTGGATCGCCGACGATACTGTTTCTTACGGTGACCTTCTAGGTGACGCGACGCGGGTCGCGCGCTTGCTACACGATATGGGGGCTGGACCAGGAGTACTCGTGGCGATTGCGCTGCCGCGTGACCGTGATTTCTTCGGGAGCATGTTCGGTGCTTTGCTTGCGGGCGCTACTTTCTTATTGGTGGATGTCGCACTTTCATTGGACGTAATCACGAGTATTATTGACCGCGCTGCACCCGGCGTGCTAATCAGTCGCTCGAATATTAGCGGCCAGATCGGCATACCGGGATGTACGATATGCGTCGATCTCGACGTGCTACCGACCAATTCTTCCGCATTGCGGCTGCCAATTTTTCCGACGAGCGGGTCGCGCCCTGCTTACCGTATCTACACTTCTGGTTCAACAGGAAGACCTAAGGGAATAGAGATCGACCACCGGGCTATGGTGCAGCTCGCTGAATGGCAGCGTGGATGGTTCGGGCTGGACGTCGGACAGGTAGTGTCGCAGCTATCAACGCCAAGTTTCGATGCCATTATTGGCGAGTGCTGCATGGCACTTTTGAGCGGGGCAACGCTTGCCGTAGTCGCTGATTCTCAGCGCACACCAGAAGCTTTTTCCCGTTTTCTCGTAGAGAAAGAGGTCGCAGTTGCTGTCGTGGTGCCGTCGTTCCTCGCCGACATGCCTGTGGACGCTGTGCTGCCAGTTCTTGATCGCTGGTTGGTTGTCGTTGGCGAGGCTTTCCCACCGGCACTTGCTGCGACTTGGATGTCGCGGCGCCGAATCGTCAACGCCTACGGGCCGGCCGAGTTCACCGTATACGCTACCGCGCATGAGGTACGCCCCCAGGATCTTCAGCGACGCGACGGACTTGTCCCGATTGGACGCCCACGGCATCATACCCGCGCCTACATCCTAGGCTCCGATCTAAAACCTGTGCCCTGCGGCATCCCGGGTGAGTTGTATTTAGCCGGCGACGGGGTCGCAGTACGTTATGTGGACGCTCCACTCGAGACCGCCGCTGCATTTTTGCCAGATCCTTTTGCATGTGCAACCCGCGGCCCGTTTAATATAAGTTTCCCTGATGTTGAATCAGCTATTGCAAATTTCGTGCAGAGCTGTTGTCCCGAAACTGCCGCCTCGCTCGTTACCATATCCGCCAACAGTGACATCGTCGGTCGCTTATGCGAGGGGCTTGATCCGGCACTTAGCATGCGTACGATGGAGCTATGGATGTCACTCGACAGCGACGAGGCTCGCCACGGGTTCGCGCGATATCTTGCCGAAGGCGCTCAAGGCCACATCCGCGCATGCGGACTGGAACCCGTGGTGCTCGAGCGCCTGCTTGGCGGATCGCTAGCCGGCCTGAGCGGAATCGATTTCGGGTCCGGCGGTGGAGAAGTGCTGGACGCCCTATCTGCTTTGGGCGCAACCGCGATTGGGGTCGACCTTTGCCCGTGGTTGGTCGAGCGGTCAAGCCGCCGCGGACATCGCATGGTACAGGCCATGATCGACAGCGATCCGATCACGTTTGCCCGCGAGACCGGACTCACAGCCGGCGGTTTTGATTTCTCTCTGGCAACGCTTGTGCTGGATCGGGTATCTTCGCCCACGCACATGCTCGCCAATTTAGTAGGTGTTCTTCGCCCAGGTGGACGTTTCGCATTGCAGATGCTGCTGCCGAATCTTCCCTTTGACACTAGTTCGAATGAGCGAGCCTATACGGCGTTTGATGAACTTATCGGTGATGACATGGGCTGTGAGGAGCAACTCGCACAAGTGGTACGGCGTTTGGCAACACTCGGTGCCGTAGACATGACAATTTACCGACTTCCATATGTAATCAGCACTAGTGAGGGCGTGGAACATATGCACCTCTGGAGCGTCGCCGGCACCGTGTCCGGGCGCTCGGGTGGGTCGCGAATGTATCGGACGGGCGATCGTGTAATTTTGCAGCCAGATGGAGGCCTAGTTTTTCTTGGCCGTGTCGATCGACAGCTGAAGGTTCGTGGCGCGCGTCTCGATCCAGGCGAGGTTGAGCGAGTAATCGAATCCCATCCAGCTGTGGCTCGGGCTGTTGTCGCTCAGCGCGCGCCAACGACTGATGCGCCCCTGCTGCTAGCCGCTTGGTGCGTACACCGCGATCCAAATAATATCGACTACTCTGAAGCGATGTGTGAAGAGATCCGATCTCACGTGGCGCGCAACATGCCTCAATGGGCTGTGCCGCAACATATTGAGTTTATCCCTGCTCTCCCGCTTGCACCAAGCGGCAAGCCGGACGCGTCAAAACTGCGGCTTACACCGCGCAACCGCGGTGCTGGAGCAGCGCCGCGCAATCCGCGTGAGGCCCGCCTGCTTGATGCATGCCGGCGGGTGCTCGGGCCGGCAATGCGGGGTATCGATGACTCCGTGTTCGATGCGGGTGCGGATTCCATCTCTCTATTACGCATTAGCGCGGATTTACAAGGTGCAGGGCTACGTCTGGATATTCGCGACTACTTCGAGTGCCGAACAGTGCGCGCTTTGGCTGAACGAACCGCTCGGTTGTCTTTGCCCTCGCCGGCGCAAGGGACGGCTTCGCCTTCACCCATTCAGGCCTGGGCGATCGCTCACTGCGGCGGCGTTCCGGCCTGGTGGGTGCAATGGTGCGTTGTCGCCCTGGATGAGGGAGTCGATCGCGACCACCTCGAACACGCGCTGATGCATGTGATTGAGATTCACGATGCGCTGCGAACGAAGGTCGATACGCGGCGCATCGAGGTGATTCCAGCGAGCGACGCAGTTGTCACAATCCACCTCGCCGAGGATCGCCCACGGGCGTTGATGTTGGCTGCCAGTGAGATCGATCCGTCGTGCGGGCGCGTACTGTCGGCAGTCATGGTCGAGCAGACACAGGAACTGGTGTTGGTCGTGAGTCACTTCGCGATTGATGCCGTGTCCTGGGGCATCCTCGCGGACGATTTGTCTGCAGCCTATCGTGGTGCGACTCTAGCGCAGTCGGCCGTCGCGCAAATAGATGCTGTGCGGGCTGTGCATGCACGCGCCGCTCTGCCCGAAAGCACGGATGAAGCCGTTATTTGGTTAGAGCGGATTGCTGGCTGTGTCGCGGCTGGAGAGCCGGCACCGATTGAAAGCCTGGCTGACGAACGACTGGATCACGCGTTCACGCGCACTCTGGAGGCTGCTGCATTGCGATTGTCAATATCGCCGCAGACGTTGCTTCACGCAGCATTGGCGCAACTGGTGCAGCGCGCGACCAGCGCGTCGCGGGTTTGTATCGACGTTGAATCCAATGGCCGCAGTTGGCCGGGAGTCGACTTGTCCCGCACTGTCGGATGGTTCACGGCCTTGTATCCCGTTTCGGTCGAACTCGATCCCACGTTCGACGTTGTCGCCCGAGTGCGCGTTAGCGCGGCCGCCTTTGCAGCCGTGCGTGACACTGGCTCTCGATTCCGGCTCCTCGCCGGTCGCCATGGGGAGGGCGACGTGCACGATCGCTTGAGTGCGTGGCGGGCCCCTGTCGTACTGAATTACCTTGGACGGATTCGGATGATTACGAACGAGGAGGGACCTGTACGTACGCTGCTGGACTTCGGGGGAGCTTTGCCTCCGCCTGGTGCAAATACTCCGTACCCTGTCGCTGTCGATGCGTGGATCGATTCCGATGATCGCCTGTGCTTAAAAGTCCAATGTACCGCTGGATCTGTGCTCGGCGGCGCGCGTATGCTGCTGATAGCGCTCCTTGCAGAACTACGTGCGCAAGTCGAGGGACTTGAGCAGTCCATCCCCTTCCGTCTTGGCGCTGTGCCAGCATCAGTGGATACTGCGCGCATTCTCGCCGCAGTGGCGGGCCGCGAGGTAGACGAGGTAGCACCACTCAATCCCATGCAGGCTGGGATGCTGTTCCATGTTCGCGCCGCAGTGGGAACCGCCGTGTATGAAAACCAGATGCGATTCCGATTACGTGGGACTTTCGAGCCTGAGCGCTGGCAGCAAGCATGGCGGCGCGCGGTGCGCCGTGAGGCAGTCTTCCGTACTGGCTTCGTGTCGACGGGCTCCGACACGTTACGCGTGGTGGAACGCAACCTCGACGCTAGCGTCGCAATCCTTGACTTGCGTAAAGCACCGCCTTCACCGCGCGCCGCTGCGGACACACATGCCGCAGCTGAGCGCCGACGGTCATTTGACCTTGAGCGGCCGCCGTTGGCGCGGATGTCCGTTCTTTGGCTCGATCACGATCACTGGGAGATCGTGTGGACATTCCATCATCTTGTGGTTGACGGCTGGAGCGTTGCCGTTGTAGTCGAGGACTTACTGCGGAGTTATGCCGGCCACATGTCCGACGATTCGCAATTGGCGCCTGTTCGGTTACTGGATATGCCTGCGCCCGTATCGCGCGCGGCCCACTCATTCTGGACTGAAGCGCTTGCGGGTGTAACGCCGAGCGATCCCCTGCGGCTCGGTCCGGTTGGCGACCCCGGTGATCTGTCGAGTGAACACGATGAAGCAGAGTTGGCCCTCAGTGCGGCCGAGTCGCTGCGGATTCTCGAGTTCTCCCAACGCGCCGGCGTGACGTTCGCGAGCTACTTCCAAGCGGCCTGGGCATTGGTGTTAGCGGATCGTTCGCGGTCATCAGAAGTAGTCTTTGGACTCACTCTCTCTGGCCGAGAACATCTTCCGCATGCGGAGCGCGCGGTTGGCCTATTTGTCACCACCGTTCCGGTCCGAGTGCGCATGCATAGGTCGGCTTCGCCCCAAGAGTTTCTGCGTGGTGTTCAGCAAGCCGCGCTGGCGCGACAGGCGATAGAACATCTCTCACTTGGCGAGATCCAGCGCTGTGCGGGTGTCGCTGCACCCGGATCGCTTTTCAACCATGTGTTGCTCATCGAGAACTACCCAGTTGATCGGGCGTTCTCAGCAATGATCCCGGCTCTGACACTCGAGGAGATGCATTGTCGGCAGCGGTCGCATTACCCGGCGACGCTTGTCGTGGAGCCTGGGGAGCGAATCCGGCTCGAGCTGTCCTGGGAGCGTGGCCGACTCTCGAAGTCGGGTGCTCAACGTCTGCTAGAAGCGCTGCGGATGAGTTTGACTCGGCTTGGGGATGACTCTTCTAGCCGAGTAGGAGAGATCACATTCGACACTTCATACGATGAACGGCCGACGCCTGTTGCTTCTGTGCCTCGCGCACCCTGGTATCAGGACACTACTATCCACGCCTGCTTCGAATCAGTCGCCGCACGTCAACCTCAGGCGATTGCACTGATCGATGGTGATCAGACCTTGAGCTTCGGGGAATTGGAGGCGTGGTCAAATCGGCTTGCCGCTACCCTAGTAGCCCGAGGCGTAGCTGTCGAGGACCGCGTGGGAATTCTTGCGGATCGGTCATTCGAGGCAATCGCCGGTATTCTCGCGACCCTGAAAGTAGGTGCGGCTTGGGTTCCTCTAGATCCAAGTTATCCCGTGCAGCGGATCGTGCAGATGGCTGAAATTAGTCGACCCACTGTCATTTTGTCAAATCGTACCGATGCGACCGAATTTCTCGGCGTACTGCCGGTGTGCGAGTTGATCGATATCGCAGCCTATGCCCACGGAGCGGAAGTCCCGCCGCCCCGAGTGCAGGTGCCTGCAGACGCTATGGCGTACGTGTTGTTCACCTCGGGATCGACCGGGGTGCCTAAGGGTGTGATGGGAACGCATCGTGCGACGCTGGCGGTCGCAGCTTGGCGCGAGCAAGCGTTTCCATACGCATATGGAGAATGCTGCGCTCATAAGACGGCGCTAGGATTTGGCGACTCGATTCAGGAAATCCTCGGTCCATTATTGGCCGGGGTGCCGTTGGTAATCCTGTCCCCAGACGCTGTTCGCGATCCGCATCGCTTTGTGAAAGATATCTGCGAACACGGCGTAACGCGCTTGATCATCGTACCGTCCTTGCTCAACGCGATCCTGTCCTCGTCGGCTAGGGTCGAGTTGCTTGTTGGAGTTCGGTTATGGATCGCGAGTGGTGAGTCGTTGTCGATCGAAACGGCCCGCGTTTTCGATGCTCGAGTACCTGGCGCGCGGCTGATCAATCTGTATGGTGCGTCGGAGGCTTCTTGCGACAATACTTGGGCCCAGGTCGTTGATTTCGAACGATCGCCAGATATCGGCGTACCGATATCTGGTGCGTCAATCCTCTTGCTCAACAATCACATGCGCACGGTCGAGGACGGTGATTTCGGTGAGATTCACGTCGGTGGTGCCGTTGTCTCGCGCGGCTATTTCGGTGACCCAAGACAAACAGCGTCGGCGTTCGTCCCGGACCCCGTCGCGCATGGTGGTCGAATATTCCGTACACGCGATATCGGCCAGCACATGTCCGGCGGGAATTTTAGCTATCACGGCCGTGCAGACCAGCAGGTGGTGCTTCGCGGCGTGCGAATCGATTTGGCGGAGGTGGAGGCGGCATTAATGGCGTGTCCCGGGGTAACTGAAGCGGCCGCCTACTATGACGAGGTCGCCCGGGGACTCATCGCCTATGTGTTGCCCAATGAGCGTGAACGGCTCGTTCGTGGCAATCGGTACCGGATGCTGGCGGACGGACTAGCGGTGTTCGACTACCGCCGAACTGAAACTGACTATCTACTGTCCGAGCGCGAGGAGGGCGATACGCCTTCGCCGACCCTGGGTGACGGGGCGGTAGTAATTGACGTAGGAGCCAACATTGGCCTGTTTTCGCTGGCTGCGCATTATGCCGCCCAGAATGTGCACATCGTCGCGATAGAACCGTCACCTGCGATCGCGGCGGTGTTGCGCGACAATTTGGTCCTGCACGGGTGCAGGTTCGATCTGCTAACCAGCGCCGCTGGTGCTCAATCTGGCTCAGCTCCGTTCAAGTTTTATCCGAACGCGAGTTTGGAATCAGGGCTGCATCCTGACGCGCTCCGGGATGAGAATATTTTCCGAGCTGCCGTCGACACGCGCTTACCGGCGGCGACTGTGGACCGGATGGCAGTAAATCGCCTCGATGGCGAAACCTTCGACGTCCAGGTTGTCACCTTATCTGAGGTTATCGGTCGCTTGAAGCTACCGCACGTCGATCTGGTCAAGATCGATGTCGAGCGCTCGGAGCTCGAAGTGTTACAGGGGCTAACACCGGAGGATTTCGCGAAGATCGACCGTTTCCTCATTGAGGTCGAAGACAACTGTGGCATGCGCGATGCAATCGCTAACATGTTTCCAACCGGGTTCTCGCTAACATGGACTCCTCATCGTCGCCTGGGTCAGGTCGGGCTGTGGATGCTGGACGCTGTCCGGGTTGACTTTCCCGTCCAGGGGGCGCGTGGGATTCCGCGCCCACCTGAGCCGTTGCGCGCCAGTCTGACAGAGCGTTCGCTCCGGATGCTATTGGCGAAATCGCTACCTAGCTATATGCTTCCGTCGCGTCTGCAGATCGTAGATTCACTACCGCGAACACCCAGTGGCAAACTCGATCGTCGTGCACTCGCTTCGATACCGATGCCACAACCAGAAGCGCGCAGAGCAATGGATGAGCGCGAGCGCATGCTCGCCGATATCTGGATGGAGGTACTGCACCGCGCGGATTTCGGCCCGGACGACAATTTTTTCGATGTGGGCGGGCATAGCCTGTTAACGCTCGAAGTCCTCGACCGCTTAGAGGGAAAAGGCGTGACCGGACTGAGCGTGCCAGATTTCTATCAACATCCGAGCATCGCCGCGTTCGCTATCTTCATGCACTCCCGCGAGAGCGGAGGTGCAACCAGTAGCAGTAGCGGCATGCGACGTGGCACTTCGCGTGGCAATCGGCGACGCGCCCGATGGAGTGAGAATGAGCAGTGATCGTAACCACATAGCCATAGTTGGCGTCGCTTGCCGCTTCCCGGGGGCCCGCGATTTCGACGGTTATTCCCGGCTGTTGGCGGAAGGCCGCTGTGCATTTGAACCTGTTACTCGCGAGGAAGCCGAGCATGCTTATGCTCGCGGCATCGATTCGACGGATCCCGACTGGGTAGGTTCGTGCGCCCCACTGGCGGATGCGGAATTTTTCGATGCAGAGCTTTTCGGATATTCGGTCCGATCAGCACAAATGATGGACCCACAGCAGCGCGTCGCCATGCAATGTGCCTACGCGGCACTCGAGGACGCCGCAATCTTGCCTGCTGCAGTCGACCATGCGGTCGGGCTGTATCTGGCAAGCTCGCCGAGCACCTTCCTGCTTGAATATCTGTCTGCCCCGGAATTGCGAAAATCGCTTGGTGTGGATGCGCTTTCCCTAGTGAATCACGGTGACTTCTTGGCTACCGCGATCTCCTACCGCCTTGACCTAAGAGGGCCAAGCATGGGGATCCAGACCGCATGTTCTGGTTCTCTTGTGGCAGTGCATTCTGCCTGTGAAGCGCTACGCAGCGGGCTTTGTGATTTGGCTCTAGCGGGTGGCGTTTCAGTGCGGATGCCACAACGCGCAGGGTACCTCGCTCCACTAGGTGGTGTTGCGTCCCGGTCTGGTGCATGCCGACCTTTCTCTGAAGACGCTGACGGAACGGTGTTCGGCAGTGGAGCGGGAATCGTGGTGCTTCAACGCTTGGAGGATGCTATCGCCCATCGCAGTCGGATTCTGGGCGTTGTCGTAGGCTCTGCGGTCAACAACGATGGCCGCGCCCGCGCAGGCTTCACAGCCCCATCCCAGGACGGGCAAGCTGCCGTCGTTGCCGAAGCAATCGCCGCAGCAGGGTTGACGCCAGAGGATCTTATGTACGTGGAAGCTCACGGTACCGGCACGCGGGTTGGCGACGATATTGAGCTGCGCGCACTCGCTGAAGTGTTCGATGGACGTCGCGGTCCGCCGCTGCCAATTGGTTCCTGCAAAGGCAACATTGGCCACGCGGATGTCGCTGCGGGTATAGCGGGCTTGCTAAAATTGTTGGCAGCTTTCCGGGATGATTCAATTCCAGCGACCTTGGGAATGGGGACATGCAGCATCGATGACAAGGTTGCGCGTAGCCTTAGCATAGTGCGCCATGCTCAACCTTGGCCCGCGAGTGGGAGCCGGCGGGCCGGCGTCAGCTCGTTCGGAATCGGAGGCACGAATGCGCACCTAGTTGTTGAAGCGCCGCTTGCCGCCGAGCCACTTGTCTCTGTAGATGCATCGACACACAAACGCGACAGGGACGGTACGCAACTGATAACTGTGACGGCCGCCACTGCCGATGCGTGTGCGAAGCGGGTGCGCGACCTCGGATTGTGGCTCGACGGCCTACAGAATCCATGCCTCTCGGACGTTGCGTTCACGCTGCATGTCGGTCGCGAGTATCTGCCGCACCGCATCTCCGTAGTCGCAGCCGAGCCGCGAGATGCATCGCGCGTGTTGCGCATGGCGACGCCCATTGTGGCCGCTGCGCGCCCTGCGGTGTTGCTGTTGCTGCCGGACCGTGACCCTCGCGCTGTTGCGACCGCCCAAGCGCTTCGCGAAACGTTTCCTCCTTTTCGCGAGCATTTCGTTCGAGTGGCCGGCCAGATCCTTTGCGCAGGTGGCCCCGATCTCCTTCTGTGCCGAGAAAATACGACCACGGTTCGCGGCGACTCCAGCTTCGCATCGCTCGCTCTCTCGCTGGCGCTCGCGGACACGCTCGTCGACCTAGGTCTCGCGCCAGAGGCGTTCACTGGCGAGGGGTATGGCGAATGGGCCGCGGCCATACTTGCGGGCTTGGTCGATAGGGAAACCGGCATCGCGGCCGTGTGCAGAGCATTGTCTACTGCCACGCAGCGTAGTGGGAGCTCTACCATTGGAGTTGCTCTGAGTGCGGCGGCCCTCGCGCCGCTGCTCAATTCCGAAACGACAATCGTCGGCATCGCGACCCGCGTGTCCGCCGTGGTCACCGGTCCCTGTAATGCCATCAATGCCCTGTGCACCCGTTTAGATCAAATGAGCATTCCTTGGGAGGTGACACCGTTGGGAGAGGCATGGGGCACGCTTCCTTCACCGGTCTGGCCGATTCATGAGCGCCCTGGAGGGGGGGGCGCGATCGCGGGCTGGCTCTCGCCGTCCCTAGGACGCATGCTTAACGCCGGCGAGTATGCAGGCGCTGAATTCTGGTCGAGTAGCGGGGTGCGTCCAGTTGATCGGGTCATGTTGGCGGATATGTTGGGACAACACCTCCGCGATCGCCCTGATCGCGTCGCGGTAGACATCGGACCCACTGGCACCTTGGCTACCGCGATCAAATCGCTAGGCGGGGAGGATCTACACGTGTGGAAGGCGCCTACCTCGCTCAGTGAGCCAAAAGCTTGGGTGCTGGCATTGATCGGGGCGTTGCACAGCGCCGGAGCGCCGCTGCGCCTCGAGTCGCTGTACTCGAACAGCGTGCGGGCACGTGTTGGCCTACCCGCGTACCCATTCGCCAGGACCGGCACATTGCCGCCTCGCGACGCTGCCCCTCCACTAGCTAAAGCCCCTGCCGCGTCCATCACAATGCGAGTACCGGCTTGGTGCCGCGGTGAGCGCTATGTGTCCTCTTCGCATCTTCCGATGCGCGAGCGATGGCTGGCGCTGATACGCGACGCGGAAGATCCTGTGGTTGGCGCGTTGCGCCAACGAGGAGCGGATGTGATCACGGTGCTGGCAGGTGAGGCATTCGAGAGAAACGGGCCGACTGCGTTTGTGGCCCGACCGAGGCAGGCAGTTGATTTGGCGGCGGTGGTTGCCACAGGTGGGTTTACCCGAGTTTTACACCGCTGGAGCACAGGCGCAGGAGGCGAGAATGAGCGGGAACGTGGTGTCATAGGTGCAATACATCTGTTACGCGCGCTCGCCGCGACCCCACGAAGGGAAGACTTGCGTGTTTTCTTCTCCACCGAACGTGCACTCTCTCCCGATGGTAGCGGCGCTGTGATACCCGCGCGCGCCGCACTTGGCGCTCTTGCGCGCGTGGCGGGCCAAGAGATTCCTGGACTCTGGAGTGCGCTTATCGACAGCGCTAACTCCTCTGCGTTGGAGGTCCTCGAGGCGCTATGCGGAGAGAGCCCCGTGTCGATTGTTGCGCTTCGGGATGGGAGGCCTTTACTTCCGGTATACGCGCCGGTGATACCGACATTGGGCGGCTCATCGCTGCTCGTCCGCGGCGGCGTCTACGTGATCATCGGCGGCACCGGTCGTTTCGGAAGAATGATCGGCCAGCACCTAGTGGACTTCCACGGCGCGACCGTAGTTGCCGCGTCCCGCCGGGCTGGCGAGAATCACACCGACCTTAATCCTTGGCGAGTCGATATTGGTGATCGCGAGGCTGTCTTCGGACTCTTCTATGGGGTTCGAGAACAATATGGCCGCATCGACGGCGTCATTTTCGCTGCCGGAGAGGCGCCAGACGAGACTCATCGCACCATCGTCGAGCTCGGCGACGACGAAATAACGCTGCTGTTCGATCAGCGAGTGACGGGCTTCATGAATGTACATGATGCACTGCTTGATCTGGACGTGCCTCTCAAGCTCCTAACCTCGTCGATGTCACCAATACTCGGTGGCCTTGGCTTGGGCGCATATGGCTCCGCGCACACTTGGATCGATGCCGTTGCGGATGCTTCGCACGACTGGCGCGCAATCCACTGGGAGGGGTGGCATCGCGACTCAACGCCGCTCAGCGGCTACGCGGGCAGTGCCGCCCACGCCCAAAGCACCCGAATGTTGTCCGATGGTGAGTTGTGTGCGGCGTTCGATGCCGCTATGCATGCGCGGATACCCAAGCGTATCGTAGTTACGCGGGAGGACTTAGAGCGACGACTCGCGGAATGGCTGCCCTGCGCGCCTGCGGGCATGCCGATCGTAGCGGAATACGCGACAACGGCAGTCGATGTGCGAGCTGAGCTGAGGCAGATACTGACCTCGTTACTTGGCGAGGAGCTCGGCGACGACGACGATTTTTTTGAGATGGGTGGGAACTCGCTAGTCGCGGTACAGTTATTGGCGCGGTTGCGTAGTGTTCTGGGTCTAGACGTGCCGTTGCGTCTTTTGTTCGAGCAACCGACCGTCGCGCGTCTCTCTGCGGCGATAGAAGCCATCCGTTCTGATACGGTGGATATCCCTCGCGAACAAAGCGCCGCGAGGGCCGCGCTGTGAGGCCTATGGCGGCGCACAGTCGTGTGCCACAGTTCGACGGGGACGCGCCGCCGCTTTCGTTTGGTCAAGAGCGCCTGTGGTTCATTGAGAAGCTAATGCCGGGCTCGTCGTTGTACAACGAACCTTTGGTGGTCGTCGAACTGTGTGGCTCGTTGCACATGCAGGCCTTCCGCGCAACATTGAATCATTTGCTGGAACGGCACGCATCTCTTCGATCGCGCATTGTTGAGCGTGAGGGACGTCTCCACGTGGAAGCCGACCTACCGAGCCAGGTGCCACTGGCTGTCGTTGAGATGGAAGTGGAGCGTGATCCTCAAGGTTTCCTCGAATGGCTGGATACGGAGGCCATGCGACCGTTCGATCTGGCCGCTGGGCCGCTGTTTCGCGCGACGTTAATTCAGCTGCCGAAATGTGACGACCGGAACTTCCTCGTGCTCGGGCTTCATCACATGGTTTCTGACGGGTGGTCGGTCAGGATCCTGTTAAATGAGATCGCGAAGTTGTATACGGCCTCGCTCTGCGCCACTCCTCTGAGTAGCGCGCTGCCGCCGTTAGCCGTGCAGTATGGCGATTTTGCTGCGTGGCAACGCGCTCAATACGCGAGCGGCGGCATGGCCGGCGAAGAAGCGTACTGGCTCACACATCTGCGCGGCGTGCCACGTACGGTGTGGGTGCCGGACCGCTCTCTCACAGCGCCCTTGGGCGAGGCCTCTCACCTCTCCGCGCAGGTGCCACTTGCTGCACTCGATCGGATTCGCCGTGCCTGTACGGCTCAGGGAAACGGTGCATCTGCGATCAGCCGCTACATGGTATTGCTTGCGATCTGGTGCGCGGTAGTGCACCGACATGTAACAGCGAGTGATCTAGTCGTTTGCACCGCCGTTGCTGGGCGAACCGAGCCCGAACTGGAACCGTTGATCGGCTTCTTCGTCAACGTGCTGCCGTTACGGGTTAATGTCGCGGGAAATCCGACATTCCGCACGTTGCTGTTTCGTGTGTGCGAAGTGGTATTGGGTGCGTTTGCGAACGACCGACTACCCTTCGACTGTCTTGTCCGAGCGCTACGACCGCATCGAGAAGCTGGGGGACAGCCGTTTAGTAACGTGTTCTTCGCATACCATAATTTCCCTAAGATGTCTGTGAACGTAGGGGGATTATCTCTTCGACGCTATCGACACGAGCGCGGCGGCGCGAAGTACGACGTATGTCTGTTAGCCGTTGAGCAGGAAGAGGACGAAAAAATGATTACGCTTCAGATCTGGTACGATAAAAAATTGTATACAGATGAGTCTATGCGCTTAGCATTGAACGAGGTTTTAGATTTAGTCGGGGTGATCGACTGTGGTGGTATAGAACGTCGGCTGTTGGCTTTGGAGGTTGCGGCATCCGGCAATAAGGGAGCTCCATTGTGACTGAAGATGATGATCGCTGGATAGTCGTGATCAATCACGAGGAACAGTATTCGGTGTACCCCGCCGATCTGCCGCCGCCCCCCGGCTGGCGGTCTGTTGGCTTCATTGGCACTCGTGACTCCTGTCTCGATCATATCCAACTGATCTGGACCGATATGCGCCCACTCAGTGTCCGTCAACTGGTCGCGGGGGCAAAGCCCGAAAGACAATGATCGGAGGCCTCTCCTCGTCGTGTGCGGTGCCATTCGGCGGCTCGCTTGAGGCTGCATTGGAAGATTTCGAGTGTGAGCACGGCGCGGCGCCAGATGCGGTGGTATTTGCAGTGTGGCTCGCATTTCTTGCGCTGGAGGAGGGTAGATTTCCCGGTGTAACTATTGGCTGTGATAGCAAGCATGCCGATGCGGGAGCTCCATTGATGGTTGCCGGCGGCCCTTGCGATGTATTGCAGCCTTTCGTCGATTTGGTTGTGCAGGCCCATCGTGCAATGCGTGCGGCATATCGCGGGCTAGATGGGGCAACAGCTTCTTTCCATGTCGCTCCGAACGGTGCAGATGATTCGCTCAATTGTGGTGACGATGCGGGCGACGGGCGACGACTTTTGTATATTGCACGGCGTGGCGAGCGCGCACTCGTGGGGCGACATGCTGAAGCTATCTGCGCCGCGCTGCAAATAGCGCTGGCCGCCCCTGAAACACCGCTGCGTGCGCTATTGTTTGGTCGGAGCGGACGTAGTGTAGGCGGACCCCTGCACATGATAGGTGAGCACGATCTGATTGCCGCGTTTCTCGCGGTCGCCGGCCGACAACCACATGCACCAGCGGTGACGACGCCGACACGCAGCTGGACCTACGCAGAATGCGAGAACCGAGTCCGATCTTGGGCACAAGGTATATCGGCGGGGGCTACTGTGGCGATTCTGTCGGACGACCCACTTGTGCTAGTCTGCGCGCCCTTGGCCGCGCTTGCAGCTGGTGCGCGCTTCGTTATGCTCGATCCAACTGTGCCCGCTGCTCGGACTGCCCGCCTGCTTGCCACCGCAGGGGCGGACGTAGCTATTGTGTCGGGAGCCTGCGAGCGACCAAGCGGCCTTCCGGTGTTGGAGCCGAGAACATTGGACTGTCATCCTCCGCGGATTGATATTCCAGACCATCCGGGGCATCTTTCGGCATGTTTGACTTTTACCAGCGGCAGCACTGGCTTTCCACGGGCTTGCACGATGCGTCGCGACACGCTGCGGCGGCTTGGGCGATGCCTGTACGCCACGTTCGGCGGTGCCAGGGTATTGCGAATCGGTTCCGTGGCGTTCGACGTTTTTCTCCACGATCTGAGCCTCTCCCTCGGCGAAGGCGGGACGCTTTTTTTTCCGAATGATTCGAGTGGCACGCTCGATCCAGTGAGGATAGGCGCCCTTGCGGCAGAATGGCGGATCGATCACGTGTGCGCGGTGCCGTCGATACTTGACCTGTTCGATCCAGCCGAACTCTGCGGCGAACGCATGCCAGTAGTGATCTCCGTTGGCGAAAGGTGCTCTCCAGATCTTTCCGTACGTTTCGCCGGGAGTGGACGGTTCTTTGATGCGTACGGTTGCACCGAGGCGGGGGTTGCCAATCTATTCGCATCGCTAGATGACGCTGTGCGCAGAAATGAGATCTTGTTAAGACCACTGCCCGGCGTTACGGCGGCCGTCGTTGATAGTCGCCTGAGGCCGTTGCCTGCGGGAGTGTATGGCGAGCTAGCGATTTCCGGCAGCGGTGTCAGCGATGGCTATGTAGGCAATCCGCGCGAGACCGCGATGCGCTTCGTCCCGGATTTTTGGGGCCCGCCTGGAGGCCGCTTGTTCCTGACCGGCGATTGGGCGAGGATCGAGACCGACGGCAGCGTGACATTGCTAGGGCGAATCGATCGTCAAGTGAAGGTTCTTGGCGCGCGCGTCGATTTGGCGGAACTAGATCGATTCGCTCTCGCGCAGCCCGGCGTCGCCGCGGCGGCGGCAGTGGCGACTTCCGCACCAATTAATCTGCATCTTGCTCTGACCGTCGACCCTGGCCTGCGAAGGCCAACGTTGGAGCGGCGGCGTATCGAGGAGTGGATTGAGGCGTTCGAGTCGAGTCTAGAGGCCGCTGAATATGTCGATACTGCTCCGACGGACGACGACTCCTTCCTGGGTTGGCACAGCGTTATTACAGGACAACCTATACCGGCGGTAGAGATGCGCGAATGGGTCGATGTCACCTGTGCGCGCGTATTGGAGGGAGCGCCTGCCGCGGTCCTTGAGATTGGTTGTGGTACAGGTACTGTCTTGCGCCGCCTCGCGGGGCTGTGTCGTGACACTTGGGGAACTGATATTTCGGGTGCGGCCCTCCGCATCGCTGCGGCTCGATTGCGCAGTCCGGCCTGCACCGCCCGGGTTCGCCTGCTCGAGCAGGCCGCGACGGATCCGGTGCGCGCACCAGGACGATTCGACGCAGTGCTCTTCAGCTCAGTTGTGCAGTATTTTCCGAGCGCGGCTTATCTGTTTGACGCGCTGCGACAGGCGGTCATTGCGGTGCGTGCCGGTGGTCGGATCCATGTTGCTGATGTTCGTGACTTGCGTCTGGAACCGATGCTACGCGCGGAGATCGCGCGCCATCGAGGCACGGCAGAGGCGAGAGATAACCGTGAATTATTGGTCGACCCTCGATTCTTTCTTGCGATCGGTGCCTTGCTTGAGGGCATTAGTGGTGTCGAACTGTTGGTACGCGGCGGCGAAACAGTTAACGAACTTAACTGTTATCGCTACGATGTGGTGCTACACGTCGGAGAGCCAGCGTCGATGGCATTGCCGATCGTTTCGTGGCCGCCGGACGGGGACATCGAATCGATCGTCGCTCCCGTACGTATAGTCGGCATTCCTAACGCGCGGTTGCGTAGGGGGCAAGGTGAGGACCCGGTCCAACTGTGCCGCCAGGTGGAAGCATCTGGGCAGCGGGTCGTGGCAGCTCTCGATCTAGAGGACCCAACCGCTTTCGAGATAATTGTCGGAGCGCCTTGGTACCACACACCCGATCAATCAGCTGGCCGGCTCGACCGGCTGACCAGCGATCCTTTGCACGCGGACCGAGCGGAGGCATTAATTGCCGAGATGGGTGTCGTTTTTCAGCGGGAACTGTCGCCCTGGATGCGACCGGCCAAGATCCACGTGATCGAGCAACTTCCACGCCTGCCCGGGGGGAAAATCGACTACGTGGCGGTGTTGTCCTCGATAAACCGCGCGCAGTCGGCCGTGCGACATCTGCCAGCAGACCGAGAGGTCGTGGCCGATTTGCTCGCCGGCTTGTGGGAGGACGTGCTTGGGCATCGCCCAGAGACGCCGGCTGAAAGTTTCTTCGCAGCTGGCGGCCACTCCCTACAGGCAGTGCGGATGATGGCACGGCTGTCCGCCATGTTTGGTATCGTGCTTCCCCTGTCGACATTGTTTCGCGCCCCCTCATTCGGTGCATTTCTGGCCGCGGTGGAAGCCGCGCGAGTCTCGGCTGCAAATGGCGATGGGTTTCATTTGGAGGTTGCATCGCTAGCCGATCACTATCCTATGACCACAGCGCAGGCTCGGATATGGTTTTTGGAGCAATTGCAGCCTGGCACCTCAACTTATCATTTTCCGGTCGCGTTGCGTTTGACCGGCCCACTTGATGCCGCGGCTCTGCAGCGCGCATTCAGCATGGTAGTACGGCGGCACGAGGCCCTCCGTGCCACCTTCGGTTTGGCCGACGGTCAGCCATCCCAATGGTTCTCGCCGGCGATGGAAGTAGAGGTACCGCTACTGGCCGATATGCGACTTGACGAGGAAATGCTTAAGATCTGGATTCGCGCCTTCGGACGGAAACCATTTGCGCTCTTTACAGGTCACTGCTTCCGCGCTGCGCTACTGCAAATTGCGCCGGATCAGCATGTCTTTGTATTGGTTCTACACCACCTTGTCGCAGACGGTTGGTCAATGCGAATTCTCACCGATGACTTGTCTCGCGCCTATGCGCTGTGCCGCGACCCACAGGCAGCCACACCTGTCGCGCCGCTGCGGTTCGCCTACCGCGATTACGCGGTGTCACAGCAGCGCTGGGCCGCGTCCACAGTGGCTCTGCATATCGACTGGTGGGTTGACCGGCTGCGCGACAATTTGCCAACGACCAGTTTGCCAACCCGGCCACGGCCGCCGGTGCGCAGCGGCCGTGGCGACACCGTCGAACGGCGGGTGCCCGGGTCCACCGTGCTGCGTCTGCGGACAATGGTCGTCGCGTCCGACGCGACGTTGTACATGGTGCTGTTGACAGCATTCGCGGTGTTGGTTGCTCGGCATGGCACCGACCGTGATATCACCATTGGTACGCCGGTCGCCAATCGTCCCGACCGGCACCTCGACGAGATCATCGGTTTCTTCGCCAACACCGTCGCATTGCGGTTGGGCGTGACTCTTTCCGCAACCTTCCGGCGGATGCTGGCACACGTGCGCGAGGTTGTCGTCGCCGCATTTGACCACCAGGACTGCACGTTCGATCGCGTCGTGGATGCATTGCGGCCAGTACGAGATCTCTCTATCACTCCAGTGTTTCAATTATGGTTCGCTTTTCTCGACATGGAGTTGTTGGAGGAGGTGATTGGCGATCTTCACATTGAGCCGGTGTCGATGGGCGATGGTCATGCGCAATTCGACCTCTCGCTATCCATAACGCTCGCGCCGGGAGGGCTGATATGCGCGTTCACGTACGATACTGCATTATTCGAACGAAGCCATGTAGAGCGGATGGCTGATCGCTACTTGGTCATACTGGAAGCCTTCCTCGCCGACCCCGAGCTCGCCGTCGGCGACATCACGCTGCTAACTAAAGCCGAAACGGATGCACTCCGGGATTTCACTTGCAGCGGACCAGCGACTGCGCATCCTAGCGACGCCTTGGGCCGCTTTGTCGCGCATGCGACGCAACATCCTGACGCGGTCGCGGTCAGCGATGGCGACGCAAGCTTTAGCTACGCGGCATTGAATGCGCTTGTCAACCGCCTCGCGGCAGGGCTCGCCGCATCTGCTGATCGGCAGAGGCCGGTTGGCCTGCATCTGCCGCGTTCTTTCCGACTGTTGGCCCTAGTGCTCGCGGCACTTCGAGTCGGCGTGCCCTTTGTGCTGCTCGACCCGGACTATCCGGTGGAACTGCGCGACGCGATGTGCCGCGACGCTGAGGTTAGCCATGTAGTTGAAACTGCGGACTGGGATGAACTGGAGGCAACGCAAGGCGACCCGATGCATCTCGACCTGCCCGACGGCGCACTAGCGTATGTCTGTTTCACCTCGGGCTCGACCGGACGCCCGAAGGGTGTTGCGGTTTCGCGTGGGGCGATTGCTGCAATGCTGGGAGCTATGGCGTCGCACTTGTTGGGGGGGGCGCATACGGCCATGCTTGCTCTTACCGCACTTTCGTTCGATATTGCGCTGCTGGAGCTATTGCTGCCACTAAGCGTGGGTGGACGAGTAGTGATTTCTCGACCCAGCGGATCGTTTGATGCAAGAGGAGTCGTCGAGCTGATTGAGCGTGAGGACGTAAATACGATCCAATGCACGCCATCCGTTTGGCGCTTGCTGCTTGCTGCAGGCTTCAAAGGTGGGAGGGAAAAAGTGCTGCTGTCGGGCGGAGAAATTTTGCCTCCTGACCTTGCAAAAAGTCTCTTAAGTTGTTGTGGCCGATTGCTGAATGTATACGGCCCCACGGAGGCTACTGTGTGGTCGACCGTCCATCCCGTCGCTGCAAGCGATTTGGCCGGCGCGATTCCGATTGGAAGAGCAATTAGGGGAACACGATGTCACGTCATGGACGAGCGCCGGTGTCCTGTTATGGAGGATGTTGTCGGCGAACTGTATCTAGCCGGTGCAGGCATCGCGGATGGCTATGTCGGTCGGCCAGGAGAAACGGCGTCGCGTTTCTTACCGGAACCCGGGGGGGGCGTGGGTGCGCGTATGTACGCGACTGGTGATCTAGCGCGACGGAGCGCTGACGGTTTGTTGCACTATGTCGGTCGCTATGATGGTCAGATCAAGCTGCGCGGCGCGCGGATCGAGCCGGCCGGCATTGAGCATGTTTTGCTAAAGTTGGATTGCATTGATGACGCTTGCGTCTTTGTTGACGGTGAGGGCCCGTCTGCGCGCCTGGTCGCTTGCTGCGTATCACGCGATCCCACGCTAACGCTCGCTGATGTGCGTAGGTTAGCAGGCTCCGCGCTACCAACCTCAATGCTCCCTGAGTACTTGATTTTGCTCGACGCCTTGCCACAGCGGCCGAACGGAAAGCGCGATCTCGCGGCATTAACGGATCTCGCGCGGCAACAGAGTTGGCAGCATGCGGACGATAACAAAAGCGACGTTCTCGCAGGAGTCGTGGCGCTCTGCATCGAGATTGTCAAATGTCCGACTGCGCGTGCTCAAGATCATTTTTTCACCGATCTCGGTGGGCATTCCTTATTAGCCTTGCGTATGGTGGAGGGCATCGAACGGCACTTCGGAGTTCGGCTGCCGTTGCGCTCGCTTTTCGAGCATCCAACTGTCGAAGGAATCTCGCGACAGGTAGCCGCCGCGCTAGAGATGGCGACGTTGAGAGGGACTGCATGAGCACGGTTATCAGGCTGTATCCGTTCGGCCGCACGCAGCTCGGAATGCTCACGGACATTCTTACCGGGTCAGAAGGGCTGCATGTTGAGCAGCTAGCGGTGACGCTGCCCGACCCAGTAGATCCGGACGTCCTGCAACGCGCATGGGCGCAGCAGGTGGCGGCACACGAGGCTTTGCGGACCTGCGTGGTGGTCGATGGGGGCCGAGAGCCAGTGTTCTGCGTGATTGACGCGGTCCTGGCCTGTCTGCAAGAGCAACGCGTCGACGGATCGTCGGTGGAGTGGTGTGATAAGGCGCGCCGTCGACGAATCGATCTCGAACAGGCGCCCCTGGCACATCTGGCGCTACTGCATGCGCCCGGCGAGGCAACCATACTCGTGCTCACTTACAGCCACCTCATTCTGGACGGCTGGTCGGTGCGGCTGCTGATGACAGGGTTGCGCAGCGGTTACCTTCGGCTTCTCGGGGGCGACACATCGATACTACCGGTCGACGATCTTGCCCGCGTGCGTGCGCACCAACTGCGCGTAGCTCCCAACGCGAGCGACTGGCTGCGCGATCGGCTGTCCCAAGTGCGCCACGCCACGCACCCCTTCGCGCCGCCGAGTACCGAACGAGAAACGAAGGAGAATGGTACGGTCGATCATTGTGAGATCGCGCGCAAGTTCACGCCTGCAGAAATGAAAATAGTGATGGCCGCGACGCACACCAACCGCGTTGGAATGGTGACTTGGGTGCAAGCAACCTGGGCGCTGCTGCTACAGTCGCGCACCAGGGCGGAGAGAGTGATTTTTGGTGTGACCACTACAGTTCGGCCGCCACAAATCGAGGGAATCGAGCACTTGATTGGCATGCTCGTGACGACGGTGCCCGTGGTGGTGGAGCGTGCTTCGTCTGTCGCCGCACTGCTGGCGGAGGTACGCGCGGTATCTTTGCGGTTGCCGGAGATCGCCAGCGGCAGTGGTGGGGACGTGCCAGCGACCATAGGTTTGCCGGCCGGGATTCAGTTGTACGAGAGCGTCGTGGTTTCGCAGTTCGCGAGCGCGCCACTCGAGGGTGAAGTCCCGCTGTTCGGTGGCACGATGGACACGGCCGGCGCGCGAACACGGCACGCGCTCGTGATCCTGGTCAGTGGTGCGGACTTGCCCATACTGCGGATGGTTGGGCGGAGCTCTCACTACAACTCGGATGTGCTAGCGCAGCTTCTCGACGACTTTTTTGCTGTGATGTTCGCACTGGCGTCTCTGCCCCCAAACGCCTCACCTGAGCGCGCTGTTGAATTTTTGCCGCAAGATGCGTGGTGGCATGCCCCTTTGTCCTCGCCGGAAGTCGCAGATCCCGTCTATAGTTCCACTTTGGAGCGCGTGCATGCGTGTTGGCGTCGAGTTTGCGGCGGACCTACACCACAAACTGGCGAACTGCCATGGGACGTGTCTGGTGTTTCCTCGCTAGCGATGGTGCATCTCAAAGCGGACATAGAGCATACCTTCGACGTTACGCTGTCGCTAGCCAAACTTGTCGAGCAAACAAGCCTCGACGCGGTTGCGGCCATGGTGGAGCGGTGCTTGCAGACCTGACGTCCGCAGCCGATGCTGAACGTGCTGTGCCCTATCGAGTCGGCCACCGCCATGCTGGTCGGTCTAATTCGCGCAGTCCTAGGATTTCGGTTTCACCCATGTCTTTCGTAAGCACGTGATGGACGCATTCAGGCTGCGCTTTTAACGTTGAGATCAGCTGGTCGGCATGAGAGACGACGATGATCTGGGAGCGCCTCGATGCGGTCGCGATAAGCCGCGCGAGTGCAGGCAGCAGATCTGGATGCAGGCTCGATTCTGGTTCGTTCAGTACCAGCAGTTCGGGAGCGCGTGGTGTGAGCAGGGCCGCGATCCAGAGAAGATAGCGCAGAGTGCCATCCGAAAGTTCAGTGGCCGAAAGCGGGCGGAGCAAGCCCACCTGGCTCATGTGTATGCCGAAGCGCCCCTCGGCCACGCGGATCGACAGCGACGCCCCTGGAAAAGCGTCGGTGATCGCCTCATGCAATTTGGTGGCCTCGCCAATCTCAATGATTGTTTGCAGGGCCGCGGCCAAGTCCGCTCCGTCATGACCTAACACTGGGGTATGAGTTCCGATCTGGGAGGCTCGTGCGGGTGCGTCGGCATCGGCGCGGAGATGGTCATAGAATCGCCATTGGCGCAAGTTTTCGCGAACAGTATGCATCTCCGGTGCGTTTCGCGGGTCTGAAAATTGCGCTAGCATGCTATCGAAAGCTGCGATGCGGTAGTCTGATTCTGACCAGACGCCGTTGTCATCTCTAATCCGCGCTGCGGGCCCTGTGCGGTCAACGAGGAGCGATGCGGGTCGCAACAGCGGCCCCGCCCAAATGCATTCGCGTTTGATCTGAGGATCCAAGGCAAAGGCAGAACTCGAGGGCTGGGGAAAGCCGAGGTCGATCGCATAGCCAAAGAGGTCACCGCAGAATCCGAGGCGAAGGCCGATCGGACTGCTCCGGCGAGTGCCTTCGACACGGTAATCTCCGCGTCTGACCGAACGGCCGATCTGCTCAGGTCCCGCCCACAGCGCCGATGGCAGGCCGCCTTCCCGCGCGAGAGCGGCAATCACACCGCCTTGCGCAGTTTGCGCCAGCAGGCGCATGGCGCGGTATGCGCTCGACTTGCCGCTGCCGTTAGCACCCGTTATCAGTGTCAACCGTCCGAGCGGCATCACCAACTCGCGTAGAGATCGATAGTTGGACACAGCAAGAGTCGTCAGCATCGATTAATGGTACACGGTTTGACGCTGCTCCCGGTCTCTGGAGGTAGGGTGATTTCTTTTTCGCTTTGTGCCGCTAGAGGCCCGGAGCGGTCAGTGACAATTCCGCGAAAACGGCTAGTGGACCTCGGGTTGCGGTTGTCGCTCGCTTACCGCCAGCCGGAACCGGTCGCGTTGTCGCAAGTCCGGCGTCCATCCAATGCAGCTGTGCATCGTCACATACCAGGCCTCGGGCGTGCCGAGTGTTTCAGCCCATGAATTTCGCCATCCAGACGGTGTGCCCGGCGCAATCAGGATCTTGGGCAACGTATTCGACGACTGAAAATTTTGCACATTCGAGCAATCGCTCGTATTCTGCGGGAGCGAGGCTGGCGTGCTGGTCTCGCCGTGCTCTGGATCGCTAGTAAACACCAGCAATGCGCCAGGTAATGAGTGGGCCTCAAAAATCGGGAACATTGCCCGCTGCGCGTCGTGATTGAGATGAAAAAGCTTTCCCAAGCGATCAAGCCATGAAACCGACGATTCAGATTCAGTAAACGCATGTCCGCGAATAGCCATTCGCCTTGAGGCAGCCGGGCCTTGCAATGCGCGATTAACTGGCGTGAAGTATCAACGCCGGTCACCGCACGATCATGCGTCAGCAGAAATTCGCCGATCGGTGCGCCTGCGCCGCATCCGATGTCAAGCACACGTCCGCCGCTGGGAGTGTTCGCGATGAATTTGTCGAGCCAAGGCCGCTCGTCCCAAAGGACGTTGGGACGAGCGGCAATATACTGGGTAGCTAAACGATCTTAGATTTCGATGATCGTGGAATCGTAAGAGGCCAAATTGCAGCTTCCGCGAATGTGTCGCACAAAACTCTATCGCATGGATCTTTAATATTAACAGCCGCGCCTCGTCTGCGTGCAATTCCACAAATCACACCGAAAGTAAGTTATCGTGAATTCCGAGAGAATCGAGCTATTCCCTACGATCGTCCATCGCCTCGAGCTCGATGCTCACGAATCGCATCTTGCGGCATGCTTGCCCGTGCTGGATGGCTTATTCTCTCACTGCGAGCGGGGCCGTTCCGCACAAACGCTCGAAGTCGGGGAGGCAATCAGTACATTTACGATCGAGCGTGAACTGTTTCGACTCGCCGAATTCGCAGGCCTTGCGAAGGACATCCTTCACAGCACAGCGTTAGTCACCGGATTCAATGTGGCTTTCGTCGAGATGTGGGCCAATCGACATCACCGCGGCGGCCGGACGTTGGAACACTTGCACGGCGCGCAAATCTGCGGCGCCTACTATCTGCGCGTACCGCCGGATAGTGGTGGCCTGATCTTCAGAACACCACTGGAATACGCGTTATGCGGCTCCCCTCAAGTTGATGCCGTGGAGAGTCAGCGTCCGGACGGTATTGCCCACCGGCTGCAGGTGAATGACGGAGTCCTTGTGCTATTTCCGGGTTGGTTGAAGCATCTCACGGAGCCGAGTCGCAGTGACGATCCACGCGTGGTCGTTAGCTTCAATCTGCGTATCACCGGGCTTTACGATCGTTTGACGAAAGCACGTTCCCATTCAGAGTAGCGTCCGATGAGGCCAGCCAACGGATGGCCGCGGGCAATCATCCCAAGCACGGCCACATTAATGACCCGCCACGGCCATGGCATCTCACGGACGACGTCCACGACCAATACGACCCGGGGGCGGCTGCCTCGGTTCCAAGCCATGTGCATGTAGGAGTCGTCAAGCAGCAGCGTTCGCCCTTCCTGCCATTGCGCCTCCTGTGAATGTACGTAGATGCCGCAATTTTCCGGTTCAGGCACCATCACACCGAGATGCGCGCGGATGCAGCCACAAAACGGCCCGCGATGCAAGGGAATGGTGCGCCCAGGCATCAGCACCGAAAAGAATGCGGTGTGTACGCCGGGAATAGATAGGATCGCCCGGGCCGTATTCGGACATAACGCCATGCTTTTGGGAAAGTGGTGACCGGAGGCTAGAAAAAAGAGGGCCTTCCACCGGTTATCGTCGCCGAGCGGCTTTTGTTCCACAGAAATTTCGTGGAGCGCCGGTAATGCTTCGGGCTGCGCCAATAACCGTTCGATCTCTGTACGGATAATCGAGTGACTGCGCTCAAGCGCTTCTGTCCATGCGAAACGCCGCGAGTCAAAGAACGGATCTGCACCCTCGGCGGAACGCTTGCGCAACATCGCCTGCAATCTATCGTACAGAGCGAAGAACAACCGCTCGCGTCGTCGAACCGGCAGACGGGGAACGTTCGTTGCACCGGGATTCTGCATGATAATCTCTCCCACGGGCAAAATCATAACTTACATCATGGTGATGCCGCGCGTTGTGATCGGGAGCTGTGCCTACATCTCGAGAATACAAATATGCCAATACCTTCTACTATTGCTCATAGGTGGCGGATTTTTACGACCTGTCCGAGGCAGGCGGATTCAGCAGCATATATGTCTCGCTTTCGGCGCACGTTGGCATTGACCCACGCTGCGGGTTTCGCTGGCGTACTGATTTACACGGGCAACGAGGTGCCAATCGAACCGTGGCTGGCAGCTGCAGAGATGGCGCGGAGTCATCCGGATCTGTCACCGTTCGTCGCGCTCAATCCGATTTATATGCATCCGTTCACGGCAGCACGCTGTGTGGCATCTCTGGCGAACGCTTACGGGGTGCGATGTGACCTGAATCTGGTCGCGGGCACTTCACTTTCTGATCTGGCGGCTCTTGACGAGGTTGATACGCACGATGAGCGGTATGCGCGCCTCAGGGAATTCGCCATCATCATGCGCGATCTGTGTGCCGGACAGGGCCCCGTGTCATTTGACGGGCGCTATTTCGGCGCCCGCGGGCTCCTTCTACCGTCGCGTATTGCCGATGCATTGCAGCCCGGATTCGTCGTCGCCGGACAATCGGCCGCTGCCAGCGACACAGCGCGGACACTGGGAGCGGAATCGCTGGGCGGACTGCAGGCCAATTTTCGGCCCGAACCCGCGTGCGCCCGCGGCGTATATATGGGCATCATATGCCGTGCGACCGAAGCTCAGGCGCAGGCTGCCCTATGCACTCAATATCCCGAAGGCCAGGCTAGGCCATCGTCACTGCGATTGAGCCGGAACACCGATGCGAGCTGGAAGTCGTCGTTCGTCGGCGCGGACAGCGGGAATGGAGAAGAGGACGGCCCGTACCGTCTCGGCCCTTTCCGCCGTGGGCAATTGGATTGTCCCGTACTTGTGGGATCAACAGCCACTGTCGGTGCCGTGCTCCTTCGACTCGCAGCGGGTGGCATAGACCGATTCGTGCTTGATCTTCCCGACACCGAGGCGGACTATGCAGCGGTGATTGATGCATTCGCTAATGCTTCTACTGTGGCCGCAGGCCAAGTGTCGGAATGAACGTGGTGCGTCATCGTGTTCTGCCTGCGCAGGAACGGATGTTCGTGCTGAACTCCCTGAGGGAGGGGACGGCCGCCTACGTCATTCCATTTGCGGTTGTCCTCGAGGGCACACTGGATGTCGGCCTCTTGCGGCGGGCTGTTTGGCTAGTGATCAATCGTCACGAAGCCCTTCTTTCCCGTTATGTAATGGACGACGCGGGCGTAATGGCCGAAACGTGCATTACTTCACCGGAACCGACTGTGGAAGATGTACCGCAACCGCAGGATGTCGATGCATGGATCGCCGCGCGTATGCGCACGTTTCTGCGTCGGCCGTTCTGCCTAGACGAGGAAGGTCCATTGCGCCTTTGCATCGCATGCTTCGCGGCCGACCGGTATGCCCTGATCATGGCTGTGCACCATATTGCCTGGGATGCTCAGTCCGGCGAGATTTTCAGCCGCGAACTACTGCATTGCTACCGACAGTTGGCCCTGGGAGCGCCCATCAATCTGCCAACCCCTGGACCGACCTTGGCCAATCTCGCGCGCGCAGAGTGGGAGTGGCTGGCATCTCAGGAAGCCGAGGCACAACGCGAATGGTGGCGGCGGACTCTCGCGAACAGCGCCGGCTCAGGGGCGCTGCCGGCAGAGCGCGGGACACGCGGGCGTGGGCGGGGTGTGCGCGCTATGGGCAGGTTGGGCGCCAGGCTCACGACGGCGCTGCGTACGCACGCAGCGACTGTGGGCGTGACGACGTTTGCGGCGGTGAGCTATGCGGTGGCAGCCTCCATCGGTCGGCGGACAGGAACCGAACGCGTGATGTTGGGCATTCCGGTATCGTCGCGCGTCGATTCCACATCAGGACTGATCGGCCCGTTCATCAACACGCTCGCCATAACGTTCGAAATCGCGCCTGAGACTGAAGTTGCATTGGGCAAAGCCCAGGCGGCGATCTTCGCCGCGCTTGAGCGTCGAGCACTGCCCTACGACCAGGCCGTGAGAGGAATGATCGACGGTGCTGCCGAAGCGTTTGGGGTACTGTGCACTTACGATGCCCACACCGGTGGAGCAGAGGATGCGATGGGTGTGCGATCCCGCGTTGTCCATCTCGCCACCGGTAGCGCCCAGGTCGACGTGTCCTTCCATCTCAATGATGAAGGCGATGACATCGCGATCTTTGTCGATGTCGACAGTGATCGGTTCCTTCCCGCCACCGCAGGCGCGCTCGTCGAGGAGTTCCGTCAAACAGTCGCGATGCTGTTCGCAAACGCGCCTCCATCCAACCCTCGTCCGCTACTAGGTGCGGCACGCCAGCCCGTTCGGCTCTTGACCGACGTGTTTGCAGAGATTTTCGCGTGGCTGCCAGACGCAATTGCATTGCGCGAAGACGGCCGAAGCGTCACTTACGCCGAACTCGACGCCGCGGTCGGAAGATTCGCTGGTGCGCTTGCCGCTGCAGGCATCGGCGTCGGCGATTTCGTCGCGATTTTGTTACCGCGCTCGGTCGAATCGGTTGTCGCGAGTTTGGCAACGTGGCGGGCGGGCGGCGCCTTCCTGCCCTTAGAACCCGCCGATGGTGGCGCACGACTAACTTCGATGCTGCGCGCCGCGAACCCGAAAGTGATCGTGGCCGGCGACATTGGACGCGTTCCCGAAACGTGGCGCACTCGGGTGTTGATACCAAATGCGTGTGGAGTGCCGCCACCGTATCTTCCTCCGCACCCTAGCGCTGCCGCGTACGTGCTGTTCACGTCCGGCTCTACCGGTCAACCGAAGGGTGTGGTCGTGCCCCACGCAGCAATTGCCAACCGAATCAATTGGATGCGGCATACCTTTCCACTGAATCCAGGTGAATGTGTGCTGCACAAGAGTCCGCTGACCTTCGACGTTTCGTTGCAAGAATTTCTTTGGCCGCTGGCCAGTGGGGCGGTCTCAGTAGTTCTATCTCCTGGAGGAGAACGTGACCCAGTCCGTCTAATGCGAGCCGCGACGGCAATGCGTGCTGTCGCATTTCACGTGGTTCCTGACATGCTGCGTGAGCTGTTGGATACGGTAAGCGTTGATGGCTGCACCTCGCTACGCTGGGTGCTGTGTAGCGGCGACGTTCTACCGCCCGATCTCGCGGCTCGTTTTGTCGCGAGCTCGGCGGTGTCGCTCATTAATCTCTACGGTCCTACCGAAACTACCATCGATGTTTCCTGGTTCGTGTGCGATGGGGATTCATTTTCAGTACCGATTGGCCGTCCTGTTGACAATGTGTCATTGTCGATTCGCTACTCGAACGCTACTGGACAGATGCCCCTGGGCGCGATAGGTGAGCTCTGCATCGGAGGTGCACAGGTGGGGCTCGGCTATCTCTCAGCACGAGAGACCGCGGATAGCTTTGTTCCTGATCCCGACGGCTTCGCGGGCGCGCGAATGTACCGAACCGGTGATCTTTGCCGGGTGCGTGCGGACGGGTTGGTCGAATTCCGAGGCCGCGCGGATCGCCAAGTGAAGGTTGCCGGACACCGCATTGAGCTGGCGGAGGTCGAGGAGGCGCTGCGCTCGCATTCAGCAGTCCGCGATGCGACTGTAGGGGTCGTCGACCTACGAGAGGAACGACATTTGATCGCGTGGTACGTGCCGGTTAAAGTGGGAGAGAAGGCTCCAGATCTTCGCATTTTCTTGCGTGAACGGTTGCCCGCTGCTGCGCAGCCATCGCGTTTGGTCGCGATGGCTGCGCTCCCGTTGCTATCAAGCGGTAAGTTGGATCGCGCGGCATTGCCTGTCCCGGAATTGGGCATCACGTTAGAGGACGCAGAAAGCCCAGATGGCGCAAGTCAGCCTGAAGCCGAGCCAATAGCGCAAGCAATCGTTATAGTTTGGCGGGAACTATTAGGCGTGGAGTATGTTGGGTTCGACGATGACTTTTTCGAGTTAGGTGGGGATTCGCTGCGTGCGCTGCAATCGGTTGTGCGCGCGCGTCGTCGCGGTATCGTTTATACGTTGTCGATGCTGATTGACCATCCAACTCCACAATCGCTCGCGACAGTGGCCGCCAGAGTCAAACCCGGTTTAACCCAGGCAGCTGGCTCCGAGCTTGGCGAAGTACCACTCGTTCCCGCTCAGGTCTGGTTCTTCAATCTTGAGCATGCACGGCATGACCATTGGAACCTTGAGTCCACCGCTCGGATGGTCTCGGCCCCAAGATACGACCGACTTGTCGCGGCTGCAACATCGCTAGCTCATGCGCACGAGGCCTTGCGATTACGCTTTCGCTTGGTCGGGGAAGATTGGCAGCAGACACTTTCTGGCGCTGCGGTAGTTCCAGTGGAGGTGGTGGAGATCGATGGAGAGGTCGGTCGCGTGTTGCTTTCCGCGGTCGCGGACGAACTACACGCGACACTTTCGCTTGAGCATGGACCGCTGGCGGCGGTGCTGATGGCGCGAGATATTGTTACTGGCGAAGCGGAATTAATATTGATCGTCCACCATCTCGTTTCCGACGCTTTCAGCATGGGGCTATTAATGGACGATCTGATCCAAGCGGCGTGGACCGGGTTGCCTGTGCCCGAACGCCCCGGATTCGCGCGTTGGGCGCGCTCCGCGCTAGCTTTGCCATCGGTGGTCAACGAGCCGCGACCATTGCCCCATGATCTTCCCTTCGCCTTAATGGTTGATTATCCGATTTACCGCAATCGCATCGCCGATGCAAAGACGTTGGAGCAGTCCATCGTGGGTAATTCAGTCACGGCTTTCCGCTGCCTTCGCGACGCTCAGCGGCTGAACGTGCTCGTTGCAGCGATCGGACGTGCCATCTGTACGCTGACCGATGAGCCGGTATGCCTGCTTGAGGTCGAGCGTCATGGGCGGGAAGACGATTCCGAAGCAGCCAGCACAGTCGGATGGCTTACCAAGTTCGTGAAAGTGGTAGTGCGTGGTGGCAGAGACTGCACACCGGAAGTGTCACTCCGCAGTGCTGAAGAGTCACAGACTAGCGGACAAGAGTGGGAGGGTCGCGCAGAGGTGATGGTGAATTACCTTGGCAGTGCGGGCCAGGAAAACGGCTCAGGACTCGTACTCGCGCTCGGACCCAGCACCTTCGGTCGTTCCCGCGACGGTGCGGCGATACGATCGCACCTTCTAGAAATTGATTGCTGGCTGAGCAACGATGCGCTCCTCATTCGCTGGACATATGGAAGTGACGTTCATGCACCGGCTACTTTGACCCGTCTCGCTGCGGTGCTGGCTGATCAGATCGACCGCCTTTCGCAGATCAAGGCTGTAAACGACCCTGACGCGGTCATTGAAGCCGGAGTGCAGCTAGCTCCCGGTGAGTTGGCGGCAATTCTAGATAGATTCGCAAGAATTGAGGGCCAAGGATGATGCAGGCATGGCTGCGGGAGGACGTCGCGCTCATCCCCTTGGTGGATAGGTGGTATGCGTGGCCGCATCTAATTGCCCCAGCTACCGCTGCGCTCAATATCGCCAAGCGCCACCTGACCATCATGGATTCGTACGTAAATGCGCCGGCGCTTCACATGCGCGCGGTTCAGGACGACCGTAATTTGGGGGGGCCGTTCGTAGACTACGCCACCGACCGATCTGCGGAAATCCGTGACCTGGCCACAGCAACCAAGATTCGATGCAGTGACCTTCTGGCGTTCGGTCGTGCAATTGAACGACTGAGGGAGAGATTGAGGGCAAGCCCTCCCGGTACCTCGGTTGAGTCGCTTTATGCACAGGTACCGGATGAACTAAGGGGCTTTGTGGAGTTGGTGCGCGAAGTCGACGGCCGACCGAGTCTGCGTTTCATAGAGGAGCTCCTGTATCGCAGTCGCTACTACCTTCCCGATCTGCAGGCCATCGCAATTCGTAAGGAGTCCTCGCCACGCCCGTTCTCGCTCAGCACACCGCTATTGAACGAACCCGGTACTCGAATTGTTGAAATGCCATTCACAGACCCGCGATTGGATTGCTTGGCACAAGCCCGGCTGCATCCGGTTGACGCCCGCTCGCTACTTGGGTCGCTTGGACTACCTGCCAGTGACCTTGAGTCGCTGTTCACCGATCAGCCGACACAGCGGAAACTTGCGAAGGGTGATGGCGTGAGGGTGCTCGGGCACGCTTCCGTGCTGATCGAGTATGCCGGCACCACAGTGATTGTTGACCCGGTTGTCGGCTACGCAAGTGCCCGAGACGTCGGGGGCTGGACCTACGCCGATTTACCGGAAAAGCTTGATGCAGTAGTGATTACTCACGTCCATCAGGATCATCTGTTCCTCGAAAGCCTCTTGCAATTACGCGGTCGCATTCATCGAATTGTGGTGCCACCAGCAAGTCGCGGAGAAATCACTGATCCTTCACCCTCCATAATGCTGCGCGGGCTCGGGTTTAGCAACGTGGTGGAAGCCCCGCTACTGGAACCACTTACGATCGGTTCAATCACGTTGACGGCGCTTCCGTTCTTCGGTGAACATGGCGATTTGCCAGTTGGAGCCAAGGCCACCTATGCGGCGACGGCCGCAGACCGAACGTTTCTTTTCATGGCTGATTTCCGCAATCTTGAGCAGCGTCTCGTTACGAAGCTTGCAGAACTGCTGCCCCCTGTCGATACCCTATTCATTGGAATGGAATGCGAGGGCGCGCCGGTGAGTTGGCTGTATGGTCCGTTGTTGGACGGTCCTCTGAGCCGAGAAGCAGACACCTCCCGTCGGCTCAGCGGTAGTAACTGCGCAGAAGCTTTGGGACTAGTCGAGGCGTTTTCTCCCAAGCGAGCATTCGTGTATGCTATGGGCCAGGAACGCTGGCTACGGCACATTACCTCAAAGATCTACACGGAAGAGTCACTGCCGATCCGTGAGGCTATGCACTTTGTCCAAGCCTGCCGCCAGCGTGGAGTAGAAGCCGACGTGCTACTCGGGCCGCGCCACTTACCTTTTAAGTAAAAGATAGGCTTCCGTTAGGAGGGATTCACGCGCTCTAGCGGCGTCGATCTGGCGCATATCTACCACCTCGCACCAGTAATTGTCTTCAAATTGCCTTCATTAATTTAGAGTGTACCTTTGAAGCAAGAACATCTCCTCAAAATCGGATATTGGTGCAAAGGTATTGTCGCAACCTGCCAGGTTCAAATGGAAGGTGTGGGGTATTGGACTATAGATACGACCGCGACGCCTTTACGGGAGATCAGCGCCTCTCTGAATCAGGCGGACGTTTGCCTAAAACTGTCCACCTTGGGGCTCAAGGCATGGTTGCGAGGCACGACTCCTGGAGAGATCGCCAAACTAGGTCTTTTGGAACTGAGTGGTGAACCTCTAGCCGTCAGCAGATTTCAGAGCCACATGTTTGAAGTGAACTACTCAGGCATTTACTCCGCGCTGTCAGAGCTGATTTGTGATCCATCATATGTTTTTATGAATAACGGATGTGATTTAGTCGAGGATATTCAGCTTCGGGACGAAGATCACAGCTCACGTTATAACATCGCCCTTGTGCATCGCCTCCTTGGACGTACTGATGTTCGAGGCCAGCGCATCTTGGACGTGGGCTGCGGCAGAGGCGGCACGTGTTCATACATTAAGCGCTATCTTTCTCCTGTGGCGGTTACAGGAGTCGATCTAAACACTGGCAACATTGCTTTCTGCCAACGTGTGCACGGCTCAGGCATTGGCGATTTTTGTGTCGGAGATGCTACAGCCCTTCCATTCGCAGATCGCAGCTTCGACACTGTAGTTAACATAGAGTCGTCTCATGGCTACAAAGACCTTGATAAATTCTTTCTATCTGTCTCTCGTGTCCTCAACAAGGAGGGGGCTTTTTTTTGGACAGATGCTCTGCCACCAGAAAGGCTGCCCGAAGTCTGGCATGCCGCTTCTCGTGTGGGCTTCATGCTGATGAAAAAAGAAGATATTACCGCCAGCGTAATTCATGCGATGCAGGCTTTCCGTAGCGAGTATCGATCAGTAATGCGAGCTTGTCAGAATAGTGAAAATAAATGGGTAATTGACGAGTTGATTGAAGGCTATGAAATCATTCTCCAGCAATACTTGGCTGGTGCCCTTGAGTATTGGCTGGCAAAATTTACTGTAAAACATTGACCTCTTAATTTCTGAAATCAAGTTTAATGAGTTTTGACGAAATTGCGAGAGGTTAAAAGCTGGCAAAAAAATCGATTTATGTAAAGCACTTTTCTTGAGCATCCAGAAACATGATTCCTAGCATTCAGACACTATTTGACGCTAATGCGCTCTCTCGTTGCGTAGCGGCACAGTTTGCTATCGGACCAGTCACAAAAGCTCAGCTATGGCGCTCTTTCTTAAATGATGTTTATCGCCTCGAAGTTGGCGAGACCTATTTCTGGTTGCGTATCCACCCCGTCGAATGGCGATCTCGCGCCGAAACGAATGCAGAGGTAACTGCGCTCCTTGCCATCGCGGCAGCAGGCGGATCTATTGCGAAGCCCGTGCCGACGCATGACGGTGGTTACATAATGGAGATCGATGCGCCGGAGGGAGTGAGAACAGCAGTTTTGTTTGAAGATGCACGGGGTTCTGAATTGAGCTATTTCGGCGCAGAAGGTGCAGCAAACGCGCGACGATATGGTGAGGTCGTGGCAAAGCTGCATGATGCGTGCGAGTTGGTTCTCGATCTGCCGGGTAGAGAGCTAATCGACCTCGCATATACAGTTGTTAAGCCATCAGCCTCGTTGGCCCAGCATGTGAATGAAGTCGACAGAACCGACTTCTTTCGTATTTCGGAACGATTGATCACAATTTTGGATGGGTACCAGGGACTTACACAAGGCTTTTGCCACGGCGATCTTAATAGTGGAAACATACACTTTAAAGATTACTCGGCTATCACCATTGATTTCGACTGTTGCGGCTGGGGTTGGCGCGCTTTCGAGCTCGCTGCCTTCGGTCGCGGCGTAAGTTGGTTTAGCGGTCCAACGGAGGACGTTGACGTCCTAATTCGAGCGTACGTTGAAGGCTACTCCAAGTGGCGACCTATTGATGAACAAGATTTGGAAGTGCTACCAGCTATGCTCCTGGCCTCGCGCATATGGGTGACCGCGCTGCATCTTGATGGCGCGGATCGATGGGGGGCGAGCAACTACGGTAAACCCTACATATCTCGATTCATGAATTGGCTACGCCAATGGGAGAAGCGGCTTGAAGTAAATGCCTGGCGCAATTGGGCCCCCTCCGCGTCAGAATAGTTGTCGCCCAGGATAGAGCAACCCAAAGGTGGCAGTGATGGATGGACTTGGATCGATACGGATAGGCATTCGACGACAGAGCGGTGGTAAGGTTGCGAGTGCCCGGCTTAAGGCTGTGGATCACCAAGGTGGTGTTGAACAGATGGTCAAGAGTGCCTGTTATCGCGAGCATGGTGTGTCCCCGGCCGAGTGGGGCAAACGGCGCGTGAGGTACACCAATGCCCTAGCCGATCCGATGGACGTGCGGACCGTAAGCGCATCAAAGAACTCGAACCTTACCTGCTATACAAGGAACGAGTGTTGGCCAAGACTGCAGCTCTAGTGCTGTCAAAAAAAGTGGCGACGAGCTTCAAGAGGGGCGAGGACAAATGATCGGCTCGAAAGTCGCCAACTCCTGGCCCAGGACACCGAGGCGCCGCAAGCTGCAGCGCTGGAGGGGCCAGGTTGGCCCGGCGGCAGGCGAGGGCGGGGCGCTGCGATCCACTCCAAGCCATTCCCTGAGTCTGGCCGTGTGCGCTGCGCCGCTGGACATGGTCAACGAGCCGCGCTTTGCCTCAGTGCCGTTGGCGCACATCCTGCCCATGCTGGCCGACGCGTGTAATTTCCACCTCTCGGGGAGTTCGGTCGATGTTTGATGCAACTGGGGTGTTTTTACTCTGCTGGCTTGAGCTGCTACGTCGCGCGTACGCCGCACCGGTGCGGCATGGGACAGTTGCAGTAGTTACGTTCACACCGCTTCTTGGCAAACCCAGTATCAACCTGCAACGAATAGAAGTGCTTTCAACCAAGGCCGGTCGCCAAGGTGCCGATTTTGTTGTGTTTCCAGAACTGGCGCTTAGCGGATATTTCATTGGCGAGCCAGCCGTGCTTGAGGCATCTGCCTTGAGTGCTGAAGAGTTTGGCAACTCAGGGCTACGAGATATTGCAAAAGAGTTCGGTATGGTGATTATTGCTGGATTTGCTGAGCGCACGAGTCAGGGCTTCTATAACTCAGTCGCTATCTTCACAGTTGAAGGCACGATGCGCGTGCTTCGGAAGCGAAGTGTCATCGAGCGCTGGGCACTGCGCGATGATGCAGACATTGAGGTGTTTGATTCGGTATTGGGTAAGTTTGCTGTTCTCGTGTGTGCGGATTTATACAATCCGCAGTTGTCTTACTTAGCTGCGGCAAAGGGGGCGGAGTTACTTTTCACACCAGCGAGTTGGTGGGGAGAGTCCGCCGACTTATCCGTGTGGCGTGCCCGCGCACTCGAGAATTCCCTCTGGTTGTTTGTTGCGAATCGAAAGGGAGGGGAGGTTCCGTCTCAAGGCTTGGGACTATCCACCTACCAAGACATGTCAGCCGCCAGGTCAGTGGCGATATCTCCCGATGGTCAGATTCAGTGGGATGGGCTTGAGGCAGGCGTTGGAACGGATGACATTGCCTATATCTCTGTATCGACTAATGAGGAAAGCCCTATTAATGAGCTGCAAGACAACTCCAAACTAATTTTTCCAGCGCCTAGTCCAAGAGTAATCGAAAACTCGGCGGATACGAAAAGGAAGTCCGTGATCGTAAAGGTTGTTACTGACAATTCGGTAATTACTACTTTAAAGCTAGCTACCAAAAGGAAGTCCGGAATCGTAAAGGTTGTTACCGACATTTCGGCAGTTCTGGTTTTAAAGCTGGCTGGCTCCCTAAAGCAGGCCACTCACGATTTGCTAATCTCGGAGCCTGTCGACTCATTAAGTGGAATTTGCGCAACTGAGGAGCGCTGCGCGTATAGCTGGACAGATTCGACCGGCGCGCTGCGTCAGATTTACATTGTGAAGGACGAAATTCGAGGGGGCTGGAATGTGGTGCCGGTCAAGCGTCCGCCTTATGCAGAGGCTGCACCCAATCAGACTCGCTCACCCTCTCTTTTTGAGGTTGAGGGAGTGAGATTCGGCATCATTGATAGCTGCGATGCCCTTTCTCAGCCAGTGCTAAGACACTATCAAGATGCGGGGGCGCACTTACTAATTGTAATGTTTGAGCCGGGTTCGAAAGGCAAAGTGCCGTTCGATTCACCATTCTTAAAAGAACAGGCGTTCAGATTCGTAGCATCGTCTATCGGTTTGATTGATATGGTTGTATTAGATGGCAAAGGTTCAGCTTATGCGTCTATTCACGATATGTACCGCAACAGGACAACAGAGGCTCTGACATACTTTGGAGTATTTATAACCAAGATATATCTGAAAAAATTTCGCAAGGCTGTCAGGATGTCGCAAGACGACTCTTGGTTACTGAGCCAACCTTAGGTGTCAGAGCAGATTTCAACAATCAAATTGCATTCCAATTAGATTGCCTCTCTCGTGGGGAGTCGTGCAGAGGGATGCAGGGTGCAGCGTGTTGAGTTCCGTAGAAATGGGGGTGCGGACAATTACTTGGACTACCAGGAGGTAGTTCATGTATTCATACGAAGACAGGATTCGAGCGGTCGAGGTCTACATCAAGCTCGGCAAACGCGTGAGGCCAACCATCCGTCAGCTGGGGTATCCAAGCAAGAATGCCTTGAAGGGCTGGTACCGGGAATATGAGCAACGGCTCGATTTGCCGGTGGGCTATGCGGGCCGGGAACCCAAGTACTCGCAGGCGCAGAAGCCGGCAGCTGTTCAGCACTACCTCACTCATGAGCGATGCATTGCCGCGACCATGAGGGCGCTGGGCTCCCTGGTCGTGGGACATTGACCGCCTGGGTTCGCGAGGCGCGTCCTCAGAGCGGGAAAGCCGTCGTTGGCAGCGTTAGGCGCCCAAGGTATCCCGAATCGATGAAGCAGGCCGGGGCCATCGAGCTTTGCACCCGACGGGAAACTGCGCAGGCTGTGGCTGAAAAATTAGGCGTATGCAGGCCGACGTTGTACAACTGGAAGAACCAGCTACTGGGCCGTGAGGCTCCCGCATCGATGAAACACAGCAACAACTCACCGCCAGTGCCGGAACGGGCGGAGCTGGAGCGCCAGCTCGAATCACTGCAACGCGACATCCGGCAACTGCAGCTCGAACGCGATCTCTTGAAGAAGGCCAATGAAATACTAAAAAAAGGCCTGGGCGTCGACCTGCAACTCCTGACCAACCGGGAGAAGACATTGCTGGTTGACGCCCTCAAAGAGCTCTATGCCCTGCCAGAGCTCCTTGCCCGGTTGGATCTGGCGCGCAGCTCGTACTTCTACCATCGAGCCCGTGTAAAGGTGGCAGACAAGTACCTTGCCGTGCGGCAAACCCTCACCGACATCTTCGAGCTGAACCACCGCTGTTACGGCTACCGCAGGCTGCAGGCTCCGTTGACCAGGCAGTGCGTCACCCTCTCTGAGAAGGTCGTGCAGCGGTTGATGAAACAAGAGAGCCTGGTCGTTGCCAGGCCCAAGCGGCGTCGGTACGGCTCCTACCTGGGCGAGATCAGCCCAGCGCCCGAGAACCTCATCAATCGCGACTTCCACGCAGCGGCCCCGAACACAGAAGTGGCTCACCGACATCATAGAGTTCCAGATCCAGGCCAGCAAGGTGTACCTATCGCCCATCATTGACTGTTTCGATGGCCTGGTCGTCAGCTGGACCCCTGGGACGCATCTCGACGCTGAGCTCGTCAACACGATGCTCGATGCAGCCATCGGGACGGTGGCCTGCGGCAATGACCGGCCCGTCGTCCACTCTGATCGTGGAGCACACTATCGCTGGCCCGGTTGGCTATCGAGGATTGTTGACGCGAAGTTGATTCGATCAATGTCGCGCAAAGGGTGTTCGCCTGACAACGCTGCATGCGAAGGTTTCTTCGGACGGCTGAAAACGGAACTGTTCTACCCTGGGGACTGGAAGGCCACAACCATTGAGCAGTTCATTCAGGTACTAGACTCATACATCCGCTGGTACAACGAGAAGCGGATCAAGATATCTCTTGGCTCTCTCAGCCCCATCGAATACCGAGAGAGTCTTGGACTTACGGCATAAACCAGTCCAAGTAATTGTCCGCATCCCCCTCGGGTCAGACTTCAGTGGAATTCAATAATATTTGATCAAACAGTTCGCGATCTAGGTTTTTCGCTTCTGCAAACAAATTCCGGACGGTCGCTGTGAGGTGCTCGCGATCTGGGGCGGGGTTCGGCGATACACACACCGCATTGCTGAGCAATTGCCAAAGCCGCACGCTCTCGGCCAATATAACAGTCAGTCTACCAATGCCATCGCCCACTTGCGAAGCTCGTGCGCGGCTAGCGCGAAACCAGGTGCGACGCATGTTTAATATTTCAAAGCACTTCCAGTCGAGATAGTCTACTTGGCGGGCGGCATCTAAATAGTTGCTGGGCAAGGGTGCAAGGAGATCCGTGCTTCCATCCTCGAGTGACTCGATAAGTTTGGCATAAGCCTGGTCGCCCACGTGGCACCCGTCGGGAACCCGCGACGCCCCCTTGTGATTTTTCGCCATCGTCTGGAGCTGCGTTACGGGATGGTCAGCAAGCAGCCCTTCGAATGGCACATCGCCAACCGCCAGAAGTTGGTAGCCATTTACCAATGAGCGCAAAAAATCTTCGACTCTCATCACGCCGATGCCGCGATGTCTGGCGTGTGGAACATAACGGTTCTTAATAATGTATATCGGAGTGTCCACATAATGGACTTCTCCTGCTTCAACTGCAAGGACGGCGAAAACATGACCAAACTGGCTCCCGCGATCCCGTACACCTGAACGTAGCGAAGAGATGAATATCCCGATTTTCTCGTCGGCGCAAGCTATCAGAGCCATTCCTCGCTCGGAGATAACCTGCGTAATATGGTGCAGTGCAGCTTCAGGGCTCGATGGTGCTGGGAACGGCGTCAATACCTCACGACATTCCGGTGTTTCCCCCGTATGCGGCCAAGGATCCCCTGTAATCCGTGATGCACTTGATAGCGCTCCCAAGTGACACACTTGTCCAACCTTGTCGTGCTTCAGGGTAAGTGTAAAGTTCTTCAAAAAGAGCCAAGTCTCCGCCGATGGGACCATGCCGGATTGGCGCCAGCTGAACAAGCACATCGCGTCCATACAGCGGAGCTCGGAAGCGAGAGGGTCTGGACGCCCCTCGCTGGTGTAGTAGTAAGGTATTCGGTATTTCGGGTCTTCACTCATGGCTTGCCCCTGGGTACATTGGGTAGACCGTCAACAATCACTTTTATGGACGACGCTGCCTCCATTGCCAATGCCGTACAACTCTAGCAGATGGTAAAAACTAATCGCGTGCTGGCCTGTCCCCCCGGGCTTCATCTAGAAGGCCGGTTGTGGCCAATAAAGCAAGGTGTGAGCAATCAAGAAGCAAATGCTGAAAAAATGTCGTTAGAGCAATTCCTAGATTCCGCCCCAGGAGTCTTCGCAACTCTTTGGTGGAAGGATGACGACACCTTCTACAAGGGTATGAACCGAAAGATGCTCTACCATGTGTTCTCCAGCTTAATTCACGAAGTATGGCATCATGTTTTTCTCTCAATTCATCTCGTGTGGGACTATGGGTACAAGTGAATGGCTTGACCAATGCATGACGCATTTGTTGCGGGAGCTGGATCACGTAAATCGCCATCCAGGGCTCAAAGTGAACTGCACCACGGTGTTCCGTCATCGCGGATGAGTGGCGAATCAATGGCTATGCGAGCTGAATCGTTTTCTGTCAGTACAAGACGCGAGTCGAGTCAGAAGACGCTCGATTCCTGCAGGGTGCAGACCATTCAACTAAAAACCTATCCAGGCTGGCGAGTCCAGGTAGGGCGCGAGTCGACGCAGGTGAAAGAAGTCGACCGCATGGCGTACGTTTTGGCAAAAGAGGTTTGGGCCGTGTACACACGCATCGTCAGAGCGACAAGGGGCGGACGGTGACGACGCCGGATGTCCTCGTGAGCAGGATCCTTAATGTGGTCCTTGGTGATGAGGCTAGGGAGTTAGCATCGATTCCCTCGCCGTATCTAGATTCGTTCTCGCTGCTGTCAATCTACGTTGAGTTAGTTGAGTCAGGACTCGTTCGCAAGGACGCGGTCGAACTCGAATTTACGATGGGTAGGGTAAGGACCACGGATGAGTTGCTCTTGCTGGTCAGAAAAGCTTGGATAGGAAATGGCGACTGCCATTGAATGCCATGATCAATTCGCTGCGCGACTCTGGAAGGTGCGTGGCTCACGTGTGCATCGAATGCTTTTTTTTGATGGGTTCGCAGCCTTGGTCGCTGGACGCGATGTACGAAGGCTTGTTCTAATCATCAGAGTGTGTTGCAGTCCTGAGTCTCTGTTTGCTTGCCATGGTGTTGGAAAACCGGTGGTGCGATCGCTGTCGCGTCATTTCAAGTCAGCAGGATCAGGCGCGCCTTTCCGGCCTCGTCGACTCTATGGGGTAAGCGCTCAGCGAAGTCATGCTGAGCCGCTAAGCGTAGTCTAGGATGCCCGTGTCCACGAGGAGCTTAGCGCGCGCGTACCGTGGAGTAAGCGACGAGCGGAATCCGACGGCCAATCCACGGCGAAGAATTTAAGGTCCGAGTCGTCGAAGCGAGTCAGCATCAGGCGTGACGATGGAGGTCGTGGCCAACCGTACCAATGCCAATCTTTTGCGGCGCGGGTTTTTAATGTCACAGGCATCGGTGGCTATGACCGAGTCACAGAGCGGGCATCGGTTCCCACGCCCGCTTCATCCCCTGCCATGCCATGCTGTGCCTGAGCACATGCTCAGGCGCATCAACACGGCGTGGCTCGCATTAGTGTCGGCACCGAGACGGCCATGACTCGCTGCGAAGAGCTTCGGCGGCCACATTGCGCCTATTTGTTCGCGCGCCATTGCCCTAAAGGGGGTAGTCAAACTTTTTGAAGATGAGTGGTTGTCACAAGATCAAATTCGCCTAAGATCGCAGCTTATTGTCTATTCAATGCGAATTTCAATGTGAGGCCCGGACTGATGACCAGAATTTCAATTCTGCATGTTGGTGCCCGATGACCGACGTCACACGTAACGAGCGTACGGAAAGCATCTGCCGAATCTGGGGCGAGATTCTAGGCGTTCCCGACTTGGGGGCGAACGATGATTTCTTTTTGCGAGGTGGCGATTCGCTCTCTGCACTGCGGGTGGCGGCGAGGCTGAATGACGAACTCGGGGTCTCTATTGGCTTGCAGACGATCCTCACTGCACGCACGCCCAGCGGGCTTGCAATGATGTTAAACACTGCGATGCCTGCGGTCCCGTCACCCGCAGATGTATGTGCGGGTGTCCCTGCTGATTCGAACACACCATTTCCTTTGACGCCTGTGCAGGAGGCGTACTGGCTTGGTCGGCGTTCGGTGTTCGAGTTAGGTGCGCGTGGCACGGCTTCTTATGTCGAGGTCGACGTACCTGAGCTGGATTTGGGGCGCCTACGCAGTGCGGTCGATGCGCTCATCGCGCGCCATGGAATGCTGCGGGTAGTATTTCTCGACGACGGCAGCCAGAGGTGTCGGGACGACGTGCCGGCCTTCCCATTGGAGTTAGATGATCTCGGCGATGCATCTGAAGACGAGGTCCAGCGTTGCTTTGCGCGGACGCGTGCGTCAATGTCTCAGCAGGACCTCGATCCTGGAATCTGGCCGCTGTTCCGGTTGCGAGTAACGCGCTGGGGCCGACTGTCGCGCATCCACATGCTAATCGAGTTGCTGATCTGCGACGCGGCGAGTATTCGAATACTGCTTCGTGAGTTGGTGGCGTTCTACCGTGAACCCGACATCGTGCTCCGGCCGCTCGAATTCGATTTCGCCCGTTATGTGCGGACGCTGTCCATCTTGCGTGCATCCCCCGTATTCGATCGAGACCGCCGCTATTGGTTACGGCGCTTGCCGGATCTGCCGCCCCCGCCAGAACTTCCCTTAGCCGGCGATCCTGCCGACATGGGACGTCCCGAATTTCATCGTCGCGTGTTCCGCCTTGACGCTGCAGAGTGGAGTAGATTGAAGAACGCGTCAGCGGAGCGCGGACTGACGCCCACCGCAGTGATCGGTGCCGCATATGCGGAAGCGCTCGCGCTGTACGTGCGGGCACCTCGCTTCACCCTCAATGTCACTACCTATCAGCGTTTGCCGATGCATCGCGACGTCGAGTCCATCGTCGGCGATTTCACCTCTGTTTCGTTGCTGGAGGTTAATGCGAGGGTGGATTCGTTTGAAATATTTGCTGGCGCGATCCAACGCCGCCTCTGGGAGGACATGGACCATGGACTGTATTCCGGAGTTGATGTCATTCGCGAACTGAGGCGCAGGGATGGTCTGTCGACCCAGGCGGCCATGCCAGTTGTATTCACCAGCATGCTCGGTCAGGGCGAGAGCCGAGCCGACCAAGATGCACGCGAATGGTTAGGGGACGGCGTGTTTGGTGCATCAGGTACCCCTCAGGTTTGGATCGATCACCAGATCAATGACTACGGCGGATCGCTCGAAGTACGCTGGGACTCTGTCGATGCGTTGTTCCCGCCTGGTCTGGTAGACGGGCTGTTCGCGCGTTACGTGGAGCGCATCCGTCGCCTAGTTGATGAGACGTCTGCATGGAGCGCGCCGGTAGGCCGTCGCGCCGCCATCGCCGGGCTGCCCGCTGTCGCGTCATCCATCGATGAAACACTGTTGTCAGCCTTTCTGCGGACAGTAGACAATGATCCCGAAGCAATTGCCTGTGTAGATGCCTCGGGCGCCCTGACCGGCCGAGCGCTTGTGGCCGCCGTCATGGCGATGGCCACTGCGCTCCAACGCTGTGGCATCCAACCCGGCGAACCGATTGCCGTGAGCCTGAAAAAGGGAAACGTCCAGGCGATAGCTCTGCTCGCGGTAATCCGCCTGGGTTGCTCATATGTCGCTCTTGACACGGCTTGGCCGACAAGTCGGCTGCGCTCAACATTACAGGTTGGGGGCGCCGTTTGGCTATTGAGTGACGATCCTGGAGTTGCGAGGCTAGAGGGGATTCGCGTGATTGATCCCGCACGTCTGGAGTGCCCTGAGGACGAGCCCGATTGTCCGCCCCCGGCCCCGCACGCCCTCGCGTACACGATCTTTACGTCCGGAACGACGGGTGACCCGAAGGGCGTACAAATTGTCCATCGCGCGGCTATGAACACATTGCTGGATGTCAATCGTCGATTCGGAGTAAGCCCCGGCGACAAAGTTCTCGCCTTGTCCGCGCTGACTTTCGATTTGTCAGTTTACGACCTATTCGGAACCTTAGCGGCCGGTGCCACGGTTGTCTACCCGCCACCAAATTCCTTACCTGATCCCGTAGCATGGTCGCGCTGCCTGGATTCCTACGGCGTGACGGTATGGAACTCGGCACCCGCTTTGATGCAGCTGTTGATCGAAGCGCGTGAGTCAATAGGCGCAGGACCGAGTACGACATTGCGCCTAATAATGCTAAGTGGCGACTGGATTCCGATCGACCTAGTTCCCCGCATTCGCGCGTTATTCCCTGCCGCCAAGATTGTCAGTCTCGGTGGCGCCACTGAGGTGTCTATCTGGTCTGTATTCTACGAGGTCGGTGAGATCGATCCTGGTTGGCGCCGTATACCATATGGTGCAGCGCTGACCGGGCAGTCAGTTCACGTGCTGGACGAGGAACTGCACGAACTCGCTGATTGGGTGACGGGAGAATTGTATATAGGTGGTGCTGGCGTCGCCCGTGGCTATGCCGACGACAAACTTCTAACTGCTGAGCGGTTTGTCACTCGGAACGGCGACAACCTGCGGTTGTATCGTACGGGTGACCTTGCGCGACGGTGCGGGGACGGTCAACTAGAGCTAATTGGTCGGGTCGATGACCAAATTAAAGTCCGGGGTATCCGCGTAGATCCGCGCGAGATCGAGTGGGCATTAACGCGACATCCGCAGGTGTCCGCTGCGGCGGTGGTGCCGGTCCACCGGGAAGGTCGGGTCAGGCTCGCCGCGTTCGTAGTTGTGGATACACCGGACAACGGACAAGATGCAGTGGCGCGGTTGCGCTTCTTGCTCGAAGACCGAGGTCGACGACGAACAGGCTCCACCCATATCATAGTTCCATTGCCATCTGCGAACGACCATGCTCCACTGCGTCGCAGCCGGCGCCGCTTCCTACGGATACCAGTGGCACTGTCGCGCCTGTCAGCATGGCTGGCGTCAATGCGTGCGCACGATGTGCCGGGCATGTCACTGCCGAAATATCGCTATCCATCAGCTGGAACGCTCTACCCTGTTCAGGTTTATTTGTCTGTGCCACCGGGCGGCATTGGCGGCCTTGACGGTGGCGTCTGGTATTACGAACGACGGGCTCACCACCTAGTTAAGGTCGGTGCCATACCTGTACCCGCGCGCGCGCATGACTCATCGAATCTGCGCTTTGTTGAGAATGCGGCTTGTACACTGTTTTTGATCATGAACGCCCAAGCGACCGTTCCGATCTACGAAGAGAACTCGGCAGCATTTTCGATGCTCGAAGCTGGGTACATGGGACAGCTGCTTGCCGATAGCGCCGTAGCCGAGGGCCTGGGAACTTGCGCGATTGGTAGTGTTAACCAAGACTTAGTGAAGGTCCACTGCGGGATGGAAACGAGCGACATCGTCCTACATACCATTGCTATGGGCCTTCCTGACGGGGATGAGGTTTGGGACACCGAAGCCACGAAATCGCGGAGGCAGAGGCTGGGACCAAGTGCAGATGAACTGCGGGATTGGCTGCGCGAGTGCCTCCCAGCGCAGCTGGCACAGCTGCAAATCGAAACCATCGGTTTCATGCCTGTGACCCCTAATGGCAAGGTTGACCGAGCTGCTTTGTCCGCGATTGCGGAAGCTGACGAGGAACTTCATATGGCCAAAGCTACCTACCCGGATGCGGGACTGTCAGAGATGGAGCGCCGAATCGCCGAAATCTGGCGGCTGGTGCTTAGCGTCGAGCGAGTCGGCCTTGACGACAGTTTCTTTGATCTCGGGGGTGATTCGCTGCTGTTGGTACGCATGCATCGTCGGCTGATAGAAGACATTGGTGTCGAGCTTCCGCTCGAAGCGCTATTCGAGCATCACACCGTGCGCCGCCTTTCTGCGGCGCTGACTTCAAAACCGCTGAGCGAAGCCGACGCGGAGACTCGGGTTAGTGCGCGTCGGGCATATCGCAACCGACGTACACACCGTCCGAACCTTCCGCCAGAAACGGATGAAGAGCCGTGAGCGCAACTGAACGAGAGGCTGTCGCCATCATCGGAATCGCGGGGCGGTTTCCGGGCGCACCGTCGGTGGCGGCCCTGCACGATCTAATCTTTGCCGGCCGCGAGGGGCTCACAGACCTGACCAGCGTCGACGTGCTCGCCGCAGGTGTCACGACGACGCACAGGGAACGGCACGAGAGTTGGATCCACCGTGCTGGCGTCATCGATCACATCGACATGTTTGACGCCGAACGCTTAGGAATTCCGCCGCGCGAGGCGGAATTGATGGACCCCCAGCACCGCATCTTCCTTGAAGTTTGTTATGAGGCGATTGAGGACGCCGGTTACATCCCCGGTGCGATTCCATCTCCCGTGGGGCTGTTTGCCGGTTGCGGTATTAACACCTATCTGCTCAACGTTCTACTACCGTCTGAGCAAGCGCTGGAACTACAGTCGGACATGCGCGCAGTGATGGGTAATGACCGCGACTACCTTGCTACCCGGGTGGCTCACCGACTAGACCTGCGTGGTCCGGTACTCACCGTGCAGAGCGCCTGTTCGACCTCCCTCGCTGCGGTGCACATGGGAGTTGAGGCCATCCTTTCCGGACAGTGTGACATAGCGCTGGCGGGCGGCATCTGCATTCGCATTCCACAGCGCGCGGGTATGCCTTTCCGCAGCGGGAACATCCAGGCCGCCGATGGCCGCTGCCGACCATTTACTGCGGCCGCCGCAGGCGTCGTCAACGGGAGCGGGGCGGGAGCGGTCGTACTGAAGCGCCTATCGCACGCAATCGCGGACGCCGACCCCATCCGGGCGATATTGCTGGCCACTGCAATGTCAAATGATGGGCGGCGCCGATCCGGCTTCACCGCACCGTCACCGGAGGGTCAGGCGCGGGTGATTTCCGAGGCACTTGCGCTGGCGGGTGTGGCCGCTAACACCATCGGCTACATGGAAGCTCATGGCACCGCCACTCCGCTTGGCGATAGGGTCGAGCTCAGCGCCCTGCGACGCGTATTCGGCGCCGATAGTGACCAGCGCGGGTACTGTGCGCTCGGCTCAGTCAAATCGAACATTGGCCATCTCGACACGGCCAGCGGCGTCGCCGGAATCGCAAAGTTGATAGGTGCGTTCGAACGTCGAACGCTTCCGCCGTCACCGCATTCAGATCCGCCACACCCGGACCTGCATCTGGAGGACAGCCCGTTCGTACTGTTATCCACTCCACGCCCGTGGAAAACACAGGGAGCACCGCGTCGCGCGGGTATCAGCTCCTTCGGTATTGGCGGCACGAACGTGCATGCGCTGCTTGAGGAGCCCCCTCCCATTCCGGAACGGCCATCGCTGGCTGGCCCCTTCCTGCTGTGCCTGTCGGCACGTACCACAGACGGTCTTCGCGCGACCGCGCAAGCACTCGCGGCCGCGATTGAAGCACGCCCGACACTGCGCCTGGAAGACGTTGCGCTGACTTTGGCGACCTCCCGTGCGCAGGCAGGAGTTCGAGCGGCACTGGTCGTCGCCGACCGCGCTGACGCGTTGCTGGCGTTGCGTGGCCTGTCGCCCGTGACGGCGGGCAGCAACGGCCACGCCATCACTACACGCCTAGCAATGCTATGCCGAGGCCCGTTGCGCGAACAGATGCGAATCGCCGAGGCACTCGCCCGCTGGGACGCGCAATTTGCCTGCGATCAGCTCGGCGACGTCGACCTGCTGGCCGGCGATCTCGCAGGGACCGTCTTCTTGATGGCGACTGGTGATCTACTTCGGCGCTACGGAGTGTCACCCGACCTGCTCGCCTACAACCGTGCGGGTGCCATCGCGGCGGCATATCTCTCGGGTGCGCTGTCCCGTGACGCAGCATTGCGCGCGGCCGCCGGTGAACCGCCGGTATTCACTGCCGCGCGGGTGGGGCTTCTATCGCTGGACACGGACGGTGAAGTCGGTTTAGACCAAATGCTGGGTCAACCGGTAAGGCCCGTATTACCGGACGGGCTGCCGTCTGACGTGGGGTTCGCCATCGATTTAGGGGACGATGGGCCATTGCGCAAGTTGGGCGCCGTCGGACCATTCGACGATCCCGATCGCATAGTTGAGGGTCTGCTGGGTGCGCTCGGTGCAGCTTGGTGCGCGGGGGCTCGGATTGATCTTGCCCTCGCCTGCGCGAGGCCGCGAGCACGCCGCACATCCCTCCCGCCAAGCCATGCAGAGCGGGAGTCGTTCTGGATTGGCGACAGCCTCGGCGAATTCATCCGCAGTGCGCCGCTCGCACCCGCACCGGCGGCAGATGCACCTACGATGTCGCCAAACAACAGCCGATTTCTGCGAGTCGCGTGGGTGCCCTGCGAAGATCCCCCGGATACATCAGGCGCTAGCGGACACTGGCTACTTCTTGGCCGCGACGATGCGATTGCGCGCGCGATCGCGACCGGCGCCGAGTCGCTAGGTACGTGGACCGTGCTTGCCGGACCAGACGCACCCGACCCGACGTATCGCTGTGAGACCGGCGACGTACAAGCCTTGGGACGCCCGATCGTCTCCGGCGCATCTCGAATCATCGTGCTATGGCCCGCTCAACTTATGCCTGGCGACGACAGTGAGACCGCTTGTTATCATGTGTTCGAGCCGCTGGCGCGGGCATTGGCGGCTTCACCGCCCACGACGCGCGAGATCATCGTCATTACTAGAGGACTAGCTTCGATCGCCGGCGAGGGAAAAATCGCGCCGGAGATGTCGCTGGTGCTAGGTGCCATGGAGGGCCTGCGTGAGGCGTTGCCGCGAGTGCACATCCGTTGCGTGGACGTCGTTAGCGCTCCCGAAAGTCACGCCCTCGCCGCCGAGATCGCACGTGAGCGCGGCAGATCGCTTGTCCTTTTGCGCGGCGGCGACCGATGGGTGCGCGACTTCTGTCGCTCCCGCAATCGCCCCTCCGGCCTGTCGCCTCGTCTGCGCCGCGGCGGCACGTACTTGATCACCGGTGGGCAGGGCGAACTCGGCCTGATCTTCGCCATTGCACTCGCCGAACGGTACGGTGCCCGTATCGCACTATTGTCACGCGGGACACCTCCGAAGCCGGAGAAACTGACCGGCCTGCCTGACGATCACTTCCAAGTGCGTCGTGCACGGTTGCGGGAACGTCTGTTGGCAGCGGGCGTGACACCGCTCGTGGTGCAGGCGGACCTCGGCGATGCGCAGCAGGTTCGAGATGCCGTTGCCCGCGTCGTCGCCGTCTTTGGCCGAATCGACGGTGCGATCCACGCAGCTGGCCTTTCTGGCCACGATGCTTTTCCACATACATCTCCGGAGCATGCGAAGGCGCTATTCACACCGAAAGTCGCCGGTACCCGCCATCTGCTTGATGCCCTGCGCTCGCACGAACTGACATTCGTGGCCCTTTGTGGTTCGCTGGTTGCTTGGACCGGCGGAGAAGGACAGGCGGCCTACATGGCAGCGAATGCATTCCTCGGGGCTACAGCCCGCCGGGGCGTGGACGGGAATGGTACCGAAATTTTGGCCCTCGAATGGGACGTCTGGTCCGAAACAGGAATGGCGAGGCAGGAACGGCGCGTCCATGCGTTTCAGATTGGCGGTCAGGATCCAGTCGTCGACCGCGTGGCGGAGCAGGACAAAGGCGTTATTCGCGCGTCGGCGCTGGTGAGTTTCGCAGCTCATGCATTCGAACGCGAATGTGCGCTCGACGGGCGGCCCGTTACAAGAGTCGGGACCAGCGAAATCCAATTGATTGCGCCCTGCACAGTGGCCGAACGCGCGTCACGCCATCTGCGTGTGGTCTTTGAACTGAGCGAACCGAGCCGTGCGATGGCGGATTGCGCTGCTGCGCATTTCGCGATCATGGATCGCGACGATGGGACGCTGTTTGTCCGTGGCCGCGTCCACGATAGCCAAGATTGGCCCGGTACCAATGCGGAGGTCCCACCCGCACGACACCTGCCACCGGCGGCGTCCGGTATTCCCGCAGATGAAGGCGCTGCCTTGTTCATCGAAGCCTTAGAACGAGTACAGGGCCCGCGAATCCTTGTGATTCGGCGCACGTCGTCAGTGCCGGAGGCAGCGGACACCGTTGCTGAGGCTGCACCGCCGCAGGCGCGCATCTTTCGGCAACTCGCTGACCTCTGGTATGAAGTTCTGCATGTCCAAAGCGTGGGTTCGAATGACGATTTCTTTGCGCTCGGCGGGGATTCGCTGAGCGCGGTTATGTTAGCCGACCGGGTCAGGGAAACGCTGGACTGCCGCCTGTCAGTCCGGGACCTGTACGCGCATCCCCGTCTGGATGCGCTCGCGCGTTTCGTGGCCGAACAACTGTCAACGCCGAGCGACGATGTTCTTGTCGCCGACCCGCGGTGAACTCCGACCTTTATGAAGTAATCCGGGCGCTCGTGAAGATTGAAATCTGTTCTCTATCATGTCAATTGGGTAATGTGATCAAAGGGTGAATGGAGGAGCCCTAAATGGTTACTGACGACTTCTCCAGAGCAACCCGGCATCGCGTCGGATTCACTGCCTGAAACCAGTGCAGGCGACGGCTCGTGGATCATTGTGCGGTCACTTAGCGGAGTGCGTATGCGTGCACCAGTAAATGACGAAGGAAAAACTCTCGGCGTTGTGCGAAACCTCGAGAAATTCTCTTGGGCCGAAGTTGATTGTTTTCAGAGGCCCATTGCCTACGTATGTGACAGATTCGCGCCGGCAGGTGCCTTGCGGTATCTCTTTCTGAGCTCGATCCATCAAATGTGGTTAGCTGATGCGACGGCTTCACCATTAGACGCTTTCATCGCGCTTTGTGGCAACCACCTAGCACCCGTTCTTGGTATCAAATTCGACGTGCTGCACTTGGCAGAATCGCAGACGCCTTCTACTCAGATCTCGGCGGCCTTGGAAGCGGGCAGCGAGATTGTTTTGCCGGTTAACCTACGAGCATCTCCTTATTCAAGCGCCTATAAAGAAAGGGATCTCGCACACTACCTCAATGTCGCGGGGAGTGATTGCGCAGAATTCTTTCTTATCAATGACAATCTGCACCTGAGCGAGGCAGGCACTGCGTATGGGATCACTAGGATTGGCGCACAAGATATCGACGTACTGGCAGAAACTTATCCGTCGACTCCCGGCTCGTGGATGATTTCCCCAAGCGGGCGCGCTTGCCTCCTTCGCCTGTCTCGACCGATTGGTCCACGCCGGCCACACGAACCACGCCAAGTCTTGGTCGAATTTCTTGACGAGCTTCGCTGGGTGGAAACTCGTCAAGTTCAGCACCCTTACCTCGACGAGGTCTATGGAGCGACCTTGACGAAAAATCGGAAAAATCCTACGCGTTTCCAGCGCGAACAGGTTGTTCGTGGTTACCTAGCCAGTGGCAACTTTGCCGACCTTCATCTGGATATAGTCATCCAGGCGCTCAACGCCGCAGAGTGCGGCGATCTGGCTCTGACGGGGGCTGTAAGTCGCTACAGGCAAGATTCAGCTCTGCGTCGCTTCGACAAGGCCGCACGCTATATGTTAGGCGAGCTCGATGAAACGGCCGCTAATCACGCTGCTGTGATGTCTCGCCGCAGCTCACTTGAGATCACGCGACAGTGCGCGGCTGCGATCGCTCATGCGCTTTCACGATAAATCGCTCCTGCTCTTCGTTAACAGTGATCGCCGCAGGTGCGGCAGCTTGATCTGGTGAGTTGTACGGGTAGGCACGATCGACCAAAAGCTCAGCGTCGTGGTAGCGGTCGGTACCAATTCGGCGCAAACTGCAAGTAGCTGATCGGCAAACACAAATTGCCAAAACTGCCAACGCTCCGAGCGGTCATCTAGATCGGGACCGATCGTCATCTGTATTCGGTCGTCACTGTCGAAAGAGAACCAGAATGCATCAAGGGGCATCGAAAGTCCCAGCCCGCGAGCCTTGACGTAGCTCTCCTTTAGAGTCCAATAGTCCCAGAACCGGGAATGCCGTAGCGCGGCAGGAAGACGCGCCATATCTAGGCTTTCAGCGGGGGCGAAGTACTTTTCAGCAACAATCAGCGGAGCATTGCCACCTGCACTTTCGACGTCGACACCAAGCTCGCGATCGGAGCCAACGAGCATCGCCACAAGGCGCTCAGTATGCGAGATGTTAAATCGCAGCGATGGCGCCGCCTTCGCGGGGTGCGCAATGTGCGGACGCCCATGGCTCGACACTGCGAATTCCCAATGCGCCGGAAGAACGGAGGCGTAGGACGACAGCACCGTCCGCACCATGGCCCGCGTGGTAAGGTAGCGGCGCTGGAGTGCTTCTGTATGGAAGCGATGCATCCGCGTTCGCTCATCAGTATTCAACAATGCCCGCTGGGCAGCAACCAACGCGTCATCTGGCCGATCCGGTACCTGCGCAAGCCAGAGGTGAAGTTCGTGCGCCTCAAGCGGGACTAATCCTGGCCGAATAAGGCCCATCTTGTGGCCAGTTGAGTTCATGGCCATGGATCAAATAGTCAATCTGGACGCACTAGCGTCTGTTTGACTGGTCTTGGCGCCTTCTACAGAGCTGGTTAGCTGCCCTTTGCGAATGACCATTATCCTATTGACCGCATCGAAGTATCTATCATCATGGGTAATAGCCAGCATTACTTTGTTGCGTGCGCACAAGTCTCGAAGCGGCTGGCGACAGAAAAACTGCTTGAATTCCGAGTCTTGCTCTGCCGCCACTCGTCGAAAAAATACAGATTACTGTCCTCTGTACACAGCTAGTCAATAGCTAGGACGAGTGGCAGACCTGCTCGCATTATGGCATTGCATGCAGGACCTGAGTGGAGCGCCCAAATATGTAGGCACTGCCCTGATGGCTTTGTCCACAGTAAGCGTTACCGTTGGTATTCTCTACCATCGCACGCGAGAAATCTCTTCATCCACTACGTCAAGGAATATGTCCGACCTCTCCTCGGGCGTCAGCGTTTCATATTCAGGTGGCATACCGCCTAACAGCATTTCGATCGGAGTCAGACCGGCATATATCTTCTGCGGGCTCCGCAGGAAACTCCAGAGCAGGGTCGAGTTGACATCGGCTTCCAGGTATTTCTGGATGGTTTGCGTCAGCAGTGACTTGTCCAGGCGCTCGTTGAGCTGAAACGCAGGGTAACGCCGGTCACCGACTCGGTTTGGCGACGAAAGGAAAATAAACTCACCGGCTACCGCGCGTTCATAAACCGCCTCCGGCGAACACTTCAGATGATCTGCCATCTCCTGGGCCGTCAGCACCCCGTATAGATGCGCAAAGGGCCCAGGGTTCTGGCTGCCGACGGTTGGTCGGGGAGGTTCGCCAGCTGGCGCAGTCATGACATATCCTTTCGCTCGCGCAGCAACTGGCGCAACCGGCCTTCATCCGCGGCGACAAATCCAGTTGCTGCATTGATGACCATCAGGTTTTTGTTGAAAGGACGAAACAGAAACGCCTTGTCATCCAGGGCAAGCCAATGCTGGCTGTATGGCCGGTTGGCGCGAAGCCAGGCGATGCACTCCCATTCCCGCGGGTACAGCTCCAGGCCATCCGGAAACTGTCGAGGGTCCAGATCCTTGGAGTCAGGCGTGACTCCGACGATGCGCTC